>VYDI01000019.1:2500-216571 GCA_009843505.1 Holophagales bacterium | reverse complement strand
GGGTGGAGGTGGAGGCGGGGGGGCGCCCCCTCAGCCGGAGCCGGAGCCGGAACCTGAGCCACCGCCGCCGCCCAGGCCGCCCACGGCGGCCATCGAACTGGACGCGGAGTGCGCGGACGACCTGTGCGTCGCCTACACCGGCGAGCCGGTTACCGTCCGGGACGCGAGCACGGGCACGGTGTCGAGGCGCACCTGGGACTTCGGGGACGGGGAGACCTCGCGGGTGCGGAACCCGCGCCACGCCTGGGCTTCACCCGGGTTCTACCGGCTGATGCTCACCGTGACCGGCGCCGGCGCCACCTCGACGGCGAGCCGGGACCTGCTGGTCCGCGCCTCCGACGCTGCCGGCGATTGCGAGCCCGGCGCCGCAACGCTCTGCCTGCTGGACTCACGCTTCGAAGTGCGAACCGAGTACTGGAGCACTGGCGGGGAACCCGCCTCCGCGACCGTGGTGCGCGCGGGCACGAACGAATCCGGCATGTTCCGGTTCTTCGACGCGGACAATTGGGAAATGCTGATCAAGGTGCTCGACGGCTGTGATGCCAACGGGCACGTCTGGGTCTTCGGCGCCGCGACCACGGACCTCGGTTACCGGATCACGGTGACGGACACGGTGGACGGCACGGCGCGCGAGTACACGAACGAGCCCGGCAACCCGGCGCCCGCGATCACGGACGCGAAGGCCTTCCCGGACGCGTGTCGGGGATAATCGGCCGGTGACGATCGCGTCCAGTGTCAGGCGTCGCAGGCAGCACCTTTTCCTGCTGCGCGAACTCGTCGTCCGCAACGTGCGGTCGCGCTACGCGGGTTCGGCATTGGGGCTGGTCTGGTCGCTGCTGAACCCGCTGTGGCAGCTCCTGCTGTTCACCTACGTGTTCTCGTTTCTGCTGCGGTTCTCGCTCGAGGACGAGCGGACGCAGAACTTCGCCGTCTTCCTGTTCTGCGGCCTGCTGCCGTGGATCGCGCTTCACGAGGGAGTCAGCCGCTCGGCGTCGGCGATCACGGACAACGCGGACCTGGTCAAGAAGATGCGGTTGCCGGCCGAGTTGCTGGTGGCGTCGTTGGTGATCGGCGCGCTGCTGCACGCTTCGGTCGGCGTCGCGGCGTTCATCGTGATCCTGGCCGTGATCGGCGAGCTCTCCGTGGCGAGCCTGCCGCTGCTGCTCGTTGCGGTTCCGCTGCAGGCGGCGCTGGCGTTCGGTCTCGGTCTGGGGCTGGCGGCGGCGAACGCCTACTTCCGCGACACCGCCCAGGCCGCGAACCTGGTTCTGAACGCCTGGTTCTTCGTGACGCCGATCATCTACTCGGTGCATGTCATCCCCGCGCCCTACGTGAGGTTCCTCGAGTGGAACCCTCTGACCGGCCTGGTCTACCTCTACCGCGCGGCATTTCTCGGGGGCGGGGTGCCAGTGAGCCTGACGCCGTTGCTCGCGGCCACGATTGCCGCCGTGGTCTTCGGCGGCGCGGTGTTCGCCCGCCTGAAGCATGGCCTCGCCGACGAGATCTGACGGCGCAGCGACAGTGATGATCTCCGCGGTCATCGTCCACTACCGGACGCCGCGGCACCTCGAGGCCGCGGTGGCGGCGCTGCACGAGGACGCGCGGGCGTCGTCGCTGTCGCTCGAGGTGATCGTGGTCGACAACGGCGCCGCGTCGGCATCGACGGCCGGAGAGTCGGCGCCGGAGGGCCTGGACGCGCGTGTGCTCCGACCGGGCGAGAATCTCGGCTACGCCGCCGGCGTCAATCTCGGCGTGGAGCACGCGACGGGCGACGTGCTGCTGCTGATGAACGCCGACGTAACGGTCGGGCCCGGTTGCCTGCGCGCCCTGGTCGACGCGCTGGACGGCGCCGGCATCGCGGGGCCGCGGCTGTTCTGGGACGAAGGCTGCCGGCTAATGCTGCCGCCGCAGGCGCTCCGGACGCGGCGGGCCGAGCTCGATGCGGCCTGGGCTGAGCGCTCGCCGGCCTGGGGCCGTTCCTTCCGTCGCCGGTGGCGCCGTCGCGCCCGCGCTTTCTGGCAGGCCGGGGAACCGGTGACCTGCTACGAGCTGACCGGCGCCTGCCTGGCGGTGACCCGGGATGGCTGGCGGCGCGCGGGGCGGTTCGACGAGGGCTTCCGGCTCTACTTCGAGGAGACGGAGTGGCTGCTGCGGGCGCGGAGCAGAGGCGTCCGGGCGGTGCTGGCGCCCTCGGCGCGCTGCGTCCACGCCTACGACCAGAGCGCGAAGCGGGAACCGCGGGCCCAGTTGTGGTTCGAGGAGTCGGCGGAGCGTTTCCGGCGCCGTCGCTACGGGGCGTGGTTCGCGGCGCTGCTGCGCCGCCTGGAGCGGGTGCCGCGGCGCTTCGAAGAGGTCGTTCCGCTCGGTGGCGAGCCGGCCGGCGACGAGGTCTGGGTCGAGGTGACGCCGTTGCCGCTGGGCGCTCCGGCCACCGCGTGTCGCGTCGCGGCGAGTGAGGCTGCCGGCTTCGAGGTGCCGGCGGATGTCGTCGGCGGTGCCAGGTCGGACCTGTGGGTGCGGGTGACTGATGCTGATGGCAGGGACGTCGGCGGCTGGCTGGTGAAGGCGTGAGCGTGGAGGCGGCGTGGCATCGGTCCCTCGAGCGGCTGCGCGGCGGCGCGGCGCCCGAGGACGACCTGGACCGCGCGATCGCCGGCGTCCTGCCGCGGGGCGACGTCTCCGCACTCCCGGCGGACGGCACGCGCCTCGTCGTCGAGTCGCAGTCGATCGGCGACGCCGAGGCCCTGCCGGATGAGGTCGTGATCGGCTACGCGGCCGACGCCGACGCCGACGCCGACGCCGACGGCTACGGCTACGACCGGCTGATCATCGAACTGCTCGAGGCGGGGTTCCGGCCGCTCCGCGAGCGCGCAGGCGGCGACGCCGTCGCCGGCGAGGAGCAGCACCCGTTCCGCGTCGTGCGGGCCCGGCGGGACGGATATCGCATTCGGGGTTACCGACCCGGTGACGAGGTCGCGATCCTCGAGCTGTTCCGGGACTGCTTCGGGGAGGACCTGAGTCTGCAGCGCTGGCGATGGAGGTACCTCGACAACCCGCGCGGCGGCCCGCGCATTTCGCTCGCCTTCGCCGCGGACGGCGAGCTCGTCTGTCAGTACTGCGCGTACCCGGTCCGCTGGCGCGGCCTGCCGCCGGCGGTGCCAGTCATTGGCCACCAGGTCGGCGACACGATGACCCGCCGCGGCGCCCGCGGCGTGGGCCGCGGACCGACCAGCATCCTGGCGCGCACGTCGCGGCACTTCTACCTGACGCAGTGCGACGGCCGGGTGGCGTTCAACTACGGCTTCAACACGGGCAACATCACGAAGTTCTCCACCCGCTACGTCGGCGCGCACGTGGTCGAGGACGCTCCCTGCCGCGAGTTGCCGAAGGAGGCGGAGCTCGGTGGCGGACGGCGCTTCGGGCGCCGCTACGAACTGCGGCGGGTCGCGGAGCGGTCGGAGGTCGGCAGTGAGTTCGACGACCTGTTCGAGCGGGTCGGCGAGCGCTACGGACTGCTGGTGGAACGCTCGGCCGAGTACCTGCGCTGGCGCTACCTGGACTGTCCCGACGAGGGCCTGGAGCTGACCGCCGCCTACCGGCGCGGGCGGCTGGCGGGCTGGGTGGCCGTGAAGCGCCTGCCGGACCGCGTGGAGTGGGGCGACGCCCTGGTCGACCCGGCGGAGCGTCAGGCGCTGCGGGCGCTGGTGGTCGGGATCCGGGAGCCCGGCCTGCCGCTCGCGGGCTGGTTCACGGAGAGACCGGGCTGGTGGTCAAGAGAACTTGACAGGCTCGGCTTCGTCCGGCGGCCCGACCCCCAGGGTCTCGTGGCCATCATGGTGCCCTTCGTCTGCGCGGACGCCGTCGAACGCGTGCGGACGGCCGGCTACTACACCAGGGGCGACGGCGATCTCTTCTAGGCCGGCTCCGCCCTGGCGGCCAGTTCCATGCGAGCCAGCGCAACTGCGATAGAATCCCGCGACTTGTCAGAGCTTTGGCAGTTGGAGATCAGGTAGTGGCCGTCAGAATGAACGACACGCTGCTCGAGCTGATCGAGGGCGACATCACGGAGCTGAAGGTCGACGCGATCGTCAACCCGGCGAACGAGGAGCTGCAGCTCGGCGGCGGCGTCGCCGGCGCCGTCCGCGAGAAGGGCGGCACGTCGATCCAGGACGAATGCAACCGGATCGGCGGCACGCCGGTCGGCACCGCGGTGATGACCGGCGCGGGCACGCTGAAGGCGAAGCAGGTGATCCACGCGGTCGGCCCGCGGATGGGCGAGGGCGACGAGGACCGCAAGCTCGCCGCCGCCGTGCGCGCGTCGCTGGCCCTGGCCGACCGCAACGGCCAGCGCACGATCGCGATCCCGGCGATCTCCACCGGCATCTTCGGCTACCCCGTCGACCGCTGCGCCCGCATCCTGCTCACCGAGGTGCATCGGTATCTGCAGGGCGGCACGAAGCTGGAGCGCGTCGTCGTCTGCCTCCACGGCGAGAAGAACTTCCAGACGTTCCGCAACGAGCTGCGCCGCGGCTTCCGCTGATTGAGCCAGAACACCCAGCCGCTCCACGTGACCTTCGAGGCCACGACGGAGATCTTTGCCACGGACAGCAAGGGCGCGTTCGTCTATGCGCTCAAGCACCTCGGCGGCGAGCGCGTGGACACCCGCCGCTACGACGAGATGCGCTTCGTCGTGTCCGTGTGGCACCCACGGGACGGCAAGAACATCGATCTCGACAAGGCCTACCTCGAGCTGCGGGCGAACTTCTCGGAGAACGGCCACTGGACCCGGCTGGCTGAACTGGAGCCCGTCGTCTCGCCCTACAACCGGGGCGAGAGCTTCGACGGCTGGATCGTCCTGCCGGTGCTGTCCGGGGATTCGGCGTTCCGGCTGCACGGCGGCGGCTTCCAGCCGCGGGCGCGGCTGCAGGTCCGCGCGTCGGCCTACTTCGTCGCGTGACGGGGGCTGCCATGGGGCGGCAGGAGATCCTGAGCCGGCTGGCGCAACCGAACGAGCGCCGGATCGTGCTGCTGGTGCTCGACGGCGTTGGCGACCTGCGAACGGACGCTCAGCCGCGGACCGCCCTGGACGAGGCGCGGACGCCCAACCTCGACCGGCTGGCGGCCCGGTCGGCGCTGGGCCGGCTGGTGCCGGTCGGCGCCGGCATCACGCCTGGCAGCGGACCGGGCCACCTCGCCCTGTTCGGCTACGAACCGACGTCGCCTGAGGTGGACATCGGCCGCGGCGTGCTCGAGGCGCTGGGCCTTGGGCTCGAGCTTTCCCCCGAAACGGTCGTGGCGAGAGGCAACTTCGCGACCGTCGACGCGGCCGGCTTGCTGACGGACCGGCGCGCCGGGCGGATCCCGACGGCGGAGGGGGAGCGGCTCTGCGCCCGGCTCGCTCGCCGGATCGAGGCGGCCGTCGACGCGCTCGGCGACGGCATCGAGATCGAGGTCCACCCCGGCGAGGCCTACCGGTTCGTTCTCCTGTTCCGGGCCGCCGACGGGACGCCGCCGCTCGACCCGGGTCTGGCGGACACGGACCCGCAGCGGCTCGGCGTGGCCCCGCTGCCCGTCCAGGCGGCCGGCGGCGCCGGCGAATCGGCCCGGGGGACCGCCGACCGGATCGCCCCGGCGGTAGCGGCGCTCCAGGCGGAGCTTCGGGACGAGGAGCGCGCCAACAGCTTCCTGCTGCGCGGCTTCTCGAAGCTGCCGGTGCTGCCCGGCGTCGGCGATCTCTACGGTCTGCGGGCGGCGGCGCTGGCCGGCTACCCGCTCTACCGCGGCGTGGCGAAGGTCTGCGGCATGGAGATCGTCGACTGCGGCAAGAGCTTCGGCGACGTGCTCGACCGGCTCGAAGAGCGCTGGTCCGACTTCGACTACTTCTTCCTCCACGTCAAGGGCACGGACATGGCCGGCGAGGACGGCGATCTCGCGGCCAAGGCCGGTGTGATCGAATCCGTCGACGTCCTGCTGCCCCGGCTCCTCGACCTGGGTCCGGACGTGCTGGCGATCACCGGCGACCACTCCACGCCGGCGCCGATGAAGGCCCACAGTTGGCACCCCGTGCCGCTGCTCCTGCGGTCGGAGAACTGCTTCGTCGACGAGTGCGCCCGGTTCACCGAAATCGAGGCGATCCGCGGCGCGATCGGAACAATCCCGGCAAGCGACCTGATGGGCCTGCTGCTGGCGAACGCCGGCAAACTGGCGAAGTTCGGCGCCTAGCCGGCGACTATCGCCGAAACGCCCTCACGTCACTCCCCGCCCCCTCGAACAACTGCCTCACCGTCGGCAACGGCAACCCCACGACGTTGCTGTAGTTGCCGTCGATCTCGAGGATGAACAGGCTGCCGAGGCCCTGGACGGCGTAGGCGCCGGCCTTGTCGTCGGGCTCGCCGGTGGCGGCGTACCAGTCGATCTGTTCGGGGGTCAGTTCGGCGAACAGGACGCGCGTGCTCTCGACCGCGTGGAGGGTGTCGCCCGCGGGCGGGCGAAGGGCCGTGCCGGTCAGCACGAGGTGCCAGCGGCCCTGGAGGCGTTCGAGCATCGTCCGGGCCTCGTCGCGGTCGGCCGGCTTGCCGAGAATGGCGCCGTCCTCGACGACGATGGTGTCGGCGGCCAGGACCCACTCGCCGTCGCGGGCGGCGGCTTCGGCTTTCTCCCGGGCGAGCCGGCGGACGAGGTCGCGGGGGCGTTCGCCGGGGTGGGGCGTTTCGTCGACCGTCGGCGGGCGGACGGTGAAGTCGAGGTCGAGGGACGCGAGGAGCTCGCGCCGGCGGGGGGAGGCCGAGGCGAGGACGAGACGGCCGGGAGCGCTCACTGGAAGTACCCGGGCAGGTGCTGGACCTTGAGGCCGCGTCTGCCGCGGGCGCGGGGATCGTTCAGCTTCACTTCGACCTTGCGGAAGGCGTCGCGCTCGCCTTCCGGCGACTCGAACACGAGCACGTACTGGGAGCGGACCTCGGTCTCGATCCGCTCGTAGACCCGCGGCAGCTCGGACGCTCCGGTGATGAAGAAGCAGCGGCCGCCGGTTTCGTCGCAGAGCTGCTGCAGGCGGCCGCGGAACATGAGCTCGCGCCGGTCGATGTCGATGCCGATGCTGTAGATCGCCACCTGGGAGCGGCGGGCGAACTCCAGCACGTCGTCGAAGCGGTACTCGCTGCTGGAGTCTCCGCCGTCGGTGAGCAGGATCAGGGCCCGCTTCCCGCGCAGTCCGCCGAAGTAGTACAGGGAGTAGAGGATGCTGTCGTAGAGCGCGGTCTCGCCTTCCGCCACGAGGTCGGCGAGGCCGCCGGCCAGCGCCTCCTTCGAACCGGTGAAGCCGACGGCCAGCTCGGGCTGGTCGTTGAATGTGATCAGGCAGGCGCGGTCATGTGGGCCGAGGACGAGTTCGAAGAAGTGGAGCGCCGCCTCCTCGGCCGCCTCCAGCCGCTGATCCATCGACATCGAGGTGTCGAACAGGATGCCGGCGTGGACCGGCTGGTTGGCGGCGCTGTCGAAGCGCTGCAGGACCTGGCGCTCGCCGTCGACGAAGACCTCGAAGTCGGACTCGACCAGCCCGGCGACGGGTGTGCCGGAACGGTCGGTGACGGAGGTGTAGAGCTCGACCAGGGCGACCTCGACCTCCTCGACCAGATTGCGCGAGTTGACGAAGACGAGGTCCTCGGCCCAGGCCCCGGTCTCGAGGTAGGCGACCGCGCGAACGTAGGAGAGGGGTTCGGTCGGATCGATCCCGATCGGCTGCTCGAACGGCGGCTGGTAGAGAGTGGCGGTGCGGGTGTCGTTCAGGAAGAACTCGACCCGGTTGAGCCGCTCGTGGCGGGGCGCTTCCACCTCGGCCACCGCGCGCACGCTGCTGGTGTGGGTGGCGCCGCGCTGGGGCGAAGTGAGGCGGACCGTGAAGCGGTGCGGCCCCGAGTTGATCGTCACCTCGTCCGTCGCCAGGAGGCCGCCCTGCGCGTCGTAGGCGTCGACTCGCAGGGAGTGCGCCCGGGGCGCGGTGCCGACGTCGATCTCGACCTGGTAGGGCGGCCGCCGCTTGCTGATCAGTTCGCGGCCGTCGAGCGAGAAGGCCAGGTGGTGAATGTCCGGCCCGTCGGCGTCGGCGCCGATCCGGACCCGGCCGGTGATCAGGCGTTCCGGCAGGGCGTGGATCCGTACGGTGTGGTCGTCTTGTGAGTCGATGAAGCGGGGGCTGACGGCGTTCGCTTCGGCGAGCCAGTCGGGTATGTGGGTATGGGACCCACTGGGTGCGCGGGTCTTCTGACCCGCTGCCGCCGCAGGCGGCGGAGAAACGTCGCCGGCTTCGCTTCTCGCTACCAAGGGCACTTCGATCTCGGTGCTGCCTCCGAAGAACCGGTCGGCCTCCAGCTCCCGCACCTTGACCACCAGCCGGTAGGGACCCGGCCGCAGGTAGCGCTGCGTGACGAGCGGGATCGACGCCGCGGCGTCGCTACCGGCCGTCCGCGCCGGCGGCTCGAAGCGGTAGCGAAAGCTCTCGAACAGCTCGCCCCGGCGCAGGACCTCGCCGTCGAGCACGAAGCGCCGCGCTTCGTCTCCCGGTTCCGGCAGGTGCGCCGGGTCGATCCCGACGATCGCCTGCACCACGGTGCGGTTGCCGCGGCGGCCCGGGTAGCGGAGCGTGATCCCGGCCGGCAGCGCCTCCGCGCCGTCGGGCGTCTCCGTGCTGCGGTCGAGGAAGGCCAGCGCCCACTCGTCGTTGGCCCGGCCGGGTTCGGGCGCCTCGGCGCCAATCGCCTGCCAGTCGAGCGCCAGGCCGAAGGCGCTGAGCAGGTCGCCGCCGCGCGAGCACCGGCGGTTGATCTCCCGGAGCTGGGCGTCCCGGTCCGTCGAAACGGTGGCGAAGGCGAGCAGCGAGGAGAATCCGTCGGCGGCCTTCCACAGACGGAAGCCGCCGCCCTGGCGGAGGAAGATGAGGTAGAACTCGCCGCCCACGGCCGGGCTGTGCGGGTAGTGCCAGACGTCGAGCGTGCGCAGCAGATCGCAGGTGGTGCGGAAGGTGCGGAGCGGCTCGCCGTGCAGCAGAAGGGACTCGAAGCGGTCGTCCCGGGCGTCGCCGAAGCGCTCCACGGCGGTTTCGACGGCCTGCTCAAAGCGCTCGCGGAACTCGTTCTGCGGCGTCTCGGGGAACGGGTCGCGGACGGCCCAGAAGCGCTGCATGAAGGCGTCGCGCTGGTAGGCGTGGCGGAGTTCGCCGAACACCCGGCGCTCCGTGTCGGAGAGGATCGGGTCGACGGCGTCGAGGAAGTCGGCGTGGCGGCGGTCGAGCGTGGGGTCCTGGGCGACGGCGGCTGTGGTTGTGATGAGGAGGAGGAGGGCGAAGGTCGCCGGCCTGCGGCCGGCGGCCTTGCTGTCGGGGGCGTTCCTTCCCCGCGTCACGGGTAGTACCCCTTCAACGTGCGAATCGATACGCCCGGCACGGTCGCGTCGGCTTCGATCTCGCGGAAGCGGCGGTTGCCGCTGGTGTTCGTCGACTGGTAGGTGATCAGGTAGCGCGAGCGCAGCTCGCCGAGGATGCGGCCGTAGACGCCGGCGAGTTCGGCGACTTCGGCGATGAAGAAGGCGCGACCGCCGGTCTGGTTGGCGAGCCGGGAGAGGGCGCGCCTGGCCGGCCCGGGCTGTTTGCCGAGGCCGATCGCGTAGACGGCGACGCCGGAGCGCTGGGCGTACTCGAGCGCCTGCTCGAAGCTGAAGCGGCTGCTCTCGTCCTTGCCGTCGGAGAGCAGCAGCAGGGCGCGCTGGCCCTTGATGCCGTTCAGGTAGTAGAGGCCGAAGACGATGGCGTCGTAGAGCGCGGTGCCGCGCTCGGCCTTGAGCCCGGCCAGCGAGCCGGCGAGCCTGCCGATGTCGTTCGTGAAGTCCGCGGCCAGATAGGGGTGGTCGTTGAAGGTGACGAGGGCCGCCCGGTCGCGGGGCGTGATCTCCGTCTGGAACAGGCCGAGCGCGGCCTCGCGGGCGACACCGAGGCGCTTGACCATGGAGGCGGAGACGTCGAGCATGACCTGGAGGTGGACGGGCAGGTCGGTCACTCGCTGGAAGCGGAGGATCTCCTGCGGCGCTCCGTCCTCGAGGATGCGCACCTGGTCCGCGTGCAGCTCCTCGTACGGCCGCCCCGAGCGGTGGAGCGCGGTGGCGTAGAGCTCGACGTACTGGATGTCGACGATCTCCAGGTAGTCGGGAGCGTTCACGTAGACCACGGTGTCGGTCGAGTTGCCGTCGACGAGGTAGGCGGCGGCCCGCAGATAGGTGATTGCGTCGCCCGGCGGCAGCTCGACGAGTTGACTCCAGGGCTCCTGGTACAGGGTGGCGACCGGATCGTCGTTGAGGTGAAGCTCGAGGCGCTCCACCAGGTTGCCGTCCGGCACCTGGAGGTCGATCTCGACGTGGACCTCGCCGTCGTAGCGGACGCCTTCGCGGGGTTCGGCGAAGCGGATCGCGAACCGATTGCGGCCGGCGTTGAGCGAGATCTCGTCGGAGGCGATCTCCGCGCCTTCGGTGTCGTGCGCGGTGGCGCGCAGGATGTGGACCCGGGGCGTCGCGCCGAGGTCGAGCTCGACCGAGAAGGGCGCCCGCCGCTTGCGGGCGACCTCGCTGCCGTCGAGCCAGAAGCGCATCTCGGCGACGTCGCCGGTAGCCAGCGTGTCGAAGCGGACGAGGCCGGTCTGGAGTTCGCCGGCCGGCTCGAGGAGCTGCACCGTCGGCACGTCGCTGGTGAGCACCGCCTCCGCCTGGTCGATGATCTTCTGCACCGCCGGGTCTAGTTGGCGCGCGGCGGGCGCTTCCAGGGTCGGCACATCGAGCGGCTGCTCCAGTCGGGCGAAGCGGCCGCCGTTCAGGTCCTCGATCTTCAGCACGAGGCGGTAGTCGCCCGGCCGCAGCCGGCGCTCGAAGGAGAGCAGAATGGGCGGCTCACCCTCGCCGCCGGCGTGCGCGGCGCCGCCGCCGGCGCCCAGGGGCAGATCGAACTTGTAGCGGAAGTTCTCGAACAGGTCCTCGCCGCGCAGCACTTCGCCGGTGAGGAAGAAGTTGTAGCTCGACTGGCCGCCCACCGTGTCGCGCCGCGCCGAGGCCGGGTCGACCTCGACCAGCGCTTCCACCACCGTCCGCGCCTGGTAGCGGGCCGGGAAGCGCACGTCGAGCGTCGCCTCGAGCGGCTCGGCGTCCTCCGGCACGTCGGTGGTGTAGGCCTCGAAGGTCAGCGTCCATTCCGCCGACGGCGCCTCTGGCGCCGCCTCCAGCCGCGAGATCAGGGTGGCGAACTCCAGGCCGTTGCTGCGCATGAGCCAGTTGATCGCGGCCGCGGCGACCTCGCCGTCCCTGCAGCTCTGGATGTCGCCGGCCGCGGCCTGCGCGCTGACGCCGAAGTCGAGCAGGCGCTCGACGCCGTCCGAGGGGTGCCAGAGTTCGTAGTGCTGCTGGTTGCCGCGCCGGTAGAAGAGCAGGAAGAACTCGTGGCCCACCCGGTCGCTGTGGCTGTAGAACCAGATCTCGATCGGCCAGGTCACCATCGTGCACTGGAACTTGATGCGCCCGGACGGCTCGCCGTTCAGCAGCAGCATCCGCGCGCGGTCGGACCGCGGACCCTCGAACTCTCGCTCGACGTAGAGCAGCCGCTCCTCCCAGCGAGCCCGGAGCTCGTTGCGGGGGGTGTCCGGATACGGGTCGCGGATCCGCCAGAAGCGCTCGATCCAGGCCCGCCGCTGGTAGTCCTGGCTGACTTCGAGGAACGCCTCGCGCTCGGCGTCGGAGATCAGAAAGTGGACGTTGGAGAGGAACTCCTTGAACTCGAGCGGCAGCGCTTCCTCGGCGGCGGCGAGGGCGGCACGGCGCTCGCGGCGCTCCTTGCGGGTTTCGTTGCGTTGTTCCTGCGCGGCCGCGAGGGTGGGCTCCGCGACGAACACGAGGCCCGCGGCCAGGGCCAGAACGGAGCCTCTGCGTGCGGTCTTGCTGAGCAACGGGGATCCTCGAAGTGGACGCGGTAGCGTGACTGTCTAGCGTATCTCCGGGTGCGCGACCGTAGAATCGGCCCGCCATGGCCGCTGCGCCCGTCTACTTCGACCACAACGCGACGACTCCGCTGGATCCGCGAGTCGCCGAGGCGATGCTGCTCTGGCTGGGCGGCCGGCACGGGAACCCGTCCTCGGTCCATTCCTTCGGACGGGCGGCCCGGGCGGCGGTGGAGCAGGCGCGGGAACAGGTGGCGGAGCTGATCGGCGCGGCGGCGCCCGAGGTCGCCTTCATGGCCTCGGGGACGGAGGCCAACAACGCGGTGCTCATGTCGATCTTCGACGACGGCGCCGGCGGGCACCTGGTCATCTCGGAGCTGGAGCACCCGTCGATCCAGCGTGCGGCGGACCGGCTCGAGAACTCGGGAGTCGAGGTGACCCGGCTTCGCCCGGACGCCGACGGCGTGGTCGACGCCGCCGCGGTGGCGGATGCCTTGCGTCCAGACACGCGCCTCGCCTGCCTGATGCAGGCCAACAACGAACTCGGCACGCTGCAGCCGGTGGCCGGAGCGGCGGACGCCTGCCGGGCCCGCGGCGTGCCGCTGCTCTGCGACGCGGTGCAGGCGGCGGGGAAGCACCCGGTCGACGTGAACTCGCTCGGCGCCGACTACCTGGTCGTGGCGGCCCACAAGTTCAACGGGCCGGTCGGTGCAGCGGCGCTGTGGGTCCGCGAGGGCGCCGGGTTCGAACCGCTGATCCTCGGCGGTGGCCAGGAGCGGCAGCGGCGCGCCGGCACGGAGAACGTGGCAGCGCTGGTCGGCTTCGGCGTCTGTGCCGCCCTGGCGTCAAGCGAACTTGACCGCCGGATCGAGCGCCTGAGCCGCCTGCGCGACGGCCTGGAGGCCGGTCTGGCGGGCATCCCCGACGCGCGGCTCCACTGCGCGTCGTCGCCGCGGCTGCCGCACACGACCCACGTCGCGTTCCCGGGGCTGGTCGGCGAAGAACTCGTCGTTCGCCTGGACCTGGCGGGCTTCGCGGTTTCGACCGGCGCGGCCTGCGCCTCCGGCGTGGTCGAGCCCAGCCGAACCCTGCTGGCGATGGGGGTGTCGCCGGAGGAGGCGATCGCGTCCGTCCGCATCAGCCTGGGAACGTCGAACGATGAGGCCGAGATCGACCGCTTCCTGCCGGTGCTGGCGCGCGAGGTCGAGGCGCTGCGGACGCTCTCGGCCGAACCGGTGGCTGCACGATGACTCCCGGTTTCGCCGCGGAGACGCTCCACGCGCCGGCGCTTCCGGGTGCCGCGCCGGCGACACTGACCGCCGTCGCGATGAGCGGCGGCCTCGACTCGTCCGTAGCGGCGCTCCTCCTCGAGCGGGAAGGCGTACCGGTCGTCGGCCTGTCGATGCTGCTCTGGGACCGCTCGCAGCAGGTCCGCCACGGGCGTTGCTGCGGTTCGCTCGACCTCGGCGACGCCCGGCGGGTCGCCGAGCAGATCGGCCTGCCGCACTACACCCTGCGGATGGACGGTGAGTTCCGCCGGCACGTGGTCGACCCCTTCGTGGACAGCTACGTCGGCGGTCGCACTCCCAGCCCGTGCATCTCCTGCAACACGGAGATCAAGTTCGAGGCGTTCCGGGAGCGGGCGCGGCGGCTCGGCGCCGGGCGCATCGCCACGGGCCACTACGCCCGCATCCGCCGCGGCGACGACGGTCTGTACGAGCTGCACACCGCGGTCGACACGTCGAAGGACCAGAGCTACTTCCTGTTCGAGCTGACCCAGGAGCAGCTCTCGCGGGCGGTGTTTCCGCTTGGCGAACTGACGAAGACGGAAGTGCGCGAGCTGGCCCGCGAGGCCGGCCTGGCTGTCGCCGAGAAGGGCGAGAGCATGGAGATCTGCTTCGTCGACCGGGGCGTGCGGGAGTTCGTCGAGGACGAGCGGCCCGAGTTGCCCCGAGTTCCCGCCCGCGTGACGACGACCGCCGGCGAGGTGTTGGGCGAAGGCGCGCCGACCTACCGCTACACGGTCGGACAGCGCCGCGGCCTGGGCGTCGCCGCCGGCCGCCGGCTCTATGTGCTCGATGTACAGCCGGAAGCGAACCGCGTCGTCGTCGGCGACCGCGACGAGCTGCTGGCGCCGGGACTGGTCGGCCGCGGTCTGCACTGGATCGCCGGCGAGGCGCCCGGCGACGGCGTCGAGGTCCAGGTCCGCATCCGCTCGCGCCACCCCGGAGTCGCGGCGACGGTCGAGAGCGGCGGTGGCGCCTCCTGCCGCGTCGAGTTCAGCGAACCCCAGGCCGGCGTGGCCCCCGGCCAGGCGGCGGTGTTCTACCGCGGCACCCAGGTCCTCGGCGGCTGCTGGATCGAAGGGCCGCTGCGGTAATCGTCACCGGCCCTTACTCCCCCCGACGACGACCGTCACCTCGCCCCGTAGCTTGCCGCGCTCCGCAACCTCGGCCGCGATCTCCGCGAGCGAGCCGCGCAGGACCTCTTCGTGCAGCTTGGTCAGTTCGCGGGCCACGGCCGCCTCGCGTCCCTCACCGAAGGCGGCCGCCGCGTCGGCGAGCGAGGCGGCGGCGCGCTGCGGCGACTCGAAGAAGACGACGGTGTGCGGGAGTCCGGCGTGCGTCTCGAAGAAACGCCGGCGCTTCCCCTGTTTGGGCGGCGGAAAGCCGAGGAAGGTGAAGGGGTAAGGCGGCAGGCCGGAGACGACGAGCGCGGCCAGGATCGCGGAGGGTCCGGGCAGCGCCTCGACCGGGATGTTCTTCGCCACGGCCGCGCGGGCGAGCCGGAAGCCGGGGTCGGAGACGAGCGGTGTGCCGGCGTCGGAGACCAGGGCCACGGCGTCTCCCTGCTCGAGCCGCTCGAGCACGCGGCCGATCTGCCGGTCCTCGTTGTGATCGTGGAGCGGCAGCAGCGGCGGCCGCCCGTCCTTGCCGCCCGCTCCGAGGCTCTGGAACAGGCGGCCGGTGCGGCGGGTGTCCTCGCATGCGATCAGGTCGGCGGAAAGCAGCGCCTCGCGGGCGCGCGGCGAGAGATCGGCCAGGTTGCCGATCGGCGTGGCGACGATGCGCAGCCGGCCGGCGGCCGTCGCCGGCCCGTCCCCGCTCACAGGCCGCCCGGCCCCTGTCCGTAGAGGTCGTGGTACTGCGCCACGTTGTACAAGACGCGCTCCAGGTAGTTCCGGGTCTCGCGGAAGCCGACCTTGGTGAAGTACTCGTCGGCGCCGCTGGTGTAGCAGTGACGCTGCCAGAGCGCGGCCTGCGCCTCGCCGGCGTTGTAGGCGGCGAGGATGACGTGCTGCTCGTTGCCGAACAGCGCGCGGAGTTCGGCCAGGTAGGAGGCGCCGAGCTCGACCGCGAGTGCCGGGTTCTCGAGTTCGCGCGGCGTCGAGAGCGGCCGGCCGGCGTTCGCCGCAAGCCGCGACGCGGTGGGGAAGACGAACTGCATCAGGCCCCGCGCCGAGGCCGCCGACACCGCCTGGTGGTCGAAGCGGCTCTCCTGGCGCATGATCCCGGCGATCAGGAAGGGGTCCAGGTCGCGGCGCGCGGCGGCGGCGGCGATCAGGTCGCCGTAGGCGTCGGGGTAGAGGGCCCGGCGCATGGTCACCGGGTAGAGCGGCTCCGGTACGCGGCGCGGCGCCCTTTGAGCCAGAATCTCGGCGATCAGCAGGGCGCGCCGCGGCCGGGTATCCGCCAGCCCCTCCGCCGCGGTCAGGGCCAGCCTCGGGCTGGCCACGGGGAAGTGCCGGTCAACGACCTCGGCCGCATCGCCCCACAGGCCGAGGGCGAGCAGCAGTTCC
Source organism: Holophagales bacterium (assembly GCA_009843505.1). Classification (GTDB taxonomy): domain Bacteria; phylum Acidobacteriota; class Thermoanaerobaculia; order Multivoradales; family Multivoraceae; genus Multivorans; species Multivorans azotirespirans. The sequence continues at coordinate 200,809 of VYDI01000019.1, read as the reverse complement.
TGCGGGTTGGAAGCGGCCCGGTCCCATAGCGGCCATTCGCCGGGTGGCACGCCGCGGAGGCCGAAGAAGGTACGCACCGCGGGATCGGTCGCGAGGCGGCCCTGGAGGGTCTGGCGCGCCGCCTCCGCTTCGTCGCCCTCCCGGCCGTAGAGCAGCCAGGCGCGGTAGAGCCGGGCCGGATCCTCCGACCGGGCGAACTCACTGGCGATGGGCTGGACGTACGCCCTCAGGGGCTCGCCGGCGAGACGTTTCTCGGCTTCGCGAGCCAGCGGGTGGAAGAGGTTGGCGGCAAGCAGGTCGGCGTAGCCGGTGATGGCGCGGTCGAGGGCGCCGCGGGCTTCGTCGAGCCGGCTCCGCCAGTAGCGGACCTCGAAGTCGACGCTGCGGCTGGCGCGGATGGCGTCGCTGAGCCAGTCGCCGGCGCGGTCCGTGCGGCCCTGGACGATGTCGGAGGCGGCGAGGAAGAGGCTGGCGCGCGCGGACACCGCGCGGTCGTGCCGGAGCTGGAGCAGCACGGAGTAGAGATCGAGCGCTTCGTCCTCGAGCCCGCGCCGCCACTCCAGGCGCATGGCGCCAAGCAGCGCCGCCACGGAGAAGTTGCCTTGCGGGTCGGTCAGGTAGGCCCGGCGGTAGTCGGCAGCCGCGTCGATCCAGTCGCCGGAGAGTTCCTCGGACCGCGCCTTCTGGTAGAGCGCCTGGCCGGAGTGGCGCGGCGAAGACACGTTGGTGGCCAGCAGGTCATAGTGCCGGGCCGCGTCTTCGAGCCGGCCCTGCCGGAAGTGGCTGCGCGCCCACCGGTAGTGGATCTCGAAGTCGGACGTCGATTGGACCTCCAGGTCGACGACGATCTGCCCGAGGAGTTCGTTCGAGCGGTCGAAGACGCCGTGCTCGTGGAAGGTGTTGCCGAGCAGCAGCACCTCCTGGCGGTCCTCCAGGGCGGGTCGCAGCCGGTGCAGGCGGTCCGCGGCCTCGAAGGCGACCAGGTCGTTGGCCCGTTCCCTGAGCAGGCCGATCAGGGCGCCCGCCCCCTCGTCCAGCTCGCCGGCCGCCAGGCTGCACTTGGCCTGGCTGAGGGTCAGCAGGCGACGTTCCGGCGCCGGCAGCCGCGACATCGGGATGCCGCGCAGGAGCCGGCAGTCACCGCCGCGGTCGAGACTGGTGGCGAGCAGCTCGGCCGCCGGTTGCACCAGGACCCGCGGCGGCTGGTCGCCGAGCATCGTGGCGGTGACGCCGGCGGCGATCTCCGGGTAGCCGAGCCGGGTCTGGCCCACTGCGAGCCGGTAGCGCGCCCAGGGCTCCAGCGCCGGCGTTTCGGTCAAACAGGTGGCGAAAGCCTCGGACGCCGTCTCGAGCTGCTCGAGCTCTTCCAGCAGGTGGCCCTCCAGGTAGCAGAGGCCGTGCGTGGCCCCGACGTCGGGCGCTTCGGCTCGAAGCCGTCGCGTCTCCTCGAGCGCGGCTTCGGTTTCACCGGCGGCCTGGAGCTCGACCAGTTGGATGCGCGGATCCTGGGCGACGGCCAGGGCCAGGAGCGGCAGCGTCCAGAGCTGGAGGGCCATAAGATCCGTAAACCGGGGAACGCCGTTGGTGATTCCGGCGGCGCCTTCTGGTGATCCTGAGGGGCGACGGCGCCGCTTCCGTGTCAGGATAGCGAGAGTTGCCCTTAGGGGTCAGCCGTAGCGTCGGCGGGGAAGCCGGCGCGGAGATGCGACGATGCTCGAGAAACTCGAACAGATTGAGCAGACGTACGACGAGCTGACGGCCAAGCTCGCCGATCCGGACGTGCTCGCCAATCCCGGTCTCTTTCGCGACACGAGCCGGGCGCTGGCGGAGCTGAACCCGGTGGTGGAGCTGTACCAGCGGTACAAGAAGACGAGGGACGAACTCGACCAGACGGCGGAACTGCTGGGCGAACTCGAGCGCGGGGACGACATGTACGACATGGCGACCGAGGAGAAGGGCCTGCTGGAGGAGACTCTCGCGTCCATCGAAGAAACGATGAAGGAGGAGCTCGCGCCGAAGGACCCGAACGAGGAGCGCAACGCGGTGCTGGAGATCCGCGCCGGCACCGGCGGCGACGAGGCGAGCCTGTTCGCGGCCGAGCTGTTCCGGATGTACAGCCGCTACGCCGACGACCACCGCTGGAAGGTCGACATCCTCGACCTGTCCGAGTCCGGCATCCGCGGCATCAAGGAGGTGTCGGCGATCGTCGAGGGCCGCGGCGCCTTCGCCACCCTGCGCTACGAGGCCGGCGTTCACCGCGTGCAGCGGGTACCCGAGACGGAGGCTTCCGGCCGCATCCACACCTCGGCGGTGACGGTCGCCGTGCTGCCGGAGGCCGAGGACATCGAGATCGAGATCGAGCCGTCCGACCTGCGCGTGGACACCTACTGCGCGTCCGGCCCCGGCGGCCAGGGCGTGAACACGACCTACTCGGCGGTCCGGTTGACCCACCAGCCGACCGGCCTGGTCGTCACCTGCCAGGACGAGCGCAGCCAGATCAAGAACAAGGCGAAGGCGATGCGGGTGCTCAAGAGCCGCCTGCTCGAGATCGAGGAGGCGAAGGCCAGCGCCGAGATGGGCGAGGAGCGGCGGCGGATGGTCGGCAGCGGGGACCGCTCGGAGAAGATCCGCACCTACAACTTCCCGCAGAACCGCGTTACGGACCACCGCGTGGGGTTGTCCGTGCACAAGCTGCCGTCGATCCTCGAGGGCGACCTCGAACCGCTGATCGTTCCGCTCCAGCAGCACTTCGAGGCGGAGCGGCTGCGGCAGACGGGCGACGGCGACCCGGTCTGAGCCCGGTGTCCCCGGCGAAGCCCCCGCCGGGGGCGGCCCGCATCGTCGATCTGCTGGACGCGGGCCAGGAGCATCTGGCCGGCGCGGTCGAGCAGCCGCGCCGGGAGGCCGCGCTCCTGCTCGGCGAGGTGCTGAGGCTCTCGGAGGCGCAGTTGTACGCCCGCGCTGACGACGACGTGCCCGAGCCCGCCGCGGTCAGCTACGGCCAGTTGATCCGGCGCCGGGCGGACCGGATCCCGGTTGCCTACCTGCTGGGCCGGCGCGAGTTCCATGGCCGCAGCTTCGCCGTCGATCCGCGGGTGCTGATCCCGCGGCCGGAGACGGAGCACCTGGTGGAGGCGGCGCTGAACTGCATCGACGACGGCGCCCGCGTGCTCGACGTGGGCACCGGCTCCGGCTGCATCGCGGTCACCCTGGCGCTGGAGCGGCCCGGCAGCCGGATCGTCGCGACCGACCTCTCGCCCGGCGCCCTGGCGGTGGCGGCAGCGAACTGCCGCAGGCACGGCGTCGCCGACCGGGTGCGTCTGGTTCGTGCCGATCTCCTGTCGGCGCTTTGCCCGGGGGCCTTCGACGTCGTGGTCTCCAACCCGCCGTACATCGACGTCGGCGAGTGGCCGTCCCTGATGCCGGAAGTCCGCGACCACGAGCCGCCCGAGGCCCTGTTCGCCGGCGACGGCCTGGACTTCTACCGCCGTCTGTTCGCCCCCCGCGACTTCCTGCGCGCGGGACAGAGGCTGCTGCTCGAGATCGGCAAGGGCCAGCTCGAGGCGGTCCGCGAGCTGGCGGCAGGGAGCGGCTTCGATGTCGAGTGGATGGTCGCCGATCTGGCGGGGATTCCGCGGGTGCTGACGTTGCGGCGCCTGTAGTCAGACCTCGCCCGGCCTGGGCATGCGGTAGCCGACGCCGCGCTCGTTGAAGATGTAGGTCGGGTCGCTCGAGTCGTCGCCGAGCTTGGTCCGCAGCTTCTTGACGAAGGCGCGGACGAGTTGCGGCTGGGCGTATCCCCGGCCGCCCCACACCCGGCGCAGGAGGGCCTCGTAGGTCGTCACGTGCCCGGCGTTCACGGAGAGGACCCGCAGCAGTTCGTACTCGGTGGCGGTCAGCCGCACGGGAACTCCGCCGACGGTCACCCGGCGCCGCGCCCGGTCGATGGACAGGTTGCCGAGCACGAAGGGCCCGGGCTCGAGGCGCTTGCGGAGGGCGACTCCCACTCTCGCCGTGAGTTCCGTCGGGGAGAACGGCTTGACGATGTAGTCCTCGGCGCCGGCCTCCAGGGCTCGCGCCACCGTCTCGTCGCGGCCGTAGGCGGAGATGAAGATCACGGGCACGTCCGCCAGTTCCGGCAGGCGCTGCAGCAGTTCGATGCCGTCCGTTCCGGGCAGCACCAGGTCGAGCAGGACGAGGTCCGGCCGCTCTTTCCTGAGGAGGCGGGGGAGTTCGCGCGCGTCGCCGGTGACCACCGGCGTGTAGCCCCGGGAGGCGAGCGAGTCGCGGGCGAAGCGAAGCGCCTGGGGGTCGTCGTCCAGCACGAGCACGCGCGGCCGGCCGCCTCCGCGCCGCGCTCCTTCCGAGGCGCCCGGGACGAGGGCCTCGGACGCCTTGCCGTCGCCCGGCTCCTCCACCGCGGGGATCGTGAAGGTGATCCGGGTCCCCTCGCCCTGTCCGTCGCTCCGGGCGCAGATGCGGCCCCCATGGGCCTCCACGAGTCCCTTGCAGATCGCCAGGCCCAGGCCGATGCCCACGTTCCCTTCCCCGCCGACGACGCCCGCGTGCTTGCTGAACAGGTGCGGCAGCAGGTGCGGCGGAACACCGCTCCCCTCGTCCGCGACGGTGACGGCGACGTGGTGTCCGTCCTGGACCGCCTCGACCCGGATGGGCGACGACTCCGGGGAGTGCCTGGCGGCGTTCGACAGCAGATTATTCAGCACCTGGACGATGCGCCGCGCGTCGGCCATGACGCGCGGCAGGTCCCGCGGCAGGTCGAGGCGTACCGCGTTGCGCCCGCCGCCGCTCGCGAACGCGCTCCTTGCCCGTTCGACCAGGACGGTCAGGTCGACGGGCTGCGGCGCGACGGACAGCGTGCCGGACTCGAGGCGGCCCACGTCGAGCAGGTCGCCGATCAGGCCCCGCATGTGGTCCGCCTGATCCTCGACGATCCGGAAGAACTGCAGCATCTCCGACCGGTCGAGCTCCTCGGACGCTCCCAGCACGGTGGCTGCCGAACCCTTGATCGAGGTCAGGGGCGTGCGCAGTTCGTGACTCACCATACTCAGGAACTCGGTCCTCAGCCGCTCCAGCTCGTCGAGGTGCGCGAGATCCTGCATGGTGACGACCATGGACTCGGGCTCGCCGTCGGCGGAGCGGATGGTCGTCGCGTTGACCAGCGCCCTGGCGCCACGGCCGTCGGCGACCGAGAGCACGACCTCCTCGGCGCGCAGCGCGGGCGCGTCGTGGATCAGGCGGGACATCGGGACTTCGCGGCCATCGCCGAACCGGCAGACCAGAATCTCGATCAGTTCTTCCGGGGGCCTCCCGGGCGCGGCCAGGTTCTCCACCAGCCGCCTCGCCTCCCGGTTGAAGGTGGTGGGAGCGCCGGTGGAGAAGTCGAAGACGACGACGCCCACCGGCGACGTCTCGACCAGCGCCTCCACGCTGGCGCGCGACCGCTGTTCGTTGCGATGGGTACGGGCGTTGGCGATGGCCGTCGCCGCCTGGGACGCGAACAGCACGAGCACGTCCTCGTCCTCGTCCGAGAACTCGAGTCCGCCCCGCTTGCCGCCGAGGAAGAAGCTGCCGAGGTGCACGCCCCGGTGCCGCATCGGCGTCCCCTGGAAGGTCTTCGCCGGCATGAGATCGGTGGAGAAGCCGAGCGAACGGATGTAGCTCGGCAGGTCCGCCAGCCTGAGCGGCGTGGAGAGGTCGCGCAGGTGGTCGAAGAGCTGCGGTCCCTCGGGCAGCCAACTCTCCATCTCGCGGTGCTGCTCGGGAGTGAACCCGGAGGAGACGAAGTCGCGGGGCGCTCCGGCGTCGTCGATCGTCGTGATGACGCCGTAGCGGGCGCTCGTGAGCTCGCAGGCGCTGTCGACGATCTCCTGAAGGACGGTGGCTTCGTCGAGGCTGGCCGTGACGCGCAGCGCGGCGGCGCTGAGCCTCGACGTCCGGTCGCGGAGCACCGCGATCTCACGTTCGTGCTCGTCCGGTGCGGACATGTTCACGAAGGTTAACGAACATGGTGACGAAATGAACGGGAAGTTCACCTTCCCTGTCTAAGCTGGCAGTGGTTGTTGACTTTCCTGGGAGGTGTGCCGATGCGGACACTCTCCGTTGTGAGACTTCTTCTGCTCGCACTGCTGCTCGCGGCCGCCCCGGTGGCGGCGACCGACGTCACGTTCAGTGGCGACGTGGCGCCGATCCTCAACCGGCACTGCGTGGCCTGTCATCGATCCGGCGAGATCGGGCCGATGTCGCTGACCACGTACCGGGAGGCGCGGCCCTGGGCGCGGTCGATCCAACGCGCGGTGACGAGCCGGACGATGCCTCCGTGGTTTGCGGAACCTTCGGTGGGCGAGTGGGCGAACGATCCGACGCTCTCCGAGGAGGAGATCGGCACGATCGTCGCCTGGGTCGAACTGGGCGCGCCGCCCGGGGATCCGAAGCTCATGCCCGAGCCGCCCGAGTTCACGGAAGGCTGGCAGCTCGGCGAACCGGACTACGTCATCGAGCTGCCGGCGGTCGCCGTGCCCGCCGACGGTCCCGACCTGTTCCTGAACCAGTTCGTGACGCTCGACATCCCGGAGCGCCGCTGGATCCGCGCGGTCGAGTTCCGGCCGGGCGCGCCCCAGGTGAACCACCACCAGCTTGCCTTCAAGGCGGACTTCACCGGCATGGTGGAGGATGGCGTGCCCCTTACGCCCCAGGGAGCGTTGCGCGCCAGCGGCTCGGTCGACGGTCGCGGCTACTTCAACGTGCTGGCGATGTGGGGCGCGGGGACCGCGCCGACCGAGTTCCGGGAGGGCGCCGGGCGCTGGATCGAGCCGGGCGCCGTCGTCGTCATGAACCAGCATTACCACCCGAACGGCGAAGAGCAGACCGACCGGACGCTCATCGGCCTCCACTTCGGCGAAGGCGAGCTGCGCTCGGAGATCCAGGCCGTGATCGCGGGCGAGATGGGGTTCCTGATTCCCGCGGGCGTGCCCGACCACCGGGTCGAGTACCGGCACGAGATCGCGCGTGACTCGCTGATCGTCTCCTACCTGCCGCACATGCACCTGCGGGGGAAGCGGATGTCGTACACGGCGCACTACGCGGGCGGCGACTCCGAGTTGCTCCTGGAGGTGCCCGAGTACGACTTCAACTGGCAGCTCTTCTACTACCCGGAGAAGCCGAAGCTCGTGCCGGCGGGGACCGTCATCGAGATCGTCGCCGTCTACGACAACTCCGAGGGGAACCCGAACAACCCCGATCCGACCCGCGACGTCGGCTTCGGGCTTCAGTCGACGGACGAGATGATGTTCGGCTTCTTCGAGCTGGTCGAGGTGGACGGCGGGCCGTAGCGGGATAACGCGCGCTGCCGGTTGCCGCATGACCGACGCGCCCTGTACGGCCCGCCGATTCACCGCGACTTGGTATGGTCCGGCCGCTGCAACGGACCCTCAAGGAGAAAGAGAATGCGTCGAATCAACGTGCTGGCAGTCATCATCGTTCTGGCCATGGCGCCCGGAGCCGTCTCGGCGGCGGACCTGGTGGACGACGCCGCGGCGGTCCAGGAGGCTTTCGAAACGGCCGTTGCGGCGCTCAACGCCGGCAACCTCGACGGGTTCCTCGACACGGTGCACGAGGAGGCGCTGTCGTTCTACGCGTGCGGGCCCACTTCGGGCAAGCAGGGCCGCGAAGCCTGCGCGCTGGACTGGCGACTCTTCTTCAACACCTCGACGAACGCCCGATTCGAGACGCGCAACGAGCAGTACCGGATCATCGGCGACACGGGTATCGCCTATGGCGAGTACTCGCTGTCGGTGGACTACAACGGTCAGGGGCGGCAGACCGTGCATGAGGGCCGCTACACGATGACCTACACCCGCGTCGGCGACGAGTGGATGATCGCGATGCAGCACAACACGCCGGTTGGCGACGCGCCGCAGCCGGCGCGCGATCTCGGCCGCTAGTCCGGCTGAGCCGGTGTCCGCCATGAATGCCCGGAGAACATGGCGCGCAGGTAGATGATCGTCGACGCCTGGGGGCAGCACCCGACGCTGCGGCACGCGCAGCACGAGATGTTCGAGTCCCTGCGGCGCTGGAACCGGCAGGCGGTTCCGACCGAAGAGTTGCCGGTGGCGGAGACGCTGCGGGCGATGGACGGCGGCGGTGTCGACAGGATGCTGATCAGCGCCTGGCACGGGCCCGGCGGCGCGCTGATCTCCAACGACGAGGTCGCCCGGTTCGTCGGCGAGTCGAGTGGGCGGCTGGTGGGCGTTGGTTCGGCGAATCTCGCGCGGCCCATGGAGGCGGTGCGAGAAGTTCGTCGCTGCGCCGGGGAGCTCGGCTTCAAGGCCATCCGGGTGCTGCCCTGGCTATGGAAGCTGCCGCCCACCGATCGTCTGTTTTATCCGGTGTACGCGGCCTGCTGTGACCTGGGCTTGCCGTTCTGCACCCAGATCGGCCACACGGGTCCGCTCATGCCCTCGGAGGTCGGACGTCCGATCTACCTGGACCAGGTCGCGCTCGACTTCCCCGAACTGGTCATCGTGGCGGGCCACATCGGGTACCCGTGGACCGAGGAGGCGGTCGCGGTCGCGACCAAGCACCGCAACGTCTACATCGACACATCCGCCTACACCGTCAAGCGCTACCCGTCGCAGTTGGTGCGGTACCTGAAGACGAACGGACGCCAGAAGGTGCTGTTCGGCTCCAACTACCCGATGATCGCGCCTGCCACGGCGTTGAAGGGCCTGGACGACCTGGAGCTCGACGACGAGACGACGGCGCTGTTCCTGGGTGGCAACGCGGTCCGGGTGTACCGGCTGGGCGAGGAGGCGTGATCGGGGCGCGACGCGCTACGGTGCTATTCTGCACCAAGAGTGTGATCGAGAGCGTTCTCCGGAGAACAACATGGCCACTATCCGAAAGACGATTACGCTGACGGACCTGCAGGATCAATGGATCAAGGCGCGAATCGCTGCGGGTCACTTCACCAATGACAGCGAGTACATCCGCGATCTGATTCGACGCGACCGCGAGCGGCGGGTCGACTTCGAGGCGCTTCAGGCAGCGGTACAGGAAGGCATCGACAGCGGTTCAAGCGAGAAGACGGTGCCTTCCATCATGGAAGAAGTCGAAGCGCGGCTACGAGGCGATGGCCGTCTATAGGCTCTCTCGAAAGGCAGCCTCCGACATCGAGGACATCTACAGCTACACGATCGAGCAGCACGGGCTTGCCTCAGCGAGGAAGTACCTCAATGGCCTGCATTCATGCTTCGAGCTTCTCGCGGAGTACCCGATGCTTGGCCGTCGGGCCGATCGGATTGCGCCGGGGGTGAGACGTCATGAGTTCCAGGCTCACGTCGTCTTCTACGTGCAGCGGGAAGGGAGCGTTCGCATCGCTCGCGTTCTGCACGCTCGAATGGACGTGCATCGCCGCTATCGCGGGTTCGTCTAGAGTCGTACCTGCCCGGAGCCCCGCTGCCGGAAAGGAGGCACGCATGTCCCTGCTGATTCGTAACGGACGCGTCATTACGGCGGTGGACGACTACCACGCCGACATCTTCGTGGAGGACGAGACCGTCACGCTGATCGGCCGCGACCTGGACGTGGAGGCCGACCGGACGATCGACGCCGCCGGCCGCCTGGTCATCCCGGGCGGCGTCGACCCGCATACCCACATGGACATGCCCTTCGGCGGCACGACCAGCGCGGACGACTTCGAGACGGGCACCCGGGCGGCCGCCTTCGGCGGCACGACGACGATCGTCGACTTCGCGATCCAGACCAAGGGCCACTCGACCCTCGAGGGGCTCGAGACCTGGCACGAGAAGGCCGCCGGCAAGGCGGGCATCGACTACGGCTTCCACATGATCGTCACCGACATGGAGGACGACCGGCTGTGGGAGATGCGGCGGCTGGCCGACGAGGGCGTGACGTCCTACAAGATGTTCATGGCCTACCCGGGCGTGCTCTACGTGGACGACGGCACCCTGTTCCGGGCGATGCGCAAGGCCGGGGAGGACGGCACCCTGGTGTGCATGCACGCCGAGAACGGGATCGTCATCGACGAGATCGTGAAGATCGCGCTCGCCGAGGGAAAGACCTCGCCGAAGTACCACGCCCTGACGCGCCCCACGCGGATGGAGGCGGAGGGGGTCCACCGGTCGATCGCGATCGCCGAGGTGGCCGGCGTGCCGGTCTACATCGTCCACCTGAGCTGCGCCGACGCGCTCGAGCAGGTGACCCTGGCCCGCGCCCGCGGCGCCCAGGTGTTCGCGGAGACCTGCCCGCAGTACCTGTTCCTCGACCTGAGCCGCTACGACCACGAGGACTTCGAGGGCGCGAAGTACGTCATGACGCCGCCGCTGCGCGAGAAGTGGAACCAGGACCACCTGTGGCGGGGGCTCGGCTTCGGCGACCTGCAGAGCATCTCGACCGATCATTGCCCCTTCTGTTTCCACGACCAGAAGGTGCTGGGGATAGACGACTTCAGCAAGATCCCGAACGGTGCTCCGGGCGTCGAGAACCGGATGAGCCTGGTCTACAACGGCGGCGTCGTGGGCGGGCGGTTGTCGGTCAACAAGTTCGTCGAGCTGACCGCGACCGCGGCCGCGAAGCTGTTCGGCCTGTTCCCGAAGAAGGGGACGATCGCCGTCGGCAGCGACGCCGACATCGTCGTGTTCAATCCGGACCGCCGGGAAACGATCAGCGCCAACAACCCGCACACGCACCACATGCGGGTGGACTACAACACGTACGAGGGCACGGAGGTACAGGGAGTCTCGGAGATCGTGATCAGCCGCGGCCGGGTGGTCGTCGAGGACAACATCTGGCACGGGCGGGCCGGCGGCGGGAACTTCCTCAAGCGAGGGCTGTTCGGCGGCCCGTTCTAACTTCGGAGAAGCGATATGAGCAGAATGTTGAAGTCCGGCCTGATCCAGATGTCGTTGCCGGAGGGCACTTGCGGCGACGGCGCGTCGGCCGAAGAGGTCGCCGCCACGGTCGAGGCGATGACGGCCAAGCACATTCCCTACATCGAGGACGCCGGCCGCCAGGGCGTCCAGGTCCTCTGCCTGCAGGAGGTGTTCAACACGCCGTACTTCTGCCCCGGCCAGGACTCGAGCTGGTTCGCGGCCGCGGAGCCGGTTCCCGGCCCGGCGACCGAGCGGATGGCCGAGTACGCGCGCCGGTTCGGCATGGTGATCGTCGTGCCGGTCTACGAGCGGGAAACCGCGGGCATCCTCTACAACACGGCCGCCGTCATCGACGCCGACGGCAGCTACCTAGGCAAGTACCGCAAGACCCATATCCCGCAGGTGGCCGGCTTCTGGGAGAAGTACTTCTTCCGCCCTGGGAACCTGGGCTACCCGGTGTTCGACACGGCCTTCGGCCGGATCGGCGTCTACATCTGCTACGACCGCCACTTTCCCGAGGGCGCGCGGGCCCTGGGTCTCGCCGGCGCCGAGATCGTCTACAACCCGTCGGCCACCGTCGCCGGCCTTTCCGACCACCTGTGGACGATCGAGCAGCCGGCCCACGCGGTCGCGAACGGCTACTTCATGGGCTGCATCAACCGCGTCGGCACCGAGAAGCCCTGGAACCTCGGCTCGTTCTACGGCAGCAGCTACTTCGTGAGCCCGAGGGGCGAGATCGTCGCCCAGGCGTCAAGGGACGAGGACGAACTCCTGGTCGCGGACCTCGACCTCGGAATGATCGACGAGGTGCGCTCCGTGTGGCAGTTCTACCGCGACCGCCGGCCCGAGGCGTACGACGGCCTCGTTGAGCCCTAGCCGGCTGGTACTCTCCGAGTCCCTTGCCGGCTTTGCGCGGCGTTGCCCCCCGGCCTGCTTGCAACCAGGTCCCACCGCTTCACGGCGCCCTGGCGCCACAACCGAAGAGAGGCGACGACCGAACATGACCATTCCCCACGAAGAAAGCGGCGAAGCTCCAACCCTCGAGCGGTTGCGGGAACTCACCCGGAACATCGAGGCGATCACCGAGAGCATCAGGGAGGACAGGAAGTCCCAGAAAGAAAGAAGCGAGGAACTGGACCGGCAGATGAAGGAGACGGACCGGCAGATGAAGGAGACGGACCGCCGTCTCAAGAAGGCGGAGGACCTGTTCACGACGCAGTGGGGCAAGCTGATGGAGAGCCTCGTCAGTGGCGATCTGGTCAGGTTGCTGGACGGCCGGGGTATCGGCGTTCGGAGTCTCGCGCAGCGTACGCTGACGCGGCGAGGCGGTGAGAGCTACGAGGTGGACATCATGGCGGTGAACGGCGAGGAGATCGTCGTGGTCGAGGTCAAGACGACGCTTCGTCCGGAGGATGTCGGGCGGTTCCGTTCGAAGCTGGTCCGCTTCAAGGAGTGGTGGCCCGAGTACCGCGATCGCAAGGTCTACGGCGCGATGGCCTGGCTTCAGGCGTCGGACGACGTGGCCCTCCACGCCGAACGACAGGGCTTCTTCGTCATCCGGGCCACCGGCGACAGCGCCTCGATCGTGAACGCCGAGGACTTCGAGCCGCGCGCCTTCGCCTAGCTAGCGCGGCTCTCGATCGTCACCTGCAGGCGCTTCATCATCTCGTGCAGCGTCGTGGGCTTGACCTTCAGCCGCTCGGCGGCGCGTTTCTGGACGCCGCCGCAGGCCTGCAGGGCCCTGACGATGAGTTCCCGTTCGTAGGCGCTGACCGCCTCCTTGAAGGAGACGCCCGTCTTCGGCAGGGTCGCCGGCGTCGGCACGGCCGTTTCGCCGTCACGGAGGGCCGCGGGCAGCAGGTCGAGCCCGATCTCTTCGCCGGTCGAGAGCACGACGGCCCGCTCGATCACGTTCTCCAGTTCGCGGACGTTGCCGGGCCAACCGTGGGCCATCAGCACGTCCATCGCCTCGGGGGTGAGGCGTCGCGGCGCCTTCTCGTTCTCTTTCGAGTACATGCGGAGGAAGTGCTGTGAGATCAGGGGGATGTCCTCGACCCGTTTGGACAGGGGCGGAAGCTGGATCGTGATCACGTTCAGCCGGTAGTAGAGGTCCTCGCGGAACTCGCCGTTCACCACCCGTTCTTCGAGGTCGGCGTTCGTCGCCGCGACCAGGCGCACGTCGGCGCTCAGGGTCTCGAGCCCGCCGAGGCGCATGAACTCCTTCTCCTGGATCACGCGCAGCAGCTTGGACTGTGTGTCGGGCGGGATGTTCCCGATCTCGTCGAAGAAGATCGTGCCTCCGTGGGCGACCTCGAACAGGCCCTTCTTGTGCGACACGGCGCCGGTGAAGGCGCCCTTGACGTGGCCGAACAGGGTGCTCTCCAGGAGTTCGCTGGGCATCGAGCCGGAGTTCACGGTGACGAAGGGCCCGTCGCGGCGCTTCGAGTTGTTGTGGATCGACTTGGCGACCAGCTCCTTGCCGGTGCCGCTCTCGCCGCGGATCAGGATGTTGCTCTTGGACGGCGCGGCGCGTCGGATCAGGTCGAACACCTGGCGGATCGACCGGCTCTTGCCGATGATGCTGTCAAACCCCTGGCGCTCGCGCAGTTGCTCCTTGAGGTCGCGGTTCTCGGCGGTCAGCCGGCGGCGCTCCAGCCCCTGGCGGATGGTGAGCCGCACCTCTTCGTTCTTGAAGGGTTTGGGCAGGTAGTGGAAGGCGCCCTCGCGCATCGCCTCGATCGCGCCCTCGATCGAGGAGTAGGCGGTGATCACGACGACGACCTGGTCCGGGTCGCTCTGGCGGATGCGGCGCATGACCTCCTTGCCGTTCATGTCCGGCAGCATCAGGTCGAGCAACACCAGGTCGATCTCCTCCTGGGCGAGCACGGACAACGCCTCCTGGCCCGAGGCGCAGCAGATCGGATGGTGTCCCTCCTGCCGGATCAGCGCGGTGAGAACGTCCTGCAGGACCTCTTCGTCGTCGACGATGAGGATGTTCATTCGTCGTTCTCCTTCGACAGGGGCTGCGGTCGGGGCATCATGGGTTGCGGTCGGCGCATCGTGGGCAGACGGAGCGTGAGGCGGCAGCCGCCGGACGGAAGGTTCGAGGCGACCAGGTCGCCGCCGTGGCGGCGGACGATTTCCTGGCTGATGGAGAGCCCCAGGCCGGTGCCTCCAGCGGCCTTGCGGGTGGAGAAGAAGGGTTCGAATACGCGTTCAAGGTGCTGCTCGGGAATGCCGGGCCCGGTGTCGTCGATGAATACGTCGATCGTGTCGCCCGAGTTTTGAACCGCCAGCGAGAGACGTCTCTCCTTGCTGCCGGCCTCGGTCATCGCGTCGAGCGCGTTGATCATCAGGTTGGCGAGTACCTGGCCGAGTTCCGTGTCGTTGCCGGGCACCCAGACCTTGCCGCACGGACCGAGGTCCACCTGGAGTTCGACGCGGGCGTCGGCGAACCGCTCCGCCAGCGCGTCGCAGCTTTCCTTGACCACTAGCCCCAGGTCGACAGGCGCCGGTTCGTGCCGGCCGCGGCGCGCGAAGTCGAGGAGCGTGTTGACGATGCGGGCGGCCCGGAAGGTCTGGCGTTCGACCTTGCGCAGCAGGCGCCGCCGCGGATCCTGATCGGAGGTTTCGGCCAGCAGCATCTGGGCGTAGCTGGAGATTCCCGTGAGCGGCGTGTTCACCTCGTGGGCGACGCCGGCGGCCATGGCTCCGAGAGCCGCCAGGCGCTCCTTCTCCGCCAGCTCGCGCTTCATGGCCACCCGCTCGGTGACGTCGTGCGCCACGACCACCCGGTGGCCGGGCGCGGCGCCCTGGAACGCCGCGACGGATAACTGGAGGTACTTCTCGGTCCGGGTCGGATCCTCGAAGCGCACCTCGACCGGCGGGTCGTCCTGCCGCGGAAACAGGTGGAGCGGGATGAGATCGTCGAGCGGCCTGTCGCCGACCTCGTTCCTGGGCTGGCCCACGAGAGCCCCGAAGGCGCCGTTCGCGGTGACGATCCGGTTCGTTCCGTCGATGACGGCGATGCCGGCCGGAGAGGACTCGATGATCTCCTCGCTGAACTGCTTGAGCTCGGAGACCCGGATCAGTTGCCGCTGTCTCTGCTCGAGCAGTTGCGCGTTCTCGATCGCCAGCACCGCCTGGTTCAGGAGCTGTCGGATCAGGGTCAAGTCGTCGGTGGAGAGCGGCGCGCCGCCGATGCGACGGCCGACGCAGAGCAGACCGACCGTCCGGTCCCGTACCTGGAGCGGGAAGACGTAGTGATAGCCGAGCACCGCGAGGCGCAGGTAGCCGGTGTCCGCGGCGTCGGCCAGCGGCGCCCGCTCCAGGGCCCGGTGAGACTCGCTCCAGATCGAGGCGTCGACCTCGGCGAGTTCGAACTCCGGCGCTTCGGGCTCCTCCCGTACTGGCGTCAGGTGGTCGCCTTCGACCAGGAACAGGTTGCTCTGTTCGAGGTCCAGGCCCTCTTCCAGTTCGCGCAGCAGGCTCGACGCCAGTCGCCCGAGGTCCCGTTCGTGGAGCAGCTCCTCGCCGAGCCGCTGCAGCGCCCGGCGGCTGCGCTGGGCGCGGTACTGGAGCCGCTGGAGACTCGAGCCAAGGCCCTGCTTGACCGGTATCGAGAGGGTTCCGACGACGAGCAGGGCGCTGGCGTTCAGGAAGCCCCTGGCGACGACCATGTCCTCGGGCACGCCCCGGCGAATGAGCAGGCTCAGCAGGGAGAAACCGAGCACGGCGAGGAGCACCGTTAGCGCGTAGGTCGCCACGTCGCGGGCGATCACCGCCACGTCCCACAGGCGGTAGCGGAGCAGGGCGTAGGCGAAGCTGAGCGGAACCAGGGCCAGCGGCGCCACCGCGAGAGCGTCGAGCCAGCCAGGCGCCGGCAACTCCAGTGCGAACGGCACCACGTAGAGCACGAGGAACGGCAGGTAGCCGCCGGCGACGCCGAAGGCGATCCACTGCGTCTGCCGTCCCTGCTCCCAGTCGCGCCTGGACAGCAGGCGTCGGCCGAGCACCGCGGCGGCGGCCAGCGCGTAGGCCACCAGCAGCAGCAGCTCGACACGGTCCTGCCGCTCGAGCGCGCTGGCCGTGAGATCTCCGGCCAGCCGGCCGGCTCCGAAGATCTGGTCGAGCTGCAGGGCGAGCAGGGCGGCGGACGGCAGATAGAGCCAGGGCACCGCGCGGCGCGCCCAGATGGAGTTCGGGCGCACCGGGAACACCAGGAAGAAGTGCAGCGTGAGGGGCGGCAGCAGAAGCCGGCAGGCGCCGTCGACGAGGTAGAAGAGGCGGTCGATCGCGTCGAAGGGCGCGATCGGCGTCACCAGGTAGAGGGCGGCGGAGGTCAGGGCCCAGAGGTGGAAGAGGAGTATCTGGCGACTGCGCTGGCGGCTCAGGGTGTAGAGCCCGATCAGCAGGTAGGCGATCCCGGTAAGGGCGAGGGCGATGTAGGCCCAGTCGAGGCTGAGGCGGGGCAGCCGGTGCAGCGCCGTGACCAGTTCCTCGCCTTCGCCGGTCTCCCGGAGCACCTGCAGGTCGCTCTCCGGGCGGCGCCGCAGCAGGCGCTCCAGTTCGTCCGCCGATAGCGGCGGTTCACCGTTGGCCAGGACGATGACGTCCTCGGACAGCAGTTCCGACCCGTCGGCGGCGGCGAGCACGCGCATCTCGCCGGCAACGGTCTCGACGACGAGTCCGACATCCTGGAAGGAACTCACCTTGCGGCCCATGGAGAAGCCGCCCAGGCCGACGACCAGGATCGTCGCGAGCAACAGCGCAGCGGTCAGGCCGAGCCGGGCGGGTCGGGACTCGATGCGCATCGCTGGGTCGCTCGTCGTGAGGTGTGTCTTCTGTGCCTCAGGTGCGACCGGAAGGCCGCCTTCGGGGCAATTCAGTTTTCCGTAAGCACGTACTGTGCCGGTGAGATTCCCCGGCTATCCGCCTGATTCTAGGACATGTAGGGAGCGCTTCAGGCGGTTGGAGTTCAACCTGTTGGTTTTGAACCGGTTTCTTGAATCAGGATTCAGCGCCTGGATTCCGTCCAGGTCGGCAGGGAAGGCCTCCGTGGACAGGCCGAGTTACGTTACGATCAACCAAGCGCGCCCTGATCGTCGCCGCGATCAAGCTCATCCCCTAACCCGGACACCAAGCCTCCAGGCCGGCGCACCGGCAGTTTCTAGAAGCGGACCGCGATACCCGCGACGACCCGGCGGCGCAACTGGTCCGGGTCCTGGCTGGAGTCGACCGGGAGGTGACCGCGGCTGAGTTGCATCTCGAGTTGCAGAGCCCAGTTCTGGATGCCGGTGCCGGTGACCCAGGGCAGTCCCTGCGTCAACAGGAGCTGCAGGCGCTCGACGGAGAGCACCGAGTTCGGGCCTGCGGGCGGGAACCGGGCGTCCCGGGCGACCGGCGACAGTTCCTGATCCACCCGCCGGAAGGCGAGCAGGACGCCGGTTGAGCTGCGCTCGAACTGGGTGTCGACGCTGGCGATCACGTAGCGGACCTGGTTCTCGAGGTTGTTGCCGCTGCCGTCGACGGCGCGGAGCAGGCCGCCGCCGCCCGAAGCGGCCGAAGAGCTGATCCGGGTCAGGATCTTCTCGCCCAGGCGCTGCTGGAGCCCGAAGTGGAGTTCGGCGACCTGGTCGCCGTCGAGCAGCAGCAGGCTCTCGAGCCGTTCGAAGATGTCGCGGCTGAAGTACAGCCGGACGCTGTCCGCGAACTGGCGCTGCGCGACGCCGAACTCGACGCGGTTGCTGTCGTCCGTGGCGCCGAGCCGCCGGCTGAGATCGATCCGGTAGCAGTGCTCAAAGGTGGCGGTGCAGGCGTCGTCGTCGTGGTACTGCACCTGCAGGAAGTCGCGGAAGAGGAGGTGTTCCGAGTCGACCCTCTCGCTGGCGGACACGGCGGCCAGCCAGTTGGAACCGAGTTCGACGACGAAGCCGGCGCGGGGCGTGAACGAGACGTTGCCGTCGCTCAGCGTGCTGAACATCCCGTACTCGAGAACGACCGTGGGCTGGATCTCCCAGTTGCCCTGGCTGAACACGTCGAAGCGCTGGTGGGGATCCTCGCCCCAGGTCGAGAAGCGGCCGTTCCCGTAGGCCTGTCGCTCGCGGTAGCTGAGTCCGGCTTCGAGCGAGGCGTTGGCGGTGATCTGCCGCTCGTAGCCGCCCCGGAACTCCAGGGTCGTCGAGGACATCGGCGAGTCGAGGGCCGCCAGCGCCAGACTGTGCAGACCGCTCTGGCCGGCGTAGAGGTCGCCGAAGCCGTGGTGGAAGTTCTGGTCGGCGGTGTACCGGGCCTCGAAGTGGGCGTCGCCGGCGCCGGCCGCCTGTTCGACCCTGAGGCCGTAGCTCTCGAGGCCGGCGAACGGGGTCGGACCCCAGTCGTCCCAGGCCGCCGCATCGCCGCCGTGGAAATCGCCGCCGTGGAAGCGGTGTCGCTGCGACGTGATCTGGACGTTCGAACCCCGGTGGTTCACGTCGAGGGCGAAGGCCTGGCTGTCGCCGAGTTGCTGATGGTCTTCGTTGAACACCTGGCGCTCGAACTCGCGCAGGTCGGACCGCAGGGCGAGGTGGGTCTCGCCGAACCGGCTGCGGAGATCGAACTGACTGCCGAGCACCCGGGCGCCGGCGTCGCCGCCCGCGTCCTCGATACCCGACAGCGTCCGCAACTCCGCCTCGAACCGCTCGCGCTGGACCGCCGACTCGAGCGCCCAGTCCTGATCGTCCGCGATCGCTTCCGCGATCTGGATCTGGCGCAGGACGTCGTTTGGTATGCGCTGCCGGACGGACCAGAAGTCCTCTTCGCCGCTGCCCGTCTCCTCGCCAGCGGGCCGGCGCTCGCGGGCGCTCAGTTCGAAGTCGAGCGATTGCGCCGACTCGCTCGTCGTGCGCACGAGTTCCGCCACCGCGGGCACGAAGCCCGGCCGGTGAGCGATCACGCGGTAGACGCCGGCCGGCAGGGGCTGGAAGGCGTAGCGGCCGAAGCGATCGGTCGTCGTCCTCTGCTTGCTGCGATCGGCGACGTCGTAGACGTAGACGCGGGCGGCGGGAAGCGGCGCCTTGCCGGCGTGGACCCGGCCGACGAGCCGCCCGGCCGTTGGATCGCCCAGACTCGGCAGGTCGAGGCCGGCCTGGAGCGGCGCGGTGCCCAGGAGGGCGATGGCGGCGACGGGCGCCAGGACTCCGGCAGAGAGCATGCGCACTCGCACAGCGGTCGACCGGGAGTCGCCGGGATGCATCCGGCAGGTCATGTTGAGAATCACTATAGCGGACGGCGTGCGGGGTCAGGTCTGTGTGCGGGCCGCGGCGAAGACGATGACCTTCCCGGCGCCCGCCGCCTTGAGGGCATGGGCGGCCTTGCCTGCGGTGGCCCCGGTGGTCACGACGTCGTCGACGAGGAGCACGACGCGGTCCCGAATGGCGGCGGGTCTCCCGCAGGTGAAGGCGATTCCCGGATTGACCAGCCGTTGACGGCGGCCGCGGCCGACCTGCGGCCTGCCCAGGGTCCGCCTTCTCAGCGCGGTCGAGAGCGGTCGCCCGAGACGCCGGGCCAGCGGCCGGGCGATCGACTCGGCGTGGTTGTGGCCTCGGGCGAGCCGCCGGCGCCAGTGCATGGGCATGGGTACGAGAACGTCGGCGCGCCGCAGCTCGATTCCCAGGCGAGTGCTCGCCTCGTCGGCGATGTGGCGGCCCAGGTAGTCCAGCCGGCGGTACTTCAGGCCCAGGATGACCTGGTCGAGCGGCGGGCGGTAGACCCAGAGCCAGAAGAAACCGTCACTGCCTTCCAGGCGGTCCTCGCGAGCCGCGCCCCGGGGCGGGGACTCGAGCAGGCGCCGGCACGGCTTGCACAGCCCGAGCTCCCGTTCGGCCGGGGCCGAGCAGGTCAGGCAGGGCCGGGGCAGCAGCAGCCAGAGGGCGAAGGTCAGGAAACGTCGCGCCAGCCGACAGACGTTTTGTGCTCCTGATCCGTAGAAACAGGTGGGCAGTCTTCTTCGGGTGGGTGGGCCGTCTGCGGTCATTCCTACCGACCAGGACGGATTCAGCCCGCGTCTATACTGCCCGGCGCGCGGACCAAGGAGACTCTCTTGACCTCACGGAAACGAAAGCTACGCGCCGCCGCCGTGCCGGCGCTGGCGACAGTCCTCCTGCTGCTCGCGGGCGCGGCGAGCGCCGGCGCCCAGGGGCAGTACAGCTACACCGTCTCGCTCGGACCGACCTTCGGCGGCAGCCTGGACGGAGAGCCCGACGGCGGCCTCGACCACGCGGGGTTCCTGGCGAGCTTCTCGTGGCGTACCCAGCCGCGCACCTCGGTCGGCGTCCGGGTCGGCAGCACGGACCTGAGCGGCGACCAGATCGGCACGCTGGCGAGCCCCACCTTCCGCTACGCGACGGTCGCCGGCGAGTACCGGTTCAACGACCTCTACTACGAATCGGGCGTGTTCATGGGCCTCGGCGTGTACCAGCTCGGCGACGGGACCGAGAGCGACGAGGGAGTCGGCCTGACCCTGGGCGTGACGGGCGACTTCCCGATCAACGAGCGCTTCTCGATCATGGTCGAGCTGGTGGGTCACTACGCGGACCTCGACGCCTCCAGCACCCACGCCACCGTTCACGCCGGAGTGGCGTACCACTTCTAGGAGACTGCTACACTCGCGCGCCGCCGAACGTGGGGCCGTAGCTCAGTTGGGAGAGCGCTTGAATGGCATTCAAGAGGTCGTGGGTTCGACTCCCATCGGCTCCACCACGTTTCGGCCGTCACTGAGGTCGAGGGACTCCGGCGGTCCACACTGGCTGCGCCGGCGTCCTCGCCGGCTGCCGCCGCAGGCGGCTTCGATTAGCGCCTAGCCTTCGGGACGCGCGCTGTCGAGCATCGCCAGGAAGGCCTGACGCTGCTCGCGCATCGTCGCGCCGGGGCCGACGGCCCGTAGATACCAGGGGCCGCCGGGCGCTTCGATCACCGCTCCGAAGAGCGCTCCGTCGTGCAGGTCGGTCGTCGGGAAGCTGCCGATCGTGCTCGCCTTGACCGTTCCCTCCAGCTCGATCCAGGTACGGCGGACGCCGCCGCTTTCGCGGCTTTGGGTGGTGGGATCCGGGGCGCCGGGTTCGAGCACCACCTGGCTCTTCCAGCGCTCGACGTTCGCCGCCGCGCCACCGCCCCCGCCGGGGCCGAAGTAGTACGCCGAGATCTCCCCCGGACCGCCGGAGCCCGGGATCTGGGCTTCGAGCATGCGCATCGCCGATCTCGGTTCGAGGCGGTTCCAGGCCGCCGGAAGGGCGATCGACAGGCCGCTGGCGCTGATCGGCTCGGAGAGCTCCACGGCCGCCGTGGCCTCCTGGGCGCCTCCTCCTTCAGCGGGCGCGTCCGCGCCGCACGCCAGCAGCAGGAGCGTGAGACCAAGAGCTGGTGCCCGGCCTCGCGGGCCGGCGATCGGGATCGTCATGACGGTGTTCCTCGTCTGTTCCGGGTCGGAAGCCCGAGGATATGCTGACCGGCGGAAGCGCTCGGGGGCTGGTGCCTCCTGCGGTCTTCAAAACCGTTGTCCGGGGCGTGATGCGTCTCCGGGGGTGGGTTCGATTCCCATGCGCTTCCGCCATCGCAGACCGCGCGGCCTTCGCAAGTCGCTGGTCCGGGGCGTCATGCGCCACGGGGGTGGGTTCGATTCCCATGCGCTTCCGCCAACGTGCTGACCCGCCGGCCCGGAGGGCAGGAGGCGGCTGCCAGCGGCCGTCCGCTGGCGTTACGGGGTGGCGGCGGGGCTTGAGGTCTCGCTCTTCGAGGACGACTCGGTCGAGGAGGACTCGCCGGCCGCGGCCTTGCCCTTGCTCTCCGAACCGTCGCCGTTCGCGGCGGAGCCGTTCGAGGACGTTTCCGCGGACCCGTTCTTGTCCTTGCGGGCGTAGTCGTTGACGTACCAGCCGCTGCCCTTGAACTGGAACGCGGGCGCCGAGAGCAGCTTCTTGAGGCTGGACCGGCCGCACTCGGGGCACTCCTCGAGCGGCGGTGCCGAGAACGCCTGGATGGCCTCCAGGGTGGCCTCGCATTCGGTGCACTGGTACTCGTACAGGGGCATCGCGGCGCGGGATTGTAGCAGCTTGTTGGCAGTCTCCGGCGAGGACTGCCAGTCGACGCGACGGGCGTTGCGGGAGTCGATGCGTTGACGGCGGGCCGATTGCTCAGGTAACAACCCGCCATGCTGTCACCGGAAGACGCCTGGTCCGCCATCGCCACGGAGGCCGAAACGCTCGGCATCGAACAGGTGGCTCGCGCCGATGCGGTCGGCCGGGTTCTCGCCGGGGACCTGACCGCGACCGTCGACGTGCCCGCCCACGATGTCTCGGCGATGGACGGTTTCGCCCTTGGCGGCGAGGTCGAGGCGGGCGCCGTTCTGCCGGTCGACGGCATCGTCGCCGCCGGCGACGCGCCCGGAGCGGAACTCCGTCCCGGCGCGGCTCTGAGAATCATGACCGGGGCGCCGGCACCAGCCGGCGCCGACCGCGTGATTCCCATAGAGCAGACCGAGGTCGACGCCGGCACGGGCACCGTCCGCATCGTGGAGACGGTGCCGGCGGGGAGCCATATCCGCCGGCAGGCCGAGGTCACGGCCGCCGGCGGGCCGCTGCTCGCGGTGGGTGAACTGCTGACCCCCGGCGGCGCCGGCGTGCTGGCGACTCACGGCATCCAGGAGGCGCCGGTCTACTGCCGCCCGACCGTCGCCACGCTTTCCACCGGCGACGAGGTCGTCCCCGCCGAGGCCGAGCCCGGTCCGGGTCAGCTCCGGGACTCCCACCGCGACTTCCTCCGGGCCGCGCTGTCGCAGCTTGGCATCGAGGCCCGTTCCCTGGGTATCGCGCGGGACGATCCCGCCGAACTGCGCGACAGGGTCGAGCGCGGTCTGGACTCCGACGTGCTCCTGATCTCCGGCGGCGTTTCCATGGGCGAGTTCGACTTCGTCGAGCAGGTCCTCGGCGACACCGGCCTGGGTTGCCGCATCCTGTTCGACGCGGTGGCGATCCAGCCGGGGAAGCCGCTGGTAGCGGCTCGCCACGATCGCGGATGGGTGTTCGGCCTTCCCGGCAACCCGGCTTCGGCGATGGTCACCTACTGGCTCCTGGTGCGGCCGCTGCTCCGGCAGATGACGGGCATTGCCGACGGCTTCTGGCAGGGAGCGCTCCGCGGGAGGCTCACGGGAGGCCTGCCGTTCGCCAAGGGCCGGGACCGGTTCCTGCCCTGCCGGCTCGGGTTCTCGTCCGGTGAAGTGCTGGTCGACCCGCGGCCACCCCTGGGCTCTCATGACCTGGTTGCCTATGGAGCAGGTTCGGGCCTGGTGCGGGTGCCGAAGTTCAGCGCCCCGGCCGCGGCCGGGGAGTCGTGCGAGGTTCTGCCGCTCTAGCCGATCCGGGTCAGGGCCGAGTACATCGGCAGGTACATCGAGATGACGATGCCGCCGATGACGACGCCGAGAATGGTGATGAGCGCCGGCTCGAGCAGCTTCATCAGGCTGTCGACGTCGGTGTCGACCTCCTCCTCGTAGAAGTCGGCGATGCGGTTGAGCATCGGGCTGAGCTTGCCGGTCTGTTCGCCGACGTAGACGATCTGGCAGAGCATCGTCGGGAAGACGTTTGTCCGCCGCAGCGCGGCGTGGATCGAGCCGCCCTGCTCGACTTCGCCACGCACGGTCTCGAGCGCCTCGGAGACGACGGTGTTGCCGGCCGCGCCGGCGGTGGTCCTCAGGGCGTCGAGGATCGGTATGCCCGAGGCGAGCAGGACGGAGAGCGTGCGGCAGGCGCGTCCCACGACGATCCGCCGCAGCAGCTTGCCGACCAGTGGCAGCCGCAGGACCAGCCGGTCGGCCCACTGGCGGCCCTGCCGGGTGCGGAGCAGGCGGCTCGCCGCGAACACCGCCGCCGCGGCGCCCCCCAGCAGCACGAGCACGTAGGCGCCGATGAACTCGCTGACGCCGACGACCAGCCGGGTCAGGAACGGAAGGTCGCCGCCCAGGTCGGCGAACAGGTGCCTGAACACGGGGATCACCTTCCACAGGATGAGGAACACGACCGCGGAGGCGACGGCGAGGATGGCGGCGGGATAGGTGAGGGCGGAGCGGACCTGGTTGCGGAGCTTCGCTACCTTCTCGATGTGCGTGGCGAGACGGTCCATCACGGGATGGAGAGCGCCGCTGGCCTCGCCCGCGGCGACCAGGTTCACGTAGAGGTCGTTGAAGGCCCGGGGGCGGCGCTTCATCGCCTCTGCCAGGCCCGCCCCCGCTTCGACCTCGGATCGGACCTCCAGCAGGATGGCGCGGAGCCCCGCGTGCTGGCCCTGAATGCTCAGGATTTCCAGGCCCTGGAGCAGCGGCAGGCCCGCGTCCAGCAGAACGGCCAGCTGGCGGCTGAAGACGGCCAGGGTCTTCGGCCCGATCCGGCGGCCGGGGAGCAACCAGCGCGGCCGCCATGGCCGCGGCGTTTCGGGCTCGTCAGGCTCCGGTGCGAGGAGCTCGTCCTCGTCGGGGAGCCAGGGCGCGCGGAACACGCTCAGCGGCCTCCCGGGAGACCGGCGCCGCGCCTGGGGCCGGGATCAGTAGGTCGTCGACTCGTCCGTCGCGGGCTCGTCCGTCGTCGAGTCGTCCTCGCCAGCGGGCATGTCTTCCCAACTCCTGAGGTGCTCCAGGAGAACGAGGAGGTGGTTGTTGACGCGCGCCGCCGTATCCGTGTTGTCGCCGGGCGGATGGTCGTAGACGAGGTTGACGAGCCGGTTCTCCATCGGATGAACCATGAACAGCCGGATCCGCTGGAGCGTCGTGCCGTCTTCGGCCTGGAATCTCCCGCGTGCGTAGCGCGCGGCTCCGAAGGGGCCGTAGAAGAGCGCGCCGCCGACGCCCAGGAACTCGCCGCCGGGCAGCGCCTCGAACAGCGGCCGCTGCTCCTCCCTGATGACGTCGATCGCGGAGACGTCCGCGAGTTCGATGTGGCCTTCAGTGGGCTCGCCGAGTTCGAGATAGACCGAGCCCACCGGACCCGCCGGGGTCTCCGTCGTCTCGAGGAGTTCGCAGGCAAGCTCCAGGGCATGGGAGCTGGGTTCCACCCGCGTGCAGCCGTCCGGCAGGTCGACGAGCCCGAGCCCCTGCACTTCGAGGGCGATGAGGGTCGGGCCGGCTTCCTCTGGCGCGGCCTGGCAGCCCATGTGAGCGATCGAGGCACCTGTACCGACCAAGACGAAGAACGCCGTCCGGAGCCTGTTCCCGCTGTGCCTGGACATCGCCGGGACAGTACCATGCAGGTCACCGCCGATAGTGGTCGGATCGTGTCGGCGCGGACGTGCTGTTGCCCTGGGAGGGAATGACCGTGGACAAGCCCATCGCCCGTGTACTCAACCTGATCGACGACAGTGAACAGCGCCTCTGGACGCTGACGCCGGACGAGGCGCGAGACCGCCTGCTCGACGGGCCCCGGGCTGTTCTCGGGATCGACGGTTCGTTCGCGTTGGCCGTCCGCCGCGGCGTCGACGTCGTGATGGCCCGCAGCCTGGACCGGCCGATGCGCTACTTCCTGGCCAAGGAGGCGTCCGGGCCGATGCTGGTCATCGCCCAGCGGATCGACGAGATCAGGGACTGCCTCGCGGCCGAGGGCTATCTCGACCAGTTTCACCCGACTTACACGCGGATGGTCCCCGCGCACCACGCGACGACGCTGCGCCTGGTCGGCTGCCCGGACCCGAACCCGACTCACGAACGCTTCTTCGATCCGCCCAGGGGCACGCTACCGCCCGATCTCGACGTGATCGGGGAGCGCTACGTCGAGGCGCTGATGTTCGAGCTCCGCGGCTGGCTCGCCGCGCTGCCGGCCGGCCTCGCCCGCGAGCCGATCGGCGTGTGCTTCTCGGGCGGCATCGACAGCGGCGCGGTGCTGGCGGCTCTCAACCGCGCGCTGCTCGAGTCGGGCCGGAGCGCTGCACGGCTCAAGGCGTTCACTCTCCGGGTCGGCGCGGCCGCCGGCGACGCCGCGCAGGCGCGGCAGTTCCTGCGCCGCATGGACCTCGAGATGCTGGGCGAGGAGATCGAGGCCGACGCCGCTGCCGTCGATCCGCTGGGGGCGGTCGAGGTGATCGAGGACTACAAGCCGCTCGACGTCGAGTGCGCCGCGGTCGGTCTCGCCCTGCTGCGGGGGATCCGGGCCCGCTACCCCGACTGGCGGCTGCTGGTCGACGGCGACGGCGGTGACGAGAACCTGAAGGACTATCCGCTGGAGGAGAACCACGAGCTGACGATCACCAGCGTGGTCAACAACTCGATGCTCTACCAGGAGGGCTGGGGGGTCGAGGCGATCAAACACTCCCAGACCTACTCGGGGGGCCTCGGCCGGGCCACGGTCCGCACCCACGCCCCGGCGCGTCTGCTCGGCTTCCAGGGCTTCAGTCCGTTCACCCGGCCGGCGGTCATCGCGGTGGCCGAGGCGATCCCCTTCGCGACCCTGGTCGGCGCCTCCCACAAGGCGCTCTACGAGTTGAAGGGCGAGGTCGTGCGCCGGGGGATGAAGCGGGTACTCGGCGTCGACTTCCCGGTCTTCCCGAAGCGCCGTTTCCAGGAGGGGGCGGCGTCGGAGGACGTGTTCGCGGCCGCCTTCGAGCGGCCGCCGGAGCAGTACCGCCGGCACTTCCAGTCGCTCTACGCCTGAGGGGATGCCGACTTGGGTGCGCGGGTCTAGTTGCCGTGGGTCTTCTGACCCACGGTAAACGCGCGCCGGAGGCGGCCGGAAGACGCGCCGCGGAGCGGCGACGATCGTCCGCGGTTCGGGCGCTCCGTCCGCCCAGGCCGGTCCACGACCCCTGGCGGCCACAGGGAGTGACGGCCGAACTGGAGCGCGGCCCCGGAGGTGAACTCACTCCCTCGGCGACCGTGTTCCTGACCGGCGCGGAGTGCCCCTTCACCTGCGTGTTCTGCGACCTCTGGCGCTACACGATCGACGGACCGACGCCGGCCGGGGCGCTGCCGGCGCAGTTGTCGGCGGCGCTGGAGCAGCTTCCCGGCCTGCTCCGGGAAGCGGGGCTCGATCGCTGCGACCAGCTCAAGCTGTACAACGCGAGCAACTTCTTCGACCGGCGCGCGGTGCCGGAGGCGGACCTGGAACCGATCGCCCGGCTGGCCGGCGGGTTCCGGCGAGTCGTGGTCGAGTGCCACCCGCGGCTGGTCGACGATCGGGTGCGTCGCTTCGCGGACCGGCTGCCGGGTCGGCTGGAGGTGGCGATGGGTCTGGAGACGGCGCATCCGGAGGCGCTGTCCCGGCTCGGCAAGCAGTTGACCCTGGAGCAGTTCGACCGGGCCGCCGGGCGCCTGAGAGCGGACGATGTCGATCTTCGGGTGTTCGTTCTGATCGGCGCGCCGTTCGTGCCGGCGGAGGAGCAGGCGAAGTGGGTGTCGGAGAGCGTGCGCCACGCGGTCCGCGCGGGAGCCCGGTCGGTGGCGCTGATTCCGGTGCGGGGTGGAAACGGGGAGCTGGAGCGGCTGCGGGAGGTCGGAGAGTTCGAACCTCCTGGCCTGAGGCTGTTGGAGGAGTCCCTGGCGGGGGCGCTGCAGGCCGCAGGTTCCGTGGCGGTGCAGGTCGATCCGTGGGACCTCGATCAGGTCGCGTCGGGTTGTGACGCCTGCCGGGATGCCCGGGTCGCGGCGATCCGGGGAATGAACCGGACCGGCAGGCCGCGGCGGACGGTGTGCGGTGATTGCGACTGAGCGGCGCGAGATAGTGATCGCGGGCGGCGGCTTCGCGGGTTCCATCCTCGCGCGGGCGCTTCATGCCGAAGGCCGGGACGTGCTCCTGCTGGAGCGGGGTCGCCATCCGCGGTTCGCGCTCGGCGAGTCGTCGACCCCGCTCGCCAACCTCGCCCTCGAGCGGCTGGCGGTGCGCTACGGCTTCGACGACCTGTGGGACCTTGCCGCCCACGGCCGCTGGCGCCGCCGGCTGCCGGAGGTGGGCCGGGGACTCAAGCGGGGCTTCTGCTTCTACGAGCACGAGCCGGGCGAGGTCTTCTCGCCCGGGCCGTCGAGCAGCCGGCGGCTGGTCGTCGCCGCCTCGCCCGACGACGACGCGGCGGACAACCAGTGGCTGCGCGCCGATGTCGACCGCTTCCTGTTCGAGCGCGCCCGGGCCGAGGGCGTGGACTGCCGGGAAGAGACGGCGGTCGAGGTGATTCCGGTTCCCCGCGACCCGGGCGGCGGTCCGGTCCGGCTCAGAGCGGGCGACCGGATCGTCGAGGCCGGGCTCCTGGTCGACGCGACGGGCGGCTCGCCGTTGGCTGCCGGCCTGGGCGCGGGGGAGGCGTCGCCGCGGTTGCGGACGAGCCTGGTCTACTCGCACTTCGCCGGCGTCGAGCCCTTCGAGCGTGCCGGGAACTGGCCGGACTCGCCCTTTCCCGAGCGCTGGAGCGCCTCGCACCACCTGCTGGAGGAGGGCTGGATGTATCAGCTCCGCTTCGACGACGGATCGATGAGCGCGGGCTTCCTGCTGACCGGGGACCCCGCCGGCGCGGCCGCGACCGTTCTCGCTTCGTTGCTCGATCGGTATCCGTCGCTGGCGCGCCAGTTCGCGGACAGCGAGCCGCTGCGGCCGGTGGCGTCGCGTACCGGCGTTGCGTACCGTCGCGAGCTGGCCGCCGGCCCGGGCTGGCTGCTCCTCCCGCACAGCTACGCCTTCGCCGATCCGATGTTCTCGACCGGCATCGCCTGGAGCCTGGTCGCGGTGGAACGCGTCGCCGACCTCTGCCGGGCCGGCGTGCCCGCGCATGGCCACCTGGAGCGCTACGGGCATCTCCTGGCCGCCGAGGCGGACCACATCGACCGGCTGCTCGTCGCGGCCTATCGAGCCATGCCCGACATGGAGCGGTTCGCCGCCCCGGCGATGGTCTACTTCGCGGCCGCCTCATTCGACGAGCTGCGACAGCGGCTCCTCGACTCGCCGAGCGACGGTTGGTGCTGGCAAGGGTTCCTCGGTGCGGAAGACGGCCGCCGCAGGCTGTTCGAAGAGCTCGACGAGCGGCCGCCTGCGGAAGGCGGGCATGGGTCGCTGTCGGAGTGGGTCGGGCCGGCGATCGAGCGCTGGAACCTGATCGGCCTCCTGGACCCGCGTCGACGCAACGCCTACCCGGTCGACCTCGACGACATGGAACGGCGGTCGGCCCGGGTTGCCGCGGGCCTCGGGCTCGATGCGGCGACGTTGCGACGCCGGTGGCCGCGGCTGCGGAGTCCGGATCGCCTCAGCGCGGCGCTACCATGACTCCGAATGGCGGGCCTGTTCATCACCTTCGAGGGCCTCGACGGCAGCGGCAAATCGACCCAACTCAAGCGGGTGGCGGCGGATCTCGAACGTCGCGGCGTCGCTCACGTGGTCACGCGCGAGCCCGGCGGCACGCCCTTCGCCGATCTCTTGCGGGAGCTGTTCTTGCGGCGGGAGGCCGCCCAGGTCGACGGCGTCGTCGAGCTGATGCTGGTCTTCGCCAGTCGGCGGCAGCACCTGATCGAGGTGATCGAGCCGGCGGTCGCGGCCGGCGCGGTCGTCCTGTGCGACCGCTTCACGGACTCGACGTACGCCTACCAGGGCGGCGGTCGTGGAGTGCCGCGGGGGGTCATCGCCGAAGCCGACCGGCTGGCTACGAACTGCCGGGCGCCCGATCGCACCCTGTTCTTCGAGCTGTCCCCGGAGAAGGCGCAGCGACGGCGGCGCGAGGGTGCCGCCGACCGCATCGACCGGGAGAGTCTGGCGTTCTACCGCCGGGTCCACGAGGTGTACGGGCTGCGGATCGCCGCCGAGCCGGAGCGTTTCCGCGTGATCGACGCGGCGGCGTCAATCGACGACGTGGCGCGCGCGGTCGAGGCCGCGCTTGGCGACTTGCTACGGCCATTCAGCCGGGCGGC
This sequence comes from Holophagales bacterium, assembly GCA_009843505.1. Classification (GTDB taxonomy): domain Bacteria; phylum Acidobacteriota; class Thermoanaerobaculia; order Multivoradales; family Multivoraceae; genus Multivorans; species Multivorans azotirespirans. The sequence continues at coordinate 171,004 of VYDI01000019.1, read as the reverse complement.
CGGCGCATGAGCCGGACCGCGGACCGGTTGATAGCCCTGGCCGCCGAGGGTCGTCTCTATCCCTCGGTGATCGTCTCCGGCGGGACGCCGGTCGAAAGGCGGAACTACGCGTTTGAGATCGGCCGTGCGTTGCTTTGCGAGCGCGTGCCGGAGGAGCGGCCGTGTGGCGAATGCCGGCACTGCCAGCGGGTCGATGCGGACCGGTATGCCAGCGAGGCGCGGGCGAAGGAGAAGTCGGAGAAGAGGCGCCGCAAGGCCGGAAGCGAGGGTGACGTGGGAGTTCGGCAATCTCATCCGGACTTCATGCTGCTGGAACGCCCGCCTGGCGCGCGCGATATCGGCGTCGACATGGTGAGGCCGATGGTGCGCTCGGCCCAGATGTCGCCCTTCGAGGCTCGAGGGCAGGTGTACGTGATCGCTGAAGCGGAGACCTTGAACCCCTTCGGCGCCAACGTTCTGCTCAAGACCCTGGAGGAACCGGTCGGCAGCACACCCAGGCACTTCCTCCTGTTGACGCATTCGGCCCAGGAACTTCTGCCCACCCTGCGGAGCCGGTCGCAGACGGTCTATCTCGGTGGCCAGCGTGCCGTTGCGGACAGCGAACAGATAGCGGAGCTGGTCGCCCATTGGCGGCTCCTGCCGGGCGACGATGGGCTCGCACTGTGGATCTCCGGTCTGGCCGACAGGCTGATCGACGTGGGAGGAAAGGAGCTGTCAGACGTGCGCGACCGGCAGAGCTGGACGCGAATCGCGACCGCCGTTACCGAGGCGGCCCGCGCGCTTGACGACCGCGGCGACCGAGCCGCGGCGTTGGCGCTCGCCAATGACCTGCTGGACGCCCACCGGCTGCGGGAGCGGTACATCCAGCCCCGCCGGATCATCGAGGGCCTGGCGGCCCGCCGGCTGCGAAGGGACCGGCCGGAGACCGGCTTCGAGAGTTCGGTCAACGTGCTGATGGGACCGCCCTGACGCCCCTACCCCTCCGGTAGAGTCCTCCGCACGAGGAGGCGACCTTGACCACCGACACTTCCGAGCACAAGAACCGGCCGACCTGGGCTCTCCATCTGGCCCTCTACGCCGTCCTGCTGGCGGTCATCGGTTTTCTTGCCCTGCGGCCGGAATCCGGGGCGGCGGCGCAGGAGGACGAAGCGGGCGAGGAGCAGGTCGCGGCGCGGCTCGACGGCGTGGACATCGGCTACGACGAGGCGCTCGAACGCGCCGCCGCGCAGCTCGATCAACTCGAGCAGCAGCGCATTCAGTGCGACCTGCAGGTCGCCTCGGAGCGTCATGGGCTGCTCGAGCGCACCCTGGAAGGGATCGTGCGCGACCGGCTGATCGAGGCCAGTGCGGAGAGCGCGGGTCTGGAGGTCGCGGACTGGCGGTCGGGCGAGATGGAGCGGCTCGAAGCCGGCGTGACGGACGAGGACGTCGACACATTCTTCGTGGAGAACGAAGGGCGCATCCGGGGCGGGCGGGACGAGCTCGAACCCCAGGTGCGGACCTACCTGGCGCAGCAGCGCTTCGTCGATTCTCTCGAGGACGGCCACGAGATCGAGTATCTGCTCGAGCCCTACCGCCTGGAGGTCGATCCGGCCGAGGGGCCGGTGCGGGGCGCGGCGGCCGCGCCGGTCACGATCGTTGAGTGGTCCGACTTCGAGTGCCCGTACTGCAAGAGCGTCCTGCCGACGCTGGAGCGGGTTCTGGAGGAGTACCCGGAGCAGGTGCGGCTCGTGTTCCGCCACTTCCCGCTGCACGCGATCCATCCGAACGCCCAGGCCGCCGCCGAAGCCGGTGTCTGCGCCCAGGACCTCGGCGGCTTCTGGGAGCTGCACGACCTGATGTTCGACGAGCAGGACACCCTGACCCTGGACGACCTGAAGGACAAGGCGGAGCGGGCCGGCCTCGACGCCGAGGCGTTCACCGCCTGCCTGGAGCAGGAGGGCATCGCCGAGCGGGTGGACGCCGACCGGCGCGCGGGGATCGAGGTCGGAGTGAACGGGACGCCGGCGCTGTTCGTCAACGGCCGGCCGCTTGCCGGCGCGGTCGCCTACGAACAGTTGGCCGAGGTGGTCGAGGACGAGCTAGAGCGCGCGGGTGGCTGAACGCCCGGTGTTCGTTCCCTACCGGCCGGAGCGCCTGGAGCCGGCCGAGATGGAGCGCCGGGCCGACGCGGTCCTCGAGGAGTTCGACGGCCGGCGGAGCGTCCGGTTCTTCACCGACGAGCCGGTGCCGCGGCGGTTGATCGAACGGGCGATCGAGGCGGCGTCGACCGCGCCGTCGGGGGCGCATCGCCAACCCTGGCGGTTCGTCGCCGTGAGCGACCCGGAGGTCAAGGCGCGGATCCGCGAAGCGGCTGAGGCGGAGGAGAAGCACAGCTACCTCGGCGGGCGGATGCCGGACGAATGGCTGGAAGCGCTCAAGCCGTTGGGCACGGACTGGCGGAAGCCGTTCCTGACCACCGTGCCGTGGATCGTCGTCGTGTTCGCCGAGCTCTACGGCCTGGACGAGGACGGGGCGAAGAGGAAGAACTACTACGTGAAGGAGAGCGTCGGCATCGCCTGCGGCCTGTTCATCGCGGCCCTCCACCGGATGGGGCTCGCCACGCTGACCCACACGCCGAGCCCGATGGGGTTCCTGAGCGAGATCCTGAATCGGCCGCGGAACGAGAAGCCGTACATCCTGTTCCCGGTGGGCTTCCCCGCGCCGGACTGCGAGGTGCCCGACCTGCGGCGCAAGTCGCTGGCCGAGGTCGCCCTCTGGATCTCCGAGCGAACCGGGCACTCCGGCCGGCCGGCCGCCGACGCCGACTGAGGCCCGGATGATCGGTCTGATCCTGGCCGGCGGCATCGGTTCCCGCTTCTGGCCCCTGAGCCGGCGCCGCCGCCCCAAGCAGCTCCTCGACCTGCTGGGTGACGGTTCCCTGGTGGCCGCGACCGCTCGCCGGGTCGAGCCGCTCTGCGGGGCGGAGCGGACCTGGGTCTGCACGACCGGGGAACTCGCGGCCGCGGTCGCCGCCGAACTGCCCGGCCTCGACTCCTCGCGCATCCTGGGTGAGCCGAGCGGCCGGAACACGGCGCCGGCGATCGGCTGGGCGGTGCGGACGATGCCGGAGGCGGCGCGGCGGGAGGTGATCGCGGTCATGCCGTCCGACCACTGGGTGGCCGACGAGGACGCGTTCCGCGAGGCGCTCGGCCGGGGCGCCATGGCGGTCGAGCGCGGCGACCACGACGTCGTCACCGTCGGCATCGCGCCGGCCTGGCCCGAGACCGGATACGGCTACCTCGAACTCGAGGTGCCTGCCGAGCCCGGGGCGCCTGGGGGCGTCGAGCCCGTGCTGCGGTTCACCGAGAAGCCGGACGCGGAGAAGGCGGCGCGCTTCAAGGCATCGGGCCGCCACTTCTGGAACGCCGGCATCTTTCTCTTCAGGGGCACGGTGCTGCTCGATCTCTACCGCGAACACCTGCCGGAACTCGCCGCCGGCCTCGAGCAGCTGGCGGCGGACGGCCTGGACGCGGCCCGCCGCCGCGAGATCTACGCCGGCCTCGAGTCGGTCTCGATCGACTACGGGCTGATGGAGCGGATCGACTCGATCGGCTGTGTGGTGGCCGACTGCGGCTGGAACGACATCGGGTCCTGGGGGCTGCTGGCCGAGGCCCTGCCGCCGGACGCAGACGGCAACCGGACGGTGGGCGACGCTTTGGCCGTCGATGCCCGCGACAACCTCCTGTTCGCGGACGAGGGCGCGGTGGCGGTGATCGGCGTGGAGGGTCTCGCCGTCGTGCGCACCGGCGATGCCGTGCTGGTCGTGCCGCGCGAGCGCGCCCAGGACGTCCGCGAGATCGTGGAGCGACTCGTGGCCCGGGGCCGCCTGGATCTGCTCTGAGCGCGCCGCCCGTCCTCGTGTGGCCCGGCGCCGAACTGGCCGCCCTGTCGGTGCGCGGGTCTTCTGACCCGCTGCCGCCGGAGGCGGCCGAAAATGCGCGCCGCGAAGCGGCACCGATTGGCGGCCAGTTCGGCGCCGGCTTCCGCGGCCTCGCCTCCTGCCGGGCCGAGTTGCGGGCGGCGTTCGCGGAACGCTCGGACTGGGAAGTCGAGCTCGGCTTCGGCAAGGGTCGTTTCCTCGTTTCTTCGGCTGCCGCCTCCGCTCCCCGCCCTTTCCTGGGGGTCGAGATGGCGTCCAGGTACTTTCGCCTGGCGGCCCGGCGGGCCGCCTCTCGCCGCCTCTCGAACGTCGTCCTGCTGCGCGGCGAGGCGCTCTATCTGATCGCGACCCTGCTGCCCGCGGGCATGGCGCGGACGGTCCACGTCTACTTCCCCGACCCCTGGCCGAAGAGCCGACACCATCGCCGGCGGCTGCTCGACCCGCGCACCGTCGACCTGGTGCTGTCGCTGCTCGATCGGCCGCGAGGAAGGCTGTTCTTCGCCACCGACCACCTGGAGTACGGCGAAGCGGTGGCGGACACCCTTGCCCGGCACCCGGCGGTGGAGCTGGACCGGGTCGACTCTGGCTGGCCGGAAGGACCGCGGACGAACTACGAGGCGAAGTTCGTCCGCGAGGGAAGGCCGATCGTGCGGCTCGCGGCCCGCCTTCGAGACGGTGGTTTGGCGAGCCTGCTTCACCCCGGCGGCCGGGACGATCTGCTGGTGGGGCCGGGTCCGGCTCAGGAGCCCAGCGCCAGCCGGACCTCGTCGTAGACGGCGTCGTCGCAGTACACGCGGTAGCGGTCGATGCGCCGGAGGTGCCGGACGAAGTGACTCGCCTCCTCGAGCGGCACGAGCTTCCCTCCGTTCTGGCGGACCGGCACCCGGCCGCGGCCGAGGCGGTGGGGGTCCTTGGCCGAGTTCGAGACGAGGACGCTCTTGCCGTAGCGCTCGCGCAGGGGTGCGAGGCGCTCTTCGAACGCGCGCTTCTCGTCGACGTCCAGGTGCTCGCCGGTTTCGTGGGCGAGCCGAAAGTGGGTGCGGTCGGTGATCGCCCGCGCGTGCAGGCTGTCCGAGCGCCGCATTCTCGTCATCATCTCGCCGTCGTCATCGGCCAGGAAGCGCTCCGGGTCGCTGCTCCAGGCGATGCCCTGTTCGTGCAACCACTCGTTCAGGTGGAGTTCCAGCGCCTTGCCGGTGACGTGGAAGTAGACCTGCGTGAACATGTAGTAGCGGGCCAGGATCAGGCCCTCGACCGCGTGCAGGCCCTCGGCGTCGATCCCCAGCCGGTGGTCGCCGCCGGCGCCGTCGGTGAGCGGCCGCACCGTGGCGATCACCTGGTCGAGGTCGAAGTTGCCGTAGCCGACGCCACAGAACAGGGAGTCCCGCAGGAGGTAGTCCATCTTGTCGACGTCGAGCTCGCCGGAGACGATCGGCGGCAGCAGCCGCTCGGGTCCGTCGAGATCGTCGCCGAGCAGCCGCATCACGTCGCGGGCCTCGAGGCCCTGGCCGTGCTGCTCGAAGGCGGCGCCGATCTCGCTGCCGCCGAGCAGGCGCCGGCTCATCTCCTCGTGGTCGATCCCGTCCTCGAACAGGTCCTCCGCCCAGTGGCTGAAGGGGGCGTGCCCGAGGTCGTGGAGCAGTGCGGCCGCCCGCACCAGGCGCCGGGCGCGGGCCCGAGGGCCGGCTTCGAGCGGCGTCCCATCGGCCCGGGCGAGCGTGTCGTAGACGCGGCCGGCCAGGTGCATGGTGCCCAGAGCGTGACCGAAACGGCTGTGCTCGGCGCCGGGGAATACGAGATGGGTCAGGCCGAGTTGGCGGATCGAACGCAGGCGCTGCATCGGCCGGGTGCGGATGAGCGCGGCTTCGAGGTCGTCGGCCTCGATGAAGCCGTGGATCGGGTCGCGGAAAGACAGTGTCGGCACGGTTGGTACTCTACGGCTGCCCCGCGCTCGCTCACAGCGATGAAGAACCGTCTCCGCATCGCGCCGTGGCTGGGAGGACTGTTGCTGGCCCTGACGGCGGCCACCGTCCTCCCCGCCCAGTCGCCGGACCCTCCCGCCGAGCCGCCCGATCCGACGGCCGAGGGGCTCGGTCTGCGCGAGCGTCTCGACCGGCTGGTCGAGCGGGTGAAGTACGAGCAGAACCTGATCGTGACTCTGCAGGCGCGCCTGATCCAGCGGCGGGAAAGCGAGCTGCTTCTGGAGCCGGTGGAGGAGCGCGGCTGGCTCCGCTACCGGCCGCCGGACGCGCTCCGCTGGGAGATCGCCGAGCCGAAGCCGGTGATCATGACCGTTCACGACGACGTGGCGACCAACTGGTACGTCGATCTCGGCACCGCCAGGGTGACCGAGGTGGGTCGCCTGTCCGAGCAGATACTGGAGTACATGGGACCCGCGGGCAACCTGGAGACGCTGTTGAAGTACTTCGCCGTCCAGGTGGAGTTTCCCGAGGAGGAGGGGGACTCCTACTTCCTGCACCTGACGCCGGACTACCGGAGCGTCGAGAAGCGGGTGCGGGAGATCGATCTCTGGATCGACCCGGCCAGCTTCCTGCCGTGGAAGTTCAATGTCGTCCTCGCCAGCGGCGACGAGCGGCTCGTCACCCTCGAAGATCTGGTCCTGAACGAGCCGATCAACGACTCGGAGTTCATCCTGGCGCTGCCCGACGACGTCGAAGTCACCGAGATCGATCTCAACTGAGCGGCCGGTTCGGGTTCCGTGTCGTCTCGCGTGACGGGCTCGCCCGTCTCGGCCGGCTGACCACGCCCCACGGCGAGGTCGGGACGCCGGCCTTCATGCCGGTCGGCACGTTGGGCGCCGTGAAGGGCCTGAGTCAGGACGTGCTGGAGACGGCCGGCGCGCAGATCCTGATGACGAACCTCTTCCACCTGCTGGAGCGGGTGGGCGTGGAGCGGATCACCGGTCTGGGCGGCCTGCACGAGTTCATCGGCTGGGACGGTCCGCTGGCAATGGACAGCGGCGGCTACCAGGTGTTCAGCCTGTCCGGGTTGCGGCGGGTCGACGACCGGGGAGTCACCTTCCGCAGCCCCCACGACGGCAGCACGGTGGAACTGACGCCCGAGCGGGTGGTGGAGTTCCAGGAGCAGGTCGGGGTGGATGCCGCGATGGTGCTCGACGAGTGCCCGCCGTGGCCGGTGGACCGCGAGTCGGCGGCGGAGGCGCTGCGGCGGACGAACCTCTGGGCCAGACGCTCCCTGGACCGCTGGGGAGCGGCCGGAGGCTCGGCCGCGGCGGGCCTGTTCGGCATCGTGCAGGGGAGCTTCTTCGAGGATCTGCGGCTCGCCGCCGCGGAGGACCTCGCCAGCCTGCCCTTCGACGGTTACGCGATCGGCGGCGTCAGTGTCGGGGAGGAGCGCGAACTGGGCCGGCTGGCCCTGTCCTGGGTCGCGCCGGCGCTGCCCGAGGACCGGCCCCGCTACCTGATGGGGCTGGGCCAACCTTCGGACATCCTCCACGCCGTCGGCCTCGGCGTCGATCTCTTCGACTGCGTGCTGCCCTCGCGCAACGCTCGCCACGGCACGCTGTTCTCGTCCACCGGCATCGTCAGGATCAAGAAGGCGCGCTACCGGGAGGATCCGCGGCCCGTGGATCCGGCCTGCGGCTGCCCGGTCTGCCGCCGCTACAGCAGGGCCTTCCTGCACCATCTGTTCCGCTGCGGCGAGATCACCGGCAAGGTGCTGGCGACCGAACACAACGTGAGCTTCTACCTCGACTTCATGGCTGATCTGCGACGGGCGATAGCCGATGGCGCGCTGGCCGCCTTCGGGGCGTCGCGGGCAGCGGCCGAACGGCGATAGGGTACGTCCTTGCGGTGGGGGCCGCGACGGGCTGGTCCGCCGCCAGGCAAAGAATGCTGCTGGGAGCACCAGAGATGATTCCTGACTTCGCACTGTTTGTGGCAACGGGGGGCGCGCCCTCGGGTCTCATTCAGTTTCTGCCGCTCATCCTGATCGGCGCCATCTTCTACTTTCTGCTGATCGCTCCGGAGCGCCGGCGGCGCAAGCAACTGCAGGCGACGGTGGCGGCGCTGAAGAAGGGAGACCGCGTTCTCACCCAGGGCGGCGTCTTCGGCGACGTCGTGTCGACCGAGCCGACCACCGTCATCCTGCAGATCGCGGACGGCGTCAGGGTGAAGGTCACGAAGTCGTCGATCACCGGTCTGGCCGAGGAGCCGACGTCATGAACCGGAATCTGCTCTGGCGGGGCCTGGTCGTGGTGGTCGTCGTCTCGGCCTGCGCGTTCTCGGCCTTCCCGCTCGCCGACTCGATCAACCTGGGCCTCGACCTCCGCGGCGGCATCCACCTCCTGCTCGAGGTGCTGACCGACGACGCGCTGCGGGCCGAGGCGCAGAAGGACATCGACAGCCTGGTCCAGGAACTCGCCGAGAAGGGGGTCGAGGGCACGAGCGCGGTCACCGAAACACCGACCCAGTTCCGGCTCTCGGGCCTGCCGCCCGACCAGGACGGCCTGCTGCCCACGATCATCGAGGAGAACGTGCCCTACTGGACCTGGCGGCGCAGTGGCGAGGAAGTGATCTTCGAGCGCCGGCCGGACGAAGTGAACACGATCCGCGAGCAGGCGATCGACCAGGCCCTGCAGACGATCCGCAACCGGGTCGACGAGTTCGGGGTCGCCGAGCCGGTGATCCAGCGCCAGGGCCTGGGCAGCAACCGGCTGGTCGTTCAGCTTCCGGGCGTCGACGATCCGGAACGGGTGAAGAACCTGATCAAGAACACCGCCTTCCTCGAGTTCCGGCTCGCCGTCTACCCGGAGAGCGGAGGCGCGGCGTTCGACCGCCAGGAGATCCTCGACCGCTACGGCGGCACCCTGCCCGAGAACCTGGAGATCGCCGCGCAGGACCAGCGGGACGAGAACGGCAACGTGCTCGGCCAGGCCTACTACGCGCTCGAGCGGCGTCCGGTGATCACCGGCCGCGACCTGAAAACGGCGCGCGCCGGTCTCGGCCAGTTCCAGGAGCCGGTGGTCAACTTCTCGCTCACTCACGAGGGCGCCCAGATCTTCGAAGACTGGACCGGGGCGAACGTCGGCCGGCCGCTGGCGATCGTGCTCGACGGCAAGGTGCAGTCGGCGCCGGTCATCGAGAGCCGGATCTCCGACTCCGGGATCATTCGCGGCTCGTTCACCCAGCAGGAGGTCGAGGACCTGGCGACCGTCCTGCGCTCGGGCGCCCTGCCCGCGGGCATCAACTACCTGCAGCAGCAGGCGGTGGGCCCGTCGCTCGGGCAGGACTCCATCGACCAGGGCACCCGCGCCTTCCTCTTCGGGATCGTGCTGGTGATCCTGGCGATGCTGGTCGTCTACAAGGCTTCGGGCATCAACGCGATGGTGGCCCTGGCGCTCAACTTCGTGCTCGTGTTCGGCGTCCTCGCCTACTTCGGCGCCGCCCTCACCCTGCCCGGCATCGCCGGACTGATCCTGACGATCGGCATGGCGGTGGACGCGAACGTGCTCGTGTTCGAACGGATCCGCGAGGAGCTGCACAACGGCCGCACGGTCAAGGCGGCCGTCGTATCGGGCTTCGGCAAGGCGTGGTCGTCGATCCTCGACGCGAACCTCACGACCCTGATCGCGGCCATCTTCCTGATCAACTTCGGCACCGGCGCGATCCGGGGCTTCGCGGTGACCCTGACCGTGGGCATCCTGGCTTCGGTGTTCACGGCCGTCTTCAACAGCCGCTTGCTGTTCGACCTGCTCCTGTCGCGCTCGGGCCGGGTCGAGCGCCTGTCGATCTAGAGCTACGTCGATGGAGTTCTTCCGCAACACGAGTTTCGACTTCATGCGCGCGCGGCGCGTGTGCCTGACCCTGTCCGCGGTGGCCGTCATCGCGGCGCTCGGCTACATCTTCAGCCGGCAGTTGAACCTGGGCATCGACTTCGCCGGCGGCACCCAGATGATCGTGCAGTTCGACGAGCCGCCCGACGTCCAGGAACTCCGCGGGCTGCTGCAGGAGGCGGGGATCGAGAACGCCTCGATCCAGGCGTTCGGCGAGGAGGGGGACAACTCGATCATCCTGAAGACCCCGGTCGCCGACGACGAGGAGCAGCGGAGCAGCGCCTCCCGGGTCGAGGAGGTGCTGGAGCGGCGCTACAACAGTGACGTCAGCGGCTTCGACCTGAACCGGCAGGGCACCGAGGCGCTCGCCTCGATGTTGCTCGGCGCCGATCCGGATGGCATGCGGGCGACCGGTGACGACATCGGCGCCCGGGAGCACTACCGGGAAGCGGCGGCCGAGGTCATGGCCCTGCGCCGGACCGGTGGGCTGATCCGCGACTGGTCCGAGATACAGCCGGGTGAAGCGCTCAGCCCCGAGGCCCTGGCGGTGATCACGGACGGCGCCACCTTCGGCCATTTCGCGGTCCAGTCGAGCGACAGCGTGTTGCCGCAGATCGGCGGCGAACTGCGGCGCAAGGGCCTGCTGGCGATCGCGTTCTCCCTGGCCGGCATCCTGACCTACATCTGGTTCCGGTTCGAGTTGCGCTTCGGGATCGGCGCCCTGGTCGCCCTCGCCCACGACGTCGCCATCTGCCTGGGCCTGTTCGCCTTCGCGGGCTACGAGTTCAACCTGACGACGGTGGCGGCCTTCCTGACTGTCATCGGCTACTCGGTCAACGACTCTGTCGTTGTCTTCGACCGGGTGCGCGAGAACCTGCGCCGGAACCGTCGCGAGTCCCTGGTCGCCGTGCTGAACCGGAGCCTGAACCAGACCCTGTCGCGCACCGCGCTGACCTCCGGCACGACGCTGCTCGCCGTCGGCTGCCTGTTCGTCCTCGGTGGCGACGTGATCCGCGGCTTCTCCTTCCTGCTCCTCGTCGGCGTGCTCGTCGGCACCTACTCGTCGATCTACGTCGCGAGCCCGATCGTCCTGATCTGGGAAACGACCTTCGGCCGCGCGCGACGAGAGAAGAGGGCTGCGGCCGCGTAGCTAGCGGGCTATGGCTCAGGCTGCTGAACGAACCCGGGAACCGGCGCCGCTGCGCGATCCTGGGGACGTGGGGATCGGCGATGTCCTGAGCCGCCTCCAGGAGAACGAGCGCGCCTGCGACGAGGACTGGCTGCGCAGCGTGGTCGACTTCGCTGAACTGGCCCATCGGGGCCAGGAACGGCGATCGGGAAAGCCCTACATCAGCCATCCGCTGGGAGTGGCCCACATGCTGGCCGAACTCAAGTTCGACCAGACCAGCGTGGCCGTCGGGCTCCTGCACGACGTGCTGGAGGACACCGGCACGACGAAGAAGGATCTGGCTTCGCAGTTCGGCACCGAGATCGCGGACCTGGTGGACGGGGTGTCGAAGATCGGCCGCCACGAGTACGTCCACAGCGACGAAGTGCAGGCGGAGAGCTTCCGCAAACTGATCCTCGCCTCGGCGCGGGACCTGCGGGTGATCGTCGTCAAGCTGGTCGACCGCCTCCACAACATGCTGACCCTGGGGCACCTGGAGACGGAGAAGAGGCGGCGCATCTCGCGGGAGACGCTCGAGATCTACGCGCCGCTGGCGCACCGCCTGGGCATGTCGCGGATCCAGTGGCTGCTGGAGGACCTGGCCTTCCAGCACATTCACCCGCAGCAGTACGAGGACATCCGCCGGCAGCTCGACGAGCGGCTCAAGGGGGCGCGGCGGACGATGGAGCGGCTCGCCGGGCGGCTGCGCGAGGCGTTGGGCGCGGCGGACATCGAGGGCGAGATCAGCTACCGGGTCAAGGGCTACTACTCGGTCTACCGGAAGCTGCAGGAGCGCCAGATCGACCTGCCGGAGTTGTACGACTTCCTGGCCTTCCGGATCATCACGGTCGACGTGAAGGACACCTACGCCGCGCTCGGCGTCGTCCACCAGCTCTGGCACCCGATCCCGGGCCGGTTCAAGGACTACATCGCGATGCCGAAACCGAACCTCTACCAGTCGCTGCACACGACGGTGGTCGGGCGCGGGGGGCAGCCGTTCGAGGTCCAGATCCGGACCCGGGCGATGGACCTGCTGGCTGAGGAGGGCGTCGCCGCTCACTGGCGCTACAAGGAAGGCCAGCTCGACACGGACGAGAACGACGCCAGCATCGTCTGGCTGCGGCAACTGCTGGAGTGGCAGCAGGAGACGCCCGATCCGCGCACCTTCATGAGCGCGCTGAAGATCGACCTGTACCCGGACGAGGTGTACGTGTTCACGCCGAAGGGCGATGTGCTCTCCTTTCCGCGCGGCGCGACGACGCTCGACTTCGCCTACCGGATCCACACCGAGCTCGGCCACCACTGCAGCGGCGCCCGGGTCAACGGCCGGCTGGTGCCGCTGCGCACGGAACTGAAGAACGGCGACATCGTCGAGATCACGACGAACCCGAACCGGGAGCCGAGCCGGGACTGGCTGAACATCGTCGCCACGCCGAAGGCCCGCAGCAAGATCCGCCACTGGATCAACGCGGAGCAGAAGAAACGGGCGATCGAGATCGGTCGTACGCTGCTCGCCAGCGAGCTGCGCCGCTACCGGGTCAGTCCGCGCCGGATCTTCGAGTCGAAGGAGATGGCGGACTTCGTCTCCGCCGAGGGCTACTCCGGCATCGACGAGCTGTTCAGCCGGCTCGGGTTCGGCCGCGGGTCGGTCAAGCCGGTGCTGCGCGCGGTGCTGCCGCCGGAGCGGCTGCGCCATCGCGACCAGGAGCCCGGCCGCCTGCGCCGCGCGGTGAGCAAGGTGATGCCGCGCGACCAGGCGAAGCTGATCGTCAAGGGCGAGGACGACATGCTCGCCTTCTTCGCGGGTTGCTGCAGCCCGTTGCCGGGCGAGGACATCATCGGCTTCGTGACCCGCGGGCGCGGCGTGTCGGTCCACTCGGTCGACTGCCCCAACGTTCGCAACCTGCTGTACCACCCGGAACGCGAGATCCGGGTCGAGTGGGCACGCCGCCACGACTCGATGTTCGCGGTCACCCTGGTCATCGAGACGCGCGATCGTCCCGGCGTCCTGGCCCGGGTGACCGAGGCGATCGCCAAGCAGGGCAGCAACATCCGCCACATCGAGAGCCGCAGCCGCGGCGCCGGCGAGGCGGCCATCGACGTCGTCGTCGACGTGCGCAACCGAAAGCACCTCAACCGCCTCCAGGAGTCCCTCGAGAGCCTGTCCGCCGTGCGCGCCGTGAAACGCCGCCAGGGACCGTCGTCGCCGTCGGCTTCTGCGACGGCTTAGGTGCTGGCCCGCCTGGAGAGGTCCGGGGAGGGGTCCCCAGCGGCCGCTCGCGCTTGATTGGTGGATGAGAGGTCGGCGCTCGCTCCGGTCGGCTGCGCTCCGGCTGGCTTCGGTTGCTGCCAGTGCGTTGCCCGTCGCTTGCCTCCAGTCCGCTGGGGACCCCTCCCCGGACCTCTCCAGGCTGGACGTCTCCGGTGGCCCACGTGGTGGCCGGTAGACGCGGGTCGGTGGGGCTCCGTAGAGATTCTTGACGGTCGGAAACCAAGTCAAGACGGATCAAGGAGGGAACGGAATGATCGCAACACGTCGAATTCACCTGGTGCTGACGGCGACGGTTTGGGTGGCATTGATCGGCGTCTGCTTCGGGTCGGCGGCCTTGGCCGCGAACCCGGAGGCGGAGCAACCTCCGGCTGCGGCTGGGTCGGTGACGCTCCAGGTCACTCCGAGCAGCGTGCCGGAGAGCGGTGGAGAGGTCGAGCTGCTGGCGATCGTGCGTGACAATCGGGGGCGGCCACTGGAGAACGCGAAGGTGAACTTCCTGACGGAAACGGGCACTCTGGAGTCGGGTGGCCGGTTGGTCGTCGCCGGGGATGGCGGGGCTGCCATCGACCGGCTGACCTTGACTGAATCCGAGCTGGCGGCAGTGGACGAGAACAGCTTCCGGCTCGCCGTAGCTGTCGGCTCTCGTGGCGGGTCTCTGGTCACCTCGAACGTCGGCGTGGGCATTCAGCGCCGGCCGCAGGCGGCTTTCAGGCACGGGCCCGGTGACCTGATCGTTGCGTTCGACGATGAGTCCGCGGGCCTTGTCACGAGCTGGTCCTGGGACTTCGGCGACGGCACGACGAGTACCCGTCAGAGCCCGTCGCACACGTTCCCGGAGCCCGGCCACTACGCGGTCACGCTGCGAGTCGGGAACCCGGTGGGATCGGACGAAGTGACGAGGCTGGTTCGCGTGTTCGGCTCGCCGGACACTGGCGAGTAGCGGTTCCCTAGACGCTCTTCTGACAGCGTTCGTATACTGATTCGAGAGATGGACACTCGGCGCCGATTCCCCGCAGCCGCCATGGCCGCCAGCATGTTGCTGGCGGTCTTCGCGGCGTGTGACAAGACGAGTCCGGTTGCCCCGTCTGGGACGCTGATCACGATCAGTGCGAACCCGGATCGCATCCCGTCGGACGGGAGCGCCGAGATCCGGGTCGTCGCGCTCAGGCCGAACGGAACACCGGTCAGCCGTGGCACCCTGATTCGTCTCACGACGACGCTTGGCACGATTCCGCCAAGTGTCGGCGTCGACGACCGGGGCGAGGCGCTGGCGATGCTGGAGGCCGACGGCCAGTTCGGCGTCGCCACGGTGTCGGCCAACACCGGCGGTTCCGAGACGGCGACGATCGACGTGCAGCTCGGCCTGTCGCCGGCTTCGGTCACTGTGCAGGTGACGCCGAACAGCGTGCCCGAAACCGGGGGCGAGGCCGATCTGCTGGCGATCGTGCGTGACGATCGCGGCCAGCCGCTCGAGAAGGCGGAGGTCAACTTCCGGACAGAGATCGGCACGCTCGATTCGGGCGGGACGCTGATTCCGACTGCCGCGGACGGCACCGCGTCGGATCGGCTGGTCGTCACGTCGGGCGATCTCGACACGGTGTCGGGGGACAGCTTCGAGGTCGGAGTGGACGTTGGCAGCGGCGCCGGCCAACTCGTCACGACGAACGTCAGCGTCGCGATTCAGCGATTGCCGCGGGCCGACTTCACTTTCAACACCCGCAACCTGCTGGTCGCCTTCGAGGACACCACGGACGGCCGCACGACGAGCTGGCTGTGGACCTTCGGCGACGGCAACACGAGCACGCGACAGAACCCGACGCATACCTACGACCAGCCGGGCACCTACGCGGTCACCTTCCGGGCCACCAACTCGCTCGGGTCCGACGAGGTGACGAAGTTCGTCCAGGTCACGGGCCAGTAGGCCGCCGGGACGTGGCCGCCGGGGAGCGCCCGACGTCGCCGAAGCCGACGGTGACGATCGGCGAGTTGTACCTGGCGCAGGGTCATCGGAGGGAGGCAATCGCGATCTTCCAGCGTGTGCTTTCGGCCGACCCGGCCAGCCGGCGGGCCCGCGAAGCACTCGAGCGCCTGGGAGTGCTCCAGTCGCGGGCTACAATCCGCGCCCGGGAGGTGCCGGACCGTGCTGAGCAATGAGGAAATCCAGGCTCTGATTCGCTTTGTGGCCGAGGAGCGCCGGGGCGGCTCGGATCTCTCGGTCGAGTACCAGGTCGATGGTCTCTACCTGCGTGTGGGCGGCGATCGTGGCGGCGCCTCGGGGGCGTCCCGTTCCGCGCCGGCACCGGCGGCGGCAACGCGGGAGGTCGCGCCGCCACCGGCCCTGGAGGATGTGTCCGTGGTCGAGGAGCCGGCGCTCGATGGGCACGTACTGACGTCGCCGATCGTGGGGACCTTCTACGCGGCGCCGAGCCCGGACTCCCCGCCATACGTCGAGGTCGGCCGCCGGGTCGAGCAGGGCCAGGTCGTGTGCATCGTCGAGGCGATGAAGCTGATGAACGAGATCGAGGCCGACGTCTCGGGCACGGTCTCGTCCGTGGTGCCGGACAACGGCGACCCGGTCGAGTTCGGCGCGCCCCTGTTCGTGATTCAGACTTGAACGCCGCGTCGGCGGGAGCGGCGGAGGCCGCGCGGCCGTTCCGGAGGATCCTGGTCGCGAACCGCGGCGAGATCGCGGTTCGCGTCATTCGCGCCTGTCGCGATCTCGATATCGACACGGTCGCCGTCTTCAGCACCGTCGACCGGGATGCGCTGCACGTGCGCCTGGCCGACGCGGCCGTCTGCGTCGGTCCGCCGGCGCCCGTGGCGAGCTACCTCCACCAGCAGAACCTGCTCGCGGCGGCGAGCATCACCGGCGCGCAGGCGGTCCATCCGGGGTACGGGTTCCTGGCCGAGAACGCGGACTTCGCTGATGCCGTTGGACGTTGCGGCCTGACCTGGATCGGACCGTCGCCGTCCGCGATCCGTACCCTGGGCGACAAGCGGAGGGCGCGTGAAGCCGCGATCGCGGCCGACGTGCCGGTGTTGCCGGGCGGTCCGGCGCCGGCATCGCTAGAGGAGACGGCGGCGCTGGCCAGGGACATCGGTTTTCCGCTGATGCTGAAGGCCGCGGCGGGTGGCGGGGGCCGCGGCATGAGGGCGGTTCGCGACGAGAGGGGCCTGGAAGCGGCCCTGGACGCTGCCGCGAGCGAGGCCCGGGCGGCATTCGGCAGCGGCGAACTCATGCTGGAGCGCCTGGTCGAGCGGCCCCGCCACATCGAGGTGCAGGTCTTCGGCGATTCGTTCGGCCGCGCGTTGCAGTTCGGCGAACGCGACTGCTCGATTCAGCGCCGGCACCAGAAGCTGCTCGAGGAAGCGCCGGCGCCCTCGATCAGCTCCGAACTCCGCCGGTCGCTGGCCGAAGCCGCGCTGCGGCTTGCCAGGCGGGTCGGCTACTCCAATGCGGGAACGGTCGAGTTCCTGGTCGACGGCGACCGCTTCTTCTTTCTGGAGATGAACACGCGCATCCAGGTCGAGCATCCGGTCACCGAGGCGGTGACCGGAGTCGACCTGGTCAAGCTTCAGATCGTCGCCGCGGCCGGCGAGCCACTGGGACTTCCGGACGGCATCGAGGCTTCGGGCCACGCGATCGAGTGCCGGATCAACGCCGAGGATCCGGAGACCTTCGCGCCGTCGCCGGGTACGCTGCGGCGGTTCCGGCCGCCCGCGGGCCCCGGCGTCCGGGTCGACAGTCACGGTTTCGAAGGGGGCGCGATGCCGCCGCACTACGACTCGCTGCTCGCCAAGGTGGTCGCGTACGGCAAGGACCGCGCGGAGGCGGTATCGAGGATGGCTCGGGCGCTTCGGGAGTTCGAGGTCGACGGCATCCGCACGACGCTGCCGCTCATGCGCAGGATCGTCGAGTCTCAGGCGTTCCTGGACGCCGAGCTGGACACCGGCTTCCTCGATCGGCCGGAGCAGCAGGTAGAGGGATGAACGCTCGCCCATCGGTGTTGCGTCCCCCGGCGAGTCGTCTCTACGCGATCGTCGACACGGGCTTCTTCGGCTCCGAACCGGCGGCCGTGACCGGTGCGGTCCGCACCCTCCTCGACTGCGGCGTCCGCTGGATCCAGCTTCGGGCCAAGGGGGTGCCGGACCTCGCCGCGTGGCGGCTGGCCGAGGCGGTGGGACGGGTATTCGAAGAGGCGCCGGGCGACGGCGCCGAAGAGGACGCGCCGGTGCTGTGGATCAACGACAGCGCCGCGATCGCGGCGGCCCTTCTGGCGAACGGCCCGCAAGGCGGTCTCCGCGTTGGTCTCCATCTTGGCCAGGACGACCTGCCGCCCGCCGCGGCGCGGCGGGCGGTTCCTCCTGCATGTCCGATCGGCCGCTCGACCCACGGCCGCGAACAGGCAGAGGAGGCCGAGAGTGACCCGGCGGTCGACGCGCTGGCGATCGGACCGGTGTTCGGGACGACGACGAAGGAACGTCCCGATCCGGTGGTCGGGCTCGTCGGCGTCGCCGAAGCCAGGGAGGTCACTTCGAAACCCTTGATCGGGATCGGCGGCATCGATGCGGAAGGCGCCCCGCGGGTGGTCGAGGCCGGGGCCGACGCGGTGGCGGTCGTCTCGGCCCTCGATCCGGCGGGCCTCGCCGCCTCTTGCCGGCTGCTGCTGCGGGCCCTCGCCTGAGGGTCGAGTCCATACGGGCACTGAAGCAGCGGGTCACGTATAGTCCTGCCCGATGTCCCCGCTCGCCATCCTCGTCCTGGTTCTGATCGGCGGCTTTGTGTGGGGCGGCTTCACGTTCTTCCTCGTGCGGGCGTTGAAGAGCGAGCGGGCGCAGAAGCACGGCGACTGACCGTTTCGGCTTTGCCATGCGCGTCTTCCTCGTCGGCTTCATGGCGGCCGGCAAGAGCCGGATCGGCCGGCGGCTGGCCCGGTCGCTGGGCTGGGCCTTCCTGGATCTCGACACGGAGATCGCCGAGCAAGAGGGCCGGCCGGTGGCCGACCTGATCGTCGAACGCGGCGAGAGCTACTTCCGCGACCGAGAGACGGCAGCCCTCGAACGCTGCGCTGCGATCGACCAGGCAGTGATCGCCACCGGCGGCGGTGTGTTCACTCTGGAACGGAATCGTCGCCTGATTGCCGAGCTGGGCACCAGCGTCTGGCTCGATCCGCCGTGGGAAGCTCTTTGCCGCCGCGCCCAGCAGTCCCCAAAGCGCCGCCCGCTGTTCGAGTCGCCGGACCAGGCGCGGGCGCTCTACGAGAGCCGGCTCGAGTCGTACCGGCAGGCGGACCTGAGGATCCGAACCCGGGGGACGGAACGAAAACGGGATGTCGCGGCGGAGATCATCCGGCGGCTGAAGTTGGGGGACTGACGTTCGGGGGGCGGGTGTTCAGCCGCTGCCGTCGCGCCGCCGGTCAGAGCGGGCTGTTGACGATCTCGTCGACCGTCCTGCCTTCGCGGGCCATCGTGGTGACCTGCTCGAGGCGGGGGCTGGCGCGGGCGGCGTTGGCGCTCTCCCAGGTCGCGATGGCGCCGTCGCGGTCGCCGAGTTGCAGCAGGAGGAGACCGCGCATCAGGGCTGCCTGCTCGTGACCGGGGTCGCTTCGGAGCGACCGGTCAAGAGCGTCGAGGGCGACCTGTGTCTGGCCCATCTGGAGGCGCACGATGCCCGAGACGAAGTGCGCGTCGGGGTCTTCGGGGGCGACCTGCAGCGCGAGTTGCGCGGTCTGGAAGGCGTCGAAGGCGCGGCCGTTGGCGAGCATCAGTTGCATCAGGGCGCGCATCGCGTCGATATCCGAGGGATCGGCGTCGATCTGCTGGCGCAGTTCCTCGGCTCGGGCCACCAGCTCGGGCGGGAGCGGCGGCTGGCCGCGGAAGTCCGTCTCGCCGCCACCCTGCGCCATCGCCTGCTCGGCTTGCGGATCGGGCCGGGCGTCGAACTGCGCCCAGATGACCAGCGCGGCGACCAGGCCGACCACGCCGCCGCCGAGCAGGACGCCGGAGAGCAGGGGGTGCGCCTGGACGAAGGCGCGGCCGGCCGGCGCGGCTTCCCGCCCCTTTGCGCCGCCTGGCGGGGCGATGCCGGCGATCGCCTCCTCGACCTCGTCGAGTTCCTTCAGCACGCGGGCTGTGGACACCTGGAGCCGGCGGCGGTCGGCGGTTTCCAGGCCTTCCTGCTTCAGCCGCGCGAGCAGGTCCTCGCGCCGGTTCAGCAGGTCGGCGCGCTGAAGCTCGAGCGCGGCCGCGCGTGCCGCGGCCTCCCGGGGCAGGAAGGCGAACCCGACTCCCAGACCCGCGAGGACGGCGGCGACGAGGGCGATCGTCGCAACGACAGTCAGGTCGTGGTCTCCTGCTCCACCTGTCGCAGGTAGGTGTCCAGGCCCTCGTCGCCGCTGCGCCGGCGTTGCCGCAGCCGAAGGACGACCAGCAGGCCGCCGACCAGGACGATCCCGGCGGGGGCCGCCCAGACGATCAGGTTGAGCCCGCGCGCCCGCGGCTCGAGCAGCACGAACTCGCCGTAGCGCTGCTCGAAGTAGCCGACGACCTGCTCGCGGGTGTAGCCCTGGGACAGCAGGGACCGCGCCTCCGCCCGCATCGCCTGCGCCGACGCGGCGCCGGAATCGGCGATCGAGAGGGCCTGGCACTTGGGACAGCGGATGTCGGCGGCGACCTCGGCTACCGCGCGGTCGAGTTCGTCGCCTGAGAGGGGACGGCCGAGAGGATCGCCCAACTCGTGGGAGGTCTCGACGCCCAGCCCGGGCCGGTACTCGCCCTCGGCCGGGGGCAGAGCGACTCGCGGAGTCATATCGGGCTCCTGGGCCGACCCCGGCGCCGCCAGGGCCAACGCGGCCAGCAGCGCCAGCAGCCCCGGAAGGGCGGTCGCGCGTCGCATGTCAGCCGGTCGCCGCGGCGGACTGCGCGAGCATGCGGTTGGCGACGCTCAGGAGCTGTTCCGGCGCTACCGCGCCGATCGCCTTGTCGACGATCACGCCGTCGCGGCCGATGAAGAAGGTCTCCGGCGGGCCGTAGACGCCGTAGGCGATCGCGACCCGGCCACCCTCGTCGATCAGGGACGGTCCCCAGCGTCCGTACTCGGCGGTGAACTGCGCGATCAGGTCGGGGTCGTCCTGGAAGATGACGCCGAGGAAGTGGATCTCGCCCTGCCAGCGACGCGAGCCTTCCAGGAGCAGCGGGTGCTCGGCCCAGCAAGGCACGCAGTAGGTGGCCCAGAAGTTGACGATGACCGGCCGGCCGCGAAGCTCCGCCAGATCGACGATGTTGCCGTCGAGGTCGGCGAGCCGGAAGTTGGGCGCCGGCTTGCCGACCAGCGGCGACTCGACGATCTGCGGGTCGTGCCGGAAGCCGAACCCGAGCAGCACGAGCAGCGGCAGCGAGATGCCGAGACCCACGAGCAGGACCTTGCGGTTCATTGACCGCCCCCCGCGGGCGAGGCGGCGAGGTCGGGAACCGCCCGCGGCGTCGTCGCCCGCCGTTCGGCGGCGGTCGGGATCAGGCACAGGGCGGTGCCCAGGACCATGATGACGACGCCGATCCAGATCCACGCGACGAGCGGTGTCGTGATCGCCCGCAGCCCGATCGATCCGTCGCTGCCGACGTTCATCAGGGTCAGGTACAGGTCGTGGCCCGCGCTGGTGCGGACCGCCGGCGTGCCGATCGGCTCCCGCTGGTTCGGGTAGATGTTGAGCGACGGGTACAGCACGCCGCGGCTCCGGCCGTTGGTCGAGACTTCGACCTCCGCCTGGTGGCGGATCAGGTGCGGCTCCTGGACCCGCTCGGC
This sequence comes from Holophagales bacterium, assembly GCA_009843505.1. Taxonomy (GTDB): domain Bacteria; phylum Acidobacteriota; class Thermoanaerobaculia; order Multivoradales; family Multivoraceae; genus Multivorans; species Multivorans azotirespirans. The sequence goes on along the minus strand of VYDI01000019.1, from coordinate 150,026 downwards.
GCCGCGGAAGGTCATCTCGTAGCCGGCCAGCCGGAGGGTGTCGCCGGCGCGAAGAGTCGACTCCGCCTCACGCTGGAAGGTCGACGACACGGCGACCGCGACGAAGGTGATCAGCACGCCCAGGTGGACGACGTAGGCGCCGAGCCTGTCGGGCGCCACCAGCACGGCCGCCAGCGGTCCCCTGCCGCCCTGCCGTCGGGGTCGCGCGCGCACCGGCCGCAGACCCTGGTCGGCCGTGACCCAGAGCGCGAAGCCGGCGAAGGCGGAGACGATGAGAACCGGCGCGGAGCGGGCGCCGAACAGGAGCGCCACGACGAGCCCGACGGCGGCCGCTGGCAGCGGACGGACCAGGGCCCGCCGGACCAGCTTAGGGTCGCTGCCGCCCCAGGGCAGCGCCGGACCCACGCCCATCAGCAGCAGCAGTCCGGCGAAGAGCGGCACCGCCATGCGGTTGAAGTAGGGCTCGCCGACGCTGACCTTCACGCCGCGCAGCGATTCGGCGACGATCGGGTAGAGGGTGCCCACGAGCACCGTGAACATGAGGCTCACGAAGAGCAGGTTGTTCAGCAGGAAGGCGCCTTCGCGGCTGACCAGGCGCTCGTTCGAGGGCTCGGAGACCAGGGTGTCGATCCGGAGCGCGAGCAGCACGACGACCGCTGCGGCGCAGAGGCCGAGGAACCCGAGGAACACCGGGCCGATCGGACTCTGCGTGAACGAGTGGACCGAGTTCACGACCCCCGAGCGAGTGAGGAAGGTGCCGAGGATGGTCAGCAGGAAGGTGATCATGATGAGGATCACGGTCCAGGCCTTGAGCGTCCCGCGGCGCTGCTGGACGATCCCCGAGTGGAGCGCCGCGATGCCGGTCAGCCAGGGCAGGAACGAGGCGTTCTCGACCGGGTCCCAGGCCCAGTAGCCGCCCCAGCCGAGAACCTCGTAGGACCACCAGCCACCGAGCATGATGCCGGCGGTGAGGAAGGAGGTCGGCACCAGCAGCCAGCGGCGCATCGGCCGCAGCCAGGTGGCGCCCAACTGGCCGCGGAGCAGCGCCGCGACCGCCATCGCGAAGGGCACCGACATGCCGACGTAGCCGAGGTAGAGCATCGGCGGGTGAATCGCCATCAGCAGGTGGTTCTGAAGCAGCGGGTTGGGCCCGGGGCCGTCCACCGGCACGGGCGGCGGGGTCGGCGCGAACGGATCGGCGACGCTGGCGATGAGGAAGGTGAAGAAGGCGCCGATGCCGAGCAGGGTGGCCAGGGTGTAGGCGAGGTAGTCCTCGTGGCCGCGGCGCTGGAAGGTGGCCGCGGCGGCGATGTAGAGGCCCAGGATCAGCCCCCAGAAGAGGATCGATCCCTCGAGAGACGACCACAGGGAGAAGATCGTGATGTGCAGTGGCGTCGCCAGCGAGCCGACCTGGGCGACGTACGAGACGGAGAAGTCGTGGTTCAGCAGCGCGTACCACATCACCGCGCTGGCCCCGACCATGGCGACGGCGAACAGCAGCGCCAGACGCCTCGTGAGGCGGAGCCCGGCGGCGGAACGCTTGACGCCGGCGATGTAGCCGAAAGCGGCGCCGAAGCCGGCGGCGATCAGGCCCAGGAGGACGAACCCCTGGCCCAGGGCCGAGGTCACGTGTCGAACTGCATGGACTCGATCAACTCCTCCATGCTGCGCTGGTCTTCGACGTCTGGCGCCTGGTACTCGTTGTCGTGCTTGACCATGAGCCGCGCGGTCGTGAACTGGCCGCTCTCGCTCATCGTCCCCTCGAGCACGACGCCGATGCCCTCCCGGAACATGGCCGGGGGCACGGCGGTGGTGCGGACATCGACCTGCGACTGGCCGTCGGTGACCGTGAACTCGAGGGTCAGGCCATCGTCGCTCCGGCTGACGGAGTCCTTCTCGACCAGGCCGCCGAGCCGGATGCTCGCTCCGACCGCCTCGTCGCCGGCCTCGTGGAGCTCGGTGGGAGTCCAGTAGTAGACGAGGTTCTCGCCGACGTCGCCGAAGGCCAGCACCGAGAGCGCCACGGCCACGGCGCCGCCGGCGGCCAGCAGGAGAAGCCGCCGGGTCCTGGGAGCGGGTCCGGCGTCAGGCGTCGGGGTCGTGGGTTCCGTGCTCATGGCTCTGGTCCTGTGAGGGGCTCTGATTCCGGGAGTGCGCCCTGGCGTCGACCCGCCGCCGGCGGACGAACAGGCTGTAGACGTAGAAGGCGAGAGCCACGCCGGCCGATGCATAGGCGGCGATGACCCATCCCCAACCGCCGACTATAACGCCGTCCACGTTTCGTTTGCTCCCTTTCGGGTCCCGCGCGAAGGCCCTATTCCTCCATCGCGACCCTTGCCAGCACGCCTCCGAGCGCCCAGTAGATTACATCGAAGGCGACCAGCAGCAGGAACCAGCTCGGGGCCTGGTTCATCGGATCCCCGTGGAGCAGCAGCTCCGCGCTCTTGACCGACGCGATCAGCACCGGGATGACCAGCGGGAAGAGAAGCAGGGGCAGCAGGACGTCCTGGCTCGCGGCCCGGCTGGTCATCGCGGCGTACAGCGTTCCCGGGGCGGCGAGTGCCGCCGCGGCGAGCAGCCAGACGGCGATCACGCCGACGAAGCCGGCAGGGCCGGTTTCGACGCTGTAGAGGATGATCGCCGAGGGCACGAGCACCGGCGCCAGCATCGCGAGGAAGACGAAGTTCCCCATCGCCTTGGCGTAGAACAGGACCGCCGGTTCGACCGGCAGCAGCAGCAGGCCCTCGAGGGAGCGGTTCTCGCGCTCCACGCGAAACGACTCGGAGAGACCCAGGGTCGAGCTGAGCAGCAGGGCCAGGGTGAGAAAGCCCGGCGCCATCGTCGCCGCCAGGTCGCCCTCGGCGTCGATCGCGAAGGAGAACAGGACCAGGGTGATGCCGCCGAACAGGACGATCGACAGGAAGCGGACCCGTCCCCGCCACTCGACCCGCAGGTCCTTCAGCAGGAGCACCAGCACGGGGCGCACCAGTTTCACTGTCCGAGCCTCCGCCTCCAGGCGGCGTCGAGCCCGGCGGCTTCGCCCTGCCAGGCGGCCTGGCCCTGCTCCAGCAGGAGCGCCTGCCGGCATAGACGGGATGCCCGCTCGATCGCGTGGGATGCGACGATCAGGGAGCCGCCGCCGTCCGCGAAGCGTTCGATCCAGCGCTCGACCAGGGCCTGGCCCTCCGGATCGAGCGCCGCGAACGGTTCGTCGAGAAGCAGCAGGCGCGGACTCTCGAGACGGCAGCGGGCGAGGATCAGCCGCTTTCTCATGCCGGCGGAGAAGCCGCCCACCTGGCGGTCGGCCGCGGCTTCGAGCCCGACCTCTTCGAGCAGGTCGGCGAGCCGCTCGCGGCCCGAACCGGCGTGGCTCAGGTCGCTCCAGAGCCGCAGCGTCTCCATCGCGGTCAGCCGGTCGTAGAGATAGTCGTGATGGGAGACCAGGGACAGCTCACGCCGGGCGCCGGCGCGATCCTCGAAGGGCCGCCTTCCGGCGACGGTGAGTTCACCCGCCGTCGGCCGCCTGAGCCCCGCGATCAGTCTCAGCAGGGTCGTCTTGCCGGAACCGTTGGCGCCGGCCAGCAGCAGCCGCCCCCCCGCCTCGAAGTCGAGGTCGACGTGGGCCAGCGCCCAGTGAAGTCCGAACCGGATGCCCAGGCCGCGTGCGTGGATCAGGTTTGCCAAGGGTGACCCGGTTACTCTCTGCGGCGCGGTGGAGGGCGGCGGCCGCCCGTGCCGCGGGCGGAAAGGCTACAGCAGCCCGCGGTGGAGGTCGCAACAATCGGAAGCGGGCGACGTAGGTGAAGGCTGTGGAGGCAACTCGGGCGACCGACGAAGAGTTGGTGGCTGCGATTCTGGACGGCGACGCCGCCCTGTACACCGATCTCGTGGAGAGGTATCGGGGCCGGCTGATCAACTACCTGAATCGCTTCCTCGGCAACTTCCAGGAGTCCGAAGAGCTTTCGCAGGAAGTGTTTCTGAGGGTCTACCGGGCCCTCGACCGTTACAACCCCAAGTACCGGTTCTCGACATGGCTGTTTCGGGTGGCGAAGAACGCCGCGATCGACCTGATCCGGAAGCGTCGCCTGAAGCTGGTGCCGATGCAACGGGTCGGGGTGGACGGGCAGACGCAGGAGCGGGAGTTTGAGAGCGAGGAAAGGGACCCTTACCGGACGCTGCGGAACGTGGAACGGCGCCAGGCCATCGGCGCCGCGATCGACGGGCTGAAAGAGGAGTACCGCGAGTTGATCCAGTTGAGACACTTCGCCGAGATGACCTACGAAGAGATCGCGGAGTTCAAGGGCATGCCCCTGGGCACCGTCAAGAACAAGTTGTTTCGCGGCCGCCGGATGCTGAAGGCGCGGCTGGCCGACTACCTCACCGACTGACGGACGGCGGGAGTAAAACGGCGATGACGAGTTCAGACAGGTCGACGGTCATGGAGAATGGCGCCTGTTCCCAGGCGGAGTTGATCGACGCCTACGTCGACGGCGCCGTCAGCGAGGCGGAGCGCCGGTTGGCGGAGCAGCACCTGGCGGGCTGCGCGGCGTGCCGGGACGAGGCGCGGGGTCTCTCGGCGCTCCACGAACTCCTGGCGGCGGAACGGCTCGCGCCGGAGCCGCTGGCGATCGACATCAGCGCTCCACCTCGCACGCGACTCCGCGCCGGCCGCCGTCGCGCCATGGTGGCCGCCGCCGCCCTGGTCGCGGTGTTTGGCGGCGCTCTGGCGGTCCTCGCGACGCTGGCGCCGGCGGCCGGTTCGGCGGCTTCCGCGGCGGCGACCCTGTTCGACTTCACGGTGACCCTCGGCATGCTCGGCGCCGGCCTGCTCGACGCCTCCTGGCGCGGCCTCAACGTGGCCATGTCCTCCGCCCTGGCGCCGGCGACGCCGGCCCTGCTGTTCGGCGGCGCGGCGGTCGTCGGCCTGACCGGTCTCCTGTTCTCGCTGCTCCGGCGGGGTTCGAGAGCGTCGGCGCGGCAACGATCCCGCCGCTAGGGCCGGCGCCCCGACACCGCCTTGCTCCGGCGGCTACGATGGTCCGCCCGTGGTGAGACTCCGGCTCCATCAGGCTGTCCCTGTCCTCGTCCTGTGCGCGTTCGCCGCGGCGACGTTGAGCTGCGTCGCGCCGGAGTCCTCGCCGGGAACCGACGACGCTGCCGTGGTCGTCGATGCGGACGCGGTTGCCCGGGACCAGCTACTCGCCATCGGGCGAGACCTGGAGCTTCGCGGCGAGGCGCGGTCGGACGCGGTCGTCCTCAACGGCGACGCCCGCATCGACGGCTTCGTCGCGGGCGACGTGATCGTGCTCGGCGGCGATGTCGAACTGGGTCCGCCGGCGCGGCTGGGCGGCGACGTGTTCGTGCTGGGCGGCCGGGTGGACGCCGAGTCGGGCGCCGTCGTGGAGGGCCGGACCGTGGCCTACCCGCGGGCGCCGTCCTCGCTGGTCGTTCTCGCGGAAGGGCCGGTGCTCGGCCAGGCAGCGCTGTCCTCCGCGGTGGCGCTGCTGAACCTCGCCCTGCTGCTGGCCTGGCTGCTGGTGACGCTGGTGCTGGCGGCCGGCTTCGACCGGGCGTTGACGGCGACGGCGCAGAGCGTGCTCGAGCGACCGTTTCGCAACTTCTTCGCCGGCCTGGTGGCGGTACTCGCGGTGGCCGTGACCTTCGCCGTGCTGACCGCGGTGGCGCCGGCCCTGGTCGGCGCGCCCCTGCTCGCCGTTTGTGGAGTAGCGATCCTGGTGTGCAAGCTGTGGGGCACGGTGGCGGTGTTCCTGGCGGTGGGCGCCCGTCTGCTGCCTGATCGCCTGGGCCTGGCGGGCCGGCCGCTGGCGGCCGCCCTGTGCGGGCTTCTGGTCCTGGGCGTCGTCAAGATCGCGCCCTACGTCGGCGGCTGGACCTGGACGATCGTCACCTGCGTCGGCATCGGCGCCGCGCTGGACAGCAGGCTCGGCCGCCGCGATCCATGGTTCGCAGGCGTTTAGGTGCCTAGCGCCGCACCCGCTCGATGATGCGCGCGGAGTCCTTCATGAACTCCATCATCTTCTCCTCGATCGCGCCGCCGCGCTCGTCGAGTCGGCGGGCCTGAGCCAGGGCCCCGCGCGCCCCGTCCTCGTCGCCCGATGCCAGGAGCGCCATGCCCAGGCGGGTGAGCGCCGCGGTCGACGGTCCGAGTTCGGTCGACTGGGACAGGAACTCGATCGCCTCGTCCAGCTCCTGGCGCTTGTAGTGGACCCAGCCGAGGGCGGCTAGCGGGAACTGGCGCAACTCCTCCGGGGCGTGCTCCAGGGACCGGCGCGCGAAGTCGAGGGCCTGGTCCAGATCCTCGTCCATCTCCGCCAGGTTGTATGCCATTTCGTAGTAGGCGATGCTCTTCGAGAAGTTGGAACCGGCCTCGTCGAGCAGCCGTTGCCCGGCGTCGTTCGCGTCCCGGTACTTGCCCTCGCTGCGCAGCGCCTCGATCAGGGTCGCGTAGGCGGTCGCCCGCAGCATTTCGCCCGGCTTCGATGCGAGCACCCGCTCGGTCAGCGGGCGGATCTCCTGGCTGCGGTCGAGCCGCAGGCAGGCGAGGGCACAGGACATCAGCAGCGCCGGGTTGTCCGGATCGAGCGCCAGCGCCTCGCGGTAGCAGCGGAGCGCTTCCGGCGCGTCGCCGGATCGGATCGCCTGCTCGCCGCGGCTGACCCAGTCCGCCGCGACAGGGCTGGTCCTGGGCAGGTCGGCGCCCGAACGCCCCGAGAGGTAGGCAACCAGGTCGCGGTAGCGCATGCGCCTCGGATTCAACTGCTGCGCCGTGCGAAACGCGGCGAGCGCCTTGCGGTTCCAGCCCCGGTCCAGGTAGCAGAGACCGAGCAGGTGGTGGCACTCCTCGAAGGCGGGATCAACCTGAACCGCGCGGCCCAGCGACTCGATCGCCCTGGCCGGCCGACCCATCTCGTAGTGGCAGCGGCCGAGCAGGTAGAGCGCCTGCGGCACGACGTCGATCTCGGCGGCGCGCGAAAGATACGCGGCCGCGGACTTCAACTGCCCCCGGCCGGCGAGCGACGCCCCCAGGCAGAAGTGCGGCAGGAACGCGTCCGGGTGCCGGATCACGGCCCGCTCCAGGAGTTCCTGGCCGCGCTGCTCTTCGCCCTGCTGGAGCTGGATGACGCCGGTGTAGACGAGACCCTGGATGTGGTCCGGCTTGACCGCCAGCAGGCGGTCGAAGTGCTTCAGCGCGCGTTCCAGCTTGCCCTCCTGGAAGTGCGATTCGCCCAGGAACCGGGCCAATTCATGGTTGCGGCGGTCGAGGCCGGAAGCCGCCTCCAGCGCCTTCATCGCGCGCGCCATATCCAGGCCGTTGAGCGCGTGCTCCGCTTCCTCGAGGAGCTTAGTGAAAGCGGAGCGCCGGGCCCCTTCGTAGAGCCCCAGGATGCTGTCCTTGACCGCCGCGAAACGCTCGCGCTTCTCCAGCACGAGGAACTGGTAGTCCATCTTGGACTCCCAGAGATCGCTCCATTCGGCGGTGTTGATCACGTCCTGCCGCTCCAGCAGGTCGCGCAGAGCCAGCATGCCCGCGTGATGGACGAGGATGCTCTCCTCCTGCCGCTCCATGGCGCTCAGGACTTTCTGCACCGTCTCGCCGGTGCGCTTCAGGACCTCCTCCAGGATCGATATCCGCTCCAGCAGGTGCTCGTCGAGGGAAAACTCCTCGTCGCCGGCGTCGAGGGTCTCCTCGCCCGAGACGGCGGAGCCGGAGAGCACCATCAGCTTCTGCCGGCAGCGCTGGCAGTACTCCGCGTCGTCCTCGTTCCGCGCCCCGCAGACCTGGCAGTACATCGCGGAGCGAGCCTAGCCCCAGCGCCCCGCTTCCCGCGACACTCCTAGTAGTCTCCGCGGCCGGAGAGCAACGATGCGCTGGAGCAACTACTACCTGATGACGGCCCGCGAGGCGCCCCGGGACGCGGAGGTGGTGAGCCACCAGTTGATGGCGCGCGCCGGACTCGTGCGGCGGTTGGCGGCCGGGATCTACACGATGCAGCCGGCCGGCTGGCGGACGATGCGCAAGCTGATGGCGATCGTCCGCCGCGAGATGGAGAGAGCCGGAGCGGTCGAGCTTTCGATGCCGGCGATTCAGCCCGCCGAGCTGTGGGAGGAGTCCGGACGCTGGTTCAAGTACGGCGCCGAGCTTCTACGGATGGAGGACCGTCACGGAAGGCGGTTCTGCTTCGGTCCGACTCACGAGGAGGTCATCACCGACCTGGTCCGGCGCGACGTGAAGAGCTACCGGCAGATGCCCCTCAACCTGTTCCAGATCCAGACCAAGTTCCGGGACGAGATCCGTCCCCGCTTCGGCCTGATGCGGGGCCGCGAGTTCATCATGAAGGACGCCTACTCCTTCGACGCGGATGAGGAAGGTCTGGACCGGAGCTACCAGGCGATGTACGGGGCCTACTCGCGCATCTTCGAGGCCTGCGGGCTCGAGTACTCCGTCGTCGAAGCGGACCAGGGCGCGATCGGCGGTTCCTCGTCGCACGAGTTCATGGTGCTCGCCGACACCGGTGAAAGCGCGATCGCGAGCTGCGCCGCCTGCGGCTACGGCGCCAACGTCGAACGGGCGGAGATCGGCACTCTGGCGCAGCCGGCGGAAGGCGGCGGAAACGCCGGCAGCGACGGACCGCGCAGGGTCTCGACGCCGGGCGCGACGACCGTCGCCGAGGTGGCCGGGATGCTGGAGGTCGACAGGACCTTCGTGGTCAAGACGCTGATCTACGAAACGGACGACGGACTGGCGGCTGTCGCGATCCGCGGCGACCGCGAGGTCAACGAGGTCAAGCTGCTGAACGTGCTCGGCGGCCTCGGGCTGCGGCTCGCTTCGCCCGAACAGGTGGCGCAGGCGACGGGCGGGCCGCTCGGCTTCTCGGGCCCGGTCGGCCTTTCGCCCGAGGTGCGCCTGGTGGTTGACGAGTCGGCGCGTGCGCTCACGGGCTTCGTCTGCGGCGCCAACGCCGGCGACGAACACCTCGTCGCCGTGCGCTGGGACCGGGACGTGGCGAGCGCGCGTCCGCTCGAATGGGTCGACGTGATGACCGCCGAGGCCTCCGACCCATGCCCGCGGTGCAGCGCTGGCCAACTGCGCATCTCGCGGGGTATCGAGGTCGGCCACATTTTCAAGCTGGGCACCGCGTACTCCGAGAGCATGAACTGCACCTTCACGGACGAGCAGGGCCGCCTCCGGCCGGCGGAGATGGGTTGTTACGGACTCGGGATCGGCCGGACGGCGGCGGCGGCGATCGAACAGGGGCACGACGACGACGGCATCGTCTGGCCCGTGCCTCTTGCGCCCTTCACGGTCGTCCTCAGCTCGCTCGATCCCGGCGACGAGGCAGTGCGCTCGGCGGCGGACGGTCTTTACGAGGAACTCGAGGCCGCGCTCGCCCCGGGGGGCTTCGACGTCCTCTACGACGACCGCCGCGAGCGGCCAGGCGTGAAGTTCAAGGACGCGGACCTCGTCGGCTTCCCGGTGCGGGTGGTCGTCGGCGCCCGCTCGCTTCGCGCCGGCGGCGCCGAGGTCTCGAACCGGCAGGACGGCGAACGCGAGGTCGTGCCGCTCGACGGGGTGTCAGGCGTCGTCCTCAGGCGGCTCGGGCAACACGTGTAGCCGCAGCGACACGATCCGGTTCCCGTCCACCTCCACCACCTCCAGCCGCAAGCGTCCGACCTCGACGGTGTCCCCGATCTCGGCGGTCCGGCCGAGCTCGGACAGGGCGATGCCGGCGACGGTGTCCTCCTCGCGGGCATCGGAGATGTCCATGCCGAGCTCGTCCTCGAGGTCGTCGAGCAGCATGCCGCCGAGCACCTTGTAGCCGCCGTCGTCGAGGCGGACGAACTCCGGCGCCTCGGCGTCGAACTCGTCCTGGATCTCCCCGACGATCTCCTCCAGCACGTTCTCGAGCGTCACGATGCCGGCCACGCCGCCGAACTCGTCGACCACAGCCGCCATGTGGATGTGCTCGTGGCGCATGCGGGTCATCAACTGGTCGAGCGGCAGGGTTTCGGGCACCGCGAAGGTCTCGCGCGCGATCTCGCGCAGCGACTCCGGCGGTTCCTGGGCGATGAACAGGTCCTTGATGTGGACCAGGCCGACGAGCTGGTCGAGGTCGCCCTCGCAGAGCGGGAAGCGGGTGTGGCCGCTCCGGCGGGCGCGATTCAGGTTCGCCTCCATCGGCGCCTCGGCGTCGAGATAGACGACCTCTGTGCGGGGAACCATCACCTGGCGGGCGTTGCGGTCCGAGAGCTCGAACACGTTGTCGAGCAGCTCCCGCTTGGGCTCGGAGAGTTCGGTCTCCTGCTCGGAGGCGAGGAGACTCCGGATCTCCTCCTCGCTGTGCGCGAGTTCGCCGTGCCGGAGAGGCTCGATGCCGAACAGGCGCAGGAAGGCGTTCGCCATCTGGTTCAGTACCCAGATGCCGGGGTATGTCACCTGGTAGAAGAACCACAGCGGCGCCGCCACCCACAGGCTGGTTGGCTCGGGCCGGCGGATGGCGAGCGACTTGGGCGCCAGTTCGCCGAGCACGATGTGGAACATGCTGATGATCGCGAAGGAGACCATCAGGCTGATCGAGTGCGCGGCTTCTTCCGGCAGATTGGGCGCCAGATCGAAGAGGGGCTGCAGCAGGCGGTTGACCGCTGGTTCGCCGACGATGCCGAGGCCGATGCTGGCGAGCGTGATGCCGAGTTGAGTGGCCGACAGGTAGGCGTCGAGCTGGTCGATCATGCGCTGCGCCAGGCGGCCCCGCAGCGTGTCCTGGTGGGGCGCCACCTGGGTCGGCCGGACCTTGACCAGGGCGAACTCGGCGGCGACGAAGAAGCCGTTCAGGCCGACCAGGAAAAGGGCCAGGGCCAGGCTCCAGCCGAGCGGCAGATCGAGATTCACGGGCGGCCCGGTGGCCGCGACGATCGGCGGGATCATTCGCGCGCCGGGAGGGGCGTCGTCAGCGGGGAACGGGACCCGCGGTCACAGGCGGGCTGGTCGGGGTCCGGGTCGGGGTCGTCCCGACTGGAGTCGGATGGCGATGGATCCGGAGCTTCGTCGTTCACGCCGGCCTAGCGTAGCAGGGCAGCGTCAGTGTTCATGCCAGGGCTCGGGCTCGGTCTGGCGCCGGACGTGGAGACCGGCGCCGGCGATTCGCTGGATCAGCTCTTCGACGTGCTCGACGCCGCGGGTCTCGAGCCGCAGCTCGATGTGGACTTCGTTGAGCCCGAGGGCGGTGAAGGCGCGTTCGTGATGGGTCTCCAGGACGTTGGCGCCCGCCTCGCCGACCAGGTTGAGCAGCGCCGCGAGGGCGCCGGGACGGTCCTTGACGCAGACGTCGAGCCGGACCAGGCGGCCGTCCTTGGTCAGCCCGCGATCGATGATGCGGCTGAGCAGGGTGACGTCGATGTTGCCGCCCGTCAGCACCATCGCGGTCCGGCGGCCTTTCGCCTGGGGGACGTGGTCGTTGACGACGGCGGCCAGCACGGAGGCCCCGGCGCCCTCGACGACCGCCTTTTCCCGCTCAAGCAGGAGGAGGACGGCGTTCGCGATCTCTTCCTCGTCCACCGTCACGATGTCGTCGACCAGTTCGCGCACCAACCCCATGGTCAGTTCGCCGGGTCGCTTGACCGCGATGCCCTCGGCGATCGTGTGGCGCCGCTCAACCGTCACCGGACGGCCGGCAGCGAGGCTCTCCCGCATCGACGGGACCGCCTCCGCCTGCACGCCGACGATCCGGGTCTGCGGCCGGTGCGCCTTGTAGGCGGCGGCGATCCCGGCGATCACCCCGCCGCCGCCGATCGGCACGACGACGACTTCGAGGTCGGGCTCCTGGGTCATCAGCTCGAAGCCGATCGTGCCCTGGCCGGCGACGATCTGGGGGTCGTCGAACGGGTGGACGTAGGTCCAGCCGTGCTCGGCTTCGAGTTCCCGGGCGTGGGCGGTCGCGTCGTCGAAGGTCTCGCCGGCGAGCCGGACGTCGGCGCCGAAGTTCCGCGTGTTCGCCACCTTGATCAGGGGCGTCGGCAGCGGCATGACCACCGTCGCCTCGAGACCGAGGCGATGCGCGTGGTACGCCACGGCCTGGCCGTGGTTGCCGGCCGAGGCCGTGATCAGGCCGCGGCTCCGCTCCTTCTCCGAGAGGGTGAGGATGCGGTTGAGCGCCCCGCGCTCCTTGAAGGAGCCGGTCATCTGCAGGTTCTCGAGCTTGAAGTAGGCGCCGATGCCGCAGAGGCGGGAGAAGTACTCCGAGCGGGCGCAGGGACTCTCGTAGACCGCGCCGGCGATCCGCCGGCGCGCCTGCTCGATCAGTTCGGCCATGTGAAGCGCGTCGACCACGACGGGATTCTGCAACAGTCGCCAGTGGCGCCGTGTTCCCGAGGGCGCGCCGCGGCTTGCCGCTGCGTGCCTCGCGTTGACAGGGCAACTCTCCCCTTTGTACCGTTGCGCCTTCTCGCGGCCGGCCTTGCCGGCATTCTCGGTCGCGAGATACAGGCCCGTAGCTCAGTTGGTTAGAGCGCTACGTTGACATCGTAGAGGTCAGCGGTTCGAGTCCGCTCGGGCCTACCAGGGTCCGCAGTTCGGTCTGTGACTCAGGCGCTTAGCTCAGTTGGTTAGAGCGCTACCTTCACACGGTAGAGGTCAGCGGTTCGAGTCCGCTAGCGCCTACCATCGCGGTGTCGGGCCGCGCGGGCCCGGCCACGTCCCAGACGAATCCGCTCTTCCAGTACCGTTCTCGACCGATGCTCGACCTGACGTTGCCTGACGGATCGGTGCGCAGCGTCCCGCCCGGGACGACGGCGCTGGACGTGGCTCGCTCGATCGGACCCGGTCTGGCGAAGGCGGCGGTCGGCGCCGAACTCGACGGCCGCCTCGTCGACCTGCGCACGCCGATTGAAACGTCGGGCCCGTTCCGGCTGTTCACGGCGAGGAACGACGAGGCCGGGATCTTCCTCCGTCACACGGCGGAGCACGTGCTGGCCGACGCGGTGCAGAGACTCTGGCCCGGGACGCAGATCGACGTCGGGCGGCGGGATCACTCCGAGAAGTACCAGTACGACTTCCGCTTCCCGCGGACCTTCGTGCCGGAGGATCTCGAGGCGATCGAGGCGAAGATGCGGGAGATCCTGCGCGAGAAGCACGAGGTCGAGCGGGTCGAGATCGACCGCGAGGAGGCGCGCGAGCTGTTCGCGGGCATGGGCGAGGAACTGAAGCTGGAGCGTCTGGACGACATCCCGGAGGGCGAGCCGATCACCCTGTTCCGGCACGGCGAGTTCGTCGACCTCTGCCGCGGTCCGCACGCGCAGCGCGTCGACCAGGTCGGCGCCGTCAAGCTGCTCGAGAGTTCAGGCGTGTTCCATCGCGGTGACCAGAGTCGCGAGCAGTTGCAGCGGATCTACGGAACCGCGTTCGCGAACCGGGAAGCGCTCGACGGGTATCTGGCCGACCTGGAGCTGCGCCGGGCCCGCGACCACCGCCGCCTGGGCCCGGAACTCGACCTGTTCAGCTTCAACCAGAGCGCGCCCGGCAGTCCCTTCTTCCACCCCCGCGGGACGGTGATCTACAACCTCCTGGTCGACTACGTGCAGGGACTCAACCGGCGCGACGGCTTCGAGGAGGTGCGGACGCCGCAGATTCTCGACGTCGACCTCTGGCATCGCTCGGGGCACTGGGACAACTATCGGGAGAACATGTTCCTGACCGAGGTCGACGAGCGGCAGTACGCGGTGAAGCCGATGAACTGCCCAAGCCACTGCCTTATCTACCGTACCGACCTTCGCTCCTACCGGGACCTGCCGATCCGCTACGCCGACTTCGGCCGCCTCCACCGCTACGAACGGTCCGGCGTCATCACCGGCCTCACCAGGGTGCGCACGTTCTGCCAGGACGACGCCCACACGTTCTGCACCGAAGACCAGGTCGAAGCAGAAGTGCTGCTGCCCGTGTCGACGATTCTGGAGATCTACCGGACGTTCGGCTTCGACGACATCCAGATCGAGGTGTCCACCCGGCCGCAGAAGTCGATCGGCAGCGCCGAGCTCTGGGAGCGGGCCGAGAACGCGCTGATGGGGGCGCTCAGGAGCCGCGGTCTCGACTTCGAGGTCAACGAGGGCGACGGCGCCTTCTACGGCCCGAAGATCGACTTCCAGATCCTCGACGCGCTCGGCCGGAGCTGGCAACTGGGAACCGTGCAACTCGACTACCAGATGCCCGAGCGGCTCGACCTGGAGTACACCGCCAGCGACGGCGGGACGCGGCGCCCGGTCATGCTGCATCGCGCGATGCTCGGCTCGGTGGAACGCTTCCTGGGCATCCTGATCGAACACACCGGCGGCGCCTTCCCGGTCTGGCTGGCGCCCGTGCAGGCGGTGGTCCTGCCGGTCTCCGACCGCTTCATGGACTACGGCCGGGAGGTCGCCCGGCGGCTGTCCGACGCCGGCGTCCGCGTCGAACTCGACGAACGCAGCGAGAAGCTCGGCTACAAGATCCGCGACGCCCAGACCCACAAGGTCCCCTACATGCTCGTCGTCGGCGGCCGCGAGCAGGAAGCCGGGACCGTCTCGCTGCGGCTCCGCGAGGCGCCGGAGGACGGCGGTTCCCCTGATCAGGGCGCGGTGGCGATCGACGACCTCGCGGCGCGCGTCGCGGACCGGACGGCCTCCAAGTCGCTCCATCTGTGAAGCTCAGGGGAGGAGGGAGGACAGCATGCTGACGGAACTCCATCTCGAGAACTTCAAGGCCTGGCGGGAGCTGAGGATCGAGTTCGGCCGGATCACGGCGCTGTTCGGGGAGAACAGCTCCGGCAAGAGCAGCGTGCTCCAGTTTCTGCTCCTGCTGAAGCAGACGAAGGACGCGACGGACCGGGGGCTGGTCCTCGACTTCGGCGGCGGGCCGAACGAGAAGGTTGATCTGGGCAGCTTCAGGGCGGCAGTGCACCGAGGCGCGGAGCGTGGAGACGGTCCGCCGGACATGGAGTGGTCTTTGTCCTGGCAGCCGTACGGCAGTGAAACGTTCCGGCTCGTCTTCTTCGGTTTCCTGCGAGGGATGACGCAGGGCAGCGGCCACGATGTCCGGTCGACGGCGCGTGTGGGGCCGTCGACGGACGCTGATCGCCGGCTGATCGTGAAGCGACTCGCGTACGAGTACCAGGGCGTCGAGTTCGAGTTGAAGCTCAAGACAGATGGCGAGCGATTCGAACTTGCCTGTTCGAATGAGAAGTTCCTCCCGGACGCGGGGTCCTCGGAGTCCGTATCTCATGAACTGCTGGGGACGTTGCTTGGGGGATCGGATCTTCCGTCCGCCGAGCTCCCTGACGCGGACGCAAGCCGCGAAGAGGGTCTTCCCGGACCTGTCAAGACGCACCTGTTCCCCCCTGAGTCACGGCAGCGATCACGGGCCTTCTACGACGTCGTCGGGGGGCTTGAAGCGTCCTACGAGGGACTGATGGACCGGATCTTCTATCTGGGGCCGCTCCGCGATCGGCCTCGGAGAAGCTACACATGGTCGGGTGCGCGTCCCAAGGGCGTCGGCGACAGCGGCGAGTTCGCGATCGAGGCCATTCTCGCGGCCAGTGCGCGCCAGCAGGACGATACCTTCCAAGGTCGGATCGCTCAGAACCTGAAGGGGCTCGGACTCATCGAAGCGTTCTCGCTGCGTGAGTTCGGGCAGGGAAGAGGTTTCTACGAGGCGGTCGTGCAGACACACGAGGGTGGGCCGGAGGCGACACTGGCGGACGTCGGTATCGGCGTGTCGCAGGTGTTGCCCGTGCTGGTCCTGCTCCACTACGTGCCGGAAGGGTCCATCGTCCTGTTGGAGCAGCCGGAACTCCACCTGCACCCGTCCGTCCAGAGCCGTCTGGCGGACGTGATGCTCGAGGTCGCGAGGGAGCGCGACTTGCAGATCGTCGTCGAGAGCCATAGCGAGCACCTCCTGCGCCGCTTCCAGCGGCGCGTCGCCGAGGAGAAGGCAGCCCCTTCGGAACTGAAGCTCTACTTCGTCCTCTACCAGAAAGAGGAGGCTGCACTCGACCCGCTGCGGCTCAACGAGTGGGGCGGCATCGAGAATTGGCCGGAGCACTTCTTCGGCGACGAGTTCGGCGAGATCGCGGCTACTAGCAAGGCGGGACGAGAGAAGCGGATGCGGAAGGCAGAGTGATGGCGAAGGCGTTGGGGCCGAGGAGTGTGGTCGACACGAATGTCGCCGTCGTTGCCGAAGGTGGGAGCGACTACGTGTCCGCACGCTGCACGGAGGCATGCGAGGAGGCCCTCAAGGCGTTGGTGGAGGGAGGCGTGATCGTCGTTGACGAGGGTGGCAAGATCGTGGAGGAGTACGAGAAGCAGTTGGGCCACGCCCCCGGAGGGGTCGGCGCCAGGTTCTTCAAGTACGTCTGGAACGAGCAATGGCGAGGCGAGAAGGTGAGGCAGGTGGCGATCACCGAGGCCGATGACGAGCGGGGCTTCGAGGAGTTGCCGCCAAACGAGCTCGATCCCTCGGACCGGAAGTTCCTCGCGGTCGCGGTCGTGGGACAGGCCAGGATCCTGAATGCCGTGGACAGCGATTGGTCCGAGCAGCGGTGCCTTACGGACGACCTCAGCATCGACGTCGTCCAGCTCTGCCCGGAGCACGCGGAGAAGGCCGGAGGGTGACCGGCGGACTTCAGCCGTGACGTCGCCGCCGAAGTACCCCCGAACGCCGTACCTGCCGTACTCGCCATCCATCGCGCCCGACAGCGATCGCCTCGCTGATCCCTCCCGGTTCGTCGGCGAGCAGGTCGTCGTCTCGGAGAAGCTGGACGGCTCATGCACCCTGCTGCATCGAGGCGAGGTCTATGGCCGGAGCGTCGCCGCGCCGACGAGGGCCAAGTGGAATGCGATGGTGAAGAAGCACCACGCATGGAAGATGCGAGAGCGCGATGTCTTCCTTTACGGCGAGGACATCTACGGCGTCCACAGCATCGAGTACGAGCCGGTGAGGGAGGACGAGACGTTCTACGCCTTCGCCCTCCGCGACGCCAAGGATCGCTTCGCGTCTTTCGAAGCCCTCGTTGACTTCGCCGGGCAGCGTGAGATTCCGGTGGTGCCGGTGCTCTTCGATGGCGTCTTCGATTCTGAGAACGCACTTCGCGGCTTCGTCGAGGAGACACACGCCGAGCCCTCGGCCCTCGGTGGAGAACGGGAAGGCGTCGTCATCCGCTTGGCCCGTTCCTTCCCGGCATCCGAGTTTGAGCTCTCCGTCTGCAAGAGCGTTCGCGCCGGTCACGTTCAGAGCGACGAGCACTGGACGCGGAACTGGAGGCCTTGCCGTATCGCCCGCGCGGGGTGAGGAAACCGTAAGCGCGCCAAACAAGTCGTCGCCGCTTCGCGGCGCGTTCTCCTGGCCGCCTACGGCGGCGGCGGGTCAGAAGACCCGCGTACCCAGAGCTACGTCGTCTCAATGGCTGGAATGCGGTGCTGCATCGTGGCGCACCCAGGTTTGCGTCGCTCGGGTTCCGGGCCACGCGTTCAGACGGCGTCCAGCCTGCAACGGAGCCGGAGGGGGTGGGTCCCGGCGGGCTGGAGGCAAGCGTCTCCCGAGATCGTCACGTTGACCGACGACCCTCCGCAGCGCAGCCGACCGAAGCGAGCGCCCACCTCCCACCCACCAGGAAAGCGCGAGCGGCCGCTGGGACCCACCCCCTCCGGCTCCGTTGCAGGCGGAACAAACAGCCGCCGTCGCGCCGCCGCCGCCATGCCCGCGCGTGACTAGCCCGGAGCCGCGTTTCCGGCTAGTATCCGCCGTTCGGCGGCTCCTCCGAGCCCCACAGGAGGCTCTGGAATGCCCAAGCAGAAGACGCACCGTGGAGCGGCCAAGCGCTTCAAGCTCACCGCCAAGGGCAAGGTGAAGCGCAGGCACTCGATGATGAACCATATGCAGACCAAGAAGGCGCAGGGCCGGAAGCGGAAGCTGCGGAAACAGACCGACGTCGTCGGCGGCTTCGCCAAGGCGATCAGGGGGATGATCCGCTAGTTCGCCGGGGCTGCGGGAGCACAGACGATGGCACGAGTGAAACGGGGCAGCCGGCGCGCCCGCCGGCGGAAGAAGATACTCAAGCAGGCGAAGGGCTACTACGGCGTCAAGTCGAAGGGCCACCGGATAGCCAAGCAGGCGGTCGATCGGTCGCTCGCCTACTCCTACCGCGACCGGCGGCAGCGGAAGCGCCAGTTCCGGAGCCTCTGGATCGTCCGGATCAATGCCGCCGCGCGTCTGAACGGGCTCTCCTACAGCCGGCTGATGTCGGGGCTCCGGCTCGCCGGCATCGAGTTGAACCGGAAGATGCTCGCGGACCTGGCGGTGCGGGATGCCGAAGGATTCGCCGCCGTCGCGACGGCCGCGCGGGGAGCGCTTGAAGCGGGCGCGGGTTCGACTTCATCGTCCTGATGCCTGAGGGGGCGATCGACGCGGTCGCGCGCCTCGAGGCGGCGATTCAGCGCGCCAAGGAGGCGCTGGCTGCCGAGCGCGAGCGGACGCGGGAGCTGACCGCCCAGCTCGAAGCGGCCGAGAAGCTTGCCGCCAGGGAGCGTGCCGAGATCGGTCAGCGCGTCGAGGCTCTGGCCGAGGGACTCGAAGAGCTGCTGGCGGACGGCGATTCCTGACGCGACGGGCTGCTATAGTGCCCCTTGCAAGGGGTGTCGAGAAATGGCCGAAAGTGAACGCCAGGAAGAAGTTGCGGCAACTGTCGCGGTCGAGATCTTCGGCGTTCCCTACTCCCTCCGCGAGGATGGAACGGTCGCTGCGGACCGGCTTCGCGTACTCGCGGAGAAGGTAGATCGCAAGATGCGGGAGGTCGCTGACCAGGCGCCGAATCTGGAGCCGAATCAGATTGCCATCCTCGCCGCGTTGAATCTCGCCAACGAGGCCAACGGGGGCGGAGAGGCGGATGACGGGCGCTACCAGGAACTGGTGGAGCGCGTATCGAACCTGACCTCCGACCTCGAGGCGGCTCTCGACGCCTGACTGTTGCTGAAAGGAACCTTGACCTTGCATCCCCTGCGCGGTTCGTGATGAAAGCCGTGGTTGGAACCATCGCTCTTGTTAAGGGAGTCCTTCAACTGCTCGCCCGTGCCAGCCCCGCTCGAACGGGGACGCTGACGGCGAGTGGCGCGGACACCCACCTGGTCCCGCTCTGGTTCTGTGTCGGGGCGCGTTCACACGGCCCCGCGGGGGATGCACTTCTGCCCGGATTGAGGGCCGATGAACGAAACCACACTCATTGCCGCGGGCATAGCAACGGCGACGCTGGCGGCTGCCTGGCTGCTTTGGAGCCTTGTCGGACGGCGTAACGCGGCGAAGCTGATCGGAGAGGCGAGGCGCCAGGCCAGGGGCCTCGTCGAAGAGACAGAGCGCGATTGCGCCGCCAAGCGCCGGGAACAGGAGCTGGCGGCGAAGGAGGAGTTGCTGACGCTTCGCTCCGAGTTCGAGAGCTCGACGACGGAGCAGCGCCGGGCGATGGAGGAGCGCGAGCGGAAGCTGAACGAGCGCCGCGCCCGCTCCCGCGAAAAGGCGGCCGCGCTCGAGTCGCTCGAGCAGGAACTCAACGGACGGCAGCGGTCGCTAGGGGAGGCCGAGAGCCGCCTCGAGGTCGAACAGGCCGAGGTCGGAGAACGCTTGCAGGAGGTTCGCCGGCAACTGGAACGGGTGTCCGGATTGACCGTGCAGCAGGCGCGCGAGGAGTTGAGCCACAGTCTCGAACACGAGGTGCGAATGGAGTCGGCGCACCTGGCGAAGCGGATCGAGGACGAGGCCCGGGAGTCGGCGCAGCGCGAGGCCCAACGGATCATCAGCCTCGCTGTCGAGCGTTCGGCGTCCGACTACGTCTCGGAGACGACGGTTTCGGTGGTCATGCTGCCGAACGACGACATGAAGGGGCGGATCATCGGCCGCGAAGGAAGGAACATCCGCGCCCTGGAACTGATCACCGGCGTCGACCTGATCGTGGACGACACGCCAGAGGCGGTCATTCTCTCCGGCTTCGATCCGTTCCGGCGCGAGGTCGCGCGCGTCACCCTGGAACGCCTGATCGCCGACGGCCGCATCCATCCGGCCCGCATCGAGGAGGTGGCGGCCAAGGTGAAGTCGGAGTTCGAGGATCGGGTACAGCGCGAGGGCAGCGAGGCGCTGCTGGAGCTGAACCTGTCCGGTCTCCACCCCGAGTTGGTCACGCTGCTGGGCAGGCTCCGCTTCCGCACCTCCTACGGCCAGAACGTCCTGCAGCACAGCAAGGAGGTCGCCTTCCTGGCCGGCGCCATGGCGGGCGAGTTGAAGGTCGACGTCCATGTCGCCAAGCGCGCCGGTCTGGTCCACGACATCGGCAAGGCCGTGGACCGCGAGATCGACGGCACGCACCTGGAAATCGGCATCGACCTGCTCCGTCGCTACGGCGAGAGCGAGGAAGTGGTGCACGCGATGGCCTGTCACCACGGCGACTACGACCCGGAGACGGTCGAGGCGGTTCTCGTCACCGCCGCCGACGCGGTGTCAGCCGCCCGTCCCGGCGCCCGGCGGGAGATCCTCGAGAACTACATGAAGCGCCTCAAGAAGCTCGAGGACCTGGCATCGAAGTTCAAGGGCGTCCAGAAGAGCTATGCGATCCAGGCCGGCCGCGAGGTGCGGGTCATCGTCGACTGCAAGGAGATCAGCGACGAGCAGGCCGTGTGGCTGAGCCGTGACGTGGCGCGCAAGATCGAGAGCGAACTCACGTATCCGGGCCAGATCAAGGTCACCGTGATCCGGGAGTCGCGGTCGATCGAGTACGCGCGCTGAGGGAGTCCAGGTGGCACGGTTCCTCTTCGTCGGCGACGTGGTCGGCAAGCCGGGGCGGCGAGCGCTGTCCCGGTTGCTGCCGGAGTTGATCGACCGCCACCGGGTCGACGCGGCCGTCGTCAACGTCGAGAACGCGGCCGGCGGCAGCGGCGTGACACCCGGCGTGCTCAGGGAGCTCTCGGACCTGCCGATCGACTGCATGACGACTGGAAACCACGCCTGGGCCAAGCGGGAGGGCGTGCCGCTCTACGACCGGATCCCGAACCTGCTGCGGCCCGCGAACTACCCGGAGGGGAACCCCGGAACGGGGATCTTCGTCGGCGAGCTGCCGGTAGGGACGCCGTACGCGGTGATCAACCTGGAGGGCCAGACCTTCATGAAACCGCTGCCATCGCCGTTCGCCGCCGCCGACTCCATCCTGGCCGGCCTGGACCCGGCGATCCGGATCGTCCTGGTCGATTTCCACGCCGAAGCGACGAGCGAGAAGCAGGCATTCGCGTACCACCTGGACGGCAGGGTGACCGCGGTGCTCGGCACCCACACCCACGTGCCTACCGCCGACGCCCGCGTCCTGCCGCAGGGCACGGCCCTGGTCACGGACGTCGGCATGACCGGTCCCTACGATTCGGTGATCGGCGTGCGCGCCGACCGGGCGCTCAAGCGCTTTCTCCTGAACACGCCGGCCGGCTTCGAGGTCGCCAAGCGGGACGTCCGGCTGGCGGCCGCCCTCGTCGACGCGGACGAGACGACGGGCAGGGCCACGAGGATCGAGTCGCTGCTCGTCGAGGAGCCGGTGCGGTAGGAGGCGCGGCCTACTTGGCGGTTCCGGGTTCGAGTTCGGTCAGGCCCCGCCAGGTGCTCTTGCTGTCGTCGAAGGACGGCAGCGGCGGCTCGACGCCGCGGCGCTGGTTTACGCGCCAGGACCAGACGTAGGACCACTTGAGGTAGGTGCCATAGGCCTGGAGCAGGCAGAACACGAGGCCGCGCATGCCGTCGAGCACGCCGAGCTGCAGGCCGTACGTCCGCAGGAAGCGCCACAGCGAGCGTCCCAGGACCTCGGCCGGGCCGGACCGGCGGCCGTCGCGCCAGAGCTGGGCGGCTCCCCACCAGCTGTAGCGCTGGATCCTCCGGGAGTAGGAGAGCAGGTCGTCGACCATGAAGTGGTCCATGGGACACCGGAGCACCGGCGCCGGCGTCCGGGTCCACATGTCGGCGTGGACTCGCCGGTTCGGGTACCGCCCCGCGTCGCGGCGAAGCAGCCGGACGACGCGGTCGTGCTGCCAGCCGGAGAAACGGATCACCCTGCCCAGAAAGAACACGCGGCGCTTGATCGTGTACGCGTCGTGGGCCGGCTCTCCGCCCTGAAACAGCGCCGTGATCTCTGCTCGGAGTTCGGGTGTGCAGCGTTCGTCGGCGTCGAGGATCAGCACCCACTCGTTCTGCGTCTGGTCCATTGCCCAGTTCTTCTGCGACGCGGAACCGTAGTAGGTGCGCTGGACGAAGCGCGCACGCTCGCACTGGCGCACGATCTCCGGAGTGCGGTCGGTGGAGAAGGAGTCGACGACCAGCACTTCGTCGCACCAGTCGAGGGACGCCAGGCAGTCGGCGATGTGGCGTTCCTCGTTGTAGGTGGTGACGAGGGCCGAAATCGGCGGCCGTGCTGGATCCCCGGCGGTTGGGTCTGCCGACGTCTCGTCCACGCGCGCATTGTATGCGGAGGGTAGGCTACGCGGCCGTGCGCTACAGAGGTCCCCGCAACGTAGCGTGCGTTCTGCTGTTGTCGGGGAGCCTGACCGCGCCGGCCGCTTTCGCCTGCAACGCGGACTCGGAACACGACGAGCCTCGCCGTGAGGATGAGTCCGGTCTGAGCGTCAGCACCGGCGTGATCGACTTCGGCAAGGACTACGAAACCGCCGAGGTCGGTATCTTGCATCGGTTCCCCACCGACTGGTGCCTGGGCCTGGGTCCCAACGTCGGCGCCTTCGTGACGGCTGACGGATCCTTCTACCTCTTCACCGGCACCGACCAGCGGATCAACATCGGGCGGTCCTGGTTTGTGGACGTGATCACCTCCGTCGGTCTCTACGAGGCTGGAGATGGCAAGGACATCGGCGGCCAGCTCGAATTCCGCTCGGGAGTCGCGGTCGGACGGCGCCTGCGGGGCGGATCGCGGGTGAGCTTCGGTTTCTTCCATCTGTCCAACTCGTCCTACTATCGTCGTAACCCTGGTGTGAACTCCCTCCTTCTCCGCTGGTCGAGGTAGCGCGCAAGTGGCTGTGGATCCCGAACTGCTCGAACTCCTGGTGTGCCCCCAGTCGAAAGGGCCGCTTCAACTCGTGCCGCTGCCGGCGGAAGTGTGCGGACGGCTCGTCGCCCGCTACCGGGAGCACTTCGGCGAGGAGGAGCCCGAGGTCTCCGAGGGGCTCTGGTGCCGGGAGTCCGGTCTCGTCTATCCGATCGTGAGCGACGTCCCGGTCATGCTGGTGACCGAGGCTTTGCCTGCGCCCGAGGTGCTGCCGGAGGCGGCCGAAGAGGGTGAGCAGGCGCCCGGCGCGTGAACGATTTCCCTTCCTTCCTGTCTGCCCTCAGACCGGAGGTCGACCAGGCGCTGGACCGCCTGTTGCCCGACGCGGGAACCGAGCCGGCGGCAATCCACGAGGCGATGCGGTACAGCGTGTTCGCGGGCGGGAAGCGGGTCCGGCCGGCTCTGGTCGTCCTGGCCGGCGAAGCCTGGGGAGGCTCCCGCGAGGATCTGCTGGTGGGCGGAGCGGCCGTCGAGATGGTTCACACGTTCAGCCTGATTCATGACGATCTGCCGGCCCTGGACGACGACGATCTGCGGCGGGGGAGGCCGACCCTGCACCGCGCGAGGGGAGAGGCGATGGCGGTGCTCGCCGGCGACGCGCTGCTGAACCGGGCCTACGAGGTCCTGAACCGCGAACCGACCTCGGCGCCCCCCGAACGGCGGCTGGAGGCGGTCCGGGTGGTAGCGGACGCGGTCGGAACGGCGGGGATGATCGGCGGCCAGGTCTTCGATCTCCAGCACGAGGGCGCTCTCGACGGTGGCGCCGGGGAAGGCGCCGACGCCGCAGTTCGCTCGCTGGAGCGGATTCACCGCCTGAAGACGGGGGCCCTGATCGAGGCGAGCACGCGGCTCGGCGGCGTCTACGCGGGCGCGGGAGCCGGGGGGATCGAGCAGGCCGGCCGGATCGGCGCCGAGTTGGGTCTCCTGTTCCAGATCGGCGACGACATCCTGGACGAGGTCGGCAGCTCGGAAGAACTCGGCAAGACGCCCGGCAAGGACCGGCAGGCCGGGAAGCTGACGTACCCGGGCGTGTTCGGCCTCGAGGGCAGCCGCGAGAAGGCGTTGCAGGCGGCGGACAGGTGCCTGGCGCTAGTCGAGGGCTTGCCCTCCGGGCGCGAGTTGTTCAGGGCCCTGGTCGCCTTTCTGGTCCACCGCGGCTCGTGAGGCGGCGGCTCGATCAGTTGCTGGTCGAGCGCGGGCTGTTCGCCAGCCGGGAGCAGGCGAAGCGAGCCGTGATGGCGGGCTGGATCCAGGTCGACGGGGAGCGCCGCGACAAGCCGGGGACCGCGGTGAACGCCGCTGCCGCGATCGAGGTGCGAGGCCGCGCGGAGCCCTACGTCTCCCGGGGCGGCCGCAAGCTCGAGCAGGCGCTGGGCGTGTTCGACGTCGACCCGACAGACGCCGTCTGTCTCGACGTCGGCGCCTCGACCGGGGGCTTCACCGACTGTCTGCTGGCGCATGGAGCGGCACGCGTCTACGCCGTGGACGTCGGCTACGGTCAGCTCGACGCGGGTCTGCGGAGCGACCCCCGCGTGGTGGTAATGGAGAGGATCAATGCCCGCCACCTGCCGTCGGATGCTTTGCCCGAGCCCTGCCGGGTCGCCACCGTCGACGTCTCCTTCATCTCGGTCGTCAAGGTGGCGCCGGCGCTGCTTCCGCACCTCGCCCCCGGAGCCGACCTGCTGGTCCTGATCAAGCCCCAGTTCGAGGTCGGACGGGGTCAGGTCGGCAAGGGCGGCGTGGTGCGGGACGACGAACTGCGGCGGGAGATCGCCGCCCGGCGCATCGCCGAACTGGGCGCACTGGGGCTCGAGTTCAGAGCCTCGGTAGACTGCGACCTCCGGGGACCGGCAGGCAACCGCGAGATCTTCGCCCACTTCAGGACATGAGGTCGTGACCAGGATCCAGGAAGTCGCGGTCGTTGCCAAGCCGGACAGCGGGCGGGCGGCCGCCACCGCCGCCGATGTCGAGAGCTGGCTTCGCGAGCGCGGTGTCGAACTGGGCGACGTCGACGCCCCGGGTCTTGGGCTGATCGTCGTCCTCGGCGGGGACGGCACCCTGCTCTCGGTGGCCCGCAGCCGGCCCGGCGTGCCGATCGTGGGCGTCAATCTCGGCAGCCTCGGCTACCTGGCCGAGATCGGTCTCGAGCGCCTGTACGCGAACCTGGGGGCGATCCTCGGGGGACGGTTCGAGGTTGAGGAGCGACTGCTCCTGGACGTCGAGTTGCGGCACGCGGCGGGCGGCGTGGAGCGCTATCGCGCGCTCAACGACGCGGTCGTGCACAAGAGCGCCCTGGCGCGGATGATCGATCTGGCGGTCGAGATCGACGGCGATCCGGTGGCGCGCTATCGAGCGGACGGCCTGATCGTTTCGACGCCGACCGGCTCGACGGCGTACAGCCTGTCGGCCGGCGGGCCGATCCTCTATCCGACGCTGCCGGTCGCGCTGCTGACGCCGATTTCCCCCCACACCCTGTCGATGCGGCCGATCGTCGTGCCGGAGCGGAGCACGATCGCGATGACCCTGGGCAGCCTGGACGAGGAGGTCTACCTCACGCTGGACGGCCAGGAGGGGGCCCGGCTCCATGGTGGCGACAGGGTGGTCGTGACCGCTTCCGAGTCGAAAGCGCTGCTCGCCAGGGTCGACGGCCAGACCCACTACGACGCCCTGCGCAGCAAGCTCCGCTGGGGCGAATAGCCCCGCGGTTGCGGCTCCCGCTGGTACGATCGTCGCCATGACGGAGCGAGACAACGAGCGGGAGCCGTCCCTCTTCACGCCGATCGAGGAAGCGATCGAGGTCTTCCGCGATGGTGGACAGGTGATCATCGTCGACGACGAGGATCGGGAGAACGAGGGCGATCTGGCCATCGCGGCCGAGAAAGTGACCGCCGACGCGATCAATTTCATGGCCACCCACGGCCGTGGACTGATCTGCCTGGCGATGACCGAGGATCGCTGCGACGAACTCGACCTGCCGCTGATGGTCCGGGACAACACGGCGCCCTTCGAGACCGCCTTCACGGTGTCGATCGAGGCGCGCGGAAAGGTGACGACGGGTATCTCGGCGGCCGACCGGGCGGCGACGATCGCCACCGCGATCGACCCGGCGACCAGTCCCCGGGACCTGCTGCGGCCGGGTCATGTCTTCCCGCTCCGCGCCAAGCGCGGCGGTGTGCTGAAGCGAGCCGGACAGACCGAGGCTTCGGTCGACCTGGCGACACTGGCCGGGTTGTCGCCGGCGGGCGTGATCTGCGAGATCATGAACGAGGACGGAACGATGGCGCGGGTGCCGGACCTCGTCGAGTACAGCCGCCTGCACGAGCTGCCGATGATCACGGTGTCGGACCTGATCCGCTACCGGCTGAAGCACGAGAGCCTGGTCAGACTGATCGCCTCCCCGACCATGCCGACGCACTACGGTCCGATGAGGGCCTACGCCTACCACGCTGAGCTCACCGGCGAGGAGCATGTCGCCCTGGTGATGGGCGAACCCAAGCCGGACAAGGACGTGCTGGTGCGGGTTCACAGCCAGTGCCTGACGGGCGACGTTTTCGGCTCCGAGCGCTGCGACTGTGGCGTCCAGCTTTACCATGCCCTCTCCACGATCGCCGAGGAGGGAGAGGGCGTCGTGCTCTACCTGCTGCAGGAGGGGCGGGGCATCGGCCTGTTCAACAAGCTGCGCGCCTACGATCTGCAGGACGAGGGGCACGACACCGTCGAGGCGAACCACAAGCTCGGGTTCAAGGCCGACCTTCGCAACTACGGCATCGGGGCGCAGATTCTCCGCGATATCGGCGTTCGCCGGATGCGACTGATGACGAACAACCCGACCAAGTACATCGCCCTCTCCGGCTACGGCCTGGAGATCGTCGAACGGGTGCCGATCGAGATCGAGCCGACCGAGTCGAACCGCGAGTACCTGCGCGTCAAGCGGGACAAGATGGGCCACCTGCTGAAGCTGGTGTGAGCGGGGACGCCGCCGCGGGGCGGGCTCTCATCACCGGCGTGACCGGTCAGGACGGTTCCTATCTCGCAGAGCAGTTGCTCGAGGAGGGTTGGGACGTCTGGGGCCTGGTGCGGCCCGTAGCCCGGACCGGCGGCACTCAGCGGATCGATCACCTGCTGGACGGCCGCGGCGGCTCGGGGCGGCGGCTCCGCCTGATCGCCGGCGACCTCACCGACGCCTCGTCACTGCACCGCGCCGTCGGCGAGGTGAGGCCCCACGAGATCTACAACCTCGGCGCGCAATCCCACGTCCAGGTCTCGTTCGAGTTGCCGGGGGTCACCAGCGAGGTCACCGGTCTCGGCGTTCTGCGGCTGCTCGAAGCGGCCCGGCGGCAGGCGCCCGAGGCGCGCTTCTACCAGGCGTCCTCATCCGAAATCTACGGCCTGGTGGAGGAGTCGCCTCAGCGCGAGACGACGCGCTTCTACCCGCGCAGTCCCTACGCGGCGGCCAAGGCCTACGGGTTCCACATCACCCGGAACTACCGCGAGGCCTATGGCCTGTTCGCCGTGAACGGCATCCTGTTCAATCACGAGTCGCCACGGCGGGGCGAGAACTTCGTCACCCGCAAGATCACCCTGGCTGCTGCCCGGATCCGGGCGGGTCTGCAGGACGGTCTGGAACTCGGCAACCTGGAATCGCGCCGTGACTGGGGCTTCGCCGGCGACTACGTGGAGGCCATGCGGCTCATGCTGCGGGCAGAAGACCCCGAGGACTACGTCATCGCCACCGGCGAGACGCACAGCGTCCGCGAGTTCTGCGAGATCGCCTTCGCCCGCGCCGGGATGCCTCTCACCTGGCGTGGCGAGGGAGTCGAGGAGCAGGGCGTGACGGAGGATGGCCGGGTGCGGGTCACGGTCGATCCCCGGCACTTCCGCAAGGCCGAGGTCCCCGCGCTGCGAGGCGACGCGAGTCTGGCGCGGGAGCGTCTCGGTTGGCGTCCGCGCGTCGCTTTTCCTCAACTGGTCGAGATGATGGTCGACGCTGACCTCGAAGCCGTCGGATGCGGTTGACGCGCCGCAGGGCGCTCGGGCTGATCGGGACCGGCGCGGCCGTGCCGCTGGTCGGGTCCTGCGCCGGGGAGGAGCGGACCGCCGAAACATCGCCGGAAGGAGCTTCGATGGGCGACGCGCCGATCCATTACATGAGCCTGCGCGAAGTCGCGCGCCTGATCGAGGCCCGGGAGCTCTCGCCGGTCGCCGTGACCGAGGCGATGCTCGGCCGGATCGCCGCCGTCGACGGACGGCTCAGGAGCTACGCCACCGTGATGGCCGACGCCGCGCTTGCCGCGGCCCGGGCGGCCGAGTCGGAGATCGAGGGCGGGGTTTACCGGGGGCCGCTGCATGGCGTCCCGATCGCCGTGAAGGACCTCTGCTACACGAAGGGCGTGCGCACCATGGGCGCCCTCTCGGTCCTGGCGGACTTCGTCCCCGAGATGGACGCCACCGTGGTCGAACGGCTGGATGCCGCGGGCGCCGTTCTCCTCGGCAAGCTGAACCTGACCGAAGGCGCGATGGGCGCCTACCATCCGGACTTCGACATTCCGGTCAACCCGTGGGACGAAGGCCTGTGGACGGGCGTTTCGTCGAGTGGCTCCGGCGTGGCGACGGCGGCCGGCCTCTGCTTCGGGTCGCTCGGCTCGGACACCGGCGGCTCGATCCGCTTTCCATCCGCCCAGTGCGGGATCGTCGGTCTCAAGCCCACCTGGGGCCGGGTCAGCCGCTACGGCGTGCTCGAACTCGCCGGCTCGCTAGATCACATCGGTCCGATGACGCGGACCGTCGCCGATGCGGCGATCATGCTCGAGGCGATCGCGGGCGCCGACCCGAACGACTCGACGGCGCTCGACGCGCCGCTGCCGTCCATCCTGCCGATGCTGGACGGCGATGTCGCGGGGATGCGGCTCGGCTTCGACCGCCGGTACGCCTCGGAGGGCGTCGACCCCGCGGTCGTCGCCGCCGTGGAGGAGGCGCTGCAGGTCCTGGCCGGTCTGGGCGCCGAAGTCACGGAGGTGGATATGCCGGCGGCGCCCTTCGACGACTGGTGGCCGCTCTGCTCCTACGAGGCCGTTCGTGCGCACGCCGCGACCTGGCCGAGTCGCGCCGCCGACTACGGGCCGTACTTCGGAGAGTTCCTGGCCTTCGGGGCGCAGGTGAGCGACGAGGCCTACGCGGAGGCGACCGAACGGCGCGCGGCCTTCAGCGAGCAGTTCGAGGCGATGCTGTCGACCGTCGACGCGCTCGTCTGCCCGTCGAACGTCGCCGCGCTGCCGATGACGGAGGCGATGGGCTACGACACGGTCGGGGCGTTCAGGGAGGCCCTGGAGTCGTTCGCCGGGACCTTCGATCCACCGCTCGGCAGCATCCAGCTCTTCACCGTGCCCGCCGACTTCGCCGGCACGCCGACCATCTCCCTGCCGTGCGGCTTCTCGGCCGCGGGCGCGCCCCACAGCCTGCAGCTCGTCGGCCGCGACCTCAGCGAACCGACGCTCTGCCGCCTCGCCCACGCCTACGAGCAGGCCACGGACTGGCACCTGCGGCACCCGGACGTCTAGGGCATGTAGGGCGTCGGGCTGGGCCCTAGCTGCGTCTCGAGAATCGCCTGGGCGGTGTCGATGAAGTCGCAGACCATGGGCCGGCTCTCGCGGGGATCGATGATCTCCTCGATGTTGAACGCCTCGGCGGTGCGGAACGGCGACGCTAGGGCCTCGAGGCGGTCCTCGATCTCCTTCTGCTTCGCTGCGGGGTCGTCGGACTCCCGGATGATGCGCCGGTAGGCGGCGGTCACGCCGCCGGAGATGTGCATGGACCCCCAGTGGCCGGACGGCCACGCCACCCGCCGGAACATGCCGCTCGGGCGATCGTGGCACTGGCCGGCGACGCCGTAGAGCTGCCGGATCACGATCGTCAACCATGGCATGCGCGTGCGAAGCGTCGCGCAGAGCATCTTGGCGCCGGCGCGGACGATTCCCTGGCGTTGCTGCTCGGGGCCGACCATGAAGCCCGGCTCGTCGGCGAAGTAGACCATCGGCAGGTGGAAGGTGTCGCATAGCTGGAGGAAGCGGATCACCTTCGTGCCGGCGGCGACGTTCATCGAGCCGCCGAGATAACTCGGGTTGTTGATCATCGTGCCGACCGGATAGCCGTTGACGCGGGCGAGCCCGACGATGCGGGAGCGTCCGTAGTGCGGCGTGATCTCGAAGAAGGAGTCGCGGTCGAGAACCGCGTCGAGGACTTGCCTCGGGTCGTAGGCCCTGTTCTTCTCGCGCGGGATGGCGGACAGCAGCGACGGCTCGCGCCGCCCCGGGTC
This sequence comes from Holophagales bacterium, assembly GCA_009843505.1. Classification (GTDB taxonomy): domain Bacteria; phylum Acidobacteriota; class Thermoanaerobaculia; order Multivoradales; family Multivoraceae; genus Multivorans; species Multivorans azotirespirans. The sequence continues at coordinate 119,603 of VYDI01000019.1, read as the reverse complement.
GTCGTGGGTCTCGCCGCGGGGCGGCATCTGCCAGACGCTGTCCGGCAGGTAGCTCAGGAACTGCTTGAGCATCAAGAAGGCCTCTTCCTCGGAGTCGGCGAGGTTGTCGATGACGCCGCTGCCGAACACCTGGGTTCGCTCATCGCCGAGGTCTTCCTTCGTGATGTCGATGCCGAGCGCGGCCTTGACGACCGGAGGACCGCCCGGGAACACCTGGCTCGTGCCCTTCACCATCACGTTGAAGTGGGCGAGGCAGGCCTCGACCGCCGGCAGCCCGGCGACCGAACCGAGCACGGCGGCGACGACCGGCACCCTGCACAGCAGGTCCTCGATGCCCGGGGTGGCGGGGTTGGTCGGGATGTAGGTGCGTCCGATCTTCTCGAAGGTCTTGACGCTGCCGCCGGTGGAGTCGAGGAGACGCACGTACGGCAGGCGCCAGCCCAGCGCCAGTTTCTGGGCATGGCCGCTCTTGTCGCCGATCGACGCGTCGGAGGCGCCGCCGCGCACGGTGAAGTCGCCGCCGTTCAGAACAGCGCGCCGGCCGTTCAGGCGGGCGAGCCCGATGACCCGGTTGGAGGGCCGCACGTCCTTGAGCTCGTTGCCGTCGTAGCTGGCCGCTCCGGCGAGCTCACCGATCTCCTGGAACGAGCCCTCGTCGGTGAACACGTCGAGACGCTCCCGGATCGTCAGCTTGCCGCGGCGGTGCTGCTCCGCGATGCCGGCTTCGCCGCCCATCTGTCGGGCGAACTCGCGGCGCCGCCTCAGTTCCTCGATCTCTCGCTCCCAGACCATGGTTTCAGGCACCGATGCTACTGCTAGACTGCGCGGCCGGCCGGCACTGCTGGGCCGCACTACGACGACGTCGACGGAGCAGATGATGACCGAGCCGCGAGGGGCGCGGCGCAGCGGCTCGCCGCTGTCGCTGATTGCCGCCCCGGATCGCCTGAGCGAACTGCGGGAGGGATCGCGCGAATGGCCCTCCTGGACCCTGACGCCGCGCCAGATCTGCGATCTGGAGTTGCTGATGTGCGGCGGCTTCGCGCCGCTCGACGGGTTCATGAACCGGGCCGCGTTCGACAGCGTCTGCGAGACGATGCGCCTTCCATCGGGAGCGCTGTGGCCGATTCCCATAACGCTCGACATCACGCCGGAGGCCGCCGCCGGCCTGGAGGCGGGGTCCCGTCTGGTCCTGCGCGACCTGGAGGGGTTGATGCTCGCGGTGCTCACCGTGGACGACGTCTGGGAGCACGACCGGCGCAAGGAAGCCGAGCTCGTCTACGGCACCCTCGACCAGGCCCATCCCGGCGTCGCCCACCTCTACCAGCGGACGAACACCGTGTCCGTGGGCGGCAGGATCGAAGGGGTCCAGACGCCGCGGCACTACGACTTCCCCGGATTGCGCAAGACGCCGCAGCAGTTGCGGCGACGTTTCGCGCAGCTCGGATGGAAGACGGCGATCGCCTTCCAGACCCGCAACCCGATGCACCGGGCCCACTTCGAGCTGACCCTGCGGGCGGCCCGGGAGCTGGAGGCGAACCTGCTGATCCACCCGGTCGTCGGCATGACCAAGCCGGGCGACCTCGATCACTACACGCGCGTTCGCTGCTACCGAAGGGTCCTGAGCCACTATCCGCGCCACACGGCCGAGCTGGCGTTGTTGCCTCTCGCCATGCGCATGGCGGGTCCGCGCGAGGCGCTCTGGCACGCCTTGATCCGCAGGAACTACGGCTGCACCCACCTGATCGTGGGCCGTGACCATGCCGGACCAGGCGTGGACTCGGACGGGAAGCCTTTCTACGGTCCGTACGACGCGCAGGAACTGATGGTCGAGCACGAGGCCGAACTCGGCGTCAGGATGGTCCCCTTCCAGATGATGGTGTACGTCGAGGACCGGGACTCGTACGAACCGGTCGACAACGTGAAGGAGGGGGAGCGGACGCTGTCGATCTCGGGCAGCGACCTTCGCCGCCGGCTGCGCCGGGGCCTTCCGATCCCGGAGTGGTTCACGTTTCCGGAAGTGGCCCGGGAACTGCGCCGAAGTCACCCGGCGCGCAGCAGCCAGGGCTTCACCGTGTTCTTCACCGGGCTTTCCGGCGCCGGCAAGTCGACGATCGCCAACGTGCTTCTGGTCAAGTTCCTGGAGGCCGGCGGCCGGCCCGTGACCCTGCTCGACGGCGACATCGTGCGGACGAACCTCTCGTCCGAGCTCGGGTTCTCCCGGGAGCATCGGGACATCAACATTCGCCGCATCGGGTTCGTCGCTTCGGAGATCACGAAGAACGGCGGCATCGCCATCTGCGCTCCGATCGCGCCGTACGAGAACGTGCGTCAGGATGTGCGGGAGATGATCGAGGCCGGTGGCGGATTCATCCTGGTTCACGTGGCGACACCGCTCGAGGTCTGCGAGGAGCGCGACGTGAAGGGTCTCTACGCCAAGGCCCGGGCAGGACTGATCGACGCCTTCACCGGCATCTCGGACCCTTACGAAGTACCGGAGAGTCCGGACATGGTCATCGACACGACGAACATCACCGCCGAGGAGGCTGCCCAGCAGGTCATCCTTCACCTGGAGAAGGAGGGGTTCGTCGGACCGCGCTGACTCGTCTCGACGACGGATTGCGCCCGGCTGGCGGCTGCTGTCGGTGGGCGTCGCCGGCGCGATCGCGTTGTTCCTGCTCCTGCCGTCGGCGCTGTTCGCGGAGCCCCTGGAGCGGAGCGTGGTGCGTGTTCTGGCACTGCTCCTGGGCGACACGCCCCGGTTGGCGGCGGAGGCTCCCTGGGACTGGGTGGCTCATGGCGTGCTGTTCGCCCTGCTTGCCTGGGCCTGGTGTGCGCCGGCGGCGCGGGCGGGCCAGGTTCGCGGCGTGCTCGTGGCGGCCGTCGGCGCCGTGGCCTACGGCGGCGCGATCGAGGTTGCGCAGATGCTGGTTGGTTATCGGTCCGGAGAGTGGATGGACCTGGTGGCCGATGCCGCCGGCGTCGCCGTCGGCGCGCTGGTCGCTGCCGGCATCTGGCCGCGCCTGGTGCGTTAGCGTGGCCTACGGGCTGAACGACCAGCCACGGGGACCAACGAAGTGAACACCCTGCCGCCCGACCGCGTGGCACGCGAACGTGCCCTCCGCGCAGCGCTCAAGCGGCGGATCCTCGTGCTCGACGGCGCGACCGGCACCGCGTTCCAGGCGGCGAACCTCGGGCCGGAGGACTTCGGCGGCGAGGACCTCGAGGGCTGCAACGAGATCCTGGTCGATACGCGGCCCGATGTCGTGCTCGACGTCCACCGCGCGTACCTCCGGGCCGGCGCCGACATCGTCGAGACGAACACCTTCGGCGGAACGCCGCTGGTGCTCGGCGAGTACGGCCTGCAGGAGCGCGCCGTTGAACTGAACCGGCGCGCCGCGGAACTGGCACGGCAGGCCTGCGCCGAGGAGGGGCCCGAGCGCTTCGTCTGCGGTTCGATGGGGCCGACGACGAAGGCGATCTCGGTCACCGGCGGCGTCACCTTCGAGCAGTTGCGGGACGACTACCGCACCCAGGCATTGGGGCTGGCCGCCGGCGGCGCCGACTACCTGCTGCTCGAGACCTGCCAGGACACCCGCAACGTGAAAGCGGGTCTGATCGGGATCGAACTGGCGTTGGCGGAGCTGGGCTTCCGGTTGCCCGTTGCCGTGTCGGTGACGATCGAGACGATGGGCACCATGCTCGGCGGCCAGGAAGTCGAAGCGCTGGCGGCGTCGCTGCTGCACCGGGACCGTCGCGACCTCCTCTACGTGGGTCTGAACTGCGCCACCGGACCCGACCAGATGTTCGACCACCTGCGCGCGCTATCCGAGATCTGCCGTACCCGGGTCGCCTGCGTGCCGAACGCCGGCCTGCCTGACGAGGACGGCCTCTACACCCAGACGCCGGAGGACTTCCGCGCCGTCTTCTCCCGCTTCCTGGACCACGGCTGGCTGAACCTCGTCGGCGGCTGCTGCGGCACCACCACGGCACACATCGAGGCGTTCGCCGACCTGGTTCGCGGACGCTCCCCGCGGCAGCCCGCCGAGCACCGTCGCTGCCTGGTTTCGGGTCTCGACGTGGCCGAGCTCTCGGAGGACAACCGGCCGCTTCTGGTCGGCGAACGGACGAACGTGCTCGGCAGCCGCAAGTTCAAGCGCCTGATCAGGGAGGGCGAGTACGAGGCGGCGGCCGAAGTCGGGCGGGCCCAGGTGCTGGGCGGCGCACAGGTCGTCGACGTCTGCCTGCAGGACCCGGAGCGCGACGAGATCGAGGACATCGAGCGTTTCCTCGAGCGGCTGGTGCGCCGGGTCAAGGTGCCTCTGATGATCGACAGCACGGACCACGAGGTGATGGCGCGGGCCCTGACCTGGTGCCAGGGGCGGTCGATCCTGAATTCGATCAACCTCGAGGACGGACTGGAGCGGTTCGAGCGCGTGGTGCCGCTGGCGCGGGAGTTCGGCTGCTCGCTGATCGTCGGCCTGATCGACGAGAGCGGAATGGCGGTGTCGGTTGAGCGGAAGCTCGAGGTCGCCGCGCGCTCGTACGAGCTGTTGACGTCGCGATGGGGAATCGAGCCCCAGGAGATCTGGTGGGACCCGCTCGTCTTCCCCTGTGGCACCGGCGACGAGGCCTACCTGGGATCGGCGAAGGCGACGATCGAAGGCGTGCGCGGAGTGCGCGAGGCGTTCCCCGGCACCCGGACCATCCTCGGCATCTCGAACGTGAGCTTCGGTCTGCCGCTCGCAGGACGGGAGGTCCTGAACGCGGTCTTCCTCTACCGCTGCACTCAGGCGGGCCTGGACGCGGCGATCGTCAACACCCAGGGCCTCGCTCGCTATGCCGAGATCCCGGTCGCTGAACGGGTGCTGGCGGAGGCGTTGCTCGACCTCGAGCCCGGCGACGCGAAGGCGGGGCAGCGCGCGGTCGAGGCGTTCACCGCGGCCTTTCGCGAGCGCAAGGGCTGGCAGGAGCAGGCGCCGCGGGATCTGCTACCTCTGCCGGAGCGCCTGTCGCGCTCCGTGGTCGAGGGCAGCAAGGAAGGCCTGCGCCCGGACCTGGACGCGGCGCTCGCCGACCCGCGCTGGCCCGATCCGCTCGACATCATCAACGGCCCCCTGATGGCTGGCATGGCCGAGGTCGGACGTCTGTTCAACGACAACGAGCTGATCGTCGCCGAGGTGCTGCAGAGCGCCGAAGTGATGAAGGCGGCGGTCGACCACCTGGAGGCTCACATGGAGCGGATGGAGGGCATGACCCGCGGCCGGGTGATCCTGGCCACCGTCAAGGGCGACGTCCACGACATCGGCAAGAACCTGGTCGACATCATCCTGACCAACAATGGCTTCGAAGTGACCAACCTGGGAATCAAGGTGCCGAGCGAGCAGTTGATCCAGGCCGCGCGCAAGCACCAGCCGGACGTGATCGGCCTCTCGGGACTTCTGGTCAAGAGCGCCCAGCAGATGGTGGCCACCGCCGGGGACCTGCGCGACGCCGGCCTTGACACGGACCTGGTCGTGGGCGGCGCGGCGCTGACGCGGCGGTTCACGCACAACCGGATCGCCCCTGAGTACGGTGGCGTCTGCACCTACGCGGGCGACGCGATGAGCGGGCTCGACCTGATCGAGCGGCTGTGCGACGACGGGCGCCGGAGCGAGCAACTCGAGCGGATCGAGGCCCTTCGCGAGCGGGACCGGGCGCCGGCGCGGACCCGCGCGGAGGTGAAGACGGCGGCGCCGACGGGGCGGCGGAGTTCGACCGTCCGTGCCGACATCGCCGAGCCCCGCCCGCCCGACCTGGAGCGGCACGTTGCGCGCTTGCGACTGGACGACGTGTGGCCGCACCTCAACCTGCAGATGCTGTACGCGAAGCACCTCGGTCTCAAGGGCTCCGTGGAGCGGCTGCGCGCGGCCGGCGATCCCAAGCTCCTGAAGGTCGAGGCGGTGGTCGAGGATCTCAAGGAGTTCGCGCGGAGCGCGATGCAGGTCCGGGGTGTCTGGCGGTTCTTCCCGGCGCGCGGCGAGGGTAACCGGCTCGTCCTGCTGGATGGGGGAGGCGGCGGAGGAGACAAGGTCGCGGCCGAGTGGCTGATGCCCCGCCAGCCGCGCGAGGACGGACTGTGCCTGGCCGACTACGTCCTCCCGGCCGGCGACCACGTCGCACTCTTCGTCGTCACCGCCGGCGCCGGCGTCCGCGAGACGGCGGAACGCTTCAAGCGCGAAGGCGAGTACCTGAAGAGCCACGCCTACGCCGCGCTGGCGCTCGAGACCGCCGAAGCGGCGGCCGAGCTCCTGCACCAACGACTGCGCGCCGAACTCGGCTTCCCCGACCCGCCGGAAATGACGGCGCGCGAACGCCTCGCCGCGAAGTATCGCGGCAAGCGCTACTCCTTCGGCTATCCCGCCTGCCCGGACCTGGCCGGCCAGCGCCAGCTCTTCGCGGCGCTCGAGCCCGCCGACATCGGCGTGGAGCTCACGGAGGGCGACATGATGGACCCCGAGGCCACCGTCTCGGCGCTCGTGTTCCATCACCCGGACGCGCGCTACTTCGGGGTGTGAAGGAGCGCGGATTCAACCGGCGCGCGCTGCCGCCTTCTTCTCCCGCTTCTCCCGCTTCGCTCGCTCGAGCGCGGCCGTGCGGTCGAGGTGGTCGTCGCCAAGGCGCTCCAGGTACTCGTGGTAGCTGCCGAGGAAGTCGTTCACGCCTTCGTCCGAGATCTCGATGATCCGGGTCGCCAGCCGGCTCACGAACCAGCGATCGTGGGAGACGAGGAGCAGCGTGCCCTGATAGGCGGACAGGCCTTCGATCAGGGCCTCGATGGCCTCCAGGTCGAGATGGTTGGTGGGCTCGTCCAGCACGAGCACGTTCGGCTTGAGAACGATGTGGCGGCAGAACAGCAGCCGCGCGGCCTCGCCGCCGGAGAGGCTGCCGATCCGCTTGACCGCCTCGTCCTTCGTGAACAGGACGGCGCCGAGCTGGCCGCGGACGAAACCGATCGGCTCGCCGGGGCAGCAATCCCAGAGCCAGCTCTCGACCGTCTTCCGCTCGGCTCCTTCCTTGTCGAGCAACTGCTGGCGGTGGTCCTGGGCGAAGTAGCCGGGGTGGGCTTCGTACCCCCAGTCCACCTCGCCGGCGTCGGCCCGGACCTCGCCGAGCGCGATCTTGAGCAGGGTCGACTTGCCGATGCCGTTCGGCCCGATTACCGCGACCCGTTCGCCGCGGCCGACCTCGAGCGAAACGTCGTCGAGCACCTGGTTGTCGCCGTAGCTCTTCGAGATCCCTTCGAGGGTGAGCACGCGCTTGCCCGAGGGCCGGCGCGAATCGAAGCGGAACAGCGGGTAGCGGCGGGAACTCTGCGGCAGGGGGTCGATCGTCATCCGGTTGATCAGCTTCACGCGGCTCTGGGCCTGACGCGCCTTGCTCGCCTTGTATCGGAAACGGTCGACGAACTTCTGGTGGTGGTCGATCTCCTGCTGCCGCTGCGCGATCTCGGCCTCCCGGCGGGCGCGCTCCTCGACCTTCTTCCGCTCGAAGTTGGAGTAGGCGCCGGGATAGGCGGTCAACGTCTCGTAGTCAATGTCGAGGATCTGGGTACAGACGTTGTCGAGGAAGCGGTGATCGTGGGAGACGACGACCACGACCCCCTTGAAGTCGGTCAGGAACTTCTCGAGCCAGCGGATCGACAGGATGTCGAGGTGGTTGGTCGGCTCGTCGAGCAGCAGGACGTCCGGAGCGGCGGCCAGGGTCTGGGCCAGCAGCACACGGAGCTTGAAGCCGCCGGAGAGGATCGACAGGGGCTCGCGGTGGACTTCCGTGTCGATTCCCAGTCCCTCCAGGATCTCGGCCGCGCGCGACTCCAGGGAGTAGCCGTCCCAGCGCATCACGACCTCTTCGAGCTCGGCGTAGCGGTCGCCGTCGAAGTGCTCGTCGGCCCGTTCGAGCAGACGGTCCTTCTCGACCATCGCGTTCCACAGCTCGGTGTTGCCCATCATGACGACGTCGAGGATGGGCACGGTCTCGTACTCGAAGTGGTCCTGCCTCAGCACCCCGAGCCGGCAACGCTTTGGGGTGGAGATCGAGCCCTCGCTGGCCGGTTCCTCGTCGCTCAGGATGCGCAGCAGGGTCGACTTTCCCGATCCGTTGGAGCCCACGATGCCGTACCGCTCGCCCTTGGCGAAACGAACGGTCGCGCCCTCGAACAGGGTCTGCTCGCCGAAGCTCTTGGCGAGGTTGGAGATGGAGATCATGGGGTAATCTGCGCGGCTGGGAGGCGGCGCGGCGGCGCCGGAATGTGGGGGCGCGGGATGCCGTTGTTCCCGCAACGGAGGCGCGATTCGGCCGCTCTCGGAGCCCGGGCGAGGATAACAACGCATGGACATCAGACGGACGAGAGACGACGATGTCGAGTGAGTTGCGCCGCAAGACCCGCGCGGCATCGCCGGGCGGAGCGTTGGGCTCCGTGCTTCCCGTCGTCGGCTGGGCCGGGGGCGCGTTTCTGGGCGCCGTGCTGGTCTTCGGTGGAGTCGTCAAGGCGCTCGACCCGCAGGCGTTCGTCAAGCTGATCGAGATCGAGGGGCTCGACTTCCTGCTGCCGGCCGTCGTGGTCACGGCTATCGCGCTGGCGCTCGAGATGGGTCTCGGCAGCGCGCTGATCCTGGGGCTTCGCCGGATGTGGGTGCTCGGGCCGTCGGCGCTCCTCGTCGCCTTCTTCCTGTTTCTCACCGGGCGCGCCTACTACCGCGACCTGCGCGGCATCGCGACCGAGGACGAAGCCGGCTGCGGCTGCTTCGGCAACCTGGTCGAGCGGACACCGGCGGAGGCGTTCTGGCAGGACCTGGCACTCATGGTGCCGGCGCTCGCGCTGGCGTTCCTTGGCCGGCGCGCGGCCGACGGCGCTCCCTGGATCCGGCTCGCCGTCGTCGGCACGCTGACGGTGGGGCTGCTCGCCTTCGCCCGCGCCGCGCCGGATCTCCCGCTCGACAACATCGCGACGCGGCTGAAGCCCGATCTTGTGATCGACGAGATCTGCAGCGGCGACGGCGTCAGCCGGCTCTGCCTGAGCACGATCGTGCCGGAGCTGGAGGAGGGCGAACACTGGCTGGTCATCGCCGACCTGGACGAGGATCTCGGCAAGGCGGTCGACGCCCTGAACCAGCACGTCTTCGCCGGTGGCCGCATGTGGGTCCTCAGCTCGGCGACGCCGGATGAGAACCGGATGTTCTTCTGGTCGTACGGCCCCGCCTTCGAGATCCGCGAGGCGCCGCCGACGTTCCTGAATCCTCTCTACCGCACGCTGCCGCGCTCGTTCCGGGTCGAGGACGGCGTGGTGGTCGAGACCGTGTCGGGTTTGCCGCCGGAGCCGTAGGCGAACTCGGCGGCCAGATCGATGCCGCCGTTGCGCCACATGGCGTCGGTGGCCTGGAGTCGGCCGGCCGGGGCGAAACGGGAGACGCCGGCCTGTTCGAAGGCACGGCGGATGGTCACGGGCAGGTGGCCGGCCACGGCTATGCCCTGAAGCCGGCCGCTCCAGTCGTCCAGCGGCGGGACGCCTTCGATCGCGTGGATGCGGACGGTGCGGAGGCCGGGCGACGGACTGATCCGCGGGTCGGGGTCGACGATGACGGTGCCGGCGTCGAGTGCGTCTCCATGCCAGTCGAGGCCTCGAAGGTCGGCGTCCTCGCGGGCGAGGCGGACGCCGGCACGGTCGGCGGCGTTGCTGCGGCCGGGCGGGAGATCGAGTGCAAGTTCGGTGAGGGCCCTTGCGAGGGCGGCGGCGAAGGTGGGGGCGGTGTCCGGCTCGGCGAAGACGGCGTGGACGGAAAGGCAGCCGCGCTGGTCGAAGGCCGCGATGTCGAGCGCCATGCCGAGGGCGGCCTGCTCCGGGTCGGCGCCGGCGCCGACCCAGCCCAGGCTGAGCCTGGGGCCGAAGGCGATGAGGCGGTGTAGGGCCGCAGCTTCCAGGGCGTCGATTGTCTCTTCGCCGCCGTAGACCACGATGAGGCGGGCGGAGGCGTGGAGCGGCGCTTCGATCGCCGGGTCACCGGCGGTCCAGGTGGCGGCGGCGTAGGCGTTACCCAGCTCGGGTAGTCGCCGGCCGAGGGCGGCGAGGAAGGCCGGGGCGAAGTGAGGCTCGGCGCGAGAGGACTTGAAGAGCACGGGAGCGCGTGCCGCGAGCGCGGGCAGGAGGGACTGGAGGATCAGGCCGGGGGGCTCGGCCGGCAGGACGACCAGGCTGAAGCCGTCTTCCCGTTGGCGGTGCGGTCGCTGGAGTTCGGCGGCCGCGGCCTGCCTGAGCATGCCTTCGCCGATGCTCCTCAGGCCGTGGCTCAGGGCGGCCGGCGAAAGCCCGGTGGATTGAAGGAGGTCTGGGTCGAGGTCGCGGCGCTCCGGGCTGTTGGCGTCGAGGAAGGCCGTCAGGGTTTCGTTCCAGACGGCGAGGAGGGCGTCGTTCGGGATGGCGCGGAGGGACGGTGCGGCGGCTGCCAGCCCATGAGCGATGACTGCGGGTGAACTCATGCGGAGCCGGCGCTGCGCGCCGGATGCCGGCGGGGACGCCGGCGCACCCAGTAGGAACTCGTCGTCATACGGCGCCCAGTTCTTCCGCGGTCAGGGAACACCCTCGCAGCTCGGCGCCGCTGGCGCGGCCGAGCAGCCGGAAGGCGCCGTCATCCCGGACGCCGAGGTCCTCGGTGAGCACATGGCAGACGGAGCCGACGTTCGCGAGATCGAAGAAGGCGAGAAGGCCGGTCTCGCCGTCCTCGACCTCTTCGAGTGACTCCGGATCGAGGACCCGGAACGGCATCCACGGCGGCGTGCGCAGCCGTTCGCCGCCGGGCCGGGAGTAGGCCTGGCTGGTCAGTTCGGTCATGCCGTACTCGCGCACCACGGCGTCCGGCTGGAGGCCGAGCAGGGTGCGGGCACGTCGCCGAACTGCCTCGGGGGTCGTCTTCAGGCTCCGGCCCTTGAAGCCGCCGGTTTCGAAGACCCGGCTGCCCGGGGGAAGCCGGATGACGTCGCCCGATTCGCGTTCGAGCCGGTCGAGCAGCAGGACGAGGGCCAGGGCGGTGGCGAGGACGAGGACGGGCTCGCCTTCCGCCTGCGCCCGGAGCCAGCGCCAGGCGAGGTCCAGATCGATGCCGGCTTCCTGGACTGCCCAGGCGCTGCCGGCCGCGGCGTGGCGCTCGAACACGTGGGCCGCCATGAACGAGAGGCTCGAGTCGGGAGCGATCGCCCGGTCGGGGATGAGCGAGAGGACCGGGAGGCGCTCCGCGCCCGCGGGCAGGCAGGCGTCCGCGAACGAGGCGTCGATCACGGTCCGGTAGAGGTCGGGGTAGGGGTGGTGGTGGGCGCTCCGTCGTTCCGCGCCTCGTGTGGTGCCGCTGCTCCTGAAGACCTCGCGGGGCTCGGCGGCGGCGAGCCTCAGCGACTTGAAGGCGGAGGTGGGCACGGCCGGTGCGAGGCGCCAGTCGTCGAGCGAGGCGATGTCGACGCCGCGGTGATCGCACAGGCGGCGGTAGGGCTCGACCCGCTCGTACCCGAAGCGGGCGGCGGCCGCGGCAAGCTCGACGAACTCGCCGTCGAAGGCGCCACCGCCCGCGACGATGAAGCGTTCGATCCGCTGCAGCAGAGCGGTCACGACCGGTCCTCGCCGCCGGCTGCAAGCGGCGCCGCCTCGCCGAAGAACGCGGCGGCGGCGGTCGCCGGATGGCCGGCGAGGTCGGCTTCCTGGTCGCCGTCGGACCCGGGCCACCACTCGGCGGGCAGGTGCCGCCGGTAGGGGCGCTGCAGGAACCGGCGGTCGAACAGGGCAATCACGCCGCGGTCCTCGGCGGAGCGGATCAGCCGGCCGGCGGCCTGGACCACGCGGGTCATTCCCGGAACGACGAACGCGTACTCGAAGCCGCGCTCGAAGCGCTCGTCGTAGTAGGCCTGAAGCAGCTTCTGCTCCATCGTCACCGCGGGCAGGCAGGGGCCGACCACGGCCACGGCGAGCAAAGCGTCGCCCGGGTAGTCGACGCCTTCGGAGAACACGCCGCCGGCCACGGCCAGGAGCAGCATGTCGCCGTGGAGCGGACTGGTCAGGGCGTCGAGCACTTCCTTCCGCTTCTCCTCGCTGGTCGTCTGCTGCTGGACCAGGACGGTGCGGCCGCAGTCGGGGAGCCGCTGCTGGACCTCGGCGAGGAACCGGTAGCTGGGGAAGATCGCCATCGAGTTGCCGGGGACGGAACGGGCGAACTCGGCCAGCCGCTCGGCGATCGGGCCGTAGTTCTCGTCGCGGACCCGGTACCTGGTGGTGACCGAGGTGTCGACGACGACCCGGCGGTTTTCGGCTGGAAAGGCGCTCGGCACCTCGAGGGTCGAGGTGCGGGCCGCGTCGAGGCCGAGCAGGTCGCGGTAGAACTCGAACGGCTGCAGGGTCGCGGACAGGCCGATGGTCGAGCGGCAGCGGTTGATCGTGGCCCCCAGAAAGGAGCTCGCGTCCTTGCACAGGATGGCCAGGCTGGGCTCGCGGTCGATTCGCCGGAACAGGAAGCTGAAGGACTCCGCGTGTTTCGGCTGCGAGGCGAGCTGGAGGGTGTTCAGGAACCGCAGCAGCTCGAAGTAGAGCTCGACGAAGGCGTCGTTTGCGGCGAAGGAACGGGTGTCCCGGCGAAACTCCAGGTAGTCCACGAAGCCCCGGTCGAAGGCGGCCCGCAGGCGCCAGAGCGGCTCCTCGGGCGCGGCGCCCTCGGCCACCGCGTTGCGGTCTGGCGCGTCTACTGCCAGGTCGACCTCGCCCTGGATCAGCTCCTCCAGGGCGGCGCAGAGTTCCGGCAGGCGCTCGGTCGGCCCGCCCTCGGTGCCGCGGGCGGCCCGGCGCAGACCCGCCCGGGCCGCCCGACAGCTTGCGGCCGAGAGCTCCGGGCTGTAGTAGCCGCGGCCGCGGTCGATCAGGTTGTGGATCTCGTCGACGACGAGGACGGTGCCGGAGAGGTCGGCGTCGCCCTGGAACTCGGTCAGCTTGACGAAGGGGTCGAGCGCGTAGTTGTAGTCGCCGACCACGACCTGGACCCGCCGGCCGAGTTCCAGGCTGATCTCGAAGGGGCATACCCGAACCCCCTTCGAGACGTCGAAGATCGTGTCCGGTTTCAGCAGGCTGTGTCCGTCGAGCAACCGGGGGATGACCTGGCTTCGCTGGAGCTTGACGTAGTAGTCGCGGGCGTACTGGCAGTAGTCCTCGTGGCAGATGATCTCGTCGTTCGCGCACATCCGCGCCTTGGCCCGGAGGTGCAGGGCGTGGAAGGCCCGCTCCCGGTTCAGCAGGTCGATGACCTGGTTCGCCATCGCCTGCTGGGTGTTCTTGGCGGTGAGCACGAACACCCGCAGGTCATGCGCCAGCGCCTCCCGGAGCACGGGGTAGAGGACGGCGGCGGTCTTGCCCAGCCCGGTCGGCGCCTGGACCAGCAGGTGCTCGCGCTGCTCGACCGCGAGGCCCGCGCGGTCGATGATCTCCTGCTGGCCGGGCCGGGGCTGGTGGAACGGGAATTCGAGCCGCTCGGCGGCCAGCTCGCGGCGCTGGCGTTCCGCTCTCTCCGACTCGTACTCACGGACGAGCCGGTTGAGCCGCAGCCGGATGTCGGAGTCGAGCTCTTCGAAGTCGAGTTCCACGTCGAGGCGGTCGATCCCGGCGGTGCCGATCTCGATCAGCACGAGTTCGGCGCGCACCGGCAACGCGGCGGCGACGCCCGAGCGGTGGACGATCCAGGCGTAGATCGCTGCCTGCCGGCGGTAGGTCGAGAGCAGCGCCGGCGAGGGGTCGGCGTTCGGGCGCACGGACTTGATCTCCTCGATCGCCAGCCGGCCGCCGGCGTCCCGGTAGAGCCCGTCGGCCCGGCCGGTCAGGGTCACCCTCCAGCCCCGGTGCTCGAACTCGAAGGACAACTCGACCTCGCGCCGGTAGCTCGGCTCGCGCTCCATCGCCTGTTCCTGGTAGCGGCTGTGGATCGCCTGGCCCACCCAGAGCCGCTCGAAACCGCCGCGATTGGCGAACCCGAGGTGCCTCGCGGCGCTGTGTTCGAGCAGGTCCGCCACGGACAGCCGGAGCGTCCTCCCGTCGTCGTCGAAACGCGGCGGCATAGGCGGCGAGACTACCGCTTCAGCGGTTGTTTTCCGGGGGCCGATGGCATAGCCTCGTTTGCTATGCCTGACAACTTTCCCGGCGCCGACAGCCCCCTCGATCTCGGCAATGTGACCAAGGCGCTGCGCGAGCGCCTGGGCGGTCTGAAGATCATCGCCGTGGTGGTCGTGGCCGGCCTCCTGGCCCTGTCCAGTGTCTACACGGTGCAGCCCGAGGAGGTGGGTGTCATCCTCCGTCTCGGCAAGTACGCGGGCACGACCGAGCCTGGCCTGCGCTTCAAGATCCCGCTGGTCGACGACTTGACCAAGGTGCCCGTGAGGCGCCAGTTGAAGCAGGAGTTCGGCTTCAGCAGCGAGAGCGTGGGGGTGCGAAGCTCCTTCGTGTCCAACCCGGACGAGGCGAACATGCTGACCGGCGACCTGAACGCCGCGGTCGTCGAGTGGGTGGTCCAGTACCGGGTCGTCGACCCCTACCAGTATCTCTTCCGGGTTCGCCGCCTGGACGCGACCTTCCGCGACATGAGCGAGGCGGTGATGCGCAAGGTGGTCGGGGACCGCACGGTGAACGAAGTGCTGACCGTCGGCCGGGCCGAGATCGAGGGCGCGGTGAAGGTCGAGCTGCAGGAGTTGTGCAACCAGTACGAGACCGGGATCGCCATCGACCAGGTGGTGCTCCAGAGCAACAACCCGCCCGAGCCGGTCAAGCCGTCCTTCAACGCGGTCAACCAGGCCGAGCAGGAGCTCGAACGGCTGGTCAACGAAGCCGAGGCGGAGTACAACCGGGTCATTCCTCGAGCCGAGGGTCAGGCGCTGCAGACGATCCAGCAGGCTGAGGGTTACGCGCTCGACCGGGTGAACCGGGCCCAGGGCGACGCGACCCGTTTCAACGCCCTCTACGAGGAGTTCCGCCAGGCGCCGGAGGTGACGCGCAAGCGGCTGTTCATCGAGACGATGGAGCGGGTGCTGCCGAAGGTAGGCCGGAAGATCGTCGTCGACGAGGACGTCGACGGTCTGACGCCGATCATGAGCTTCGAGGGAGTCAGCGCCGCGAGGACCTCGCGGCAGGTCGCGGCCCAGCAGGCCGGGGAGGGAACGCCGTGAAGGTCCTGACCATCCTCCTGGTCCTGGTGGTGCTGCTCGTCGCGAGCAACGCGCTGTTCATCGTTCCCGAGGATCGCCAGGCGATCATCACGCAGTTCGGCGCTCCGGTTGGCGACGCGATCGATACTCCCGGACTGAAGTTCAAGCTGCCCTTCATCCAGAAGGCCCACTACTTCGACCGCCGCTTCCTGGAGTGGCAGGGCTCCGCCGAGGAACTGCCGACGCGCGACAAGGTGTTCATCTTCGTCGATACCTACGCCCGGTGGCGGATCTCCGACCCCCTGCTGTTCTTCCAGCGCCTGCGCGACGAGCTGGGCGCGCAGTCGCGGCTCGACGACATCCTGGACGGCGAGACCCGCAACGCGATCGCCAACCACGACCTGATCGAGGTGATCCGCAGTTCGAACCGCGAGGCCGCGGCGGACGAGTCGTACCCGGACGCCGGCGGCGGCCTCGACGAGGACGGAGGCGGCGGCCTCGAGGAAATCGTCACCGGCCGCGACAAGATCCGCCAGGACATCCTGGCCGCGGCACAGGACCGGACCGCGGATCTGGGCATCGAGGTGCTGGACGTGCAGTTCAGGCGCATCAACTACGGCCAGCAGGTCGAGCCGGATGTGTTCAACCGGATGATCTCGGAACGCCAGCGGATCGCCGACCGCTTCCGCTCCCAGGGACAGGGCCAGGCCTCGGAGATTCTCGGCAACATGGATCGCGACCTGAAGCGGATCGAGTCCGAGGCCTACCGCCAGGCGACCGAAATCCGGGGTCGGGCCGATGCGGAGGCGACCGAGATCTACGCCTCGGCCTACAACCAGTCGGTCCAGTCGAGGAACTTCTACGAGTTCCTGCGCACGATGGAGGCCTTCGAGAAGACGATCGACCCGAACACCTGGCTGGTCGTGTCGACCGACAGCGACTACTTCAGCTTCCTGAAGGCGAGCGGTCCCTAGGCGACCGCGCCCGCTGGGCGGACCGTGACGGGTCTCATCGGACTCCTCGTCATCCCGGGCATCGCCTGGCTGCTCTCCACGAATCGCTTCCAGGTCCGCTGGCGGACCGTGGTCACGGGCATCGCAATCCAGTTCGTCCTGGCGCTGCTCATCCTGCGGACCGCCCCTGGGGAGGTGTTCTTCGAGTGGGCCACCAGGGCCGTGACCGCTTTCCTCGCCTTCGCCGACGACGGATCGCGCTTCGTCTTCGGCCAGGGTTTCGATCTCGTCCCGTTCGCCTTCCGCGTGCTGCCGACGATCATCTTCTTCTCGAGCGTGGTGGCGGTGCTCTACCACCTCGGCGTCATCCAGCGGGTGGTCAAGCTCTTCGCGGTCGTGATGACGACGGTGATGGGCACTTCGGGTCCCGAATCCCTGTCGGCTTCGGCCAACATCTTCGTGGGCCAGACCGAGGCGCCGTTGCTGATCCGCCACTACGTCGGGAGCATGACCCGCTCCGAACTCATGGCGGTGATGACCGGCGGTTTCGCGACGGTCGCCGGCGGCGTCATGGCGGCCTACGTGGGAATGGGCATCCCTGCTGGCCACCTGATCGCGGCCAGTGTCATGTCGGCGCCGGCTGCCCTGGTGATGGCCAAGCTGATGATCCCGGAAACGGAAACCGACAAGGTCTCGGCGAAGGCCGACTTCAAGGTGAAGACGCCCTGGGCCAACATGATCGACGCCGCCGCCCAGGGCGCCGGCGACGGTCTGAAGCTGGCGCTCAACGTCGGCGCCATGCTGCTCGCCTTCATCGCCCTGGTGGCGTTGGTCAACGGCCTGCTCGGCCCGGTGGGAGGCTGGATCGGGCTTCCCGGTCTCAACCTGGAGATGATCCTGGGTTTCCTGTTCCGGCCCCTGGCCTGGGTCATGGGGGTGCCCTGGGCCGAAGCCGACGCGGTGGGAACGCTACTCGGCCTGAAGACCGCAGCCAACGAGTTCGTCGCCTACTCGCGGTTCGAGGACATCTCGGCGGAGAACCAGTTGTCGGAGAAGTCCCAGGTCATTGCCACCTACGCCCTGTGCGGCTTCTCCAACTTCTCGTCGATCGCGATCCAGATCGGCGGTATCGGCGGCATTGCTCCGGAGCGCAAGAGCGAACTGGCCAGCCTCGGGCTCCGCGCGATGATCGCGGGCACCCTCGCCTGCCTGCAGACGGCGACGATCGCCGGCCTGCTGCTCTGAGACGGCGTCGCGTCGCGGCGTCGTCGGACGCACCCGCCTGCACCCGGCGCCTGAGGGGAGGGTCCCAGCGGCCGCTCACGCTGTCTTGGTGGATGGGAAGTCGGCGCTCGCTGCGGTCGGCTGCGCTGCGTGGTGTTGTCGGTCAACGTGACGATCTCGGGAGACGCTTGCCGACAGCCTCGCTGGGACCCTCCCCTCAGACGCCGGGCGCAGGCTGGAGGTCGTCGACGTGGCCCGTCGGCTGCAACCTTCCCCCGATCCCTAGCGGACTGGTGGACATTGTCACTGCGGTAGTGACGTGGCGGTGCCAGCTACGGTGAGTTCCCTGCTGCGTTGGCGGCTGAGGGCACGAGGATGAGTAGCTGGATCGCGTCGAAGAGGAAGTGGGCGGCGATGGCGGGCCAGATGTTGCCTCGCCAGATCGTGAGGTAGCTGAAGCCGACGGAGAGGAGGGCGACGCCCAGGAGCATGAACGGCTGTTCGTAGGAGAGGTGGGCGAGGACGAACAGGACGTTCGAGGTGACGAAGCCCGCTCTCGGCATGAGGAAGCCGCGAAAGAAGACCTCCTCGACGACGCCGGCGGAGAGGCTGACCATGAGGCGCAGGAGCACGGGCAGGCTGCCCATCCAGAGCACCATCTCCGGCGCCTCGTTCGGCAGGTTTTCGAAGCCGCCGACGGCGCCGACGAGAAGTGCAGTGATCAGCAGAACGAAGAGCACCCCAGCCCATAGAACGACGCCGGTGCCGAAGCCGATCCCGAGTTCGACCGGCAGGCTCTGGCCGGTCCGCGTGCGCAGACCGAGCTGGCTCAGGACGACGGTGCGGGCGTCATGCCCGCAGCGCCGGTAGCCGAGGACCATCCACACGGAAAGCGTCACGACCAGGATCGCGTGCATCAGGAACAGCATCAGGAAGACGTTCACAGGCGACAGGCGTTCGAAGTCGATCTCGTTGACGGGCACCGGCAGAACGATCTGGCTGACCGCCGCGAACACGCTGATTGAGAGCACCAGCGCCAGCAACACCATCGCGAGGACGCGCCGTCGAAGTGCGATCGGCGAGCCGCCTGCGAAGCCGGGTGGCAGCAGCCCCCTGACCGCTGTCGAGCGGTCGATCCACCAGGCGCAGCCGACGCCTGCGAGAAGCGGCAGGAGGATTCGGATCAACGTCACGGCGAGTCGGATGCTAGCCCGTCCCGGACTGGTAGGGTTCGGCGCTGCCGTGAACCACCCGGGAGAGGGCTTTGGACCGATTTCCAGGCGTTGATTTCATGAACTTCGACTCGCTGCTCAGCGGCGAGGAACGACTCATGCGGGACACCGTCCGGCAGTTCGTCGACGAGCGCGTGAAGCCCATCATCGAGCACTGTCATCGCGAGGCGAAGGCGCCGATGGAGCTCGCCCCCGAACTGGGCGATCTGAACCTGTTCGGGGCGAACTTCTCGGAGTACGGGCTGCCGGGCCTGGGCGATGTCGCGTACGGCCTCGTCATGCAGGAGCTGGAGCGCGGGGACTCGGGCGTCCGCAGCATGGTCTCGGTCCAGAGTTCCCTGGTCATGTACCCGATTCTCACCTTCGGCTCCCGCGAGCAGAAGGACCGGTTCATTCCCGGACTCGCGAGCGGCCGGATGATCGGCTGCTTCGGGCTCACCGAGCCGGACTTCGGCTCGAACCCCTCGGCGATGCGCACGCGGGCGCGCCGGGACGGGGACTGCTGGGTGCTGAACGGCGCCAAGCAGTGGATCACGAACGGCAACGTCGCCGACGTGGCCGTCGTGTGGGCGCGCACCGACGAGGGGATCCGGGGGTTCCTCGTCGAGCAGGGGACGGAGGGCTTCACCAGCGCCGAGATGCACGGCAAGTTCTCGTTGCGGGCCTCGGCGACCGGCGAACTCTCGTTCCAGAACTGCCGGATTCCGGCCGACAACATCCTGCCGGGGACCCGGGGTGTCGGCAGCGCGCTGCAGACCCTGAACCAGGCGCGCTACGGCATCTGCTGGGGGGGCCTCGGGTCGGCGATGGAGTGCTACCACACGGCGCTCGAGTACGCCCGGCAACGGGTGCAGTTCGCCGGTCAGCCGATCGCCAGCCACCAGCTCGTCCAGGAGAAGCTGGCCTGGATGATCACCGAGATCACCAAGGGACAGTTCCTCGTCTACCAGTTGGCGGGGCTGAAGACGGCGGGGACGATGGAGCCCCAGCACGTGTCGATGTGCAAGCGGAACAACGTCTGGGTGGCGCGCGAGTGCGCGAAGCTGGCGCGCGAGATCCTGGGCGCGAACGGCATCTCGGACGAGTACCCGGTGGTCCGCCACATGCTGAACATCGAATCCGTCTACACGTACGAGGGCACGCACGACATCCACGGCCTCGTGATCGGCGCGGCGATCACCGGCATTCCCTCCTTCAACCCGCCGATGAGCCGGGACCAGGCTCGGGAAGTCGCCGATCGGCCGGCGCTGGCCGCCGCGGGGGCCGGTTCGTGACCGGCGAGCTTCGCGACCACGACTTCGTCGCCGTTACCGAGGCCGCCGCGGTGGCGGCGGCCCAGACGATGGGATACGGCGACCGCCACCACTCGGACCACGTCGCCGTCGAGGCGATGCGCGGGGTCCTGGCGGACATGGCCATCGACGGCCGGGTGGTGATCGGCGAGGGGGAGAGGGACAAGGCGCCGATGCTCTACGTCGGCGAGGAGGTCGGCCGCCGGGCCGCGGGCGATCTGCAGGTGGACTTCGCGGTCGACCCGCTGGAGGGGACGAATCTCTGCGCCACCGGGGCTTCCGACGCGATGGCGGTGCTCGCCGCGTCCGAGCGCGGCGGGCTGCTCCACGCCCCGGACATCTACATGGACAAGATCGTGGTCGGCCCGACCGCCCGCGGCAAGGTCGACCTGGATGCTCCGGTCGAGGACAACCTGATGGCGATAGCGGGCGCCTTCGACTGCGCCGTCAGCGCCTTGACCGTGGTCGTACTCGACCGGGACCGGCACCAGGGCCTGATCAACGACATCCGGACCGCCGGGGCCCGGATCAAGCTGATCGGCGACGGTGACCTGTCGACGGCGATCGCGGCGGCGGTCCGCGGCACCGGGGTCCACGCGGTGATCGGCGCTGGCGGCGCGCCGGAAGGAGTGATCACGGCGGCGGCGATGCGTTGCCTCGGCGGTGAGATTCAGGGGCGGCTGTCCGCGCTTTCCGACGAACAGAAACGGCGGCTCGCCGAGTTCGACATCGAGGACCCCGACCGCATCTACACGACCGAAGAGCTTGCGCCGGGGCAGGACATCCTGTTTTGCTGCACCGGCGTCACCGGCGGCGACCTGCTCCGCGGCGTCCGCTTCTTCGGGGAGGGCTTCCGGACGTCGACGTTGACCATGTCGCTCAAGGAGGGCGTCATTCGCTTCGTCGAAACGATTCACCGTGGCGAGGACGGCGGTCCCGTCTACTTCTACTGAGGTGGGGAACGTGTACGGCACCGTGGCGGAGCGGCCGTGATCAAGCCGGACCACTGGATCCGCGCCTGGGGCGAGGCGGGCGGCGTCGACCCCTTCGAGCCGGACCAGGTGAACGCGGCCAGCTACGACGTCCGTGTCGGCGACCACTGGATCTGCCCCACCCGCGATCCGGAGGAGTTCCACGGCGACAGGATCAAGCTGTTCCCGAGCGAGGTCGTGCTCGCCACCACTCTCGAGTTCGTGCGCATTCCGCGTACGGTGGCGTGCGACCTGAAGCTCAAGTCCACGCTGGGCCGGTTGTGGATCAACCACTCGCTGGCCGGCTGGTGCGACCCGGGATTCGAGGGGAACATCACCCTGGAACTGCAGAACCTCGGTCCGGTGCCGTTCGTGCTGGACGCCGGCCGCCGAATCGCCCAGCTCATCTTCATCGCGATGGAGTCCGAGCCGCAGACCGCCTACGGCGAACCGGGCGCTGGAAGCCGGTACCAGCACCAGCGCGGCGCGACCCGGGCCCGGTCCTGAGGCGGAGGCTGCCGTGCCGGAACCCGTTCAGCAGACGATTCGGCTTTCCATCGGCAGCCGGTACGAGAACATCGAACTGGTTCAGGCGGTGCTGGACGAAACGCTCGAGTCGCTGCCGATCGACGAAGAGACCGGCTACTGGATGGGCATCGCGCTGCGGGAGGCGCTGACCAACGCGATCAAGCACGGCAACGGCCTCGATCCCGAGAAGAAGGTGGATGTGTGTCTGGCGGTGGACGAGAGCGGAGTCGACATCACGGTCGAGGACCAGGGCAGCGGCTTCGATCCGGATGCCGTGGCGGACCCGCTGGCCCCCGACAATCTGCTCAGGACCGAAGGCAGGGGCATCTTCTACATGCGCAGGTTCATGGATAAGATCGACTACGATTTCGGCGCCGAGGGCGGCACGAAGGTACGGCTTCACAAGAAGTTCGGTGCCCCGGGCAGCAGCGCCGAAGCAGACCAGGGAGGAGCGAATGAAGATTGAAAAGCGCCAGCGCGATGGAGCGACAATTCTCGATCTCCAGGGCAGGATCACGATTGGCGAGGGCGATGTGGCTCTGAGAGAGGCTGTCCAGGCGGCGGTCGGCGAGGGCGCTACGAGCATCCTGCTCAACATGGGCCGGGTGCGTTCGATCGACTCCTCCGGTGTCGGCGAGCTGGTTGCGGCCTACACCACGGTCACCAACCGGGGCGGCAAGCTGCGTCTGTTCTCCATGCCGAGCAGGGTCCTCGGGGTGCTGCAGATCACCCAGTTGGTCACGGTGCTGGACATCCTGGAGGACGAGGACGAGGCAGTCGCTTCGCTCGCCTGAGGGAGCGGTGGAAGCGGAAGGCAGCGGGCCGTCGCGGGCGAATCGCCGCGGGTTCGGCGGCCGGCTGACGGTCGTCTGCCTGTCGCTGCTTCTGGTCCTGAGTCTCGCCGGCGGCGCCTGGCTGGGCGCCAGCGACGACGCGGAAGACACCGGACGGGACTCGATCTACAAGTACCTCGCGTTGTGGGAGGAGGTGCTTCGGCTGATCCGCGGCTCGTACGTCGAGGAGACCGACGGACGCGGTCTGACGGTTGGCGCCATGGATGGCGTGACGGATGCCCTCGATCCCTTCTCGGTCTACGTACCGGCGAGCGAGGTCGAGTCGTACCGGGCGGCGCGTGAGGTGGGCCGCCGGCACTCGGGCGCCCTTGTGCTCAAGGAGCGCGGCACCGCCTATGTGGTCGCGGTCGACGGCGGCAGTCCGGCCGAGATCGCGGGTCTGGAGCCGGGTGACATCGTCGCCGGGATCAACGGTCGTTCGTCCCGCGCGATACCTCTCTGGGAGCTGCGGCGCCAGCTCGCCGGCCCGGTCGGTTCCGAACTGAACCTGGAGCTGGTGCGGCTTGGCAACAGCATCGAAGCGAGCCTGACCCTGGACGAGTACGAACCGCTTCCGCCGGAGTTCGAGGAGATCCGGGGGGTCGGCGTGTTGAGGATCCCGAGCTTCGGTTCCGGCACGGCGGCCCAGGTGGAGGCGTTGCTCGACGGCTACGCCGGCGACTCCCTGCTGATCGATCTCCGCGGCGTTGCCGGAGGTTCCGCGAATGCCGCCTACGCGGTGGCGGGCCTGTTCGCCGTTGGCGAGCTGGGCAGCCTGATCGACCGGGAGGACCGGAAGCTCGAGACCTTCGAGGGCGTGGGGGGTCTGTACTCGGGAGATATCGAGGTCCTGACCGATCGGAGTTCGCAGGGACCGGCCGAGATCGTGACCGCCGTTCTGCGTCAGGCGGTCGACGCGGACCACAGCGGCGAGTCGACCTTCGGCTATGCCGGGACGTTGCAGCAGATCGAGCTGCCGAACGGGGGCGGCCTCCTCGAGACGACCGCTGCCTTCTACACGGACCCTGAGGGTGCACGGCTGAACCGCAGAATCCGGGTCAGCGCGGAACACCGCCTGAGTGCGTTCGCCTTGGGCGAGAGGGACGACGGCCTGGATCCGGTCCTGGACGAGGCTCTGCTGCTCATCCTGGAGGGGCCCGCCGAGCCGAACCAGCAGTAGCCGGGTGCGCGGGTCCTCTGACCCGCCCGCCGCCGAAGGCGGCTAAGGATCGCCGGGCGAAGCCGGACCTTCGCGGCGCTTCGCCCGCTCCCACAGCCGTTCCAGTTCCTCCACCCGGTAGTCGCCGCCGGGTTCGAGTTCCGTCTCCATCACCGCGAAACGGCGGCGGAACTTCCGGTTCGCCGCCGCCAACGCGCGTTCCGGGTCCACGTCCAGGTGGCGGGCGAGGTTGGCGACCGCGAACAGCACGTCGCCCAGCTCCTCTTCGACCCGCGCCTTCGCCTCGGCGGACTGGCCGGCCTGGTCGCTTGCCGTCTCATCGTCCAGTTCGCCGAGCTCCTCGGCCACCTTGGCCCGCACGGCTTCGATCGAGTCCCAGTCGAAACCGATGCCGGCCGCCTTCTGCCCGAGCCGGTAGGAGCCGACCAGCGCCGGGAGCGAGACCGGCACTCCGTCCAGCACGGAGCGCTCGCCGTCGGTACTCCGCTTCCGCTGCTCCCACATTGCCGCGACCTCGGCCGCGGAACCGGCCTTCGCCTGGTCCTTCTCGTCGCCGAACACGTGGGGGTGTCGCGCGACCATCTTGTCGATCACGGAGCGGATCGCCCCGGCAAGAGGCGCGTCGCCCGGTTTGATCTCCAGCTCGGCGCAGGTCAGGCGGGCGACGTAGACCGCTTCGAACAATAGATCACCCAGTTCCTCTTTGATCGCGGCGGGATCACGTTCGTCGATCGCCGCGGCCAGTTCGTGGGCCTCTTCGATCAGATACGCCCGCAGATCCGCCAGCGACAGCTCACGGTCCCAGGGACAGTCGACGCGCAGCCGGTCGATCAGATCGGCGATCGGAGCGAGCGAGCAGGAGTCGGTTCCGGCCGCGGTTCCTTTGCTAGGGTGTTGCATTCGTGGGAAGCGGAGGTCGGAAGTGAAGGTCACCGACAGAAGGATGTTCACGGACGACGGCGAACTGCGGGAAGAGTACCGCTTCCTCGAGCAGCAGAAAGCCGGGCCGACCGCCGAACAGCCGCCCTCGGGCGCCAGTGAGGACAACCCGGCGAGTCCGGGCGAGGCGCCGGCCGGCGGGGCTGGGCAGGCTCCGTCCGCGACGCCGTCCCCGGGCCACGAGGACGCGGCGGCCCCCCGGATGCCGCCGCGGGGGGCGCAGTCTCCCGGCTTCATGGACCTGGTCGCCGTACTCGCCGAGCCGATCGCCTTCCTGCTCGGCGACGCCCAGCTACCGGACGGTCAGAGCGCCCAGGATCTGCCGCGGGCCCGGCTCCACATCGACCTGCTGTCGGTGCTGCAGGAGAAGACGCGGGGCAACGTCTCCGAACAGGAGACGGCGCTGCTCGAGGATCTTCTCGCGCAGCTCAGGATGCGGTACGTCGAAAAGAGCCGCGGCTGACTTCCATGCTGATCCGGCCCGTCCGAAGGCAGTCCCCGGGCGCAATCTGAGCATGTCCCAAGCAGATTCCTGCTGCCGGGGACTTGACAACAGATCGCTTAGGTCTTAGGGTTTCTGGCGCGCTGGGCCAGGCAGGCGGTTGAATCCGCACCCGCCCGGAAGCGCCGCAGAACGGAGAAACCGACCCGTCGCGCTCACCGCGCGGACGATTCAGGAGAGAGTCTTGAGCAAGATCATTGGTATCGACCTGGGGACGACGAACAGCGTTGTCGCCGTGATGGAGGGTTCGGATCCGAAGGTGATTCCGAACTCGGAGGGAAGCCGGACCACGCCGTCGATCGTCGGCTTCACGGAGAAGGGCGAGCGGCTCGTCGGCCAGGTCGCCAAGCGACAGGCGGTGACCAACCCGGCGAACACCGTCTTCTCGATCAAGCGCTTCATGGGGCGGCGCCTGGGCGAGGTTTCCGAAGAACAGAAGATGGTCCCCTACGCGGTCTCGAGTTCCGGCGACGACGTCCAGATCGAGGCCGCCGGAAAGACCTACACGCCGCCGCAGATCTCGGCCATGGTGCTGCAGAAGCTGAAGCAGGCGGCGGAGGACTATCTCGGCGGTCCGGTGGAGCGCGCCGTGATCACGGTCCCCGCGTACTTCAACGACGCCCAGCGTCAGGCTACGCGGGATGCCGGCCAGATCGCCGGACTGACCGTCGAGCGGCTGGTCAACGAGCCGACCGCGGCGGCGCTTGCCTACGGTCTGGACAAGGAGGGCGACCGCACGATCGCCGTCTACGACTTCGGTGGCGGAACGTTCGACATCTCGATTCTCGAGGTGGGCGAGGGCGTGGTCGAGGTCAAGGCGACGAACGGCGACACCCACCTGGGGGGCGACAACATCGATCAGCGGATCATCGACTGGCTGCTGGAGGAGTTCAGGAAGGACCAGGGCATCGACCTCGGCCAGGATCCGATGGCCATGCAGCGGCTCAAGGAGGCCGGCGAGAAGGCGAAGATCGAGCTGTCGGGTGTGCAGGAGACGGAGATCAATCTCCCCTTCGTGACCGCCGACGCCTCGGGGCCGAAGCACCTGAACGTCAAGCTCTCCCGCAGCAAGCTGGAGCAGCTCACCGAGGATCTGATCAGGAGCACGCTCGAGCCCTGCCGCCTCGCGCTCAGGGACGCCGGCCTCGGCACCAGCGACATCGAGGAGATCGTCCTGGTGGGCGGCCAGACCCGGATGCCGGCGGTGCAGGACGCGGTCAAGGAGTTCTTCGGACGGGAGCCGCACCGCGGTGTGAACCCGGACGAGGTGGTGGCGATCGGCGCCGCGATCCAGGGCGGCGTGCTGGCCGGAGACGTCACCGACGTCCTGCTGCTCGACGTTACGCCGCTGTCGCTCGGCATCGAGACGCTCGGCGGCGTCTTCACCAAGCTGATCGACCGCAACACGACGATCCCCACCCGCAAGAGCGAGGTGTTCTCGACCGCCGGCGACAATCAGACATCCGTCGAGGTCCATGTGCTCCAGGGCGAACGTGAGATCGCCGGTGACAATCGGACGCTCGGCCGCTTCCACCTGGTTGGGATTCCCCCGGCGCCCCGCGGCATGCCCCAGATCGAGGTCACGTTCGACATCGACGCCAACGGCATCGTCAACGTGTCCGCCAGGGACAAGGGCACCGGCAAGGAGCAGAAGATCACGATCACCGGCTCGGGCGGCATCGAAAAGGACGAGATCGAACGGATGGTCGCGGACGCCCAGGCCCACAGCGACGAGGACAAGAAGCGTCGCGAGGCGATCGACGCCCGCAACCAGCTCGACTCGCTGGTCTACGGCACGGAGAAGAACCTCGCCGAACACCGGGACAAGCTGTCCGAGAGCGATCGCGCCGAACTCGAGTCCGCCATCGAGGACGCGAAGAAGAGCATGGAGGGCGAGGACGCCGCCGCCATGCAGGGCGCCTCCGAGCGGCTGACCCAGGCCTCGCACAAGCTGGCGCAGGTCATCTACGAACAGACCAGCGCCGAGTCGGCACCGGACACGCCTCCGGGCGCGGGCGGGCCCGGAGAGAGCGGGCCTCAGGCGGCCGATGACGACGTGATCGACGCGGACTTCGTCGACGTGGACGAAACGTCCGGGGACGACAGCGCTTCCGGGGACAAGGGGGCCAGCTAGGTGGCGCCGCCACGGTCGTCGCGTGGACGCCGTCCCCCGTCCCGCCGCCGGCGGGTGGGGGGCGGCCGCTACGTGATGATCAGCAAGGTCGCCGAGCGCTACGACATCCATCCCCAGACCCTCCGGCTGTACGAGCGTGAAGGCCTGCTGGAGCCACAGCGGAGCGATGGCAACACCCGCCTCTACGACGAGGACTCCCTGAACCGGCTCGAGTCGATCCTCACGCTGACCCGGGACATGGGGGTCAACCTGGCCGGTGTCGAGGTCATCCTCGCGCTGCAGGAACGGCTGGCGCGACTCGAGGCCGAGCGGGACCGGCTACTCTCGATCGTTGAGCGCGATGCCGCGGACCGCCGCCGGGGAGTCCGGCGCCGGCACGCCCTGGTCTGGGTGCGAAGCGGCGCGCTGGTCAAGGTCGAGGACGAGGAGTGAACGAGGAAGGCTGCGAACTCTGCGGCGGGCGCGGTTGGATCGTCGACCTCGCGACCAACCGGGCACGACGTTGCACCTGCCACTCGACCCGCGTCCGCGGTCGTCGCGTCGACGATCTGGGCATTCCGCCCAAGTACCAGGGTTGCCGGCTCACCAACTTCCGGCTCGCGGGGGATGTGGGTGATCAACTCCTCACCGCGCGCCGCGACTGCGATCAGTACATCGAGGAGTTCATGGAGTTCGACGGATCGCTGAACGAAGCCGGACTCGTGTTCATCGGCCCGAGCGGCCGGGGCAAGACGCACCTTGCCGTGGCGGTGCTGATCGAACTGGCCGAGCAGTACGGCGTCGGCGGCCGCTTCGTCGACTTCACCAGTCTGGTCGCCGACATCCAGGCGACCTTCCAGCCCGACGCTCCGCGCAACCAGGCCGACTTGCTGCGTCCGCTCCAGGAGGCGGATGTCGTCGTCGTCGACGAACTCGGTGCGCGACGGCCCTCGCCCTTCGTCTCCGACACGCTGTACCTGCTGATCAACGGCCGCTACATGGCCCGCCGGCCGACCCTTTTCACCAGCAACTACTACCTGACCTCCGAAGCTGACGGCGACCGCGCCGACGGCGTCCGGACCCTGGCCGGCCGCGTCCCCGCCAGCCTGATCAGCCGCCTCCACCAGATGGCGAAGCCGATCCTCATCGACGCCGTCCGCGACTTCCGCCACGAAATGCAGGCGCATCAGCATCGGTAACACCCGTCTCGCGGCATCGGCCGGAGGGGGGAGGGTCCCAGCGGACGCCGCGGGACTGGAAACCGCCGCTTTGGCGTATTTCCAATAACGTATGGATCGGGCGATGGTAGTGAGCGGATCACAGAGGGTTGAGCGGTGGATGACCGGCTTGGGTCTGGGCGTTGCGGCCTGTCTGCTGCTGGCGACGGCACCGGCAGTGCATCCCGGTGCGGCGACGTCTCCTCCGTCGATCGTTCTGCCGGAGGAGATTCGGCTGGGGCTGGCCACGGACCTTGAGCGGGTCGAGGTTGCCTGCTGCGATGGCCCTTCGTGGCTTGTGGACGAGACCGGCCGGCGGTACGAGATTGCCGGCTCCTTCGAGGTGCTGGCGGGGCCGGGGACGGCGAGCCCGGGGGTTCATCGCCTGCAGGTGGCGGCGTTGCGGGATCGAGTGCAGGCGGAGAAGCTGGCCGGCCGGCTGGCGAGTCTGCTCGATCAGCAGGCGGACTCGGTGCTCGACGCGGGCACCGGCCTGTACCGGGTCCGCGTGGGCCGCTTCGGTGACCGGGAGGCAGCGGAGGAGGCCCGCGGCCGGCTTCATGTCGAGGGGTTCGACGACGTCTGGATCACCATCGAGGGCCAGGTTCTGGAGGAGCCGGGCTTCGAGGTCGATGGAGTCGGCAGGATCGCGGGGCGAAGGCTGCGGCTCGAGTCGCGGGACGGTGTCGTTCACATCCTGGGCCGCCGCTACCGGGGGGCGCTCGAGATCTTCCTGAGCGACCGGTCCGGACTGAATGTCGTCAACGCGGCGCCGCTCGAGGACTACCTGCGCGGCGTCGTGCCGGTCGAGCTCGGGCCGGACCTGTACCCGGAGATCGAGGCGATCAAGGCGCAGGCCGTGGCCGCGCGCACCTATGCGGTAAAGCGCCTGGGCGAGTTCGAGGGGGAGGGGTACGACCTCTGCGCCACGCCGTTATGCCAGGTCTACGGCGGTCTGGACGTGGAGCACCCTGTCTCGGACCGCGCGATCGCGGCGACCGGCGGCGAGATCCTGCTTCGTGACGGCGCGCTCCAGGAGGCACTGTTCACGGCGAGTTGCGGCGGCAGTACCGAACTCGTCGATCACGTCTTCCCTCTTCTGGCGGGCGGAGGCCCCCTGGCAACGGCCTGTGTCGAAGGGGGAGTCGTGACCCTGGCGGGCGGCGCCGAGGGCTCGCCCGCCAGGCACCTGCTGAGGTCCATCGGCGCTCGCGGGGTGCGCGAGAGACGGGTCGACGAGCGACTCGACCGCGCCCGTTCCGGCGGCGATCCGGAAGTTGTCCATGGGAGCCTGGGCGGTCTCGACGGCGGCTGGCTCGACCTGCGCCAGCAGGGTCGCCGCCGGCTGGTGCCGTTGGCCTCCGAGCCGGCGCTGTTGGTGACCAAGGTTCCGCCGGGGACCCGGCCTGGCGATCTCGGCGTGCCTGCGCCGTCCGTGACGGCCGCGCCGGGCGACCGGCTGCGCGTCTACCTGGTCCGCGGCCAGGTGGTCCTGCTCGTTCACGAGACGCCGCGAACTGGAGATCAACCGAAGGCGGAGCCGTGGTCGCTCTGGCGGTCGCACGCTTCCCTGCGCGCCGCGGTCGAGAAGCGCTTTCCCGGCCTGGGACTCAGGTCCATGAGAGTGCTGGAGCGCGGCGTCTCGGGTCGGGTGGCGCGGCTCGACCTGGTCGGTGAGCGGAGTTCGGTCGAGCTGCAGGGTCTGGCGATCCGCTGGCTGCTCGACATCCCCGAACACCTCGTCCGGCTGACCGCCGAAGCGGGAGAGGGTGCCGTTCCCGGCTGGCGATTCGCCGGCCGCGGCCGCGGCCACGGCGTCGGCATGTGCCAGGTCGGCTCGTACCTCATGGCGCAGCGCGGCCTGACGTACCGCGAGATCCTCTGGCACTACTACGGCGCGGTCGACGTCGGCAGGTTCGCATCGTGAGCGCCGAGCGAACTGTCGAAGCCTGGCTGGACGACCCCGAGCCCTGGCGCGAAACCCGGCGTCTGGGCCGGGCTCTGACCGCCATCGAGGGCGGCGGTGAAACGCAGGCCCTGGCGAAGACGGTCTGGCGTCGTGCCGGCCGCGCGATGACGATCGGCCTGACCGGACCCCCCGGGGTCGGCAAGAGCACGTTGACGGCCGCTCTGGCCCGGGAGCTCCGGCAAAGGGGGGAACCGGTGGCGGTCCTCGCGTTCGATCCGACCAGTCCGCTGACCGGCGGCGCCGTGCTTGGCGACCGGGTTCGGATGGCCGACCTGGAGACCGATCCGGGCGTGTTCATCCGGTCGATGGCCTCACGCGGCGCCGCCGGCGGATTGGCGCAGGCCGCCGCGGCGGCGACCGATCTGCTCGATGCCGCGGGCTTCCCGTGGATCCTGGTCGAGACCGTGGGCACCGGTCAGGCGCAGACCGCCATTCGCCGGAACTCGGACCTGGTCGTTCTCGTGACGGCGCCCGGCCTGGGCGACGGCGTTCAGGCCATCAAGAGCGGGACGATGGAGGTCGCGGACGTGTTCGTCGTCAACAAGAGCGATCTGCCGGGCGCCGCTGGCGCTCGTCGGTTGATCGTGGAGATGCTCCACCTGGCGGATGGGGCCGGTAGCGAACCGCCGGCGGTGCTGCCGACCGTGGCGCGAACGGGCGACGGCGCGGCTGAGGTCCTGGACGCGGTGTCCGCGTGTTTCGAACGGCTGAGGGCGGGAGGCGAGATCGGCGCCCGGCGGTCGGCGCGGCTGCGGCGCAGGGTGCTGGACCTGTACCGTGCGGAGGTCCTGCAGCTGGCCATGGGCTCGGTCGACGACGAGCGATTCGCGCGGGACCTCCTGGCCGCCGGGGGTTCGAAGGCTCTGGACGGAGAGGACGATTCGCAGCAGAATCGGGCGCCGCGGAAATCCGGGCCGGCCAGCGATCCCTACGATCTGGCGGACCGGCTGGTCGGCGAGTTCGTTGGCGGACTGCGGCAACACCGAGGCGCATAGCAATGATCACAGGTCTGGACCATGTGGCGATCGCCGTCCCTTCAATCGAAGAGGCGAGGACGTTCTACGAGAAGCTGGGTCTCGAGATCACGGCGATCGAGGTGGTCGAGCACGAAGGGGTGCGGGTGGCGATGATCCCCTGCGGCGGAACGCGGATCGAGCTCCTGGAGCCGCTCTCGAGCGATTCCCCGGTGGGCCGCTTCCTCGAGCGGCGCGGCCCGGGCATTCACCACCTGTGCATGCGGAGCGACGACGTCCACGGAGACGACGGGAAGCTGCGCGACGGCGGGCTCTCTCTCCTGCGCGAGCGGCCCGGCCCCGGCGCCGAGGGC
This sequence comes from Holophagales bacterium, assembly GCA_009843505.1. Classification (GTDB taxonomy): domain Bacteria; phylum Acidobacteriota; class Thermoanaerobaculia; order Multivoradales; family Multivoraceae; genus Multivorans; species Multivorans azotirespirans. The sequence goes on along the minus strand of VYDI01000019.1, from coordinate 88,131 downwards.
GCCACGGTTCAGTTCGTCCATCCGAAGAGCGCCGGCGGAGTACTGCTGGAACTGTCGGAGCCGGCGCGGTGACCGGGCGTCTGATTCTCGAGGACGGCTCCGTCTTCCGCGGCGAGACCCTGGTCGAGGGCAGCCGTTTCGCGGAAGTCGTCTTCAACACCTCGATGACGGGTTACCAGGAGATCCTGACGGACCCCTCCTACCGGGGTCAGATCGTCATCATGACCCAGCCCCACATCGGCAACTACGGGACGTACGACGACGCGGAGGAATCGCACCGGGTCTGGGTGGAAGGATTCGTCGTTCGCGAGTTCACCGCGCGCCGCTCGGGATTGGGCGATGGCGAACTGGGCGCCTATCTGGATTCGGCGGGCGTGCCGGCGCTCGCGGGCATCGACACGCGGGCGGCGGTGCGGCGGCTGCGCGACCACGGCGCGATGCGGGGTTTGATCACGAGTTGCGACCGGCCGGACGCCGAGCTGGTCGAGGAAGTTCGGCGGCAGCCGACGATGGAGGGGCGGGCCCTGGTCGACGAGGTGACCTGCGAGGCTCCGTACGAACTCGAACCGGAGGGCGAGGAGAAGGTTCGCCTGGCGGTCTACGACTTCGGCGTCAAGCGGAACATCCTTCGTTCGCTGGTCCGGCAGGGCGCCCGGGTGGTCGTGTTGCCGGCGCGCACCCCGGCTGGCGAGTGTCTCGCGTTGGAGGTCGACGGCGTGGTGCTCTCGAACGGGCCGGGGGACCCGGAGCCGCTCCACGAGATCATTGGCGAGGTGCGGGAACTGATCGACTCCGGGACGCCGCTGTTCGGCATCTGTCTCGGCCACCAGCTCCTGGGTCTGGCACTCGGCGGCAGGACCTTCAAGCTCAAGTTCGGGCACCACGGCGGCAACCAGCCGGTTCGCGACGAGGAGACCGGCGTGGTTTCCATCACGAGCCAGAACCACGGTTTCGCCCTCGCCGGCGACAGCCTTCCCGACGACTGCCAGGTGGCGGCGATCAACCTGAACGACGGAACGGTAGAGGCCTTCAAGGCAACCGGCCGGCCGATCTTCTCGGTCCAGTACCACCCGGAGGCGGCGCCGGGGCCGCACGACGCCGCGCGACTGTTCGGGGAGTTCCTCGACGTCTGTGGGTGATCCCAGGGAACGGGCGAAGAGGACGGGCCGCATACCGGGTGCGCCGGCGTCCCCGCCGGCTGCCGCCGGAGGCGGCCGGGCAGACGTGCCGGCCGCAAGGCCGGCGTCCTTTTCGGTGGTCTGGTGGATCGCCGCGCGCTACCTGCTCGGGGGACGAAGCCGTCTGCTGACCGGGACCGCGAGGTCGGCCCTGGGGTCGACGGGTCTGGGCGTGGCGGCGATGGTCGTCTCGATGGCGCTGATGAGCGGCTACACGAGTTCGGTCGAGAATCGGCTGCTGCAGAGCGGACCTCTGGTCGTCACGCCTCTCGGTGAAGCCGCGGGAGATCTGACTTCGGCCGACGAAACGGCCGGCCGATTGCGGCGTCTGCCCGGGGTGGAACGGGTCGGCGCCACGCTGGCTGGCCAGGGTGCGTTGGCGAGCAGGGGAAACCCGGCCGGCGTGGATGTCTGGTTCCGGGGCGTTCTGCCCGGGGCGTCCTCCTTTGGCGCCGGCGAAGAGCAACTCGAAGGGAGCGCCGACGGCTTCGAAGCCATCGTGCTCGGCCGGCAGCTCCAGCGGACGCTCGGCGCGGCGGACGGAGACCTGCTGCGTCTGACGGCGATCGTCGGTTCGCCCTCGGGCCAGCCGCGCTTCGCCTACCGCACGCTCCGGGTGACCGGCGCGTTCGAGACCGGGTTCTCCGAGTACGACCGGAGCTACGCCGTCCTCCACCGGGACGCGGTCGAGGCCCTCGGCGCGCTCGGAGTGGTCCTTGAGGTGGCGACGTCGCAGGGCGCCGACCAGTCGGCGGTGCACCGGAGCATCGAGGAGCTGGTGGGCGCCGATGCGCTCGTCACTGACTGGCGACGGGGCAACCGGGACATCTTCGCGGCGCTTCGGCTGCAGAAGTGGGGCCTGTTCCTGGTACTGGGCCTGATCGTGCTGGTGTCGACGTTCAACATCGCCGCGGCCCTGGTCGTCATGGTGCGCGAGCGGGGCAGGGACACAGCGGTGCTTGCGGCGCTGGGCCTCGGCCCCCGGCGGCTGCGGCGGGTGTTCCTGGTCTGCGGGTTGAGTCTTGGCGCCGCGGGCACCGGCCTCGGTCTGCTGCTCGGTTCGCTGGTCAGCTTGATCATCACCCGTTACGAGCTTGTGCGGTTCGATCCCGGCGTGGCCGAGATCTACTTCATCAGCAGCGTCCCGTTCGACGTTCGGGCGCTGGATCTGCTGGCGGTGGCGGGCTTCAGCCTCGTCGTCGTCGGGCTCGCGTGCTGGTGGCCCGCCCGGCTGGCGTCATCCCTTGAACCGGCGCGGGCGCTCCACTGGGAGTAGGGCCGCCGCCCTCCCCCTCCAGATGTGGAAGGAGGGGCTGCTCTAGGAGCAACCCCTCCCGGGTTTGAATCGCGCCTCAGTCGGCCCGTGGCCGCTGAGCGGAGATTGAGGGTTTAGGGCAGGTCCGGACTGTGTCCGGGGGTGGGTCGCAGTTCCTCTGGCCGCGGACGCGTCCAGTCGCGACCCGGTGGGTGACGACACGGGAGCCAGGGCGCAAGTCGATTCGACCCTTGCCTGTGGCTGGGTGCCGCCTCTGAAGGGAGTATACGCAACCCGGCGCCAAAGTGTTTCTTCCGCGCCGTCTTTTCCGCTGGCGAGGCGACCCGGCGCCGAGCCCGGTTGCTTATACACTCCGCGCGCTCATGGCGAAGCGGACGGACATCGAGTCGATCCTGATCTTCGGTTCCGGGCCCATCGTCATCGGCCAGGCCTGCGAGTTCGACTACTCCGGCACCCAGGCCTGCCGGGTCCTGCGCCGGGAGGGCTACCGGGTCATCCTGGTCAACTCGAATCCGGCGACGATCATGACGGACCCGGAGTTCGCCGACGCGACCTACGTCGAGCCCCTCGTGCCCGACGTCGCGATGAAGATCATCGAGCGGGAGCGGCCGGACGCGCTGCTACCCACCGTCGGCGGCCAGACCGGGATCAACCTGACCCTGGCGCTGGAGGAGTCCGGCGCCCTGGAGGAGTCCGGCATGAAGCTCCTCGGGGCGGGGATCGAGGCGCTGCGCCTGGGCGAGGACCGCCAGTTGTTCAAGCGGGCCATGGTCGAGGCGGGTCTCGAAGTGCCGGAAAGCGGCACCGCGAAGACGATGGAGGAAGCGCGGGAGATCATCGAACGCCTGGGCTTCCCGGTCATCGTGCGGCCGAGCTTCACGCTGGGCGGCGAGGGCGGCGGCGTGGTGTTCAACCGTGACGAGATCGACGACGTGATCGTCCGCGCCCTGCAGGCGAGTCCGGCCTCGCTCATCCTGATCGAGCAGTCGGTTCTGGGCTGGAAGGAGTTCGAGCTCGAAGTGATGCGCGACGTCGCCGATAACGCGATCGTCGTCTGCTCGGTCGAGAACGTCGATCCGATGGGCGTGCACACCGGCGACTCGATCACCGTGGCGCCGCAGCAGACGCTGTCCGATCCCGAGTACCAGGACATGCGCGACGACGCCTTCACCGTGATCCGCAAGGTGGGCGTCGCGACCGGGGGTTCGAACATCCAGTTCGCGGTGGAGCAGGGCACCGGCCGGCGGGTGGTGATCGAGATGAACCCGAGAGTGTCCCGGAGTTCGGCCCTGGCGTCGAAGGCGACCGGTTTCCCGATCGCCAAGATCGCCGCGCAACTCGCGGTCGGCTACACCCTGGACGAGATCTCGAACGACATCACCGGCAAGACCTACGCCGCCTTCGAGCCGACCCTCGACTACACGGTCGTCAAGATCCCGCGCTGGGCCTTCGAGAAGTTCGAGCGCACCGCCGGCACCCTGGGCACGTCGATGAAGTCGGTGGGCGAAGTGATGGCGATCGGAGGCAACTTCCGGGAGGCGCTGATGAAGGGCCTCTCCGGCCTGGAACTGGAGGCCGCGTGGCCGCGCCAGGAGGAACTGGTCAGCGATCCGGTCGGTTTGCGACGGCGGCTCAGCACGCCCAACTGGCAGCGCCTCTTCGGGGTCTTCGCAGCGCTGCGCCAGGGCTGGACGGTCGACGAGGTGGCGGCGGCCTCGGACATCGACCCATGGTTCCTGCGCGAGATCCGGACCGTCGTGGAGATCGAAGCGGAACTCGCCTGCTGGGACCTCGAGTCCGCGCCGGACGAACTCCTGCGCCGGGCCCGGCTGAGCGGCTTGAGCGATCAGCGGGTCGCCTCCCTGCTTGGCAGCGGGGAGGACCTGGTCGCCCTCGAGATCACGAAGCGGAAGCTCGACCGCGTCTTCAAGCGGGTCGACACCTGCGCCGCCGAGTTCGTGGCCGTCACTCCCTACCTCTACTCGACACCCGGGGTGGAGGACGAGGCGCAGCCCACCGAGCGCCGGAAGGTGATGATCCTGGGCTCCGGCCCCAACCGCATCGGCCAGGGGATCGAGTTCGACTACTGCTGCGTCCACGCGGTCTTCGCCCTCCGGCGCGCCGGCTACGAGACGATCATGGTGAACTGCAACCCGGAAACCGTCTCGACCGACTACGACACCTCGGACCGGCTCTACTTCGAGCCGCTCACGTTCGAGCACGTGATGGCGATCTACCGTCGCGAGCAGCCGCTGGGCGCGATCGTCCAGCTCGGCGGCCAGACTCCGCTCAAGCTCGCTCACAGCCTCGAGGCCGCGGGGGTCTCCATCCTGGGCACGTCGCCGGAGGCGATCGATCTCGCCGAAGACCGCCGTCGCTTCGGCGATCTCCTGGCGGAGGAGGGCATCCTGGTGCCGGCGAACGGCTCCGCGGTCTCGCTCGACGAGGCGTGCCGCGTGGCGGACGAGATCGGCTACCCGGTCGTCGTGCGGCCGAGCTACGTGCTCGGCGGTCGAGCGATGTCGATCTGTTACGACCAGCCGACCCTGATCAACTACATGCGCCGTGCCGCCGACGTCTCGCCCGGGCGGCCGGTGCTGCTGGACCGCTTTCTCGAGGACGCCTTCGAGGTCGATGTCGATCTGGTGGCGGACGGGGAGCGGGCGGTCGTGTGCGGCATCATGCAGCACATCGAGGAGGCCGGCATCCACTCCGGCGACTCGGCGGCGGTGCTTCCGCCCTACCGGGTGGACGAGGCCGACCTCGACAAGATGCGCGACATCGCCAGCCGGTTGGCGTTGAGGCTGGGTGTCGTCGGTCTGATGAACGTGCAGTTCGCGATCTACGACGGAGAGGTCTACGTGCTGGAGGTGAATCCCCGGGCCTCGCGGACGGTGCCCTTCATCGCCAAGGCGGTCGGTCTGCCCCTGGTGCAGATCGCGACCCGCGTCATGGTCGGGGAGACCCTGGAGGAGATCGGCCTGGTCGAGGAACCCCCGGTCGACCGCTTCTTCGTCAAGGCGCCGGTCTTCCCGTTCGACCGCTTCCCGGGCGTCGACCCGGTCCTGGGTCCCGAGATGAAATCGACCGGCGAGGTGATGGGCATCGGCCGCAGCTTCGGCAGCGCCTTCGCCAAGGCCTGGCTGGGCGCCGGCCACGCGCTGCCCGACAGCGGCGCCGCCTTCCTTTCGGTGAACGACCGTGACAAGCCGGCGCTGCTGCGAGTCGCCGAGCGCCTGCGAGACCTCGGTTTCGAACTCCTGTGCACGGCCGGCACCGCCTCGTTCCTCAGCGACCGGGGCATCGAGACGCGGCGTGTCAACAAGGTTGCCGAAGGACGGCCGCACGTGGTCGACTACCTGATCAACGGCGAGGTGAGCCTGATCGTGAACACGCCCCTGGGCGGCGAGTCCTACAAGGACGACATGGAGATCCGCACCACGGCGCTCAAGTTCGACATCCCGTGCGTGACGACGATCTCAGGGGCGATGGCCGCGGTGGACGCCGTCGAGGCGCTGCGCGAGAGCCTGCTGCAGGTGACCGCGCTCCAGGACCTGGGCACTGCGCCGCTGACGGGAGGCGCGGTCGCGTCGTCCGCTGCGAGCTGAGTCCGCTTCAGCCGCGACGGATGCGCTCGATGTCGCGCTCCAGGCGCTCGGCGAGACGCCGTAGCTCGACGCGGTAGTTCTCTTCCTCCTCGAGCCGCTTGGCCGGGTCCGCGGCGAGGTTCTTGCGGTGGAGGATCTCGAGTTCGGCCACCTTCGCCTGGTGGCGGCCGCGGGCGTCTTCGATCCGCCGCCGCTGATCCTCGTCCAGGGCGTCCTGCCGGGGCGCCGAGATGCCGCGGCTCTCAAGCTTCTCGAGCGCCCGCTCGTAGGCCGACTTCACCGGCTCACCCCTCGTATCGCAGGCTCATTTTTCGTACTCGCCCCAGACCGCGCGCAGGCGGTCCGAGATCTCTCCCAGGGTGGCCCGCTGCCGGACGCAGTCGAGGATCCGGGGAACGAGGTTGTCTTCGCCCGCTGCCGCCTGCTGGAGTCGGTCCAGGGCGGCCGTCGCCGCGCTCGCGTCGCGTTGCTCGCGGACCTTCCGGACCCGCTCGACCTGCCGGGATTCGGCGGCCGGGTCGACGGCCAGGAACGTGGCCTCCTCGTCTTCCTCCTGGGTGTAGGCGTTGACGCCGACGATCACCTCGTCCCTGGACTCGACCGCCAACTGGTGGCGGTAGGCGGCGTTGGCGATCTCGTTCTGCTGGTAGCCCGACTCGATCGCCTGGGCGGCGCCCCCGAGCTCTTCGATCTGCTCGATCATGTTGCGGGCCTTGGCCGCGAGTTCTCCGGTGAGCGCCTCGATCGCCCACGAGCCGCCGAGTGGATCGGCGACGTCGGCGACCCCCGTCTCGTGAGCGACGATCTGCTGGCTGCGCAGCGCCACCCGCGCGGAGGTCTCGGTCGGCAGGCCGAGGGCCTCGTCGGCCCCGTTCGTGTGCAGCGACTGGGTGCCTCCGCATACCGCGGCCAGCGCCTGGATCGCCACCCGGGCGACGTTGTTCTCGGGTTGCTGCGCGGTCAGGGTCGAACCGCCGGTCTGGGTATGGAAGCGCAGCCAGCACGAGCGTTCGTTGCGCGGCTCGTAGCGCTCGCGGACCAGTTCGGCCCAGAGCTGGCGGGCGGCCCGGAACTTGGCGACTTCCTCCAGAAAATTGTTGTGGGCGTTGAAGAAGAAGGACAACCGGGGGGCGAAGCTGTCGATATCGAGCCCGCGCGCCAGCACCAGGTCGACGTAGCAGAGGGCGTTGGCGAGGGTGAAGGCGACTTCCTGGGCGGCGGTGGAGCCCGCTTCGCGGATGTGGTAGCCCGAGATCGAAACGGGATTCCAGCGCGGAACGTGCTCGGAGCAGAAGACGATCAGGTCGGTGACCAGGCGCAGGGAGTGGGGCGGCGGATAGATGTGGGTGCCGCGGGCGATGTACTCCTTCAGGATGTCGTTCTGCACCGTGCCGCCGACGTTCGACCAGGGCGTACCCTGCTCCTCCGCGACCGCCAGGTACATGGAGAGGAGGATCGATGCCGTCGAGTTGATCGTCATCGAGGTCGTGACCTGACCAAGCGGGATGCCGTCGAACAGGGTCCTCATGTCCTCGACGCTGTCGATCGCGACACCGACGCGCCCCACCTCGCCGCGGGCGGCCCGGGCATCCGAGTCGTAGCCGATCTGGGTAGGGAGATCGAAGGCGACCGAGAGGCCGGTCGTGCCCTGCTCCAGGAGGTAGCGGTACCGGCGGTTCGACTCGGTGGCGCTGGCGTAGCCGGCGTACTGGCGCATCGTCCACAGTCGCTTGCGGTACATGTCCTGGTACAGGCCGCGCGTGAACGGGAACTCGCCGGGCGCGGCCTGAGCCCCGTTCTCCCGCGGGCGGTCATCCGGCGCGAAGAACGGCGGCAGCTCGATGCCCGAACTCGTGGCGCGGTTCCTGGTCACGGCTGAGGAGCTTATCGCCGCCTCGAATCCGCAGGATCTACCGCTGCTCTCCGAAGAGGGTCCACATTCATAGATAGGGCGCTATGAGACGATGAATGCCCATATCTAGTAGGCATGAGGGGTACCTGGGGCTACATGAAGTGGTTTTCGTGGCGATTCTGCTTGCGCCAGAGGGCCCTTCTGGGCTACAGTTCGACATTCACCGCGAAAGCCCACGGGACCACGATGGGACCCGTGCTGACCAGGGAGGTAGCAGATGTCGGTCAATGGTTCAGGCGCTCGAGACGGCGGTCGGGGCAGGGTTCTGGAGGCGGCGCAGGCCGGCGGCCGGCAGGTGGTAGCCGCCCCCGCTGCGGCCGGCGCCGCGCGCCCCGCGGAGACCCCGGGCGCGGCGGCCGAGGCATCGAGCCCGGCGGGCCTGACCATCGAACGGCGCTACACCGAGCCCGGCGTCCACCCCTTCGACCGGGTCGAATGGGACGTCCGCGACGCGGTCATCGCGAACGAGAAGGGCGAAACCGTGTTCGAACAGCACGGCGTCGAGGTGCCAAAGGCGTGGTCGCAGACGGCCACGAACGTGGTCGTGTCGAAGTACTTCCGCGGCCAGTTGGGCACTCCCGAGCGCGAGTCCAGCGCGCGGCAGTTGATCTCGCGCGTGGCCGATCGGATCGCGGACTGGGGCCGCGAGGGAGGTTACTTCTCGACCCCGGCGGACGCCGAGGCGTTCCACGCCGAGCTCACCCACATCCTCCTGCACCAGTACGCCTGCTTCAACTCGCCGGTGTGGTTCAACGTCGGCATCGAGGAGCATCCGCAGTGCTCGGCGTGCTTCATCAACTCAGTCGAGGACACGATGCAGTCGATCCTCGGTCTGGCCAAGACGGAGGGGATGCTGTTCAAGTTCGGCTCCGGCACCGGCAGTAACCTCTCGTCGCTTCGTTCCTCGGCCGAGACCCTGGCTGGCGGCGGCACCGCCTCCGGCCCGGTCTCCTTCATGCGCGGCTTCGACGCGTTCGCCGGCGTGATCAAGAGCGGCGGCAAGACCAGGCGCGCCGCGAAGATGGTCATCCTGGACGCCGATCATCCCGACATCGTCGACTTCATCCGCTGCAAGGAAGTCGAGGAGCGCAAGGCCTGGGCGCTGATCGAGGCAGGCTACGACGCGGGCTTCAACATCGCCGGCGGCGCCTACGACTCGATCTTCTACCAGAACGCGAACCACTCCGTACGCGCCACCGACGAGTTCATGCAGGCGGTGGTCGAAGACGGCGAGTGGACGACGACCGCGGTGACCGACGGCCAGCCGATGGACACGCACCGGGCGGCCGAGCTGCTGGACATGATCGCCGAGTCGACCTGGGTGTGCGGCGACCCGGGCATGCAGTTCGACAGCACGATCAACCACTGGCACACCTGCCCGAACACGGACCGGATCAACGCCAGCAACCCGTGCAGCGAGTACATGTTCCTGGACGACACGGCCTGCAACCTGGCGTCGCTCAACCTGATGCGCTTCTACGATCCGGCCTCTGGCTTCGACACCGCGTCGTTCCGGCACACCTGCGAGATCGTGATCACCGCGCAGGAGGTCATCGTCGACAACGCGAGTTATCCGACGCCGAAGATCGGAGCGAACTCGCACGCCTACCGGCCGCTGGGCATCGGCTACGCGAATCTCGGCGCCCTGCTGATGGCGCGCGGCCTGCCCTACGACTCGGATGCCGGCCGCGACTACGCCGGCGCAGTGACCGCCCTGATGTCGGGTGCGTCCTACCTGCAGTCGACCCGGATCGCCGCGATCAAGGGCCCGTTCGAGGGCTACGAGGCGAACCGCGAGCCGATGCTGCAGGTCATGCGCAACCACCGGGCCGCGCTCAAGGAGGTCGATCCGGCGCACGTGCCGCTCGAGTTGCTGAACGCGGCCAAGAAGTCCTGGGACGGGGTGGTCGAGGAGGGCGAACGGAACGGGATCCGCAACAGCCAGATCTCGGTGCTGGCCCCGACCGGCACGATCGCGTTCATGATGGACTGCGACACGACGGGGGTCGAGCCCGACATCGCGCTCGTCAAGTACAAGAAGCTGGTCGGCGGCGGGATGATCAAGATCGTCAACCGCACGGTTCCCCTGGCCCTGGAGCGGCTCGGCTACGAGAAGTCGGAGATCCAGCAGATTGTCGAGTACATCGACGACCACGACACGATCGAGGGCGCGCCCCATCTCGCGGACGAGCACCTCGCGGTGTTCGACTGCGCCTTCAAGCCGGCCAACGGCTCGCGGTCGATCCACCACATGGGGCATCTCCGCATGCTCGCGGCGGCCCAGCCGTTCATCTCGGGAGCGATCAGCAAGACGATCAACATGCCCGAGGAATCGACTCCGGAGGAGATCCGGGACGCCTACGTCGAGGGCTGGAAGCTGGGCCTCAAGGCGGTTGCGATCTACCGCGACGGCTGCAAGCGCTCACAGCCGCTGTCGACCAGGAAGGACGATGCCGCCGCCGGAGACGAGCTGCAGGCCGAAGTCGCGGCCAGGGCCGCGGCGGGCATCACGCGGCGCCGGCTGCCGGACGAGCGGCACGCCATCACCCACAAGTTCTCGATCAACGGCCACGAGGGTTTCCTCACCGTCGGCCTGTACGAGGACGGTCAACCGGGCGAGATCTTCCTGCTCATGGCCAAGGAAGGGTCGACGATTTCGGGTCTCATGGACTCCTTCGCTCAGGCGGTGTCGGTGGCGCTGCAGTACGGCGTGCCGCTGCAGATCCTCGTCGACAAGTTCACTCACAGCCGCTTCGAGCCGTCGGGATTCACCAAGAACCCCGAGATTCCGATGGCGAAGTCCGTCATGGACTACATCTTCCGGTGGCTGGCGTCGAAGTTCCTCTCGCGCGAGGCGCAGGAGGTCGCGGGCGTGATCCAGCGGTCCGAGCCGCGGCCGGCGGAGGTGGCGCCGATGGCAGTGTCGCGGGCGGAGGTCGAGGACGATGGCGAAGAAACTACCGCGAAGGGCGGCCAGCTCGCTCCGGTGACCTTCCTCCTGCAGCAGGACGCGCCGTCGTGCCACGACTGCGGCTCGATCATGGTGCGGAACGGCAGCTGCTACAAGTGCATGAATTGCGGTTCCACCAGCGGCTGCAGCTAGGCCGAGAGCGGCCATGCCCAGCGTCGTTGCTCCTCGGTCGGCGTGACCAGCTTCGATTGCTTCGCAATACGGCCCACTATGTGCTCCCTCGTCGCGCCTTGCTGGGCGGCGCCTGACCGCTCTCGGCGCGACGCGCACCTCCACTGCTAGTCTGCCGGCATGACAAGGCGTTTGGCGGTCGGCCTGCTGATTGGCCTGGGCGTGGCCGGGGCGGTCCTGGTGGCGGTTTTCGGCTTCCTGGTGTCGAGCATCGTCGCGGGTTCCGAGCCGCCGGAGATTGCGGGGCTCGACCCGATCCTGACCAGCTTCCGGTTGGACACGCTGGACGGATCCCGGCTGGGTCCGCCGGACCTGCGGGGCGACGTCGTCGTGGTCGACATGTGGGCGTCGTGGTGCAAGCCCTGCGTCTACCAGGCGGAGATCCTCGAGAAGCTGCGCGAGGAGTACGTCGGCCGGGGAGTGTCGTTCCTGGCCTTGAATTCCGGGGAGGATCCGGAGACAGTCCGCGGATACGTCGAGAAGACACCGTTCAGCTACCCGGTGCTGCTCGACCCCGAGGAGGAGGTGATGGGGGCGGCGGAGCTCTACGCCTTGCCGACGCTCGTCGTGCTGGACCCTCGGGGCGACGTTTCCTACATCTCGATCGGCATCACCGGGGCCACCGTGATCCGCAACGCGATCGAGGAGGCGCTCGCCGTCACGTCCGGCTGAGGCCCGGGACAGGCAGCGGTTCCGCGAACCGGGAGGGCGATGGCGCCGTGATCAACATTCGCAACCTCTCGATCAAGTGCGGCTACTGCGACACCTACCAGACGCTGTGCGCCTACCGCCGTCGCGACGACTGGAACGTCTACGTCTACGAGTGCGAGAACGATGTCTGCGATCCGGAGATCAGCCGGACCCTCGTCGAAGTGCCGAGCCAACTCGATGAGTTCGCCCGCCGGGACCCGGCCTGGGAACACGGACGGCGCCATACCGGCGGCGGCCACGACTGAGTCGACTCCCCGGAAGCGGCCGCTGTCGGCCGAGCGCCTGGAAGCGCTGGCGGCCCTGGCCGGCATCAATCGCCTGGAGTTGACGATCGAGAAGATCGTGCTCGGCGGCGACGGCCTGGCGCGGTGGCGCGGCATGCCGGTCTTCGTACCGCGGGCCGCCCCCGGCGACGTGGTCGAGGCCAGGATCACCGAGCGTCGCCCGAGCTACGCCCGCGCGGAGATCGAAGAGGTAAAGACGGCGGGGCCCCTGCGGCGAGAGGCGCCGTGTCCGTTCTACGAGCGTTGCGGCGGCTGCCAACTCCAGCACATCGAGGACGCGGAGCAGTTGGGACTCAAGGTGGCGGCGGCGGTGGAGACGTTGCGCCGGCTGGGCGGCATCGACCCGGCCCAGCTCGCGGCGTGCCGCTTCGAGGAGCCGGTGAGCGAGAGGACGTGGGGGTATCGGCTGCGGGCGCAGGTCCATGTTGCCCCACGCTCGGAGGGGGACGAACGTCCGGACGGGTCGGTTGGCGTCGGCTTTCGACGGCGTCGCAGCCACGACCTGGTCTTCGTCGACCGCTGCCCGGTGCTCGCTCCGGCGCTCGAGAACGAGCTGCGCGGATTGTCTTCGCTGCTGGGCGACCGGGCTGCTGCTTCCAGGACGCTGCCGAGCCGCCTCAGCCTGGCGACGACTGGCCTGGAGGGGGACGATCCGGTGGTTGCGGCGCCGCCCGTCGACGGCCTGCCCGGCGGTGAGCTCGAGATCGACCTTCAGGGGAAGCGGCTCAGCTACGACGCCCGCTGCTTCTTCCAGGCGCACGGCGGGCTCCTGGAGTCGCTTCTTCTGTCGGCGGTCGGGACGTTCGATGGCGAGGCCGCCGTGGAGCTCTACGCCGGCGTCGGCTTCTTTACCGTCGGTCTCGCCGACCGCTACCGGTCCGTCACGGCCGTGGAAGGCGAGTCGGTCGCCGCCCGCTACGCGCGGAACAACCTGCGCCGCAACGGTCTCCGCCACTGCCGCGTCGAGCGGTCGGCGGTCGATAGCTGGATCGACCGGCGGCGCGGCGGCCCCGGTCTGGAACCCGGCCTCGACCGGGTCCTCGTCGATCCGCCCCGCGCCGGTCTTTCGCGAAGGGTCCGCAGCGCCCTCCTCAACGCCGCACCCCGCCGCCTGACCTACGTCTCCTGCGACCCCGCCACCCTCGCCCGCGACCTCGGCGACCTGACCCGCGACTTCGACCTCGAGTCCATCTCCTTCTTCGACGTCTTTCCCCAGACCGCCCACCTCGAAACCGTCGCGCAGTTGGTGCAGCGGCGTCGGTGATACCCGTCCGCGGCGGGGCCCGGAGCTTCGGCTGGAGCAGGGAGAGGGGCTGACTACCCCTCCACCCAGGGTGCGCCGTTCAGGTGCACCTGGTAGTGGTTCGCCAGGCCGGCTTTCCTGTGGCGGGATGCGGCCTGGAACTCGGGGTTCATCGTCATCTCGATGAAAGCCCGGCGGGAAGGGAAGACCATGACCGCCGAGACGTGCCAGGGCGGGTCGGAGGGCCCGATCATCACTTGATCGACCATCGTGGTGAACGCTACGTGGCCTCCCAGGTCGGCAAGGACCTGTCCCGCGGAGGCTGCGTATCGCTGGAAGGCCTCCTGACCGGAGACTTCGGCTTCCTCGGTTCCGTACTCCTCGTCGCCGGGTGCGTACCGGGCGCGGTCGTTGAACTGGAAGAGGTTGAGCGCGGCAACCGGGGCGTCGGGATCGAGTCCGCGGAGGGTCGCGAACTGGCTGTCGTCGGGATCGAACTGTGTCTTCAAGGTGATGCTCCTACAGGTCGCGCCGGTAGCTGGCACCCTGGCCCCGGGTTTCAGCCACGATGACTTCGAGTGTTTCCACGCGATCGTGAAGGGAGCCCCATCGGTCCGCCAGACGTTGCCAGAACAGCCGGGCCAGCGCCTCGACGGTCACGTTCGCTACCGGCAGCAGGACGACTTCCGATGACGGGAACTCGTACCGCCGCGTTCCGAACCTGGTGGTTACGGTCTCGTCGGATCGAGTCAGCTCCAGATACGGGCACCCCTCGGGCAGCAGGACCTTCTCGTCGAGCTCCGCGCATTGCGACCGGATGTCCCGCTTCGCCGCGGCGACCGGCACGAGGAACTCCAACTCGTCCACCCCTGGACCGCCCAGTTCCACGCGCACCCGGTAGTTGTGTCCGTGAAGCGCCTCCGCCTCGTCCTCCGAGAACACCGTGAAATGAGCCGCGGAGAACTTGAAGTCCTCCTTGCTTAGGCGTAGTGAGTAGGTACCGGACACGTCCCGATCGTAGCGTCCCTGAACGACGAGTCCGCCCGGCGCCCCGGGGGAGGATTCCCGGCGGGCTGGAGCCAAGCGACGCCCGAGAGCCCTGCAGTTGGCGAGGACCTACCGGAGCGCAGGCGACCGAAGCGAGCGCCGGCTTCTCGTCCGCCGGAATAGCGCGAGCGTCCGCCGGGAATCCTCCCCCGGGGCGCCGGGCGGATACGCCGCGACGCGGCGCTACAGCAGATCGGCGACGGCGTGCTCGACTTCGCCGTTGTTGGGGAAGCGGCCGAGCTCTTTCTTGGAGAAGACGAGGCGGCCGTCGAGGGCGACCTCGAAGACGCCGCCGCCGCCGTCTACGAGTTCGGCGTCGAGGTCGAACTGCTCCTTCAACTGAGCCGCCAGACCGGCGGCTCGGGGTCGGTAGTTTCACATTACGCAGTATTCGATCGTCACTCGGCTCATCCGGACTCCGTCCTTATCGTTGTTTCTGACCGCGAGCGACTACGGTAGCATGCGCCGATGCGCGTTCTGGAACCGGTCGAGCGAGTTTCGACCTACGAAAGCGGTCCGCCGGCGGTTCGGGATGGGGAGCGGGTGGCTCGCCTCGCGGGGTTGGTGCGCAAGCTGCTGGTCGAGCTTGGTCTCGATCTGGAGGACCCGAATCTGGCGACCACCCACGAGCGGGTCGCCAAGATGTACCTGGAGATGTTCCGGGGACTGGATCAGGGGACCAAGCCGAGGGTCACGACCTTCCCTAACGACGAGAACTACCGGGCCATGGTGATGGAGAAGGACATCCCGTTCTACTCCATGTGTTCGCACCACCTGGTGCCTTTCTACGGTCACGCCCACATCGCCTATGTCCCCGGCGACAAGATCCTGGGCCTGTCCAAGTTCGCGCGCATCCTAGAGTTCTACGCCAAGCGGCCGCAACTCCAGGAGCGCCTCACCGAGCAGGTCGTGAGTTTCTTTGAAGAGGAACTCCGGCCGCGCGGCGCGATGGTCGTGATCGAGGCCCGGCATCTCTGCGTGGAGATGCGCGGGGTGGAGAAGTCGGGCGCCCGGACCGTGACGTCGGCACTTCGGGGGATCTTCCACGAACGCCCGATTCGGGAGGAGTTCCTGGACCTGTTGAAGGGCCGTTGACGTGCGGCCGCTCGGCCTGGCTTTCGCGTTCGGTGTTCTGGCTGCCGGCGCCGTCTCTGCCGCGGACAGCCTCGAGCGGCTCCATCCGGACGACCTGATCAACCCGTTTCTGGGCCCCGGCTACACGAGTTGGCTGGTGGGGCCCGTCGGGCAGCTCGCCGACGAGGAGGAACGGACTCTCTACCTCCTGCTGGAGTCGGACGACGAGGCCGCCGCGTTCGTCGACGAGTTCTGGGGTCGCCGCGACTCGGGTCTGCGGCGGCAGTTCGACGTCCGCGCGGCCGAGGCGGACAAGCGCTACTCGGAATCCGGCCGGCTCGGCCGGCGCACGGACCGGGGCATGGTCTACATCCTGTTCGGCGACCCGGAGAAGACGGAGTGGGAGGAACATCGCGACATCGATGACCCGGACGTCCAGCTCTGGACCTACGCGAAGAACGCGGCCAAGGGGCTGAACGGCAGGAAGCCGGCCCGTCGCTACCGCTTCGCCCGTGACGGTGATGTGATGCGCCTGTTCTCGAACGACCCGGCCGACCCGGCGAATCGGCGTCGCCGGATGCTCCGCCGGATCCGCGAGCCCCCGCGCCGACCCTGGCGGTAGGGGGTCGGACCCGCGGCGTTCCGCCGCCGGCCGCTAGGGTTCACCGATCGAGTCGAAATCGAGCCGTTCCCCGGGTTTCACGGTGGAGTCGTCGCCGGGGAAGAGGAAGTCCCTCATGTGACTCGTGAGGGTGGCCTGCGCGGCCGGATCCATGAAGTTCAGGCGCAGTTCGTTGATCACCTTGATCTCCATCGCCGCCCACTCGTCCCAGCAGCCGGCGCAAACGCGCTTGGCGATCTCCTCACCCGTGGCGCCGGGCACGGGCGGCCCGGCGAGCGCGTCCCGTTTCCGGCCGCAGCGCGCGCAGATGATCACGGTCGTTCCCCGGGATCCTCGGACCCGGCTGCCGCGATCTCATCCTGCGTGTCCCGGTACCGCTTCTTGATGCCCGCCTTCTGGCGGTTCCGGACGAGCCAGCGCAGCAGCCTCGATTCGTTGATGCCGACCACGAGGTCGTCGAGCGCCTCGTAGATCGCGGGGTCGTTGATCAGCCGGGCCGCGGTGCCGTCTCCCTCCGCGACCTGGTCCAGGGTCGAGTTCAACCGCTTGAGGAGTTGTTCGACTTCGGTAGTCAGTGATTCGCTCAGTTCCTCGTCGTTCAGGAGCCGGGGCAGGAGGCCGTCGGCCTCGCGCAGGTCGGCGGTGACTTCCCGGAGATCCGCGGCGGCAACCTGAGTGTCCGCCAGGGTCGTCTCGAAGCGGGCCTTCAGTTCACCGTCGCGCAGCAGCGCCGGCGCCAGGCCGTCGCCTTCTCGCAGGAGCCTCAGGGTTTCGTCCAGTTCCTCGATCGAAGAGGCGATCCGGTCGCCCATCTCACGGTCGGTGAGCAGGCGCCCGAGGACTCCGTCGCCCGCCTCGACCTGATCGGCCACACGCTCGATCGACTCGAGCGTGTGGATCACCGTGTCGGTGACTCGCTTGTCGTCGCGGGCGGCGACCAGTTCGCCGAGCAGGCCTTCGCCGCGTTCCATGCGGGCGAGGATGTTCGACAGGGAACGGGCGGTCACGACCGCATGGTCGACCACGTCCGCGCCGCTGGCGATCAGTTCGTCGACGTCGGTCGGCAGCGCCGCCGGGATCTCGTCGCCGGGATTGAGCAGGACGGCTTCGGGCGAACCCGAGGTGATCTCCACGTACTTGTCGCCCAGCAGGCCCAGCGTCTTGAGGCGGGCCAGGGAGTCTCGCCGCAGCCGGTTCGCATAGCGCCGCTCGACGCTGATCCGCACCTCCAGCAGTTCACTGTCCGGGTCTTCGCTGAGCAGGATGTGGTCGACCTTGCCGACGGTCACGCCGTTCAGCTGGACGGGGTTTCCCTCGACCAGCCCCGCGGCATTCGGGAACATGGTCCGGTAGCTGTTGGTGGGCGTGAACAGTGCGCTCTGCTCGCCGATCGCGAAGATGAAGGCGGCAAGCGCGACGACGGCCGCGAGTACGGTCAGACCCACCTTGATTGTGTTCGAGTCACGCTGCATCGATGTCCTCCTGTGCCGAGCCGAGCCGACCCTCGAGGAACGCCCGGAGCGCGGGGTCGGTGCTTTGTTCCGCTTCCTCCCAGCAGCCGAGGAACCGGAACCGCCCGTCGTGAAGCAGTGCGAGGCGGTCGCCGACGTGGCGGGCCAGGCGAATGTCGTGCGTCACCACGACCGAAGTCGTTCCGAACTCGTCTTTCGTGTTCCTGATCAGACTGGAGATGGTCGCCGCGGTGACCGGATCGAGCCCGGCGGTCGGCTCGTCGAACAGGACGACCTCGGGCTCCAGTACGAGCGAGCGGGCGAGCGCGACCCGTTTCTTCATGCCGCCGGAAAGGGCCGCGGGCATCCGGTCCTCGATCCCCGACAGTCCGACCCATGCGAGTGCCGCGGCTACCCGCTCGCGCACCTCCTCCTCGCTCGCGCGCTCGTGCTCGCGAATGGGAAAAGCGACGTTCTCGAGCACGTCGAAGGAGTCGAACAGGGCGCCCGACTGAAACAGCATCGCGATCCGGCGGCGCACGGCGTACAACTCGCGCTCGGTCAGTTGGACGAGGTCCGTGCCCTCGAACAGCACTTCGCCACCCTCGGCCGGGTCGAGTCCGTTGAGTTGCCGCAGCGTGAGGCTCTTTCCCGAGCCGGAACGTCCGAGCACGACCAGGCATTCGCCGCGCAGAACCTCGAAGCTCAGGTCGTCGAGTACGGCTCGCTCGCCGAAGCGCCGGCAGAGTCCCCGCACGACGTAGAGCGGTTCCCGCGCCGGTTTTCGGCTGCCGGCGGGCTCAGACGAGGACATGGAACAACTTCGTCAGAAAGAAATCAGATACCAGCACCATGATGGAAGCCCAAACGACGGTGCGGGTGGTGGCATGCCCAACGCCTTCGGCTCCGCCGCTGGCCGTCAGGCCGTTGTGGCAGCCGATGATCGCAATGAAGCAGGCGAAGAAAACCGACTTTCCGAGGCCGTTGAAGACGTCCTCCATGGTGAGGGTCTGCAGGACGTCGTTGACGTACAGACCGACGGAGAGATTCAACTGATTCACAGCGACGAACAGGCCGCCGAGAATGCCCAGCAGGTCGCCGAGGACCGTGAGCACGGGCAGCATGATCAGTGTGGCCGCCAGCTTCGGAACGACGAGCTTCTTTATGGGATCCGCGGCCATCGAGCGCATGGCGTCGACCTGCTCGGTGACCTTCATCGTGCCGAGTTCCGCGGTCATTCCGGATCCGATCCGGCCGCCGACGATGAGGGCCACGAGTACGGGTCCCAGTTCCCGGGTCAAGGACTTCGAAACCACGCTGCCGATGTAGTACTTGACTCCGAGTTCAGGCAGGCTGTACGCGGTCTGAAGGGCCAGCACCATGCCGGTGAACAGAGTGGTCACCGAGGCGACGCCGAGCGAGCTGACGCCGAGGTGTCCCATCTGACCAAGCCATGAGCGGAACTCGTAGGGCGGGCTGACGAGAGCGGAAATTCCGCGCGTAGTCAGTAGCCAGATGGCGCCTACCTCTCGCAAGGGGGCCTTGAAATCGATCAGAATCCTGTGTCCAGCCTGTTGCATCTGCCCATGGACAAGGGTGCGTTGGAGTCGGCCCTCGTGGTGGATGCTTGGTGTAGCTTCTGCCAATCCACGGCACCGAGCAGAATCTTGTCGATCCGGAACCCCACGAACCCCACAAAGCTGCGCCCCACGACGCAGCGCAACGAGTTTACGGCGAAAGCTCCCGGCGGAGGACGGGGCGGGTGGTCGGTGGCGCTGGCCACGCTGACCGGGAACGTCTACCTGTTTCTGGGCAGCGCAGTGATGGGCGTCGCCGCGGCCATCGCCTCCTGGTTCCCGGGCCGGGACTGGGCCGGGGTCCAGGCTCGTCTCTGGGCTCGCGGCCTGCTGCGGTCCAGCGGTGTTCGGCTCCAGCTCAGCTACGCGGGGGGTAGCCACGCGGCGTGGCGGGAAGCCATCGGCGACCGGCCGGTGGTCTACATGGCGAACCACCGGAGCCTCTACGACATCGGGGCCCTGCTGGCGACACTGGACCTGCCGGTCCGCTTCCTGGCCAAGCGCAGCCTGTTCCGTTTGCCGTTCTTCGGCTGGGGGCTCAGGGCGGCCGGTTTCGTCCCGGTGGACCGGGAGGACCGGAGTCGGGCCGGCGAGACGTTCGCGGCCGCCACGGAACGGCTGGCGTCCGGTGTGTCACTGGTCGTGTTCCCGGAAGAGACGCGCAGCTCCGGGCCGCGGATGAGGCCGTTTCAGCGGGGCGGGTTCCTGCTGGCGTTGAAGGGGCGAGCCCTGGTGGCGCCGGTGGGCATTCGCGGTACCGGCCGCATCCGGCGCAAGGGCGCTCTGACGGTCCGGCCTCAGGTCGTCGAGCTGTCCTTCGGCGAGGTCGTCGACCCGGCCGCCGTCGGGGTGCGGGGACGGCGGTCGTTCATGCTCGATGTCGAGCGGCAGGTGGGCCGGTTGGCAGGGCTCCGGACCGCCTCGGACACGGGAGAAACGGATGGCTGAAGCGATCGAGAGCAGAGTGCGGGAGTGCCTCCGCACCGTGACCTTCCCGGGGATGAAACGCGACATCGTGTCGTTCGGTTTCGTCCAGCGGGTCGCGGTCACCGGCGGCGACGTGGTCGTGGATCTGCGGGTCCCGACGCGGGACCCGGAGGCCGCCACGGAGATCAGACGGCGCATCGTCGATGCCGTTGGGAACCTCGACGGCGTGTCCGACGTCCAGGTCTCGCTCGAGGTGGCGACCGCGCCGGCGCCGGCAACGGCGCGTGACCCTTCGCTGCTGCCGGGAGTATCCCATGTGGTCGCGGTGGCCAGCGGCAAGGGAGGCGTGGGAAAGTCGACCGTGGCGACGAACCTGAGCGCCGCGATGGCGGCCCTGGGCCTGCGGGTCGGGCTGCTCGACGCGGACATCTACGGTCCGTCCATCCCCCTGATGTTCGGCATCAACCGCCGGCCGGAGATCGTGAACGGGAAGATCCAGCCCTTCGAGCGCCACGGCGTCCGCGTCATGTCGCTCGGGTTCCTTCTCGATCCGGACACACCCGTGATCTGGCGGGGCCCCATGGTGATGAAGGCGCTGGGCCAGTTGCTCGGCGACGTCGACTGGGGCCGGCTCGACTACCTCCTGCTCGACCTGCCGCCCGGCACCGGGGACGCGGCGCTGACGCTGTCGCAGAAGCTGCCCCTCTCCGGCGCGGTCATCGTTTCGACGCCGCAGGACGTGGCGCTGATCGACGCTCGCAAGGGGCTCGCCATGTTCCGCAAGGTCGAGGTGCCGGTGCTCGGGATGGTCGAGAACATGTCGACCTTCGTGTGCCCCCACTGCGGCGAGACGACCGACGTCTTCAAGCGCGGCGGCGTCGAGCGGACCGCCGAGTTGCTCGACTGCGAGGTCCTTGGGGCGATCCCGCTGGACGGCGCCCTGGTCCGGGGCAGCGACGACGGGTTGCCGATCGTGGTCTCGGACGCCGGCGGCCCCCACGCGGCGATCTTCCGCGGCATCGTGGCGGCGGTCGAGCGGCGGCTACTCGAGGTGGCCTCGGAACGGCCGACTCTGACGATCGTCTAGAGGAGCCGTTTGAACTCATGTCTGTCGCCGTGATCGCCGATGCCCACCTGGGTGGTCCTGGGGGCAGCGGCGAGGATCTGGCCGAACAGCTCGGCGCGCTCGACCCCGGGCGCTGTGCCCGGGTGCTGTTCCTCGGCGACCTGTTCCATCTCTGGATCGGATCGCTGCGCTTCGAAACGCCCGAGATAAGACGGCTTGCAGCCGTGATCCGGGGCCTCAGGCGGCGAGGCATCCGCGTCTCCTACGTCGAGGGGAACCGTGACTTCTTTCTGGCGGACGGCGCCTACGGCGACCTCTTCGACGACTGCGGCCGGGAAGTCAGCTTCGACGCCGAAGGCGTGAAGTACCTCGCGGTTCACGGCGACGGGTTGAATCCCCGCGACTGGCGCTACCGCTGCTGGCGGCGCCTGTCGAAGAACGCGGTGAGCCGGTGGCTGACGTTCCGCCTGCCGCGAGCGGTCGGCCGCCGTCTCGTCGTTTCCACGGAACGTGGTCTGGCGCGGACGAACCGCGAGCACAAGGCGAAGATTCCGGGCGGGGTCATTCGGCGCTATGCGGCGCACCGGCTGGCCGAAGGCAACGACGTGCTGCTGCTCGGACACTTTCACGCCGCCCGCCAATGGGCCGTCGGTGACGGCGAGGTACGGATTGCGGACGCCTGGTTTCATGATCGGAAACTGCTGTGGCTGGGCTGACGGATTCACTTCCCGACCCATACCCGGTCCGCCGTGCCGCGGGGGTTTCGGGCGTGGTCGAGCCACCCGGTTCGAAGAGCATCTCGCACCGGGCCCTGAACCTGGCGCTGATCGGGCGGCAACCGGTGACGATCGAGAACCTCCTGGACGCTGACGACATCTCGGCCTTCCGGGCCGTGCTGGTGGCGATGGGCTGGCGCCTCCGTTCCGTTTCGGACTCGGAACTCCGGGTGGAACCGGGGCGGGGGGACGGTCCTGAAGATGCCGTGCGGCTCGATTGCCGGAGCGCCGGGACGCTGCTGAGGTTGCTGGTCGCGAGCTGCGCGGTGACCCCGGGCGAGTGGATTCTGGACGGCTCCCCCCGGCTCCGGGAACGGCCGATCGGCCCTCTGGTCGCGGCCCTGCGGCGGCTCGGCGCCGAGATCGACGAACTCGGCCGGCCGGGCTGCGCCCCGGTTCGTGTCCGGGGCGGAAGACTGGCTGGCGGCCGGGTCGAAATCGACGCCGGTGAATCGAGCCAGTACGTGTCCGCGTTGCTGATGGCGGCGCTCGCTGCCGAGGGCCCGATCGAACTCCTGGCGCCGGTTCTCGTCTCTAGTCCGTATGTGGACACAACTCTCGAAGTCATGGCCGATTTCGGCGCTCCGGTAGAGGTGCGCCGGGACGGCGAGGCCCGCGAGTTCCGAGTGGAACCGCGCAGGCCCGAACCGGTAAACGGTCGCTATCGCGTCGCGGGTGACGATTCGGCCGCCGCCTATCCCGCGGCGGCGGCCCCGATAAGCGGCGGCTCCGTATGTCGTCGAGGGCACACGCCCGGGGCGTCCCACGGGGCCCGCGCCGTCCGGGGGCTACTAGAGCGCATGGGCGCCAGCGTGCGGGCGACGGAGGAGGAGATCCGGGTGGAAGCCGACGGCGGCCTGACAGCGCTCGACTGCGACCTCTCGGCGATGCCGGACCAGGCGCCGACGCTCGCCGCCGCGGCGGCCTTCGCCGACGGCACGACCTCGATTCGCAACGTGGCGCACCTGAGGATCAAGGAGAGCGACCGTCTGGCCGCGGTGGCGGCCGGGTTGCGGCGCGCCGGCGTGGCCGTCGACGAGCTGACGGACGGCCTGCGGATCGAAGGCAATCCCGGCCTCGTCGCGACGCCGGGCTCGGCGCGCATCCCGATCGACACCTACGACGACCACCGGATCGCGATGAGCATGGCCCTGGTGGGAATGCGCCGGGGAGGCCTCTCGATTCGGCATCCGGAGGTCGTCGACAAGTCCTACCCGGGCTTCTGGCGGGAGCTTTCGGGGATCCGGCGATGAAACGCGTTCTCCGTATCCGTCACCAGGCGCTTCGGCCGGTTCCCGAGGGTGTGCGTTCCACCGATCTGAACGAGGTCGTCGCGACCGATCGCGACCGGGCGGCGTACCTGCTTCAGGGCGCGGCCCTGCTGGCTCATGTGCGGGCGGCCGGGTGGCGACTCGAGGCCTGGGAGGAGCTTCGGGTCGATGCGGGCGGCGTCCTCCGGGTTCCGCCGGCGCTGGTACGGCCCGCGCGTGACGACCGGCTGCCGCAGGCCCTGCTGAGACAACTCGTTGTGCTTCTGTTCGGAAGCGAGGGCGCGCCGGGCCGAAGCGCTGTTCGGGCGGTGCTTCGACCCCTTTTCGAGACGTGGCGCGACGAACTGCTACCGGTGTCCGGAAACCGGATGGTTGCCGACATTCTGGCTCGGGCGCCCTTCTTGTGGGGTCACAGGTTCGACGCCGCGCGCGCCTCCCTGTTCGCCGTCATGGAGAGTCGGGGCGACGAGCGGGTGGCGGTTGCCGGGCAATCCCGGTGGCGGCGGATGCTGGCGGCGATGGACGGCGACGAACGCCAGGAGATTGCCGCGGGCGGCGTGGCCGCGCGGTCGTACTGGCAACGCGTCGGGGACGCCGGCTCCGAATCTCCGCCGCCCCGGACGCCGGACGACAGGTCGACGCTGGCGCGCCTCTTCCTCGAAGAAGGACGCTTCGAAGCCGTGCTGGAGTTGGTGAAGGACAAGAGAAGAACGGACGATGTCCTGGTCCGCCTCCGGGCTCAGCTTCGGTTGGGTCGGACCGCCGCCGCGCGTCGCACCCTGAGCGCACTGGAGAACCGGGCGCTCTCGGGCCGGCGCGCAGTGGAACAGTGCGAACTGGCGATCGGCATCCACGCGGCCGCGGGACGTTCGGATCAGGTCGGAGCCTGGTCCAAGAGGGTGCTCGATGTCGCGGTCGGTCCCCACGCTGCCCGCGGTCGAGTTCTGTGCGCTCTGGCGGCGTGGGAGCTTGGCGAGCTTGACGCGATGGCCGGTCTGCTGGAACCCGCGGCTGGGGACCCGCAACACTGGATGGAGCTGGCGGCCAGGGCTCGGCTCGCTTCGGCGAACGGTCGGTTCAGTGAGGCGGAGCAGTTGCTTGCGGCCGATCTCAGGCGCCTCAGGGAGCGGCTTCCCGTGTACGAGCGCGCCCTGTCGTACAACGAGTTGGCGACGGTTCGCTTGGCCGTGAACGACTTGGGTGGCGCCGAGCGGGCGACGCGTATCGCCGTGGGCCTGTTCCGGCGTTGCGACGGGCCCGCCGGGAGAGCAGCCGCGCACGGGAAGCTGGCGGAGATCCGGATTCGGACCGGACGGTTTGAGGGAGTCGCCGAGACGATCGAGAACCTGCGCCGGGAGGCCCTGATGGCGGGCAGCGCCCCGGGGGTCGTCGAGGCACGCCTGCTCGAGGCGCGTCTGTGCGTTTCTCTTGGCCGCTGGGAGTCGGCGCAGGAGTGCTGCGAAACCGCCCTGGAGAGTCTGCGCGGAAGACGGTCGGGGTGGCGTCAGCTCCGCTCGCTGCGTCTGCTCTCGGCTCGCGCACTGGTCCATCTCGGAAACGCCGACGAGGCGGCGGAGCAACTCTCGGATGCTCTCGAACGGCCTCTTGCCGCCTGGACGCCGGCGGAAGTGGCCGACCTGGCGCCATTGCTGCTGCTTGCCGGACTCCGCGACGAGGCGCGTGCGATCGCGGTCGGCACGGCACTGGAGGGCCTTTGGGAAGCGGTCGGCGAGGACCGGCCGCCGAGTGTCGCGGACTGGCGGCGAGTCGAGGCACTGGGCTCCTTCCGCGCGGCGCTCACCGTGCACGACCTGGTCTGCCTCGGTGTCGAGACGGTTCCCATCGACCTGGTGGTGGCGGCCGCGCGCACCCTCTCAGCCGTCGGCGCTGAAGCCCTCGTCCAACGTGTGGATGGCGCACGCATCGGTCCCTGGCGGGCTCTTCGCCTCTTCCTGGCGACGCCCGATCCCGATGCGGACGCCTATCGGATCCTGATGGCCGCGGCCGGCCATCCGGAGGCAAGACTCGCGGTTCATGGCTCTCCGGGAGGCTTTGACGCTCTGGACGCACAGGGAGAAATCCTGCTCCAGGGTCCCGGCGGCTCCGACCGGTTCGCGGTCGACGCGGCGGCGGGAAGACTCGTGCTCAGTGCGAAGGGGATCGATGAACCCGCTCGAGCGCTGGCGGCCGCGGTCGCGACCCGCCTGCCTGTCTCGGCCCGTCGGCGGCGCGGGGCCTCCGAGCTGGCGGAGCCCAGGAGAACCGCCACCTCCGGAATGGTGGGGAAGAGCAAGGCTCTGCTGGATGTCCAGGCCCGTATCGAGAAGTTCGCGGCCCACGATCTGCCGGTGTTGATTCTCGGCGAGTCGGGGACCGGCAAGGAACTCCTGGCGCGCCAGCTCCACCGGTCGAGCGCCCGGGCCGCCCGCCCATGGCTGGCGGTGAACTGCGCGGCGCTTCCTGACGGTCTGCTTCTCTCCGACCTGTTCGGCCACCGTCGGGGCGCGTTCACAGGCGCCCACACTGACCGGGTCGGGGTCTTCGAGAGCGCGGACGGCGGTAGCGTGTTCCTCGACGAGATCGGAGAGCTGCCGTGGGCTGCACAGGGGATGCTCCTGCGCCTCCTGCAGGAGGGCGAGATGCGACGCGTCGGTGAGAGCCGGACGCGGCGGCTCGACTTCCGGCTCATCTCTGCAACCCACAAGGATCTCGCGGCGATGGTGAAGGCGGGCGAGTTCCGGCAGGATTTGTACTACCGGCTCAGGGTGGCTTACGTGAAGGCACCGCCGTTGCGTGAGCGCGAAGAGGACGTGATGTTGCTTGCGCGGCACTTCCTCGAGACGTTCGGCGCCCTTGGAGAGGACCTGAGGTTCAGCGACGAGGCGCTCGGGAGGATTCGCAACTACTCCTGGCCCGGCAACGTCAGGGAGTTGAAGAACGCTATCGATGGAGCGGTGGCGCTTGCCGAGGGTCCCGAGATCTCGGCGGACATGCTGGGATTGCCGGAGGAAGAGGTGGAAGAAGCCGCGCCTCAACAAAGCGGCTACCACTGGAAGATGGAACAGTACCGGCGTCGGCTGATCGGCAAGGCGCTTGAAGAATCCGGCGGCAATCAGGCCAGGGCGGCGCGCGCTCTTGGTATCAGCCGGCAGGCCCTGTCGTATCTGGTGAGAAAGCTCAACTACGGGCCTCTGACCGAAGACTGATTTGGTTCGCGTTACGCGCAGTCAGGTCGGTTCTTCTGCTATCGTCGCGCTGCGACTATCACTTCCCGGAAGGGATTCGGACCGGAACGCCTCAGGGCGGCGCAAGGAGAACTACGTGAGTGCAGCGGCTGCTGGAAGAAAGAAACTGTTGACGTTGGGCGAAGTTGCCCGCCGGGCCGGTGTTTCGATGGCCACGGCGCTGCGGTACAAGAAGCTGTACCAGGACCGGATTTCGTCGGAGGGTGAGGGTCGCAAGCAGCGATATCCAGTGGCGGCCGTCAAGGAGTTCAAGGCGTTCAGGAACCAACGGTCAACGAAGCGTCGGGGCGCTGGACGGAAGAAGAAGGCAGGGACGAAAGCGACAGGAACTCAAGCGAAAGGCGCGGCAGGCGGTCCGTCCCTGTTGACGTTGTCCAGCATCAGCCAGCAGACCGGGATCTCTTATCCGACGTTGCAGCGTTACGTCCGGTTGTTCGGCGATCGGATTCCGCACGAGGGCGAGGGCCGCAAGCGGCGCTACCACCCGGATTCCGTGGCGGTGTTCCGCGAGCTTCGAGCGGAGAGCAAGCCGGGCCGCAAGCCGAAGGCGGCGCCGGCGGCCAAGTCGCCTGCTCGAAAGAAGCGCAAGACGCGGGCCGCGGCGAAGCCTGCGGCCGCCGCCCCGAAGCTCCTGACGCTTACCGCGATCGGTCAGCAGACGGGCATCTCCGGTCCGACGCTGCAGCGTTACCTCAAGTTGTTCGGCGACCGGATTCCGTACGAGGGCGAGGGCCGCAAGCGGCGTTACCACCCCGAGGCCGTGGCCGTGTTCCGCGAGATTCGCTCCCGGAGCAAGCGCGGTCGGAAGCCGAAGGCCAAGGTTGCGGCGGCAGCGAAGACGCCGGTGCGTAGAAAGCGAAAGGCGAGAGCCGCCAGGGCGAGGCGTCAGGCGGCGCCCACGGCGGCCGGCAGCGTGGAGGCGCGGCTGGCGGCGCTCGAGGCCCAGGTAAGCCTGGTGCTGCAGAAGCTGGACCAGCCGATCACCATCACGCTCAATCGCTGACTGGGGGTTCCAGCGTCCCAGCCGCCGCCCGGCGGCTGCCCGCCGGCCGCTCTAGCCCAGGTGGTCCCAGCCGCCGGCGGGCAGCGGTTCGATCGTTCCGTCGGTTCGGCGTAGCCGGAGCCCGGGCCGGGTCGTGATCCGGCCAATGGACCGGCACCCGGGATGCCGGAAGTGGACCTCCGGCGGCAGGGTGAATAGCAGGACGTAGTCCTCGCCGCCCCCGAGAGCCAGTTCGAGCGGCTCGCGGCCCAGGTGGCCGGCCAGGCGGCGGGCGTCGGCCCGGAGGCCGAATGCGCCTTCCTCGAGTTCGCAGCCGACGCCGCTGCGCCGGCAGAGCCGCGCCGCGTCGGCGGCCAGGCCGTCCGATACGTCGATCGCGGCACCGACTGGCGACCGTCGCCCTAGCTCCAGGCCCAGACCGAGCTGGGGCCGGGGCTCCAGGTGGCGGCGAAGGACCCGGCTGGCGACCCGGGTCAGTCCGTCGGGGAGCTCCTCCGGCAGGTTGGCACGCCGTTTCCCGATCCGCGCGCCGAGGCGGACCAGTTCGAGTCCCATGGCGGACTCTCCAACAGGTCCACCGATCCAGAGCCGGTCGTTTGGGCGTGCCGCGACGCGGGTCAGCGGCGAGCCTTCTTCCGGTATCTCGCCGACCACGGTGAGGCTGGCGTCCAGCCGGCCCGCCGTCGTCGGCCTGGCGGTGTCGCCGCCGATGAGCTCGGTTTCGTACCGGCGGCCGGCGCGCACGAGGGCCGCGAGGAAACGGCGGGCGGCGTCGGAATCGTCGATGCCTAGTGCGACGAGCATCCACCGCGGCACGGCCCCGGTGGCGGCGAGATCGGAGAGACTGACGGCAAGCAGCCGGCGGGCGGCGTCGGCGGGATCGAGATCGATCGGAATGTGGACGCCGGCGCGCTGTGTGTCGACGCTGAACGCGTACTGCCGTTGGCCGAGCGTGAGCAGGACGGCGTCGTCGCCGATCTGATCTCCGGAGCCCGCGAAGCCCGCGAGCCAGGCGATCAGCCGGTCTTCGCGGCCGGCCATGACCGCTCGTGCTCCGGGTCGAGCAGCGCGGCTTTCAGGACCTGATCGACATGGTCGACGAACAGGAGTTCAAGACCTCGCGTCACCGCGGCCGGTATCTCAGGAAGGTCCCGCCGGTTTCGTTCCGGCAGGACGACCTTGCGAATTCCGGCTCCACGCGCGGCCAGCAGCTTCTCCTTGAGACCGCCGACGGGAAGCACTTCACCGCGCAGCGTGATCTCGCCGGTCATCGCGACCTTGTGATCGATCATGCGCCCGCTGCAGACGGAGACGATGGCCGCGGCAATCGTGACGCCCGCCGACGGACCATCCTTGGGTACGGAGCCTGCCGGGACATGAATGTGGAGGTCGTGGTTACGGAAGAAATCGGGCCCTCCCGCTGCCGGCCCGCCCGCGTAGGTGGTGCGGGCGCAACTCAGCGCGGCCTGAGCCGATTCCTTCATGACTTCGCCGAGCTGGCCGGTGAGAATCAGTTTGCCTCTGCCCTTCGGCGCGGCGACTTCGATCAGCATGAGGTCGCCGCCGGAGGCGGTCCAGGCGAGTCCGGTCGCCACGCCGATCCGGTCGCGGTCGAGCAGTTCCTCGCTGAAGTGACGCGGTTGCCCGATCAGGTTCTTCAGCCGGGCCGGCGTCACCTTCATTTCCCCGCCGTCTCCCCGCGCGACGCGTACGGCAGCTTTTCGGCAGAGAGTTGCGAGTTCGCGTTCGAGATTGCGCACGCCGGCTTCCTTCGTGTAGCCGCGAATGAGGCTGCGGAGCGCGGGGGTCGTGATGGTCAGGGCGCCGGCCGGCAGTCCGTTCTCTTCGGTGGCTTTCGGTAACAGATGGCGGCGCGCGATCAGCACCTTTTCGTCTTCGGTGTAACCGGAGAGTCGAAGCACTTCGAGACGATCGAGGAAGGCAGGCTGAATGGGTTCGAGCAGATTGGCCGTGGCGATGAACAACACCCGCGAAAGGTCGTACTCGACTCCCAGGTAGTGGTCCCTGAACGTGGAGTTCTGCTCGGGATCCAGCACTTCTAGCAGGGCTGAAGCCGGATCGCCCCGGTAGTCGGCGCCCAGCTTGTCGATCTCGTCGAGCATGAAGACGGGATTGCTGGTTCCGGCCTGATTGAGGCCCTGAATGACGCGGCCCGGCAACGAGCCGACGTAGGTGCGCCGGTGGCCGCGGATCTCTCCCTCGTCGCGGACGCCACCGAGCGAGATGCGGACGAACTTGCGGTCGATTGCGCGCGCGATGGAGCGGCCGAGCGACGTCTTGCCGACTCCCGGGGGACCGACCAGGCAGAGAATCGGACCCTTGGCGTCCGGCTTGAGCCGCCTGACCGCCAGGTACTCGAGGATCCGCTCCTTGACTCGGTCCAGGTCGTAGTGATCTTCATCGAGCACGGAGCGGGCCCGGTCGAGGTCGATTCGGTCTTCGCTCAGGGTGGACCACGGGAGGCCGGTCAGCCAGTCGAGGTGCGTGCGAATCGTCGCGTTCTCGGCGCTGTCGGGAGAGCTTCGCTCAAGCCGCCTGACCTGGCGTTCGACTTCCGCCGCCGCCTCCTCGCTCAGCCCCTTCTCCTCGATGGCGCTCACGTACCTCTGGATGTCACCGTGGAGGTCGTCGCCCTCGCCGAGTTCGTCCAGGATCGCGCGCTGCTGCTGGCGAAGGAAGTACTCGCGCTGGCTGCGGTCCATCTCGCTCCTCGCCTGGGCGGAGATCCGCTGCTGCATGCTGAGGAGTTCGATCTCCCGGGTCAGCAGGTCGCCCACTTTCCGTAACCGCGGGATGGGCGGCGTCGTCTCCAGCACGAGCTGGGCCTCGTCCGCCCGCAGGTCGAGGTTGCTGGCCGCGAGGTCCGCCAGCCGGCCCGGGTGATCGAGATTCGCGGCGATCACCATGACCTCGGAGGAGATGTCCTTGCCCAGGTTGACGGCCGTCTCGAGACCCTCCTTGACGCTGCGCACCAGCGCTTCCGCCTCGAGCCCGTGGTGGGGTTCGCCGGCCTCGTCCACCTCTTCGACGCGCGCGCGCAGGAAGGGCTCGGTCTGGCTCAGGTACCGCAGGCGGGCTCTGGCGAGGCCCTGGATCAGGATCCGCACCCGGCCATCGGGCAGCTTCAGCATCCGCATGATCTGGGCGGCGGTGCCGATCTCGTGGAGGTCTTCCTCCCCTGGCTCCTCGATCGATCCGTCGCGCTGGGGGGCGAGCAGGATGATGCGGTCGCCGTTCAGCGCGTCCTCGACCGCGAGCATGCTCGGGTCGCGACTGATCGAGAGCGGCAGGATGATGTAGGGGAAGATGACCGCGTCCTTGAGCGGCAACACCGGCAGGACGTCGGGCAGCGAGATCGCGTCCGCCTGCTCATCGACCGGGTTCTGGGCCATGGGGTCACGGTACCAGCCCTGAGGACGCTGCGGGACCGTCTGCGGATGCCGCTCTTCAGTCCTTGCGTGACGCTTCCAGCAGCACCCGCAACTCTTCCATGAACTCGTCCACGTCCTCGAACTTCCGATAGACGGAGGCGAAGCGGACGTAGGCCACCTGGTCGAGCGTCTTCAGGCGGTCGATGACGAAGTTGCCCAGCTCCGAGGTGGAGATCTCCCGGTCCTCCTTGCGGTGGAGCAGGGCTTCGGCCTGGTCGACGATCTCCTCCAGCGCCGGCAGGCCGACCGGCCGCTTCTCGCAGGCCTTGAGCAGGCCGGCGAGGAGCTTCTGGCGGTCGAACTCCTGGCGACGGCCATCCGACTTGACGACCCGGTAGGCGATGTTTTCGATCTGTTCGTAGGAAGTGAACCTGCGGCCGCAGTTCAGGCACTCCCGCCGCCGCCGGACCGTCTCCCCGCCGCGAACGTCCCGCGAGTCGACCACGCGGTCATCGTTGGCGCCGCAGAATGGACATCTCATGCCGACGCTGGAACGCTACCACCGGGGTAGAATGCCGCTCCCATGAGTCGTGTCAACGACCAGCTCAGCGACCGTGACCGCGAGATTCTGCGGGAGGTTATCCAGACGTATCTGTCGTCGGGTGAACCCGTGTCCTCACGGAGGGTCGCGAAGGATCGCCAGGTCCAGTTGTCCGCCGCCACGATCCGCAACGTGATGGCGGACCTGGAGGACATGGGCTATCTGCGGCAGCCGCACGTCTCGGCGGGTCGGCTGCCGACCGAGGCCGGTTTCCACCTGTTCATCGACGACCTGATGTCGGCGGAGGTGGTGAGCGACGACGACCGGCGGCTGATCGACAATCGGCTGACGACTGCGGGAGGCACTGGCCAGGAACTGACCGAGGAAACCTCGAGGCTGCTCTCCCAGCTCTCCCACCACGTCGGTGTTGTCCTGACTCCCGCCCTCGGTTCGGCGGTGATGAAGGCCATCGAGTTCGTGCCGCTCAGCGGGCGCAAGGTGCTGTGCGTGGTGGTCGCGGAGACGGGCTTCGTCGAGAACAAGCTCGTCGTCACGGACGAGCCGATCCCGCGCGAAGATCTCGTGCGTATCTCGAACTACCTGACCGAGAACTACAGCGGGCGGACCCTCTTCGAGATCCGGGAAGAGCTGCTGCGGCTGATGAGCGACGAGCGCGCCCGGCTCGACGAGTTGCTGCGAAGGGCGATCGAGCTCGCCCGGGACGGCATGAACATCGGCCACGCGCCGTCGCTCGTGGTCGACGGGACGCACAGCCTGTTCGATGCGGGGCCCGGCATGTCGCGGATCGAGGGGATGTTTCAGATGTTCGCCGAGCGCGCCCGGCTGGCCGGGCTGCTCAACCGTTGTCTCGACGCGGACGGAGTGCGGGTAGTTCTGGGCCAGGACTCGAGACTGACCGAGGAGCTCGGGTTCGGTCTCGTCGTGCGGAGCTACAAGGCGGGCGACGGCGTCACGGGGTCGGTCGCCGTGGTCGGGCCGGCACGCATGGAGTATCCGCGGATGGTGCCGCTGGTGAACTACCTGGGCGAGCGCCTGTCCGAGGCCCTGACCGGCAGGCTCTAGCAGGGACCCGAACGATGACGCAGCAACCTGGACCATGACGATCGAGGTGAAGGAGAGCCCGGACTCTCACGAGGAGGACCAGGGCTGCGGCGAGGCGGTCGACGCCGGTGCGCCGGACACAGAAGGCGACCTTCGGGCCGAACTCGCGGCGGCGAGCGAGGAAGTCGACCGGCTGCGGCGCGCGGCGGCCGAGTTCGACAATCTGCGCAAACGCGCCGAAAGGGAGCGGCTCGAGTCGCGCTGGAACACGGCCGCCGGTCCGCTGCGCGAGTTCCTCGGCGTGGTCGACAACCTGGATCGGGCGCTGCAGGCCGAGGCGTCCGCGGACGACCTGCGCGCCGGCGTGGAGATGATCCGCCGTCAGATGGCGGACCTCCTGCGACGCTTCGACGTCGAGCCGGTGGAGGGCATGAACGCGCCCTTCGATCCGAACGTCCACCAGGCCGTCGCGCGGGAAGAGAGCGCGGAAGTCGACGAGCCCACCGTCGTGCAGGAGCTGCAGACCGGATACACGATGGAGTCGCGGCTGCTGCGCGCCGCGATGGTCCGGGTCGCCGTACCGGCGCCGCCACCGGCGTCCCGGGACGGCAACGTCGAGGACGGCGCCGGGAACGACGCGGACGCCGCGGCCGGCGGCGCCTGAGATACGCCATGCCGCGTGACTACTACGAGGTCCTGGGCCTCGAACGTTCGGCGACTCTGCAGGAGATCAAGTCGGCCTACCGCAAGCTGGCCGTCCGCCACCACCCCGATCGCAATCCGGGCGACAGCGCTGCCGAGGAGAAGTTCAAGGAGGCGGCGGAGGCGTACGCGGTGCTGTCGGATGCCGACAAGCGGCAGCGCTACGACCGCTTCGGGCACCAGGCGACGCCGACGGGCGCCGGCTTCGACCCGACGATCTTCGCCGACTTCTCGGACATCCTGGGCGACGTCTTCGGTTTCGGCGGTCGCGGCGGCGGTCGCCGCCGGCATGCGGGCGCGGATCTTCGTTACGACCTGCGGATCTCGTTCGAGGAGGCGGCTTTCGGAGTGGAGCCGAAGCTGCGCATACCGCGGCTCGAACGCTGCGACACTTGCGGCGGCAGCGGCGCGGCGCCCGGGTCCGGTCCCACCGCCTGCCGCATGTGCGGCGGTCGCGGTCAGGTGCAGTACAGCCAGGGGTTCTTCTCCGTGGCCCGCACCTGTCCCGACTGCCGCGGAGCGGGGAGCGTCATCCGCGATCCCTGCGGTGATTGCCGGGGCGAGGGGCGGACTGAGCGGCAGCGCTCGATCCAGGTCCGGGTGCCCGCCGGCGTCGACACGGGGTCCCGCCTCCGCCTTCCCGGCGAGGGGGAGCACGGCCGGCATGGCGGTCCGCCGGGCGACCTCTACGTGGTGATCGGAGTCGAACCGCACGAACGCTTGAGCCGGCGCGGCGCCGACGTCCTGAGCTCGGTCACGGTCGGCTTTCCACATGCGGTCTTCGGATGCTCGGTGGACGTGGAGACGGTGCATGGCACAACTCAACTCGAGGTGCCGCCGTCGACCGCTCACGGCTCGACCTTCGTGTTGCGGTCCGAGGGCATTCCCCGGCTCGACGGCCGCGGCCGTGGCGACCACGTCGTCGAGGTGCTGCTCAACGTGCCGGCGCCGCGGGACCTCTCGGAGAGCGAACTCGAGCACCTACGGGCGCTGGCCGAACTCTCCGACGACGGCGGTGCCACGATCCGCGAGGAACGAGGCCTGTTCAACCGGGTCAAGGATCTCTTCTGACGTCAGGTCTCCTGATCTTCCTGGGCTCGTGATCCACCTGTTGGCCGAAGCCGGTGATCTCGCCCGCGGAACGATCGAGGTCGAAGGCGCGGATCACCGTCACCTGTTCCGGGCCCGCCGGCTGAAGGTCGGCGACCGGGTGCGTCTCGTCGACGGTCGCGGCTCTGCCCGCTGGTCGGTGGTGGACCAGGTGACCGCGCGGCGGGCGGTGCTGCGGGTCGAAGGCGTGGCGCCGGTGTTCGAGCCGGCCCGGTCCGTGTCGCTGTTCGCGTCGGCGCTGCGCCCGGAGCGAGCGGCCTGGCTGGTCGAGAAGGCGACGGAACTCGGACTGCGCGAACTGCGGTGGTTCGTCTCGGAACGCACCAGCCGTTCCCTAGCCGCACGGGCACTGGAGCGTCAGCGCCGGGTCGCGAAGTCGGCGCTCGAGCAGAGCGGCGGCTCCTGGCTGCCCGAGATCGCCGCGCCCGTCCCGCTCGAGGAAGCGGCGATCGGCGCCGGGTCGGTGGCGCTGCATCCCGGCGCCGCAACGCCGTTCATGGCGGTCGCGGGGTCGGCGGAAGCGATCGTGGTGGGCCCCGAGGGCGGGTTCAGCGAACGGGAGATCGAGGAACTGGCCGCGCGTGGAGCGGTTACGGCGCACCTCGGACCCCGCGTACTGCGGACCGAGACGGCCGCGATTGCCGCGCTCGCCGTTGCCCTCAGTGGGACGCCGTGACGGCGCTAGTCTTCGAACCGCCGGAGGAATGACGTGCGGAACTCCCAATCCAGTCGAGGTACGCGCCATCGAGCACGGACGCCGAAGCCTGCGTACGACCGTGGGCTCGATCTGCTGGCGCGGCGCCCGCACTTCGCTGCCGAATTGGCGGCGAAACTCGGGCAGCGCGGCTACGACGCGGCCGAGGTGGAGAGCGCGGTCGACCGGCTGACCGCTGCCGGTCACCTGAACGAAGGGGAGACCGCGCACGTGCTCGTGCGGTCGCTCAAGCGGCGGGGCTACGGACGGCGGCGGCTCGAACTCGACCTGCGGCGGCGTGGCGCCGATGAGGCGGCGGCCCGGGCGGCGCTCGAAACCGTCGACGACGAGGACGAGCTGGAGCGCGCGGCGGCCGTGGCAGTGCGCTTCAGGTCGACTCATCCGTCACGCGACGCCGCCGCCCTGGCCCGGCATCTCGAACGGCGCGGCTTCCTTCCCCGTACTATTGGAGCCGTCGTGTTCGACTCGGCCGAAGGCGGGATCGCTGAGCGGGAGATGCAGGGACAAAGACCATGTTGAGTCGGGACATCCGGCAGAGCTTCATCGACTTCTACGCCGCACGCGGGCACGCGGCGGTGGCGAGTTCGCCGCTCGTGCCGCGCGACGATCCGACCCTGCTGTTCGTGAACGCCGGGATGGTCCAGTTCAAGAACTACTTCCTCGGCGTCGAGCAGCCGGAGTCGCCGCGGGCG
Source organism: Holophagales bacterium (assembly GCA_009843505.1). Classification (GTDB taxonomy): domain Bacteria; phylum Acidobacteriota; class Thermoanaerobaculia; order Multivoradales; family Multivoraceae; genus Multivorans; species Multivorans azotirespirans. Next base: position 52,504 of record VYDI01000019.1, on the reverse strand, counting down.
GTGACTTCCCAGAAGTGCCTCAGGGTGTCTGGCAAGCACAACGACCTGGAGAACGTCGGCCCGAGCCCGCGCCACCACACCTTCTTCGAGATGCTGGGGAACTTCTCCTTCGGCGACTACTTCAAGGAGGAGGCGATCGCCTCCGCCTGGGAGCTGGTCACCGGGCCGTGGGGCCTGCGGCCGGAACACCTGTTCGCCACCGTGTTCGAGCAGGACGACGAGGCCGAGGACCTGTGGTTGCGGATCTCCGGCCTGCCGCGGGAGCGGGTCTTGCGCTGCGGCGAGAAGGACAACTTCTGGGCGATGGGCGACACTGGACCATGCGGTCCGTGCAGTGAGATCTTCGTCGACACGGCGCCGGATCTCGCCAAGGTCGGCTGGGAGGAGGGAGAAGGTTCGGGGCGCTATCTGGAGATCTGGAATCTCGTCTTCATGCAGTTCGAGCGCCACGAGGACGGCCGGAACGAGCCGCTCCCGAACCCGTCGATCGACACCGGCGCGGGCCTCGAGAGGGTGGCCGCGGTGCTCCAGGGCGTCGACTCGAACTACGACACGGACCTGTTCGGCACGATCCTGAGCGCGGTGGCCGGGGCGGCGGGAAGCGAGTACGGCCGCGATCCCGAGGCGGACGTGTCGATGCGGGTCGTCGCCGATCACCTCCGGGCGGTCGGCTTCCTGCTCGCCGACGGCGTGTTGCCGAGCAACGAGGGCCGCGGTTACGTGCTGCGCCGGCTCCTCCGCCGCGCCTCGCGCCACGGCATGAAGCTCGGCTTCGAGGAGCCGTTCATGGCCTCGCTCCTGCCGTCGCTCGAGGAGGCGTTCGCCGGCCACTACGCTGAACTGGAGAAGGCCCGCGAGCCGTCCTCGGCCACCATCACCGTCGAGGAGACCCGGTTCCTGGAGACGGTCGCGGTCGGCGCCGGCAAGGTTCAGCAGGCGATCGAGGAGGCGCGTGTCGATGGCGGGTCCGTGCTCGGCGGCGAGCAGGTCTTCCGTCTCTACGACACGTTCGGCCTGCCGATCGAGACGGTGCGGGAGATCGCCGAGGAGGAGCAGTTCACGATCGACGAGGAGGGGTTCGAGGCGGCGCTGGCGGAGCAGCGGGAGCGGTCGCGTCGGGTTACGGCGACAGTGATGCCGGCCAAGGTCGAGTTCTCGATTTCGTCTCCGCGTGCCGGGAGGGACTTCACCGGCTACGACGATCTGGCAGCGGAGTCGCTAGCGGTTGCGGTCGCAACGGCCGAGGGAGCGCCGGCTCGGGAAGTAGGGGACACCGGTTTCGCCGTCTTCGAACGCACTCCCTTCTACGCCGAATCGGGAGGCCAGGTCGGGGACGTCGGTTTCGTTGAATGGGACGGCGGCCAGGCGCGGGTTCTCGACACGTTCCTTGATGGCGGACGCATCGTGCATCGCATCGAGGTCGTTGACGGTGCGCTCGAGGAAGGCGTGGCAGTCGAACTCGAGGTCGACCGCGAAAAGAGGGAAGCGGCCCAGCGGCACCACACCGCGACTCACCTGCTGCACGCTGCCCTGCGTCAGCACCTCGGCACGGGCGTGCGTCAGGCCGGTTCCCTGGTCCACCCCGACCGCCTGCGCTTCGACTTCACGCACGGCGCGCCGGTCACCGAAGACCAGCAGGAGGCGATCGAAGACACGGTCAACGAGTGGGTGCGGCGTGCCGTGCCTCTCGAGATCGGCGAGCGCTCTTACGACGAGGCGGTCGCGGCCGGTGCGATGGCCCTGTTCGGCGAGAAGTACGGCGACCGCGTGCGCACGGTCGAGGTGCCGGGGTTCAGCCTCGAACTCTGCGGCGGCTGTCACGTGGGCAACACGGGCGAGATCGGTCCGGTGGCCCTGGTCGGCGAGCGTGGCGTGGCGGCCGGGGTGCGCCGGATCGAGGCACTCGCCGGCGACCGCTCCGACCGCCTGCGCCGGACCCAGTTGCATCTGTTGACAAGCCTGGAGCGCGAGATCGGCGCGTCCGGCGAACAGGCCGCGGCCGAGGTGCGGGCGCTCAAGGAGCGGTTGCGCGAGGTCGAACGGGAGCTGTCCCGGCTCAGGCTCGGCGTGCTCGCCGGCGACGGCAAGCCGGCTCCCGGTCGGGACGGCGGCGGCGACACGCGGTCCGTTCGCGGCGTCGACGTCCTCCTGCGCGAAGTGCCCGCCTCGAACGTGGGCGAGCTTCGCAACCTCGCCGATGTCCTGCGGGGCCGCCTGGGATCCGGAGTGGTCGTGCTGGGCGCCCTGGATGACGGCAAGGCGAAGCTCGTCGCCTCGGTGACCCGGGACCTTCAGGATCGGATCGACGCGGCGGCCGTGGCGCGGGCGATGGGTTCCGCGATCTCGGGCAGCGGCGGCGGCCGCCGCGACTTCGCTCAGGCGGGAGGCCGGGCAGAGAACCTGGCCTCGGCCTTCGCTGCCGCCGAGCAGCTCATCGAAGACAGTCTCAGCTAAGGGAGAACGCGTGACGGAGCGGGAAGCGGAGCGCCGGCAGCCCGCGACGGCTGCCCTGCTGCGAGCGGGGCTCAATCTGCCGAACACGCTGACGCTCAGCCGGATCCTGATCGTCCCCCTGCTGGTGGTCGTCCTGCTGACCAAGATCGACGGCTGGGAGTTCATCGGTCTGGGGCTGTTCCTGGTCGCTTCGCTGACCGACTTCCTCGACGGCTTCCTCGCCCGTCGGCGCAAGGAAGTGACGGCGCTCGGCAAGCTCCTCGACCCGGCCGCGGACAAGATCCTCACCTCGGCCGCGTTCATCTCCCTGGTGGGTCTCGGTCTGGCGCCGGCCTGGATGGTGGTTGTCGTCATCGCGCGGGAGTTCGCGGTCTCGTCGCTGCGCTCGCTGGCCGCGGCCCAGGACGTCGTCCTCGCGGCGAGCTTCGCGGGCAAGGTGAAGACCGTGACTCAGATCGTGGCCATCTCGCTGCTGATCATCTCGGACCAGTTGGGGTCGTTCGACCTGCTCGCGCCGCTGTCGCTGTGGGTGGCGCTGACCGCGACGCTCTACTCGGGCATCGAGTACTTCGTGCGCAACGGCCGGCGGGTGCTCGAAGCGTTCGGGGCGGCATCCCCGGAGCAATGACCGTGTGCTCCCCGGCCTCGCCGGCGCTCCCTCTCGCCGGTGGGGGGCGGCGGCCATGATCCAGTCCGTCCTCGCCTGGCTGGCGGCCTTCGCGCGGCGCCGGCATCGGGCCGTGTTCCTGGCCGCGGCGGTGCTCGTCGCCCTCAGCGTGTGGTCGGCGACGCGCCTCCGGTTCGACACGGAGATTCTGAATCTGCTGCCGAAGGACGACCCGGTGGTCACCACCTTCCGGTCGACGATCGAGGACTTCGGCAGTCTCGACTACCTGCTCGTCCTGGTTCGGCTGCCGCCGGACGTGCCGCTCGATCCGTACCTGTCGTTCGTGGAGGAGCTGGGCGCCTCGATGGAGGCGCTCGAGGAGATCGACTACGTCAACTACGACTTCGGCGAGCTGCAGGAGCTGGCGGAGGCCCTCTTCCCCTACGCGTTCGCCTACCTCGACGAGGAGGCCCGCGAAGAGGTGGCGGGCCGGTTGACTGACGGCGGCCTCGAGCTCCGGGTCCGGGAACTCAGCCGCCGGCTGGCCACCCCCGAGGGCCTGGCCCTGCGCGACGCGATGCTGCTCGATCCCCTGGGCCTCGTAGACGTCTTTCTGGACCAGTTCGAACTCGCCCGTGGCGGCCTCAAGGTCGACTGGACGACCGGTTACTACCTGTCGCAGGACCACTCCCGCGCGCTACTGATCGCGCGGCCGGCCGAGCCTGCGCAGGAGGTCGAGTTCGGCCGCCGGCTGATCGTCGCGGTCGAGGAACTGGCCGCGGACCTCCAGAGCCGCTGGCCCGAACTCGGCGGTGAGGACCGCGAGGGCGAACTGCTGCCGCTGCCCGAGGTGGCCTTCGGCGGTACCTACGTCACCGCGGTCTCGGACGCGGGCACGATCGTCGGCGGGCTCGTCTCGAACCTGGCGACGTCGCTGATCGGCGTCCTGCTCCTGTTCGCGCTCGCCTTCCGGCGGGTCGGCCTGATCGCGTACGCCTTCATCCCGCTCGCCTTCGGTCTGGTGCTGGCCTTCGGCTTCGCCGGCACCGTGCTGGGACAGCTGAACGCCCTGACCAGTGGCTTCGCGGCTTTGCTGGTCGGCCTCGGGATCGACTTCGTCATCGTCTCCTACGGCCGTTACGTCGAGGAGCGGCGTCGCGGCGCCGACCTGGAAGCGGCCCTGGTGGCGATGAGCGGTTCCTCGGGGCGGGCGGTATGGACCGGTGCGATCACCACCGCCGCCACCTTCTACGCGTTCCTGGTCACCGACTTCGTCGGGCTTCGTCAGATGGGGCTCCTGACCGGCACCGGCATCCTGTTCTGCATGGTCTCGGTGCTTCTGCTGCTGCCGGCGATGCTCGCCTGGCGGGAGGATCACCGGCCGGCTTCCGGACGCCAGCCCCGGCTGGTGCTCCACGGCCTGGGCGCCCGCCGGCTGGTGCGCTGGAGCTTCGAGCGGCCGGTCACCGTCATCTGCTGCTGCGCGGTCGTCACCGCGGCCACCGGCGCGATCGCGCCGCGCCTGGAGTTCGAGGACGCGATCCGGGAACTCCGGCCTCAGGGGAACCCCGGCGTCGAAGTCCAGGACGAAGTGGCCGAGTACTTCGGTTCGGGCCTGAACTACACGATGATCGTCCTCTCGGGCGCCACGGAGGAAGACGCGCTCGAGCTGTCGCACCTGGCGGAGGAGAGAGCTCGACCACTCGTGGACGGCGGCGTCCTCACCGGGATCGACGGGATTGGCAGTCTGGTGCCTTCACCCGCGCGACAGGCGACAGCCCACGACTGGCTCGAGCAGCGCCGGGAGTTGTTCGATCGCGAACGTCTCCACACCCTCTTCGAGCGGTATGCGACGGAGGAGGGCATCCGGTCCGCGCCCTTCCGGCGGGGCATCGACCTGCTCGCCGACGCGGGAGGCAACCGGGAACAGGTGACGCCTTCGGTGCTTCGTTCCGAGCCCCGGCTGGAGCGCATGCTCGAGCGCTACCGGAGCCGCAACGAGAGCGAGCCGAAGCTGGTCGTCTACCTGTATCCACCACCGGGCCAGTGGCGGCGCAGCGCACCGCCCGGCGCTTCCGAGATCGTCGAGGGCCTCGGCCCACAGGCGGCACTGTCTGGTGTCAACGTGGTGGGCGAGAGGCTGCGGAACGGCATCCGGGTGGACGCCGTCACCGCCTCGATCATCGGCTTCGTCCTCGTCGCGCTGCTGCTCTTCCTCGACTATCGCTGGCTGCTGAGCACCCTGCTGTCGCTGCTGCCCTTGTCGGTCGGCGTCGTATGGATGCTCGGGATCATGGTCCTGATCGGACTCGACATGAACTTCTTCAACGTCTTCGTCGTGACGATGATCATCGGCATCGGCGTCGACTACGGCGTCCACATGGTGCACCGCTGGCGCGAGATCGGCTTCGGGCCGGAGGCGCTTCAGGACGACCGCCTGGTCGTGAGCCTGGGCGAGACGGGCAAGGCGATCGTGCTGGCCGCCGTGTCGACCAGCGTCGGCTTCGGCTCCCTGACGCTGTCGCACTACCCGGGACTCCGCTCGATGGGCATCGTCGCCATCCTCGGCGCTGTCGCCACGGCGCTGGTTTCCATCACACTGCTGCCGGCTCTGGTCGCGCTCGGCCAGCGGCGGCGCGTGGCGCGCGGGGCCTGATGGCAGGGGAGGTCTGATGTTCGAGGGCCTTCAGGACAAGCTACAGGGGGTCTTCCGGTCCCTGCGCTCGGAGGGCCGGATCTCGGAGGATCACGTCCGGCGCGCCGTGCGGCAGATCCGCCTCGCGCTGCTGGAGGCCGACGTCCATGTCCGGGTCGTCCGTTCCTTCGTCGGCCGCGTCCAGGAGCTGGCGCTGGGCGAGGAGGTGCTGAGCAGCCTGACTCCCGACCAGCAGATGATCCGGATCGTCCGCGATGAGCTGATCGCGGTGCTGGGAGAGCCGGGCGCGGAGTTGCAGTTCGAAGGCCGGCCGGCGGTCGTGCTGCTCTGCGGCCTCCAGGGCTCCGGCAAGACGACGACCGCCGGCAAGCTGGCGGTTCGGCTCCGCGGCCAGGGCAGAAACCCGGTGCTGGCGGCCGGCGACCTCCGGCGCGCCGCGGCGGTGGAGCAGCTCAAACAGGTCGGCGCGGCGGCCGGCGTCACGGTCGTCGAGCCCGCGGACGGAGAAGATCTGGCGGCCTTCTCGAACCGGGCCCTGGCGGCGGCTCGGGACGGCGGCTTCGACACGCTGATCTTCGACACCGCGGGCCGCCTGCACGTGGACGCCGAGTCGATGGCCGAACTCACGGCGCTGGCGGAGCGGGTCGACCCCTGCGAGACGCTCTTCGTATGCGACGCGATGACCGGCCAGGACGCGGTGCGGAGCGCGGCCGCATTCGCCGAAGGCGCGCCGCTCAGCGGCGCGGTGATGACCAAGCTCGACGGTGACGCCCGGGGCGGCGCCGCTCTGTCGCTCCGGGGCGTGACCGAGGTCCCTCTTCGCTTCGTCGGCGTCGGCGAGAAACTCGAAGACCTGGAGCCCTTCGCGCCCGACCGCATCGCCTCCCGCATCCTCGGCATGGGCGACGTGCTGTCCCTGATCGAGAAGGCGGAGCGGGTCGTCGACCGCCAGGAGACGGAGCGTCTCGCCGAGCGCATCGCCCGCCAGGAGTTCACCCTCGAGGACCTGCGGGACCAGTTGCGGCAGCTTCGCCGGATGGGGCCGCTGTCCCAGCTCCTCGAGCTGCTCCCCGGCCAGTTCCGCGGCGCGAACCTGGCGGGTGCCATGAACGAAAGCCGCCTGGTCGCGATCACCGCTCTGATCGACTCGATGACGCCGCGCGAACGCCGCAACCCGGCGATCCTCAACGCCAGCCGGCGGCGACGCATCGCCCGTGGCTCGGGCCGCACCGTCCAGGAACTGAACCAGTTGCTCAGGCAGTACCGCCAGATGCGGAAGCTGATGAAGCGGACCAGGGGCAAGTGGATGCAGGGAATCCGGGGCGTTTGAGGTTCCTGCTGCTAGACTGCGCCGCTGCCTCGCCACTAGCCCCAGGCGGGCGGACTCCCGAACAACTCTGGAAGATCCTGACATGGTGAAGATACGACTCCGGCGCATGGGTTCGCGCCACAGACCCTTCTACCGCGTGGTGGTGTCGGACAGCCGCAAGGTGCCGACGTCGGCGGTGATCGAGGAGGTCGGGCACTACGACCCCTGCAAGGACCCGGTGGTGATCCGGCTGAAGTCCGACCGCATCGACCATTGGGTGGCGCGCGGAGCGCAGCTCACGGACACCGTCCGCGGCCTGGTGCGGCGGGCGGCCGCGGCGGGCGCCGCGGAATCGTAGAGAGGTCCGCGGTCATGTCGGAGGTCGCCGATCAGCTCGCCGGCGTCGTTCGGTCGATGGTGGATCGCGGGGACGCGGTCCGCGTCGAGGAGATCGAGGAGGAGGACGCGATCGTCCTGCAGGTCGAGGTCGCGCCGGAGGAACTCGGACGCGTGATCGGCCGCCAGGGCCGGAGTGTCCGGTCGCTGCGGGCTCTGCTGGAAGTCCGGGGCGCCGAGGCCGGCGAGTACTACGAGGTCGAGATCGTCGAACCGGACTAGGGCGTCGGTGCGGCAGAGAATGAAAGAGCCGCCGCAGTCGACCCGCAGCGAAGGAGCGGAGATGGTCACGGTCGGCGCCGTCCTGCGCGCCCACGGGTTGCGGGGCGAGGTGCTGATCGACGCGGACAGCGAGAATCCCGAAAGATTCCGGAAGGGCTCCAGGTTGCTCGCCGACGTCGGGGGCCGCGTGCGGCAACTGGAGGTGGCCTCGAGCCGGCCGCATCGGGGCAGGCAACTGGTCCGCTTCGCGGACGTGACGGACCGCAACGGCGCGGAGGAACTCCGCGGCGCCCTGCTCGAGGTGCCGGAGGACCAGGTGCCGGCGGCCGAGGACGGGACGTTCTACTACTTCCAGCTCGTCGGCTGTCGCGTCGTCGACCGGAGGCTCGGAGAGCTCGGCGAGGTCACCGGCGTGGTGGAGGATGGTGGCGGCGTCCTGCTCGAGGTCGCGGCGCCCGAGGGCGATGGCGGGTCCGTGCTGGTTCCGTTCGCCAACGCGCTGCTGCCGGAGATCGACGTTGGCGAGGGCCTGATCGTGAGCGACCTGCCGGAGGGACTTCTCGAGGCATGCGGGTCGATGTCATAACCATCTTCCCGGCCGTCTTCCGGGAGTTCCTGGGGGCGAGCCTGATCGGCCGCGCGATCGCCGCGGGCCTGCTCGAGGTTCAGGTCCACGACCTGCGCGACTACACCGAGGATCCGCACCGGAGCGTCGACGACGAGCCTTACGGCGGCGGCGGCGGCATGGTGATGACCGCGCCTCCCTGGCTCCATGCCGTGCGCGCGATTTCGGGCGATGGCCCGCGGCCTCACCGCATCCTGCTCTCGCCGCAGGGTGAGCGCCTGGACGACGCCAGGGTGCGCAGCCTGGCGGGTGAGGAGCGGCTGATGCTCCTGTGCGGACGCTACGAGGCGATCGACGAGCGGGTGCGGATGCTGGTCGTCGACTCCGAGCTGTCGATCGGGGACTACGTTCTCTCCGGCGGAGAGGTGCCGGCCATGACGGTCATCGAGGCGGTGTCGCGGCACGTTCCCGGTGTGGTCGGTCGGCCGGAATCGGTCGAGAACGAGAGCTTCCGCTCGGGCCTGCTGGACCACCCGCACTACACCCGCCCGCGGACCGTCGAGGGGATCGAAGTGCCGGACGTGCTGCGATCGGGCGACCATGCGCGCATCGACGTCTGGCGGCGTGAGCAGGCGCTCGAAGCGACGCGCCGGAAGCGACCGGACCTGCTGACTGGAGACGTGCATGGTCAAGAGGTTGCGCCGAAGGCATCGAACAGGCGATAATCCGCCTCCTGCCGCTTCGGGGGTTCGCGGCTCGGAGGTGACACGCAATGCACGATCTACAGCAGGTTGAGCAGGAGTACGTGCGGGATGGCCTGCCGGATTTCCGGGCCGGAGACACGGTCAAGGTCCACGTTCGGGTTCGGGAGGGCGCGAAGGAGCGCATCCAGATCTTCCAGGGCGTGGTCATTGCCCGGCGCGGCAGCGGCACGCGGGAGACCTTCACTGTGCGCAAGGTCTCGGGCGGCATCGGGGTCGAGCGCATCTTCCCGCTCCATTCGCCGGTGATCGGCCAGATCGACGTCGTTCGCCGCGGCAAGGTGCGTCGGGCGAAGCTCTACTACCTGCGGAAGCTGCGCGGCCGCGCAGCCCGTATCGAGGAGCGTCGCGACCGCTGAAGTCGGCGGCGCTGCTTGCCGAGACGTACCGCCTGCGCCTGATGCGCGGGCTCGAAGATCAGTTCGCGGCGGCCGGCTACGAGCTCGTTGCCGGAATCGACGAAGCGGGACGCGGTTGTCTCGCCGGTCCGGTCGTGGCGGCGGCTGTCGTCGTGGGTCCCGACTGTCTGATTCCCGGCGTCGACGACAGCAAGCGGCTTTCCGCGAAGCACCGGGAAAGGTTGGCGCGGACGATCAAGCAGAGGGCGGTTGCCTGGGCCACGGGCGTCGGCGACGCGGCGTTGATCGATCGCGTCAACGTGCTGGAAGCGACTCGCCGGGCGATGCGGATGGCCCTGAGCTCGCTGGCCGTTCGGCCCGCGGTCGCCCTGGTCGATGCCGTGGCCCTCGACACGGTTGAAGTCCGCGGCGCCGCCGTCCCGACGCTGCCGCTCGTGCGGGCGGACTCGCTCAGCTTCGCCGTTGCCTGCGCCTCGATCATCGCCAAGACGGACAGGGATCGGATGATGACGGTGTACGACCGTCAGTATCCGGGCTTCGGTTTCGCCAGTCACAAAGGCTATGCCTCGGAACGTCATCGCGCCGCGTTGCGCGAACTCGGCCCGACGCCGCTTCATCGCCTCACCTTCCGCTCCGTGCTGCCCGGCCGGGGGGATGAGACCTACTAGGATCGTTGCGTGCAAGGGAATCGCCTCCTGTTCCTGATCATCGGCGGGATCGTCGCGGTAGCGGCGGCGGTCCTCTGGTTCCTGCCGCGAGCGGAGCGGCTGCGTGCGCCGACCCTGTCCGGCGCCTGGGTTGGGATCGAGGTAGGGGGCGATGGGGTGGCGAGGACGGGCGACATCGAGATGGTCGCCGGTCGGGACTTCCGCTTGCACGCCGTGCTGGCAACGGAGCCGCGCGGCGGCGACGAAGCGGGCGAGCCGGTCTACTACAGCGCCGTTTCCCAGGTCGAGATCGACGGTCGCCGGGTTGAGGCCCTTCCGCCGGAGCGGATAGGCGGGCTGGGGTGGGTGCGGATGCTCTGGTTCAGCGTCGAGCACGGCGTTCCGTTCCGGGAGCTGGAAGACGGCGCCGATGTCGAGCGCTTCGGCTACGAACCCTTCTTCCGGCCCGAGTGGGGCAGCGCCTGGTCGATCGACGGTACCCTCGAGGCCCACTTCGACGGTTGGCTCGAGAAGGACGGTCCTGACATCGACCGGGACTTCGGCACCCTTCGCTACCAGGTTTGGGTCGAGGCCGCGATCGACGAGGACGCCCTGGTCCCGGACCAGCGCGTCAAGTCCCCCGCTCCCCTCGACGCCACCCGGCTCGAGGCGCGGCTGCCGGGCGCGCTGGGTTCCCCGTCGGCGGTGTTCGGTTTGCCCGGAATCCAGCGGGAAGGGGAAGGGTGGGACGCTTCAGCCGTAGCCCGGCTGCAGCAGCTCTACGACGACCGCCTCGCATTCAGCCAGGTCTCCGTGCTGCGGGACATTCTCGCCGCGGGCGGCGTCGCCTGGGAGGACCTGACCTGGGAACTCGCGCCGCTCGACGGCAGCACCGGGTGGAGCGCCGCCGGTGAAGGCTCGCCGGCGCCGGGTGATCTCGTTCACGTCGGCGACCGTTGGGCCGTCCTGTTCGCGGACAGCGCCGAGGGCGCCACAGGCATGCTGGACGGGGCGGACCTGTGCCTGGACTTCGACGCCGGCGCCACGGTGCGGCGGCTCGACCGGATCTTCACCGTGAACGAAGAAGGCGAGGGGGATGTCTTCGTGGCGGCGCCGGGGCGGCCGCTCTGAGCGCGCCTCAGCCGGCCGCGCCGCCGGCTGAGTTCCTGATCGCTTCCTCCAGCCTGCCCCCGCGCAGCAGTTCGCTGAACACGTGGGGCTCCTGTCCAGGGCGGTAGAGAGCGTAGAACGGGATGCCGTAGCGGCCGAAGCTCGCCAGGTAGCGGGCGATGTCGTCGTTCCGGTTGGTCCAGTCGGCCTTCATCGCGACCACGTCGTAGCGCTCGAAGAGAGCGGCCGTCTCGTCGGTTTCGAGCACGAGCCGCTCGTTTACCTTGCAGGTCGCGCACCAGTCCGCGGTGACATCGACGAAGACCAGCCGGCCCTCGGCGGCGAGCGTCTCGGCCTGGACCGGGTCCCAAGGCACCCAGTCAAGGACCTGAACGCCGCCTGCCGCGGCGCCGGGGCCGCGGGACTGGGCGGTCGCGCCGTTCGCGAGCAGCAGCACCAGGACGGCAGCTACCGCCGCGCCGGCGCGACCGAAGACGCGCAGGGCCATCTTCCGGCTCCGGCTCTGCAGCCAGATGAAGAGGGCCAGGGTGAGCAGGCCGACTTCCAGGAAGGCGAGCCGGGCGCTGTCCATCTGGGCCGCGAGCACGTAGAGCAGCCAGATCGTCGTGCCGGCGATCAGAAAGCCCATGACGCCGCGCAGCGTCGCCATCCACTCGCCGGGCCGGGGCAGCAGCCGCGTGGCTCGCGGCATGGCGGCCAGCAGCAGGTAGGGAGTGGCGAGGCCGACGCCGACCGCGGTGAACACGAAGACGATCGTGGTCGCCGGCTGGCTCAGCGCGAATCCGACCGCGGTGCCCAGGAAGGGCGCCGAGCAGGGCGTGGCCATCAGGGTGGCGAACACGCCGGAGAAGAAGTGCCCGGAGTAGCCAGCTCCGCCGCCTGCCTGGTGGTTGGCGGCGGCCGCGGAGTGTGAATGCGAGTGCGAGTGCCCCTCGTGCGCCGAGTGGGTGTGGCCGCCCAGCCGGTTGGCGAGTGCGTGCGGAAGATTGATCTCGAACAGGCCCCAGACGTTCAGGCTGAACAGTGTGAGCACCAGAGCCAGGAAGGTCACGAACACGGGGTTCTGGAACTGGATGCCCCATCCCACCGCCTGCCCGGCCGAGCGGGCGAGGAGCGTCGCGCCGGCCAGTGCCCAGAACGAGACCAGGATGCCCAGGGTTGTCATCAGCGCGCCGCCCACGATTTCCCGGCGGGGCCTGCCCGACGCCTGAGCGAACCCGAAGAGCTTGAGCGAGACGATCGGCAGGACACACGGCATGCCGTTCAGGATCAGGCCGCCCAGCAGCGCCGGGATCAGCGCGGCGAGGAGGCTCAGGCCGCCGGCGGTCGGGGGCGGAGCCGCCGCCGCGGCCTCGAAGGCCGGATGACCGGTCGGCTCGCCGGTGTCTCCGATCTCGAGCCGGACGGTTGTCTCGGCGGTGGTGGGCGGCAGGCAGACGAGTTCGTCGCAGGCTTGATACAGCAGTTCGACCGGCACGTCGACACCGCCGGTCGCGAGGTCGGCCGGCAGTTCCAGGTCGACGTGGATCAGCGCTTCGTGCTCGTAGGCAGCGAGCGGATCCTCCGCGAACTGCGACTGCCACATGATGTGGGCGGGATAGCGGATGACGGCCTCGGGCCAGCCCTCCGGCAGCTCCAGCGCGAGTTCGGTGGGAATCAGGTACTTGTAGCTCGGCGTATGGCTCTGGATGTGCCATCCCTCGTCGATCGTCACCACGGCGGCGATGCGGACTGGCGTACCGGCGGCGTAGGACGTGAGGTCGGTAAAGGCCTCGACCGAGGCCTTGGCAGGCGGTCTGAACTGCCCGCCCGCCGCCGCGGCCAGAGCCAGTGCCGCGACGAAGAGGAGGGCGGTTCGGACGGCCTTGCCGCTGTTACGATCCTGTTCCATGGCTTCCGGTGAGCGCGAGTCGGCGACGATGGCGGTTTCCCGGCGGGTTGCCGAGCTTCGCAGCGAGGGAATCGAGGTCCTAGACCTGGGAGCCGGAGAGCCCGACTTCCCCTCGCCCGAGACAGCCGTGAAGGCTGCGCAGCGAGCCCTCGACGAGGGCAGGACGAAGTATACGGTCCTGGAGGGCACGAACGAGTTGAGAGCGGCTTTGGCGGAACGGTACGGCGCCTCTGGAGCGCCCTGGAGCGCGGCCAACGTGCTGGTCACGGTAGGCGCGAAGGCGGCCCTGTACCAGCTTGCCCAGGCGATTCTGGGCCCGGGCGACGAAGCGGTGGTGCCCACACCAGCCTGGGTCAGCATTCCGGCCCAGGTGCGACTCGCGGGGGCCGAGGCGGTGACTGTGCCGATGGCGGCGGAGGACGGCTTCGCCATCCGGGCCCAGCCGCTCATCGAGGCGATATCGCAGCGGACGCGCGCGGTGATCGTCAACACGCCGTGCAATCCGACGGGAGCCGTGTCTTCGATCCTCGATCTGGAACGCCTGGCCTCGGCCTGCGCCGAGCGTGGGGCGCTCCTCATCTCGGACGAGACCTACGAGCGCTTCGTCTACGACGGCAGGCGGCACGCCGGCGTCGCGGCGCTGGCGGCCCGCTACCCGGACACGGTGGTGCTGGTCGGTTCGTTCTCGAAGAGCTACGCCATGACCGGCTGGCGAGTGGGCTATCTGCTCGGTTCGGCCGAAGTGGTCGCGGCCGCGGCCGCCGTTCAGAGCCACGTGACCTCGAACGCGACCTCCTTCGCGATGGCCGGAGCTGAAGCGGTTCTGGCGGAGGAGCCGCCCGAGTCGGCGGCACTGGTCGCGGCCTGCGCCCGTCGCCGGGACCTCGTGCTACGGGAACTGGACCGGGTGCCCGGAGTCGTCTGCCCGCCGCCGGCCGGGGCGTTCTACGCCTTCCCGGACGTGAGGGCCTGCCTCGACGAGTCGTGTTCCGACTCCGCTTCCCTCTGCCGCCGCCTGCTGGACGAGGCGCGCGTCGCCGCCACGCCCGGTTCCGCCTTCGGCTGCGAGGGTCACCTGCGGCTTTCTTTCGCCTGCAGCGACGAGGTGCTGGCTTCAGGGCTCGAGGGCCTCGTCCGCGTTCTCAGCCGGTCGACCGGGCACGTGGCTCCGCCCTTCGCTGCCGGAGGTCGAGCGGGATGAGACCCCTGGCGCGCGGCCTCGCGTTCCACATGCTGACCCTGTTCGGGATCAGGGTGCGGATCCACTTCACCTTCATCCTCCTGTTCGTCTGGCTCGCGGTGCTGGCGCCGGACATGGGCAGCAGCGCACTGTTGCTGACGTTCGTCGTCGTCGGCCTGCTGGCGAGCGTCATCGTCCACGAACTGGGCCATGCCCTCATGGCCCGGCGCTTCGGCATCGAGACGCGCGACATCGTCCTCACTCCGGTCTGCGGCGTGGCGCGCCTGGACGGCTATCCCAAGGGCATGGTCGAGTTGGCGATCGCCGCCGCAGGTCCCCTGCTCAACCTGGTACTCGCGATCGTGCTCTTCATCGGGCTGACGGTCGCCGGGCTCCCGCCGTTGGGCGCCGGAGCGGTCGTCGACGTGCCGTCTGCGCTGCAGTGGCTGCTGGCCGGTAACCTCCTGCTGTTCGCGCTGAATCTGCTCCCCGCGTTCCCGCTCGACGGCGGCCGCATCCTCCGCTCGGCTCTCTCGTTCGCCATGGGGCAGGAGCGGGCGACCAAGGTCGCCACCCGATTGGGCATGGTGCTTGCCGGTCTCCTGGGTCTGGCCGCTCTCATCCCCTGGCAGTTCGGCGTGGCGTTCAACCTGTTCCTGTTCCTGACTGCCTTCTTCATCCTCGTGGGCGCGAGCCGGGAGTCCTCCCTGGTCAAGACGCTCCAGGTGCTACAGGGTCGCCGGGCGGGCGAAGCGATGATGACCCGCTGCGAGCGCCTGGCGCCCCAGGACACGATCGAGTGGGCGGTCCGCCTGCTGCTCTCGACCACGCAGCGCCAGTTTCCGGTGGTCGACGGCTGGGGCAGGGTGGCCGGGGAAGTGGACCGCGACCGTCTGCTCGAATCGGTGACCCGGTTTCCTGGCGACACGCCCCTGCTGGAGCTCATGAACCGGGACCCGCTGACGGTGGCGGAAGACTGCGACCTGCTGGACGTGCTGCGGGATCTCCAGAGTCCGGCGAGGGCGCTCTGGGTCGTTCGCGACCATGAGTTGCAGGGGATGCTGACCGCGGACGGGCTGTCCCAGTTCGTCGAGGTGTGTCGCCGGCTTCGACATCGGGACGCGAGCGCACGTTCGTAGGGCTCCAACTGTTAGAGTGGCGGCTTCCGATTCGCTTCGATTCAGTTGGGCGTAGATGAAGGGTAGGCGCGTGACGGACGACGCAAAGCGGTCAGGATTCTCTCGCCGGTCGTTCCTGCGTGGCGGCGCCGCTGGCGCCCTCTCGGGCGGTCTGACCACGGGCCTGCTGACCGGTGAGGCCGGCGCCGCGGCGGCCGACTCGGAAGCGACGGAAACGGTCGGTCCGGGTCCGGTCGACGTCGAACTCGAAGTGAACGGCGCCACCCACCGGCTGGCGGTGGAACCACGGGTCACCCTGCTCGACGGCCTGCGCGATCGACTGGACGTGACGGGTCCGAAACGGGTCTGCGACCGCGGCACTTGTGGCGCCTGCACCGTGCTCGAGGACGGCCGCCCGATCTACGCGTGCAGCCGGCTGATGATCGAGTCCGCGGGACGCAGCATCACGACGGTCGAGGGACTGGGGTCGCCGGACGCCATGCACGACGTGCAGCAGGCCTTCGTCGACAACGATGCGCAGCAGTGCGGGTTCTGCACACCGGGGTTCGTCGTGGCGACCGCGGCCTTGCTCGCGCGTCACCCGGCGCCTTCGGAACCGGAGATCGAGGCGGGACTGGGCGGCAACTTCTGCCGCTGCGGGACCTACAAGGGCATTCGCGCCGTGATCGCGGGCGGCGAGGGTGGAGGAGTGAGCGGTGGCTGACTACTCGTGGCCCGAAGCGGACCGGAGGGCCCAGATCGGAGCCAGGCCGGCGCGACTCGACGGCCCGGTCAAGTCGACCGGGTTCGCGAAGTACCCGTCGGACCAGAACCCGAGCGGCCTGCTGGCCGCGAAGATCCTGACCAGCCCGCATGCCCACGCCCGGATCGTTGCGATCGATACGTCGGCCGCTGAGGCCATGGCCGGTGTGCGCGTGGTCCACGTGATCCAGGGCGAGGGCTCCGAGATCCAGTGGGCCGGCGACGAGATCGCGGCCGTCGCCGCCGTCTCCGAGGACGTCGCCCGGGACGCGCTGCGGGCGATTCGGGTCGACTACGAGGTCCTTCCGCACTTCGTCACGGAAGAGGACCGCGATCGGGCCCCGGGCGCCAGGGCGGCCGGGGAGAGGGCGGAGGGCGATCCCGACGCCGCCTTCGCCACCGCTCACCGCACGGTGGAGCGGACGCTTGGCATGCCCCAGATGGCCCACATGTGCCTGGAGCCGCATGGCCAGGTCTGTTCCTGGGACGGCGACGAGCTGGAAGTGCACGCATCGACCCAGGCGGTTTCGACCCTGGCCGGGCAGTTCGCGACGGAACTGGGCGTGCCGGCGAGCCAGGTCAGGATCCGGACCGAGTACATGGGCGGCGGCTTCGGTTCGAAGTTCTCGCCCGACCGTTGGGGCATCGTCGGGGCCGAACTGGCGCGCAAGGCGGGCGCGCCGGTGAAGCTCTTCCTCGAGAGGGACCAGGAGGTGACGGTCGCGGGCAGCCGTCCGTCCGCCTTCGCCCGCATCCGGGCGGCGGCCGACGAGCAGGGCAGGCTCGTGGCGTGGGATTCGGACTCCTGGGGTTCGGGAGGCCTTCCGGGCACGGGCCAGACGCCGCTGCCGTACGTCTTCAGCAGGTTGCCGAACCGCCGCACCCGCCATACTTCCGTGCCGACGAACCTGGCCGGCTCCAGGGCCTGGCGGGCGCCCAACCATCCGCAGGCCTGCTTCCTGACGATGGCCGTGCTGGATGACCTGGCGGACGAACTGGGTCTCGATCCGATCGACTTTCTCGAACGCAACCTGGACCTGACCGGGCGGCCGGACACCTATCGGGAGCAACTGGGGATCGCCGCCGAAATGGCGTCCTGGAAGGAGCGTTGGCAGCCCCGCGGGCGCACGCGCGCGGGCGCTGTTCAGCGCGGGCTCGGCGTCTCCGTTCACACCTGGGGCGGGCGCGGCCACTCGAGCAACTGCGACGTGACGGTGCATCCGGACGGCGCGGTCGAGGCGCGGATCGGCAGCCAGGACATTGGAACCGGGACCCGCACGATCGTGGCCCAGGTGCTCGCCGAGACGTTCGGGCTCGAGCTCCACCAGGTGCGGGTGTCCCTGGGGGACAACGTGTATCCGCAGTCGGGTCCCTCCGGCGGCAGTTCGACGGTCGGCGGAGTCACCGCTTCGACCCGGCGGGCCGCGCAGGACGCCCTGCGCGAGGTGCTCGTCCACGTGGCGCCGCGACTCGAGGCGGAGCCGGAGCAACTGCTCGCCGAGGGTGGCCGGGTGTTCGTGGACGGCGATTCCTCCCGCGGGGTGTCCTGGCGCGAGGCGGCCGCTCAGATCGGCGGCGCGCCGATCAGCGTCCAGGGCCGGAATCCGGGCCGCGGCCGGCTGATATCGAGCGGCGTTGGTGGCGTGCAGATCGCCGAGGTGGAGGTCGATATCGACACCGGTGTCGTGCACGTCGAGCGGATGATCGCGGTCCAGGACTGCGGCCTGATCATCAATCGCCGGCTGGCCGAGAGCCAGGTCTACGGCGGCCTGATCATGGGTGTCGGCTACGCGCTCTACGAGGAGTGGATTCCGGATCCCGTGAGCGGCAGGCTGCTGAACGCGGACATGGAGTTCTACAAGCTCGCCGGTCTGGTCGATGTGGGATCGCTCGAGGTCCACATGATGACCGGCCCGGGCTACGACGAGCGCGGCGTGATCGGCCTGGGCGAGCCGCCGGTCATCTCGCCCGGCGCGGCGATCAGCAACGCGGTGGCGAACGCAATCGGCGTCCGCGTGCCCTACCTGCCGTTGACGCCCGACCGGGTGCTGGATGCCCTGGCCGGACGCGGAGGGCCGGCCTGATGCGCCCGTTCGGCTATGCGGCGCCGGCGACCGTCGAACAGGCGGTCGGCCTGCTGGCAGCGGAGGGCAGCGAGGCGCTGGCCGGCGGCACGGATCTTCTGAGCCTGCTCAAGGACGATGTCGAACGCGTCGACCGCCTGGTCGCGCTTCGCGGCGTCGCGGGTCTTTCGGGGATCGAGCTCGACGGCGGCACGCTCCGCATAGGCGCCATGACGACCCTGCAGGAACTGCGGGATCACGACGGCGCGATCGCGGCTCTGCCCGCGCTGGCGGTCGCCATCGACGGAGTGGCCAGCCCGCAGTTGCGGGAGATGGGCACGGTCGGCGGCGATCTGCTCCAGCGTCCCCGGTGCTGGTACTACCGCCGGGGCTTCGGTCTGCTAGCGCTGACCGCCGACGGCCGCTCGATGGTCACCGAGGGCGACAACCGCTACCACGCGATCTTCCCCACGGGGCAAGCCCGCTTCGTCAATCCGTCCAGCCTGGCGCCGCTGCTGGTCGCCCTCGGTGCGGAAGCGGTGGTTCACGGGCCCGGCGGCGAGCGCCGGCTGCCGGTGGAGGCGCTGTACCAGGCGCCCCAAGCCGCCGAAGAGCGCGAGAACACGCTGGCGCCGGGCGAGCTCCTCGCCGGCGTCGAAGCGAACGTCGCCGGATCCCGGTCGGCTGTGTACGAAGTCCGCCAGCGCCGCTCGCTGGACTGGCCGCTGATGGCGGCCGCGGTGACGCTCACGGGCTCGGGATCGCGGGCGGAGCGTGCGCGCATCGTGCTCGGTCACGCGGCTCCAACGCCGCATGTGGCGGCAGCGGCGGGTGACGTTCTGTCCGGGCAGGAACTGACGCCGGAGACCGTCGCCGCGGCCGCGGATGCGGCGGTGGAGGGCGCCCGGCCGATGAGCGGCAACCGGTACAAGATCCAGCTTGCCCGGACCGCGGTGCGGCGAGCGCTCGGTCACGCCGCCGGGATGGAGATCTGAAGCGATGGCCGACCGACTCCCCGCTCCTGAAGCTCCGCAGCTCTGCCGGCGGCTGCGCTGGAAGACGATGTTCATGGCCCTGGCGCCGGTGGAGCCGGGCACGGATGTCGACCCGCAGCACGAGATCGACGACGGCTTTGTCTGGTGTACGCACAGCATGAACTGTCTCGGGCCCGACGGCGCGGTAGCCTCCCGCGAGGACTGCCGGGAAGGCCGCCCGTGCTTCGAGAGCCACGGAGACCTGCCGACATGAGATTCGCTTCACGGACTCTTATCCCCGCCCTGCTTCTGGTCGTCCTGCCCTCCGCCGCCGGCGCGGCCGGGGTTGCCGGCACCTATCTCGAAGCCCGGACCGCTGACGTTTACACCGGTCCCTGTTTCGCCAACTCCGAAGTCGGGCTGGTCGGCAACGAGGCGATCATGGCCTGGCGGATCGAAGCGGGCGGCTGGGACGGCGTCGACCTCTCGGGCCTCTCGGTGCTGGCGGTCGTCCGCTCGGATGCGACTCTGGGCGATCCGTACACCGAATCGCGAACCACGGAGTCCGTGCTGATCGTGGACGCGGCCGCGGACCGGTCGCAGCGTTCGGCGCTCGAGGGATTCGCGCGCGGCATGGGGGGAGTGCTCCTTGCCGATGTGGCCCGGGTCGAGGCGGCGGACGTCACGTTCGCTCTGCGGCCGAACGGGGCCGCGTCGGTCACGGCGGGCGACCTGGCCGCGGTGAGGACGCGGCCGCTCGATCACCGGGACCACCTCTGCGGCAACGAGACGGTCTTCTATCCACCGCTGGCTCCGACGGACGGAGCAGTGCCCGGCGTCGCCATCGAACACACCTGGCAGGGTCCGGGCCTTGGCGCCACCTGGAAGAGTCCCGGCAAGCGGAGCACATTCGTGGGTCGGTTCAGCCGCTAGCTCCAGGAGTCGCCGCCGCGCCTGGCGTTCCACCGATGATCATCAACAAGCAGCAGATCGGCGACTCCAGCCTGCTGGCGGTAGAGGGCGTGATCAAGCTCGGCGAGAGCGCACGGTTCCTGGCCGACGCCTTGAAGCGGAGCCTGGCGGAGGGCGACGGCCATGTTCTGCTCGACCTCTCCGATGTCAACTACATGGACTCGACCGGCATCGGTGAACTGGTCGGGTACCTGGTCAGGCTCCGCGCCGAGGAGCGGAAGCTGATCCTGGTCCGGCCCTCCGAACGGATCGTCCAGTTGTTGACGGTGGCTGGCGTCGCGTCGCTGTTCCCGACCTACGACACGGTGGAGGACGCCCTGGCGGCCGAGGCCGGCGGGACCTGAACGGACGCGGGGGCGCCCGTGCCGGCGCTCATGGCGGCCTGAAGTCGCGGTCCTCCGCCGGCGGACTACTGGGGAATCAGCCTTCGGGCGGATCGAGCACGAAGGGCTCAGGCAGCAGTTCGCTCAGCGTGAACCGGCTCCAGTTCGACGAATCGTGGGCCCCGGCGGTGACCGCAACGATCGGCAGGTCGCAACTGAACTCGGCCAGGGCGTCGCGGCACTGCCCGCAGGGAGTGCTCGGAGGCACGGCGCCGGTGGCGAGGGCCATGGCGAGAAAGGAGCGCTGGCCGTCCGCCACCGCCGCCGAGAGCGCTCCGCGCTCGGCGCACAGAGACAGGCCCAGTACCCGATTCTCCACGTTGCAGCCGATGTAGATCCTGCCGTTCGCGGCTAGCAGCGCGGCGCCGACCCGGAAGTCGCTGTAAGGCGCGTAGGCCTGTTCCCGGCACCGGACGGCGGCGTCGACCAGAGCCTCCCAGTCGATGCCCTCCCACGTTGCGCCGTGCTCCGGCGTCGGCAGGTGGAAGACGGGCTGCGCGCTCATTCACGGGACCTTAGCAGTCGAGTCGCGGCGTCCGCGCCGCGCTGAGGCACAGGGAAGGGCGGTGCCATGCAAGTCCGTTGCTTGACCTGGCTCGGACTTCGGGCGAGGACGTGATACTCTGCGCCGCCGTGAGCGAACCCCCCGTCGAGCCGCCAGCCGGCGGTCAGGAGGTCGGCTGGCAGGACGGCGTTCTGGTCGTTCCGGATCGGCCGATCGTTCCCTTCATTGAGGGCGACGGCATCGGACCCGACATCTGGCGCGCGGCCCAGGCGGTGATGGACGCCGCCGTCGCGAAGGCCTACTCGGGAGGGCGCGCCATCGCCTGGCTGGAGATCCTGGCCGGCGAGAAGGCCCTGGCGGAGACTGGCGAGTGGCTGCCGGCCGCCACCGTCGACGCGATCCGCTACTACCGGGTCGCGATCAAGGGCCCGTTGACGACGCCCGTCGGCGGGGGAATCCGCAGCCTGAACGTGGCGCTCCGGCAGTTGCTCGACCTGTATGCCTGCGTGCGGCCGGTTCGTTACTTTGACGGCGTGCCGTCGCCAATGCGCGAGCCGGAGAAGGTCGACATGGTCCTCTTCCGGGAGAACACGGAAGACGTCTACGCCGGTCACGAGTGGCAGCAGGGGACGGCGGAGACGAAGGCGTTGATCGAGTTCGTCCAGCAGAAGCTCGGCCGCGACATCCGCGCCGACTCCGGCATCGGGATCAAGCCGGTCTCGGTGACCGGGAGCAAGCGGCTGGTCCGCAAGGCGATCGAGTACGCCCGGGCCCAGGGCCGGGACAGTGTGACCCTGGTGCACAAGGGCAACATCATGAAGTTCACCGAGGGCGCGTTCAAGGAGTGGGGCTACGAGCTCGCGGCCGAGGAGTTCGCGGACTGCACGATCACCGAGGACGATCTGTGGTCGAAGCACGACGGCCGCATGCCGAACGGGCACATCCTGGTCAAGGACCGGATCTCGGACGCCATGTTCCAGCAGGTGCTGCTGCGGGCCGACGAGTACGACGTGATCGCGACGACCAACCTGAACGGCGACTATCTCTCGGACGCCCTGGCGGCCCAGGTCGGCGGTCTGGGCATGGCGCCGGGCGCCAACGAGGGGGACGGTGTCGCGCTGTTCGAGGCCACGCACGGCACGGCGCCGAAGTACGCCGGCCAGGACAAGGTGAACCCCTGCTCGGTCATCCTGTCGGGCGTGATGATGCTGAACTGGCTGGGCTGGAACGAGGCCGGCAGCTCGATCGAGAACGCGATCAGCCGCGCCATCCGGCAGAAGCGGGTCACCTACGACCTGGAGCGCCAGATGGAGGGCGCGACGCTGCTGAAGACTTCCGAGTTCGGCCAGGCGATCATCGAAAACCTCGACTGAAGAGCCGTCGCCCGTGAAGATCCACGAGTTTCAGGCCAAGGGGATACTGCGCCGGTTCGGGGCTGCCGTGCCCCAGGGCAAGGTCATCGACGATGCCGCTCAGGCCGCGCGGATCTGCGAGGACTTCGGTGGCCGTTGCGTGGTCAAGGCGCAGATCCACGCCGGCGGGCGTGGCAAGGGCGGTGGTGTCAAGGTGGCGTCGAGCCCGAGCGAGGCGGAGCGGTTGGCCGACGAGATCCTGGGCATGCAACTGGTGACGCATCAGACCGGCCCCGAAGGTCAGCAGGTGCGCCAGGTGCTGATCGAGGAAGCTCTCGAGATCGACCAGGAGCTCTACCTGGGCGTGACGCTCGACCGTGCCGCCGAACGCCCGCTATTGATGGCGTCGCGCTCGGGTGGCATGGACATCGAGGAAGTGGCCCAGTCGGATCCGGACGCGATCCTGCGTGAGTTGATCGATCCGCTTCTTGGCGTGCTGCCGTTCCAGTGCCGGCGAATCGCATCGGGGCTCGGATTCGAGGGCGGCACGGCTCGGCAGATTCAATCGATCGTCGCCAGCGTCGTAAGGGCTTATCTGGAAACCGACGCTTCCCTGGTCGAGATCAATCCGCTGATGGTGGACTCGAAGGGCGACGTCTACGCCCTGGACGCGAAGATGAACTTCGACGACAACGCGCTCTTCCGGCAGCGCGATGTCGTCGAGCTGAGGGACGTGCACGAAGAGAACCCGCTGGAGGTCGAGGCCTCGGAGCACGGCATCAGCTACATCAAGCTGGACGGCAGCATCGGGTGCATGGTCAACGGCGCTGGTCTGGCAATGGCGACGATGGACATCATCAAGCTCTACGGCGCCGAGCCGGCGAACTTCCTCGATGTCGGCGGCTCGGCTTCTCAGGAGGCGGTGGCGAGCGCTTTTCGGATCATCCTCTCCGATCCGGCGGTCGAGGCCGTGCTGATCAACATCTTTGGCGGCATCGCGCGCACCGACCGCATTGCCCGGGGTGTGGTCGCGGCGATCGACGAGCTGGCCGCCGACGGCACGCCGGTGGGAGTGCCGGTGGTCGTCCGGCTTGAGGGAACGAACGTCGAGGAGGGCCGCGACGTGCTCGAGCGGGCGGACTTCGACTTCCTCGTCGCCGACGGCATGGCGAGCGCCGCGGAACGCGCGGTCGAGTCCCTGAAGACCAGGGTCGCGGGAAGCTGAGCCGATGTCGATTCTCGTAGGCGAGAGCACGCGCCTGATCGTCCAGGGCATCACCGGCAGGGAAGGGCTGTTCCACGCGATGGGCTGCCGGGACTACGGCACCGATGTCGTCGGCGGCGTGACGCCCGGCAAGGGCGGGTCGACGGTCGAGGGCTTTGCGGTCTGGAACTCGGTCGAACGTGCGCGGCGGGAGTCGGGTTGCAATGCGACGTTGATCTTCGTGCCGCCGCCGTTCGCCGCCGACGCGATCATGGAGGCGGCCGACGCCGGCGTCGAGCTGATCGTGTGCATCACCGAGGGCATCCCGGTTCAGGACATGGTCCGGGTCAAGGCCTTTCTCCGGGGTCGGAACAGCCGTCTGCTGGGGCCGAACTGCCCGGGCCTGATCACGCCGGGCCAGGCGAAGGTCGGCATCATGCCCGGCCACATCCACGAGGCCGGCAACGTCGGCGTGATCAGTCGGAGCGGCACGCTGACCTACGAGGCCGTGTGGCAGCTCACGAACGAAGGGCTCGGCCAGACCACCTGCGTCGGCATCGGCGGCGATCCGGTCAACGGCACGAGCTTCATCGACGTGCTGGAGTTGTTCGCCGGGGACGAGGCGACGGAGGCCGTGGTCCTGATCGGCGAGATCGGCGGCACCGCGGAAGAGGAGGCGGCGGCCTGGATCGGCGAGCACCTCGACATTCCCGTCGTCGGCTTCATCGCCGGCGCCACCGCTCCACCGGGCCGGCGGATGGGCCATGCCGGCGCGATCGTGGCGGGCGGCAAGGGCACCGCGGCCGAGAAGAAGGCGGCGCTCGCCGCGGCCGGAGTCCTGGTCGTCGATTCGCCGGCCGAGATGGGCGCGCGGGTCGCTACGGCCCTGAGAGATAGGAGCTAGGAGACAGCCGGGATGGAAGAGACGCTGACCATCATCAAGCCGGACGCGGTCCGTGCCGGCAACACGGGCCGGATCGTCGCCCACCTCGAAGACGCCGGCTTCGAGATCCAGGCCACCCGCCGGATGCGTCTTTCGCGCGCCCAGGCGGAGGCGTTCTACGCGGTGCATCGCGAGCGACCGTTCTACGCCGACCTGGTCGCGTTCATGACGAGCGGCCCCGTGGTGGCGATCGCGCTGGCGCGCGAGAACGCGGTGGCTCATCTTCGCGACGTGATGGGCGCCACCGACTCGACGCAGGCCGCCGAGGGGACGATCCGCAACCTCTACGGCACGAACATCCAGAACAACGCGATCCACGGCAGCGACTCGCCTGAAAACGCTGGCGTTGAGCGCGGCTTCTTCTTCGCCGCCTGCGACCTGGTCGGCTGATACCGCCCGGGAGACGGGCCACGGCTCCGCCGCCGACACTCGAACGCAGACTGGGCGCCCTCGACGGCGCCGCGATCGTCGTGTCCAACGTGATCGGCAGCGGGATCTTCATTGTGCCGGCCGTGGTGGCTCAACTGGCGCCGAGCCCGGCCGCCATGCTCGGGGTGTGGCTGGTCGGCGGCGCACTGGCACTTGCGGGTGCGCTGGCCTACGCGGAACTGGCTGCCCTGCGTCCGCAGGCCGGCGGTGAGTACGTCTACCTCAAGGAAGCCTACGGCCCTCTCCTGGGCTTTCTCGCCGGCTGGACGTCGTTCGTTGCGGGATTCTCCGGCGCCATTGCCGCCAGTGCGGTCGGCATGGCCGGGATCCTGGGCCGTTTCGTTCCCGCAGCCGCGGACACGACGCCGATCTTCTCGGTTTCCCTGGTTTTCGTAACGTTGACGTTGTCACCTCAGAGCGCGGTGGCCCTCGCGGCCATCGTCGGCATGTCGGTCGTCCATAGCCTGGGCCTCGGTCCGGGCCGCGTCGTCAACAACCTGCTGGCTGGCGCCAAGATCGCCGTACTGGTCGTCGTCATCGCGCTCGGGTTCTCGTTGGGGCGGGGAAGCGCGGCGCACTATGCCGAAGGTGGGCCGATAGCTCTCGCAAGTTGGACGTTCGCGCTGATCCCGGTGTTGTTCAGCTACTCGGGGTGGAATGCCGCGGCCTACGTCAGCGAGGAGATCCGGGACCCGGAGAAGAACGTTCCGAGAGCGTTGCTGATGGGTACGGGAATCGTCGTCGTGATCTACCTGGCGTTGAACATGGTCTACGTCTACGCCATGCCGCTGGCGGAGTTTCCCGACCAGGCGCTCCGCATCGGCGACGTGGCGGTGGAACGGCTGTTTGGACCCGGTGCCGCGGGAGCCTGGGCGGCCGCGTCGATCGTGATGATCGCGGCAGCCATCAGCGCCATGGTGCTGGCCGGGCCTCGGGTCTACTACGCCATGGCCCGCGACGGGCTGTTCTTTCCCGCCGCCGGCAGGGTGCATCCGCGGTTTCGCACGCCGGTCGTGGCGATTGCTACCCAGGCCGTCTGGAGCAGCGTGCTGGTTCTGACCGGCACCTTCGACCAGCTCGTCGAGTACACGGGGTTCGGCGTCGTGCTGTTCGCGGGCATCGCCGTGTTCGCGGTGTTCGTCCTGCGGCGGCGACGGCCTATGGAGCATCGTCCGTTCCGGGCGTGGGGCTACCCTCTCTCGCCTCTGTTCTTCGTGGTGGCGAGCCTGCTGATCGTCGTCAATGCTCTCCGCGAGAGTCCCGCGACCTCAGGCGCCGGTCTCCTGATCATCGGACTGGGGGTGCCCTTCTACTTCCTCTGGCGCTGGCGGAACTGAGATGGTCGGCGCCGCGTCACGCTGCTGGCCGCGCCCGTTGCCGCGAGGGACGGGTTGATAGGGTCCCTCGTCGGCACGGCAGAACCAGCGCGGGAGAGGGCTTGACCACAGCGACGCAACTGTTCTCGAGCCGGTGGGGCCTGATGCTCGCCATGCTCGGCATGGCCGTCGGCACGGGCAACATCTGGCGATTCCCCCGGATTGCCGCGTCCAACGGCGGCGGTTCCTTCCTCGTCGCCTGGGTCGTCTTCCTGATGCTCTGGTCGGTGCCGCTGATCCTGGCCGAGTTCGCGCTCGGCAAGAGGATGCGCAACGGGACGGTGGGGACGTTCGCGGCGATGATGGGCGAACGGTTCGCCTGGATGGGCGCGTGGATCGCGTGGGTGGCGGCGGCCATCGGCTTCTACTACGCGGTGGTCATGGGCTGGACCCTGCGCTACTTCCTGGCCGCCATCACAATGCAGCTTCGGGGCGAGCGATCGGTCCAGCTCTGGGAGGAGTTCTCCTACACGCCCCAGGTGCTGGTGTTTCACGCTCTGGCGCTCGCGATGGGAGTGATCGTCGTGCTCAAGGGGATCCGGGGCATCGAGAGCGTGGTGCGGATCCTGATGCCGGCGTTGCTGGTGCTGGTGGTGGTGCTCGCCATCCGGGCGGTGACGCTGCCGGGCGCGGTGAACGGTCTGGAGTTCCTGTTCAGGCCCACCTGGAGCGATCTGCTGGACTCGAACATCTGGCTGCAGGCGCTGACCCAGAACGCCTGGGACACGGGCGCCGGCTGGGGCCTGGTGCTGACCTACGCCGTGTTCTCGCGCCGCCGGGAGGACACGAACCTGAACTCCTTCCTGCTGGCGTTCGGGAACAACAGCGTCTCGCTGCTCGCCGGCGTCATGGTGCTCTGCACCGTCTTCTCGATCATGCCCGGCGCCGCCGGCCAGATCGTCGGGGCCGGCAACGAAGGCCTGACGTTCATCTGGATACCTCAACTCTTCAACGCGATGCCAGGCGGCTCCTTCTTCATGGTGCTGTTCTTCATGGCCCTGGTGTTCGCGGCCTGGACGTCGCTCGTCGCGATGTTCCAGTTGGTCGGTCTGGCGCTCGAGGAGGCCGGGATCGAAAGGCGGAAGGCGATCATCTCGCTCGCGGCGGCGGCCTTCGTCTTCGGCATTCCCTCGGCCCTCTGGCAGCCGTTCTTCCTGAACCAGGACAACGTCTGGAGCGTCGCTCTGATGTCGTGCGGCCTGTTCTTCGCCCTGATCGCGATCCGCTACGGCGTCACTCGCTTCCGCGCCGAGATGATCAACACCGGCGACCAGGACATGCAGGTCGGTGCGTGGTGGGACTGGGCGATCCGGCTGGTCGCCATCGAGGCGCTGGCGCTGGTGGCCTGGATGATCTGGAGCGCCCGGAACGAGCCGCTCTGGGGGCCGCTTGGCGTCGGCAACATGTTCGGGCAGTGGATCGTCGTCGCCGCGGTGCTGATCGCGCTCAACGGGGTCTTCCTGCGCGGTCTGAAGAAGCGAGCGGCGAAGGCGAACCCGTAGCGGCGCCGGCGCTGGCTGAGCGCTTTCGCGATCCGGCCTTGTCGTCAGCTCAGGCGGCGGTGCAACCAGGCTCGGACGCGCTGGATCCGAAACCACGCGTTGGGCCAGCGGCGCATGATGAAAGCCCTCAGGCGCAGGTTCAGCCGGTTGCTGGCCAGTGACAGGAGGGCCACCCCCGCGGGTACGAGGACGATCGCGGGGATGAGGGGCAGCGGACCGAAGATCAGACCGAAGAGGACGAGAAAGGACCCTAGGGCGAACAGGAGAATGCGTACTCCGACCCGCAGGGGTGGCAGTTCCTCGTCACCGAGGGGGTGCGACTGCAGTTCCGGGTGACGCTCAGTCTGCGGCATCGGCGGCTGGGGCTACAACCTGCAGGAAGCGGCGCTTTCCCACCTTCAGCAGCGCGTTTGCGCCATCCGGCAGGGTGAAGTAGGGATCGCCGATCTTCTCGCCGTCGAGGGAAACGGCGCCTTGCTGGATCAGGCGCCGGGCCTCGGCTCGGCTCCCCGTGAGCCCGGTGTCGGCGATCAGGGTGAAGAGCGGCTGGCCGGACGGAACGACGCGGGTCTCGACCTCGTCGGGCACGCCGCCGCCGCGGAACATGCGGTCGAACTCGGCGTGCGCCTCGTCGGCGGCGCCGGGGCCGTGAAAGTGGCCCACCAGGTCATGGGCGAGGTCGGCCTTCAGGTCGCGCGGGCTAGCCTGCCCGCTCGCGACGTCGGCCTTCTGGCGGTCGATCTCGGCCTCGTCCATGTCGGTGAGCAGTAGCCGCCAGTCCCACATCAGGTCGTCGGGAATCGACATCGTGCGGCCGAACATCTCGCGCGGCGAGTCCTTGAACGCGATCGCGTTGCCCAGGCTCTTGGACATCTTCTGGGCGCCGTCGGTGCCGACCAGGAGCGGCACGGTGAGCGCGATCTGGGGCTCCATGCCGCGGGCGCGCATCAGGTCCCGCCCCACCAAAAGGTTGAGCAGCTGGTCGTGTCCGCCGAGTTCGACGTCGGCCTCCATGACGACGGAGTCGTGGCCCTGGGTCAGGGGATACAGCAGCTCGTGGATCGAGATCGGTTCGTGCTTCTCGAAGCGGTCCCGGAAGTCCTCCCGCTCCATCATCCGGGCCAGCGTGTAGGAGCCGGCGAGGCGGACGAGACCCTCCGCGCCGAGGGCTCCGAGCCACTCGCTGTTGTGCTGGATCTCGGTCAGTTCCCGGTCGAGGACCAGCCAGGCCTGCTCCTGGTAGGTCTCGGCGTTGGCCAGGACTTGCTCGCGTGAGAGTTGCGGGCGGGTTGCCTTCTTTCCGGTCGGGTCGCCGATCATCGCGGTGAAGTCGCCGACCAGGAAGACGACCCGATGCCCCAGTTGCTGGAAGTGGGCCATCTTCCGCAGCAGCACGGCGTGGCCGAGGTGCAGGTCGGGCGCGGTGGGATCAAAGCCCGTCTTGACGAGCAGCGGACGGCCCTCCGCACGGGATTGCTCCAGCCTCTGCCGCAGGGCGTCCTCTTCGACCACGTCGACCGCTCCGCGGAGGAGCAGTTCCATTTGCTCGTCGATGGGGGGAAAGCCGCTGCTCATGGGCGGAGGGTAGCAAGCCGCCCTTACGCGCTGGCGGCCGCGGCGATGCGGCCCCTGGCGACGATTCTGGCGTCGCCGGACAGGCGCCAGCGGCCGTGGCCGTCAGGGCCGTCCGGAGCGGCCTCGAGACGCAGTTCGAAGCCGCTCCTGGTGACGGCCGCAATGGGCAGCGACAGCCGCCCCTCGGCGATTCCGCAAGCGGCCGCCGCGACGACGCCGGTGCCGCAGGCGAGAGTCTCCGCTTCGACTCCGCGCTCGAAGGACCGGATGCGAAAGCGCCCCAGTGGATCGAGGTCGACGAAGTGGACGTTTGCGCCTTCCGGGCCCAGGTCAGGATGCGCGCGCAGCACCGGACCGAGCGACTCGACCGGCGCTTCGTCCAGGTCGCCGGACCACCAGAGGACGAAGTGGGGGACGCCGGCGTCGATCCGCCATCCCGGAACGTCCCGGCCGTTCGCGCGCAGCGTCATCCGTCGGCCCGCCGTCGGTGCCGGAACGCGGACGGCGGTGCAGGTGTCGTCGACCGGTTCGGCGATGAGGTCGCCGGCGCCGGTCTCGATCGTCAGGCTCCGCGCGTCCGGCTCCTGGTCGAAGGCGAGGCGGGCCGCGCAGCGGGCAGCGTTCAGGCACAGGGCCGCCCGGGCACCGTCGGCGTTCGCGTAGTCGAGGGCATAGCGCTCTTCGGCTATCCGATGCAGCGTGAACAGGCCGTCGGCGCCGACCGACACGCCCCGCCGGCACCAGGCCTGGATCGTTCCGGCGGCCGGAGCCGGGCGTTCGATGAGGGCGATGAAGTCGTTGCCGGCACCGGAGACGAGCAGGAACGGTGTGCCGTCCTGGTCGCTCATGCCGCCCCTTGAGCGCTGTCGCCGTCCTCCTCCTCGTCGCCGTCGTCGGCCTCGGGTTCGGAGTCTTCGCTCTCCTCGCTGGTGGCTTCTGCCTCGGCCGGAACCCCTTCCGCGGCCGGTTCCGCCGGGCGGATCGGGGGCAGGGGATCACCCTTCAGCCCGCAGCCCAGGCTGGCTAGGACGACGAGCAGGACCGTGCCGGTTGCGGCCAGCCGAAGCGGGCGGCGCTTACGACACTCAGAGGACATAGCGGCTGAGATCACGGTCCTTCACGACATCGGCGAGCGCGCGGTTGACGTAGGCGGCGTCGACTTTCAGGGTCACGCCGTTCATGTCCGGCGCTTCGAAGGAGACCTCGTCCAGCAGCCGCTCCATCAAGGTGGCCAGGCGGCGGGCCCCGATGTTCTCGGTCTGCGAGTTGACCTGCACCGCTAGCCGGGCAACTTCCCGCACCGCGTCCTCACCGAAGGAGAGGTCCAGGCCCTCCGCGCCGAGAAGCGCGCTGTACTGGGTGGTCAGGGCGCTGTCCGGCTCGGTCAGGATGCGGACGAACTCGTCCTCGCCCAGCGCTCCCAGTTCAACGCGGATCGGGAAGCGACCCTGGAGTTCCGGGATCAGATCCGACGGCTTGGCCACGTGGAACGCGCCGGCGCCGATGAACAGCACGTGGTCGGTCTTGACCGGTCCGTACTTGGTGGTCACCGTCGTCCCTTCGACGATCGGCAGGAGATCGCGCTGAACCCCCTCGCGCGACACGTCGGGACCGTGGCCGCCGTCGCGGCCGGCGACCTTGTCGATCTCGTCGAGAAAGACGATGCCGGCCTGCTCGACTCGCAGCCGGGCTTCCTCGGCAACGTCCTGGCGATCGATCAGCGCCTCGGCTTCCTGCCGCCTCAGGATCTCCCGCGCCTCGCTCACCTCGACCATCTGACGTTTACGTTTGCCGAACAGACCCGGGAGCATCTCCTTCAGGTTGATGCCTACCGCTTCGACGCCCTGGGGCGTGAACATCTCGAACTGCTGGTGCGAAGCGTCGTCCACCTCGATCTCGACCATCCGGTGGTCGAGGCGGCCCTCCTCGAGCCACTGGCGGAACCGCTCGCGGGTCTCGGTGGGCGCCGCCTGATCGGCGGGATCGCCGGACTCGCCAGCCGGTTGGGGCGCCTGGGGGACCAGGATCTGGAGCAGCCTCTCGTCGGCCCGGGACGCGGCGTCGGCCTCCACCGCCGCCCGTTTCTCCTCCCCGACCATCACTACCGCGAGCTCCATCAGATCGCGGACGATCGACTCGACGTCGCGGCCCACGTAACCGACCTCGGTGAACTTGCTCGCCTCGATCTTGAGGAAGGGGGCGCGGGCGAGCTTGGCCAGCCGGCGCGCGATCTCCGTCTTGCCGACGCCGGTGGGCCCCATCATCAGGATGTTCTTGGGCGCGATGTCCTCGGCGGTTTCCGGATCGAGCTGCTGGCGGCGCCAGCGGTTGCGCATGGCGATCGCCACGGCGCGCTTGGCGTCCTTCTGGCCGACGACGTGGCGGTCGAGCGCGGCGACGATCTCGCGCGGTGTGAGATCCTCGACGAACGGAGCGTCTGGCGCCGGAGGAAGCGTCATGCGCCGTTCCCGCCCGTTTCGAGACGCTCGACGGTGATCTCGTCGTTCGTGTAGATGCAGAGGTCGGCGGTGATTCGCATCGCCTCGAGCGCGATGCGTTCCGCGTCGAGTTCGGTGTGCTCAAGCAGGGCGCGAGCCGCGGCCAGAGCGTAGTTCCCGCCCGAGCCGATCGCCAGCGGCATGTCGCTGTCCGGTTCCAGGAGGTCGCCGTTGCCCATCGCGAGGAAGCTCTTGCGGCCGTCGGTCACGATCATCTGGGCCTCGAGCCGTCGCAGTGCGCGATCCGTCCGCCAGTCCATCGCCAGTTCGACCACGGCGCGCTCGAAGTTCCCCTGGTACTCGTCGAGCTTCGCCTCGAACCGCGAGAAGAGGGCCAGCGCGTCGGCGCCGCCGCCCGCGAAACCGACCAGAACCTGACCCTTGCCGGCGCGCTGAACCTTGCGGGCCCTCGCCTTGACCACCGTGTTCGCGGCGCCGTTTGTGACCTGGCCATCACTGGCCATGCAGGTCGTGTCGCCGCGGCGCACGAGCAGAATCGTCGTCATGGTTGGCTGGGGCTCTCCGAGCTTCCCGTCACGGGGCGGTCGCAGCTCGTCTACGGATTCTCTCGCAGAATGTTGAGCAGGGACACCTCGGGATTCGTCCAGCCGGGGCCGCCGATGAAACGGCCGATCTCCTCGCCGTTCCGGTAGACGATCGCGGTCGGGAGTTCCGTGACCCCGAGACGGTCCACCTCGGCGTCACCCCACGGGTTGTCGTCTCCGAGGCCGTAGTAGGTAAACCGCACGGGCGAGTCCTGGAGCTCCTCGTGGACCTTCAGGCCGCGCGGCATGAAGCGCTCGCAGACGTGGCACCAGGACCCGAACACGACGCGGACCTCGACCCCGGCGCCGAGCGCGGCTGTCTCGGCGACGGCCGCCGGGTCGCTCTGGTAGGAACTGGCGTCGCGGCGATAGCCTGGTTCGTGGGCGTAGAGGTCGGCGAGCGTCGCTTCGCCGGCCCAGGAGGGCCGCTGCCGGAGCTGGGCGAGGACACCGTCCACCGCGAACTCGAGTCCCTTGGGAATCTGGCGGAACGGCATGGCGGGGCCGAACAGGGCGCCGGGAAGGAGGTCGAGTGTGTCCTCGCCGGCTGGGGAGATCTTGAGTAGCTGAACCTTGCGGCTCATCTGATTGCGGGCGCTCAGCAGCACGGGTGACGGCAGGCCATCGGCGACCACGAGGAAGGCGCCCGCGGTGCGGGAGAGGTAGAGCTGTGCGTCGGGCGCCTCCTGTCCCTGCAGGAAGAGCTGGTA
The DNA here is from genome assembly GCA_009843505.1 of Holophagales bacterium. Taxonomy (GTDB): domain Bacteria; phylum Acidobacteriota; class Thermoanaerobaculia; order Multivoradales; family Multivoraceae; genus Multivorans; species Multivorans azotirespirans. The sequence continues at coordinate 19,415 of VYDI01000019.1, read as the reverse complement.
GTCGCCAACGAGCTGGAAGCCGCGCAGGTCGTCCTGGGCGATGGCGTCTCCGGAAACCGTCAGGCACGCGATCATCGCCAGTAGAGCCGGAAGGGTCCGGCGGACGGCAGGGAGTTTCATTCTAGGTTCCTCTTCTTGGACTGTCAGGAAGGCACTCAGGCGCCCTTCGCCCTGGGGTGGCTTTCCCGGTAGACCTGGAGCAGGCGACCGGTGTCCACGTGCATGTAGCGCTGAGTGGTCGAGAGCGAGGCGTGGCCGAGGAGTTCCTGGATCGAACGAAGGTCGGCGCCCGATTCGAGCAGGTGGGTCGCGAAGCTGTGGCGCAGGGCGTGCGGGTGAGCCCCCGCCGCCTGTGCCGTTTCCTCGACGTAGCGGTCGATGATGCGACGCACCGACCGCGCCGAGAGTCGGCCCCCGTTGCCGTTCAGGAAGACCGGCTCCTGGTGCCCGTCCTCGCTGCCGTCCCGACGCCGGAACACGTCTTCCCAGGCGTCGAGCCACTGGCGGAGCGCCTGCTCCGCCGGCCCGCCGAAGGGCGTCATCCGTTCGCGGTCTCCTTTGCCGACCACGCGGAGCACTCTGGCCCCGAGGTCGACATCGCGCCAGTTCAGTGCGACGAGTTCACCGACGCGGAGACCCGAGGCGTAGAGCAGTTCGAGTAGCGCGCGATCCCGCAGGCCGAGTGGCCCCTCACGGCCGGCCGGCGCCTCGAGCAGTGCTTCGATCTCGCCCGGACGGAGGTGGCGCGGCAGGGTCTTCTCGACCTTCGGCGTAGGCACCGACTCGGCCGGGTTCGACTGCATGCGGCCCATCAGACAGGCGTAGCGGAACAGGCCGCGGAGCGCTGACAGGTGGCGGCCCTGAGTGCGCCGGGCCAGTCGACGCTGGTTGAGAGCGGCGACGAAGGACCGGACCAGCAGTTGGTCGATGTCGTCGAGGTTCTGGTCATCGCTGCCGCTTGCGGTTCGGAACTCGGCGAAGGCCGCGAGATCCCGGCCGTACGCGCGCACGGTGTGTTCGGAGCAATTGCGCTCCAGCTCCAGGTATTCCAGGAAATCGGCGATCAGTTCGGCGAGCGCGCCGCGCGGCTCGTCTCGTCTTTCTGGCCCGGCATGGTCGATGGTGGTTCCCACGAAGGCACTCCCGCGATCCCCATGCTACCGCTCCAGGCCACGAGCGCCTGCCGGGCCCGGTCGGCGTAGGCGGCGCGTCGGTCGCGTCGAGGCACGCGTTTGGCGAGGGGCTCGAGCAGGCCGTAGTTGATGTTCGTCGGTTGGTAGCGCTTCGGGTTCGACTCGGTGAGGTGGCGGGCGAGGGCTCCGAGCGCGGTCGTGTCGGGGAGCGGCGACGGCTGCCGGTCCCGATCCTGGGGCAGGAGGTAGAGGGCGATGACGAGACCGGTGGCGGCGGACTCGAGGTAGCCCTCGACGCCCGTCATCTGGCCGGCCAGCCGCAGGTTGGGTCGCCCGGCGAACCGGTACCAGCGATCGAGGTGCAGAGGGGCGTTGATGAAGGTGTTGCGATGGACCTGGCCGTAGCGGACGAAGCGGGCGGATGCGAGTCCCGGCAGGGTACGGAGCACGCGGCGCTGTTCGGGCCAGGTCATCCGGGACTGGAAGCCGACGAGGTTGTACTGGCTGCGGGCGAGGTCTTCCTGGCGAAGCTGGACCACGGCGTGGGGGCGCCTTCCGTCCGGCGTCCGCAGCCCTACGGGCTTCATCGGCCCGAAGCGGAGCGTGTCCTCGCCGCGGCGGGCAAGCTCCTCGATCGGCAGGCAGCCCTCGAAGAACAGCGGGCGCTCGAACTCGCGCAGCTCGATCGTGTCGGCCTCGAGCAGGCTGCGGCGAAAGCCCCGGTACTGTTCCTCACCGAGCGGGCAGTTCAGGTAGTCGTCGCCTCCCTTGCCGTAACGTGAGGCCCGGAACAAACGGTCGTGGTCGAGGCTTTCTCCCGCAACGATGGGTGCGATCGCGTCATAGAAGTAGAGATGGTCCGTACCGATCAGGTTCTCGATCTCCCGGGTCAGCGCTTCCGACGTGAGGGGGCCGGTCGCGATCACGCAGTCGCCGCCCGAGCCCGGTTCGGGCAGCGCCGTCAGCTCCTCGCGCCGGAGTTCGATCAGCGGATGGGATTCGACCACGGTCGTGACGTCGGCGGCGAACCGCGTTCGGTCCACGGCCAGCGCCCCGCCGGCGGGAACGGCGTTCCTGCGGGCCGCGGCGATGATGAGGGAACCGAAGTACTCCATCTCCCGCTTGAGCAGGCCGGCGGCATGCTGCGGGTCGTCGCTGCGCAGCGAGTTGGAACACACGAGTTCGGCCAGGTCGGAGCTTGCGTGAGCCGGCGTCGAGCGTTGCGGCCGCATCTCGTACAGGGTCACGGCCCGGCCCCTGGAGGCGAGCTGGAAGGCACACTCGCTGCCGGCGAGCCCGCCGCCAACGACTACGACGGGCGCGGTCATTGCCGCATCATGGCAAGGCCCCGCCAGCTTGACAAGGCTCGCCGCTCTACTATCGTCCCCCGCGCATGAGTAACTCACTCGTCATCGTGGAGTCGCCGGCCAAGGCCAGGACGATCGAGCGCTACCTCGGACCCGGCTACCGCGTGGAGTCGTCGATCGGACACATTCGGGACCTGCCCCGGACCGCCGCCGAGGTGCCGCAGAAGTATCGCGGCCGCCCCTGGGCTCGCCTCGGAGTCGACATCGAAGGCGGATTCGATCCGCTCTACGTGATCCCGCGCGAGAAGAAGGAGCAGATCACCAAGCTCCGCAAGGCGCTGCGCGACGCCGACGAGCTCGTGCTCGCGACGGATGAGGATCGCGAGGGTGAGGCGATCGCGTGGCACCTCAAGGAGGTGCTCAAGCCCAAGGTCCCGGTGCGCCGGATGGTCTTTCATGAGATCACCCGCTCGGCGGTCGAGGCGGCTCTGAGCAGGACGCGGGACATCGACCACCGTCTGGTCGACGCCCAGGAGGCTCGGCGGGTGCTGGACCGGCTCTATGGCTACGAGGTCTCTCCGGTGCTGTGGAAGAAGGTCCAGCCGCGCCTGTCCGCCGGCCGCGTGCAGTCCGTGGCGACCCGGATCGTCGTCGAGCGGGAGCGTGAGCGGATGGCTTTCGTGCCCGCGGGCTACTGGACCGTCGAGGTCGAGCTCGAGACGGAGGACGGACAGGCGCGACGCTTTCCCGCGCGGGTGTCGGCGATCGGCGGCAGGACGGTGGCTCGTGGGCGGGACTTCGACCGGACAACGGGCAAACTGAAGACGAAAGCCCACCTGCTGCAGCAGGCCGAGGCGGAAACGATGGGCGGGGAACTGCCCTCGACCCGCCCGGTGGTCGCTGAGGTGAAGGAGCAGCCGTTCACCCGCCGTCCCTACGCCCCCTTCATCACCTCGACCCTCCAGCAGGAGGCCGCGCGCAAGCTCAGGTACACGGCGCAGCGCACGATGAGGGTGGCCCAGGGGCTCTACGAGAACGGCTACATCACCTACATGCGCACGGACTCGACTGCCCTTTCCGGGCAGGCGATCGCCGCCGCGCGACGTCAGGTCGCCGATCTCTACGGCTCGGAGTACCTGCCGGACAGGGCGCGGGTGTATGCCCGAGGAGCGAACGCCCAGGAGGCGCACGAGGCGATCCGGCCGGCCGGCACCAGCTTCCGGACGCCGGACCAGTTGCGCGGGTCCCTCGACCGGGACTCGCTGCGCCTCTACGAGTTGATCTGGAAACGGACGCTGGCGTCCCAAATGAAGGACGCCACCGGCACCAGCACGAGTGTGCTCCTCGAGACGTCGACACCCGGCGCCGGTGCGGTTCAACTGACCGCCTCCGGCCGGGTGTTGCGCTTTGCCGGTTTTCTGCGGGTCTACGTGGAGGGTCGGGACGATCCCCGCACCCGGGCGGAGGACGAGGAACGCTTCCTGCCGCCGCTCGGCCGCGAGGAAACGGTCGGCGTGGCGAGTGCCGAGCCGAACGGCCATACGACCCAGCCGCCCGCGCGCTACACCGAGGCCAGTCTGGTCCGCGAGCTGGAGAAGCAGGGCGTCGGCCGGCCGTCGACGTACGCCGCCATCCTCCAGACCATCGTCGACCGGGGCTACGTCTGGAAGAAGGGGTCGGCGCTGGTGCCGACCTTCCTCGCCTTCGCCGTGACCCGGCTCCTGGAGCAGCACCTGGGCGATCTGGTGGACCTGGACTTCACGGCGCGAATGGAGAGTGATCTCGACGCGATCGCTGGCGGTGAGCGAGAGGCCACGCCGTGGCTGCGGAGCTTCTACTTCGGCCGCGAGCCGGGACCGGGGGGCGCCGGCCGCAGGGGCCTGCAGTCGCTGGTCGGCGAGGGGATCGACGATATCGACGCCCGAGCGGTGTGCTCGCTCCTACTGGGCGAGGACGAAGCGGGCCGCGAAGTCGCCGTCCGGGTCGGCCGCTACGGTCCGTATATCCAGGCCGGCGACGACGGGGAACGGGTATCGCTGGAGGACAGCATGCCTCCGGACGAACTGACCCTCGAGCGGGCCGTCTCGATGCTCGAGAACGTTCCGGAACAGAGCGGTCCGCTCGGACACCATCCGGAAACCGGCGAGCCGGTCTACGTCAAGACGGGTCGCTACGGCGACTACGTTCAGTTGGGCGACGCCGTTCCGGGCGGATCGGGAAGGAAGCGCGGCAGAAAGTCCGGAGGTGGGGCGGCGAAGCCGAAGATGGCCAGCCTGTGGCCGTCGATGGATCGCGCGAGTCTCACTCTCGACGAAGCGCTCCTGCTCCTGTCTTTTCCGCGCGAGGTCGGCCGCCATCCCGAGAGCGATGAGGTCATCACGGTCCAGGACGGGAGGTACGGCGCCTACATCCGGTGCGGCAAGGAGAGCCGCAGCCTGGAGAACCAGGAGCAGATGGCGACGATCGGGCTCGACGAGGCCCTGGCGCTGCTGAGCCAGCCGAAGCGCCGCCGGGGCTCGTCGCCGTCGGTGCTCAAGGAGCTGGGCGAACACCCGCAGAGCGGCCTCGCCCTCTCCATCAAGACGGGCCGCTTCGGGCCCTACGTGACGGATGGCCAGGTCAACGCCACGGTGCCCAAGGGCAAGGACCCGCAGGACATTGGCCTGGACGAAGCGCTCGACCTGCTGGCGGCGCGGGAGGCGAAGCTCGTGGCCCAGGGCAAGAACCCCAGGGCGCCCCGGCGCCGGCCGGTGCGGAAGCGGAGGCCGGCGAAGAAGAAGACGGCGCGACACTAGGCGCGGCAGAAGTCCAGAAGCCGGCGCTACGCGCCGGATGCCGGCGAGGGCGCCGGCGCACCCAGTTTCTGCCGCGCAAGCTCCTAGCGGGCCATCAGTGCGTAGTTCGCGCCTTCATAGCGGCGCACGAGTCCGTCGACTTCCAGGCGGGCGAGGGTGGCGAGGACTCCGGGCACCGGTCGTTGAAGACGGGATGCGAGTTCTTCGGGCGTTCGAGCCCCTTCCCTGAGGGCGACCAGGAGGTCGTCGACTTCGGACACGCCGGTGGTGGTGGTGGTGGATCGAGTCGCCTCTGCCGTGTCTTCCGGAGGGCTCTCGAGCCGGGCGAGGATCGACGTGGGCAGGGTCTCGAGCATGGCGTCGGGATCGAGGGCGGGAATCGCTCCGTCCCGTAGCAACAGGTGGGCGCCCGCGGACTCCCGGGACAGGACGGAACCCGGAACCGCGTAGACGTCGCGGCCGAGATCGAGGGCCAGGCGCGCGGTGATCAGGGAGCCCGACCGCCGGGCGGCGCGGACCACGAGCGATGCGAAGCCGAGGGCAGCGATGAGGCGATTGCGGATCGGAAAGTGGTGGGGACGGGGCTGCCGGCCGAGAGGGAACTCGGTGACGAGACAGCCGTGCCGTGCGATCTCGGCCGCGGTCCGGCGGCTGCTACGTGGATAGTCGACGTCGATGCCACAGCCGAGCACGGCGGCCGTGCGGCCTGTGCCGGCGCGGGCCGCCCGGGCGCGGCGGTGGGCGGCCGGGTCGATACCGCGGGCGAAACCGGAGATGACGCCCAGGCCGGCCGCGGCCCGGCGGCGCGCGAACCAGGCCGCGACCTCGAGACCGTAGGCGTCCGCCTTGCGCGAACCGACGATCGAGATGCCGGGCAGAGGAGTCAGGCGGCCGCGGACGTAGAGGACGGGAGGCGCCTGCAGCCCCAGGTCGGCGAGCGCCGGCGGATACTCCGGATCGAACAGGGTGACGACGTCGACACCGTCTTCGATGGCTCGCGTCATCTCCGCGCGGGCGTCGTCGAGGCGACCGCGCGCCGCGAGCAGGATGGTCCGCACCCTGTCAGGTGGCGCTTCGAGGCTGCTGGCCGCCTCCTCGGCGAACCGGTCGCTGTAGAGTTCGGCGGCCGTCCGGAGCCGTTGGGCGAGCGCGCAGATGAGACCGCGGTCTCCGTGCACCAGGTTCAGTGCGACAAGCGTCTGTCGGACATCGTCCGCGTCTCTGGGGGTGTTCCCGTTCGGGACCGGTTTTTCTGCCATCGGGCTGCCTTCGTGTCGGATCGTGCGGCTCGCCTGGAACGGCGCTCAGAGACAGAGACGGATTCCATGCCCGTGATCTATACTGGCTCGATGACGCGCACTGCTCACCGCCGGCCGCGCGTCCTGGCGTTGATCGCGGGGGTGCTGGTCCTGGCGGCGATCCCGGGCGCCGCCGAAGCGCAGAAGCGCAAGGTGGCCCCTGAGGCCAAGGAGCAGTGGCAGTTCGGCGTCGACATGGCCAACCGGGGCCTCTGGAGCGAGGCCCTTTTCCGGTTCGAGCAGGCACGCCGGATCGAGCCGGAACACCCGGCGATTCTGAGCAACATCGCGGTCGCGCATGAAGCGCTGGGTCTGTTCGAGGAAGCCCTGGACTACTACCGGCAGGCCCTGCGGCTGGCGCCTCGCGAGCGGGACGTTCGGCGGAACTACTCGCGCTTCGTCGAGTACTACCAGAGTTTCAAGGGCGACAGCGAGGGTGAAGAAGAGGAGGCGTCCGTGGCGGAAGAAGCCGCCCGGCCCGCGTCTCCCGAGAGCGGCGGAGGAGCCGCGAGCGGACCGCTTGCCGATGCGCCGTGACGCGGCGCCCGGCTCGCGGCAGTGGTCGGTCCGGAGGTCATGGAACAGTTCTTGCTTGCCCCGATGGTTGGAGGTGACGCATGACGAAGAGCGTCAGTAGAGGATCGGCAATCGCGGCGTCGGCTGGACTGCTGGCCGCACTTCTGGTGCCGGTGACAGCGACTCCTGCGAGTGCGGAAGGGACTGTCGAAGTGAGGCTGAAACTGCCGATGCGGGCGAGGATCGACCTGACCGGCCGCGACACGCTCCTGCCGGCGCCCTTCCTGGTCGTCAGCCAGGAAGGCGAAGGCCGGATCGAAGGGTCTGACATCGACGTCCAGGGTGAGTTCGAGCGTTACCTGAACAAGGTGCTCCGCCGCGAGACGGACCTGCGGATCGTCGAGGCGGGGCGGATCGACTACCCGACGTACGACCTGGAGATGCTGGCCAGGGACGAGGACTTTTGGCGCAATCTTGGGGAGAGCACGCAGTCGGACCTCATCCTCGCCGGCACTCTGGACTTCGACATCCAGGATCGGTCGGGCTATCGCACGGAGGAGTACATCTCGCCGTTCGATGGCCGCACCATGTACCGGCAGGTACTCGTGGAGCAGACAGGCTTCGAGTACGACATCGTGGTCATGGTCTTCGACGGTTCGACCGGCGAACTGATCTACAACGACAATTTCAAGGACTTCAAGAGCTTCGAGGGCGAGCAGGCGGACCCGCTGCAAGGGATGTTCGAGAACCTGTACGCGCTGGAGGACCGCATTCTCGGCGTGTTCACGCAGAAGGACATTGAAGTCTCGCGCGTGATCTTCACGCCCTAAGGAGGAGCAGTGAGCTCAGCACCACCCCGGCCGGCTGGCATGCCGGCCATCCGCGTCACCGCCCTCGCCTGCGCGCTCCTGGTCTGCGCGGCCGCCGGTCTCGAGGCGCAGGGCTTCGGCAAGAACAAGATCCGCTACGAGGACTTCGACTGGCGCATCTACCACTCGACTCACTTCGACATCTACTACTACTCCGAGAGTGAGCCGCAGCTGCAGAAGGTGGCTTCACTCGCGGAGAGCGCGTACGACCAGTTGTCGCTCGACCTGGACTACCAGATCCAGGAACCGACGCCGCTGATCATCTACAACACGCACTCCGACTTCCTCCAGAACAACGTGATGGTCAACTTCATCCCGGAGGGTGTCGCGGCCTTCGCAACCTCGGCGCGGTTCCGGATGGTTCTGCCCATCGACCTGCCGGACATCGAACTCTACGAGCTCATCCTCCACGAGCTGACCCACATCTTCCAGTACCACATCCTGTTCGGCGGCAGCCTGGGGCGGGCGATGACGAACAGCCCGCCGCAGTGGCTGATGGAGGGCATGGCGAGCTACTTCGCGGAGGATGAGAGCGCTTCCGACCGGATGTACCTGCGGGACGCGGTCGTCAACGACCGCCTGCCGCCGATTACCTCGGGCCAGGCGGGCGGCTTCTTCGCCTACCGCTACGGCCACGCCGCCTTCGACTTCATGGAGGAGCGCTGGGGGGCCGACGGGGTGATCGACTTCCTGTTCGAGTTCAGGAACACGATCGGCTCGCGGGTGGGCCGGGCGATCGAACGGGCCTTCCGCATGGACCCGGAGGACTTCGACCTCGAGTTCCGTCGCTGGCTTCGCAACCGGTACCTGCCCGAACTGGTGGCGACCGGAGAGCCCAGCGACTTCGGGCGGCCCTTCCGCACCCGCCCCCAGGGCAGCCAGGAGACGTCACCCGTGGCGTCCCCCTCAGGCGACCTGGTGGCGGCGTTCTCGACCTTCCAGGGCGACGTCGACATCGTGCTCTTCGACACCCAGGAGCGCGAGCCGGTCCGCAACCTGACGCGGGGCTACACCGCGGACTTCCGCCACTACGTCGCCCAGATGCTGACTCTGGGCCGCAAGCACGGCAGCGACCTGGCGTTCTCGCCTGACGGGAACTCGCTGGCGGCCTTCGTGCGCAAGGAGGCGGGCTACTCCCTCGCCATCGTCAATGTCCTGGGTGGGGGCGTGCGCCGCGTCATCGACATGGAGATCGAGCAGCAAACGGCGCCGGCCTGGAGTCCGGACGGCGGGAGCATCGCGTTCGGCGGCAACCAGAACGGGCAGTACGACATCTTCCAGCTCGACCTGGGAACGCTGGAGATCCGGAACCTGACCAACGACGCGGTTTTCGACGGCTCTCCGTCTTACTCTCACGACGGCAACTGGCTCGTGTTCTCCTCGATTCCGGGTGAAATGGCCCAACTGTTCCGTCTGAACCTGGAGACGATGGAGCGCGTTCGGCTGGGCAGCGACGAGCACCACAACACGGATCCGGTGTTCTCGAGCGACGACCGGACGGTGTACTTCACGTCGGACCGCACGGGCGCCGAGAACATCTTCGGGCTGAACATCGAGACAGGTGAGCTTCGCCAGTACACGAACGCGATCACCGGCTGCTTCCAGCCGACCGTTCTGGGCCGGGCCGGGAGTGACGACCGGCTGGTGTACACCGGTTTCTGGCAGGGCCGGTTCGACCTCTACGAGACGGACGTCGACGAACCGATCGGGGAAGTCCAGATCGTGGACCTGGGCGAACCCTCCGAGCCGATCCCGGCGATCGACCTCTTCGAGCCGGACATTCAGGTGTCGATCGACGAGTCGAACAAGGAGGACAAGCGGGGCTGGCGCCTGTTCCTGGAGGATGCCCAGACCGCGGTCGGCGTGGACGACAACCAGACCTTCCTGGGCCAGGTCTACCTGCAGTTCTCGGACTTCCTGGGCGACCGCCGGCTGTTCACCACGTTCGCCTCGATCGAGAGTTTCTCGATGTTCAACGTGACCTACCTGAACCTCTCGAGGCGGCTGCAGTGGCAGGTGTCGCTGTTCGACGACCGGGCCTTCTACATCGGCTACGACTACAACTACGGGTACTACGAGCGGGGCCGGTCGTTCTTCCAGCAGACCGGCGCCATTTTCTCGATCTCCTATCCGATGAGCTTCTACCGGCGGTTCGAGTTGGGTGCCGGCTACATGCGCCGCAAGCTGGACTTCCAGCAGTATGCCCGGGACAGCGACTTCAACCTGCTGCTGGACGACTTCGGCCGGCCGATCCCGACCATCACTCCGCGAGAGGATGACTACCCGGTGATCCAGGCCGCCCTGGTGGGCGACACGACGGTGTTCGGACCAGCCGGTCCCTCGAGCGGGCACCGCTACCGCCTGTCGGCGGAGTACGCTCCCGACCTCGAAACCTCCGGCGCACTGACGCAGACGTTCCAGCTCGACGCGCGCAAGTACTTCCCGCTCACCCGGCGCAGTGTCTTCGCGACCCGCCTCTTCGGCAGCGTGAGGCAAGGGAACTTCCCCAGCCCGGTGTACTTCGGCGGGCTCGACACGGTGCGCGGCGTCGACTTCCGCGACATGGTCGGCGACCACGGCTTCTTCACCAACCTCGAACTGCGCTTCCCCCTGATCGACTTCTTCGTGACGCCGATCTGGACCTTCCAGGGAATTCAGGGGCGCTTCTTCGTCGATATCGCCGGCGCTTACTTCGACGGTATCCAGGACTTCAACGTCTGGGACTCCGAGAACAGCCGGCTGGACGACGCGATCGCGGCCTACGGCTTCGGGATCACGGTGCGGATGCTCGGCCTCGATCTGCACTGGGACTTCGCGACGCAGTGGGATCTCAAGGAGTCGGGCGACAGCCGCACGACGTTCTGGATCGGCCAGCGGTTCTAGCAGGAGCTTGAGCCGGCAACTCTCGCTCTTCGGCGACGGCGCGCTGGCCGCTGCCGCCCGCGAATCGAAGCTGCACTCGCGCCGGCGGAGAGCGGGCGGAGGCGCGGGCCTGCGCGTCGCCGTGCTCGGCTCCGGCAGCGGCGGCAACAGCACGATCGTCGAGAGTGGCGAAGGCTGTCTCCTGGTCGATGCTGGATTCTCGTGCCGGGAACTCGAACGCCGGCTGGAGGCGGTGGGCCGTTCCGCCGCCGACGTCGACGCGGTTCTACTGACCCACGAGCACGACGATCACTGCCGGGGAGTCGACCGCTTCGCGAGGCGGCACCGGGTTCCGGTCTACGGCACGCGCGGCACGTACAAGGGGCCGCTGTTGCGCGGCCTCGGGTCCTTCGCCCGCCCGATGGGCGCCGGGGTGCCGCTTGCCGCCGCCGGCTTCCGGATCGAAGTGTTCCCGGTTTCGCACGACGCGCGGGAGCCGGTCGGAGTCGTGGTCGAAAGCAGCGGAGGATACCGCTTCGGGCTGGCGACGGATCTGGGCTGCCGAACGCCGGAGGCATGGCGGAGCCTCCAGGACCTCGACATTCTGGTGCTGGAGTCGAATCACGATCTCGACATGCTGCGCACGGGACCATACCCTTGGCGCCTGAAGGAGCGAGTCGCGTCGAGGCGGGGGCACCTCAGCAACGAGGATGCCGCCGCCGGGGTCGAGGCCCTGCTTTCGGATCGTCTGTCCTGGGTCGTCCTTTGTCATCTCTCGGAAACGAACAACTCGCCGGCGTTCGCGTTCGCGGCGGTGCAGCCGGTGCTCGATCGGCGCCGCTCGCGGGCGAAGCTGCTGGTGGCCGAGCAGCATCGGCCTGGACCCTGGCTGGAGGTTGGCGGCTGAGCGCCGCGGGGAGGGGTTGAGTTGACGTCGCAAGACAGCCGTTTCGTGGCAAGGGTGCTGGTTTATCCGCGCGCCGAGGTGCTCGACCCCCAGGGCCGGGCGATCGAGGATGCCCTGGGTCGGATCGGATTCGATGGCGTACGCCGCATCCGTGCCGGCAAGAGCTTCGAGGTCGCGCTCGATGTCGCGGACGAGAGGCAGGCGACCGAGGCGGTGGACCGGATGTGCCGGCAGCTCCTGGCCAACCCGATCGTCGAGGACTACACGGTGGAGTGGGTCTCGGAATGAAGTGCGGGATCGTGGTCTTTCCCGGGAGCAACTGCGACCACGACGTGTACCACGTGCTGAGTCACGTGCTCGAGCAGGAGACGGCGTTCCTGTGGCACCAGGAAACGTCGCTGGAAGGATGCGAGCTGGTCGTTTTGCCGGGCGGGTTCTCTTACGGCGACTATCTCCGGGCTGGGTCCATGGCCGCGCATTCGCCGATCATGGCCGCGGTGCGGCGCCACGCCGAGGCCGGAGGACGGGTGCTCGGTATCTGCAACGGTTTCCAGATGCTGCTGGAAACGGGCCTGCTGCCGGGCGCGATGCGGCGGAATCGCGACTTGCGGTTTCTGAGCGTCGACGTCCACTTGCGGGTCGAGCGGGACGACCTGGTCTATTGCTCCGACTATCGGCGCGGTGACGTGCTGCGGATGCCGATCGCGCACGCCGAGGGCAACTACGTGGACACCGAGGAGGCGCTTGACGAACTGGAGCGGCGCGGCCAGGTCGTCTTCCGCTACGTGGACGCCGCCGGCCGGCTCGAGCCGGCGGCGAACCTGAACGGATCGGAGCGGGCGATCGCCGGTATCTGCAACGGTGGTGGCAACGTGCTGGGCCTGATGCCGCATCCCGAGCGATGTGCCGAAGAGATGCTGGGGAACCGGGACGGCCTGGGTCTCCTGGCGGGCGCGGTGGCTGCCGGCGGCGGCCGTGTCGGTTCGCTGGCGGCGGCGGGCGGGTAAGCGCGAGTGACGACGCCGGGTTCCACGGCAGGCGAGCCGGTCGTCGATTCGGTCCTGGCGGCCGATCACGGTCTGACCGACGAGGAGTTTGGCGGACTCTGCGATCTGCTGGGTCGCAGTCCGACCTACACCGAGCTGGGCATCGCCTCGGCCCTTTACTCGGAGCACTGCTCCTACAAGTCGTCCAAGATTCACCTGCGGCGGTTCCCGACCCGGAGCCGGCGGGTCGTGCACGGGCCGGGCGAGAACGCCGGGGTCGTCCATGTAGGCCACGGCTGGGTCGCGGCCTTCAAGATGGAGAGCCACAACCACCCGAGCTTCATCGAGCCTTACCAGGGCGCCGCCACCGGCGTGGGCGGAATCCTGCGCGACGTGTTCACGATGGGCGCGCGTCCGATCGCCTGCCTGGATTCGCTGAGGTTCGGCGAGATCGAGGGGGAACGGGGCGCGCGGATGAGGCATCTCGTCGACGGCGTGGTGCGCGGTATCGGGGACTACGGCAACTGCGTCGGCATCCCCACCGTCGGAGGCGAGACCGGGTTCCACCGGTCCTACAACGGCAACATCCTGGTCAACGCCTTCGCGCTCGGTGTCTGCCGCCAGGACCGGATCTTCACCGCCACTGCTTCGGGTTCTGGCAACCCGATTCTCTATGCCGGCAGCCGCACCGGTCGCGACGGCATTCACGGCGCCACGATGGCGTCGGAGGCGTTCGACAGCGAGAGCGAGGCGAAGCGGCCCACGGTGCAGGTGGGTGATCCGTTCACGGAGAAGGTCCTGCTCGAGGCGAGCCTGGAGGCGATGAGGAGCGGAGTGGTGCTCGGCGTGCAGGACATGGGCGCCGCTGGCCTGACCAGCTCCTGCTTCGAGATGGCCGCCCGTGGCGGCGCGGGAGTTGAGCTCGATCTGGACCTCGTGCCGCTGCGCGAGGCCTCCCTGACTCCCTACGAGATCATGCTCTCCGAGTCGCAGGAACGGATGGTCTTCGTCACCCAGAGGGGGCAGGAGAAGGCCGTCGTCGAGATTCTGTCCCGTTGGGGTCTCGAGGCGTCGAGAATCGGCCGAGTCACCGATAGCGGGCGCGCACGCCTCACGTTTCGCGGCCGCACCGTCGCGGACATGCCGGTCGAGCCGCTGGTCGATGGAGCGCCGGTCTACGATCGGCCGGCGGCCCCTTCCGCGGACCTTCAGGAGCGTCAGCAGGCCGTGGCCTGCGACCCGCCGGAGGATCCGCTTCGGGCGTTGAAGGATCTCCTCGGGACGCCGGAGCTCGGCGACAAGACGTGGATCCATCGGCAGTACGACTCGACCGTGCGCTCGAACACGATCGTCGGTCCGGGCTCCGACGCTGCCGTGCTGCGGCTCAAGGGAACCCCTTCAGCGCTGGCGCTGACCTCGGATGTCAACCCGTCCTACTGCTGGCTTGAGCCGCGGATGGGGGGGCGGCAGGCGGTGGCCGAAGCGGTCCGCAACCTGGCGACGGTCGGCGCGGAGCCGGTGGGCATGACGAACTGTCTCAACTTCGGTTCGCCGGAGAACCCTGGTATCGCCTGGCAACTCCGGGAGTGCATCGAGGGCATGGCCGAGGCCTGTCGGGCCTTCGACGTGCCCGTCATCTCGGGCAACGTGTCGTTGTACAACGAGACGGAGGGTGAAGCGGTTCATCCAACCCCCACCGTGGCGATCGTCGGCGTCATCGATCGCCTGGAGGACGTGGGGACGGAGGGAGACCTCCACCTGGTGCTGGGGTGCGGGTTCTGGCGGCCGGGCGACCGGGTGGTGCTGCTCGGTTTCGACAGCGGCGAGTACGGGGGCTCGGCTTACCAGCGTCTGCTCCTTGGGGTCGAGGCGGGGCGCCCACCCGAGGTCGACCTGGAGGCCGAAGTGGCGCTGCACGGGCTGCTCCGGCAGTCGCGGCGCGCCGGCTGGCTGAGCGGCTGTCACGATCTCGCCGACGGCGGTTTACTCCTGGCCCTGGCCGAATGCGCGATGGCCCGCGGGATCGGCGTGCGGGCCGCGGTCGACTGCGGGCCGCTATCCCTGTTCTCGGAGAGTCAGGCGCGAGCGATCGTCACGGTTCCGGCCAACCGGACGGAAGATCTGCTGACGGCGGCGGAGTCCCGTGGAGTGCCGGTCAGGGAGATCGGCGACGTGGGAGGTGACCGCCTCGTTCTGGACTTCGACGGCGGCGCCGTCGATAGTGCGGTCGACGACTTGCGGCGGGTCTGGAGGGAGGCCCTGCCGCGAGCGGTAGGCTAGGCCGGAATGTGTGGCATCTTCGGTATCGAGGGCGCGCCTGACGCGGCGAACCTCACCTACCTGGGCCTCTACGCCCAGCAGCACCGGGGCCAGGAGAGCGCGGGGATCGTCTCCTGGGATGGGGAGCAGCTCCATGCCGAGCGCGGCATGGGGAAGGTCGCCGAGATCTTCGACGAGCGAAAGCTGAGCGAACTCCCGGGAGGTCGCGCGATCGGCCATACCCGCTACTCGACGGCCGGCTCGAGCGTGATCACGAATGCGCAGCCGATCGTCGTCATGACCTCGATGGGCCCGCTCGGCATCGTTCACAACGGCAACCTCGTGAGCGCCATGGCGACTCGCCAGGAGCTGGAAGCGGCGGGATCGATCTTCCAGACGACCAGCGACTCCGAGGTCTTTCTCCACCTGATGGCGACCCGCCCGCATCACGAAGTCGTCGAGTCGCTGCTACGTGTCCTGGGCGACGTCAGGGGTGCCTACTCCCTGCTGCTCATTAGCCGGGAAGGCCTGATCGCGGCTCGCGACCCTCACGGTTTCCGGCCCCTGATCTTGGGGGAGCTGGACGGACAGCCCTGCTTCGCGTCCGAGACCTGCGCCTTCGACTTGCTGGAGGCTCGACCCCTGCGTGAGCTGGATCGCGGCGAAGTCGTTCTGGCCCGGGGCGATCAGATCGAGAGCTACCGACTGCCGCCGGTTGCGAGGGCCTCCCGGTGCGTCTTCGAGCACGTGTACTTCTCGCGTCCGGACAGCGAGGTGTTCTCGGACACCGTGGCGCAATCCCGGCTGCAGATGGGGGCACGGCTGGCCCGGGAAGCTCCGGTAGAGGCTGATGTCGTGGTACCCGTCCCCGACAGCGGCCTGTACGGTGCACTCGGATTCAGCCGGGCTTCGCGCACTCCGATCGAACTCGGCCTGATCCGGAATCACTACATCGGCCGGACGTTCATCGAGCCGCAACAGTCGATCCGGCACTTCGGCGTGAAGGTGAAGCTGAACCCGGTTCGCGAGTTGATTGCCGGCAAGCGGATCGTGCTGGTCGATGACTCGATTGTCCGGGGCACGACATCGCGCAAGATCGTGAACATGGTCCGTGAAGCCGGCGCCACCGAGGTGCATGTCCGGATCACGTCGCCGCCGACGGCGTTCTCCTGCGTCTATGGCATTGATACGCCGACCCGCAGCGAACTCATCGCGTCCGACCATTCGCAGGAGGAGATCCGCCGCTTCATCCGAGCCGACAGCCTCGCCTATCTCTCGCTCGAGGGAGTGCTCGGAAGTGTCTCGGGCAGCCCGGATTCCTACTGCACCGCGTGCTGGAGCGGCGACTACCCCGTTCCGGCCGAGAACCAGGGCGAGCCGCAGGCGGAGCTCTTCCCGCTTCGCCTTGAAGCTGCCGCCTCCAGGGCATGACGGGGGCCGACGCCTACCGGGAGGCCGGAGTCGACCTGGAGGCCCAGGATCGCGCTTTGGGAGGCATCGGCGGCCTCGTGAAGTCGACGTACACGGAGGGCGTTCTGAGCGGTCTGGGGACTTTCGGCGGTCTCTTCGCCTTGCCGGCGTCGGTACGCGATCCGGTTCTGGTCGCTTCGGCCGACGGCGTCGGCACGAAGCTCAGCGTGGCCCGGATGGCCGGCGACTTCAGCACGGTTGGCGGTGACCTCGTCAACCACTGTGTCAACGACATTCTCGTGCAGGGGGCGACGCCGCTCTTCTTCCTCGACTACGTCGGCGCCGGCAAGCTCGATGGCGCGGCCATGACCTCGCTGGTGGGCGGCGTCGCGGGTGCATGCATCGCGAACCGCTGCGCACTGCTCGGCGGAGAGACCGCCGAGATGCCCGGCTTCTACCAGCCCGGCGACTACGAGCTGGTGGGGTTCATCGTCGGGGTTGTGGAGTGCGGCAGGATCCTCGACGGATCGGCCGTGCGCTCAGGCGACGTGTTGATCGGACTGGAGTCGGGGG
>VYDI01000041.1 GCA_009843505.1 Holophagales bacterium | reverse complement strand
TTCCTGGACGGCGAGGAGCCGGTGGCGGTGGGGGTCGAAGACGAGGTCGGCGTAGCGGGACTTGTCGGCGGGCGTCAGGGGGATGGTGGCGTGCGCGGTGGCGAGGTAGACGCGCTGGTCGGCGAAGTTGACGAAGGCGTGGGGTGGTAGCTCAGATGCACCGTCGAGGAGGCGGAAGGCGCCGCCGCCGTACTCGTGGACGCGGCTGCGGACGTCGAAGCCGTCGGGCGTGAGGGTGCGGGTGACGCCGTCGGGGGCGAGGCGGACGAGGACGTTGCGGCCGCCTTCCTCGGGGCGGCGCTCCAGCCAGCAGACGTCGTCGCCGGCGGCGGCGAGATCGTCGATGCGGCGGGCGCCCTCAGCGACGGACCTGGCCGAGATCGGTGACGGCCAGGCGCCGTATGGGGCTGTGCGCGGATGGTCGTCAGGCATCGACGGAGAGTAGCGCGGCAGGTGCAATAGTCTTCCCTGTTCCGGAGGTTGGCAGGATCTGACGGGGAAGAACCGATGACGAAGCTCAAGCGAAACCTGATCGTCCTTGCCGGCCTCTTGCTGATCGCGGCCGGCGCCCTCGCGCAGCAGCAGGAAGACCTGCCGGCGGTGTTCTCGGAGGTGATCGACGTCCGGGTCGTGAACATCGAGGTCGTCGTGACCGACCGGGACGGCAACCGGGTCCACGGCCTGAAGGCGTCGGACTTCGAGCTGCTGGTGGACGGCGAAGCGACGCCGATCGACTACTTCACGGAGATCGAGGAGGGCCGGGCTCTGGCCTCGGCGGACGGCGAGGCGGTGGCCGGGGTGCCGAACCTGGAGCCGGACGCGCCGGTCGGCACCAGCTTCCTGCTGTTCATCGACGACTTCTTCACGATCAAGCGCGATCGGGACCGGGTGATCGACCGCCTGGAGCAGGACCTGACGCAGCTCGGGCCGGCCGACCGGGTGGCGGCCGTCTCCTTCGACGGCAAGCAGGTGGACATGCTGACCACCTGGACCAACTCGCCGTCCCAGTTGTCGGACGCCCTGCGCGAGGCGCGGCGGCGCAAGGCGCACGGACTGATGCGGCTGGGCGAGCTGCGCACGAACGACCAGGAACGGCGCGAGCAGTCGGAACTGCGCGCGATCGCGAACCGGTTCATCGAGGACGGCGGCGTCGAGCCGCCCGAGGACGTCATGCGCAACAACCTGCGCGGCTCGGAGCTGCGCTATGCGACGAACCTCGAGAACCAGTTGGAGCGGTCGGTGCTGGCGGCCGTGGCGACGCTACGCAGCTTCGCCAACCGCCCGGGCCGCAAGGTGATGCTCCTGCTCGCGGGCGGCTGGCCCGAGTCGCCGGCGCTCTACACGGTCGCCGCCGGCGGCCTGACCGCAGACAGTCTCGGCGCCGCGTCCGATACGCGGCTGATGAGCCAGGACGACCTCTACGGCCCGCTCGTGTCGGCCGCGAACCTGATCGGCTACACCCTCTATCCGGTCGACGTGCCGGGATTCCGCCCGGCCTTCGCCCTGGACGCATCGGCGGCGCTGGACAGCAACTCGGCGTCCGACCCGTCCGCGGGCGCCGGGGCGTTTCAGGAACGGGAGCTGCTGCAGCACACCACCCTCCAGTTGCTCGCCCGTTCGACCGGCGGCGTGCCGATGATCAACGCCGAGCGCGACACCGCGCTGGCCGACGCGATCGCCGACACCCGCTCGTACTACTGGCTCGGGTTCCAGCCGCTACGGCGCGAGGACGACGAGGTCCACGACGTCGAGGTGCGGCTGGTGAACCACCCCGACTTCCGCGGTCTGCGGGTGCGTTCGCGCGAGGGCTACGTCGACATGTCGCGCAGCGCGGAGGTCACGATGATGGTCGAGGGTTCGCTGCTGTTCGGGAACCCGCCCTCCGCGAAACCGCTCGGCGTGCGCTTCGGCAGACCGCAGAGACGCGGCCTGGGCAAGATGGTCATCCCGCTCCAGGTGTCGATCCCTCTCGACGAGGTCCAGCTCCTGCCCGTCGCCGGCGTGTGGCAGAACGAACTGGAGTTCCGGGTCACCGTGATGGACAAGCACGGCAACCGCTCGGAGACGCCGGTCGAGAAGGTCCGCATCGCCGGGCCCCAGGAGCCCCAGCCCGGACAGTTCTTCACCTACCAGACCGGGCTGGAACTGCGGCGGCGGGAGCACACCTTCGTCATCGCCGTCTACGACCCGCTGACCGGCGCGATCCTGTCGTCGAGCGGCGAGATCGGCGTCCGGTAGTCAGAGCAGCAACGCGGCCGCCACGGCGCCCGCCAGCAGCACCGCGGCAAGCGGCAGCAGCAACACGCGCCACATCGGCGGCGCCGGCCGTTCGCGGGCGAGGCGTCGCCTGCGTTCGTTCAGCGACTCGATCGCAGACTGCCACTCTCCCTTCCGCGGGCTGGCGGCCGAGCGGTCGCGGGCGACCGCGGCCTTGCGGGCGTGGACCCGAGACACGCTGTCGCCGGCGGGGCGCGCCCGGGGCCGGAGTTCATCGCGGACGCTGCGCAACCGACCGATCACGTCGTCGAGCGCGGCGCGCCGGCGGTCCGGGTCACGGTCGAGCGCGGCCGCGAACACCGGCTCGAACGCTTCGGGCGCGCTGCCGGGGAGGGTGCCGGCCAGGTCGATCGGCTGGACGGCGACGGCCCGTTGCATCGCCTCGCAGGTGTTGGCGATGAAGGGCAACTCCCCGGTCACGAGTTCGTAGAGCACGACGCCGAGGGTCCAGACGTCGTCCGCCGTCGTGAACGGCACCGGATCGCCGGTGATCGCGGCGGCCGCCCCCTCGATCTGCTCCGGCGACAGATAAGCCGCGGTCCACAGGCTCGGCGATTCGATGGCCTCGGCGGCCACCGCCAGGGTCACCGCGCCGAGACTCGCCGGCGCCAGCAGCTTCACCTCTCCGCCTTCCAGCAGTTGGACGCTGGCCGGCCGCAGGCTGCCGTGGACGACGCCGGCCCGGTGCAGCGCGCGAACGGCCCGCGCGATCGCGAGGCCCAGCCCGGCGGCCTGCTCGGGGCCGAGCGGCGAGCGCTGGAGCCGCTGACGCAGGGTCTCGCCGCCGCCGAGCGGCCAGGCCAGGTGCGCCGGCGGTTCGAACGCCCAGTCCACCAACGGCGCGGGACCCTTCTCACCGTCCGGCTCTTCCCTGACGAGCATCTCGTTGTGGTCGACCGCCGCCTCGACTTCGGCCCGCGGCGCGTCCTCGGGGTAGCGCTGCAGCAACACCCAGAAGCGGGCGGCGATGTCCTGTGCGCGATAAAGCGGCAGAGGCAACTCCCCCGGGAGGCAGTGGACGGGGTTCTGCACCCGGAACCGCGAGATGATGTCGCCGGCCTTCACGCGGACCATGTTGGCATGAGTGGTCGGCCTTCGGCCGGCGTCCTTCTGCCGCCTTCGGCGGCGGCCGGCGGGGACGCCGGCGCACCCAGTGTGAAACACCGTGCGCCCGGTGTGAACCACCGTCGCTTCTTGTGTTAGCCTGCCGGCTGTTCCGTCTCTTTATCCCCGAACCGCTCCCGAAGATGGAGGACTCAGCATGAAGAAGGCACTGTTTGCGGCACTTGCCGTTGCGTTGATGCTCGGCGCCCCGGCGCTCGCCGGCGACACCTGGACCGGTGAGGTCCTCGACATGGTTTGCTTCGGCAACGGCCAGAAGGGCGCCGGCCATGCCAGTTGCGCCGCCAAGTGTCTCGGCGACGGCAACGAGATGGGCCTGCTCGTGGGCGACGATGTCGTCAAGATCGACCGCGCCGCCTCCGATGCCGGCGCGATCAAGACCCTCGAGGGTCTCGGCGGCAAGAACGCCAAGGTCACCGGCAAGGCGATGAAGGCCGACGACGGCACGGTCACCGTGACGGTCACCGCAGCCGAAGCCGCCTGAACCGGCGCACCGCCGCAGATTCGCGAAAGCGGGCCGAAAGGCCCGCTTTCTTCGTTTGGGGCCTATGCCATAGTCGCCGGCCATGATCCGCCTGAACCGCTACTCCGCTCGTATCACCCAGGACAAGTCGCAGGGAGCGTCGCAGGCGATGCTCTACGGCGCCGGCCTCACCCCCGAGGACATGGGCAAGCCCCAGGTCGGGATCGCCAGCGTCTGGTACGAGGGCAACACGTGCAACATGCACCTGCTCGACCTCGCCGCAGCGGCCAAGGAGGGCGTCGACGCCGTCGACTGCGTCGGCCTGCGGTTCAACACGGTCGGCGTCTCGGACGGCATCTCGATGGGGACGGACGGGATGAGCTACTCGCTCCAGTCCCGCGACCTCATCGCCGACTCGATCGAAACCGTGATGGCGGCCCAGTGGTACGACGCGAACGTGTCGATCCCGGGCTGCGACAAGAACATGCCCGGCTGCCTGATGGCGATCGCCCGCGTCGACCGTCCCGCCATCGTGATCTACGGCGGCACGATCCGTTCCGGCGAGTGGCGGGGCGGCAAGATCGACATCATCTCCGCCTTTCAGAGCTACGGCGAGGCAATCAGCGGGGCCCTGACCGACGACGAGCGCGAGACGATCGTCCGCCGCGCCTGCCCCGGAGCGGGCGCCTGCGGCGGCATGTACACGGCGAACACGATGGCGGCGGCGATCGAGGCGCTCGGCATGTCGCTGCCCTACAGCTCCTCGACTCCGGCCACGGCGCCGGAGAAGCTGGAGGAGTGCCGGCGCGCCGGCGCCGCCGTCAGGTCCCTGCTCGAGCAGGACCTCCGGCCGAGCGCGATCATGACCCGGGCCGCGTTCGAGAACGCGATGGTGCTGATCACCGTGCTCGGCGGCTCGACCAACGCCGTCCTCCATCTGCTCGCCATCGCCCGGTCGGCCGGCGTCGACCTCTCGATCGACGACTTCCAGAAGGTCAGCGACCGGGTCCCCTTCCTGGCCGATCTGAAGCCCTCGGGCCAGTATCTGATGGAGGACCTGCACGACGTCGGCGGCACGCCGGCGGTGCTGCGGATGCTGCTGGAACGCGGACTGATCGACGGCGACTGCCTGACCGTCACCGGCAGGACCCTGGCCGAGAACCTGGCGCCGCTGCCCGACCTCGCGCCGGGCCAGGACGTGGTGCTGCCGTTCGACGAACCGATCAAGGCCACCGGCCACCTCCAGATCCTCCGCGGCAACCTGGCGACCGAGGGTTCGGTGGCGAAGATCACCGGCAAGGAGGGCGAACGCTTCGCCGGCCCGGCCCAGGTTTACGACTCGGAGGAAGAGATGGTCGAGGCGCTGGAGCGCGGCGAGATCCGCGACGGCTCGGTGATCGTCATCCGCTACGAGGGCCCCAAGGGCGGCCCGGGAATGCCGGAGATGCTGAAGCCGACCTCGGCGCTCATGGGCGCCGGCCTGGGCGATCGCGTCGCGCTGGTCACGGACGGCCGCTTCTCCGGCGGCTCGCACGGCTTCCTGATCGGCCACGTGGCGCCGGAGGCCCAGGAAGGCGGCGCGCTCGCCCTGGTCCGCGACGGCGACCGGATCGAGATCGACGCGGTGCGCAACACGATCGACGTGGCGCTGGACGACGCCGAGCTGGAGGCGCGCCGAAACGCCTGGGAAGCTCCGGCCCTCAAGGCGACGCGGGGCACGCTGTACCGCTACGTGAAGACCGTCAGCTCCGCGTCGACGGGCTGCGTCACGGACGGCTGAACTGATGCGTGGGCTTCTCCATCAACCAAGAGCCTGGCCCGGCCTGATCCCCGCCAGGTACGCCTCGCACGGCTCGCAACGGATGCCCTGGACTTCCAGCCGCTCTTCGCCGCGATAGAGCAGCCGGGCCTGTGCCTCCGGATAGTCCTCAAGAAAGGCGCGTAGCCCCCGCAGATCGCGCGCGCGCACGGCGGCGCCGTTCTGCACCTCGACGGCCCACAGGCCCTCGTCCCCGTACACGACGAAATCTACCTCGCTGCCCGACTTCGTTCGCCAGAAGGACAGGCTGGCATTCGAGCCCGAGTAGTCGATCCACGCGCGCAGATGCTGGCCCACGAGGCCCTCGAGGGCTCCTCCCTCGATCGCCTCCGGGCGATCCAGAGGCCCGGCCGGACGTACCGACCGAAACACGCCGGCATCGAACCAGTAGAACTTCGGATGGACGGTGAGTTGACGCTTCTGACGCCTCCGGAAGACCGGGAGCCGGAAGGCCAGGTAGAGGTCCTCGAGGATCCCGATGTACGCCTCGACCGTCTTCCGGCTCGCGTGAACCTCCCGGGCCACTTCGGACACGTTCAGCACGGAACCGTGGGAGAACGAGACGGCCTCCACGAAGCGGGCAAAGTCGTCCAGCCGGCGCACCAGGCCCTCCGCCTGAACCTCCTCCCGAACGTAGAGCGCGACGTACGACGCAAGAGTCGCGTCCGGTGTATCCGAGTCCCACACCACCGGCAACAGGCCGCGGCGCAGGGCCAGCCCCAAGTCGAACGACGGCAGTTCCGCCGCCATGAACGGGTGCATCCGCGCAAGCAGCAGCCGACCCGCCAGCAGATTGACGCCGGTCCTCCTCAGCTTGCGAGCCGAAGAACCCGTCAGAACGAAACGCGGGGCGGCGCGACGGCCGCGCCGCTCGATCAGGAAGTGAACTTCGTCAAGCAGAGCAGGTACCTTCTGCACTTCGTCGATGACGACGATCCCGGCCTCCGGCTCGCCGTCGACGAGTTCCCGAAGCCGGTCAGGCCGAGCCGCGAACCGGTGCTCCACTTCGGGCCTCAGGAGGTCGACCCAAAGCGCGTCGGCGAAGGCCCGCCGCAGGAACGTCGATTTTCCTGTCCCTCTGGGGCCGAACAGGAAGTGACTCGCCTCGGGAGGCTGGAGGAATCGCCCTAGAAATGCCATTTCTGCTGCCGATCTGGCTGTGAACCTACCAGAAAGTCCAAGCAGAACTGGCGGCGCGCCGGACGTCGACGGCCCACGCGGTGCGGCCGGGGCCCAAGAGACAAAGGGGCGGCAGGCCATCTGCCTGGCCTGCCGCCCTAAGAAGTTGGCAGCGACGAAGGAGCGGGTTAGCGCAACTCGCCACTTAGGTTTTGTTGGACAGACGGCCTAAGTCTCGATCTCCATCGCTGCCTGGCAGGCTCCCGGAGCAAGGAAGAGGGTGCTGATGATCACCCTGAACCTCCGGCGCGACTGCCTAGTCTCCTCGTTGATCCCGTTCCCTACCCGTCGGTCGGGAACAGGTTCTCGGGCACCAACTCCTGGCCCGGGTTGGCCGACGACGACGACCGCGGCGGGCACCCGACCGTGATCGAGGCGACCGCGTGGTACCCATCGTCCTTGTCGGTCGCGAGCGCCGGATGGATCTGGTTCACCCCACCGACGTCGTCAGGAAGAGCCGGCAGGTCTCCGTCGGCGCCATCCAGATCCGTTCCACCAGGGAAGGCCAGAATGAGCACAGTCGCCGTAGTCTGCCTGCTGCCGGCCCGGGTCGGACAGTAGGAGCTCGACGGCGCGATAGTGATCTCCGCCTGGGCGTCGGGGGTGGCGGTGGCGCTGGCACCGGTGTTGGCATCCGCGACGGTTACGCCGGCAGTCGATGCCGAGGCACCCGGTGTGGCACCGTGAAGAACCGCGGCCCAAGCCACATCGGTGAGCCAGTTCGTTCCGGAGCCCGCACCCTGCGCAGTGGCCGTCTTGCCGGCCCAGCCCTTCTGGATGGCCTGGTTGTAAGCCGTTATGTCAGCGTCGCTGGCACCCGAGGCGGGAGCTGTCGCGGTCGTGTAGCTGCCGCTCTCGTCGAGCCAGAGATCAGCATAGATCGTGACGTTACCGCCGCCGGCGTTGTTTCGGGTGACCATGCCGCCCGTCAGATCCGTCAGACCGCCATACCTTCCCGGGCCTTGCAGCCGGACCTTGGTCCCGCCGCCTCCGAGCATGCAGGAACTCGTCTGCTGGCCATTGTAGGGATAGGGATAGGACCGGCTCGCCCGCGGCCCGCAGACATCCGCAGCGGCAACCGGAGGCTCCGGCAGGATGTTCGGCAGAATGCCGACGCGGCCGGAAGCGGCTTCCTTGAGGAAGACGGCGCCCTTGCCCATCGTCATCGAGATGCCGTCGCCGGCGCTCGTGATGTCGGCCATTTCGTTGTCGAGGACGTCCATGTCGATCAGGCCGCCAACGGCCGAGTTCATGTCGTCCGTGACCCAGAACCAGCCGCCGTCCATCACGGGACCGATCTCGAAGGTGCCGCCGCCATCCGCCATGCAGGCGAGGTCGCCGGTCCACAACGCGGCGACGACGCCGTCGTCGTTGGCCATCAGCTCATCGCTCCGGGTGACGCCGCCGCACGTGGCGACCCAGGTCACCGTGTCGGTGTCATCAGCCATGGCGATGACTCCACCTTCACCCATGTAGACCGAGGCCACATGGGTGCACTGGTCGCAGGAAACGGTCTGTCCGACCGCCACTGCGGGGATCGCGCAAAGAATGAGCGCGAACATGAGATAGTTCTTCACTTGTTCTCCTTCTGTGGGACGGGGGATTCCCCGCCCCTCGTTTTCAAGATGACGAGGACACCGCCCTCGCCCTTCTGTCGCTAGACACGCTTCCGGCAGTTACAACTACCGCGGGAAGCCGTTACGCCAACTGAACATCACCTCCGGGCAAAAAAGTGCTCGTCATCTGTCGTTCGGCCCCACAACCCAGCGCTCTTTCCCCACCGTGGGGAAGTAGCGAACCCAGTGTTGGCACCGACGCGGTCACCATACAACAAATGGTGTGATGTTTGTGTGATCGCACACGCGAAACTGCGTGTCCTTTGCGCGATTTCGGCCTGTTCAGGCCGGATCGCGGCCCGGCGAGGCGGCTTTAGGCGCGGCCGATGAAGCGCTTGATGGGGCGCTTGATCGGGCCGGGGAGGCGGCGGCCGATGCGGACGGCGTGGCGTTCGAGGCGCTTGGCCAGGCTCTCGCGGGCCATCGAGAGCGGCCGGCGGCCGCCGTTCTGCAGCCACTTCGCCTCTTCCTCGGTGATGGCCAGGGCCGCGGCGGCGGCCAGGTCCTCGACCTCCTGCTCGGTGGCGGCGCCGACGATGGCGTGCAGGGGAAGGTCCTGGGCGAGCACCCAGGCGAGCGCGATCTGGGGCACCGTCGCGCCGCCGGCCTCCGCGAACTCGATCACCCGGCGCAGGCGCGCGAGGTTCACGTCGTGGACGTAGGCGGTGCGGCAGGCCTCGTCGACCAGGCCCGGGTCGGCGGCGAGGGCGCGGCGGGTGAGGCGGCCGGAGAACAGGCCGCGGGCGAGGGACGACCAGGCGAAGATGGCCATGCCTGTGTCCCGGTGCCACTCGCGGTCATCGGCGGCCGCCTTCCCCGTCAGGGTGACGCAGCCTCCGCCCCACGGGTCCTCGACCTGGTCGGCGAGCGAAAAGTTGGGGCTCGACGCGGCGGGCAGCGGACGGTCGTTGGCTTCCGCGTAGTCGCAGGCCTCCTCGATGCGCGCGCGGGTCCAGTTCGAGAATCCGTAGGCGCGCAAGCGGCCGGCGGCGAGGTGCTCGGCGAAGGCGTCGACCATCTCGCCGACAGGCACCGCCGGGTCGTCGCGGTGGAGCATGTAGAGGTCGACGGCCGGCAGCCGCAGCCGGTCGAGCGACTCGGCCAGGTCAGCGGCCAGGGCTCCGGGGTTGACGCGCGGCCCCGAGGCATCGGGGTGGCAGCCCTTGGACAGGATGAAGACGTCGTCCGCGAGACCGCGGCGCTCGAGCCACGAGCCGATGGCGCGTTCGGAGGCGCCGTTGCCGTAGACGTGGCCGGTGTCGACGGCGTCGATGCCGTGGTCGAAGGCGGCGTCGAGGAGGGTGTCGGCTTCGTCCTGGGCGGTTTGGGTGTCGTCGCTGAGGGGCATGGTGCCGAGGACGAGACGGGGCAGGCGGCGCCCACCGACAGGGCGGTAGGTCATCGCTCGGTGCGTGCCGGCCGTGACGCCGATGCTCGACTCGAAGGGGTACTGGACGCCGATGCGGCGGCGGAGTTCGTCCATCAGTTCGAGGAGACCGATGGACTCCGCGTGCGGCAGGAGCGGACTCTCGACGTCGCCGTCGCGGAGCATCCGTTCGAGTTCGAGCGCCTGGTACTCGTAGCCGTTGCAGAGGAAGGGGCACTCCAGCGTGGCGACCTCCTGCGCCTCGCACTCCAGCTTGAGCTGCTGGGCGCGCCAGAAGTCCGCAATCACGATCCTGCCGCGGTCGCCCTGGATGACGCCGGTGGCGGAGAGGGCCTTGCTGATGGCGGACTCGAGGTACGCCTCGGCGCCGTCCCCGAAGCGCAGGACGATCTTGCAGTACTCGTCGACCCCGGAGGGGGCGAGGTCGGCGCGGACCTCGATCTGCGGGATGTTGCCGCCGGTCACCCGCTCACCGAAGACGAGCGACGCCAGCGAGAGCGTGTAGCAGCCGATGTCGAGCAGGCTGCCGCCGGCCAGTTCGGGATCGTAGAGGCGGCCCTCCGGGTCGAACCGGGCGTGGAAGCCGAAGCCACAGACCACCCGGCTCGGCTCGCCGATCGTGCCGTTGGCGACCCAGTCCGCGGCCCGCTGGGTCGCGGGCAGGAACCGGGTCCACATCGCCTCGAGCAGCGGCAGTCCACGTTCGCGGGCGATGGCGCACAGCCGGCGCGCCTCCGAGGCGTTGACGCAGAGCGGCTTCTCGCAGAGCACGGCCTTGCCGTGCCGAAGCGCCAGCGCCGCGTGCTCCAGGTGGCCGGGGTGCGGACTGGCGACGTAGACGGCGTCGACGGACTCGTTGCGCACCACGTCCCGGTAGGTGCCGGCCTCGGTGTCCCGGTAGCCGCGCTCGGCGTTGAAGGCGGCCGCCCGCTGAGGGTCGCGGCTGCCGACGGCCACGATCTCGTGACCGTCCAGCCCATCGATTGCGGTGGCGAAGACGCGGGCGATGGCGCCCGGACCGATGATTCCCCAACGTAGGTTTGCAACCATGATTCAGACCTTTCCGCGCAGCGCCTGGAACGCCAGGTCGCGAGCGCGCCGGGGCTCGTAAATGAAGATGCGACGGATCCTGGGGCCGATGCGGTAGCGCATCCCGGCCAGCCGCCGCGGCCAGCCGGTGCGGGGACGGGCGACCGTCAGCGCGTAGTGGCCGCCGCCGGCGCCGGAGCCCGCCGCGAGGCGCTGCAGGTCGGCCTCGGGAAGCCCGCTCCAGTCGACAGCGGTGGCGAGGGGCGCGATGAGGTCGCCGCCGTAGGGGCGCACGGCCTCGACCCGGAATCCGGTGCGGATCAGGCGGGCGACGTCGCCGGAGCGGGTGGCCCGGGCGCAGTCGCCTTCCACCGGCGGCATGGGCAGCCGTTCGAAGCGCCGCGCCGCGGCCGGCAGCCGGCGGTAGGCTGCCGCGGCCGCGGCGCCGGTGCGGTCGTTCCACTGGTGACGGGCCGGGCCCACGTAGTCGTCCACGAACAGCCGGCCGCCGGGTTCCAGGGCGTCGAGCACGGCGTCGAGGAGCCGTTCGAGGCGGAGGTGGGAGGAAAGGCCGCCGATGCAGCAGGC
>VYDI01000048.1 GCA_009843505.1 Holophagales bacterium | reverse complement strand
GCTCGTCAGCGCGAACTTCGAGGCCCAAGGCCGCGCCCCCCACCCGGGTACGCTCGACACCGCGGGCCTCCACCCCCAGGTCGTCGTCGCGACCAGCACGGGTACGGTCGACGCCAAGGAGCTCCTCGCCGCGGTCTTCCTCGCCACCATCTTCCTCGTCGCCGAGGAGCTACTCTCCTCCTCCCAGCTCGAGTCCGTCAAGTTACTCACCGCCGTCTTCCCCGCCGTCTTCCCCACCCTCTTCGCCGCCCTCAGGCGGTGGCGGTCGGACGCCGCCGTTCGTTCCCTGACGGCCATCTGATGCGCTGGGGCCCTGACAGGTCGAGCGCATGAGAGAGGGGCCCGGGATTCCGTCCCTGGTTGCGATCAGCGCGCGGCAGCTCTGCGGTGGTGCCGGTGGACTCGGACGCTGGGTGCGCTCGCTCCCCGCGGGCACGGCCGTTCAACTGCGGGAGAAGGACCTGGAACGGCCCGATCTGATCCGCCTCGGCCGCACCCTCCGAAGCGCCTTCGACGGCGTGCTGATCGTGAACGGCGACCTCGAAGCCGCCCTGGCCTGCGATGCCGATGGCGTTCACCTGCCATCCGACGCACCGTGGCGGGAGGTGGGCGCGCGTGTTCGGCGGCGGAATCTCCTGCTGGGAGTCTCCACGCACAGCCTGGCAGAACTCGAGCTCGCATCGGAGGCTGGAGCCCACTACGCCCTGTTCGGCCCCGTGTTCGACTCCCCGGAGAAGAGGCGCTTCGGCCCGGCCCAGGGCCTGGAGCGGCTTCGACGGGCGGTGGGCGTCGGCCTGCCGGTGCTTGCCGTCGGCGGTGTCGAAGCCGGCAATGCGGCCTCGGTCGCGCGGACCGGTGCGCACGGCGTGGCTGCGATCAGGGCCTTCGTCGACCCGCGCACCGCAGTGGACCTCGAGACCGCGTGGACCGGGACTGCTGGTACGATCGCGCCCCGTGAAGCCAATGCTCCCGAAGTGCAGTGACTCCGCGCCCCGACTGCTCAGGCGCGCGACCCATGCGGGCTAGATTCCTCGTCGTCTCAGCCCTGATCGTGGCGCTCGACCAGTGGACCAAACTCTGGATCGAAAGCGCCTTGCAGCCACACGAGCGACTGGAGGTCGTGCCCGGCTTCTTCGATCTGGTGCACGTGCAGAACACCGGCATCGCCTTCGGCCTGTTTCCGGCCGGGCGTGAACTCGGCGGCACGCTGATGCTGACGGCTCTCGGCTTCGCCGCGCTCGCCATCGTTTCGATCTACTTCCGGCGCACCCCCGAACGGGAACGGCTGCTTCTCCTTTCCCTGTCCCTGGTGCTCGGCGGCGCGATCGGCAACCTGGTCGACCGCATCCTGCTGCGGGCGGTAACCGACTTCCTCGACGTCTATGTCGGCACGCATCACTGGCCGGCCTTCAACGTCGCCGACAGCGGTGTGACGGTCGGCATCGCCCTGATGCTGGTCCACAGCTTTGTTCCGTCCCTGGGAAACCGGACCACTGAGGCCAGGGCGGGCCGGAGCGAACTGGTCGGGGCCGGCTCCTCGAAGTGACGTCCATCGAGGCGCCAGCCTCGGCGGCTGGCGAGCGGATCGACGTCTACCTCGCGCGGGTTCTCGACAAGCCCCGGAACCGGGTCCAGAACCTCATCCGCCGCGGTCTCGTCACTGCTGGCGGCTCCCCGCTCAAGCCCTCCTACGTGCTGCGGGGCGGCGAGGAGATCGTCTGCCGCCTGCCGCCGCCTCCGGCGAAGCAACCGCTCGCCGAGCCAGGCCCCCTTTCGGTGATCCACGAGGACGAGAACCTGCTGGTCGTGGACAAGCCCGCGGGCCTGATCGTTCACCCCGGCAGCGGCGTGTCGGGAGGCACCCTGGTGAACATGCTGCTCCATCACCGCCCCGGCATCGCCGGAGTCGGCTCCGCGGAGCGACCCGGTATCGTCCATCGCCTGGACGCGGGCACCAGCGGCGTCCTTGCCGTCGCGTGCAGCGATGCCGCTTACCGGCGGCTGAGTCGCGCCTTTGCCGAGCGCGAAGTCGACAAGGTGTATCTGGCCGTGGTCTACGGCCGGCCCGAACCGTTGCAGGGACAGATCGAGCTACCGATCGGCCGCGACCCGGCGGTGCGCACCCGAATGGCGGTGCGAAGTGCAGCGAGGGGAGGACGGCCGGCCATCAGCCGCTACCGGCTGCTGGCGGAGGCTCCCGGCCTTTCACTGCTGAAGCTGAGAATCCTGACCGGCAGGACGCACCAGATCCGGGTTCATTGCAAGGCGATCGGACATCCCCTCGTCGGCGATCCGACCTATGGTGAGTCTCGCTGGCGGAACCTCGAACCATCCATGCGCCGGCCCCTGCGCGAGTTCCCGCGACCGGCTCTCCATGCACTTCGGCTCACGTTGCCGGGGTTCGCCGGCGCACCCTCCCGCACCTTTACGGCTCCGGTGCCTGGGGATCTTCGAACCCTGTGCCAGGCCTGTCGCCTGGACCAGGGCCTGCCCATCGACCGTCAGGACTCGCCCGAACCGCCGGCGGCGCTCGCGTAGCTCCGGCCTGGCGCCGCACCGATCGCCAGCGTGCCGCTCATCTCGATCCTGCCGTTGCAGATGCCTCCCTCGGCGATGGACACAAGGGGAGCGGTCAGGTCGCCCTCGACGGAGCCCGACGACAGCACCTCGATCTTCTCCGATGCCCGGACGTCCCCCTTCACATGGCCCGAGATCTGAACGGACTGGGCAACCACGTCAGCCTCGATCCGGCCTCGCCGCCCGAGGACGAACCGGCCCTTGAGCTCCACGTTCCCCGTCAGAGAACCGTCGACCAGGACCTCGGCGTCACCCGCGATGCTGCCGTCGATATGCGAACCGGGCGCCACGTACGTGCGCGCCGGCGCAGCTGAAGGCGACCTCACCTCGCCGGGAGGTGTCAACGCGGCATCCGCCGCGGTTTCTTCGAGATCCTTCTTGAAGAACGCCATCTGCTCTTTGTACCCTTCCTGTCTCTTGGTTTCGTTCCGGACCAGGTCACGCGTCGGCTGAGGCGTCTGGAGCGGGCAACGGGACTCGAACCCGCGACATCCAGCTTGGGAAGCTGGCACTCTGCCAACTGAGTTATGCCCGCAGGCACTCAGACGGCGTTCAAGGTAACCCAGCCCCCGCGGGCGGTCAAGCACCCCGGTCGGCGCCGCAAGAAAGACGCTATGATGCGCACCCTCGCGCCCCTCGTCCTCGCACTTGATGGTTCCCAGTTCCCAGCCCCTCTACTTCTTCCCGGAGCGGGACGTGACCGGCGAGGAACTCGAGGAGATGCTCCATGGCGGGAGCCACGAGGACCGCTGTATCGCGATCTCCTGCATGCTGCGCTACGCACAGTGGGAGGACATCTGGGACTACGTCTCCCGGGATGACGTGCGGGAACTGTTCGACGACCTGGACCTGCCGGAGAGCCTGCGTGCGGCCTGGGCCCGCATGCTGAAGATCGAGTCGATCGCAACCTGAGCGGCGCCGTCCGGGTCGGAGCTAGCGCCGGTCGCCCATCACCAGGCCGCCCAGGCCGCCGAGCACGGAACCTTCTCCCTTGCGGGTTCCACCGGTCTGGGGCGCGGCGGCGTACACCCGGCTCGCCAGCCGGCTGAACGGAAGCGACTGGATCCACACCTTACCGGGCCCGGTCAGGGAGGCGAAGAACAGTCCCTCGCCGCCGAACAGTGCGGTCTTGATCCCGGGCACCGTCTGGATGTCGTAGTCGACCTGGCGCTCGAAGGCGACCAGACAGCCCGTGTCCAGCCGAAGCGTCTCGCCGGCGCCGAGCTCGCGCTCGACCACCGTGCCGCCGGCGTGAACGAACGCGAGTCCGTCGCCCTCCAGTTTCTGCAGGATGAAACCTTCGCCGCCGAACAGGCCCGCTCCGAGCTTCCGCTGAAACGCGATGCCGACCGACACGCCCTTGGCGGCACAGAGAAAAGCGTCCTTCTGACAGAGGATCGTGTTGCCATGGGCGGGAAGATCGAGGGGAATGATGCGCCCGGGATAGGGCGAAGCGAAGGCGACGTTCCGACGGGCCCCCGCGCCGTTTCCGAACACCGTCATGAACAGGGACTCACCCGTCAGGACCCGCTTGCCGGCGGAAAGGAGCTTGTCCATGAAGCCGCCAGCCCCGCGCTCCGAACCGTCGCCGAAGATCGTGTTCATCTCGATGCCGGGATCCATGTACATGAACGACCCCGCCTCCGCGATGCAGGCCTCTCCCGGGTCGAGCGTGATCTCGACGAACTGCATTTCCTCGCCGACGATCACGAAGTCGATCTCATCGGCCACGCCGCCCGGTGGCTTGGGGATCGGTGTGCCGAAGGCGGCGGCGAACCGCGGTTCGGTGACGACCGGCGCCCAGTTCCCCATGCCGTCCCGATACACGTGAGCACCGCGTGCGACCGAACCGGAACGGATCCTCTCCTC
This sequence comes from Holophagales bacterium, assembly GCA_009843505.1. Lineage (GTDB taxonomy): Bacteria > Acidobacteriota > Thermoanaerobaculia > Multivoradales > Multivoraceae > Multivorans > Multivorans azotirespirans. The sequence continues at coordinate 53,285 of VYDI01000048.1, read as the reverse complement.
GATCTCTTCCGCTCTATACGGTCCTTCCTGCTTGCCGTCGATGGCCAGGTACCAGATCTGATCGCTCATTCCCTGAAGTACTCCCCTTCCGGTCCTTAGGTTTCGTGGTGCTTCAGATTCTCACTGTTCGGGCTGCGGATCGTAGCCAAGAATCCGCACCTCGAAGACCCAGGGCCAGTACTTTCCGGTCAGCAGGAAGGTCCCGGCTTCGGGCCGGTAGGCGATGCCGTTGAGGACGTCGGCCTCCTCCGCCTCCTCCGGGGTCAGCAGACCCGAAGCGTCGACGATGGCCACCACCGAGCCGGAGTCGATGTCGATGGCGGCGATCTCGTCGCTGCCGAACAGGTTCGCGAACAGCAGGTCGTCCACCAGCTCGAGTTCGTTCAGGTCGTCAACGGGCATTCCGCTTCTCGTCACCCGTAGTCGACGCCGTACCGTCAGTGTCTCGGGATCGCGGAAGGTGAGGATCGGCGTGCCGTCGCTCATGATGAGCTCGGATCCGTCGTAAGCGAGCCCCCAGCCTTCCCCGTCGAAGCGCATCCTGCGCCGCTCGCTGAACGGCGGAAGATCCCACACCAGGGCCACACCTCGCCGCCAGGTCAACTGAATCAACCGCTCGTCGGCGCCCGGGAGGAGGGCGATCCCTTCGCCGAACAGGTCACGCTCGAGATCGACCCGGGCCAGTTCCGAGCCGTCAGCCCAGCGCCACGCGCGCAGGCTCGAGGCCCCATACGAGCCGGTGCTCTCGTAGATCACGCCGTCGCGCCACAGCAAACCCTGTGTATAGGCCCTGGTGTCGTGCGGACGCCGCTCAAGCACTTCGACCAGCCAGCGTTCCGGTTCCGGCGGTCGCTGGCCAGCCCCATCGCCCGTCGCCGCATCGCTCGACCCGGCCGGCGCGCACGCCGGTACGGCAAGCAAGGCAACGCATAGAACCGGGAGGGTTTCGCGCATGTGGCAACGGCGACGGTAGCAGTACGTGACGACGGTCGGCGCTTGACCGTTCCGGCTCTGGTTGGAAGAGTGTCGCCGCCATGAGGTCTCCCGTGCTGCGAAGGGTCAGTCTCCTCGCCAGCGGCGCACTCCTGGCCGCGGCCTGGTTCGCCTTTGCCCAGCCGGCGGCGGACCAGCCGTTGCCGAGTCCGCGCGAAACCATGCGCGTCTTTCTCGAGGCGTTCGCGACCGAGGATGGACGGCCCGACCTGGAGACCGCCGCCGGCTGCCTCGATCTGGGGGATCTTCCCTTCCCGGTGCGGGCGCGCCAGGGACGGAACCTGGCCAGTGAACTGAAGCATGTGATCGATCGCCTCGAGTTCGTGGAGCTCGCCGCTATTCCCGGCGATGGCGGCCTGGAACGGTGGGTGTTCAACGACGAGCTCTCCGCGCCGATCGTCCTGGCGCCGGACGAGAACGGGAACTGGTTGTTCTCACGGGGAACGGTGGCGTCCATCCCGACCCTGTACCAGGAGTTGCGGGACCGCTCGGTCGTCGAGGGAGTCGAGGAAGCACCGGTGACGGCCGCGACCTGGCTCCGGGATCGCGTTCCCTCCTATCTCCGGACCGGCGGCTTCGTCCTTCACCCCTGGCAATGGCTGGCGCTGCCGATCCTCGTCCTGATCGGCCTGCTGATCGACCGGATCGTCGTCTGGATCGCCTACGGACTCTTCTCCGGACCGCTGAACAGGCGCTACGAGTCCCTCGATGTCCAGGGCGCGCGCCGCATCCTGCGCCCGATCGGTCTGCTGGTCATGGCCGGGGTGTGGTGGCTGGGACTCCAGTGGCTGGGCTTGCCGCCCCAGGTACATGCCTGGCTGGACGTGGTCGTTCTGGTCCTGTTCCTGCTGGCGCTCGGCCGTGTGGCGTTCGCCCAGATCGACCTGCTCGGAACAGCGCTGCGGGCACGGGCCGCCAGGGCCGAGAACCGGTTCCAGGACCAGTTGGTCCCGTTCGTCACGAAGACGCTGAAAGCGGCCGTCGCCGTCTTCGGCATCGTCTTCCTGCTCGCTCAGCAGGGGCGGGACGTAACCGCGCTGCTGGCCGGCCTGGGATTGAGTGGTCTGGTGGTGGCCCTGGCGGCGCAGGATCTGCTCAAGAACCTGTTCGGATCCGTCACCGTGCTTCTCGACCGCCCGTTTCGCATCGGCGACTGGGTCAAGGTCGGGGACGTCGAAGGCGTTGTCGAGGAGATCGGCTTTCGCAGTACCCGCGTCCGGACGTTCTACGCCTCCCTGATCACCCTGCCCAACGCGAGGCTGATCGACGCCTCGGTCGACAACTACGGCGCTCGGGCGTTCCGTCGGTGGAGCACCCGCATCAGCATCACGTACGACACGCCCCCGGAGACCGTCGACGCCTTTTGCGAAGGGCTCCGCCGGATCGTCCGCGCCAACGAGTCGATGCGCCAGGACGCGTTCGAGATCCACCTGAACGAGTTCGGCACCGACGGCCTGGAGATCATGCTCTACGTCTTCTTCCTCGCGCCGGACTGGAGTACGGAGCTGCGGCTACGCCACAACCTGGCCCTGGACATTCTGCGCCTTGCCGACCGACTGGGGGTCCGCATCGCCTTCCCCACGCGGACAGTTCAGTTGGAGGCGCCGGCGGACGACGATGCGTCGGACTGACCGCCCGGAAGGACGATGCGCACCGCGAGTCCCCCGCCGGGCCTGGTCACGGCGGTGATCGATCCACCGTGCTCCTGGACGATCCGGCGCGCGATCGGAAGCCCCAGGCCGGTACCGCCGCTCGAGGTCGAGAAGTAGGGCTCGAAGATCCGCTCCAGATCGCCGTCTGACACACCCGGACCCCGATCCGAGACCGTCACGGCGACCGCGCCGTCCGGGCCACTTGGCTCGACCCTCACGAGCACCTCTCCATCCCTGCCGCTGGCCCGCAGGGCGTTCTCGATCAGGTTCCGGAGCGCCCGCTGCATCAAACGCCTATCGAACGCGAGCAGGGCATCCGCCGATCCGGGCTCCGACTCGAAGCGGACGGCCACGGCCCCGTACGCTGTGCTTCCGTAGCCGTCGACCACTTCGCGAACCGCCTCCGCCAGATCGTCGGGGGCCGGCTGAGCGAGCGGGATCCGGCTGTAGGTCGAGAACTCGCCCGCGGTTCGCGCAAGTTCTTCCACCTGCGTCAGGATGTTCCCGGTACAGCGATCGAACACCTCCTCCAGGCGATCCGGCGCATCCCGCCACACCTGTCGCAGGTGTTCGGTCGAGAGTCGGATCGGCGTCAGCGGGTTCTTCACCTCGTGTGCGATCAGTCGCGCCATCTCGGCCCAGGCCTCGAGTCGCTGCGCCCGGACCAGATCGGCCCGCGTCGACGCGATTCGCGCCGCCATGCCGTCGATTGCTTCGCCAAGCGTCCTCAGTTCCGTTTCCCGGGGCGAGAACCCCAGAGAAGCCGCTCCACCGGCAATGCGGTCCGCGCCGGCGATCATCCGCATCAGTGGACGGGTGAACCCCCGAGCGAGCCGTGCGCCGACGGTGACCAGCAGCAGGACCAGCGCGGTGGTGACGACCAGGGCCTGCCGCCTCAGGGCAGCGAGTTCACGCGTGGCCACCTCCTGCTGGGCCAGCAGCGGCACGGATACGAACAATCCCGATTCACCCGGGCGCACCTCGCCCAGGGAGACCGGCGTGTACAGCTCCAGATAGGAGGTGCCCTGCCGCGTCGTCTGCACCCGCGCCGCCGTCGGATGGCCGAGCAGCGCCAGTCTGCTGTAAACGTTGCCCGGAATCCGTTCCGGCATCAGGCCGGCGGTGAAGAGGTCCGGCTTGCTTGATGCGTAGACGCTGCCGCGCCAGTACAGGTTCACCTCGTGTCCCACGACCTCCGCGAGCCAGGACAGAAGCTCGTCGTCCAACTGGGCGTCGATCGAGAACCCTGCCTCCAGACCGAGAAGAAAGTCCGTCAGGACGTACTCGAGCGACACGAGCGCGGTACGGCCCGCCGCCTCCTGCTCCGCCTGAACGCGCGTGGCCAGATTCCGGAAGAGAAGTCCGTTGAGCAGCGTCAACGGCACGATGGCGATCAGGGCCAGCACCGCGGTGAGTCGGACCGAGTAGCGGCGGAAATCGGGTAGCAGGCGTCTCCGCAGATTCGCCGTGGGCAGGCTGATCAGGAGAACGGCGAGGGCCACGAGGGACACCGCCAGCATGACCCGCGCTGCGACCGTGGCGAACCGCCACAGACGTTCGGCCACCGACTCCTCCGGGAGCAGGGCAATGATCCAGAGGCCCGGCAGATCCGTGGGGCTGAACCAGGCCAGGGCCGGTCCCGCGGGAGTCTCCACCTTCAGGGTACGCCGCGGATCCACGGACTCGGACGGCGACGGCAGCAACCAGTCCTCCTGCCACCGCGAGACCAGGGGACGTCCCGCGCCGTCGACATAGGCGAGCTCCGCGTTCGCCGATGGCACGGGGCCGCCCGGACTTCGATCCGGACCCCCGCGCAACAGGCGCACCTGCAGTTCAGCGCCGGCGCCCGACGTGACACTGCTCCAGACCTCGACTCTCGGCAAGGCCGCCGTCCAGAAGCGAACCGTGCCCCAGTCCTGTCCCGCGGAGCCGAAAGAGAACTCGTCCGAGGCGCTCCGCTGCTGCTGCCAGGTCGGGAGGTCACCCGCTGGCCAGCGGGCACTGCCGGCATCCAGGTTTCCTGTCTCCGGATCGACCGGCAAGCCGTAGGAAAAGGTCGAGACACCGCTCTCCCGGATCACCGCGAGCGCCGAGACCATCTCGGAGGCGGCCAGGGGTGACCGGCTCCAGAGTTCCAGGGCCAGGTCCCGGTGATCGTCGAGCTCGCGCGGATCGCCCAGGGCCAGCATCCTCAGATCGGTCGCGGCCAGGAACGCGCTCGTGGTTTCCGCCAGTGCCGCGACTTCCTCCGGACGCGGAGCGTCGAGACCCTCTCGCACGTTGTCGGCGAGCAGCGCGCGCAGTGCCGGCCGGTGGGTAGCTTCAGCCAGCAGACCGACCCCCACGGCCGCCGCGGCACCGGTCAACAGGACATGCATCCAGTCCCGACGTTCCGACCAACCAAACGCCCAGAACGAGGTCACCGCGAGGATCGACCATGCCGCCAGCAGCACCACCCAGTCACCGACCGGACCACCGAAGGAAGCCCCCGGATCCGGTGGCGCACCGGTGGTGTCGGTCACCCAGATCCGCCACCGGAAGAGACCGTAGCCCACCGCGGCCGCGGCTCCGCCCAAACCGAGGATCGCGACTGTGGGGCTTGGCTTCGCGGGCGCCCGGGCGCTCCAGCGCCTGAAGAGCCAGACCATGGACAGGCCGGCCCCCAGCGCGAAAGCAACCAGGGCGAGCATCGTTCCGATGGTCGACGACTGCTCGGGCCCGGGCTCGAAACGGAGTCGCAGCCACGGTCCGGGAACGCCATCGGGCGGGGCCAGCTCGCGAATGCCGAGGGCCTCGAGAGCCGGCGTCAGGGGTTCCGCCGAGTGGTCTCGAACTGACCACCTGACGTCGTGGCGCCTGAGCCCGAAGGGTGTGGGAAACGGCAACGAATCGGTCGGGAAGCTGTTGCCGACGATCAGGCGCCAGCCACCCTCCCCCGCGCCCATGTCGACCGCCGCATAGAGCGAGACCGCCGTGAAGCCGGCGGTCTGGTTGATGCCTCCAGGCAGCAGGCGGTCGAGGGGCAGATCGTGTCGAAGTCCCGGCCCGCCCCAGGCCTGCGCCAGATCGTCGGGATCGACCAGAACCAGCGTGTGTCCCCCCGTGCGGCTGACCTGATCCAGTTCCTCGAACACGCCCTGTCTGGCCTGCGTCGACTGCCTCTCCTGAATCGGGCTGAAGGGCACGCCTACGGTGCGGCGGACACTCTCGGCCGCACCTTCGGCATCCGCCAGCAGATCCAGGAGGAGGTCGCGGTATGCCGATTCCATCGCTGCCATCTGAGCGTCCGTCGGCAGCCGTGGATCGTCACTGCTCCGTGGCCACCGCTCGACCGCGAACAGGACGGCGGACAGAGCGAACAGACCGAGAATGACGCGAAACTCGGCCGTACCCCCGCGGCGCCGGGCCGCCGAGGCGGTCATGGCCCGGTCGCGGCCGCCCGGACGGACCGGAGAATCCGGGCCGCGACCTGCTCCGCGTCGCCGGTCGAGGTGTCGATCAGCTCGTAGGTTTCGTCGCGCCTCAGCGGCGACGCGCTGCGGCGGATGTCGCGCTCGTCCCGGGCGCGCATCTCCGTCAACAGCCGCTCGCGGTCGCCGCACTCCCGGTCGGCAAGCTGACGCAACCGGCGTTCGGCCCGTATCTCCAGGGGAGCCTCCAGGTAGAACTTGTGCGGGGTCTCCGGAAACACGACGGTGCCGATGTCCCTTCCCTCGACCACGGCGCCCGCCCTGGCGGCAAACTCGCGCTGCTTCGCAACAAGCCAGGAACGAACCGCCGGGTGCACCGCAACCCGCGACGTCGCAACGTCGACCCCCGGGGTTCGGAGCCGGGCGCCCGGTACCGCTCCGTCAACCACAACTTCGGCTTCGTCATTCCGTGGACGCAACTCGAAGTGGAGTCCCGCGATCAGCCTGCCCATCGCCGGACCGTCGGCCGGATCGAGTTCTTCCTCCAGGGCCTTCCACGCGACCGCCCGGTACATGGAGCCGGTATCGAGGTAGGGCACCCCGAGCTCCGATGCCACCCGGCGCGCCACGGTGCTCTTGCCGACGCCGGCCGGACCGTCGATCGCCACGACGGTCATCGACGACGCGGCTTCCGCTGGCGTGGCTGCCGCCGGCGCGAACCCGAGGCGCCTCTGCCCGGCCTCGGCCGCGGGCCGGTGCGAAGAGCGGCGAGTTCATCGGCGGAGAGTTCGCGCCAGGCCCCGAGCGGAAGCTCCGCATCCTCGAGGCGGCCGATCGCGACCCGGCGCAGGCGCTGAACCGGGTGCCCGACGCGGAAGAACATCTCGCGGATCTGACGCGTCCTCCCCTCGAACAACTCGATCTGCCACCAGCTCGAGGCACGGGCCGGGCGAGCGCCACGCCGCGCCGGCGCCCGGGTCAGTCTCATCGGTGCGGTCCGGCGACCCGCGATCACCATGCCGCCTCGAAGGCGCGCGATCGCGGAATCCCCCGGAAGACCCCGAACCTTGGCGAGGTACCGTTTGGAGCAGCCGAAGCGGGGGTGAGTCAGCCGGTAGGCCAGATCGCCGTCATCGGTTACCAGGAGCAGCCCCTCGGTTCCGTAGTCGAGGCGTCCGACGGGCTTCAGCCGACGGCGCCACCTTTCGGGGATGAGGTCCATCACCGTGGGCCGTCCCTCGGGATCGGAGCGGGTGGTCACGTAACCGGCGGGCTTGTTCAGGACGACGTATCGCGAGACAGCGCTCTGGCGAATCGGCTCACCGTCCACGAGCACGGTGACGGGAGGTTCCCCGGCCGCGCCAACCCGGTCGCCGAGCACCGCCACGCGGTCGTCGATCGTGACCCGCCCTTCCCGGATCAGGTCTTCCGCTGCCCGGCGGGACGCGATTCCCGCTCGGGAAAGGACCTTCTGGAGGCGTTCGCCCCGTCGCTGCTCAGCCATCCCCTGAGTCCGCCGGCGCCAGGGTGAGCTCGACCTGCGGAACTTCCTCCTCCGCCGCGGCCAGGAAAGTCTCCTCGAACTCCTCGAGCGGCGGCAGCTCCGACAGCGAGCGGAGGCCGAAGTGAAGGAGGAAGTCCCGGGTCGTGGCGTAGAGAAACGGGCTCCCCACGACTTCCTTGCGACCGGCGATACGGATCAACCGCCGCTCGAGCAGCGTCTTGAGAACGCCCGCGGAGTTGCGGCCCCGGAGGTCCTGGATCTCGGGGCTGGTCACCGGCTGACGGTAGGCGACGATGGCCAGCGTCTCCAGCGCGGCCATCGATAGCTTGCTGCGTCCGGCAACGTCGAAGTACCTCCGCAGATAGGAATGGAGGTCCGGGCGCGTGACCAGGCGGTAGCCGCCCCCCGCCTGATCGACCACGACGCCGCGCTCCGGCCGCGCGCCGGACTCGTCGGCGCGGTAGCGGTCGAGGACCGTCTGAAGGGCTTCGCGCGCCTGCTCCCGGGAGTCCTCGGGGAAGACCTCGAGCAGCTTCGCCTCCGGCTGCGGATCCGGGCTCGCGAAGAGCAACGCCTCGAACACCGCCGCCATCTCGGTCTGATCGGTCATCCGGTGAAGTCCTCAAGCAAGATCGGATCCAGCGGTCGCGTCGTCCGAAAGAGCAGCACCGAGCTACCCCCGGCGGAGTGCAGCCGGACGAGGTTCAGTCTCGCCATCTCGAGCACCGCCAGGAAGCAGGCGATCGCCTCGGCCCGGCTCGACAGCGCGAAGAGATCGTCCTGGAGGTCGAGTGACCGGCCGCCGTCGAATCGGTGCAGAAGCCTCTCGATCTGGCCTCGAACGCTGAACGTCTCGCCCCGGTAGGTCAGCGGGCTCGGATGTTCCTCGTCGTAGCGCTTCAGCACGTCGCGCAGGACCTGCAGGAGGTCGAAGAGGGAGAGATCCCCCATGTCGAACTCCTCCTCGTCGTCGCCGGGCACGGCCGCCTGCGTACCGCTCCGTGTCCATAGTCCGTGACGGAGATCGTCCACTTCCGCGAGCGTCTGCGCCGCCTCCTTCAGCCGCTGGTACTCGAGTAACCGTTCGATCAGCTCGCGTCGGGGATCTTCGGGCGTTTCGCCCGGTTCCGGTTCCGGTTGCGGTAGCAGCACCCTGGCCTTGAGCTGAATCAGCAGCGCGGCCTCGTAGATGTACTCGGCGGCGATGTCCAGGTCGAGCTCATCCATCAGCGCCAGATACTCGTGGAACTGGTCGCAGACCAACGCGACCGGGATGTCCGTGATCTCGATCTCGTTGACGCGAACGAGGTGCAGAAGCAGGTCGAGAGGTCCCTCGAACTCAGGGAGCTGGACCCTCCACGACGCCGGCAACAGGCTGCCGTGCCCATCCACGAGCTTCATCCGGGTGGATTCTCCCACATCGTGGGCACCGGAAAGCCGACCGAGCCGACAGCCTCGAACCATTGCCGGGCCGCATGGTGCGGGCGAAATCGCTGATCGAGCCGTTGCCGCCCCGCCTCGCCCCGAGCTCGCGCCGCTTCGGGATCCGACATGACCTCGATCAACGCTCCAGCGAGCGCGGCCGAGCGTTCGGGCGGCACCAGCCAGCCCGTCTCCCCATCGATCACGACCTCGGGGATGCCGCTGACCGAGGACGCGATGACGGGAACGCCGTCGCTCATCGCCTCCAGGATGACGAGAGGCATGCCCTCGTAGGTCGAGGGAACGACGAGGGCGGCCGCCCGCCGCCGCAACCGCGCCGTTTCCGACCGCGAGCAGCGTCCTGCCCAGTGAACGCTGGCGTCCAGGCCGAGCTGTTGGCACAGAGCGTCGAGGGCCTCGCGACGCTCGCCGTCGCCGGCCACGACCAGGCGCATGCGGTGCCCGCGATCACGAACCCGAGCCAGGGCCTGCAACAGGATCTCCGTTCCCTTTCGTATGCGCAGCCGACCGACCGCCAGCACGTACGGCTCGCCGGCATCCGGTTCGTCGAGGTCCGGGGCTCGCATCGATTCCCGCGTTGGCGCGCCCAACGGTGCCCCCGTGACGTTCGGCACCACGCGCACGCCCTCCACGCCGTAGTCGCGCTCGATCTCCACCGCGGTCGACCGGCTCGGGGCGAGCCGCACGTCGGATCGCCTCGCCGTCAGCCGGCCAAGCGCGATGTGCAAGGGAGTGCGAAGTGCGCGGAACAGCAGCTCGCTCCGAACCGGCCGGGCGACCACCCTGACGTCCTGGTCGTGGTCGACGAGAGGACGGACCGCCTGACGCTCCCGCACGTAGCTCACCTGCTGGAGCGCCACCAGCAACGGCCTCGAAGCGGGGTCGAGCCGCGCGAGATCGCGGATCACCAGACCGCCATCGCTCTCGTGTACCTGCACCACGTCCGGGCGCCACTCCCGGATCACGCGGCGGACGGCACTCCGCGCCCGCCAGGGAAAGGCCGACTTGGAGACGTTCGGGCCGCAACGGTTCCGACCCAGGATCTCGACCTCGCAACCAGCCTCCCTCAGGCCCCAGGCAAGCTGCAACACCTGCTCCCCGGCCCCGGACAGGTCCCTCGGCGGCAGCACGTTGGCTACCAGCAGCACCTTCATTGGCGAGGGCCTTCCTCGGCCGATGACGCCAGCCCCGGGATGCGCCGCTCCAACTGTCGCCGCAGGGCCCCGTTTGCGGGATCGGCCAGGCGGTCCAGCAGTTCAGCGGCGTCCTGCCGTGCCGCGACCAGCCATGTCCAGTCGCGCGCCAGGTCGCCGAACCGGAACTCCGGCAGACCGGCCTGACGCGTGCCGAGAATCTCGCCGGGCCCCCGTTGCCGCATGTCCTCTTCCGCGATCCGGAAACCATCGGTCGAAGCCGCGAACACTTCCAGGCGGCGCTCCGCCTCAGCCGAGGGCTCTCCCGCGATGGCAATGCAGAGCGGATCTCCCAGCGCCGGATCCGTCCCGCGGCCGATCCGACCGCGTAACTGGTGCAACTGGGCGAGACCGAAACGCTCGGCGCCCAGAATGACCATGGCCGTGGCCTCTGGCACGTCGACGCCGACTTCGATCACGGTCGTCGCCAACAGCACCTGGATCGATCCGCCGGCGAACCGGTCCATCGTTTCATCCCGTTCCTGGCGCCGGAGCCGTCCGTGAACCACGCCGCAGGGAGCCGCGAGCGCGCGCGCCCAATTCGGGCCGGACTCGTTGAGCGACGGAAGCCCGGCGGCCGTGCCCTCTCCGCCATCGATCAGGGGGAAGACGACGTAGGCGCGGCCGCCGCTCTCCAGACGCCGCCGCACCTCCTTCACCGCCTCCTCCATCCCGCCTTCCATCGTCACCCGGGTCTCGATCGGGCGGCGACCCGGTGGCATCTCGTCCAGTATCGACACGTCGAGATCACCGTACACCGTGAGCGCAAGCGACCTGGGTATCGGGGTCGCGGTCATGACCAGGAGGTCAGGCCGCAGGCCCTTCCGGGCCAGGGACTGGCGCTGGACGACGCCGAAACGATGCTGTTCATCGACCACCGCAAGGCCCAGCCGCGCGAATCGCGTGCGCTCCTCGATCAGCGCGTGGGTGCCGACGACGAGGTCGATACGGCCGTCCGCGATGCGCTCCTCGACGGCGCCGCCATCGCTGGCAACACGCTGGCTCGAGGTGACGAGGGCGATCGTCATCCGGAAGCCCAGCAATCGCTCCAGGGACGCGAAGTGCTGCTCGGCCAGGAGTTCCGTCGGTGCCATGAGCGCCGACTGCAGGTCGCTTTGGGCGGCGATGAGACAGGAGAGTGCGGCCAGGACCGTCTTGCCGCTGCCCACGTCGCCCTGGACCAGGCGCAGCATGGGCTCCTTCCTGCCGAGATCGCCGGCAATCTCCCCGAGCACCCGCTCCTGGCCACCGGTCAGGCGAAACGGCAGGAGACCGGTCGCCGCCGTCCACGCGGCGCCGTCGGCGCGGTAGCGGTGGGGTTTTCCCGATCGAAGGCGCTGGCGACGGGTAGCGGCGAGCTGCAACTGCTGGAGCAGGAACTCGCCGTAGGCGAGGCGGGCATGGGCCGGGCTCCGCCTGGCGTTCAATTCCTCGATCGATGCATCCGGTGACGGCGAATGAACTTCCGTCAGGGCTTCCACCAATCGGGGCAGTTGGTGCTTCGTGCGTTCCTCGCGTGGAAGCCATTCCTCGATCCAGTCCGGCCCCGAGGCGTCCCTCAGACCCCGAATCGCATCGGCAGCCAGCCGGGCGACTCGTGATGGCGGCACTTCCCCGATCCGGCCGTAGACGGGCCGGAGCCCGCCGCCACAGGGTTTCTCGGCGCTGATCCGCTCGACGGATGGATTCGAGAGTTGCCAGGGACCGTCTCCACCGCGTCGCCCGAGCGGGCCGTGCAGAAGATAGGGCACGCCCTCCTCGAGCTGCTGGGCAAGGTAGGGGCGGTTGAACCAGACCACGCCGACTCTGGCCGCACCGTCACAGGCAACCGCCTCGACCCGCGAGAAGCGTCGCCGCCCGGCCCTCCCCTTGAAGAAGACTGGCCGTTTCAGGTTCTCCAGCCGTACGACCACGGTCAGAGGACCGGGCTCCGCAGACTGTGTTGCGTCGCCGTCTGCTCCCGGCAGCCGGCCAAGGCTGCGACGGTCCTCGTAGCGGAGCGGCAGGTGAGCGAGCAGATCCACGATCCGCCGGCAACCGGCCGCGGCCAGCCGCCGACCCAGCACTGGTCCTACGCCGCGCGTACTGGTGATGGGATCGCGCGCGTCCATCGTCCCCGCCGGTCCGCTAGCGTCGGATTTCCAGCGTCGCGTTCCGTACGTCGACGGACGCGCTGGCGCCCAGCGGCAGGGTGTGGTTCGGCGCCTGGTGGCCCGCGGGAAGTCCGGCGAACAGCGGCGCGCCAAGGAACTCGGCGAAGTCGATCAGGCTGGCGCGCGCATCGCAATTCGTGAAGTGGCCGGCGATCACGGCGCGAACACCGGTCGCCTGACCGGATGTCCGAAGCTGGGTGAGCAGCCGGTCGATCCGGTACTCCGGTTCGTCGATGTCCTCGAGCACGAGGATCGAGTCCTGAAAGCTCGGCAGCAGCCCCGTTCCAACCGTTGCAGACAGCATGCTGAGGCACCCTCCGAGCAGGCGGCCATCGATTGCCGGAGGTCGGCCGGCCGACGATCCCGCGGAAACCGCTTCGAGCGGCCAGGCGTCCGGAAGCCGGCCGGCCAGCGCGTCCAGGAAGGAACGCCGCTCCTCCGGCAGGAGACCCCGCGCGAAGTCGACCGCCATAGGACCGTGGAAGGCTATTGTTCCCGTTTTCGACACCAGGCCCAGGAGCAGTGGCGTCAGGTCCGAGTAGCCGACGTACGGACGTGGCCTGGACGCAAGCAGGGCCCAGTCGACGTGTCCGAGGATCCGCGGAACGCCGTAGCCCCCGCGCGCGAAGACGATCGCCGCGATCGACTCGTCTGCCGCCAGTTCATGGAAGGCTTCGAGCCGCTCCCGGTCCGTACCCGCGAACAATGGCCGGCCGCTGAGCGACGCTTCGGGCCGCAGGTTCGCAGCAAGGACCGGCTCGAACCCGAGGTCCTTCAGCGCGACGACGCCCGCGGCCAGGCGGTCCGGGTCGATTCGGCCCGAGAGCGCGGCGATCCCCACCCGGTCGCCGGGCTTCGCCGCGGGCGGGTGTTCGACGTGGGAAACAGGCTGGTCGGGGTGCAAGGTCAAGCGCCGGAGGACCTCGTAAGCCGGATTCTGTTCGTCCCACAGCCCGGAGGCTTCGGGAGGCGGCCATTCATCTATGCGACCTACCCGGAGAACGTCCCGCGCCGCGAACAGCCCGGAACCGGGACGGACAACCCGATCCGTTCTCCCTATTTGGTCTTGCTCCACATGGGGTTTGCCATCGCCTCGAACCGTCGCCGGCCGAGCGGTGCGCTCTTACCGCACCGTTTCACCCTTGCCCGCCCTCGACTTTCTCCGGGTCCTCTCGGACTCCGGGGATCCAGGGCCGGCGGTCTACTCTCTGCTGCACTTTCCGTCGCGTCACCGCGCCTTGCCGTTAGCAAGCATGCCGTCCGTTGGAGTCCGGACTTTCCTCCCCCGGCGGTTTCCCACCGGCAGCGACCGCATCCGGTCCTCCGGCACGGAGAGGCTAGCAGTTCCCGCCCTCTCACTGTCCGGAGCGGGAGCGCTCGCCGTGGACTGCTGCGTAGACCGAGCGCGCCAGCTTGGGCCCGAGGACCTCGCTGAGTTGCTGCTCCGAGGCCTGGGCTACGCCGGCGTAGCTGCCGAAGCGGCGCACCAGCAACTTGCGTCGTTGCGGCCCGATGCCCCGCAGGTCGTCGAAGCGGCTGTGCAGCGTCCTTCGCGAACGACGGCGTCTGTGCCGGGAGACGGCGAAGCGGTGCGCCTCGTCCCGTACCTGTTGCAGCACGCGCAGGCCGGCATGGCTCCGCTTCAGCCTGAGCGGCGCGGGGCGCGCCGGCAGGTAGAGTTCCTCGTCCCTCTTGGCGAGTCCGACCACGGGCGTTTCGTCGACACCCAGGTCCACGAGCGCCTCGAGCGCTGCATTCAACTGTCCGCGCCCGCCGTCGATCAGGATCAGGTCGGGCATCTCGCCCACTTCCTCCAGCACGCGCCGGTAGCGACGGCTGACCGCCTGCCGGATCGCGGCGAAGTCGTCGGCCTGGGAAAGGCCCCGGATATTGAAGCTCCGGTACTGGCCCTTGACCATCCGCCCGTCGTTCCAGACGACCAGCGAAGCGACGGTCTGGCTACCGCCGAAGGTCGAGATGTCGAAACCCTCGATCCGCCGCGGCGGGTCGGCCAAGTCCAGCGCCTTCCTCAGCGCCGCGCCGGCCTCGCCGGCGACGCCCGCACCACGGAAACGGCGCCGGAAAGCCATCGCCGCGTTCCGGTTGGCGAGGGCGATGCGTTGCGCCTTTGGCCCGCGCGACGGCATGCGGAGATAGACCCTGGACTCCCTGCGGCGGCTCAGCCACTCGATCAACGCCTCCTCGCCTTCAATCGGCGCCGGCAGGTGGATCTCCCTGGGAATCAGCGTCGTGCGGTCGTAGAGCTGGGGCAGCAGTTCGGAGAGAAGACGTTCGGCGGTGATTCTCGGCACTCCCTCCCAGAACAGCTCGCGCCGATCCAGCACCTGCCCGCCCCGCATGACCAGGACGGTGACCGCCGCGTTGTCGCCGCTGATGTGGACGCCGAAGATGTCGACGTCCTCTCCGCGGGCCGACCTCAGCTTGCGTCGCTGGCTGACCTCGTCGATCTCGTGAATCGTGTCGCGCACCCTCGCCGCCGCCTCGAAGTCGAGCTCGTCCGCGTGCGTCCGCATCCGGGCGCGCAGATCCTTCAGCAGCTCCTCGTTCCGGCCGGCCAGGAAGAGCCGGGCCTTCTCTACCGCGTCGGCGTACGCCTCGTCGGTCGTCAGTCCGTCGACGCAGGGTCCGAGACAGCGCTTCATGTCGTAGTAGAGGCAGGGTCGCGGCAGGCTGCCGTCGATCTCGATCCGGCAAACCCGGATGCCGAACAGCTTCTGGGTCAACTTGATCGCCTTGCGCGCCAGCCCTGCCGGCAGGTAGGGGCCGTAGTACTCGGCCCTGTCGCGGCGGACTCGGCGGGTGAAGGCAAGCCGCGGATGTCCGTCGGCCAGCGTCAGCTTGAGGTACGGATACGTCTTGTCGTCGCGCAGGCGGATGTTGAAGCGGGGCTGGCGCCGTTTGATCCAGTTGTTCTCGAACAGAAGGGCCTCGGCTTCGGAGTCGGCGACGACGAACTCGACATCGGTCGCGTCGTGAAGCATCAGCGCGATGCGCGGGTCGTCGGCCGGCTTGCGGTAGGCGGCGGCACGGCGCCTGAGGGACTTCGCCTTGCCGACGTAGAGCGCCTCCCCCGCCTTCGACTTGAAGATGTAGATCCCCGGCAGGTCCGGGAGCTCGCCGAGTTTTTGGGAGAGCTCCGGGTGCATCAGCCCATTACCTTGAGTTCCCGGAGTTCCTTGAGCCGGTCCCGAAGCACCGCCGCCTGCTCGAACTCGAGCCGCCTCGAAGCCTGTTTCATCGCCTTCTCCAGGCGCGCGATCCGACGTTCCAGGGGCATCTCGGGCGCGTCCTCCCGCAACAGATCCTCCACCGCGGCCGCAGCTTCCCCTCCCGCCTTGTGCAGGTAATCGAGGTTGCTCATCTGCACCAGGGGACTGTGCACCTCCTTGAGGATCGAGGCCGGTTCGATTCCGTGTTCGCGGTTGTAGCGCTCCTGGACCTGCCGCCGGCGCTCCGTCTCCTCCATCGACCGGTCGATCGACTCCGTCCGCTGGTCGGCATAGAAGATCACCCTGCCGTTCAGGTTGCGGGCCGCTCGGCCCGCGGTCTGGATCAGCGAGACCTCGCTGCGCAGGAAACCCTCCTTGTCGGCGTCCAGGATGGCGACCACGGACACCTCGGGCAGATCGAGGCCCTCACGCAGGAGGTTGATGCCGACCAGGATGTCGAAGTCGCCGCGGCGCAGGGCGGTCGTGATCTCGACCCGTTCCAGGGTGTCGATGTCGCTGTGCAGGTAGCGCACCCTGAGGCCGAGTTCGTTCAGATACTGGGTGAGTTCCTCCGCCATCCGCTTGGTCAGCGTCGTCACCAGGACGCGCTCGCCGCGCTCGATCGCGTGGCGGGCCTCCGCCACCAGGTCGTCGATCTGGTTGGCCGAAGGCCGCAGTTCGATCCTCGGGTCGAGCAATCCGGTCGGCCGGATGATCTGCTCCACAACGACTCCGCCCGTCCGCTCCAGTTCGAACGGCCCCGGGGTCGCCGACACGTAGATGCGCTGACCGCAACGCTCCTCGAACTCGTCGAAGCGCAGCGGCCGGTTGTCCAGCGCGCTCGGCAGGCGAAACCCGAACTCGACGAGAGTCTCCTTGCGGGCCCGGTCGCCCCGGTACATGCCGCCGACCTGCGGAATCGTCTGGTGGCTCTCGTCGACGACGAGCAGGAAGTCTTCGGGCAGGTAGTCGAGGAACGTGGGCGGCGCTTCGCCGGGGGCGCGTCCGGAGAGGTGGCGGGAGTAGTTCTCGATGCCGGCGCATGAGCCGAGTTCGCGAAGCATCTCGACGTCGTAGCGGGTTCTCTGCTCCAGCCGCTGCATCTCGAGCAGGCGGTTCTCCCGCTCGAGGACCGCCAGGTGCTCGCCGAGTTCCTCCCGGATCGATGCGATCGCCCGCCGCATCCGTTCCTCCGGCGTCACGTAGTGGTTGCGCGGAAAGACCGGAATCCGGTCCACCTCCTCGAGCACCCGACCGCTGATCACATCGAACCGGCAGACCCGGTCGACCTCGTCGCCGAAGTACTCGACCCGGATACCCCGGTCGTCGTAGGCCGGGAGAATCTCGAGGACGTCGCCGCGGACGCGGAAGCTGCCGTGGAAGAGATCGAGGCGGGTGCGCTCGTACTGCATCTCGGCCAGGCTCCGCTGGGCCCGTTCGAGGGGCAGTTCGGCGCCGCGCTCGAAGAACTGGAGCATCGAGAAGAAGACGTCCGGCGCGCCAAGACCGTAGATGCAGGAGACGGACGCCACGATCAGGACGTCGCGGCGTTCGAACAGCGAGATCGTGGCCCTGAGTCGTAGACGGTCGATCTCGTCGTTGATGCTCGTCTCCTTCTCGATGTAGGTGTCGGACTGCGGGACGTAAGCCTCGGGCTGGTAGTAGTCGTAGTAGGAGACGAAGTACTCCACCGCGTTGTGGGGAAAGAAGCTCCTGAACTCCTGGTAGAGCTGGGCCGCCAGGGTCTTGTTGTGGGAAAGGACCAGCGTCGGCCGATTCACGGCCTCGACGACCTTGGCGACGGTATAGGTCTTGCCCGAGCCGGTGACTCCCAGCAGCACCTGTTCGGGGACGCCGGACCGCACCCCGTCCGCGAGTTCACGAATTGCTGCCGGTTGATCTCCCTGCGGGCTGAAGGGAGACACCAGCTCGAAGCGCCCGGTCCGCTCGGCCCCGGAGTCCACGACGGCGGGCAAGTCAGCCCCCCGGATCGGAGGCCGCGATGTTCTCGAGCCGCTCGGTCAGACGTCGCAGGTCATCCTGATCGAAGAGGCCGCGTTCGAGCCTCCCGATCGCGTCGGTGAGCGCTAGCTGGAGCCGGCGGTTGTCGGCCGGCGAGGCTGCACCGCTCTGGTAGTGCTCGAGCACGGAATCAAACGCCCGCTCCAGGCGTTGACGTTCTGCGTGCTGCACGTCGTCCGGCAGCTCGGCCACGATCCGCTCGCGGCTGAAGTCAAGAACGAACTCCAGCAGTTCGTCGGCCTGCGTGACCATCACGGCCAGACCGACGATGAAGAGCACCACGATCAGGCCGCAGCCCACCAGGCCGGCGACGAAACAGCCGCGACGTGTCCGTTCCGGGTCCGCCGACCGAGCCGCCTGGGGCTCGGGGAAGGGTTCCGGCAGCGGCGGCAGGCCGGACGCCTTGTCGGCTTCGGGAGTCATGGAACGCGCCGTATGATATTCGGGCGTTGAAGGTGGCAGGTCGGGAGATGAAAGCGGCGCGCGTAGTCCCGGACATGGTGCGGGGCTGGTGCGTCAGGCACTGGCGCTGGCTGACACCGGTCGCCATCACCCCTGTCGTGGGCGTGGCGCTAGGCGTCGGCGTCGCCGCGGTGATCGATCTGCCGCAAGTCGAGACCGTGGCCGAGCTGACGCCCAGCCAGATCACCCGGCTGAGCGACCGCCACGGAGAGCCGTTCAGGAGCTACTCGGTCGAGAAGCGCATCCTGCTCGCCGAAGGAGAGGTGCCGGAGACGTTCACGCGCGTCCTGCTCGCCGCCGAGGACCGGAACTTCTACTCTCACGCCGGCTTCGACATCATCGGCGTCTTTCGCGCCGTACTCCAGAACTGGCAGCGCGGGGAGCGTTTTTCCGGCGCCTCGACGATCACCATGCAGGTGGCGCGGATGCTCTTCCTGGACCGGGCCAAGGTCTGGCGCCGGAAGATCCGGGAGACCCTGCTCGCGGTCGAGCTCGAGAAGCGCCTCAGCAAGCAGCAGATCCTCACGCTCTACTGCAACCTCACCTACTTCGGCCACGGCAACTACGGCGTGGAATCGGCGACCCGCTACTACTTCGGGAAGCCCTCGGCCGAACTGACCTACACCGAGGCGGCGACCCTGGTGGCTATCGTGCCGAGCCCGAGCGTTTGGACGCCCTACCTTCGGCCGGAGATCGTCCGCACCCGCCGCGACGCCATCCTGCGGATGCTGGGCCAGCTGGGCGTGATGACGCGCGACGAGGCGCTCGGGGCGGCCGCGTCGCCGCTCGACGTCGTCACCCAGCGAGAACCGAAGCCGGTCGCACCCTACTTCGCGGAGAAGGTCCGCCTCGACCTCTACCGCTCCTATGGGCAGAAGGGGCTGTATGAGCGCGGCCTGCAGGTGCAGACGACCCTCGACCAGAGAATGCAGGAAGCTGCCGCGCAGGCCCTGCGCGGAGGGCTGATGAGAATCGACCGCCTGCGCGGCTACCGCGGTGCCGTCGCCCGCGTGGACCAGGACGATCTCACGGCGCCGGACCTGGCCGAGTCGTTCGGCGGGGTCCTGGCCCGGTGGGTCGGTTTCGAGCCCGAGGCCGGCACCTGGGTGCCGGGCGTCGTTCTCCAGCGCGGCCGGGAGAACGCGGAGATCCGGATCGCGGATCACCGCTTCATGCTGGAGTCGCCGGGCTACGAATGGACGCGCAGGGACTCGCCACCGCTGCGAAGGGGCGATGTCGCCTGGTTCGAGTTGCGGACCCCGGACGATGCCGCTTCCGTCGAAGAAGGCGCGGACCAGCCGCGGTTCGAATTGGAACTCGTCCAGGAACCGCGGATCGAAGGCGCGGTCCTGTTGCTCGAGTCGGCGACCGGCGCGGTGCGAGCGATGGTCGGAGGGTGGGACTACGAGCGCAGCGAGTTCAACCGCGCCTTCCAGGCCCGTCGCCAGGTCGGTTCCCTGTTCAAGCCGCTCGTGTTCGGCGCCGCCTTCGAACACGGCTTCACTCCCGCCGACACCCTGTTCGACGCGCCCGCCGTGTTCCTGGGCGCCGACAACCAGCTCAACTACAGTCCCCGCAACTTCTACCGGCAGTATCTCGGCATCCTGACCCTGCGCAGGGCCCTGGAGAGGTCGATCAACGTCACGTCGGTCAAGCTCCACGACATCGTCGGGGCGGAACGAGTCGTCGACTTCGCCCACCGCACGGGCATCCGTTCGCCACTCCTGCCCTATCCGAGCCTCGCCCTCGGCGCGGCCGACCTCACCGTGCTCGAGGTGGCGACCTCCTACGCCACGATCGCGAACCTGGGAGTCCACGTTGAGCCCTACTTCGTAGAGCGTGTCACGACCCGCGACGGCCGCGAACTCGATGTCCATGTGCCGCAGGCATCGACCGTCATCACGCCCGAAGTCGCGTTCCTGCTCACCCATGTGCTCTCGGGCGTGGTTCAGCGCGGAACGGGCCAGTCCGCGCGGGCGCTCGGCCTGGCGGCCGTTGCCGGG
Source organism: Holophagales bacterium (assembly GCA_009843505.1). Taxonomy (GTDB): domain Bacteria; phylum Acidobacteriota; class Thermoanaerobaculia; order Multivoradales; family Multivoraceae; genus Multivorans; species Multivorans azotirespirans. Next base: position 33,220 of record VYDI01000048.1, on the reverse strand, counting down.
AAGACCGGTACGACGGACGGCTTCACGGACGCCTGGTTCGCGGGCTTCACGCCCAGGTACACCCTCGTGGTCTGGGTGGGCTACGACCAGCAACGGCGAATCGGCAGGAACATGACCGGCGCCGTGGCGGCGCTGCCGATCTGGAACGAGGTGCTCCGCCTGGGGATCGAGGGCGGCTGGGTGGACCCCGACCTCACCTTCACCAGGCCCAACCAGGTGCGACTCCGGCAGGTCGAGTACCACTCCGGCCTCCTGCCGGCGCGGCGCCGGTCCGGCCAACGCGTGATCGAAGAGGCCTTCATCGCCGGCACCGAGCCGGTCCTTTCGTTCGACCCCGGAACTCGGCCGGTCTACGACCTGCCGTGGTACCAGCAACGCGCACTGTACGGCGCGCCGAAGGCGGGCGAGAACATGCCGGAAGACGTCGTCGACTGGACGCCGATCATGCGCGGTTGGCAGAAGAGCGACAGGGCCGACGGTTCCTGAATCCTGATCGTCGGCGTCGGGGGTGAGGCGTTGGCCGCCTCGGCTTCCGAGCGATGCCTCCAGTACCATCGCCCGCCGGACCCATGAACCAAGCTGGCGCTTCAGACCCGGATCCACCGCTCTGGGCGCGTGTAGCAGCTCGGGCAGCCGATCTCGGTCGCGCGGTCCGTCCCCGGCGACCGACGCGGGATGCCCCCAACGCCGCGCGCCTTGAAGCACTCCACGTGACGGCCCTTTGCGGCATTGCCGTCGCCCAACCGATCTTCGATGTCGTGGGGCGCAGCCCGGAGTTCTTCGTCGCCCATGACGCCAGCCCGACCGATCTGCTGGCGCTCGTGGCGTTTCTCTGCTTCGCCATTCCGTCAGGCTGCGTGCTTCTCATTCATCTGGCTGGCCTTTCCTGTGGCTGGCGCTGGCGCCGACGCGTCGCCGGCACGTTGATCGGTGTGCTCGCCGGAGCGGTAGCCCTCGCGGCGTTCAGGCCCCTCGGCGAAGGGTCCTATGGCATGTCCGCCGCCCTGGTCGTCATCACGGCCTCCGCCTCGGCCGGCGCCTATCTTCGATTCCCGCCGGTCCGCTTGTTCGTCTCCTTTCTTGCCCCGGCAATCCTGGCTGTACCGGCGGCCTTTCTGCTGAGCCCCGGCGTCGGTCGCGTCCTGGCGCCCACCGACGACGTCGGTGCGCTCGACGGTGTGTCGTTCCGCTCCACGCCGCCCGTGGTGGTTGTCGTCTTCGATCAGTTCCAGCTCGCGGCGTTGCTCGATTCCGACGGCAACATCGACCGTGCGGTCTTTCCGAACTTCGCTGCACTGGCCGACGACGCCACCTGGTTCCGCAACGCCACCGCCGTTGCCAACATGACGATTCATGCCTTGCCGGCGGTCGTCACCGGGAGCTACCCGTCTCACGGTCGGCTGCCGGTGGCCGCAGACCATCCGGCGAATCTGTTCACGTTGCTGGGGAGCCGCTACCGCCTGCACGTCGAGGAGCCGTTGACCGGTCTGTGTCCAGAATCACTGTGTCCCGCCGAACGCCCGGGATTCGGCGCCCGGCTCTCCGGAGTACTGCGAGACCTGGCAGTCGTGTATCCGAGGGTGCTGCTGCCGGAGGGACTGGTCGCGTCCCTCCCGCCCGTGAACCAGACGTGGAAGGACTTCGCTGCGAACGCGGCCAACGAGACGGTGCAGAACCGATGGCGGTCAGCGCGGGCCGAGGACCGCCGGGAGCCAGCCGACCGTTTCATCGAGTCGATCACCGCAACCGGACCGACGCTGCACTTTCTCCATGTGCTTCTACCGCACGAACCCTGGGTCTACCTGCCGACGGGGCAGCGATTCACGTTTCAGGGACGCAGCATCGGCCTACGGGATGGAAAGTGGGTCGACGACGACTGGGCCGCCGCGCTCAACTACCAGCGCTACCTGCTCCAGGTGGGCTACTCCGACACGCTGCTTGGCAGACTGGTGGCGCGCCTGCGCAAGGTCGGCATCTATGACGAGGCGTTGATCGTCGTCACCGCCGACCACGGCGCCAGCCTGCGGCCCGGCATGTCGTTTCGACGTCCGAACCGGTCTTCGTTCGCGGAGATCGCAGCCGTGCCACTCTTTCTGAAGCGGCCCGGGCAGCGCCGGGGAGCGGTGAGCGATGCCAACGTGGAGGTTGTCGACATCGTCCCGACGGTCGCCGCCGAGCTCGGCGCGGCGCTGCCGTGGAACGCCGACGGCAGGAACGCGCTGGATGCCGCTCTGGCGCCGCGTCCGACCAAGGTGATGTTCTTCAACAGGGCAAACGAACGCATGGAGGCCCCGGGCGACCTTCGTCGGGCCGTGATCGAGGGCGCCGCGCGGAAGTTCAGTTGGTTCCGAACAGGCAATCCCCTGGACGTTCCAACCCCCGAAGGCCGCTACGGAACGCTGATCGGCCGTGCGGTCGATCCGCTGCGCACCGTGCAGCCGGCGACTGTCGAAGTGCTCGTCGACGCTCTGCCGCTGATGCAGGAAGTTGATCCGGAGGGCGATTTCATCCCTGCCCACATCACAGGCGCCGTGGTCAGCGAGGGGGACGGTCCGCCGGCGCCGATGCTGGCGATCGCACTGAACGGCACCGTAGCGGCGGTGACGCGTCCGTACTCCTTCCCGGTGATGGGCCGGCGTGCTGCCTGGGAAGCAATCGTTGATCCGCGCTGGTTCGTACCAGGCGCCAACTCCCTGGAAGTACTCGAGGTTCGCGAGCACGGCAGGGACGGCACGGTGGCGCTTGCCGCGGTCCACCGCAACGCGGCACCGACTCGCTGGCCGAATCTCGTTCGCGAGGAGCAGATTCAGGCTCTCGACGGACAGGCTTCCGGATTCCACGGCATGGAGTGGGCGGACGACCGCCCGTTCCGCTGGACGCGTGGCGATGCGCGCCTGCGGGTGCCGCTCGATCCGCGGTCGCCGCCGACGGAACTTGCGGTGGAGGTCGTCATGACCGGCGGCGCCAAGCGGTTCCGGATCGCCGCCGATGACTGTCTGCTCTTTGACGAGACCATCCGGGACCGCTGGAAGGCGACGTTCGATCTCGGAGATTGCGACCTCCAGCCACCGGAAGTGGAGATCGCGCTGCTTAGCGATACGCACCTTCCCGCGTCGCGGGACAGCCGCAGCCTGGGCGTCGCGGTCGGCCGGGTCGAGTTGCGCGGCGCGGTTCCCTAAGGCTGCGTCTGCGGCCGGATGCCGATCAGGGCGTAGTCGCGGTAGCCGAAGAGGAAATCGTCGAGTTCGTCCCGGAGGCGATTCAGCCGATCGGCCAGCTCCCGGCTCTGTCCCTCCAGTCCGTCGAGCGGGATCTCCGGCAGGCGCTCCTCCTCCGGATAGGGCCGCAGGTCGAGCCGCTCGATGCCGGTGAAGCCCGCCTGTTCGTAGCAGGCCGAGAGCGCCTCCGGATGCACGGGTCTCGTATGGGTCGGATCGAGCCAGAAACTGCGGGCCGTCACCGCGACGGAGAGCGGATTCGGCGTCTCCAGCACGAGAACCCCTCCCGGCCGCAAAGCGGCGAAGGCGAGCCGCACCAGGCGCTCGATGTCTTCCGGAACCAGATGCTCGATGACGTGGAAGGAGACTACGCCGCCCAGGGATGCCGGCTCGGTCTGAGCCAGTGCGGACAGCGCGTCTTTCTGCTCGACGCCGAGACCCTGCTCCAGGCAGTGGCGCACCATCGCCGAGGAGGGATCGACGCCGCAACACTCCACGCCCTCGGCCTCCAGCAGCGCCAGGGCCTCGCCCCGGCCGCAGCCCAGGTCCAGGACCGGTGCGGCCTGACGGAGGCGCGGCAGGTAAACGCGAATGCGGTCCCGGATGTCTTCTTCAGCGCCACGGAACCGGTGCTCGAAATCGATGTAGGAGGCGTCGGTGTCGGCCTCCCGGAGTTCCTTATCCGCTTCGGGTCCCCGAGCCACGGCCGTCCTCAGCAGCCCCGCCAGTTCATCCGTTTCCCGCCGGTAGCGATCCAGTTTCCGGTCGACACGGCCGAACAGGGCGTCGTCGTGGCGCATGACCTCGTCGAGCCCCTGGCGCAGGAAGCTCTCCAAATGCCGCGTCCGGTGGTCGAGGTCGCCGATGCGCTGCTCGAACAGCCGCTCCACCCGTTCCTGATGATCCTTCCACTCCTGGAGATGGTGCTCGAACACGTCGAGCAGGATCAGGTTGAAGACGCGCTGCCGTTCCCAGAGGTCGTTCTGGGGCAGCGAGACGACGGGGCGCAGCAGCCGTTTGAAGGCGACGAGCAGACGTCCGGCGAGACCGCGATCGCTGCGGATCGGGAACGGGATATCCCGTTCCCAGAGGTGGCGCCAGTCGCCGAGATGACGCGTCGGCTGGTCACCCAGGAAGTCGTCGACTTCGGGTGGGGCCCCGGCGCCGGAGCTATCGCTATCGGCTCTAGGTTTCAGGCACTACCTCGATGGCGACTTCGGCGATGACTTCCGTGTGGAGGTCGACCCGCACCAGGTGGTCGCCCACGCTCTTGATGCCGCCGGTGAGATCGATCATGCGACGGTCCACCTGCACGCCGGCAGCGGCGAGCGCCTCGGTGACCTCCGTTGGGGTCACGGAACCGTACAGGGTCCCCGTCTCGCTGGCCCGCTTGGCGATTGTCAGCTTGACCGCGGCGAGCTCGGCCGCGACCTCGGCGGCGGCTGAACGCTCCGCCTCGTGGCGAGCGTCGAACTTCTTCCGTTGCGATTCGAACCACAGCCGGTTCGATTCGGTGGAAGGCGCCGCCAGCTCCCTCGGATAGAGGTAGTTGCGGGCGTACCCGGGCTTCACGTCGACCACCTGGCCGCGCGTGCCCAGCCCTCTCATGTCCTGTAGCAGGATGACTTCCATTGCCTCGTTCCTCGCCGCCTCGGTCGCCCCCGACGTCGGCGGTCAGTCCGTCGTGTAGGGGATCAGGGCCAGAAAACGAGCCCGTCGCAGCGCCCGGGCGAGCATTCGCTGATGGCGCGCGGAGTTGCCCGAGATCCGGCGCGGCAGGATCTTGGCCCTTTCCGGCACGAAGGAGCGCAGCGTGGCGACATCCTTGTAGTCGATGTACTCGATCCCGTCGGCGGTGAACTTGCACACCTTGCGGCGCCGGAAGAAAGTTCTGCGTTTCGCCATTTCTAGTGCCCACCTCCAACTGCGGCGCGACGATCATCCCCGTCTCCGGGGCGCCGGCCGCGTCGCTGTCTGCGTTTCGCCATCTCTAGACGCCTCCAGCCGCCTGGCTCGGGGCGGTGGCCATGGTCGTCTGCTGGACCGGCTCCTTGCCCTTGCTGGCGGCTCGTTTCAGGTCGAGATCGGTCCGCACCGCCAGGTGGCGCAGGATCTTCTCGTTCTGGAGCATCCGCTGTCCGATCTCGGCGAGGCCGTTGTCGCCTCCGTCGGACTCCAGGTAGTAGATGTGGTATCGACCTTCGGTGAACTTCCTGATCGGATAGGCGAGCCGCCTCTTGCCCCAGGATTCCTCCTGGGTGATCCGTAGCTTGCCGTCAGCGACAAGCAGCTTGCCGAAGGCATCGCTCAACTCCACGGCCTCTTCATCCGAGAGGCGCGGGTCGGCGATAAAGACGAGTTCGTATGTCCGTGTCAATCGTTCATCCTCTTGATGTGGGCGCCGGATTGCCCGACGACGGGGGTTCCGGCCGCGACGCTGGCGGCGCCTTCCCGCGCCGCCAGGGTGCGCCGGTCCGCAGACCGAAGCGAACCGGCGGCGGAATCTATCACGGTCCGCCGCCGGCCTTCCGCTACAGCACCAGCAGCGGCGCGATGACCAGCGAGACGACCGACATCAGCTTGATCAGGATGTTCAGGCTGGGGCCGGCCGTGTCCTTGAAGGGGTCTCCCACCGTGTCACCGACGACCGCCGCCTTGTGGGCGTCGGAACCCTTGCCTCCGTGCGCTCCCGCTTCGATGAACTTCTTGGCGTTGTCCCAGGCGCCGCCGGCGTTCGCCATGAAGATGGCAAGCAGGACGCCGCCGGCGGTCACGCCGGCGAGGACGCCGGCGAGCGCCTCAACGTCCCAGAAACCGACGGCCACCGGAACCAGGACGGCCAGCAGGCCCGGCGCCACCATCTGGCGCAGGGCGGCGGCTGTAGAGATGTCGACGCAGCGCGCGTACTCGGCCTTCGCCTCCCCTTCCATCAGGCCCGGAATGGTGCGGAACTGCCGCCGGACCTCCTCGATCATCTCGAAGGCCGCCTTGCCGACCGCCTTCATCGCCATCGACGAGAACAGGAACGGGAGCATCGCGCCGACGAACAGTCCGCACATCACGCGCGGGTTGACCAGGTCCATGCTCTCGAGCCCCACCGTCGTGCGGAACGCCGCGAAGAGCACGAGCGCGGTCAACGCCGCCGACCCGATCGCGAAGCCCTTGCCGATCGCCGCCGTCGTGTTGCCAACGGCGTCCAGCTTGTCCGTGCGGGCGCGGACGTCGGGACCGAGATGGCTCATCTCGGCAATGCCGCCGGCGTTGTCCGCTACCGGCCCGTAGGCGTCGACGGCGAGCTGGATGCCGGTCGTCGACAGCATCCCCAGCGCGGCGATCGCGATGCCGTACAGGCCCGCCTGGCCGTGGGCCACGAGAACGGCGGCGGTAAGGACGATGATCGGGAGCGCGGTCGACTGCATGCCGACTGCGAGACCGCCGATGATGTTCGTGGCGCTGCCGGTCTGGCTGTCCTTGGCGATGCCCTGGGCCGGCGCCTTGGACTCCGCGGTGTAGTACTGGGTGATCAGGCCGATCAGGAGTCCGGCAGCGAGACCCGCGACCGTGGCCAGGAAGACCCCCATGTAGCCGAACTCCTTGCCCTCGACGACGTACCTGTTGTCGCCCAGGAGGTTCTGGGCCGTGAAGTAGGTGACGACCAGCATGATCCCGGCGGCCGCGAATGTCCCGAGGTCCAGGGCGTGCTGAGGGTTCCCGCCCTCCTTCGTGCGGACCAGCAGCGTGGAGGCCAGGGAGACCAGAATGCCGAGACCGGCCAGCAGCATCGGCAGCAGGATCAGGTTCGGAGTGAACGCCTCCCCGGCCAGGGTCGTCGTGCTGATTCCGAGCACGAGCGTTCCGACGATGGCGCCCACGTAAGACTCGAAGAGGTCGGCCCCCATGCCGGCCACGTCCCCGACGTTGTCCCCGACGTTGTCGGCGATCACCGCGGGATTGCGTGGATCGTCCTCGGGAATCCCCGCCTCGACCTTGCCCACCAGGTCGGCGCCCACGTCGGCCGCCTTCGTGTAGATGCCGCCGCCTACGCGGGCGAACAGGGCGATCGAGGAAGCGCCGAACGAGAAGCCGGTCAGCACGGTCACCACCTGGCCCAGCGAGTCGTTATCGCCGCTGCCGAACATTGCCGCGTAGAGCAGGTACAGCAGGGACAGGCCGAGGATGCCCAGGCCCACGACCGCGAAACCCATCACGGCGCCGCCCGAGAAGGCGACGGCCAGAGCGCGGTTCAGGCTCGTGCGGGCGGCGGCCGCGGTGCGCACGTTGGCGGAGGTCGCCACCCTCATGCCGAAGAAACCGGCCAGCCCGGAACAGAGGGCGCCCCCGAGAACGGACAGCCCGATCAAGGGGGAACTGCCGGCGCGATCCCAGTTGGCGAGCGCCAGCAGGCCGGCGGCCAGAAGGACGAAGATAGCCAGGATGCGGTACTCGCGGCCGAGGAACGCCATCGCCCCGTCCCGAATGTGGCCGGCGATCTCCGGCATCGCACCGTCGCCGGCGTCCTGCCTGTTGATCCACCGGCTCCGCAGCAAGGCGTAGAACAAGGCCGCCACGCCGCAGGCGGGCAGAAGGTAGTACATCGTGTCCACTATCCGTTTCCTCTCATCCGTTGTACTCGTTCATCGTGACTTCGACGCCTCGGTCAGCCCAACTCAGGACGCAGTCGGCGGCCCGCCGCACCATTCGCTCCGCCGTTTCGATCTCGCCCGCCGAAAAGGGGGCGAGCACGAAGTCCGGCAACTCTTCCCCGCGCCCGGCCTCGGCCGCCGCCGCTTCGTCCGGCGCGATGCCCAGCCGCAGCCGCGGCACCGCCGTGGTGCGCAGGTTTTCGATAACCGACTCCATGCCGCGATGCCCGCCGGGACTCCCCTTGCCGCGAAGCCGGAGCCGCCCCAGGGGCAGATGGACTTCGTCGTAGACGACCAGGATGTTTCCGGGAGCATAGCCATTCCGTTCAGAGAGACACCGGGCGCTGTAGCCGCTGCGGTTCATGTAGGTCTGCGGCATCGCCAGATCGACGCGGTCGTTCGAGGCCCAGAGCGCTCCGCATACGTCCAGGCCAGGTTGGACACCCAGACGCTGCGCCAGTTCGTCCACGACGCGGAAGCCGAGGTTGTGACGCGTATCGGCGTAGCGCCCGCCCGGATTTCCCAGACCGAGAACCAGACGCGCTTCCTCCCTAGGTGTCTCCATCCGTCGACTCGTCTTCCTCGCCGACCCGTTCGGGCTCGTCGGCGAGGGCCTCGAGCAGTTCGCCCTCCTCCGGCTCTTCCTCCTCCTCTTCGACCACGCGCGCGGCGGCGACCGACACGATCACCTTGGTCTCTTCGTCGTTGAGCGTCACGGCGTCCGGAAGGACAAGTTGGCCGGCCTCTACATGCTGACCGATGTACAGGCCCGAGACATCGAGCTCGATGGTCACGGGAATGTCGCCAGGCAGACAGACGACGGCCACCTCCCGGGTGATGAACTCGAGCAGGCCGCCCTCGTTCCGTACGCCCTCGGGAACTCCGACGACCTCGATCGGCACGGAGACCTGGACTTCCTGGTCCATCTTCACGCGCTGGAAGTCGATGTGAACCAGCGCGCCCGTCAACGGGTTCCACTGCAGGTCGCGGATCATCGTGTGACGCGTCTGTTCGGTGCCCTCGAGCTGGAGCAGAAAGACGGCGTTCTCGCCGCCCTCACGGATCAGGCCCAGCACCAGCTTGCCGTCGACGCGAATGGCCGCCGAATCGGCGCTGCCGCCGTAGACGACGGCGGGAATCTCGCCGGCGGCCCGCAGGCGGCGGTTGGCGTTCTTGCCGGTCTGCTCGCGCAGCCGGACGGTTACGGTGGGTTCGCTCACTTCGAACTCCTCAGGTGACGGACAGCTCAGACGAAGAGCGACGTCACGGAGCTGTTGTCATGGATTCTGCGGATGGCCTCCCCGAGCAGCGCAGCGACGCTGTGGGGACGGAGCCTCGTGCTCCGGGCCAGCTTTTCTTCGAGCGGCGTCGTGTTCGTGACCAGGACGCCCTCGAGCTTCGACTCCTCGATCCGTTCGATGGCCGAGGCGGAGAGGACGCCGTGGATGCCCGCGGCGAAGATTCGCCGGGCGCCCTGCGCCGCCAGGGACTCGACCGAGTTGATCAGTGTGCCGGCGGTATCGATGATGTCGTCGAGGATCAGCACGTCGCGTCCCTTGACGTCGCCGATCACGTTCATTACCTCCGCCTGATTCGCAGCCACCCGGCGCTTGTCGATGATCGCGAGCTCGGTGTGCAGCCGCTTCGCGATCGCCCGCGCCCGGGCCACGCCGCCCGCGTCCGGAGCGACGATCATCAGGTCCTCGATGCCGAGCGCGCGGATCGCGTCAAGGAGCACGGGCGCCGCGAACAGGTGGTCGACCGGAATGTCGAAGTAGCCCGAGATCTGCTGCGCGTGGACGTCCATCGTCAGCAGGCGGTCGGCCCCGGCGGCGGTCATCACGTCCGCCACGAGCTTGGCGGTGATCGGCACGCGGGGTTTGTCCTTCTTGTCCTGACGGGCGTAGCCGTAGTAGGGCAACACCGCCGTCACCCGCGCTGCCGAAGCCCGCTTGACCGCGTCGAGCATGATCAGCAGCTCGACGAAGTTGTCGTTGACCGGCGTGCAGGTCGGCTGCACGATGAAGACGTCCGCGCCACGCACGTTCTCCTGGATCTGGCAGAAGATCTCGCCGTCCGCGAAGTTGTAGGCCGTGACCTGACCCGGCACCATGCCGAGGTAGTTGCAGATCTCGTTCGTCAGGGCGGGATGCGCCCGCCCGCCGAAGACCTTGAGCTCGGTGTACATGGCGCGCTCGACGTTGTTGGGATGGAGGGTCACTTCAGCGACCGCCTGGGCGCGCCGGGACCATCCGCGTGCACGGAGACTCTCGACACGGGCGACCTCGGAATCAGTTCGAATGGAAGGGAGTAGGCTGCTGCACGCGGTCGTCGGAGGCGCGAGGCGTGGTTGGGGCGGGAGGATTCGAACCCCCGAATGCGAGATCCAAAGTCTCGTGCCTTACCACTTGGCGACGCCCCAGACGGGACGGCCCATTCTACAGAAATAGCCGGCTACATGAAGAGTCGGCAGACTTCCCGGCGCAAGGTCCGGATCCGGAACACGCGCACGTCCATTCCCGCCATCGCGGACCGGATGCCCCGCAGCTCGCCGACCGCGAACACCGCGCCGCCGCTGCCCGAAACCTGCGGGCCGCCGCCGCTGCCCGTCCTCCCGAGGCTCGCGAGCGCCCGGAGGAGGCCATCCACCTCAGGGTGGAGTGCGCGCACCACCGGCTCCAGGTCGTTGCCCTGTACCCAGGCCGCGGTATCGCCACGGAGCGAGGGTGGAGGCAGCGCGGCGGGCCTTGCCTCCTCTCCGCCTCGCGCGGCTCCCCTCGCGGCCTTCCAGGCCCGGTAGACGTCGGCCGTCGACACCTCCACCGCCGGCACGACGACCAGCATCGCCGCCGGGGGAAGGTCTTCCAGCGGCTCGACCTGCTCGCCACGGCCCGTGGCGACCGCCGTACCCCCCACCAGGAAGAACGGAACGTCCGAGCCGACCGCCGTTGCGACCGCGTGTAGCTGCCGGGCATCGAGGGGCCGCCCCCAGAGCGACTGGAGGCCGAGCAGCGCCGCCGCCGCATCGCTGCTGCCACCGCCCAGCCCGCTGCCCGCCGGAATCCGCTTCTCGAGCCGGAACCGAACGCCGCGCGCGGGCTCGTCGAGCGCCGCGAAGTACGCGCGCGCCGCCTTGAGCACCAGGTTCGAGTCGTCGGCCGGCGCGCCGCCGCCCGGGACCTCGATCCGCAGCGGACTCCGCGGGCCGACCCGCCGAATCGCCAGACGGTCGCAGAGGTCGATCGTCTGCAGGACGGTCGACACTTCGTGAAAGCCGTCAGGGCGCCGACCGTGAACGCGGAGGCTCAGGTTCACCTTGGCTGGGCATGACAGGCTGAGCTCCGTAGGCATCAGGCGTCGGCGCCGCAGACGCCTGGCCGGTATCCGAAGGGCACTGCGGGGGCCGGAAGCGGCGCGGCGAGTTCCGTCGCGGGCCGGGGCTGGGTCCAGCGGAGTTCGAGGCCCGTGTCGGACTCCACCAGACGCGCCATTCCCTTCACGTCGCCGTTCCAGGACGCCCGTGCGTGGTCGCCGCGCCATAGCGTCCAGCGATTCGGAGTCCAGCCGTTCGGCCCCGCGGTCGTGGTTTCGGTCGTCCAGCGCCTACCCCGGCGGTCCTCGAACTCGATCTCGACCGTGCGGTCCGGCTTTCCGGGAATCGCAACCCCCTCCCATACGCGTGCATCCGCTGGCGGCGCCGGCAACCGGCGCATCAACAGGGCCGCGACGGCCCCGGCCGGAACCGGGCCCAGCGACAGCGCGGGAATCTCGAGGTCGCCCGCATACCGGCAGAACGTGCGCTCGCGCACCCACAACACGAGGGCGTCGCCATCCCGGACGTTGAGGTCCCACCATCGTCGCCCCAGGCGATCGGAGGCAGAGACGTGGAAGTTCTCCGGATCCTCAAAGCGCAGCACGAGACGGAGCGTTCCGCTCCCTTCCGGTCCCTCGTAGCGCATGCGGACGATGCGCTGGGTCCGCCAGTCAGCCTCGGGAATCTCCCATGGCGCCGCGACCGGAACGGGGCGGCCGGCCGGAGCCGCCGCTTCGCGGCCGGGCCCGGCGCTGGCGCAGCCGCTGAGCCATGCCAGGCTGAGCAGGAGGAGCGGGAGTGACCCCCGCATGAGGATCGGCTGAGGCCGGTCAGCGCCGGGAGAGTTCACTCAGCTTGCGGCGCACGGACTCCACGTTCTCCTCGTCGTTGATGGCCAACGCCTGCTCGTAGGCCTCCCGGGCCCGCTGCGGATCGCCCAGTGCGACGTAGACATCCCCGAGATGCTCGAGGATCGTGGAGTCGCGGGGCACGAGCTGGTTCGCCCGTTCCAGGTGACGCCGGGCCTGCTCGAACTCGCCGAGCCGGAACAGAGCCCAGCCCAGGGAGTCGACGAAGGCCCCGTTGTTCGGGTCGAGATCGACCGCGCGGCGAATGAGCTCAAGCGCCTGCTCCAGGTTCTCCCCGTTGTCCGCCCACATGTACCCGAGGTAGTTCATCGCGTGACTGTTCTCGGGCTGGAGCGCTAGCACCGCCCGGAACTGATCCGCCGCTTCGTCATAGCGCCGGCTGCGTTCATACGCCTCTCCGAGCTGGTACCGAAGCGCCGCCCGCAGAGCGTCCCTTTCCACGTCGAGGCCTGTCTCGGCGCCAGCGTCGATACGCGCCAGCGCCCGCAGGAGGAAGGGGATGGACTCGCCGAAGCGTCCCTGTTCGCGGCAGGACTCGGCGACCAGCGTGAGACGCCCGACATCTCCGTTCGAGGCCAGGTCCTCGTACACCCGCAACGCAAGTCTGTCCGCACCCAGGTCGAAGTAGAGCCGCGCCTTCTTCACCAGCGCCGGCAACTCCGGCTCGCCGTCATCGTTCTCCCTGAGCAATCGGTCGTTGGAGACGACGTCCCGGCGCAGCAACGCCATCGCCCTGCGCTTCCGGCCGGCCTCGGCCAGCAGCTCGGCCTGGCTCAACACGAGTTCGGCGGATTCCCCGGCTCGCTTCTCCTCGGCTGCGAGTACGTCCAGTGCCTCGTCCACCTCTCCCAACTGGCGCAGCGCCTCGACGAACAGGCTGAGACCGAGATCCGCCGACTGAACACCCTCCGGGGTACTTCGGTCGGCGCTATCGACGAGCTTCTGGCCGATGTCCCTGATCCGGCTCCACTCACCCTCGCGCATCAGCAGGCGCACCAGTTCGCGCACTACCCGCGGATCGTCCCGTGAGTCCCGCCTGAGGTTCTCGAGCAGTTCGATCGCCTCCAAGGTCTGCTCCGACTCGGCCAGGATCGTCGCCTCCAGGAGGCGAGCCCGAGGGTTCGCACGGGCGGCGCGAGGCAGCGCCCGCAAGCGGTCCAGCGCCTCCGCGAGATCCCCCGCCCGTTGCTGCGGGGTCCGGCCACGGGCAACGCCGCGACGGAAGTACTCCTCCGCCAGGGCGCCACGCACGGGAACGCTCTCCGGCTGCTCGGCGACGGCGCCCTCGAGCAGTTCGATGGCTTCCGTGTGGTTCCCGCGCTGGCTCTCGCGGTGAGCGAGTTCCATCCGGGCTTCGAGCGACAGGCCGTCGAGCCGGAGCATCTCGTTCCGGACTTCCTCGGCCCGGTCGTCGCGGCCCGCGCGCCGGAACGCATCGACCAGCATGCCCTGGAGCTGCCGGTGGCCGTTGTGGTAGCTGACGAGTTCCTCGAGCACCGAGGCCGCCTCCTCATACTCCTCGAGTCTCTCCCGAATCCGGTAGAGCAGCATCATGCCGTTGATGTCGCTCGGAGCGATGCGACGGAGACGTTCCAGCGCCTCGAGCGCCTGATCGAGCGCCTCGCCGAGTTGACCGCCATTGCCTCTCGGCAAGCTGACAAGAACCTGCGCGTGGGCGCGGAGCACGTCCACGTCGTCCGGCGCGAGACGGTAGGCGACGGCCGTGTGTTCCGCCGCCTCGTCGAAGCGTCGCAGCTTCTCGGCCAGAAACTCGGCCAGAGCGATCCGGAGGAAGGGAGCCTCCGGATCGGCGGCCACGGCCCGCTCGAAGAGATCGAGCGCCTCGTCCACGCGGTCCGGTTCCGCAGCCAGCAGCCGCGCCGCCGTGAACAGGAACGGTCCGCTCTCGGCAGGCGTCGCGGCGGCTTCCTGCGCCCGAGTCGGCTGCGCTCCGAGGCAAACCAGAGTCACCAGGGCTACCGGCACGGCAACGCGCAGCGCCCCGCCGGAAAGGGACCGGAAACCTGCTTCCTCATGGTGCATGGGGCGGCCAAGGGTAGCACTCTCCCTGAGACCACTCAGGCCCCAGAGACTCTTTACCGGGACCGCTGCCCGGGTTAGAATCGACGGTCCACGTCGGGTCGTGGCCGGTCGTGGCGGCCGACGGATTCAGGGAGGAGGCGTGAGATGATCAAGGCGGACATCGTCAACCGGGTCGCGGAGAACTCCGACCTTCCCCGGGTCAAGGCGGCACGCGCCGTCGACACGATCCTCGGTGCGATGAAGGACGCTCTCGGCGATGGCAAGCGGATCGAGTTGCGCGGTTTCGGCGTCTTTCAGGTGCGCGATCGCAAGCGCGGCGTGGGCCGCAATCCCAAGACCGGAGTCGAGGTGACGATCTCCCCCGGCAAGACGGTTCGCTTCAAGCCCGGCAAGGAACTCAAGAACCTCTAGAAGCCTGCGCGGCAGAAACTGGGTAGGCGGGCGCGAAAGCGCCGGCTTCTGGACTTCTGCCGCGCCTAGAAGTCCAGCACGAAGGTGACCGGTCCATCGTTGACCAGGTCCACCCGCATCCGCGCTCCGAAACGCCCGCACTCCACCCGCACGCCGGCAGCCTCCAGGCGACGGCGGAGTTCCTCGAGCAGCGGCGCCGCCTCTGCCGGCGGCGCGGCACGGTCGAACGACGGCCGCCTCCCCTTGCGCGTGGACGCAGTCAGCGTGAACTGGGACACGAGGAGAACCGCTCCGCCCGACCGGCGCACGTCCAGGTTCATCCGCCCGCGCTCGTCGTCGAAGAACCGGAGCCCGACCAGCCTGGCCGCGGCCGCCTCCACCTGGTCCTGACCGTCGCCGACTTCCACGCCGGCAAGGACCACCATGCCGGCGCCAATCTTCCCCACCGACCGGCCGTCGACCGAGACCTCGGCTTGCAACACCCGCTGCACGACCAGCCGCATGCAGGGGAACATTACGCCAGACTCGAACCGCGCATTCGGCCGACTACAGAATCCGCGACCGCCGAGCCGCCGGATGCACCTACAATGGGGTTCCGCCTGACCCCTCCGGGGTACGCCCCCGGCGCTACGACGCACGATGCCTTGAACGCGAATGAGAGAGGAAGAACCAGAGCATGCTCAACAAAGTGATCCTGATCGGCCGTCTCGGCAACGATCCTGAAATCCGAACCACCCAGTCCGGCCAGACGCTCGCCACCTTCAACGTCGCCACGAATCGCCGCTGGCGCGACCGCGACGGCAACCGCCAGGAAGAAACCGAATGGCATCGCATCGTTTGCTGGGGACGGCAGGCAGAGGTTGCAGGTCAGTACCTCAACCGGGGCAAGCTCGTCTCCGTCGAGGGGCGGCTGCAGACCCGCTCCTGGGACGATCAGCAGACCGGTCAGAAGCGCTTCATGACCGAGATCGTCTGCGACAACTTCCAGATGCTGGGCAGCCGCGGCGACAACCAGGGCCAGTCGGGCTACGGGGGCCAGAGCCGCCGCGAACAGCCCCAGTCCGCGCCTCCGGACCAGGGCTTCGACGCCAGCGAACAGGACGACGACATCCCGTTCTAGGGCGCTAGCTAGCGCCTGGTTCCAAGCCGGCTTTGCAGGGTCTGGAGCAGGTTCAGGGCGGCGATGGGCGTCAACTGGTCCACGTCGACCGTCTTCAGCGCCTCGATCACGGCCTCGTCCTCGCCGCCCCATAGCGCGAGCTGGTCGGCGCCGGGATCAGGCGGCGCTCCGGAAGCGCCGTCAACGACGCGAGGCTTGCCAGAGAAGCTGTACTGCTGGGACTCGATGTTCGAGAGGACCGCGGCGGCGCGCTCGATGACCTCGCTTGGCACCCCGGCCAGGCGAGCGACGTGCAGACCGTAGGACTTGTCGGCGCGACCTTCCGCCACCCTGTGCAGGAAGAGAATCTGGTCCTGCCACTCCTTCACCGCCATTCGCGAGTTCCGGACCCGTGACAGCGTCGCCGGCAGCCCGGTGAGCTCGTGGTAATGGGTGGCGAAGAGTGCCAGCGAGCCGTTGTGCTCATGCAGGCGTTCGATGATGGCCCAAGCCAGGGAGAGGCCGTCGTAGGTCGAGGTGCCCCGGCCGACCTCGTCCAGGACGACCAGGCTGTCCGGCGTCGCGTGACGCAGGATGTTCGCGGTCTCGACCATCTCGACCATGAACGTCGATTCACCGCGAGCCAGGTCATCGCTGGCGCCGACGCGCGTGAAGATGCGGTCGACCAGGCCGATCTCGGCGCCCTGCGCGGGGACGAAACACCCCGCGTGGGCCATCAGCACGATCAGCGCGGTCTGCCGGAGGTAGGTCGACTTGCCGCCCATGTTGGGCCCGGTCAGCAGGATGATCTGCTCCTGGTCCCGGTCCAGGCACGCGTCGTTCGGCACGAAACCGGAAGCGCCCCGGATGCCGGCCGTCGATCGTTCGACCACGGGATGGCGTCCCTCCCGGATCTCGATCCTGCCTGGTGTGGCCAGCATGCGCGGTCGGACGTAGTCGTAGCGGCCGGCGACTTCCGCCAGCGCGGTCAGACAGTCGAGCTGCGCCAGCGCGCCCGCCAGGGCGAGCAGGCGCGGCGCCTCCCGGGCGGCCTCGGCCCGGAGCGTCTCGAAGATCTCCTGTTCCAGCGCCAGCTGGCCACTCTCGGCGCCCAGGATCTGCTGTTCCAGCTTCTTCAGATCGTCCGTGACGTAGCGTTCGGCGTTCGTCAGCGTCTGCCGGCGCGCGTAGTGGTCCGGAACCCGCTCCTGCTGGGTCTTGCGCACCTCCAGGTAGTAGCCGAAGACCCGGTTGTAGCCGACCTTCAGCGAAGGAATCCCGGTCGCTTCCCGCTCCCCAGCCTCGAGGGCTGCTATGTGCCCCTTGCCGTCTTGTGCCAGGGACCGGAGCCGGTCGAGCTCCGGGTCGACGCCGGCTGCGATCACGCCGCCGTCATTCAGCGACCCCGGCGTCTCCGCCAGCACTTCGTCGAATCTCGTCCGCAGCTCGGGCAGCACGTCCGTCGTCCCGATGCGGCCGAGAAGGTCGGCCTCAAGCCCGGCAACCGCCGCGAGCGTGGCAGGGGCGTCGCGCAGCGTGTCCCGCAGGGCCGCCGCCTCGCGCGGACTGATCCGCCCCAGGACCAGCCGCGACGTCAGGCGCTCCAGGTCGGCCATGCTCTTGAATCGCGAGTGGAGCGACTCACGCAGCGGGATGTTCCGGAGCAGCACGTCGACCGCGTCGTGACGCTCCCGCAGGGCGCCCGCGTCGCGAAGCGGCCGGCTCAACCAGCGCCGCAGCGCCCGGGCGCCGGGTCCCGTGCCCGTGAGGTCGAGCACGTCGACCAGGGTCCGTCCACCCTGGTGCTGAAGGTGACGAAAGACCTCCAGGTTGCGGAGCGTCGTGTCGTCCACCACCACGCACCGGTCGTCGTGCTGGACTTCCAGGCCCGTCACGTGATCGATCTCCGACCTGGCCGCGTGGCGCGCGTACTCCAGCACGAGCGCCGCGGCGGCAACCGCAGCCTCGCCCTCGATCAGGCCGAAGCCGCGCAGGTTGTCGACCTGGAACTGCCGGCGCAGGGCGCGCTCCGCGGAGGCGGCACGCGGCGCCTCCGAACCGTCAACCGCCGTGTGCGGCACTCCGGCACGCTCGATCCAGGCGGGAAGCTGAGCGCCTGGATCCGCGCCTCCCTTCTCGAAGTCGGCGCCGCACGTTAGAACCTCGCGCGGCGCGAGCCGCTCGAGATCGTCCACCGCAAACGCCGCATCCGGCCAGCGGCGCACGAAGAACTCGCCGGTCGAGACGTCGAGGAACGCGCCGGCGCCCGCCCCGCCGTTGAATCGGATCCCGGCAAGGTAGTTCGGCCGGTTCTGATCCAGCATCTCCATGTCGCTGATCGTGCCCGGCGTCACGACCCGGGTCACTTCCCGACGCACGAGTCCCCGGGCCTGCGCCGGATCCTCGACCTGATCGCAGACCGCGACCTTGTAGCCGGCGTCGAGCAGCTTCGCGATGTAGGCGTCGACTGAGTGGTGAGGCACCCCGCACATCGGCGCCTCGCTGGCGGTTCCCTTCTGGCGCGCGGTGAGGGCGACGTCGAGTACCGGCGCGGCGGTCGTGGCGTCCTCGAAGAACAGCTCGAAGAAGTCGCCCATCCGGTACAGGAGGATCGCGTCCGCGTACTCGGCCTTGACCGTCAGGTAGTGCCGGAGCATCGGCGTGAGCGTGGCGAGGTCCCGCGCCGGCCCGCCCGATCGGCCGGCGGGTGTCCGCGAATCCCCCGCGATCTTTGCAGCGCTCCCGTCCACGGACGGTCGTCAGTATAGTGAGCGACCATGCCTTCCGGGCCGCTGCTCGCCTTCGACACCGGCTCGCCCGTCGTCAGCGTGGCGCTCGCCCTGCCCGACCGGGTCGACACGCTCGCCACGCCGCAGGGCCGCTCGTCGCGCGAACTGATCGCGATGATCGACGAACTCCTGGCGGGCGCGGGCCTCGAAGCCCGGGACCTCGAGGGAGTCGGAGCGGCCAGGGGTCCGGGCAGCTTTACCGGCCTGCGGGTTGGACTGGCCACCGCGATCGGCCTGCATCAGGCGTCCGGCGTACGCGCGGGCGCCGTCTCCACCTTCGACGTCCTGGCCTCGCACTACGCCGAGCGCGCGGCGGCGCCGAGCCCGGCGATCCTGGCGGTCGTCGACGCGCACCGGGACCGCTGGTTCATCCAGCGCGTGCGGCTGGGCACCGACGGTGCGGCGCAGGCCGACGGGCCGCATGAGATCGGAAGCCGGGCCGACCTGGAGTGCAGCGCTCTCCCTGTCGTCGGCCACGGAGTATCCGCCCTGAAGGCGCCGGCCGGCGCGGTCGAGGCGACGGAGCTCGCCCCCACCATGCTGCGCCGGATGCGGAACGGTGAGTTTTCCTGGGATCTCGCGACGCTGGCGGAACCTCTCTACCTGCGTCCGCCCGCAACCAGCGCACCCAAGCTGGTACGCTCAAAGCACGCTCCGCGGAAGGCAGCCAACGACTACGAAGGGAGGCGCGCACCGAATGAGCGATGACGCAGTCAAGGAAGAGCTCCTGGCGCAGGAGGGCGAGTTCAAGAAGCTCTACGAAGAGCATCAGGCATGTGAGAGTCAACTCGAAGAACTGGTCGGCCGCCCCGTCCTCTCGCCGACGGATCAAACCGAGGCCAAGCGCATCAAGCTCCACAAGCTCGCTCTCAAGGACCGCATGGAGTCGATCATCCGGTCCCACGCCCTCCAGGCAGCCAGCTAGCACCCTCCTTCCAAGCGCGCACCCTCCGGTCTACGGGTCCCGATGGCGAAACCGTCCGGACCGTCACGGTTGAACCGTTGAGATTCGCTCGGGAGGCTTGGCCGTTCGTGCTGCCTTTTCTGGCCGCGGCCGCCGTCTTCTGGCCCCTTGGCTGGCACGTCGCCGCGGGCACGATGGCCGGCCTAGGCGTCCTGGTGCTTCTCTTCTTCCGCGACCCCACGCGAAACTACGAGGGACCGCCGGATGTCGTCCTGTCGCCTGCCGAGGGAACCGTGCTCGCCGTTGAGGTGATCACCGACAGCGCTCTCGGTGAGGACGCCTGGAGGCGCATCTCGATCTTCCTGTCCGTGTTCAACGTTCACACCCAGAAGACACCGGTCGAGGGCGTAGTGATCGGCAGCATCGCGACACCGGGGAAGAAACTCCCCGCTCTTCGCAAGGAGGCGGGCGACGTGAACGAGAATCACCTCACCCTGCTGCGCCGGCCCCAGGGCGATCTCATCGCGGTGCGTCAGATCGCCGGTCTGGTGGCCCGACGCGTCGTCGCGCAGGTCCAGGCCGGTCAAAGGGTGGTCCAGGGCGAACCGCTCGGCCTGATCAAGTTCGGCTCACGGGTCGACGTGTTCGTGCCGCTGTCCTACGACCCCCTGGTCGAGAAGGGCCAGCGGGTGATCTCCGGCGAGACGCCGCTTGCCATGCCCACGGACCCGTCCACACCGCCGCCCGAGGACTTCCCGGTCCGGAGGCCCGCGGTCCCAGCCGGAGACAGCCCATGAACTGGAAACCGCGCAAGCCGAGACCGTTGCGGGCCGGGGCCTACGTGATCCCCAGCCTGTTCACGACCGCGAACATGCTGCTCGGCTTCTACGCTCTGCTGGCAGGTCTGGAAGGGAAGTTCCAGGCCGCCGTGCTCATGCTGTTCGCCGCGGCCTGCCTCGACACGCTGGACGGCCGGATAGCCCGCCTGACCGGTACCGCGAGCCCGTTCGGCAGGGAGTACGACTCGCTGGCCGACCTGGTGTCCTTCGGCCTCGCCCCGGCGCTGCTCTGCTACCTCTGGGGCCTCCACGAACTCGGCCGCGTGGGGTTCGCGGCGCCCGCCGTCTATCTGCTCTGCAACGCCGCCCGTCTGGCCCGCTTCAACGTCAGTCGACGCACGGCCGACCCGGCCTACTTCATCGGCCTGCCGGCGCCGGCCGCCGCCGGGGCGATCGGCTCGATTCTCTTCTTCGTCGACACCCGGGGCGACTCCTTCCTTCTCCAGATCGTCGTCCTGTCCGCTCTGGTGGTGGTCGGTCTGCTCGCCGTCTCCACCTTTCGCTACGTCAGCTTCAAGGAGATCGACTTCCGGCGTCGCCGGAGCTTCCGGGTGGTGCTCGTCATTTCCTCGATCGCCGTGCTGGCGCTGATCCACATCGGTCTGTTCTTCCTGGTCGGGGCGGCCAGCTACGCTCTCTCCGGGCCTACCGCGTGGGTCGCCCGCCGCCTCAGACGGCGACGCCGCGCGATCCGTCTTCGCGCTGCTACGCTCCGCGGCCGATGACGACCGTTCCGACCGTTTCTCCAGACCATCACCGTCTGACCATCCTCGGATCGGGACCCGCGGGACTCACCGCGGCTCTCTACGCCGCCCGCGCCGATCTCGCGCCTCTGGTTCTCGAAGGCGCCCAGCCCGGCGGGCAACTGACGATCACGACCGACGTCGAGAACTACCCGGGCTTCCCGAAGGGGATCATGGGGCCCGAACTGATCGACCAGATGCGGGCGCAGGCCCAGCGTTTCGGCGCCGATACCCGCTTCGAGACGGGCCATGCGGTAGACCTGAGCGAG
The DNA here is from genome assembly GCA_009843505.1 of Holophagales bacterium. Lineage (GTDB taxonomy): Bacteria > Acidobacteriota > Thermoanaerobaculia > Multivoradales > Multivoraceae > Multivorans > Multivorans azotirespirans. The sequence goes on along the minus strand of VYDI01000048.1, from coordinate 12,080 downwards.
CGGCCCTTCCGGCTCGACACGGACGGAGGGGAGTACCTGACCGACGCGCTGATCATCGCCACCGGCGCCTCGGCACGCCAACTGGGTCTTCCCTCGGAAGCGGAGCTCATGGGGTACGGCGTTTCGGCCTGCGCCACCTGCGACGGCTTCTTCTTTCGGGACAAGGAGCTGGTGGTCGTGGGGGGCGGCGACACGGCGATGGAGGAGGCCACGTTCCTGACCAAGTTCGCCAGCAAGGTGACGATCGTCCATCGCCGCGGCGAGCTGCGGGCCTCGGTCATCATGCGGGAGCGCGCGGCCGCGAACGAGAAGATCGACTGGCGATTCCACGCCACCGTCGAGGAGATCTACGGCACCCAGGCGGACGGCGTTCACGGCGTGCGCCTTCGCGACCCGCGGTCCGGCGAGGAGTCGGACTTCCCCTGCCAGGGCGTCTTCATGGCGATCGGCCACAACCCGAACACCGAGCTGTTCCGCGGCAAGCTGACGATGGACGATGTCGGTTACCTCAAGGTCCGCCATCCGGGCACGGCAACGGACATCGAGGGCGTCTTCGCCTGCGGCGACGTGATGGACCCGATCTACCGGCAGGCGGTCACCGCCGCCGGCACCGGCTGCCAGGCGGCGATCGACGCCGAGCGCTGGCTGAGCGAAGTACACTGACCGCCGCGAGATCAGAAGAAACGGGAGTACAGATGGCCAAACTGAGACGTAGGGACTTCCTGGGCAGGGCCGCGATCGCCACCGCGGGAGCGGGCGCCGTCGCCGCCTGCGGTGGATCAGCCTCGGCGCCGGAGGGCGGACCGGCCGTCGTCACGAAGCCCCGCCTGAACTGGCGCCTGGCCTCGAGCTTCCCGCGCGGCCTCGACACGATCTTCGGCGGCGCGGAAGTGTTCGCGGAACGAGTCGAGAGCCTGTCCGAGGGCCGGTTCCGGATCCGCCCCTACCCCGCCGGCGAACTCGTCCCGGGTCTGGGCGTCCTGGACGCGGTGCAGCAGGGCACGGTCGAACTCGGCCACACCGCGAGCTACTACTACACGGGCAAGAACCCGGCCGTGGCCTTCGACACCGCCATGCCGTTCGGCCTGAACACGCGCCAGCAGAACGCCTGGCTCTACCATGGCGGCGGCCTGGAACTCATGCGCGAGGTGTTCGCGGACTTCAACATCGTGAACTTCCCTGCTGGTAACACGGGCGGGCAGATGGGCGGCTGGTTCCGGCGCGAGGTCAGCACGCTGGACGAACTGCGCGGTCTGAAGATGCGTATCCCCGGTTTGGGCGCCGAGGTGCTGAGCCGTCTCGGAGTGACCGTTCAGACGATTCCCGGCGGAGAGATCTATCCCGCGCTGGAACGCGGAGTGGTCGATGCCGCCGAGTGGGTAGGCCCGTACGACGACGAGAAGCTCGGCTTCCAGCGGGTGGCGAAGAACTACTACTACCCCGGCTGGTGGGAACCGGGCCCGACGCTTTCCGTGTACGTCAACCGGACCGCCTGGGACGGTCTTCCGACCGAGTACCAGTCCATCGTTCAGTCCGCCGCCGCGGAGGCGAACGTCGACATGATCTCGCGGTACGACGCGGTCAACCCGGGGGCGCTCAAGCGTCTGGTCGACGGCGGCGTCACCCTGAGACCGTTCTCCGACGAGATCATGACCGCGTCACGCGACGCCGCGTTCGAACTGATGAACGAGAACGCGGCCGCGGACGCCGGCTACCGAAAGATCTTCGAGTCCTGGGACGAGGTTCGCCGGTCCTCGTTCCGCTGGTTCAGCACCGCCGAGCAGGCGTACGCCCGCTTCTCCTTCGGCGGCGGCTGAGTGCCGGCTACAGCAGCGCCGTCACCAGCTCCGGATAGAGGCAGATCAGCGCCAGCCCGATGAGCTGGATGACGATGAAGGGGATCACGCCCCGGTACATCTCGACCGTCGTGATCCGCCGGGGCGCGACGCCGCGCAGATAGAAGATCGCGAAGCCGAAGGGCGGCGTCAGGAACGACGTCTGCAGGTTCATGCCGATCATCACGCCGAACCACACCATGTCGACGTCGAGGATGCGTGCCGCCGGCGCGATCAGCGGGATGACGATGAAGGCGATCTCGAAGAAGTCGATGAAGAAGCCGAGGATGAAGATCGCGAGATTCGCGACGATCAGCAGGCCGATCTTCCCGCCCGGCAACCCGGTCAGCAGGTCTTCGATCCAGATGTCGCCGTAAAGGCCCCGGAAGACGAGCGCGAAGGCGGTCGAGCCGATCAGGAGGAAGATGACCATCGTGGTCAGCTTCGCGGTCGCGTCCATCGTTTCCTTGATGGCCTTCATCGTCAGCCGGCCGCGCGAAAGGGCCAGCGCGATGGCGCCGACGGCGCCCAGGGCCCCCGCCTCGGTCGGCGTGGCAATGCCGGCGAAGATGCTCCCCAGGACGACCAGGATCAGCACCATGGGCGGCAGCATGACCACGGCCACCTGGCGCGCCAGCGCGGCGCCGTCGAGGGTCCGCTCATCGGCCGGCAAGGCCGGCGCGGCGGCCGGCTTCGCGATCGCCACACCGGTGACGTACACCGCGTAGAAGCCCGCCAGCATCAGGCCTGGAATCAGGGAGCCGATGAACAGGTCGCCGACCGAGATGCCGAGCTGATCGGCGAGCACGACGAGCACGACGCTGGGCGGGATGATCTGGCCGAGAGTGCCCGCGGCGCTGATCACGCCGGTGGCGAGCATCGGCGAGTAGTCGTATCGCAGCATCACCGGCAGCGAGATCAGGCCCATCGCGACCACCGAGGCGCCAACCACGCCGGTGGCGGCGGCGAGCATCGCCCCGACCACGACCACCGCCAGCGCCAGACCGCCGCGCAGCCTGCCGAACAGCATGCCGATCGTGCGCAGGAGATCCTCCGCGAGCTGCGATTTCTCCAGCATCGTGCCCATGAAGATGAAGAAGGGCACCGCCAGCAGGACGCCGTTCGACATGACGCCGAAGACCCGTTCGGGAAACGCGTAGAGCAGGTTCCAGGAGAAGAGCCCGAGTTCGATGCCGATGACGGCGAAGATCAGCGCGGTTCCGCCAAGGGAGAAGGCGACCGGATAGCCCGCGAAGATGAACATGAAGACGACCACGAACATCAGCGGTCCCAGGAAGTCGCCGCTCACAGCAGCCCCTCCTGCTGCAGATCCTCCTCCTCGGCCCCGGCCTTGAGCGCCCGCAGGCGCAGCCAGTTCCGCGCCGCCTCCGCCAGCCCCTGCAGGGCGAGGAGCGTGAACGCCACCAGCAGCACGCTCTTGATCGGATACCGCGGCAGGCCGCCCGGGTCGGACGACACCTCCAGCACCGCCCAGGAGTTCCGTACGGCCGGCCAGGACATGACGAGTCCGAAGACCGCGAATGGAACCAGGAACAGCAGCGATCCCCAGAGGTCGATCCGCCGCCGCCAGCGCTCCGGCAGCCGGCTGAAGATCACGTCGACGCGAACGTGGGCGCCCGTCAGCAGCGCGTACGCCGCGCCCAGCAGGAAGACCAGGCTGAACATGTACCACTGGAGTTCGAGGTAGGCGTTCGAGCTCAGGTTCCAGCCGGTGAACCGGCCCAGGTAGCGCACGACCGCGTTGTACGCTCCGACCGCGACCATGGCGAGGGTGAGCCAGGAGACCGCGACGCCGAGGCGTGTGTTCAGACGATCGGTCCAGGTCACGAAACGTGCCAGGAAGCCGCCCGGGGTTCGTGCTGACGCCATGAGCGCGGGCAGGCTACCACCAGCGCACCGGCCGTGATGGGCGCTCCGGGGCCGGGCCTCCCCCGCCGGTTCGCGCGCCTGACGGCGCTCAACACGGCGTCCAATCTCACCGTGCCCCTGGCCGGTCTGGCCGACACCGTGATGCTGGGCCGGCTCGACGACGTCCGTTTCCTGGCCGGCGTCGTTCTCGCGGCCCTCATCTTCGACTACCTCTACTTCGGCTGCGCCTTCCTGCGGATGAGCACCACCGGCCTGACGGCCCAGGCGTGGGGACGCGCAGACGCCGGCGAGGTGTCGGCGCACCTCTACCGCGCCCTGCTGCTGGCGGCGGCGCTCGGCCTCGTGGCGGTAGCGCTCCGGGACCCGCTTGGCGACGCCGGCTTCGGACTCCTGTCCGGCCCGGCCGGCGTGGAGGAGGCCGGCCGCCGCTACTACGACGCGCGCATCTGGGGCGCGCCGGCGGCCTTCGCCAACCTGGCGCTGGTGGGCTGGTTCCTCGGCCGCGGCGAGGCCGCGAGGGCCCTGCTCCTGGTCGTACTGGCCAACCTCGGCAACATCGCGCTCAACTGGTGGTTCATCGTTCACCTCGGCTGGGCCGCGTTCGGCGCCGGGGTCGCCACCGCCGGGGCTCAGTGGCTGAGCGCCGCCGCCGGCCTGATCCTGGCGTTCGCGGCCGCCGGGCCGCTTCCAGCCAGGACCACCCTTTTCGACCGCGCCGCGCTGCGCCAGATCCTCGCGCTGAGTGGACACTTGGTGATCCGCACCCTGCTCCTGGTCACCGCCTTCGCCGTGTTCACCAACGCGAGCGCGCTCTTCGGCGCCGCCCGGCTGGCCGCCAACGGCGTCATTCTCCGCGTGTTGAGTCTGGCCTCCTACTTCGTCGACGGGGCGGCCTTCGCCGGCGAAACGCTCGCCGGCATGGCCTTCGGCGCCGGCGACCGCCGCGAGTTGCGGCGCGTCCTGCTCCTCACGCTGGCGGCGGCCATCGGCTGCGCCGGCGTCTTTCTCGTCCCGGCGCTGGCGTTCCCAGATGCCGTCTACGCCCTGCTCGTCGACCACGAGGATGTCGCGGCGCTCGCGGCAGACAGCAACGTCTGGCTGCTGCCGGTGCTCCTCTTCGCGGCCCTCGCCTACGCCTTCGACGGCTTCTTCCTCGGCCTGACGCGGGGCAGGCTGCTCAGCCGCGCGATGGCGGTCAGCCTCGGCGTCGGCTTCGCTCCCCTCGCCTGGGCGGCGGTCCACTTCCGGGACCCGGACCTTCTCTGGCTCAGCATGGCGGGCCTGATGGCGGCGAGGGCGGCAACGCTCGGCTACGCGGCGCGCAGCTACCTCATGCCGGATCGCGGCGGCGCCTGAGACTTCGCCTCCAACCAGGGCGGGGGCTACACTCCGGGCCGCCAGCACCACGTCTACCAGCCTCGGGGAGGCCGAACGCAGATGGGAAAGCTCGAAGGAAAGATCGCACTGGTAACCGGCGGCGGCACCGGCATCGGCCGGGCGACCGCGCTGCTCTTCGCCCGCGAGGGCGCGTCGATCATCGTTTCCGGCCGGCGCCTGGAACCCCTGTCGGCGGTCGTCGCCGAGATCGAGGCCGGCGGCGGCAACGCCTGGGCCCACTCGGCCGACATGGAGGATCCGGTGGCCGTGCGGGGCCTCGCGGCGGCCATCCTGCAGCGCCACGCCACGATCGACGTCCTGGTTCACAACGCGGGGCACAGCTCGAAGGTGCGCAGCACACGCTACATCTCGCAGGAGGAATGGGACAGCGTGATGGCGGTCAACGCAACCGGTCCGGCGATGCTGACCAAGGCGCTGCTGCCGGCCATGCTCGACCACGGCGGCGCCACCGTGATCATGGTCTCGTCGATGGCGGCGATCCGGCCGGGCGTCATGGCCGGCACCGCCTACGGCGCCGCCAAGGCGGCTTCCAGGAACTACATCATGGGGCTCGGCGCCGAACTCCGGCAACTCGGCATCCGCGCCACCAGCGTCCTTCCCGGCGAAGTCGACACACCGATCCTCGACAACCGGCCGCGGCCGCCGTCGGAGGAGGAACGGGCCGGGATGATGGCCTCCGAAGACATCGCCGAAGCGATCCTGGCGGCGGCGGCGCTGCCCGAGCGGACCGTGATCGAGGAAATGACCCTGATGCCGACGAGGCTCCGCGACTACTCCGCCGACATCGCCGCGGCGCGGACGCTGGGCGCACCCGAGGAGGACTAGCGAATGCCGACGATGACCGACAGCGAACGCGATGCCTTCCTCGTCGAACCGGGAATCCTGATGCGAATCGGCACCGTCTGCGACGACGGCAGACCTCTCGTGACTCCGATCTGGTTCATCTTCGAGGAAGGAGCGATCTGGTTCACCCCGCGCGAGAACTCCGTCTGGTTCGCCAACCTGCGTGGCGATTCGCGGACCTGTCTGGCGATCGACGAGCAGGACCTCCCCTACCGCAAGGTCCTGGTCGAGGGCGAGGCGGAGCTCGTTCACGACATCGGCGTCGACGACGTCTGGCGCGACCGCTACCGCCGCATAGCCTGCCGCTACGTCCCGGAGGACGCGGCCGAGGACTACATCCAGGCCACGATCGACCAGCCGCGCGGCCTCTACCGGCTTCCCCTCGAGGCCGCCACCGTCCGCACCTGGCGGATGCCGGTCGACGACGAGGACCAGGCCGGCATCTGGCATCAGCGCTACTACCGGCCGGGAACCATCCTCAGCCGCTGACGCGGGCCGGTGACGGCTACTCGGCGGGCGCCTTCCTGTGCACGATGGCCGCTCCGATCACGCCGCCGACAGTCGAGAACGCGACGTTGATGATCAGGGAGAAGGCGACGATCGCGATGACACCGAGGCCGGCGATCGCACTGAAGAGGCTGAAGGCCTCGAAGTCCTCGACGGATTCCGAAGTGAGGGCTCCGATCCCCATCACGCCCGTGATGCCCCCCAGGATCAGGAGGCCGATGAGAATGCTCAGGGCGGAGCCGAAGACGCCGGCGAGCGCACCGATCTTCGCTCCCTCCCCGTAGGGCGCCGCCTGCGCGGGCGGGTCGTCCTTGAGCGCCAGGTAGACCGCCAGGATGCCACCGCCCACGACCAGGGCGCAGCAGGCCAGGTTGAGTAATTGCAAGCCCGGGATCTGCGAGGCGACCGCGCCGGCGCCGCCGCCGAGCGCCGCGTATCCGACTTTCTTCCCTGTCATCAAACCTCCCTTGGTGGTGAGAACATCGCCAGACCCGGCCTCAAGCCGAAGGCTTCTTGTGGAAGACGGCCGCTCCGATCACGCCGCCGATCGCGGCGAACACGACATCGACCACCAGAGACATCAGAAACCCGACCAAGGCAAAGGCGCCCACGGCACCCGCCGCGTCGCCGCCTATCGCCTCCAGGACCTCCGGCGGAATGCCCTCGATTCCCTCGAGCATCCTCAGCGTCTGCTCCATCGGGTCACCGAACAGCGCGGCGATCGGAATGAGCACGATGGCGCCGACGATGGCTGTGACGACCCCGGCCAGGGCGCCGATCAGCGCGCCGTCGCCGTAGGGCGTCTTCTCCGTCGCCGGCTCGTTCCTCAGGGCGAGAAAGACGGCGAGCATGCCGCCTCCGACAACCAGGGCGCAGCATAGGCAGTTGACGAAGGAGAGGCCGGGAATCTGGGACGCGACTCCCGCCGCCCCGCCGCCGATGGCCGCTGCTTTCAATCTGTTCGGTGTCATGGTGTCTCCTCAAGCAGTTTCGGGGCATCTCGTGAGGTGATCTGGTCGATCGCCGCCCAGACCAGGAGAGCGATTCCCGCGGAGGCCAACAGAGCGGTCCCAAACCTGCTTGCCGGCGTGTTCACCGGCAACAGCCAGTCGATCGCGGTTGGCGCCAGAAAGAAGATGATCCGCCGGGGCCTGTCGAGCAGCCAGTCGCGGAATCGGCGGACGGAGGGCAGTACCGCCAGCCCCAGCGTGAAGCCGACGTAGAAGCCGAAGCAACGGTGGCACACGGCAAGAGGGTGACCATGCACGTGAAAGCTGCGTTCGGCGATCTGGTGGCAGACCGGCGCGAAGAACTCGTAGAGCAGCGTGGCAGCCCGCCCTCCCGACGCGGCCGACAGCGGTGCGACGACCACCATTCCGATCGCCAGGCAGCACGCGGCGGCGACGGCGGCAGTGGCCCGGCCCGGCGTCACGAGAGCGGAAAGCCGGCGAAGCATCGGGCGCTAGTGTAGCGACTCGCCTTCGCCCGGCCCTCCGGCCGCATCGGTATGATCGCCTCGTGGGGATCGATCGGTGACGGAGTGGAACTCGATTCCCGAACTCGGCAGCCTGATCGGACAGCAGGTTCGGCTGCGCGGCTGGGTCGATGGCCGCCGTTCCAGCGGGCGGATCGGTTTCATCCGCCTCCGTGACTCGGGCGCCACCGTCCAGCTCGTCGTCAGTCGCAAGGAGGTCGATGATGCCTCCTGGCAGGTGCTCCAGCACGCCGGGCAGGAGTCGACGATCGCGGCAACGGGCACGGTGGCCGCCGATCCCCGTTCACCCGGCGGCGTCGAGGTACAGGTGTCGTCCCTGGCCCTGGAGCATGGCACCGAGGCCTACCCCATCACGCCGAAGGAGCACGGCACCGCGTTCCTGATGGACAACCGGCACCTGTGGCTCCGCTCCAGCCGGCAACGCGCGGTGCTGCGCATCCGCAGCGAGGTCTGCCACGCGATCCACGACTTTCACCGCGAGCGCGGCTACTACCTGGTCGACTCGCCGATCCTCACGCCCGCCGCCTGCGAGGGCACGTCGACCCTGTTCGAGACGCCCTACTTCGACCATGGCTCCGCCTACCTCAGCCAGTCCGGCCAGCTCTACCTGGAGCCTGCCGCGGCGGCCCTGGGCAAGGTCTACTGCTTCGGCCCCACCTTCCGTGCCGAGAAGTCGAAGACTCGCCGGCACCTGATGGAGTTCTGGATGGTCGAGCCGGAAGCGGCCTTCCTCGACTTCGAGGGGCTGTGCGGGCTGGCCGAGGACTTCCTCGTCTACCTCGCGGGCCGGGTGCTGGAGAACTGCGGTGAACCTCTCGCGATCCTGGAGCGCGACACCTCGAAACTCGAGTCCATCCAGGGACCGTTCCCGCGACTCCGCTACGCGGAGGCGATCGACCTGCTGCAACGGCAGGGTGCCGGGATCGAGTTCGGAGAAGACTTCGGCGCTCCCGAGGAAACGTCGATCACCCGGGAGTTCGATCGCCCGGTGATGGTCACCCACTACCCGACGTCGCTCAAGGCCTTCTACATGGAACCCGACCCGGACGATCCGTCGCTGGCTCTCGCGCTCGACGTGATCGCCCCGGAGGGCTACGGAGAGATCATCGGCGGCAGCCAGCGCATCCACGACCACGATCTGCTGCTCGCACGGCTCAAGGAGCACGATCTGCCGCTCGACGCCTTCCAGTGGTACCTGGACATCCGCCGCTACGGCACCTTCGAGCACAGCGGCTTCGGCATGGGCGTCGAGCGCTTCGTCGCCTGGATGGCCGGAGTGCCCCACCTGCGGGAGACGATTCCCTATCCACGAACGATGGACCGGATCTACCCCTGACGGACCCGGTCGAGGCTCTCGAAGTCCGTCTCGGCCACCGGTTCGAGAACCGCGCGTTGCTCGAGCAGGCCCTCACCCATAGCTCCTTCGCCAATGAACGGGGCCTGGAGCAGGACAACGAGCGGCTGGAGTTTCTGGGCGACTCGGTTCTGGGACTGGTCGTGGCGGACCGGCTCTTCCGCGGTGATCCATCGGCGCCCGAAGGCGTCCTGTCGCGAACCAGGTCTCACGTCGTCAGCGCCGAGGCGCTGGCCCGGCGCGCCCGGGAGCTCGATCTCGGCCCGGCGCTTCGGCTCGGCCACGGTGAGGATCAGTCGGGCGGGCGCGAGAAACCATCTCTCCTGGCCGACGCGCTCGAAGCCGTGATCGGGGCCGTCTTCGTCGACGGTGGACTCCGGGCCGCCCGCGAGCTGGTCGAACCATGGATCGAGGCGGAGGCCGCCGAAACGATGGACGCCCTGGACGCCAAGTCGGACCTGCAGGAATCCCTCCAGAGTCAGGGACTCGAACCTCCGTTCTACCGCCACGTCGGCCGTGACGGGCCGGACCACGATCCCGTGTTCCACGTCGAGTGCTGGATCGGGGACCGCGCCGTGGCCGCGGCGTCGGGCCACTCGAAGAAGGAAGCCGAGCGGAGGGCGGCCGCCCGGGCACTTGCCGCCATGGAGAGAGCCGACCGCTAGCGTCAGGAGCCTGCGCGGCAGAAACTGGGCATCCGGCGCGAGGCGCCGGCTTCTGGATCTTCTGCCGCGTTAGCGCCGCTTGAACCGGCGTTCCAGGTCCCGGTCCGTGAGTTCCAGCACGACCGGGCGACCGTGCGGACAGGTGTACGGGTGCTCGCAGGCGAAGAGTTCCGCGATCAGGCTCTCCATCTTCTCCGCCGACAGTGCCTCGTGCATCTTGACCGCGGCCCGGCAGGCCCTGCTCGCGGCCAACTGGGTCAACAGGTAGTCGGCGAGCGCCTCGTCCTCGCCCGGCAACTCGTCGCCGGCCGCCACCCGGGTCGCGACACGCAGCACGAGGCTCTCCGCTTCCGCATCTGGCAGGACGGCCGGGATCGCGGTGATCGCCGCGCTGCCGCCGGAGAAGGCCCTGACCGCGTAGCCGCAGCGGGCGAGGGCTGACGAGCACTCGGCCAGCGCGGCGTTCTCGGCGACCGAGAGCTCGAGCATGCGCGGCACCAGCAGCGTCTGGCTCGCCGCATCCTGCTTTCTCAGGCTGCGGCGGAAGCGTTCGTACAGGATCCGCTCGTGGGCAACGTGCTGGTCCACGACGAACAGCGCTTCGGGCCCCTCGAGCAGGATCATCGTGCCCTTGTACTGCCCGATCAGACGGAGCGATTCCCGGCCCTTGCCGGAAAGGGGAACGCGAGTGGCCGGCTCCGGCCGGTAGGCGACCTCGGCGAGCTTTCCTGTCGGTCCGGTTCCCGCTCCGCCGTACCGGGCGGCGAGTTCCTCCGCCCAAGCCGGCGCGCCGGGCGCCTCCCGCACCTCTCCGACGCCCGTCCAGGCCGGCGGCGCCGCGGGGCCGCTCGGTTCGCGAAGCGGCGCCGGCTCCTCGCCCTTGGCGGCCTCGAGTCCCCGGCGCAGCGCGCTGCCGATGCGGCCCATCAGGGCCGCATCGCGGAACCGGACCTCCGCCTTCTGCGGGTGAACGTTGACGTCGACGGACTCGGGCGGCACGTCGAGGAACAGGAAGAGCGCCGGCGGCCGCTCTCCCTTCATCAGGTCCCGCACCGCCTTGTAGTAGATGGCGAGGACGGCGCGGTCCCTCAGCAGGCGCCCGTTCACGAACAGGAAGAGGCGCCGGCCCTTCGTCGTCTCCCGGTCGCCGACGAAACCGGAGATCCCCTGCTCCCTCCTGGCTTCGGGCAACGGCGTCAGGTGGTTCACGAGATCCTCGCCGAACAACTGTGCGATCCGGTTGAGCCGGCCGGCCGCGTCGACTCCGGTGGCCTGCGCCCGCAACAGCTCCCGCCCCGGCGACTCGGCGTCGGGAGCGTGGCGCAGAACGAACGTCACGTCCGGCCGCGCCAGCGCGTACCCCTGGACCACGGTCAGCGCGTGGCGGAGCTCGGTCGCGGGCCGCTTCAGAAACTGCTTGCGGGCGGGCACGTTGTAGAACAGGGACTCGACGGTCACCGTCGTGCCGCGGGGACGGCTCACCGGCTCCTCCACCGCGAGCCGGCCGCCTTCGACGACCAGGCGATGACCGTCGCCGGCCGACCGGGCGGTCAGCAGTTCGCACCTGGAGACCGCGGCGATCGACGCCAGGGCCTCTCCGCGAAAGCCCAGGGTCGCCACTTCCAGGAGATCCTCGAAGGAGGCGATCTTGCTGGTCGCATGGCGTTCAAGCGCGAGGCGCGCGTCCCCGGCCGCGATCCCGCTGCCGTCGTCAGCCACAGAGATCAGGTCGCGTCCACCGTTCTCGAGTTCGATCTCGATGCGGACGGCGCCGGCATCGAGCGCGTTCTCCACGAGTTCCTTGACCACGGATGACGGGCGTTCCACGACCTCGCCGGCTGCGATCTGCGAGATCAGCGCATCAGGAAGCCGTCGGAGGGCACGGCGTTCCGGGCCGGACTCCGCCATCAGGGCGCGACGTCCCTGAGGGTCCGCTGCATCACGCCGTAGCTCTTCAGCTCCCGGCCCAGGAAGGCGCGGCGCACCTCCCGCGTGACTGACTCGACCGATCTGAGCGTGGCCTCGTCGACCTGGCCGTTCGCCTGCAGGCCCGCCAGATCCGAGCCGGCGATCCGTCGCAGGAAGGCCAGGGC
>VYDI01000008.1 GCA_009843505.1 Holophagales bacterium | reverse complement strand
GAACTGGCGCGGCGTGCTCCGCTCGAAGGGCTTCTTCTGGGTCGCCGCCGACCATCGCGTCGCCTACGAGTGGGCTCAGGCCGGCGGCGTCAGCGATGTGAGGCCCAGCGGGATGTGGTGGGCGGCCGTGCCTCGCCAGCACTGGGTGCATCCAGAGGGTCAGCGACCCGACCAACAGCCGGACTGGCATCCGCGCTTCGGCGACCGCACCCAGGAGCTCGTCTTCATCGGCCAGCGGATGCAGGAAGCGGCAATGCGCGCCCGCCTCGACGCGTGCCTGCTCGACGAGCGCCTCGCCGACGCGGACAGCGAGGCATGGGCAGAACTCCCGAACCCGTTTCCGGTGTTTGCCGGGGCCGGGGAGTCAGCATGACCGAAACCGCCTCGCTCTATTCACCCGGAAGCCGGGTTGGCTCAGAACGGCCCAGGAGGATCACGGCGTCAAAGGACATGACGAGATCCCAGTACTCCCACCCATCCGGATAGGCCTGAAGTCCGTTCAGTCGCGCTTGCCTTAGCGGTGCGCGCAGGCCCCGAAGGTCGAACAGTGTCCAGTCCGCTACGGCAGCGGAGCGAAACGGCCGTAGCGCTTTCTGTTGTTCCCAGGTGCAGGGTCTGGGAAAGTCCCCGGGAGAAGTGTCCCGGCAGTTGATGATCGCGAGGTTCAGCATCCCCGTTCGCTCGGCGACCGCCAGTTCCGCGACGAAGTTCGCGAGTGTAGAGGTGCCGAAGTCGTGCATCAGCCCACGGGCGGCATGGTAAGCGCCGAGCCGGAACATCACACGCGGCTTCGGCTCGCCCTTTTCCTTCGCAACCTTGTACTGGCGCAGGAAGAGCTCCTTCTTGAGGTTGTCGCTCGCGTGCTCCCGGGGCGCGGAGATTCGCCAACGCAGCGCATCGAGTATGTAGCGCAGCTCGGTCTTCGGCCTGGCTCGCGTCTGCTGTATGACTTGCTCGATGGCATCCCGGAAGGCACCAGTGTTGTAGTCGCCGCTTCTCTCCGCAGCCCCTACCTGCTCCAGAAGGGACTGTACCGCCTGTCGCCTGGCGGGCCGCGGCGACAGCTCCGCCAGCCTCTTCAGCAGTGGAGCCGCTCGATACTCGGCATCCAGTCCCCAGATCAAGGGAGCGGCAGACCTGCGGTGTGGGCCGCTGACGCTGCCAAGTTCCTCGTAGAAGGCAACGTCCTCCTCCGAGACCGGCGGCACGCTGTTGTTCGGCAAACGAGGCCAGGTTGCCCCCTGGAAGTGCGAAAGGGCCTGTTGATCCGAGAATCTTGCGAACCTGTCGAGCCTGTCGCCGAGCCAGGGGCCAGCTTCGATCGCTAGGTGTTCGTAGCCCAAGGGAACGAGTTCCCGCCAAAGAGCACCAACCAGAATCGGAACCTCCCGGACATCATGCTCTTCGCCGATGAACACGAATTGGGCTTCGGCCGCCTCGGCGCGAAACCACTCCGCCGCAGGCCCTTCGAGCCCTCCCTCGGCATTCAGCGCCACCTCGAAGGCGCTTCGTTCCAGATAGGCGGCGACCGCCTCGTGCACTCCCGGCTCTGGGCCATCCTGAGACTCCGCGGCTTCGCAGAACGCCACACAGATCAAGAGTCCCAGCAAGAACTGCACAGGCGCCTCGTGAACGTCCCCTGGCCCCCTCCGCCGTGCCCCCAGCAGGCGGGTGTACTCGTCGCCGCTACTCGCCGCCGCCGGTCGAACCGGCGGAGCCGCCGGCCAGGATCGTCGCCGCGTCTTCCGGCTCGACGTAGGTCCAGGCCAGGAACGGGGCCATCATCTCGTCGGTGCTCTGGGCACCCCAGTCGACCGCCCGCCCGATGTCCAGGAAGGGATACTCGTCGAGCTTCGTTTCCGAGTTGTCGTAGACGGCTTCGATCTCGACCCGGGTACCGGCCGGCAGCACCTTGGGCTCCCGGTAGATGTAGTTCGTCTGCCAGCTGTAGTCGTACTCAGGCACGTCGAGCAGCACCTCGGCGCCGCCGTCGGGGTAGTACGCGGTGTACTTCATGCTCTGGCCGCGGAAGTGCATGTGCGGGTGGAGCGACAGCAGCACGGTGTCCTTCTCGAAGATCCGGGACGAGCCGACGCGCCAGTTTCCGTGGCCCGGCGGGATCTCGAAGGCGCCGGCGCCGATCGTGTTCCAGGTCACCTTGTGCTTCACCTCGGCGCCGACCGGGTGGAACCTGAAGGCGACCGCTGAACGGTCGTAGCCGCCGCTGCCCGGACCGGGTTCCTTGTGGTAGTGGACGTTGAGGCGAACGACCATGCCGGCCCGCAACAGGTTGCCGAAGCCCGGCGGGTAGATCGTCGGGTCCTCGCCGGCGGCAATCGAACCGAGCGAGAAGGTGTTCTCGCTCAGCACGTCGACCTCGCCATCCTCGTCAGGGACCAGCGCCCGGCCGGTGATGTGATGGACGAACTCGGCGTCCGGCTGGTACTCGATCGCCTGCAGCCAGCGCGGCTCGGGGAGCATCTCTTCGGTCAGCGTGATGAAGAAGTTCGGCTGCTCGTCCTCCACGTCGTCGCCGACGTAGTACGGCTCCTCCATGTAGACGATGAGGTCCGGCTTGCCGATCAGGAAGCCGCCCGTGTCCTCCCACTCCCGAGGCGCCGGACCCTTCGAGGGATCGCCCTTGGGCGCGCCGCGCTTCGCCCAGGCCACGACCGTGTCGATCTCCTCCCGGGTCAGGGTCCGCTCGTTCAGGAACACGCCGGCGGTGTGGTCCGTCGCGTCCCACGGAGGCATCTCACGGCTCTGCACGAGGCGGGCGATGGACCGGGCCCACGGCCGCACCTCCTCGTAGGTCATCAGCGACATCGGCGCCACCATGCCGGCCACGTTGTCGCCGCCCGGACGGTGGCAGGTCTGGCAGTTCTCCTGGAAGATGGCCAGCACGTCCTCATGGAAGGTGACGGCTTCCCCGCTGTCGGCGGCGACCGCGACGGAGGTCAGTCCGAGCGTGCCAAGAACGAGAAGTGCAGCGATCGAGCGGTTCATGCGCGCCTCCAGCTTCCAACCTGTTGTTCCGAGTCGGCAGCCGGACTCTAGCAGTAGAGTCGCGGCGTCCGCGCCGCGCTGATGCACAGGAAGTGCGCTTCCATTCAAGCTAGCTGGCCACTCACTCAGTCCCACACGCCCTCGGGGATGGGCTTCGCCTCGACCACCTCTACCGCCACCTTGTCCGGCCCCATGACGAAGAAGCTCCGCATGTCGAGTTCCGGCCGGTAGGTGATCGGTTCGACGATCTCGACGCCCGCGGCCTTCAGCCGCTCGAACACCGGCTCGATGTCGCGGTAGGAGAAGGCGAAGTGGTCGATTGCCCTGCCCCGTTGCGGCTGCGTCTCCAGGAGTGGCGCCGCGTCCTCGGGCCACCACGGCGCCACCGGCTCGTAGTCCGGCAGGTTGTAGACGATGAAGGTCACGTTGTCGGCGCGGAAGGCGTTCGACCAGGCCCGGTGCTCGCGGTGAAACTCCTCCCAGGTCGCGAACTCGGCATCCGGCCCAACCGGACGAGGATTACCCTCGGCGGTGCGCCGCGCCCGCAGTCCGAAGTGGCGCTCGTACCAGGCCGCCGTCTCGTTCACGTCCGCCGCGAACAGGTGGACGTGAGCAAAGCGGTGGTGACCCATCGTGTTCAGCTCGATCATCTCGCGGTCCGGTCCGTTGACGTAGATCACATGCCCACGGCCCAGGCGGTAGATCGGCGTGTGGATGTCGACTCCGCGGGACACGAGCCAGCGGTACTGGCTGGGCAGGTCGACGCCGCCCCAGCCGAAGTGCCAGATGCCGCTTGCCTGACTGCCGTCCGGCGGCTCCTCGACTTCGTTGAACAGGATAAAGGACCGTTCCGTGTACACCGCGTCCGCCACGCCGCGAAACTTGATCGGCATGGCGCCGAAGGTGACGCGGTAGAAGTCGATGGAACGCTCGACGTCCGTAACGTTGAGACGGATGTGGTGGAAGCGGGCCGCTTCGACCTCCGCGCCGGTTTCCTGAGCCGCCAGCGGCGCCGTCATGAACACGGCCGCCGCCACGGCGAGGCCGCGCACCGGTCCCGGGAGCCGCCGCCAGGTCAGGCCAGACCCCTGACTCAATGAGACCGCCCGGCGAGGTTCTCCACAAGCTCGATCTTCGTGCCGTCGGGACCCTCGACGTAGGCGATCCGGTGCCCTGCGTCCAACACCAGCGGCTCGACGACAAACTTCACGCCGTCGCGGCGCAACCGTTCGAGCCAGGAATCGTACTCCGTGGTGTGCCAGCCGATGTGATCGACCACCGTGCCGTCGGTGCCGGCCCGCTCCCCCGGCACCTGGTTGACGATCAGCCAGGTTTCGTCGCCGCCGTTGTCGTAGAGGATCGAGTGCAGCGGGGCAAGCCCCTTGAACGCGACGACTTCGCCGCCGAACTGCTTTGCGTACCAGGCCGCCGTCGCGACCGCGTCGTTCGAGAACACGTGAACGTGGTGGAGACCGGGTGCACCGCCGTGCTCCATGTCGTCGATCACTTCGATTCGCGTTCCCCAAGGGTCTTCACAGAAGCCGAAGGTGAATCCAGCCGTCTCCACGTGCCGCGCGGCGCCGACGACCTTGCCACCGGCCGCCTCGCATTGCTCCAGGGTCGCCGTCACGTCCGCGACCGAGAAACTGATGTGATCGAGTGACGTACCGCCGCTGCCGCTCGTCGGCTCGCCTTCCCGAACCTTCAGGATGTCGTTGCCGTAGAACACGGAGTCGAAGGGACCGCTCTTGCCGAGTCTGCCGCCGAAGAGTTCGTGGTACCACTTCGCTGCCGCCATCGTGTCCGGCGCGACCAGGTGAACGTGGTCGAACTCCTCGGCGGCCGAAGACGGCGCAACCCCGAACGCGATGCCCAGGACCGCCAGCGAGACAATGAAACCGGGAGCAGTGACTCTTCGAGAATCGGGGCGCATCTGAGTCCTCCGACGCTTGTATGATTCCTGGAGCGGCAACCGGCAGCGTACCAGTCCGACGGGGTACAACTGCCATGGACACAACGAACGGAAAGGCCGGCGCGACGCTCGCAGCCTGCGCCCTGTTCTTCCTGTATCTGGCGAGTGTCGGCTGCCGCGGCGCCGGCGCGGACGGAGCAGCCGGCCAGACGGAAGCCTCCGGCGCCGCTTCGACCCTCCGCAGCGAATCCGCCCCGACCACCCGCGTGCGCCGCGGCCAGGTCGACGCCCTCGTGACGGCCTCCGGCTCGGTCGTCGCGCCTCGTCTGACCGAGCTCGGCCCCGAGGTCTCCGGACGGCTGGCCGCCGTCTACTTCGATGTCGGCGACCAGGTGGCCAGGGGCGACGTCGTGTTGCAACTCGATCGAGGACCGTTCGAGACCAACCTGAAGCGGGCGCGCGCCGGTCTGGCCCTGGCCCAGGCCGAGGCCGCGCAGGCCCGCCAGGAGCTGGAGCGGGTCCGACGGCTCGCCGAGCAGGAGGTCGCTCCGACCCAGCAACTCGACCAGCAACTGACTCACCTGGCGGTAGCAAGGGCCCGCGTCGAGCAGGAACTCGCCGCGGTGGAGAGCGCCGAACAGGATCTCGTGCGAACCGCGGTCATCAGTCCCTACCATGCCCACGTGGTCGAACGGGAGCTCCACGAAGGGGCGATCGTCGGCCCGGGTTCGGTCGTCGTCACGATCCAGGAGCAGACAGGCTTCGCCGCCGAGCTCGACGTGCCCGCCGCGGCGGCGGCGCCGGTCCAGGTCGGCGACCCGGCCCTGCTGATCGTCGAGGGCGCGGCCGCGCCCTTCGAGTCGCGGATCGCCTCGGTGAACGCGAGGATCGACCCCGAGAGCCGCACTTACCGCGTGCGGGCGCCGGTTCCCGGCGAAGTGCCAGGGGCCAAGGCGGGAGCCTTCGTCCGCGCCGAGATCAGGCCGCGAACCCCCGGCGGCGCCGTCATCGTCGAACGTGCCGCGGTCCTGAACCGCGACGGTCGTGCCTACGTGTTCAGCGCCCAGGCCGGACGAGCGCGGCAGACCGAGGTGACGCTCGGGGCGACCGGCGCCCGCTGGGTCGAGATCAGGAGCGGCGCCGAACCCGGCGACGCGGTGATCACAGGCCCCCTGATCGAACGGCTGGCCGACGGCGCGCCGATCCTGGCCGCCGAATCGCCGCCCGGAGGCGACCGCGAGAACTCTTCCCTCACGCCGCTTCCCAACGCACCTTGAGGCTCCGATGCTGAACCTGCCGCTGCTGTCGATCCGCCGGCCGGTCTTCGCCTTGATGCTGAACCTCGCCCTGGTCGTCCTGGGCCTGGTGTCGCTGAACCGGCTCAACGTCGACCTGAACCCGGACGTCGAGGTCCCCTTCGTCACCGTCAGCACGGTCCTGGAGGGAGCATCGCCGGAGACGGTCGAGACCGAGGTCACGGACATCCTCGAGGAGCAGATCAACACGATCGAGGGCATCCGCGACCTGAGTTCGGTCTCCTCGGAAGGCGTTTCCCAGGTCTTCGTCGAGTTCGAGACGAACTACGACGTGGACGTCAAGGCGCAACAGGTACGCGAGAAGGTCGCTCCGGCGCGCGCCGAGCTGCCGCTCGACGCCGAGGATCCGGTGGTTGTTCAGCTCGATCCCGACGCGACGCCGATCCTCTCCGTCATGCTGGGCGGCCCGCTCTCTGTCCGCGAGCTGTCCGAGATCGCGGAGAACATGGTCAAGGACCGGCTCGAGCGCCTGCCCGGCGTCGGCAGCATCGAGATCATCGGCTCGCGCCGGCGTGAAGTCCGGATCTGGCTCGATCCCGTCCGTCTCGCAGGCTACGGGCTGTCGATCGACGACGTCCGCTCCACCCTGCTGCTCGAGAACGCCGAGACGGCCGGCGGCCGCGTGGAGGGCCGCGAGCGCGAGTGGACCGTGACCACCTCGGGCCGCGTGAAGCGGGTCGAGGACTTCGGCGCCCTGATCGCCGCCGAGCGCGGCGGCCGTCTGGTCTACCTCCGGGACGTCGCGAAGATCGAGGACGGACTGGCCGAGAAGCGCTCGCTGGCCCGCTTCAACGGGCAGCAGGGAGTCTCGCTGGAAGTACGCCGGCGAAGCGGGACGAACACCGTCGCCGTTGCCGAAGCCGTTCGGGCGGAGGTCGAGGCACTGCGGTCCAACCTGCCCCCCGGCATGGAGATCCTGATCACCCGCGACATGGCGGTGTTCATCGAGGACTCAATCTACTCCGTGTTCTCGAACATGCTCTGGGGCGGCCTGCTGGTGGTCGCCGTCGTCCTCCTGTTCTTGCGCAACCCGAGGTCGACCCTGATCTCGGCACTTGCGATCCCCTCCTCCGTGATCGCGTCGTTCACGTTCTTCTACCTGGCCGACTTCACGCTGAACGTGATGACCCTGATGGCGCTGTCCCTGGCGATAGGCGTCGTGATCGACGACGCGATCGTCGTGCTGGAGGTGATCTACCGGCGGATCGAGCAGGGCCTGGGGCGCCGTGAAGCGGCGGAGGAAGGCGCCAGTCAGGTGACGCTGGCGGTCATCTCCACCACCCTCGCCCTATGCGCCGTCTTCGTGCCGATCGCGTTTCTGACGGGCACCGTCGGCCAGTGGTTCTACGAGTTCGGCATGGTGATGGCGATCGCCGTCTGCGTCTCGAGCGTGTTCGCCCTGACCTTCACGCCCATGCTCGGCAGCCGCGTGCTGACGGCCCGCCAGGGCAAGGACCCGGTAAGCCGGGCGCTGGGCAGCGCTCTCGACGCCCTCGACCGCTTCTACCAGGCGGTTCTGCGGCGCGCACTCGGCCACCGCGTGATCACCATCGTCGTCGCCGTGACGGCCATGGCGGGAGGCTTCCTGGTTGCCCGCACCCTCCCCTTCGACCTGTTCGTGACGGAGGACCGGAGCGAGTTCAACGTGGACCTGAAGATGCCGATCGGTACGCCGCTCGCCGTCACCGCGGAGGCGGCACGACGCGCCGAAGAGGTGCTCGCGGCCGACCCGGAGGTCCGAAACCGCTTCGCAACGATCGGCGGCGGCAGCCGGCAGGAGCCCCACCAAGCCTCGATCTACGTCCAGTTGACGAACAAGCGCCAGCGCGACCTCGGCCAGCTCGCGATCATGGACCGGGTCCGCGAGCGGTTGCTGGTGCGGGTCCCGGAAGCCGAGGAGATCGCCGTGTCGCCGATCAACTGGATCGCGGGGAGCGACGACCAGTTGGGCGCGCGCGCCGTCACCTACAGCCTGCGCGGGCCGCGGATGGAGGACCTGGAGTTCCACTCAGAGCGGCTGGTCGGCCTGATGAGGTCCGATCCAGCGTTCGTCGACGTCGGCACGAGTTGGGAAACCGGCAAGCCCGAAATCGAGATCGATGTCGACCGAGACCGCGCGGCCGACTTGGGAGTGCCGGCCACGGTCATCGGCCGTACGATCCGCACCCTGCTCGCCGGCGAGAAGCTGGGCGCCTTCGAGGAAGGCGGCGAACGCTACGACGTCCGCGTCCAGGTGCTGCCCGAGTACCGCGACACGCCGGCCAAGCTGGACCTCATCCAGATCCGCACCGCCTCGGGTCAACTGACTCCAATCACGAACGTCGCCGATATCCGCCTCGGCGAGGGCGCTGTCCGAATCAGCCGCCAGAACCGCTCCCGCGAGATCACGATCGCCGCCAACGCCGCCGAGGGCGTCGCGCAGTCCGAACTCGCCGCCCGGGTCGAGGAGTACGGCCGGCAGATCGGTCTCGCACCCCCGACTCAGCTCGTCCCAAGCGGCATGACAGTCGTCATGCGGGAGACGGGCCTCTCGCTGCTCTTCGCCTTCGTGCTGGCGATCGCGGCGATCTACATGGTCCTGGCATCGCTCTTCAACTCCCTGGTCCACCCGATCACGATCATGATGTCGGCGCCCCTCTCCTTCATCGGCGCCTTCCTGGCCCTGAGGCTCGCGGACAAGCCGCTCGACATGATGAGCGGGATCGGCCTCCTCGTGCTGATGGGGCTGGTCATGAAGAACGGGATCCTCCTGATCGACTACATCAACCGGCTCCGCCAGGACGGTCGTTCACGCCGCGAGGCCATTCTCGAAGCGGGGCCGGCGCGCCTGCGTCCGGTCCTGATGACGGCTTTTTCGCTGATCTGCGGTCTGCTGCCGGTCGCCTTCTCGACCGCCTCCGGCTCCGAGGCCCGGGCCGCGATCGCGGTGCTGACGATGGGCGGCATGGCCACCTCGACGCTGCTCACCCTGCTCGTCGTTCCCGTCATCTACGACCTGGTCGACCGTGGCGTCGAGAAGGTGACCGCGTGGAGTCGTGTCGCGTGGGAGCGGATGGTGAACCTCAGACGTCAGGGCGCCGCGACCGACACTGCGCGCACCGACGCGCCGCGCAAAGCCACCGACCGACAGGCGGCGAACAGCGCCGGCACGAACAGGCGCGGCCTCGCCACGCAGGCGTAGTGATCGGCATCGACCCGGTGCACCTCCGCGCCCGGAATCGCCTCCGCCATCGCCGCCTGGTACTGCGCAGGGATGTGCTCGTCACGCAGCGTGAGCACGACCGAAGCCGGCACGTCGATGTCGCCCAGCCAATCACTGGAATCGAAGTGCGCAAGCGCGGCACCGGCCTCGATCACCGAGACCGGCTCCGTCGGTCCCAACTCCTCCTTCAACGCCAGGCGCCGGTTGGGGTTCTGGACATTCTCGAGCATCCGCTCGCCCATGCTGTCCCACATTGACTGCGGCGCCACCCGAGCCGCGAGCGACAGCAGCGGCCCAAGCGCCGAAGCGGCCCGCTTGGTCCGCGGTCCGCCGAAACGGGAACTCGTCGCGCAGAGTACGAGACCGGCCGTGCGATCCCGGTGGCGCCGCCAGAACAACTGCGCCACCGCGCCGCCCATCGAGTAGCCGACCGGGATCACCCGCTCCACGCCCAGCCGGTCGGCCAGTACCGCCGCGTCGTCCGCGCAGTCCTCCAGCTTGAAGGCGCCGATCCGCCGGATCCCGCGGCCGTGGCCCCGGTGATCGAGCGCGACGACGCGGAAGCCCCGCGCCAGCGCGGCGAAGCTCGTCGACCAGTTCAGGAGCGCGGTAGCCGCAAGGCCATGCAGCAGCAGCAGGGTGGGCGCGCCGGGCGGCCCGGCGATGTCGTGCGCCCAGGTCGCGCCCCGGCCCAGCAGGTCGATCCGGCGACCCGTCGACGAAGAGTCCACGGCGCGGTCCTCAGGCGTACCGCCCGGTCTGCTGGGTGCGGGCGTAGACGTCGTCCACCACCCAGTGAAAGAGGCTCACGTGCAGGCTCTCCACCATGGCCATGTCGTCCAGGTCGACGTGGACGCCGTCCTGCTGAAGTTCCTTCAGCCGGCCGCCGTCGAATCCCGTCACGCCGAAGGTGCGGAGCCCGTGGCGGTTCGCCCAGTCCACGGCGGCCAGCACGTTCGGGCTGTTGCCCGAACCACTGAAGGCGATCAACGCGTCGCCCGACACGGCAGCGCTCATCAACTGCTGGACGAAGACCTGCTCGTAGTCCAGGTCGTTCGCGACCGCGGTGATCCAGGGCACGTTGTCCGTCAGGCTGACCACCCGCAGCCGGCGGTGCGACTCGTCCCGCAGGCGGTCCGTCGCGACGGTGCCCTTGCCCAGGTCGACGCTCAGGTGACTCGCCGCCGCTGCGGAGCCGCCGTTGCCGACCAGGAACAGCGTGCCGCCCCGGCTCCACACGTCGAAGACGAAGTCGGCCCAGCGCTCCAGCGCCGCCGCGTCGATCCTCGCCAGTTCCGTCCGCAGGCGGTCGAGGTAGGCCGACGCATCGAGGGTCGTGCCCAGCATCACGGCATCGTAGCTCAGGGCGGGTCCGACGCCCTCCCCATTCAGTAGGGCTCGCGCGTCACGCGGTCCGCCGGCACCTGGCAGATGCGGCGCATCCGGTGGCTGCCGGCCTGGGGATGGGTCCAGCGCAGTTCGTCGCCCTCCATCCACCGTTCGACCCGGATCCAGGGGATGCCGTAGCCGTCCATCTGCAGCACACCGTCCCGGTAGCGCGTCCGATTGCGGATCCGCAGGCAACTCGGGTTCACGTCGTTGGCGCCATTCCGCAGAGTGCCATCGGCACGCATGTCGTGAAGCAGACCCGCGGCGGTCACGACGACCCGGTTGCCGCATTGCTCAACGCGTTCCAGGTGCCCGCTGTCGGGGTCCAGCCAGAGGCCGCGCAGGTCGGGCGCACCGGCCGGAAGCGGCTCGGTGCAGGCGGCCAGCACCGGAACCGGCCACTCCGTGTAGCCCTCACAGCCGGGGGTGTAGGCGATCGGTATCTCGTCGGCGGTCAGGCCCGAGCCGTCGAGGATCGGCAGGTCGCAGTGGTCGACCTCACCGCCGCCGCCGGCGAGCAGTCTCGCTTCCGTCGTGTCCAGCGGGCGCGGAGCGAAACGCAGGTAGCCGCTAACCCCCGCGGCCGTCGACGCCGTCAGCGCCACGAGAACCAGCGCACCCAGCACCAGCGTGCGTCGCTTGATCGCCACGCGGAACCTGGCCACTACCCGGGCGGCACCTGCTTGCGCACCCCGCACTAGCCTGCGTTGCCTGGTAGCCATTCCCGAGCTACCCCTCGACTGGTGTCTGTTCGATGAAGTCGGCAGCGATCGTGGCCAGCTCCCTGCCACGGCCTTCCTGCAGGAAATGGCCACCGCCCTCTATCGTCCTGTGGGGCTGCCCCTTCGCGCCGGGAACTCTCGACTCGAAGGGCTTCTTGGCGCCGCCCGTCACCGGATCGTTGTCCGAGAAGGCGCACAGGAACGGCTTCGTCCACTCCGAGTACACCTTCCAGGCTGCGATCTGGGCCGGCACCGAGGGGTCGTTCGGCAGCATCGGCACCCGGCTGGGCATGGCGCGAATCCCGGCCTTGTACGACGGGTCGGGGAAGGGCGCGTCGTACGCCGCGATCTCTTCGCGCGAGAGCGTCACCCCGTCGACGCTCCCCGCAAGGAGCATCCCGACCGGAATGTCCTCGGTCTCCCAGGTCCACTTCTGCCAGTATGCGAACTTCATCGCGGGATCGGCTCCCATCTGCGAGATCTGCTGCTGCATTTCCATGATGGTCGGCGTCGGCGCCTCGCTCCGGAACTTCTCGATCTGCCGGACCGTTTCCTCCGACACGTTCATCGGGAGGGGCAGGCCCGTGTTCGCGGCAACCACGCGGTCGAAGCGCGCGGGATCGTCCGCCACCAGCCGCAGCCCGATCAATCCTCCCCAGTCCTGGCCGACCAGGGTCGCGTGCTCGACGCCGTTGCTGCGCAGCCAGGCGCCGAGCCAGTCGACCTGCCGCTGGTAGGTGTAGTCCTCCCGCTCGGTCGGCTTGTCGGACCTGCCGTAGCCGACGAGG
Source organism: Holophagales bacterium (assembly GCA_009843505.1). Lineage (GTDB taxonomy): Bacteria > Acidobacteriota > Thermoanaerobaculia > Multivoradales > Multivoraceae > Multivorans > Multivorans azotirespirans. The sequence continues at coordinate 218,863 of VYDI01000008.1, read as the reverse complement.
TCGGGCGCCATGACCCGCATCCCCCGCTCCACCAGCACCGGGATCATCCGGCGGTAGAGGAAGCTCCAGGTCGGCTGGCCGTGCATGAGAAGAACAAGCGGACCGTCCGCCGGGCCCGCCTCCACGTGGTGGATCCGGATGCCCTCACCCTCGCCGTCGCCCCTGGGGACAACGGTGTAACGGGGCTCGTAGTCGAAGTCGGGAAGGTTGGCGAAGCGTTCGTCGGGCGTGCGAAGGACTTTCATGGGGGCGTAGGATAGCGGCCCTTCCGAACCGCCTTCCGGGTCGAAGATGTTCGTGTGGTTTCGATGAAGCTCCTGATCGCCAACCGCGGCGAGATCGCGGTCCGCATAGCCCGCGCCGCGGCGGAACTCGGTATCCCGACCGTCGCCGTCTTCTCCGAGGACGACGCGCGGTCGCTTCACGTGTCTCGTGCGGACGAGTCGGCGGCCCTTGCCGGCGCCGGGCCGGCGGCCTACCTCGACGGCGGCCAACTGCTCCGCGTCGCCGCTAAGCACGGCTGCGACGCGATCCATCCCGGCTACGGCTTCCTGAGCGAGAACGCCGGCTTCGCCCGGTCCTGCATCGACGCCGGCATCCGCTTCGTCGGCCCGCCGCCGGAAGCGCTGGAGCTGTTCGGGGACAAGGCGCGGGCGCGCGACCTCGCGGAGCGCCAGGGCGTTCCGGTCGTTCCGGGAGTCTCCGAGGCCGTGACCCTGGAACAGGCTCGCTCGTTCTTCGATGGGCTGCCGGAGGGCGCCTCGATGCTGATCAAGGCGGTCGGCGGCGGCGGCGGCCGCGGGATGAGGGTCGTCCGAACGGCCGATGAGATCGAAGACGCCTACCGGCGGGCGACTTCCGAGGCCGGCGCCGCCTTCGACACGAATAGCGTGTTCGTCGAGCAGTTGCTTTCCGGCGTGCGCCACGTGGAAGTGCAGGTCGCCGCCGACGACAGCGGTGCGGTCCGCCACTTCGGCGACCGCGACTGCAGCTTGCAGCGCCGCCACCAGAAGCTGATCGAGATCGCACCCGCGCCCGCGTTGCCGGACGGTGTGCGCGGCGCACTGCGGGAGGCGGCGGTCGCTCTCGCCTCTGCGGCCGGCTACCGCAATCTGGGCACGGTCGAGTTCCTGGTCGAAACGGGCAACCGGACCGAACCGCGCTACTACTTCATCGAGGCGAACGCCCGGCTCCAGGTCGAGCACACGGTGACCGAGGAGGTGTTCGGCGTCGACCTCGTCCACCTCCAGCTCGAACTCTCTCGCGGCCATCTTTTTGCCGACCTGGGCTTCGGCCGTGAAGACCCGCCCAGGGCGCGGGGCTGCGCGGTCCAGGCCCGCGTCAACATGGAGACGATGACGGCGGACGGCCGCGTGGTCCCGGGCGGAGGGACCCTGGCCGCCTTTGAGCCGCCCTCCGGACCGGGAGTGCGCACGGACACCTTCGGCTACGCCGGCTACCAGACGAATCCACGTTTCGACTCCCTGCTCGCCAAGGTCGTGGGTCGCACCCCAGGGCCCGACCTCGGCGCCGCGCTGACCCGGACCTCCCGCGCCCTCGGCGACTTCAGGACCGACGGCATCGACACCAACGCTTCCTTCCTGCGCGCGCTTCTGGAACACGCCGAGGTTCAGGCCTGGAACGTCCACACGCGCTTCGTCGACGAGCGGCTGCCGGAACTGGTCGAGGCCGCCACCGTCTTCGAGGATCGTCCCTGCCAGGCGGCCAGGGGTGGCGACGGCCCTCAGGCAACAGGACCCGGACGCGGGCTGGCCGGCGTCAAGGTCGACACGGTCGATCCGCTCGCCGTGCTCGATCACGGCAAGTCGAGCACTCCCTCGGCGGGTCTACAGACCGTCGAACCGCCGCCCGTCGACTCGACGCCGGTTCCCGAAGGACTCACCGCGCTACGGGCGCCCATGCAGGGCACGGTGCTCAGCCTCGAGGCGGAACCCGGCCAGGAGATCGCGGAGGGCCAGATCCTCTTCGTCATGGAAGCGATGAAGATGGAGCATGAGATCCGGTCGGACGTCGGCGGCGTGCTCCGCGGTCTTCGCGCGGCCGTCGGCGACGCGGTCTGGGAGGGCCACGTCCTCGCCCTGATCGAGGAACGCGACGTGGCGGCCGCGACCGGCAACGAAGAGGGTGACATCGACCTCGACGCCGTCCGGCCCGATCTCGCCGAAGTGCTCGAGCGCCACGCGGTGACCCTCGACGACGCCCGGCCCGAAGCGGTCCGCAAACGGCGCAACACGAACCAGCGGACAGCGCGCGAGAACATCGAGCGCCTCTGCGACGAGGGCAGTTTCGTCGAGCACGGGCAACTCGTGCTCACTCCCGGCACGGGCCTCGCGAAGAAAGAGGTCATCCGCAAGTTCCCGACCGACGGCATGGTCACCGGCGTCGGCACGATCAACGGCGAACTGTTCCCCGACGACCGCTCCCGTTGCGTCGTCATGGCGTACGACTACACCGTCCTTGCCGGCACCCAGGGCGCGATCAACCACCCGAAGACCGACCGGATGGTTGAGCTGGCCCACCGATGGAAGCGCCCGGTGGTGCTGTTCGCCGAGGGCGGAGGCGGCCGCGCCGGCACGGGCGGCAAGCGGAAGGGCGGCGCCTCGACGACCAAGGCCGGCCAGGGGCGCAGCGACGAGACCTACCGGCCGCTCGACACGCCGACCTTCACCTCCTTCGCGCGACTCTCCGGCCTGGTGCCGATCGTCGGCATCACCTCCCGCTTCTGCTTCGCCGGCAACGCGGCGCTGCTCGGCTGCTGCGACGTGATCATCGCCACCGCCGACTCGAGCATCGGCATGGGCGGCCCGGCCCTGATCGAGGGCGGCGGTCTGGGCGTGTTCCGGCCGGAAGAAGTCGGCCCGATGGACGTCCAGGTGCCGAACGGAGTCGTCGACATCGCGGTCGAGAACGAAGAGGAAGCCGTGGACGCCGCCAAGCGCTACCTCTCCTACTTCCAGGGCCGCACCGACGACTGGGACTGCCCCGACCAGCGGCTCCTGCGCCGAATCGTGCCCGAGAACCGCCTGCGCGTCTACGACATCCGGGAAGTGATCCACACCCTGGCCGACACGGGCAGCGTACTGGAACTGCGTCCCTCCTTCGGTCTGGGCATGGTGACCGCCCTGGTCCGGATCGAAGGCCGGCCGGTGGGCATTCTGGCCAACAACCCCGAGTTCCTGTCCGGCGCCATCGACAGCGACGGCTCGGACAAGGGCGCCCGCTTCCTCCAGCTCTGCGATGCCTTCGACATCCCGGTGCTCGTGCTCTGCGACACGCCCGGCATGATGGTCGGCCCCGAGATCGAGCGCACCGCCCTGGTGCGGCACTGCTGCCGGCTGTTCGTCGTCGGCGCCAATATCACCGTGCCGTCGCTGACGATCGTGCTGCGCAAGGCCTACGGGCTCGGCGCCCAGGCCATGGCCGGCGGCGACCTGAAAGAACCGTTCTTCACCGTCGCCTGGCCGACCGCCGAGTTCGGCGGCATGGGCCTGGAAGGTCAGGTGAAGCTCGGCTTCCGCAACGAGCTGGCGGCGATCGAGTACCCCGAGGAGCGCCGCGCCCGCTACGAAGAACTGGTCGCCGCGGCCTACGAACGCGGCAGCGCCCTGACCGCCGGCGCCTCGTTCGCCGTCGACGACGTGATCGACCCTGCCGACTCGCGGCGCTGGATCGCCCGCTCTCTCGACTCCGTGCCGCCGCCCCCGGTCCGCGACGGCAAGAAGCGCCGCAACGTCGACACCTGGTAGGGAACACTGGGTGCGCCGGCGTCCCCGCCGGCAGCAGGGGCGATGCCGCGCAGCGGCGAGCCCGAAACGCTGGCCTACTCGGTCCCCGCCGGCTCGATCATCCCGTACATCAGGCCGCCGTACGGCCCGTGGTCCCAGGTCCCGGCGTAGCGCTCGTCGTAGAACAGGACCCGCGCCCCGAACTGGTCGCCAAGGCCCGGTAGCTCGAAGTCCGTGATGCTGACCATCGGAGTATCGCCGGCCCAGACGATCGGCACGACGACGGGCAGAGTGACGTCGACCGTCATGTAGACGACCCGGACGTCGAAGCGCCAGCGGTCGCCCTCACCCTCGAGCTTGGAGACGCTTGCGATCTCGTAACGCTCCGGGTTCTTGTCGCGGCTGACACCCTCGACATCTTCCAGGCCCTCGATCCCCTCGATCGTGAAGTGGCCGACCAGGTCGACGTTCTGCATCCGCTCCGCGAACGCCCGCTCCCGCTCCGAGAGTTCTTCGAGCGGCACCGTTCGGCCGACACCGGTGGCGTGGACGAGCCAGCCGGCGCCGTAACCGATAGCGAGCAGGACAAGACCGGCTACAGCAACGGCGATCCAGAGAAGCGACTTCTTCATCGTGCGCGTGAAGGTAGCTTCCGCCGCTTCGCACGTCAACCGCCGGACAGGGAAGCTGGTACGGTCAGCGCCATGGAAGGCACCCGCCACGCTGGTATGGCCGACACCTACTCGAAGCTACTCGCGCTTCGCGGAAAGGTCCGCTTCAGCATCGACCTGAAGCAACTCCGGGAAGATCGACTTCTCGACCTGGACCTGGTACGCCCCGGTAAGGCGAGGGGCACGGACGCGCCCTAGCCCTTCTCGCCGACCTTGTACACATCGCGCCGGTGTCTGACGAAGTGGACCACAAGCCGGCGCTCCGCGATGTCGCACGTGTAGAGGACCCGGAAGGCGCCCACCCGGAGCTTGAGGACTCCCCGCCAGCGGCCTGTCAACCGTTCGGGCTTGATTGAGTCGGCATTCTCGGCCAACCAGCGGAGCCTACCGACGACCCGGCTGGCGACGGCGGGATCTAGACGGCGAAGATCGGACGCCGCTCCGGCCGTCAGCGCAACCTCGAACATCAATGAGGGGATCCGAGGCTTGCCGCAACCTCAGAAAGACCCACTGTTCCGCCCTCAGCCTCGGGGTCGGCCAGCGACTTTCTGAGTTCCTCGGCGAAGTCGTCGCGTAGCTCCAGACCGCGATCGGGGTCGCCAAGCAACTCGGCGATCGAGTTCGTGACGGCTTCGTGTACCAGGTCCTTGAACTCACTCACTGTCAGGTCAGCGATTCTGGGGCTCGACATGCTGTGCTCCTATCCGATGAACCGTCACAGAACTCAAACGGACGACCCGCGCTTTCCCGAGCGCACCCGTGACTACGAGTCGCGCGCCAGTACGACGCTACCACCTACACACCGTCGAGAGAGGGCCGCGCACGGCTAGAATCCTCCGGCCCGATGCGACACCTCACTGCCGCCGGCCTGACGGTCGCAGCCACCGTTCTGTTCGCCGGCGATGTCGACGCCCAGGAGATGACCGGCCACCCCTGGTCCGACATGGACTACGGGCCCTTCAAGGTCCACTCCTACATCGTCGAGGAGGGCAACAACGCGAACAAGGGGATCGCCATCAGGGTCGACGAGGGTCCGGGTGGCGTCGCCAAGGGGACCGAGTTCCTGCTCTTCGACACGGACACTCTGCGCTGGGCGGCGGGCTGGACCGGCCCCGGGTTCATGGACTGGAACTCGATCAACTACAACGGCAGGCACGTGGTGGAGCCGGCGATCGTCGGCGAACTGGTGTTCACGAACCCGGACGCGCCCGGCTGGTCGCGGGTGGGCGAAGAGTTCCGGGACACCCGCATCATCGGCCGCGGGGGCCGCCGCTTCGGACCGCAGGATTCCGACGTCGCCCGCTGGCTCGGTCACTACGTTCATGGAGACCAGGTGGTGCTGCACTATCGGGTCGGGAATGCGGAGGTCCTCGAACTCGGGGCGTCCGAGGGTGGCGGGCTCTTCAGTCGGACCCTGAACATCGGGCCCCGGGAAGCCGACCTTGTCGTCCAGGTGGCACATCAGCCGGGCGGCCGGACCTGGAGCGACGGCGAAGCCGCCGGCTTTCGCGAACCCCACCCGAACGCGAAAGATCGAGGGGAGCACAGCGGACCCACCATCGCGGCCATCGTCGGCGCGCCAGCAGCGGTCCAGTGGGTCGACGACGCCGGCGATGACCTCCGCCTGAGAGTTCACGCCGGCGACGAACCGGTCCGGTTCAAGGTCGTGATCGGGCGGCGTGGCCGGTCGAACGCGGGCTTCCTGGCCAAGGCGGCCGGCGTCGAACCGGCTGTCGACCTCGAACCACTGACCCACGGCGGGCCGGCGCAATGGACCGAGACGGTCACGACCGAGAGCCGCGTCCTGGGCCGCCGAGGCGGACCCTTCGAACTCGACGCGATCACCACGCCGCTCGAGAACCCCTACCGTTCCTGGATGCGCCTCGGCGGCTTCGACTTCCTCGACGGCGGCCGGCAGGGAGTCGTCGCGACCTGGATGGGTGACATCTGGATCGTCGACGGACTCGGCGGCGAAGAGATCGGCGCCGTCACCTGGAAACGCTTCGCCACGGGGATGTACGAACCGCTCGGCGTGAACACGCGCGGCGGCGAGATCTTCGTCACCTCCCGCGACCAGATCACCCGGCTGCATGACCTGAACGGCGACGGCGAGGCGGACCAATATGAGGCGTTCAACCACGACGCCCAGGCCTCGGCCCACTTCCACGAGTTCGCGGTCGGCCTGGAAGCGGACGCGGAGGGCAACTTCTACTACGCCAAAGGCGCCGGGCATGACTTCGACGCCCGAGTGCCCCAGCACGGCACGATCCTCAAGGTCGCGGCCGACGGTTCCGAGACGGAGATCGTCGCCAACGGCTTCAGGGCCCCGAACGGCCTGGTGGTCAACCCGGACGGGAGCGTGATCGTGACCGACCAGGAGGGCCACTGGATTCCCGAGAACCGGATCAACTGGGTCGAACCGGGGACGTTCCATGGCTACATGCGCGCCTGGCGGGAGCCCGACCGCGATCCGGACGACTTCGTGCAGCCGGTGACCTGGATCCACCACGACGTCGACCGCTCCCCGTCAGCGCCGGTATGGGTGCGGAGCGACCGCTGGGGCGAGCTGGACGAGTCGTTGATCTACCTCTCGTACGGAAACGGCAAGATGTTCTCCGTGCTCTTCGACCAGGCGTTCGCCCGGGTCTCATTCCCGGACGGCGACGGCCCGCCCCGCCAGGCAGCGGTCACCGAATTGCCGGTGACGGCCGCACCCACCGGGCTGATCCGGGGTCGCTTCAACCCGGCCGACGATCATCTGTACGTCTGCGGCCTGTTCGCCTGGGCGGGCGACCGCACCCAGCCCGGAGGCTTCTACCGCGTGCGGCGCACGGACGAACCCCTGCGCATCCCCATGGCCTACGAAACCGCCCGTGACGGCATCGTCGTCCGTTTCACCGGCGCGCTCGACCCGGACGCCGCCGCCGACCCAGGCAACTACTCGATGCGCATCTGGCGGTATGTTCGCCAGGCCAGCTACGGCTCGGAGGACTACCGCGTACTAAGCGAGGGAGTGGGCGAAGACGTTCTCGCGATCCCGTCCACTACTCTTTCGGGAGACGGCCGCTCCATCTTCATCGAGATTCCGGACATCCTGCCGGTGCAGCAGTACCACCTGGAGATGAACCTCCTAAGCGCCGACGGCGCGCGGATCCGCGAGTTCGTCCACGGCACGATCCACGAACTGGGCCCCCGGGACGGCGCCGAGATCCTCGCGGGCGCCGACTGAACCGGGCGCCGGACTCAACGTGCGCTTTCGCGGGCTCGCCGCCTTGCCCCTGCTGGCGGCGACGTGCGTTGGCCCGGTGTCCGGACAGCTCACGCAGGCGGCCGCGGGCGATCTCGACCGGCCCGGCCTGGAACTCGTTCTCCGCTCACGCGCCAGCGAGACGACGGACGCCCGCGTCGCGCGGCTGGCCGCGCTCTACGTACCCGAGGGTGAACCGTCGAGCCCGTTCCTGGAACCCGGCGCCTTCGAGGCCACCTTCCGCGGCGCGATCGAACTCGAACTGAACGACTCCTTTCGCTTCGCCGTCCGCGGCAACGGCGGCGTCCGCTTGAGCGTCGGTGGGCAGGTCGTTATCGCGCGCGACGCTCTGCCGGCCGACGGCGCGCCGGCCTCCACCGCCAGCGAACTGCGGCTGAACAAGGGTCTCAACCCGATCGAACTGGTCTACCGCAGTCCGCCCCGCGGCGACGCTTCGATGCGTCTCACCTGGAGCAACGACTATCTCCCGGAGGAGCCGGTGCCCCCAGCGTCGCTGCGCCACCCTGGTTCGACGGCGCTCGACCGCGGCCGATCCCGGCGGGCGGCGCGTGATCCCGTTGCCGAGGACGCCGTGTCTCTCGCCCGGGTCGTGCCGGCCGAGTACGCGGAACGCCGAATCCGGCGAGACGGTTGCCTCGTCTGTCACAGCAGGGACGGCGCGCCCGCCTCCGGGCCGCCGGCCCCTGACGCCGGGCCGACCCACGCTCCCCCGGACCTGACCTGGGCCGGCGAGAAGTTCCGCGGAGACTGGCTGGCGGACTACCTGGCAAGCCACCCCGCCGACCTTCCGCGCCCACACCCGGAAGTGCGAGCGACCGCCTCCCCCGACGAGACCGACCTCTTCGCGGTCGGGCTGCACCATCAGCACGGGCTGGCCGCGTCCGTGCCCGAACCCGTCGACGCCGAGCTGGCCGCGGTCGGCAGCGACCTCATCCGCGGCGACCGCCTCGGATGCCATGCCTGCCACGCCCTGGGCGACGAACCGGCGCTGGGCGGCGAGGGCGCCGAGGAGGCGATCAACTTCGACCTCGTCCGCCGGCGCCTGCGGCGACCGTTCTTCGATTGGTTCCTCCGCGATCCCCAGCGCATCCTGCCGGGCACGAAGATGCCCCAGTTCGTCGACGAGGACGGCTACACCGGGCTCTACGATGTGTTCGACGGCGAGGCGGCGCGACAGTTCGAAGCGATCTGGCACTACCTGGACACGATCGACTGAAGTGGAAGCCGGCCTCTCGGCCGGCCCGTGTTCCGGCCGCCTGCGGCGGCAGCCGGCGGGGACGCCGGCGCACCCGGTCTGCGCCTACTCGGCCGGGACCTTAGACTGCCCCGATGCGACGGAGCCTCCTCGCCGCTCTCGGACTGACGCTGGCGCTTGCAGCCTGCACGGCCGCGGAGGACGCCGCGCCGAACTTCGAACCGGCTTCCACCGTCGCTGAGAACCTCCGCCAGCACCGCGCCTTGCCCGATCCCGCCGACGAGGTCTGGTGGACGGAGACCGGCGAGGCGATGGCCTGGCGCAACCGGAACCTCCACCAGGTCGTGCCGACCGTCAACGTCTACCGTGACGGCCCGGTCAGGGAGCTGGCGACCCGCCCGATGGCCGCGATCGCCGACCATCCGGTCGACACGCCGGCCGGCAAGACGACGTTCGACGCCTGGCTGCACGGCGAACACTCGACGACGATGGGCATCGTCATCCTCCACCAGGGCGACATCGTCTTCGAGCGCTACCCGCGGATGCAGCCCCACGAGAAACCGATCTGGTGGTCGGTGACCAAGGTCTTGCCGGCGACGCTGGTAGCGATCCTCGAGCACCGCGGGCTGGTCGACACGGCGCAGCCCGTCGACCGCTACGTGCCCGCGCTCAAGGGCTCGGACTTCGAGGGCGTCACCGTCCGCAACGTGCTCGACATGGCCTCCGGCGTCGACTGTCCGGACGGTGACTACACCGACCGGAGCACCTGCTACTACCAGTTCGAGGCCTCGCTGGGCGACGCCGTGCGCAGCGAACGGACACCTGACGACCCCTACACGATGCTCGGGAGCCTGAAGGTCGGCCGCTGGGCCGAACAGGGCACGGGCTACGATTACAGCGGCACGAACACCTTCGTCCTCGGCTGGCTGGTCGAGGAGGTCACCGGCATGCCGTTCCAGGACGCGCTGAGCCGCGACGTGTGGACCCGCATCGGCGCCGAGGCGGACGCTTCGATCTACGCCAACCGGTACGGGATTGCGCTGACTTCCGGCGGCCTGCTGGCGCGTCCCCGGGACATGGCTCGCTTCGGGCTCCTGTTCACGCCGAGCTACGGCAGGGTCTCATCCGAGCGGATCGTGCCCGAAGAGCACATCGACCTGCTGCTCCATGGCGGCAGGCCGGACCTGCTCGAGAACGCGCGCTTCGGCGGCAGGCCGCCCGGCGTGAGGCACAACGTCTACCAGTGGGACCTCGTGTTCACGAACGACGACGTCTACAAGGGCGGCTGGGCCGGGCAGGGGCTGCTCGTCAACCCGGACCGCGACCTCGTCGCCGTGTGGGTCGGCTACACCGCCGCGGACTCCGACCCGGAGACCTATCCCCTGCTGCCACGCGTGCGGGCTGTGCTCGACGGCGTGTTCGGCGAGGAGAACGCCGACCGCTGAGTTGAAGCGCCGGCGGCGCTCTACTTGCGCGCCGCCTGGCAGCGGGCGAACTCTTCGCCGACTCCCGGCAGTTCGGCCTCCAGCAGCGGCAGCGACTCGATCGCCGGGCCGGCACCGTGCTGGCCGCTCGCGAGTCTGGTGCTCATGTTCGTGAAGGTCTCGAGCAGGGTCTTCGCGGTGCGCGGCGTCACGACCCCGGCGCCCATGCCGAAGGGCGGCTGCGGATCGCTGACGCTCTTCTGGACGACCGTGACCGTTCCTTCCTCGTCGCCCGGCGAGAGGAACCAGCGGGTGCGCATGCAGAGCACGCGCTTGCCCTTGAAGGCGGGCGTCTGATCGTCGGCACCGATCATGTCGCCCACAACGTGGCCGTCCTCGGTCCGCCACCAAGCAGCGCTGTTCATCGAGATCCGCCGGGTGATGCCCTTGCCCGACACGCGCTGGCGGAGGGTCTGGAACGGGGCGTCGAGCGGCGTGGCCGTTTCTTCCGTGCACATGGCCTGCCAGTCGGAGCACGCGGCCGCATCGTCCAGAAGAGCGATGACTGCCGAAATCGAGCCGGGCACCGTCATCTCGGCGCGCACGAGGGGATAATCGGCGTCGTCGATCGGGCAGGACTCGACCGTGACGGGACCTTCAGCCTCCCGCGGTTCGCACTCGGCGATGGTTGAGGCCGGCAGGGCGGCTAGAGAGACGAGGGCAACTGCCGCGGGCTTAAGCATCGGTCAGGGACTCCGGTAACGCAAAGGCGATCAACTCATCGGGGATCCGGCGATTGCGGGCGCCGCCCCCGGCGATGACGATGTACTGCCGGCCCTCATGCATGTAGGTCATAGGCGGGCCGTGCAGCCAGACGTCCGTTCTCACTTCGGCGAGCAGTTCGCCTGTCGCCTTGTCGTAGGCGCGCAGGAGGCCACCGCTGCTGGTGCGGGGATTGGCCTCGTCGGGCAGGGCCACGAAGCCGATCAGGAGCGTGCGGGTGACGAGCAGACCGCCGTCCGCCGGCATACCGAAGTAGATCGTGCCCATGTCGCCGAGGTTCAGGTGAGCGATGGCCGGATGGTTCTTCGGGCCCGGACCGACAGGGATGCGCCAGAGGTGCTCACCACGATTCAGGTCGATCGCGGTAATCGTCCGGTACGGCGGCTTCGTCAGGGGCAGGCCCTGTGGCCCACCCGTGTCGACGTAGTCGATCACGTACCGCCAGTCCGGACGGCGCGCCGCATCCGGCTCGATCAGCGACATCCCGGTGGGCCGGTTCTGCGACTCGACGAAGAGCACAGCGGTCCTCGGGTCGACGGACGCTCCGGGGTGGTTCGCGCCACCGGCGGCCCCCGGGACGACCATCACGCCCTCCTTGCCGCCCTCACCCTTGACGATCAGGGGCGGGAACATGGGCGCGAGCACCAGCTTCTCCGCGATCTTCAGTGCCTCTTCGCGCAGTTCCGGCGTCCAGTCGATCAGGTCGTCCTCGCTGACGCCCTGGCGCTCGAAGGCGGGCGGCCTGGTCGGGAACGGCTGGGTCTCCGCCAGCTTCTCGCCCGGCACCGTCGACTGGTGGTTCACGGGCCGGTCCTCGATCGGCCACACCGGCTCGCCGGTGGCCCGGTCGAACACGTACGTGAAGCCGGTCTTCGAAACCTGGGCGACCGCCTTGATCAGCTTGCCGTCGACGACGATGTCGAGGAGGTTCGGCGCCGAGGCGATGTCGTAGTCCCAGATGCCGTGGCGGACGGTCTGGAAGTGCCAGACGCGCTCGCCCGTCTCCGCGTCGACGCAGACCAGGCTCTCGGCGAAGAGGTTGTCGCCGGGCCGGTCGGCCCCGTAGTAGTCGTTGGAGGGCGTGCTGATCGGCAGGTAGACGTAGCCCAGCTCGTGGTCGGCGCTCATCGACGCCCACACGTTCGCGTTGCCGGCCGTCCGCCAGGACTCGTTCTCCCAGGTCTCGACGCCGTACTCGCCGTCCCGCGGGATCGTGTTGAAGCGCCACTTGAACTCGCCCGTATGGACGTCGTAGGCGCGGACATGACCGGGCGGCGCGTCGCTCCTGATCGAGTAGTCGAAGATCTTCGAGCCGACGATCACGCTGGTGCCGACGACGATCGGCGGCGCGCCGTGGGTGATGTGGCGGATCGCGTAGTCGCCGGGGCCGAGATCCTGCGCCAGGTCGACCACGCCGTCCTCGCCGAACGCACGGTCGGCCTCACCGGTAGCGGCGTCGATCGAGACGAGCTGGCGGCCGATCGTGGCGACGAACAGCCGCTCCTTCCCGCCGTCCGACCAGTACTCGATGCCGCGGGCGCCGACCGGCCGCATCGTGGTGCCGCCGCGCTCCCAGGTCTTCGGGTTGTAGACCCATTCCTGCTCGCCAGTCGCCGGGTCGAGCAACGCCACTTGGCCCAGGCTGGTCGGCGCGAACAGGCGGCCACCGATCATCAAGGGAACGGAGCGATAGAACCCCGTGTCGTAGCCCGGCAGCACGTCCAGCGGCACCTCGTGGTCCGCTGTGCGCCAGCGCCAGGCGACCTCGAGCCGGCTGAAGTTCGAACCGTCGATCTGGGCCAGCGGCGAGTAGCGGCTCGAGGCGTGGTCGCCGCCGTGGTGTTGCCACTCGCCGTGGGCGGAGCGACCCTGCTCGCCGGTCTCGGCCGCGGCGGCGGCGGCAAAACCGGCCAGCGCCACCGTAAACCAACACATACAGCTGACCTTCGCGTTCGTCATGAGTGCGCTAACCTAACGCACACTCGAACACCACCACAGCGAAAGGCACTCCCTCATGCCCGAACAAGACCTGAGCCGCCGCAGCGTGCTCGGCGCCGCTGCGGCCGGCGCCGGCTTGATGATCGTCCCCCGCCACGTCCTCGGACGCGGCGAAGAGGCGCCCAGCGACAAGCTGAACATCGCGGCCATCGGCGCCGGTGGCAAGGGCCGCAGCGACGTCGCCGGCGTCGCCAGCGAGAACATCGTGGCGCTCTGCGACATCGACTGGAAGCGCGCCGAGGAGACGATGAACGCCCACCCGGATGCGGCCCGCTACCACGACTACCGCGAGATGTTCGACGCACACAGCGAACTCGACGCGGTGCTGGTCTCGACCGCCGACCACACCCATGCCGCGATCACCGTCGCGGCTCTGGAGCGCGGCCTCCACGTCTTCACGCAGAAGCCCCTGACGCGCACGATCGGAGAGGCGCGGATGGTCGGCAAGGCCGCCCGCAAGGCCGGCACGGCGACCCAGATGGGCAACCAGGGCCACGCCGCGGAGGGCACGCGCCTGATCCGCGAGTGGATCGAGGGCGGCGTGATCGGCGAGGTGAACCGCGTCGAGTACTGGACCAACCGGCCGATCTGGCCGCAGGCGATCAAGCGCCCCAAGGAAGTTCACGAGGTGCCCGACCACGTCAAGTGGGACCTCTGGCTCGGCCCGGCGCCGGAGCGCCCCTACCACCCCGACTACTACCACCCGTTCGCCTGGCGCGGCTGGTGGGACTTCGGCACGGGCGCCATCGGCGACATCGCCTGCCATGCGATGGACGCGGCGTTCTGGATCTTCGACCTGCGTGATCCCTCGTCCGTTTACGCCGAGTCCACGCCGTTGTTCAAGGAGTCGGCACCGGCCGCCACACGGATCACCTTCGAGTACCCGGCCCGCGGCAACCGGCCGAAGATGACGGTCGTCTGGCGCGACGGCAACCTGACGCCGGCGATGCCCAAGGTGTGGGAGGGCAAGTGGCCGCCGCGCAACAGCGGTCAGCTCTTTGTGGGCACCGAGGGCGTGATCGTCGCCGACATCTACGCCGGCAGGCCCACGATCTACCCGTCAAAGCTCCACGAGAAGATCACGAAGAACCCGCTGCCCCAGGTCTACGAGCGGACCGAAGGGCACTACAAGCAGTGGATCGACGCGATCAAGGCCGGCACGACGAACCCCGACGGCTCCAACTTCGCCGATCACGCGGGTCCGATGACCGAGACGGCGCTGCTCGGCAACCTGGCGGTCCGCACCCAGCAGGAGATCGTCTGGAATCCGAAGAAGCTGAAGGTGACGAACGGCGTCGAGGTGCCGCGGGAGTACATCCAGCCGACCTATCGGGACGGCTGGACGCTGTAGAGGTTCGCGCGGCAGAAGGTCCAAAGCCGGCGCTTCGCGCCGGATGCCGGCGGGGACGCCGGCGCACCCAGTCCTGCCGCGCGAAGGTCAGCCGGACTGCTGGACGGCGGCGACCGCGGCGTCGCGGTCCGCCTCGATGCCTACGATCAGGCTGAAGCCGGAAACCTCGAAGAGTTCCTTCACTTCGTCGTTCAGGCCGCAGACGGCGAACTTCCCCTTGCGCGCCTGCAGTTGGCGGGCCACGACGAGTACGACGCGGAGGCCGGCGCTGCTCATGTAGCGGGTGCGGCTCAGGTCGAGGACGACGGCCTCTCCGCCTTCCGCGATCTCGGACGTCATCGCCTGCTCCAGGTCCGGCGCGCTCGAGGCGTCGACCCGCCCTTCCGGCACCCAAACGGTTACGTCGCCAACCGTCTCGCCCCCGATTGCCGACTTCCCGATCTTGATGCTCTCGATCACGTACACACCTCTTTGCGTCTTGTTCGCACTCAGTAGAAGGGATGATGCGCCGTCGCAGTCGCGGCGGCAATGTCCTGAACGGACTTCTGAATCGCCCGGCCCATCGCCTGACCGATCAGATCGAAGCCGCGCACCAACTCGATCCGGGCCGCGGCGTGGCGCAGTTCCTGCGCGCTCAGGATGACCTGGAAGGCGTTCGACGCATCGGCCAGGCAGATGAGGGCGACATCTCTGGGCGCGGGAATCCGGTCGCTCAGGAGCACGTCGAGGATTCGCAGCTTGACCTCCCGCTCTTCCCGGTCGTCGACCATCGGATAGCGGCGGCTGCCAAACACCCACAGGAAGCTCCGATCCTCTACCCGGAGGATTCCCCGTTCGACGAGGCGCGCGAGGGCAGCCTCCTGGACCTGCTTGCTACGGGCCGAGAGACGCACCACCCAGGTGCGGGCGTCGGCCTCGTCGGCGGCCTCCGCGATCTCCGCCAGCGGACCGTCGAGTATCTCCTCGCCTACCGGCGTCGGATCAACGACGACGAGTCGCTGGAGATCGCAATCCAGGCGTCCACGCAGCGCGAGGTCCATCAGGATCGCGCCGGCGAGCAGCAGCTCCATCACGTTGGGCGCGACACGCTTCATCGCACCGGAATCGTCGTCCAGGAGAAGAAGCAGAATCTCCTCCACGAAGGTCAGGTGGGGGCTGTCACTCACGTGGCTATGGCGCTCGCAGTTCGTTTCACGGAGAGGTCATATCCGCCGCGGAATCCTACAGGAAGGACGCGCTCTCCTAGATTCCCGCCGTGTCCACCTGACCCGTCGGTTCCTGGCTGTCGCTGCTGACGATGACCGTGAGGACATCCGTATCGTGGTACTGCTGGTGCTGCACCGAGGTCGACACGTGCCGCAGCAGCCGCAGCGACAGCTCGTTCTCGATGGGGACGGGAGCATCGGGCGCCATGACCACCAGCCGGTCCTCGATGTTGCTTCCACCAGGCGCCGCGATGAACTCGAGTTCGGCCGTCTGACGGTCGACTCTCGCGACCACGAGAAGGCTGCGCTTCCGGCCGCCCTCCTCCTCGTCGAGGCCGGCCAGGCTGAGCAGCGCCTCTTCACCGGCCGACCAGAGGCGATCGCAGGCCTCGGGCGTCCACCGCGCCCGTTCCGCCAGGGTCCGGAGAAAGCCGCCGATCCGTGAGGCCGACCTGGGCGTGACCTCGACCTCGAGCCGCCGACGGCGCGGGCCGGTCGACTCGAGGAAGGCGGTCAGACCGATGGCGGTCAGACCGCCGGCGGTCATGCCGTTGCCCAGGATCGAGGCCGCCCAGCCGCCGAGCTGGTCGCTGAAGATCAGGCCGTTCTCGAAACCGACGCCGATCCAGAACGACACGCCGATCACCAGGGCTTTCCGGTAGTCGATCCCCCCGTGACCGGCTATACGGGCCCCGAGCACGAACAGGATGGCGATCAGCACCAGCCCGTACGCGCCGACGACCGGACCGGGAATCGCGAGAATCAGGGAAAGCGCCTTGGGCAGGAAGGCCAGACCGAGGAAGATGATCCCGATCCACATCCCCACCCGGCGCGAGGCCACACCGGTGAGTTCCGTGACCGAGATGCTGCTCGAGTACGTCGTGTTAGGCACGGTGCCGGCGATCCCGGAAAGCAGGTTGCCCAGTCCATCGGCGGCGACGGCACCCTGTACCGCCCGGTAGTCGGGCGCCCGCGGCGTCCGCCAGGAGACACGCTGGATACCCACGGCATCACCGATCGTTTCCACCGCGCCGATCAACGTGACGATGACGAAGCCCGGCAGCAACGCCCAGAAGGCCGGCCCGAAGGACAGGTCGAAGCCGGGCCAGCCGCCGGCCGGGGCGCCGATCCAGGCAGCCGCGGCTACCTGCTCAAAGTCGTAGAGCCCGAGAAACGCGGCAACGATCGAGCCGGCCACAACGCCCGCGACCGGCGCCCACAACCGTCCAATCCCCCTGGCCCGCAGGCCGAATCCGGCCATGACAGCGATGGCCACGACGAACGTGATCGGAGCAGCGGCACGGGGCGCATCGTCGGGAACCAGGGTCAACTGGTTGAACATGATCGGCATCACGCTGACCGAGATCAGCATGATGACCGTGCCCGTGACGGTCGTCGTGAACAACCTCCGCAGCAGCAGGAGCCGCGCGGAAAGCAGGAACTGGAACAGCGACGAGACGATGACCAGCTTGGCGAGGAGCATGGGACCGCCCTGGCTAAGAGCGGCGATGCTGACCGCGATGAACGCACCCGACGTGCCCATGAGCAGGATGTAGCCGGCGCCGATCCGCCACAGACGCACCGCCTGCAGGATCGTGGCGATACCGCTCACGAAGATCGCCGCGAACACCGCCCAGGCCAGGTACTCGTCGCTGCCCCCGGCGGCGCGTACGATGATCGCCGGCGTCAGGACGATGCCGGCGACGCAGAGAGTCGCATACTGCAGGCCCATCGTCGCGGCGAGTACTGTCGGCGGCCGGCCGTCCGCCTCGTAACGAACGCCCGCGCCCGGGCTCTTTCCCGCGGCGGTCATGCCTGGTACAGCGGCGCGTCAGGCCGCCACGGAGACCGCTGGCCGGTGTAGACCGGCGGGCCGTTGCGGAAATGGGAGGCCTCGTCGAGCGTCTCGACGAAGGGCATCTGCCGCGGGTAGAGATCGCCGTCGCCGCGCGGCCGCGGCCCCGCCTTCGAGACGTGGCCCCAGAGCGGATGGCCGACCACCTCCTCGGCGATATGCGCCGCCTCGATCAGCTTGTCGAGCCTGTAGCCCGTCTCGATTCCCAGCTCGTGGCAGAAGTCGACGAAGTCCTCCGTCGGCACATGGCCCGCCGCTCGGCCGTTGCCGCAGTAGGGGCAGCCCCCCATGCCGCCGATCGAGGTGTCGAACTCGCGCACGCCCAGCTTGAGCGCCTCGTAGTAGCTGACCATCGCCGCCCCTCGGGTGTTGTGCAGGTGGCAATGGAAGTCCGTGATCTCGGGCCAGCGCTCACGGATCGCGAGGAGCGTCTCCCGCACGGTGTGCGGCATGTTCCAGCCCATCGCCTCGATGATCGCGCACCGGCTGACCCGGAAGCCGGCCTCGTGCCAGCGGTCGATCATCAGCGCCATGAGGTCCATTCGCTGCTCGAGCGTGAACGCTCCCTCGAAGTTCGATCCGAACGGATTGCCGATCGCCACCGCGCCCGTCTCGGCCCCGCGGGCCCGGGCCTGTTCGATCACCCCCGGGATGCGCTCGATCTGCTGCGCCTGGGTCGCGTTGTAGTTGCGCCGGGCGAAGGTGTCGCAAAGCTCGACGTGGGTGCCGAACCTGCGCTGCCGGACGTCGAGCTTCGGGTACCAGCGGTCGGCGCGGTCGAACCCGATCTTGTTGAAGATCGCGGCGGTGTAGCGCACGCCCGGCTTCGGCACGAAGCGCTCGGCGATCTCGTCGATGCAGGCCATCTGCGGAGTCCACTTGGGGTGCGCGTAAGAACCGATCGAGATCACCCTGGCTCCGGTCTCGCCCAGCGCGTCGAGCAGCCGCAGTTTGTCCTCGACCGGAATGTCCGCGCTCTCGATCTGCAGACCCTCTCTCATCGTGTCGTCCGTGATGGTCACGGACTTCGGTAGCTGGCCCATCGCCTGATTCCTCCGCCTGTCTGTTGCCGGCGATCCGTGAAGGGAACGGGTACCTTATCGCCGCTAAGGACGACGGAGCGCGGTGAAGAGCAGCGGGTCGCCTCTGCCGGTGGCAAGATCGCCCCTGTGGCAGGATCGATCCGTGCGAGGACGCCTGCTTCCCTACCTCGTCCTCGCCGTTGCAGCGACGGCTGTTCTGCTGCCCGGAATCGGCAGCCGCGACCTCTGGAACCCGGACGAACCGCGCTACGCCGAGGTCGCGCGGGAGATGCTGCTCGAGCCGCGGGCGATCGAGCACTTCCTCGTGCCGCGCCTCAACGGCGAACGGTACGACCACAAGCCGCCGCTCCACTTCTGGAACATCGCCCTGTTCGGCGCCCTTCGCGGCGGTGTCGACGAGGTTGCGACCCGGCTGCCGTCGCTCCTTGCCGGCATCGGCTCGGTGCTCGTCGTGTTCGCGATCGCCGGCCGACTGTTCGACCGGAAGACCGCGTGGCTGGCGGCGCCCGTGTTCCTGACCTCGGCCCTGGTCATGTGGAACGGACGAGTCGGCCAGATCGACATGACCCTGACCTTTCTGGAGCTGCTCGCCATCCTGTTCTGGGCGCGGGGGCGGTCGTGGAGCCCGAACGATCCGGCCTCGCGTCCCGGCAACCAGCGCGCCAATCTCCTGTTCTTCGCCTGCCTGGGACTGGCCACCCTGGCCAAGGGGCCGGTCGGGCTGATCGTGCCGCTGCTCGCGGCGGTCACCACGCTCGCGTTCGAGCGCGACCGGGCCGGCGTCGCCGAACTCCGACTAGGGCGCGGCCTGCTGCTCTGGGCCGCGATCGTCCTGGCCTGGTTCGGGCCCGCCGTGTGGATCGCCGGACAGTCCTACTTCGACGCCCTGATCCTCGACCAGACCGTGTCGCGCTATGCCGAGGCGACCTACCACCCCCGGCCCTGGTACTACTACTTCCAGACCCTGCCCGGCACGTTCGCGCCCTGGACGCTGCTCGCCCCCGTAGCGGTCTACGCCGCCTTCCGCGTTTCTCACCGCGACTCGGCCGGCCGCGAAGCGCGGGCGGTTCGCTTTCTCCTGATCTGGATCGCCAGCACCTTCGTCTTCTTCAGCGTGTCCGGCGGCAAGCGGACCGTCTACCTGCTGGCGCTCGCGGCACCGCTCGCGATGCTCGTCGCCTACGGCGTCGTGGCGATCCGGGATCGCTGGCCTCGCTACCGCACGGCCTTCCTGATTTCGGCAGCGACCGTACCGCTGCTGTTCGGCGTCGTAGCGGCCGCGGCGCCGGTCGCGGGGCGGGATCTTCCCGACGGTTCGATGCCTGAAAGAACCATCGCTTCGCTGCAGGCGGTTGCCGCCATCCCCGTCGTCGCGGGTCTGATCGGCCTGTACCTGGCTGCCAGGCGGCGGCCCGACCTGCTGGTAGCGTGCCTTGCGACGGGCCTTGGACTCACGATGTCGGTGACCGCCGTGCGGTTGTTGCCGCTGGGGGACGCCTTCAAGTCGGCCCGCGCCCTCTCGAGCAACCTGGTCCAGTGGGCGGAACCTGGCGAGCCCTACGCGATCTATCCTGTTCCCGATGCGGGATTCCTCTTCTACACCGGCCGGTTCGCGGTCGACCTCCACGGCGGCATCCTGGCGCACGATCAGGGCGACGAGGAGGCCCTGCGACGTTTCGTCGCCCGCACGGATCGGCCCGTCTGGCTTCTCATCGAACGGGACAATCTCGAGCGTCTTTCGCCTCCGCTCGACCTCGTCGAGGTCGCTCGCGACCACGACCCCGAGCAGGGGCACGTCCTGCTGACGACTCCGGAAGCGGCCGCCCGCGTTGTCGCGGCCGGAAGATCCGAGCGATGAACGACAGCCGGCGGCTTGCCGACCAGGGCCTCTTCCTGTTCCGGCACCGCAGCCTGTTCGTCGTGTTCCTGCTTCCCGCCGCCGCGCTGGCGGTGCTCGAGCGCCGGTCGGCGGTACTGCCTGCGGACCCGGGACTCGGCTGGCTCGCGCTTTGCCTCGGCGTCTCGCTGCTCGGGCTCGGCGTGCGGTGGGCGGCGCTGGGTTCCGCACCCCCGGGCGCCTCCACCCGGAGCCTAAGGGCGCCGAGCGCCAGCCACCTGAACGTGACCGGCATGTACTCGCTCTGCCGGCACCCCGTCTATCTCGGCAACCTCTTCGTGCTGATGGGCTTCGCGCTCGCCCTGAAGTCGTGGTGGTTCGTGATCACCGCGGCGCTCGTCTACTGGTTGCTCTACCAACGGGTGATCGCCGCCGAGGAGCGTTTCCTCGGCGAGCGGTTCGGCGCGACCCACCGCCGCTGGTCGGAGCGAACGCCGACCTTCTGGCCCAGGCCCCGGTTGTGGCTGTCCCCGGAGACCCGATTCAGTTGGCGGACGGTCGTCCTGCGGGAGTACAACTCCCCGCTGCTCATCGCCTCGATGTTCCTGTTCCTGCGAATGGTCGACCAGATCGTCGTCGGCGGCCTCGGCCCGGCGGTGTGGCTGACGCAGGACGTCGGCCTCGTGGCGGGAGTCCTCGGGCTGGTCGTGCTGGTTTCCCTCGCGCGACAGGTGCGCAAGCGCAGCCGCTCGGGCCACTAGGAATCTGCCTCGGAACCGATTCGTTGCAGAATCGGACGACGAGCCCTCAGATGACCGCCCGAACCAGAATCGCATCCGTCCTTGCCGCGTCGCTGCTGGTCGCAGTGGCCGCCGCACAGGACAGCGCGAGTCCGCGGCCGCTGGATTCCCGCTTCGTCCGCTGGCTGGAGCGGGTCGGCCCACTGATCAGCGACGAGGAGCGCGAGTTCTTCGTCAACCTCCCGGAGGACTACCGGCGCGAGGCGTTCATCCAGGCTTTCTGGAAGGCTCGCGATCCGGATCCGAGAACACCCCTCAACGAGCTCCAGGTCCTCTGGGAAGACCGGGTCGACGCCGCTCTCACGCAATGGGGCACGCTGGAGGACGCACGCGCCCTGTTCTACCTTCTGAACGGACCGCCGGGACGCTTCATCCTCCCGGACGGTCGGACCGCTGCCTACTGCCTCTCGCGAACCAGCGAACTCGAGATCTGGTTCTACGGTGGCAGCGACCGAACCTCCCGTCACTTCGTCGTCATCTTCCTCGCCACGAGCCGCAACAAGCCCTACGTCTTCTGGCACGAGAGCCCCGTGCGCCGCCCGACGTCCCGTCGCGGCCTGCCCACCACGAACATCACCGTCCTCTGCGGGGACGAGTGGTTCGGATGGTCCGCACAGGCGGTTCAGCGCGACCTGGCCAGCAACGGCGTCATCGAAGAGGTGTCCGCCCCTCCCGAGCCGCCCGATGAGTGGCTCGCGACTTTCGCCGCCTTCAACACTGACGTCCCGGAGGGCGCCCCCCGTTTCGACATCGACCTCGAGTGGGACTATCCGGGCCGCAACCAGACGCGCACGGTCACTCACGGCCTGGTGATGGTGCCGGGGCCGACGGCTGGCCGCAGGAGCTTCCAGCAACGCGAGTACCACAGCTTCCACATGACCGGCGAGGTCATCCGCGACGACCGGCTGTTCGAGACGTTCCGCTACCGCTTCGAACTCCCCGCGAGCGGTAGCGACGAGGACTCGATCCCACTCGTCTTCACTCGCTACCTGCGGCCCGGCGAGGTCCAGATCCGGCTCAAGATCGAGGACGTCTTCGGCCAGCAGTTCGCGGTGGTCAACGAAACGATCGATGTTCCGAACCTCGAGGAGGCGCAATCGCTGCGCAAGACCATCCTCGAGACCTTCCCAGCCCTCGCCGAAGCCAACCAGGCAGCGGCGCGTGGCGAACGCCTGCTCCGCCTCGTGCCGCCGCGGGACGAGCGCCTGCGCGTCGGCATGGTGCGCTTCTCCACCCACGCGATCGGCGACTTCGATGCCGTCGCCTTCTCGCTCGACGGCCGCGAGATCCTGCGCAAGCGCCGGCCGCCGTTCGGCGTGGAGCTGAACCTGGGCTCGCACCCGACCGAGCACCGGATTCGGGTGGAAGGCCTCAAGGACGGCAAGGTTGTCGCGTCGGACGAGATGTCGGTCAACCGCGGCGGCCAGCGCTTCCGCGCCCGGTTCATCGAACCGCGCTCCGGCGAGCAGTACCTGCAGAGCACGCGCGCGGCCGTCGAGATCGCGGTGCCCGACGGCGAGGAGATCGAGCGCCTCGAACTGTTCCTGGGCGAGGAACGGATCGCGACGCTCTACCAGCCCCCATGGGTCCAGCCGGTCGTGCTCGACGGTCCGAACCTGACCTACCTCCGCGCGGCCGCGTTTCTCGCCGACGGCAGCAGCACGGAGGACGTCGTCTTCATCAACAGCCCGAACCCGGTCGAGCGAATCGACGTGCAGTACGTCGAACTCTTCGCCAGCGTCGTCGACGAACGGGGCCGCCCGATTCCGGAACTGGAGCAGGATCGCTTCCGAATCGCCGAGGACGGCGTTCAGCAAACGGTTCGCCGCTTCGAATGGGTCGACGACACACCCTTCCACGCCGGTCTGCTGCTCGATACATCGGCTTCGATGCAGGACTCGATCGACCAGGTGCGGGCAGCCGCCCAGCGCTTCGTCGACAACACGCTCCGGCCCAGGGACCGGATGGCGGTCCTCGCCTTCGCCAACCGGGCGCGGGTCGAGAGCCGGTTCACGAAAGACCGGGGCCAGCTCGCGCGAGCGCTGGCGGGCCTCAAGGCGACCGGCACGACGTCGCTCTACGACAGCCTCGTCTTCGCTCTCAGCTACTTCGATGGCATCAGCGGCCAGAAGGCCCTGCTCCTCCTGTCCGACGGCAAGGACGAGAACAGCTCCTTCACGTTCGAGAGCGCGCTCGAGACCGCGCAGCGTTCAGGGGTAACGATCTACGCCATCGGCCTCCGGGAAGCAGCGGCGGACCGAACGACGCGCCGGGTGCTCGAACGCATCGCCGAAGAGACGGGCGGCCAGGCCTTCTTCATCGACGGCGTCAGCCAGCTCGACGCGATCTACACGCGGATCGAGCGGGAACTGCGGAACCGCTACCTGCTCACCTACCAGTCGACCAGCGCCAGACCCGAGAGCGAGTTCCGGGTGGTGCGGGTCGAAGTCGACGCCCGCGACGCGGAGGTAAGGACGATGTCGGGTTACTACCCGTAGAAGCTGGCGGCGACGGCCTTCACGCTGCCACCGCGTCCTCGCCGAACCGCTCCATCGCCTCCAGCGTCTCCCGCACGTCGTCCCAACTCGTCGAGTGGTTGATGATGCAGAGCCGAAGTGCGAAGGTCCCATGGAGAGACGTCGATGAGATGAAGGCTCGGTCATCCCAGAAGAGCCGCGCGAGAACCTCGCGGTTGACGCGGTCGAGAGTCTCTCGCTCCAATCCTGCGCCCTCCGGGTTGACCCGCATGCAGACCATGCCGAGCGACGCCGGTGCCAGCAGTTCCAGGACTTGGCTCTGCCGAATGTACGCATCCGCCCGCGCAGCGAGTTCCATCCCTTTCGACACCGCCATCCGGAATGCGGACATCCCGAAGGTCTGGATTGACATCCAGATTTTGAGGGCCCGGAACGAGCGGCTCAGTTGGAGGCCACGATCGTTGATGTTCGGGTGGTTGGCGCCCCAGATCGTGTCCTGAAGGACGGTGGTGCCGAACGCGAAGACGTCTTCGAGCTTGTTGGCATCCTTGACCAGGAGGCAGCCCACTTCGTAGGGCTGGAACAGCCACTTGTGCGGGTCGAGCCCGATCGAGTCGGCGCGCTCGATACCGCTCAGGGCCTCCCTGCCCTTGTCGGTGATCGCCGCGAAGCCTCCGTAGGCCGCGTCCGTGTGCAACCAGATGTCCTCCGCCCGGCAGTAGTCCGCCATCGCCCGAAGTGGATCGATCGTCCCGGTGCTGGAAGCGCCCGCGTTCGCGCAGACCGCGATCGGCCGAAGCCCCTTCGCGCGGTCCTCAGCCACGGCGCGAGAGAGCGCCGTCATATCGAGACGGTAGTCCCCGTCGGTCTCGACCTTGCGGATGCAGTCCGGCCTGACGCCGACGATCATCGCGGCACGCACCTGCGCACTGTGGCTCTGGTCGCTCATGTACACGGACGGGCGTCCCGGATTGCCGGCCGCTTCCCTGGCCGCAACGAACGCGTCCACGCTGGCGGCGGAGCCACCGCTGGTCAACAGTCCACCCGAGCTCTTCGGATAGCCGAGCCACTGCCGAAACCAATCCAGGACCGTGAGTTCGACCTGGCTCGGACCGCTGGCAACCAGCCAGGTGCAGGCGTTCACGTTCCAGGCGGAAGCCAGGAAGTCCGCGACCACGCCGGGCCACGTCGGCTCCGACGGAACGAATCCGAAGCAGCGGGGGTGGTCCAGCCGGGTCGTCATCGGGAGAATGTCCTCGACGGCCTGCCGCAGGACCTCTTCGGCCGGCCGACCTTCCTCCGGCGGGTCCTCGAGCAGCAGTCGCTCGAGGCCTTCCTTGAACTCCCCGTCCCAGGCGCTCTCGCCGGGCAAACTCTCGATCCGGGTCACCGCGAACTCCGCCGCCTTTTCGGCCAGAGCCAGCATGGCTTCCTGCGACATCCGGAGGTCGGAAGGGCGTGACCCCATAGCTGTGGATTCTAGACGCTGGCGCGGTCAGTTAGCGGAATGCCGGGGCGACCTCCTCGATGAACCGGTCGAGGACCTCCTTCTGACGATCCATGCCGCCCAGGTTGAACGCCGGCACGATGAACTCGTGCACTCCGGCGTCGCGGTAGGCGCCGACCGCGTCGGCGATCTCCGAGACGCCGCCGATGTTCGACGGCATTCCCGTGCCGCGTGCCCGCACCTTGGACAGAAACGCCTCGTCGTCGCTCAGGAAGAGCAGTGCCACCGCCGACCGCTCGATCTCCGCCGGCTCCCGTCCCACGTTCTCGCAGTGGGCGTCGAGCACCGCCATCTTGTGCTTGAGAATGTCGGCTGTTCCCCAGACGTTCCACTCGTCGGCATGCTGGGCGGTGATCCGCAGGGTGACCTTCTCCCCGCCGCCGCCGATCATCAGCGGCAGCGGGTCCTGGACCGGCTTGGGCTCGAGCGGCGCATCGACGAGCTGGTAAGCGTCGCCAACGTAGCTCGCTCTCTGCGAACCGTAGAGCGCCTTGATCGTCCGGCAGGCCTCGTCCAGGCGGCGGAGCCGCTCGCCCAGCGTGTAGAACGGGATGCCGTAGGCGAGGTGCTCGTTCTCCTGCCAGCCGGCGCCGAGGCCCAGCACCACCCGGCCGCCCGAGATGTGATCGATCGTCGCCGCCATCTTCGCCAGCACCGCCGGATGCCGGTAGGTGTTGCCGGTGACCAGCGGACCGAGACGCACGCGCGGCACCGCCGCCGCGAGAGCCGCGATAGTGGTCCAGCTCTCCGCCCACGGCGCCGACGTGTCCTCGCCGTTCGGCATGAAGTGGTCGGCGTACCAGATGCCGTCCCAGCCGGTGGCCTCGACGTGCCGGGACATCTCCAACAGTTCGGGCCAGGGCATCGTGGGGGCGGGCCAGTAGCTGAAACGCATTCGCGGGACTCCGTGCTGTCGCGTGGTCGGTGAGGGCGCGTACCTTACCGCGCACTCAGGCGAGCGCGTCCGAGCCGGCGGCGATCTTCCGCTCAGGAAGCGGCGGAGGCCATCGTGTACGCCAGAAGGCCGAGAAGAAGCGTGATCAAGGCCATGAAGCTGCCGAAGGTCCACTTCAGCATGCCCACCTGACCGGCCAGCCCCGCGATCTGTCCCTCGACCGAGCCGAACCGGGCCTCCATGTAGCCCTTGAACTCGGCGAAGCGGGCGTTGATCTCCGCCCGGTGCTGCGCCAACTTCGCATCGTCACGCTCCAGCATCGCCGCGAACCGGGCGTCCGCCTCGGCTTTCGCCATGTCGTGGCGCTCCAGCATCGCCGCGAACCGGGCGTCCGCCTCGGCTTTCGCCATGTCGTGACGCTCCAGCATCGCCCCGAACCGGGCATCCGCTTCCGCTCTCGTCATCATCGGCGCCGCTGGTTCCGCTCCCGTACTCTCCGAACTCGTCATCGTCGGCCCCATCCCTTTCGCTCTTCCGCGTCGGGCAGCCGCGACGTCGAGACGATCGTATTACAGGCCCCGGCGCCCGGCCCGCGGCGGGCGCGGCCAGTCGGCGCCCCTCATGGACATGGACGGATTCGGGCTCGGGTTGCTCGAAGCATCACCTGCACCACCAAGCTCGGTCCGCAGCGCCCCCGACGTCAGGTGTCGGCGACGTTCACAGTCCATCAGCTTCGCGGTCGACCGTGGTGTCGATGCCCTTGAGAGAGCCCCGACACTCGCGCATTGGCTTGACCGGGACCAGACTGATGGTCTTTCCCACGAGAATCGCCTCGAACTTCTGGCCTGGCTTGAGCCGCAGAGCGGTGCGGATCTCAAGCGGGATGACGATCTGGTACCTCTGGGAGAGAGTCACCTGAGTCATGGCCGTACAACGGCAGCGTGATCGATCGTCTTCTCGTGAATCAGCGTGCAGCTCTCCAGCCGGACGCTTCCGCGGCAAGGACGATCCGAGCGCAAGCCAGAGCGTCCGAGCCGGCGTCGTGGTGCCGGAGGTAGGGTCTCAGGTGGCTGCCAACGTCCGACAACCTCCAACGAAGGCCGGAGCATAGGCCCCGGCGACAGGTTCCACGTGACGGCGACCACCTGGCCGGTGATCCCCGGCGACAGCCACGATCCGGGTCACGCTTACCGACGTTCACCCGCGCTCAACGAAGGCCGGAGCATAGGCCCCGGCGACAGCCCGCTGTCCACGATCGCGGAGCCGTCGTCAAATTCCGCTCAACGAAGGCCGGAGCATAGGCCCCGGCGACAGTCGAGGATGAACCGTGGCTTGCCGTGGGGCTTGAGCGCTCAACGAAGGCCGGAGCATAGGCCCCGGCGACAGGCGGGGCCACAGCGGCGTTGCGATCACCGTTCTGCCACGCTCAACGAAGGCCGGAGCATAGGCCCCGGCGACAGCGTGACCTACACGACCATCACGCGAAACGGCAACGACGCTCAACGAAGGCCGGAGCATAGGCCCCGGCGACAGGCGCCATGAACCATAGCCCCCCGATGCGCCTGAACGCTCAACGAAGGCCGGAGCATAGGCCCCGGCGACAGCCTCCCCTGTACAGGGACAGCACGCATGAGCACGGCGCTCAACGAAGGCCGGAGCATAGGCCCCGGCGACAGGAGGTGAGGGCTGCCAGAACGGTTGACGGGACCACCGCTCAACGAAGGCCGGAGCATAGGCCCCGGCGACAGGGTGATGGTGGCCGCAGAGCCGAAGTAGTGAGCCGAACGCTCAACGAAGGCCGGAGCATAGGCCCCGGCGACAGCTGTTTTTCGCCTCGAAGACGAGGTCCGGCTTCCCGTCGCTCAACGAAGGCCGGAGCATAGGCCCCGGCGACAGCGCCAAGCACGCAGTGAGTGAGAAGGAGGTCGAGGACGCTCAACGAAGGCCGGAGCATAGGCCCCGGCGACAGGGGAGGATGCCGCGGAGGTCGTCGGCGCGGGTTCCCGCTCAACGAAGGCCGGAGCATAGGCCCCGGCGACAGAATAAGGGCGGATCCGGTGTCGGCGTCGCCGACTAGCGCTCAACGAAGGCCGGAGCATAGGCCCCGGCGACAGGCGACGGTAACCCTTTGGATCCTTGCGGGCGGTCCACGCTCAACGAAGGCCGGAGCATAGGCCCCGGCGACAGTTGCGGGCGCGCTCCACGAAGTCGCTCACGTCCTCGCCCGCTCAACGAAGGCCGGAGCATAGGCCCCGGCGACAGTGCTAAGCCTACAAAGATGTCTCGCACCCCCCGCCTTGACGAGGCCAGAGGAACCGGCGCCACAACGAACGCACTCTTCGATCAGCATCTCGACCACTCCGGCACGGAAACCGCCCAGATGCTCGGCCGCTGCCGCCCGCAATGGTCAGCCACCTGCGAGCGTTGGCGGTACCAAGCCGGAATCACCGGAGGTTCGCACAACACGTCAGACGATCCAAGGCTCCCCGGTTTCGCGATGCTGGTCCCTACCAAAGCGACTCCGAGCTTCCTCGATCGGCCCGGCGAAGCGATAGACAATCACCGAGTCCTGACGCGTGTCGATTTCGTCCTGAACCTCCCCAAGCATGCGGGCTAGCCGCGCTGGCGACAATCGACACTCGAAGACAGACATTTGCACCCGCTGGCCGTACTTCTCGCAAACCTGCGCAACCCGCCTGAGCCGCGAGGCGCCCTTGCCCTCCGTATCGGCGATGTCGTACGTGACGAGAACGTCCATCCCTCAAGCCAGGACGAAGGGCGGATAGACAGGCAGATCGCCCCGAAGATGGCGCGCCAGCAGGGTCGCCTGAATCGCCGGCAGTGCCCACCGACCGACCCGCCGGCCCGATACCCGGTGAAGCACGGCGGTTTCCTTGTGGCGTTCCCACTCTTTGATCAGGTCGGCCCGGCCATCGTCGGTGAGATAGACGCCGCCTCCCGGCGTGCGAACGAAGCTGTCGTGCCCCACCTGCCGCCTCCGCACCAGAGACACCACGAAGCGGTCCGTCAAAGCGCGCAGTTCCTCCGCAAGATCAAGGGCCAAGGAAGGTCTGCCGGACCGGGGCCGATGGAAGAAGCCCATCTGGTAGTCCAGCCCGACGCTCTCCGTCGCGCCAATGAACTCAGTGACGAGAAGCCCATAGCAGAACCCGAACATCGCGTTCACTGGATCGCGAGGCGGCCGTCGGTTGCGCTTCGAGAACCGGAGGTCGCACTTGGAAAGAGCCTGCCCGACTGCCCCGAAGTAGATGCGAGCCGCGTCACCTTCGATGCCCCGAACGTGGTCCGCGGCCTCCGCGCTGGCCAACCGTCCGACCCGCTCTCCGATCTGCCGCGCGCGTTTCGCCAAGCCGTCTGCCTCGTAGGAGTCCCGTTCGTCGCGTGCCCAGCGTTCCACGACCTTTCGGCTGTTTTGGAGCTTCGCGGCGACGAACGCCTTCGCCAGCGAGAGAGAGTGGACGGCATCCGCAACCGCTCCATAGAGAGCCGACCGCAGGTGGACGTTGCCGCCCGTAACGCCTCCGACGACGAACCGCACCCTGCCGGACATTCCCACTGAACTGACCCGAACGCCGCGGCGCACGCATGCCTCCAGAGCCTGCGTGGTTACTTGAGCGCCTCCGATCAGAACAACGGCATCGATCCCCTCCAGCGGGATCTTGCGGGCGCCCTCGGGGGTCGACACCAGAAGCGAGCCGCGACGAAACCGGACCCTGGCTCGGTGCTCACGAACATAGACGGAGCTCAGGTAGCGCATCCGAACACACTCTTCGCCACGTAGCGCTCGACCCGGACCGGTGCAGCGACCACGCCGGGCAGACAGTGGTGCTGCAGCTGACATTCCTTGCAACGCGGGTCGTTCGGCGCCTCCGGCAAGACGGCGAGGAGTAGCTGCTCTCGTATCTGGTGCACAACTTCCACTACCTGGCCCCGCAACGACGGGGTGAACGCAACTCGAACCCGGCGGCGCGGCCCGCCATACCAGACCGAGCCCACTGGCACTTCGACGCCCAGCATCTCCTCGAGGCACAAAGCCTGGGCGCAGAGCTGCAGGTCGGCAGCCGAACCGTGACGTACGCCCGACTTGTACTCCACTGGGTGCACTGCTCCCCGCTCGAGTTCCACCGCATCGGCTCTGCCGGAGAGTCCCAACGCCTCGGACCACAACGGGATGGCCCGCAGGACGTAGCGACCACGCTCCTGACGGTGCTGCCCGCTGTCCACACGTCGGTGAGAGCGCGACCCGCGAACCGTATGGGCGTTGTCGGCCCAGACCCCGTCACCGTGGATCAAGGCGCACTGTCGGGGACAGTAGACGAAGTGCTCGATCGCGGAGATCGGGACGATGGGCGCGTCGTTCACAAGGGCTCAGCCCCGAACCCTCTGGTGGGGTCTCTCTCAGCTCGGCGTTGAAACTCAACCGTGCGCCACGCCGCGTGCACGCCTAAGCTCTGCCACGCCTCTCTCGGCTCCGGCTTCCAGGCGTCCAAGAGCGCATCGATCCCTGAAGAGTCCAGCAGTTGGCGCCATACGGGCCACACGAAGTGGCTGCCGTTCCGATCTCTCTTCGGCTTCCAGCCCCTCTGTACTGCTCGAGCCCGCCCGGATCGCTTCCCGTTCACAGCGACACCCGGGCCACGAACCGGAAACAGTGCGAGACCGAAGAAGGCGAGCAACTCGACCATCGGCTCGACCTGCGGGTCCGTGCTGTCCGCCAAAGAACCCAAGCGGCTCAAGTCAAAACCAAGTCCGTTGCCTTGGACGCGAACCGCTCGGCCAGAGAGGCCGTCCGCAATCCGTTCCGCGGTGGGCTGAACTAGGGCATGCACCCGCAGCATGCGCGAGAACAGTGTCAGGCCTTTCGGTACAGGAGGATCGAGCGGCGCATGCTCGACCTTTCCTCCGTCACCCAGTTGAAGATCGGTCATGGTCGACGAGAGCGTCCAAGAGTAGGGATCACCACGGGTCACCCGAACACGCGCGACGAAGTCCTCCACCGGGACACTCCGGCCAAGTGGATCCACCCCTTCCCGCTCATCCGCAAGCGGCATGTCCCGCAGCGCGTCCTCACTTGGCCACGAGGCAACGAGGGCCGAAACCGGGTCGATGCCTTCAGCAGCAAGGACTGCCACCGGTGCTCTCCCCGCGGTCCAACCGAGCCGAATCCGGGAATCCAGCACGGTGGCCCCAACGGCCGCCAGCCAGCCGTTGAGCCAGGAACCCGGCAAGCCGGGGCACTCAACGCTGCTCATTCGTCCAACCCTGGAGCGATGCCGACGTCTCCGGAAGAAACGGCGTGGTCGGCCTGCCGGACCACGGCCTCGAGCAGGGCGAGTCCCCACGGTCCGAAGCGCTCATTCAGGCGGCCGAAGCGAGCCGGCTGGTCCCAGTCGACGATGGAAAGGTCCGCCGCTGCTTCGACCTGAACGCCGTCAATCAGCGCGGACACCGTCCCAGCCGTTCCGTCGTCGACTGGCAAGGTCAACGGGCGCCCTCGACCGTGGTGACTGCCGATCAGGTGGAGGAGGAGGTTGACTTCCCATGAATCGCAGACGTCGTCGTCTCGCTGGAGCCGTTCCCTCGCCAGACGCGCAGAAAGTGCTTCGTGACGGCCTCCCCGAGGCCACCCAGCCGCCGCTCGATTGGCTTCCCAGAGGTGACGCGGGGTGGCCGACTTCGCGACAAGGGCGGCGCCTTCCTCCCGGTCGGGGACGAGCGACCGTTGAAAGCGAGGGTCCGCCTTGCCGAGGTCATGCCACGAACCGGCTCTCTCAATGATCGGGGCAAGCTCGGGGACTACTCCGATGCATACGGCGATCGAGCGGGCCCTATTAGCAACCGCACGGCCATGAAGCCCAAGGTCGACGGCCGACTTTGCAAGCGACCTCTCGTCGTGCTCGTCACTCGGCCGTTCCTCGGCAGCGCCGCTCCAGGGCAGGCGGGGAACCTCGCGCCGGCCGACGCCAACGCGCCCTTCCAGAGAGGCGAGGAAGCCACGCCATTCCTCCTCGCCCCACCCTGCTGGCGAGGCCTCCTCAAGACGGTCGAGAATCTGCTCGATCGCCTCCACCCGCTCATCGTCGTCAACCCCTTCATCGTCCTCCGAGACGCCTAGAGCTACTTTCACGAGGCTGGCCAGCTCGACGCCGCAAAGTCGCCGAAGCGCTAGCGCGTCGAGTGGCAATCCGCGATCCAGCAAGGAGACATCGGCAACGGCCGCCGTGGACAACGGATTCCAGCCGAACTCATCGAGCAAGCCCCGATCACAGGGCACGATGCAGGTATCTCCGGGTCTCAGGTGGTTGATGGAGACCTCCTCGACCGTGACGCGATCTGGACAAAGGCGACACAGCTCCTCGTCCTCGTCCAGGGCTTCCCTCACCTCACCGATCGGTACCTGAACGGCCTCGCGGTCGCTGGCTCTCGGCCAAAGCGACTCGCCATCGCCCGGAACATGCGCCCTCCAAAGCAGCGACACCGAGTACTCCGGCCGCGCAATCCCGGAGAAGTACGGTTCGACGGGCGCCTCGCCTTCGGGCCGCGTGGTCGTCTTCGTCCACTCCCAAAGCAGCGCGGGCAGCACCTCAGGCGCCCGGCCCGGGTCATCGCCCGGCTGGCCGAGGACCTTCGACACCCAGCGAGGCGAGAGATCAACGGCCGGTGGCGAGCCGCCGACCAAGGCCGCTTGCAGTCTCTCCAGAACAAGGGCCGGTTCCTTGCCGTAAACCGGCCACTCCTCTACCGGGCCGCTCGCGCCACGACGGCGATTCAGTGCCTTGGGAGGTGGAAGATGGATGTAGATGCCACGTGCGTGCGAATAGCGGCCCAGCCGGTTCAGCCTGCCGAGACGCTGCGTCAACGCGCGCACGCCGCAGGCTTCGGTGACCAGATACTCCGCGTCAACGTCGGCGCCGACTTCGAGAGTCTGGGTGGCAACAACGATCAGGTGACGCTCTCTCGTCCTGGAAGCATCGCGCTTCGAGCTCATGCCGTGAACCGGATCGAGGATTTGCTGCCGGATCTTCTCCGCCTCCCGCTCACGGGATCGACCCGTCAGCAACCGAACGTCGACGGGATCGCTGGCGGTCTTCTTCCGTAGAAGATCGAATGCGGCCCTCGCCTGGCCGGGCGTGTTGGCGAACACGAGGCAACTGGCCTTTGCCGGCGCCTCGGGAAGCAGGTCAAGCGCCTCCTCAGCCAGCAGTTTCGCGACATCGCCGCTCTTGGCGACCCGGACCTCGACCGGCTTCGCCGCGTCCAACCGTTTCTTCACCTCATCGTGCGCCTTGTCGTCGGGCCCAAGGTCGAATCGCGCCGCCTCGCCGGCGTCTCCCGTCGCCGTGAGCGCGACGACTCGCGGCCTTGAACGACTCCCGCCGAGGATTGACCGAGCACCCGGGGTGCAATCCTCTAGTGCCGGAATCAACCTCTGAAGATGAGTCGCAAGGTGCGCTTCGTCAACGAGGACCAGACAATCGGTTCCCGCAAGCGCGGCGTCGACCGGACGCATCGAGCGCGACGACCCGTAGCCGCGAAACAGCAGCCGCGACCCGTACATCGGCACGGTCGCGAGAATCACCGCGGGCTTCGACGGATCCGTCGGTCGGCGCGAGACAACGCCGCCCCTGAGACGAGTGACGTCCAGCGGGCCGTCGGCCTCACCAGCGAAGAGCGAGCCAAGCCGCTTGGCTACAGTGGTGACGACCTCCAGGGACTCCCCGCGGAGCCCGGCACCCGCAGGATTCCGCAGCTTGTCCCGAATCGCTTCGGCATGATCCGCGGTCGAGTCGACGAGCAAGCGCCGGTTGACGATCCACCAGATCCGCGTTGGGGCGGTGCGCTCTTCAGGTGCGCGATCAGCCTGCGAAGCAAGCCACCAGATCGCGACGTCGAGGCAGGCTGTCTTCCCGAGACCCGTAGGTACGCCGACTTCGGCGGGCCACTCTTCCGAGCCGGCAACCTGTTGCGCCAGACGGTCCTGCCAGGGGAAGGGATCCCGCCCGTTGATCGCGCGATAGAAGGCCGAAAACTCCGGCATGGTCGCCAAGGTCCGCGTTCTGCTCACGATTGCCGGCTGCTCTTGTCGTCGCCGGTCGCTCGTGCCGGGACGCACAGACCGAACCCTCGCTGACGCCCCGCACCGATGACGACCGGCCCGCGAATCGGCTCCTTGAACCAAAGCTCGACATGCGAGTATGGAAGCCTCGGCCTGCCCGGCCGATTCACCTCTACCGGCGCTAGATCGACGGCGCCCCGAATCAGGGGACCACGCGTTGAGCGGAACGCGACGGGGGCGGGAAAACCTGCATGGCGGCACCACCGCGACACTTCCACGAGAGTCACCGGACCGCGCCGTTCATGGATCGCCGGAAACGCGGTCACCCAACCCCGCGAGGAAAGAGCCCAACGTGACGGTCTCACGGACACGGGCCGTTCGGCGCCGTCGTACGGCGAAACGCGCACTTCAACGCCGCCGCCAATCAATCTCTGGACAGAGACCGCGGCATCGCGACAACGCTTCAACTCGACCGACTCCTGTCCCGGCGGTAGCCATAGCGCCAGACCGAAGATGCGGCCGCTCGACCGGCGAAACCCTACATCCGGGAGAGCCAGGAACCGCGCAGTGTCGTAGCCACGCTCGGCGAACCCGTGACCGTGCAGCAGTGGAGGCGGCTCTCCGAAGAGGCCCTCGTACTTGCTCAGGACCGCGGCCTTGAAGAGCGCGGTGACAACCGACACGCGACGGCCCGAAACCGGGGCCTGAACTCGCAGCCAGGCAACCACGCGTCCTCGATCTGGCCCGGTGCCTGCATTGGGTCGGGGCGACCGATAGCTCTCTTCATGGCGCAGTGCCGGGAACTGGGAACGCGCCACGGCTGCGCCACGTTCGGACCAAGCCTCGTGCATCGCGTCGAGGATCAGCAGGTCGCCTTCCGCAGGTATGGCGATCGCCAAGTCTCCATTCTGGTCCGGCGTGAAGGCAGCGCTTCTGCCGTCCACGCCAGGACGTCGTGTCAGCACTCGCACCCTTGCCGGCGAGTCCGATGTCCCAAGGTAGCCGATCCGGGCGGCTCGAAGCCGAAGGGCATCGAGAGTCGGCGCGGAAGGCGTCTGGGCTTCCCACACGTAGGTGACACGCGGAACCCGCGGCGCAACGCGAATTCCCGGACGCACCTCGACACCCTTGCGTCCGACGTATTCCTGGTGCGTGTTCTTCTCCGCCTTGCCCGAATGCTCCACGACGTATCTGGGCAGGAGCACCTGGTGCCGCGGCTCCGCGTCGGCGTGGATGACCGGCGGTGGCAGACGCTCGAACCACTTCAGTTCGGAGCCGTCGGTGACGCGACATCTGGAGCCCGTGCCGT
The DNA here is from genome assembly GCA_009843505.1 of Holophagales bacterium. Classification (GTDB taxonomy): domain Bacteria; phylum Acidobacteriota; class Thermoanaerobaculia; order Multivoradales; family Multivoraceae; genus Multivorans; species Multivorans azotirespirans. Next base: position 183,422 of record VYDI01000008.1, on the reverse strand, counting down.
CGGCAGCCACCAAAGCACCGAACAGTCTCGACGGCGACGGAGGCCATTCTCCCCGGGTCTGAAGGCCGGTGCTCGAAGCTCCGGTGCCATCGCCGCGGAACGTCCCGTGCAGCAGATCGACCGAGATTGCGAACATCTCAGCCCGCGAGATCGGGCCATGTAGTCCGAATGGCCTTGCGGAGGTTGTCCTTGGGCGACAGTACGACCGGCTCTTCGCGCCAGCCCTCCAGCGGCGCACCCACGGACTTGGCATGTTCCAGGGCATCCCGCAGCAAAGTTGCCGTCGCATCGGAATCGCCGAGTGCGCACTCATCGTCCCGTTCGTCACCTAGCCATGTAACCGTGGACTCAACGGGTCGAAGGTCGGCACCCGACCGGAGTGCGAAACTGCCGCCGAACGCGTGCACATGGGCGTACAGCCCCAACGCGACCAAGAGCGCCCGCGAAGCGGCGTTAGCGGCCCCGGAGTAGCCGGCACCAAGACTGACTCGCCGCAATTGAGCGAATGAAACGGTGGCCCGCTGGCTCACCCGGGCAAAGGAAACCGCGGCTGCTGCGGCTTCGCCCCCCATGAACGGCACCTGCCCATGTCCCATCTCCGAGAGCTTGTCCTTCTTTCCGCCTTCAACCTGCCCGCTCCCACCAAGTGACCACTTCGCTCGATCGTCCGGGTTCGACACGACAGGCTCGTCGACGCTGAGATTCAGGGGATCGCCCTTCAAACCGAGGACCTTCGGGGCGGGCGCGTCGGACGGCGGTGCCGGCTTCCACCCTACGATCTCCGACACCCACGCACGAGCGTGTTTCGTGTTAGCGCGCTTCTTGCCAAGGTGCGACTGCCAGAACCCGTACAACAACGCTTGAGGAAACCAAGCCACTAGGGGCCCCGCCTCCTGTGCGGTGGCCCCGAAGATCGACTTCCCCAGATCCGTCTTGATGAAGTCCTCGTCGCCGAGCCTGGCGTCCCTGAGGTACGCGTCGGCATTGCGGTGCGGGAACTCCAGGCTCGACAGCCGCTTCGGCAGATGAGCAGGCAGATTCGACAGACTCGACAGGTCGAGAACGAACTCGGGCACCGGAACCCGGTCCCGGTTCCGCCGCAGCGCCTCCTCGAGACGATTCGCCTGCGACGGCACATTGTCGACTACGATGACCGGCGTGGGCTCGTCGTCATCCGGGGAGGCCCATCGCCAATCCTCCTGGTACTTGCCGCCTTCGTAGACGGCCGGCTTGACAGGTCCGCCCGGGCCCGCCAGAGGGGCCAGTTCCGTGTCGATGCGGACACCGGCTTCAAAGGAGTCGTCAGCCGTAGCGGAGAGCAACAACTCCAAGTCGATCGTGCGGGGCATGCGGGTTACCTCCCTAGCGAGATCAAAGAGTCGACGGGCAAAGCCGCTTGAAGCGGCAACCTTGCTTGCGCGGTGAATACAACAAAGTGGAGGGTCTGCGCATCTCCCATCTTGGAGATGGTAGGGCCCGCATCAGGGACGTGAGGAAGTGGGACGAGCCGCCAACGGGCTGTCAGCGCTCCCGTGTCTCAGTTCTTTAGGTTGCGGGAACGTCGGCCAAGCGAGTCGCCGGCGCAGTGCGCCACGCACTTCCCCGCCGCGGACTGTCAGGCTGCAGCGCTGAAGCCAAGCCCCTTCGGGCCCGGAACTACGAACCGATCCCCACACCCGATCTACGACATAGTCGTCGAAGACCCTGTCCACGGAGACGATCCGCAGATCGTGAGCCAACGCCTGAGCGATCAACATCCGATCGAACGGATCTCGGTGAGCACCGGCCAACCGGCCGGCCCGCTCCGCGTCGGCCACGCTGATCTCGAGCTCCAGGAATCCCTGCGAGGCGATGCAGGCGACAACGTCCGCCGCAACATGTTCGCCTCCCGGCAACTTGCCCAAACGGAACTTGGTGGCCAGTTCCCACGCCGATGCCGCACTGACGAAGATGTCGTGCGATTCGTCCGCGATCGCGGCGCGGGCCGTCTCGGAGAGGCGCGCGCTGTCAGCCACCCACCAGAGCAGCGCGTGGGTGTCGATCAGGGCCCGCACTCAACTGGCTTCCCAGGCAGCGAGTTCATCCTCCGGCAGCGGGTCGAAGAAACTGTCAGGAACCTCGACCTTGCCCTTGAGGACGTCAGGCTGGCGCCGGGCCACTGGCTTGCAGGGAACGAGCCGCGCCACCGGCTCACCGTCGCGGGCGATCACGACGTCTTCGCCCGCCTCCATCTCCGCCAGCAGTCGCGAGAGATGGGTCTTGGCTTGATGGACATTGACGATTGACATGACTACCCCGACGAGCCTTAGCTAAGCGTAAGACTACGCTCGTCGACAGTCAACCCGACTCTCCGTGAATCTCCCGTCGCGGCATCTAGGCGAGCGCGACAGCCACTTCGGCCAATCGAACGCCCAGGCGGGTCGTCCGAAGGCGGATCTTCGCCAGCGGAACAAGGGCGGAGGGACGCATCAGTGCTCCACGAACGACCGGGCCCAACGGGAGACCGCTGTCGGCCGACGACACGCTCTCGAGCCACGACGGAAGCCGATCCGCCGCCGTGTCGCTGATGGCGCGCACCGCGACGAAGGGAACGCCGGCGCGCTGAAGCACCCGGGCCGCCGCCCAGGTCTCCATGTCGACGGCGGTCCGGGGCTGAGAGCCGCTGCTCCGCCACAGCGCCTCACGCGACGAGGCGGTGACCACCAGACCGGAAGCGGTGACCAGAACGCCCGGACGGCAGCCTCGCGCCGCGGCCGCCCCGACCAGGGTCTCGTCGACGCCTATGGACGGCTGGCCCAGCGCCATCACGGTCCGGCCGACGACCAGGTCGCCCACCTCGAGGTCCGGCGACAGGGCGCCGGCGATGCCGAGCCAGACCACCCTGCCGCAGGCGCCTTGGGAGGCCAGACGAGCGCAGCGTTCGGCGGCCCGCCGCGCCGCCCGCTCCCCGACGCCGCAGACGGCCACCTGGACGGGCCGGTCTCCGATGCGGCCCCTGACGGCAGCGGGGGCAGCGCCATCACCGACGCGCGAGGCGCCCTCGACGCGGCGCAACAGGGCCGAAGCCTCGGACTTCATCGCGGCCAGGTAGACCGTATCTCCTCCAGAGGCCGGCGGGGACGCCGGAGCACCCAGTGTGGGACGCCCCGTACCGCCCGCCGCCGTCACCGGCGCGGCCCGTTCACGTAGCCGTTCTCCTCGAACCACCGCACCGCGCGCCCGAGCGCCTCCCGGATCGGGCTCTGAACCAGGCCGAGTTCCCTGACTGCCTTGCCCGCATCGAAGAACATCCTGTGGCGCGCCATGCGCGCGCTCTCAAGCGGGACGCGGGGTTCGCCGCCGGCCAGCCGCGCCCAACCGGTCGCCAGGGCCGCGGCGCCGACCGGCAGCCAGTGCGGCAGCCGCAAACGGGGCACCTGGAGCCCCGTGATGTCGGCCAGCATCCCCAGCATCTCGACCAGGGTGACGTTGCGGTGCCCGAGAATGTACTTCTCGCCGACGCGGCCGTGCTCCGCGGCCAGCAGGTGGCCTTGGGCGACATCGCGCACATCGATCAGGTTGAGCCCGGTGTCGACGTACGCCGGCATGCGCCGGGACAGGAAGTCGACGATGATCCGGCCCGTCGGCGTCGGCTTGACGTCCAGCTCACCGACCGGTGTCGACGGATTCACGATGACGACCGGAACGCCGGCCGCGGCCGCCTCGACGGTGGCGCGCTCGGCGAGGTACTTGCTGCGCTTGTAGTGCCCGACCATCGCCGCGATGCTGACGGGAGTCGTCTCGGTCGCGGGGCGGCCGCCGGGCTCCAGCCCGAGCGCGCCCACCGAACTCGTGTAGACGATGCGCTCCGCCCCCGCCTCGGCCGCCGCCGCCAGCAGGTGACGGGTGCCGTCGACGTTCGAGGCGTAGATGTCACGAGGACGGCGGACGAACAGCCGGTAGTCGGCGGCGCAGTGGTAGACCTCGCGGCAGCCCGCGCAGGCTGCCCGGAGACTCGCGGGATCCCGCAGGTCCCCCTCGACGATCTCCACGTCGCAGCCATCGAGGTTCGAGCGGTCTCCGCCCGACCGCGCCAGGCAGCGCACAGGGTCGCCGCCACGAGCGAGCAGTGCCCGAACGACGTGCGCGCCAACGAACCCCGTGCCGCCGGTGACGAGAACCGTCACCCGTCAGAGCCGGCCGGCCCGGCACAGCGGCTGGGCCCGACCCGGGGGCTGGGCCCGACCCGGGGGCTGGGCCGCCGCGGCCATCATCCCGACAGGTGCCAGGCGGCCAGGCGCAGCGCGTCCTTCGGACTCTTGCGGACCTCGCGCACGACCGATGCTTCGAACCCCGAGTGCATCGCGCAGTTCGTGCACAGCGGATCCTCGCGCGACTCCCAGTAGTCCCAGTCCGTCTCCTCCCAGAACTCCTCGTAGGTCGCGTAGTGGCGCTTGCCGATCAGGTAGCAGGGACCCTTCCAGCCAAGCGGCGTTCTCGTGACGGTGCTCCAGGGCGAGCAGGAGTAGTCCCTCAGGCCGGCCGCGAACTCGAGGAACATGGGAGTCGAGGTCAGCTTGTAGTCGTCCGCGATCTCGAGAATGCGCCGGAACTTCCGCTCCGTATCCTGACGCGTGAGAAAGATGTCGCGGTCCACCGACTCGTACTGGTAGCCGGGTGAGATCAGCATGCCGTCGATGTCGAGGTCGCGCAGGAACCGACACAGCTCCTCGACCTCGTCGATCCGCGTCTCCTTGAACACGGTCGTGTTCGTCGTGACGTGGTAGCCGCGCTCCTTCGCCGCGCGGATCATCTCGATCGCCTTGTCGAAGACGCCGTCGCGGGCGCACACGAAGTCGTGGGTCTCGCGCATGCCGTCGAGGTGCACGTTCAGCGTCAGCCGCCGGTTCGGAGGCACCCGATCGAACACCTTGGTGTCCAGGAGCAGGGCGTTCGTGCAGAGGTAGATGTGCCGCCGCCGGGAGATGATGCCGGAGATCAGCTCCGGGAGTTCGGGGTAGATCGTCGGCTCGCCGCCGCAGATCGAGACGACCGGAGCATCGCTCACGCGCACCGCGTCGAGACACTCCGAAACCGGCAGCCTGTCCCTGAGCTTGCCCGTGTGCCTCTCCACCGCGCAGCCCAGGCAGGCCAGGTTGCAGGTGTAAAGCGGCTCCAACATCAGGACGAACGGATACCGGCGCCTGCCCAGGAGCGCGTTCTTCGCCTGGTGCCTCAGGTTGTCGGTCACCATGTGGAGCGGTGTTCGCATGGGTCTCAGCTCAGGTCCTTTCTCAGAAGGGTCCGTTCGCGGGCATCGCGTCAGGCTCCGGCACGGCCAGCCGTCTGTAAGCGGCCAACGCCTCGAGCGGGAAGTACTGCGCGTAGCCGTGGTAGCGGAGGTAGAAGACTCCGGGGAAGCCTACGCCGGTCCAGTCGCGGTCGTACCACGAACCGTCGTCGCGCTGGCGCTCCTGCAGGAATGCCACGGCGCGGTCCAGCGCCGTCACCGTCCGGGCCGCGTCGTCGCTCCAGAACCGCGATTCGAGCGACGCGATCAGACCCATCATCGCCCAGGCGGTCTGCGAAGCCGTGCTGCGCCCGCGGCCCCTGAAGCCGGGATCATCGTAGGAGCGAAGCGACTCGCCCCAACCGCCGTCCTCGTTCTGCGCGGCGAGTAGCCAGCGCCACCCAAGCCGGCACGCCCGGCTCAGGCGTCCCTCGGGCCGGCCGCCGGTCCGCGTCGCCAACGGCGCCAGCGCCGAGAGGGCGAGCCAGGTGCCGTAGATGCCGTTGGCGCCCCAGCGCCCCGGCCAGCTCCCATCCTTCTCCTGCTCGCGAAGCAGGTAGTCCGTCGCGCGTCGGACCGGTCCATCGCCCGGATCGTGTCCATGCGCCAGCAGGGCGCTGATCACCCGGGCGGTGATGTCGGGGGTGCTCGGATCGATCATCGCATTGTGGTCGGCGAAGGGGATGAGGGTCAGGACCTCCTTGTCGCAGCAGCGATCGAAGGAGGCCCAGCCTCCGTCCGGGTTCTGCAGACCAAGGAGCCAGCGCTTCCCGCGCGCCGCCGCGGCCTGCTTCCGCGCTTCCAACTCGCCGGCCCGGTCCCGGACCGCGGCCAGAACCAGCAGGACTTCCGCCGTGTCGTCGCAATCGGGGTAGTGATCGTTGCGGTACTCGAAACACCAACCCCCCGAAGCGCCCTGGAGGCTCTTCTCCCGCCAGTCGCCAGCAACAGTGATCTCCCGCTCGAGCAACCACTCCACCGCTTCCTGGATGGGCGCGTCGTTCCCGTCCATGTCCGCCGCGAGCAGGGCGCCCACCGACAGCGCCGTGTCCCACACCGGCGACAGGCAAGGCTGGAGCCGCATCTCTCCGGCCTCCTCGATCTCGAACCGTTCGAGTTCCCGCAGTTGGCCCTGGACCAGCGGATGACTCTCCTCGTAGCCAAGGCAGCGGAACGCGATGACCGCGTTGACCATGGCAGGGAAGATCGCACCCAGACCGTCGGAGCCCTCGACGTGGGCAATCAGCCACTCCTCCGCCTTCTTCAGGGCGGGGCGCCGCCACCCGGGCACCGGACCGATGACCTCCACCAGCTTGATCAGTCCGTTGACGCCCGCAAACACGAAGGACCAGAACGATTCGTAGAGGGTCGCCCGTTTGCGTCCGGGCCTGGAATCCCCCTGAAGTTCGTCGAGCGTCACATCGAGCGGCACGCTCGGCTTGAGGGCCCAGATCACCGACAGCGGCACCACGATCGTCCGGGTCCAGGAGGACATCTCGTGAAGGTTGAAGTAGAACCAGCGCGGCAACAGGATGAGTTCCGGAGGCACCGCGGGCGACCGCCGCCAGGTCCACAGCCCGAAGATCGACAGGTAGAGCCTCGTGTACGAGTTGCACGCGCGCAATCCGCCCGCCCGCAGGATCGCCCGGCGCGCATCGGCCATCCGTGGCGATTGTGGATCGTCGCCGGCAAGTTTCAGGCACAGGTAGGCCTTGACCGAGACGCTCGGGTCCGTCGGGCCGTCCGGGTAGATCGCCCAGCCGCCGTCCTGCTGCTGCTGGCCGCGCAACCGCTCGCAGCACGCCGCGACGCGCGGGTCGTCGCCGCGGCCCAGGAAGTGAAGCAGCAGAACGTACTCCGACTCCAGAATCGTGTCGCCCTCGAGCTCCGCGCACCAGTGACCGTCATCCCGGCGCTGGCCCAGCAGATTGCGGACAGCCGCGTCGATCATCAGGTCGATGACCCTGGCTGGCCGAGGGCGAGGAGTTCCTGCCCGGCGCTGAGCGGTTCGAGCTCGATCCGATGCTGGCGGCGGAGTCGGAGACGACTCCGGGCGCTCGTGGAGTCCTCTGGTCAGGCTGGCCAAGCTGCGTAACCTAGTCCGGCGGTTCGCTTCTGGTCAACGTCCCGTTCCGCGGCGCAGTTTCCTAGAAGCTGTACTTCATCCCGAAGCTGACACCCCACATGCTCAAGTCATCGCTCGACATCACGTAAGTGACGTCGGCTCCGCCGGGGCCGCGGCTCGAGTGGTGGCTCCGAAGCTGGTCCCAGGGCAGTCGGCCGGTCTCGAAGTCGCCGTACTCGACCAGGCGCGCCTTGATGCCGAGCGTCACCGACTCGCTCACCGAGAAGTCGACTCCCGCCAGCACCTGGTAGGCGGACACGCTGTCCTGGAGCTTGGTGTTCGCGATGGTCGTTGTCCCCGCGACGATCCGCCGCAGGCTCTCCTCCTCCGGATGGCCGGCGAACGTGGTGATCGCGTCAGGATTGCTGTTGCGCTTCCACCGGTTGAAGTAGTCGATCGAAGCATCCGCCGTGCCGAGGCCCAGGCCCACATACGGTGAGACTCTCGCACCCGGAGCGAAGTCCCAGTAGGCATTGGCGAAGAAGCTCTCGTACTGCACGGTTTCGATCCTGGTCTCCGCGATCTCGAGTTCCTGCTGCGCCTTGTCCACCGTCACGTCGTCGGTCGCCGCCAGATCGGCGGTCGCGTCGTAGGAGAGCGCCGAGTGGGTGTACTCGAGTTCGGCGCGGATGTTGCCGAAGCGATAGCCGACCGCGAGGCCGCCCATCATCCCGGAGCCGTTGCCGCCAATGTCCGAGGACCATGCCGAAGGCGGCGGATCGCAGCCCGCGTTCGTACCGTCGATCGGCACGAGCCAGCCGTCGCACGTGGTCGCGACGTCGTTGTCGGTACCGTCGATCGCCATCGAGGCGCCGTTTCCGATGCCCAGCTCCAGGCCGATGTACGGCCCGTTCTGCGCGGCTAGCGGTACGGCGGCCAGCAGCGCCAACGTCGTCGGCAAGCCGAACAAACGAAACGTATGCGGTCTCATTTCATCTTCTCCTCAAGTTCCTCCAGGTCGAACCGTCGTCCTTCGGCCGACGCCACATAGGCTGCGTACAGCACCCGCACGACCTCCAGGCCCAGTTCGCCGTCCGACTCCGCGGTCTCCCCATCCAGCAGGTTGGCGGCAAAGGCCTGGCACATGCCGAGTTGACCCGACGTCCAGTCCTCGTCCGGCATCGGTGTCGTCCAGCCGGCGCCGGAGTCGATCTTCTCCATGATGTAGGCGTCATCGAAGACACTCCCGTTGGGCGTGTATGCGCGGAGCATGTCGTTCGGGCTCAGGCTGAGCCGCAGCCGACAGTTGCTCGCAAACAGATCGAGGCCGCTTTCCATTCCGCCGAGGACGTGGTCTCCGCCCCAGGCGACCGCTCGCGAGCCGTCGTCGAAGCCGATCACGGCGCAGCCCCAGTTCTCGACCTCACCCCAACCGCCCGCTATGCGGAGTTCGTCCGCGGCGATTCCGGCGACCGCGCTCAGATCGGCGGTCTCCGCGCTGACCCAGGCGGGTCGTACGGGCTTGCCCGACCGCCGCAGTCCTTCCACCCGCTTCAGGTGAAGCATGGCGCCGAGCGGATGCGCAGCGAGACGGATCAGGGCGCCGCCGCCCGTGTGCCGCCAGACCCGCGAGTAGGGAGAGTGAGAGCCGCTGTGGCACTCGCCGCCCCGCATCTCGAGCAGGACCGCGTCAGCCTTCTCCAGAAGCCCGAGCGCCCGACGGAAGGCCGGAGCGTAGATCCAGTTCTCGCCGTAGAGAAGCTGTACGCCGGCCCGCTTTGCCGCCTCGACCATCGCCCGCGCATCCGCTTCGGCGACTCGCATCATCTCACGACGGTCGCGACCGGCAACGTCGGCGTCGCTCGCGTCCTCCGGCAGGTCCTGGCCGGTGTAGGCGGTCAGGGGCTTGGTGCAGATGACGTGCTTGCCGGCCGCAGCCGCGGCCGCGGTCATCTCGCGGTGCAGGCTGTTCGGGACGCAGAGATCGACGACGTCGATCAGAGGATCCGCGAGCATGGCGTCGAGGTCGTCGAACACGGCAGGGACGTCGAAGCGTCGGGCGTAGTACTCGGCGTGCTCGCGGCGCCGCGAGACGACGCCGGCGACGCTGGCCGAGACGACCTGCTTCCAGCAGCGCGCCCTGGTTTCGGCAAGGAACCCGGCGCCGACGATCCCCACTCGCAACTGCCGCGACTCCCCCATCGACTCGCGGGGAGCATAGCGCCGCACCGGCCTCTGCTACCCTCCGCAGCCGATGCTGAACCGGACCGGCTCGCCACTCGCCATCGTCAACGCCCTCGCGCTGACGTGCGCCACCCTGCTCACGGGTGCCTGGGACGCGAGCAATCACGGTCACGACGTGGTCGAAACGAACGCCACCCACTGCACGGTCGATCACGACGCCGAGGCCACGGCAGCCCCGAGCCACGCCACCGTCAGCACCGCCGCGGCGCTCCACGACCACTCCTGCATCGCCTGCCAGCTCGGCCGCGCCACGACCACCCAAAACGGAACAGTCCCGGGCGCGAAGCCCCTGGACCTTCCGTCGGCCGCGCCCAGGCCGGAGAGCGAAGGCGGACTCGAGAGCGACGAGCGTCGGCCGCGAACGGCCCGCGGACCGCCTACGGGCTGAGTCGACACCGGACTCAGCGTCCGGCCCTTCTCGCATCGCGAGCAGCGTCGGCATCGTCGGAGGCCAAAGAGCAAGAGTCCCCTCCCGCCAGGGGAAGCGGAGGCCTGACGGCCGCCGCCAGTACGGCTGACCTTGCAGCGCCGCCGGGGGCCGCACCGCCGTTGGCTCGGTGCCTTCTCGAGGCCACTCCGACGCCACGGCCAAACCGACCGCCACCCATCGACTCAATCGACGACCACAGGATCTTCTTCGTCATGCACTTTCTTCGCACCAGGAACTCTCTTCTGCTCGCCCTCCTCCTTCTCCTGCCGCTCCCCGCGCTTGCGCGGGACGGCGACGTCTCGGGCACCGTGACCGACCAGACCGGCGCCGCCCTGCCGGGCGTGACCGTGGAGGCAGAGAGCCCGGCCCTAGCCGACAGCCGCCGTTCCGCCAGAACGGACGCCGAAGGGCGCTTCGTCATCGGCGGTCTGCCCGACGGGGAGTACTCGGTCTCCTTCAGCCTCAGCGGCTTCGACACCCTGAACCGGGACGGCGTGTCGGTCTCCAGCGTCGACGGCGCGAACCTGGACGTCCGCCTGCAGATCGAGAGTCTCATCCAGGAGGTCACGGTCGTCGGCAGCAAGCTGGGCACGGGCAGGCAGGAGTTCGGCGTCAGCGTCGCCCATCTGGGCGCCGACCGCATCGACTCCGACGCGATCATCAACGTCGAGGACGCCTTCCACCGGGCCGCGAACGTCTACGTCGGCGCCGCCGAGCAGGGCGGCTACGCCATCCGCGGGGTGAACAACAGCGGCCTGGAGTCCGACCACTCCAACGGCACCGCACTGGCGTCCGTCCTCGTCAATCAACTGGCGCTCGCACCGCGCACGAGCGACCATCTGAACCCGTCGCTGTTCGACGCCGAGTCGGTGGAGATCCTTCGCGGGCCCCAGTCGACCCTGCAGGGGCCGAACTCCCTGATCGGGTCGGTCCTCATCAACTACAACCGGCCCGCGTTCGACGGCTACGACGGGCGCGTCCGGGTCGAGGGCGGCAGTCTCGATACGGAGCGGATTCAGTTGATGCAGAACGTCGAGCTCGTCGACGGGATTCTCTCCGCGCGCGTCGTCCACGAGGACCGCTACATCCGCGGAGCGGTCTCGAACATCGTGAACGACACCGACGACCGGCACCGCACGGACGTCGAGACGACCCGCGTTCTGCTGGCCTTGAGACCGCGGGCCGACGAGAGCCTCCGGTTCGACCTCACCTGGCTCCGCAGCGACTCGGACTCGATCCCCTGGGGCTACCACATGGAAGACCCGGCGCGGGGGATCACGATGGAGGATCGGCAGCAGGTCTGGAACCGCGAGGACGCGTATCCTTCCAAGATCGACCTCCTGAACCTGGAGGCGCACATCGACCTCGGCGAGCGCTGGGCCCTCGATGCCGTCGTCGGCGCGAGCGAGTTCGACGGCCTGCAGCTCTTCGACGCCGACTTCACGCCCTGGGACATCCTCAACGTCGACGCGTGGAGCCAGGACGACGTCGCGAGCCAGGAGATCCGCGCCTCGTACCGCGGCGCCGGCGTGAACCTGCTGCTCGGCGCCTTCCACTCGCGGTCCGACTTCGGCTACGGCTTCACAGGCGCCGGCTTCTTCCCCGACGGGCTGGGCAACATCGTTCCCTTCAACCGGACCACCAGATTGACCGAGGATGTCGAGCAGACCGACTTCTTCGGAAGGGTCGAGTGGGATGCGACCGATCGGGTGCACCTGACCGGGGGCGTCCGGCTCAGCCGGGACTCCAGGGCCAACGTCAACTTCGCGGACAACAACGGCTTCATCACCGAGCTGGACGCCGAGACGGACTTCGAACAGGTGCTCCCGTCCGCCTCGGTGACCTTCGACGTGGCCCAGAACACCTCGCTGGGCGCGTCGTACGCACGCGGCTTCAAGGCCGGCGGGTTCGCCTTCGGGCTCTTGCTCGGGCTGGCGGAGCCGTTCGACGAAGAGTTCACGGACAACTTCGAGTTGTTCCTGAGACACCGCACCGCCAACGGCCGCATGATCCTCAACGCGAACCTCTACCGGATCGACTGGACCGATCAACAGATCCCGTACACGCCTCCGGGGGGTTTCCCTCAATTCGACTCATTGGTCGCGAACGCCGGCGAGTCGCTTCTTCAGGGCCTCGAGGTCGAGACCGAGGTCTTCGTCAGCAACGCGCTGAGCCTGTTCGGGTCGCTCGGCATCTCGGATTCCGAGTTCGTCCACTTCGTCCTCGACGGCGTGGACTACGCCGGCAGGGCGTTGCCGCAGGCGCCCTCGTGGAGCGCCTCCGCGGGTATGAACTGGCGCTCGCCGGCGGGCTGGTTCGCCGGCGGAACGCTGAGCTACGCCGACGACGCCTACAGCGAACTGGCGGCGCCGGAGATCACGCGGCTGAAGACCCGGACGCTGCTCGACGGCCGGGTCGGCTACCGGCGCGGCGGCTGGGCGCTCTACGCCTGGGGCAAGAACCTGCTCGACCACCAGTACGAACGCCAGCTGTACAACGGCGCGCCGTTCGGACTGCCGGGCGCCTACGGCATCTTCGGTCGGCCACGGTCGGCCGGCGTCGGCATCGACTTCAACTGGTAAGGAGGCGGAGCGCCGGCAACATCCAACGGGGAAGAACCCATGCCACAGAAGACCGAAGGCCTCGAAGTCACCGGCCTGAACAAGACCTACCCGGGCGGCATCCGGGCGCTGGAAGACGTCGACCTGACGGTCGAGCCGGGCCTCTACGGCCTGCTCGGCCCGAACGGCGCCGGCAAGAGCACGCTGATGCGGACCCTGGCTACCCTGCAGGCGCCGGACAGCGGCACGATCCTGCTCGACGGTGTCGACGTCCTGGCGGACCCGGACTACCTGCGGCGACGGCTCGGCTACCTACCGCAGCAGATCGGGACCTACCCGACGGTGACCGGTCGCCAACTCCTGGACCGTTTCGCCAACCTGAAGGGGCGCACGAACGCCTCCGAGCGGCGGCGCGAAGTAGCAGGACTCCTGGAACAGGTGAATCTCAGCCAGGACGCCGACCGGGCCGTCGCGACCTACTCCGGCGGCATGCTGCGCCGCTTCGGCATCGCGATCGCCCTCGCCGGGAATCCCCGCCTGCTGATCGTCGACGAACCGACCTCGGGCCTCGATCCGGCGGAACGGAGCCGCTTTCACCGGGTGCTGGCCGACATCGCGGCGGACAACGTCGTGCTGCTGTCGACCCACATCGTCGACGATGTCGAGAGCCTGTGCGAACGGCTGTCCATCCTCGACCAGGGCCGGATCGTCGCCGAAGGAACGCCGGCGTCCCTGGCCGCGGAGCTCGAAGGCCGCCTGTGGTCGCGCGTGGTTCCCCGCGGCGAGGCTCTGCCGGAGGACGCCCTGCACGTCTCGGCGAAGCCCACGGGCTCGCTGGTCGTCGTCGAGGCGACGACGCGCCCTGGCGAGTCCTGGGAGCCCCAGGCGCCTCGCCTGGAGGACGTGTACCACGCCGCCATCGCGCACGGCAGCCGGCGGCGGGAAGCGCGGGTCGCGTGAACACCCTGCGTTTCGTCGCCGCCCAGGCGTGGCAGGAGTTCCGGGCCGGCTGCCGCGGGCCGCTGCTGGCGATCGTCTTCCCCGGACTCATCGGCTACGCGCTCATCGTGATTCTCAACGCCGACTACATGCGCGAGATGGGCGCCACCGAGGTGCCGCGCAACAGCCCCCACGTGATCTACCTGATGATGGCCGGACAGGCCGTCTGGATCTTCTTCGTCTGGGCCTGGCTCTTCGGCCTGAACGTGGTCCGCGACCGGAACGCCAGCCTGCACGAAGTCGTTCTGTCGACACCCGTCTCCCTGCCGGCGCTGCTCTTCGGCCGCTACCTGGGCGCCCTGACTCTCTCGACCCTCCTTCCCGTCGCGACGGCCATCGGCTTCTGGCTGGTCCCGGCGCTCGGCGCCCTGGGGATCATCCCGCCGGACGCGGTGGGTCCGCACCCGTGGTTCGCGATGGCCCATTCGCTCCTGCTGTTCACCCTGCCGACCGCGGCCGGAGTCGGCGCGCTGTTCCTGTGCGCGGCGATCTGGACCCGAAGCATCGCCGGGCCCTTCGCGGTCGCGGCCATGCTGATGCTGGTCTGGATGGTGGCCATGGTCGTCGTTCGCGGCGGCGACGCCAGCCCGGCGGTCGCGACCCTGCTCGACGCCTCCGGCTTCGCCGAGATCGAGGAACAGACGAACCTGATGACGCCGCGCGAGAAGGGGCAGGCCGTCATCGAACTGACGCCGCCCCTGCTCGTCAACCGCCTGATCTGGACGCTGCCGCCGCTGCTCCTGTTGGCGATCGTGCTGCGCCGCGTCAACCGGGAACGCCTGGCGCTCGAGAAGGCGCCGGCGACGCGCCGGCGAAGGTCGCAAGCGAGCGGAGCGCGAGCGAAAGCGCCAGAGTCGGTTCTTCCCCCAGGCCCCGCGGCCACGCCGTCCTGGCTCCGGGCAACCTGGACCGAGGCGGCATGGCACCTGAAACTCTCGTTCCGGGGCTGGGGCACGCCGCTCGCCCTCGCCATGATGGTGGCGACGGGCGTCGGCGGCGCCTTCGTTCACGTCGTCCTTCACGCCGACGGTCCGCTACAGCCCCGCTCCGGGTTGGTCGAGCGGATGACCATCGAGTACTTCTACCTCGTGATCGTCTTCATGGTGGCCGCCTTCGTCGGCGTCATGGCGCGCCGCGACGACCGCACCGGCTGGAGCGAGATCAGCGACGCGACGCCGGCGCCGGTTGGCACGCGCGTCGTCGGACGGGCGCTGGCGTCACTCTGCCTGACGGTCGCCTTCGCCCTGACTCCCCTCGTGGCGGTGTGGATCGTGACCGGACTGGCGCTTCCCGGCGCCTTCAGCCTAGCCAATCCGGCACCGTTCTTCGCCCTGCTGCTGGCGCCCGCGCTTCTGGAAGTCGCCGCGCTCGTGCTGCTGGCGCATGCGCTGATCCGCCACGCGGGAGCGGCGCACGCCGTCTCGGTCATCTGCGCGTTCATCATCGTGGTCAACCACGAACTGGCCGTCACGACCTATCCGCCGGCGGAGTTCGGCGTGCCGGCGCACGCCACGGTGTCCGAGTTCGCCGGCTGGGGGCCCTGGATGAACCACATCCTGACGGCCGACCTGTTCAAGCTGGCCATCGTGGTGATTCTCGTTGCCGTGGCGTGGCTGGCGTGGCCGCGAGGCACCGCGCTGACCGTGCCCCTGCGCTGGCGAACCGCTCTCGGCCGGATTCCGAGTGGAGCGGGAGTGCTGGCGGCGACCGGCGTCGTCCTGGCCTTCGGAACCCACACCGTGCTGTACGAGCAGTTCGTCACGCTGGGCGGTTACCAGTCCGAGGCCGCCGAGACGGCGGAAGACGCCGAGTGGGAGAAGCGCTGGTGGGCGTCGACGACCTCGTTCTCGACCGCCGGCGGCGAAGCGTTCGTGGATGTCGATCCCGCAGGACGCACGGCCACCGCCCGGTGGCGCCTGGACGGCGTCCGCGCCGCGTCGGGCCTTCTTCATGGAGCGCTTCCGGACGGGGCGGAGATCCAGTACGCATCCGTCGGCGGCGAACAGGCGGCGGTGACAGTCGCCTTCGATCAGTTCTCGCTCGAACTCGGCGACTGCGGCCGGACGGGAGAGGAGGGCTGCACCGTGGAGCTCGACCTGACCGTCCGCGACGAGGGTTGGGCGGACCACGGCGAGAGCAGGTGGCTGCACGAATCGGGCGTCTGGCTGCGCGCGGCCGACGTTCTGCCGACGCTCGGTCACGATCCCGACCGGCTGGTGCGCGCGCCGCACGATCGCGAGCTCCACGGGCTGCCGGACGATCCCGTCGCCGCCGACGCCCACGCGCTGTCGCCCGCCATGGGAGTCGCCCCCCCGGGAGACTGGCGCTGGACGATTCGCTTCGCCTCCGGCGAAAGCGCGGATCCGTCGCGGCAGGCGCGGACCGCGACGACGGGTCACACAAGCGGCCCGCTCGACTTCGCTGCCGCCTGGTGGCCGCGAAAGCCCATGGAAGCGAACGTGAAAGGCGTGACCGTGTACCACGGTTCGATGCGTTCCAACGACGTCGAGGTCGTCCTGAACGACGTGATCGGGATGCGGAGCTGCGTGGCCGGCCTGCTGGGAAGAGCGCCGGCCGTCGGCGCCGTGCTCCAGGCGCCCCGCGAACTGGGAGAGACCGCGCTCCACGGCGGACTGCTGTGGTTGCCGGAGCACGAGGGATGGGACGTCGCCGCCGACGGTTTCGGCCACTGGCGACGACGGGCAACGATCGCCGCCGCCTTTGCGGCGCGGCAGCTCGCGGGCGATGCCGGCCTGCGCAAGGAGCCCGGCGAGGACTGGCTGCGTGTCGGCGTGTCGGGCTGGATCGGCATGGAGTGTGTGCGCCGCGCGGACGGCAGGGACGCCTGGCTGGCGCTGCACTCCCGGGTCAGTGGTCAGGTCATCGAGGCGTTCGGCGCGCTCGATGCACCCGCGATCAGCGTCGAAGCCGCGGGCGACGTGCCGTGGATTCGTCACTACACGCCCCTGGCCACGGCAGCATGGGTCGAGTCGATCGGCCCGGCCCAGGCGGTCGCGGCCATCGAAGAAGTAACCGCCGCGGTCCGCGCCGGCGGAGCGCTGTCCGAAGCCCTGGCGGCCGCGGTAGGCGAAGACGACGCTCGCGCGCTGCTCGGACCGCCGGCGTCGTCCGATGTCCTGGTCGCGGAGTCCGGGCGCACGGTGGAGATCGCGGGTCAGCGCTGGCTGTGGCGGGACGGCGGCTGGGAACCGCTCACGGTGCCCATCCACGTGACCCAGCGCTACGAGGACGGCAGCGATGAGCGCCACCGGATCGGACCGGTGCCCGCGACCACCGAGCCCGAAGCGCCCTTCACGATCATCGACGCCTGGCCGTCGTTCGAGCGTTCGCCAACCGACAACGTCTGGCGCGGAGAAGGAGGAGGAGAATGACCGAATCGCAAGAGTCGCACACGGGGGCCGCTCCCCTTCTCGAAGCTCGCGGACTGACCAAGGACTACGGCGGTACGCGAGCCCTCGACTCCCTGGACCTGGCGATCGCGCCCGGAGAGGTCTATTGCCTCCTCGGTCCCAACGGCGCGGGGAAGACCACGACGATCAACCTCTTCCTCGGCTTCGTGGCGCCCTCGGCGGGTCAGGCCCTCGTAGCCGGCCTGAACGTGTCCACTCACGACCGCGAGTCCAAGCGCCGACTCGCCTACATCCCGGAGCAGGTGATGCTGTATCGGAACCTCAGCGGGATCGAGAACCTCGAGTACTTCGCCGCGCTGGGCGGCCAGGGATCGCTGGGCCGGGAGCGACTGGTCGAGATTCTCGTCGAAGCCGGCCTGGACGGCGAGGCGGCAGGGCGACGGGTATCCACCTACTCCAAGGGCATGCGCCAGAAGGTCGGCATCGCGATCGCCATCGCCAAGGAAGCCGACGCGCTGCTGCTGGACGAACCGACCTCCGGTCTCGACCCCACGGCCTCGAGCGAGTTCTCGGCGCTGGTCGAGCGGCTCAGGAATCGCGGCGTCGCCGTGCTGATGGCGACTCACGACCTGTTTCGCGCAAAGGACACCGGCACCCGAGTGGGCATCATGCACTACGGACGCCTGGTCACGGAGCTGAGCACCGCCGAGGTCGGCCATGCCGATCTCGAGCGGATCTATCTGGAACATGTAAGCGACAACGGAGGACCGCGATGATCCACCACATCGTCCGCAAGGAGTTCGCCGACATGATCCGGGACGGCCGCTTTCGCTGGTCCGCGATTCTCGTGGGGTCGCTGCTGCTCGTCTCACTGGCTCACGGCTGGGTCCAGGCGCGGAAGGCAAGCCAGGAACATGCGGCCGCGCAGGCCACGGCCCGTGAGCACTGGGAGACGCAGGGGGAGAAGAACCCTCACTCGGCGGCGCACTACGGCGTCTACGCCTTCAAGCCCCGGCTGGCGCTGTCCTTCGTCGACGAAGGCGTGGATCCCTTCACCGGCACGTCGGTGTGGCTGGAAGCGCACCGGCAGAACGACTTCCTGTTGCGTCCGGCCCAGGATGTGACGGCGGCCCAGCGGATAGGGGCTCTGACGGCGGCGCAGGTGCTGCAGCATCTCGTGCCCCTGCTGATCATCCTGTTGACCTTCGGCGCCTTCGCCAGCGAGCGCGAACGGGGAACGCTGCGCCAACTGGTGGCCACCGGCGTTGGCTGGAGAGAGCTGGCCCTGGGCAAGGCTCTGGGCGCTTCCGGAGCGCTGGCGCTCTTGCTGGTGCCGGCGGCGGTAGCGGGAGCAACGGCGCTGGTCGTCGCGAATCCCGGTCCGACGGCGTCGCCGGTGGCTCGGGGCGCCGTCCTGGCCGGCGCCTATCTGGCCTACTTCGTCGTCTTCCTGGCGCTGTCTCTCGCCGTGTCGGCGAGGGCACGGTCGTCGCGCACCGCGCTGGTGTTCCTGCTGGCAGTGTGGGTGGTCAACGGCCTCGTCGCGCCGCGCGTCGCGGTGGACCTGTCGAAGCGGGTCTACGCGACGCCCTCCGCCTTCGAGTTCGCTCGCACCGTCGAACGCGAGATGGCCGACGGCGTCGAGGACATCGCCCCTCCGGACCGGGCCGAGTCGACGCAGCGGCTGCTAGCCGAGTACGGAGTGGAACGGGTCGAAGACCTGCCCATCAACGCGGTGGGCGTCTATCTGCAGGAGAGCGAGGAGTTCTCCAACCGGATCTTCGACCGCAACTACGGCGCGTTGTGGGACGCCTTCAGGCGCCAGGGAATCCTGCAGGAGGTGTTGGCGGCGGCGGCCCCGTCGATCGCGGTTCGCACGCTGTCGATGGGCCTGGCGGGAACGGATGTCGAGCAGCACAGGCACTTCGCCGAAGCCGCGGAGACCTACCGCCGCGATCTCATGCGACAGATGAACGGCGACATGACCGAGAACTCCCTGACCGGCGACTTCTCGTACGCCGCGGGCGCCGAGCTCTGGGAATCCGTGCCTCCGCTGGAGTACGAAGCTCCGCCCCTGGGCTGGGTGCTGGGCAACCGGATCCTGTCGCTCGCCGTGCTCGGCGCGTGGCTGGCGGGCGCCGTCCTGCTCGCGTCCGCTCAGGTCCGGCGGGCGGAGGTGGCCTAAGGTGACGGCGCGAACCGTCCTGAAGAACGAGTGGCGTCTGCTGATGGCCGATCGGCCGCTCAAGATCGCCCTCGGGCTCTTCGTCGTCCTGCTCGGCTACGCGCTGACGAACGGCGTCGTCTGGCTGCGGTTCCAGGAACGCACCGTGGAGGCCACGACGAGCGGCAACGTCGAGCGCGCCAGCGCCCTGCGGCAGGAACTGGAAGCCATCGAGGCCGGCGGCCAGCCCTCTTCGCCCTTCGCCGACCCGCGCTCGCCCCGCGTGCTGGGTGGACCTTCGGGCAGCCACACGGCCGTGCTGGCGCCGGGCCCTCTAACCGCCCTCGCGATCGGTCAGAGCGATCTCCTCCCCTACTACTACGACGTCAACATCTACACCAACGAAGCGTCGTTTCACCAGAACGGCGAGGTCGAGAATCCACTCAACCTGATGGTTGGGCGGTTCGACCTCGCCTTCGCGGTGGTCTACCTGCTGCCGCTGCTCGTTCTGGCCTTGAGCTTCAACGTCCTGTCCGAGGAGCGCGAGCAGGGCACGCTGGCGCTGACCCTCTCGCAGCCGGTGTCGGCCCGGAGCGTCGTGACCGTGAAGCTCGCATTCCGGGCGCTGGTGGTCGCGGCGATCGTGCTTGGCGTCTCGCTGCTCGGCGCCCTGGCAACGGGAGGCTTCGGCTCGCCCGGCCGGATTCTCCTCTGGAGCGTCACGGCCGTCGCCTACGCGCTCTTCTGGTTCGCGCTGGCGGCGTGGGTCAACGCGCTCGGCCGATCCTCGGCCTGGAACGCGACGGTCCTGGTGGGCGCGTGGCTGGTGCTCGTCGTGGTGCTGCCGGCCGCGATCAACGCGGCGGCCGGCCTGCTGCACCCGCTGCCGTCGCGCGTCGAGATGGTGACGGCCCAGCGGGAGGCATCGAACGACGCCGTGAACCGGCGCAGCGAGCTCCTCGCGCGCTACCTGGAGGATCATCCGGAAATGGCGGATGGCGTGGTCGCCGACGAGCCCGGTCTGGGCGCGCTCTCCTGGGCCGCTACGGACGCCGTGAACGGCCGCCTGGAGGAAGTCGCGGCGGAGCACGATGCCCGCCGCGCCGAACAGACGGCGTTGGTGCGCCGCTACCGCTTCCTGTCGCCGGCGCTCCTGGCGCAGGAAGCGCTGCTCGACGCCGCGGGGACGGGCGACGCGCGCTTCGCCGACTTCCAGTCCCAGGTGCGGGCGTTCGCCGAGCGGTGGCGGGAGTTCTTCGTCCCCGCGATCATGGCCGACGAGCAGATGAATGCCGGCGTCCTCGCCGACGTCCCGACGTTCAGCCTCGTGGACGGGGACTCCGCCGACCTGGCTCGCCGGGCGACCGCGCCGCTCGCCGTGCTGGCTGGACTTCTCGCGCTGATCGGCGCGGCGGCGGGGGTCGGACTAGGCCGCGTGCGGGGCGCCGACTGACGGGCGGATACGATGCGGAGTCATCATGCCGGGAACTCGCGTCGTCTCCGCCATCTTCGCCGCAATCGCCCTTCTCCTGACCGCCCCGGCCGCCGCCCAGCGCGGCGCCCCGGCCGGCGAGTGGCCGAGCTACGGCGGTGACACAGGGTCGACCAAGTACTCGCCGCTCGATCAGATCGACGCCGCCAACTTCGGCGAACTCGAGGTCGTCTGGCGCTGGCGGTCGGTGGACGGATTCCTCAGCAAATCGGAGGCGGGCGGCGAGTGGTACGCCGACCGCGACGTCATCTTCCGCCGCCTGAAGGACGACGATCCGCTGCTCTGGCGCGCCGGCCGCGCTCCGTACATCCGCAACCTGAAGGCGACGCCGCTGATGCAGGAAGGGCTGCTGTTCCTGAACACGCCGATCTCGATCGGGGCCGCGGTTCATCCCGGGACCGGCCGGACGGTCTGGGCGTACAACCCGAAGAGCTACGAAAGCGGCACGACGACGATGACCGTGGTCTGGAACCAGCGCGGCGTCGCCTACTGGACGAACGGCGAGGAGGGCGACGACGCCGACAGCCGGGTCTACTGGGGCACGGGCGACGGCTACCTGCTCTCGGTCGATGCCCGTAGCGGCCGCCCGAACGAGGACTTTGGAGACGGCGGCCGGGTCGATCTGATGGACGGGCTGCCGCGCGCCAACCGCGGCGAGCGGGACTACCTGAACGCCCTGCTCTACTCGATGCAGTCGCCGCCGGTCGTGGTCCGGGACGTCGTCGTCACCGGCGCCTCGATCGCAGACCGGCGGATCACCAAGGAGTCCATCCCGGGTTGGGTGCGCGGCTGGGACGCGCGCACGGGCGAGCTCCGCTGGGTGTTCCGCACCGTGCCCCAGGAAGGCGACGAGGGAGTCGAGACCTGGGAGGACGGGTCCTGGCGGTACTCGGGCAACGCGAACGTGTGGACCATGCTCTCGGGTGACGACGAGAACGGCATCGTCTACCTGCCGATCGGCACCGCCACCAACGACTTCTACGGCGGCCACCGGCCGGGCGACAACCTCTACTCCGAGAGCCTGGTCGCGGTGGATGTCGAGACGGGCGAGAAGGTCTGGCACTTCCAGGCCGTCCGTCACGGCCTCTGGGACTATGACTTTCCCGCCGCACCGACCCTGATCGACCTCCCGGGGCCCGGCGGCGCCGGCCCCCGACAGATCGTCGCCCAGGTCAGCAAGCAGGGTTTCCTCTACGTCTTCGACCGCGTCAGGGGTGAACCCGTGTGGCCGATCGAGGACCGACCGGTACCCCCGGCAACGATGCCCGGCGACACGGCAGCTCCTACCCAGCCCTTCCCGACGAAGCCGGCGGCCTTCGAGTACCAGGGCGTGACGGAAGACGACCTGGCCGACTTCACGCCCGAGATCAGACAGATGGCTCTCGACGTCATCAAGGACTACCGGATCGGGCCGCTCTACACGCCGCCCTCCCTGCCCGAACCCGGCGGCAAGCGGGGCACGATCTTCCGTCCGTCAGCCGGAGGCGGCGCGAACTGGTACGGCGCCGCGGTCGATCCGGAGACCGGCTGGCTCTACGTGCCGTCGCGGAACGCGTTCAGCATGGTCACGTTCTACACGCCGGATCCCCTCGAAGGCGGCACGCTCCGCTACACCCACGGCGGCCGCGGCCGCCGTCCCGCAATGCCGGAAGGTCTGCCCCTGTTCAAGCCCCCGTACACGCGGATGACCGCGATCGACCTGAACACCGGCGAGCACGTGTGGATGAAGCCGCTCGGCAACAACGACACGCTGCGTAACCATCCTCGTTTGAAGGATCTCGACCTGCCTCCGCTCGGCGGCGACACCTACACCGGACCGCTGCTGACGAAGACGCTGCTGATCCACGGCCAGCACGCGCCGGAGGACGACGGCGGCAACCGCCTCGTCGCCCGGGACAAGCGGACCGGCGACGTGATCGCCGAGGTGCCGCTCCCGGCGCGCGGGCTCGGCACGCCGATGACGTACCTCTGGGAGGGCAGGCAGTACATCGCGCTGACGGTCGCCGGCAGGCGCGAGACGGACGGCGTGCCGGAGTTGATGGCGTTCGCGCTGCCTTGACGCTTCCCGAAACACGCCGTCCCGCCGGAGCGTCCTGACAGTCATGAAGAACGCCCTCAGCTTCACGATCCTGGTCGCCGTTCTGGCTGGTTGCGGCGGCGGCGGCGCCACGCCCGACGTCGCGGTCGTCGACGGCCCGGGAACCTCGTCGTTCAAGGGCGAGGTCTGGGCCGACAACTGGTTCGCCTTCTACCTGGGCGACCGCCTGATCATCGAGGATTCCGTTTCGATCACGACGGAGCGGTCGTTCAACGCCGAGGCCTTCGTCTTCAACGCCGACTACCCCCTGCAGCTCAACTTCGTCGCCAAGGACTTCAAGGAGAACGACACGGGTCTCGAGTACATCGGCCGCGGCAACCAGCAGATGGGCGACGGCGGACTCATCGCGCAGTTCACGGACGCCGCCACCGGGGGGCCTATCGCCGCGACCGACTCCGCCTGGCGCTGTCTCGTGATCCACGAGGCGCCACTCGACCGCGCCTGCCAGGACGAGGCCGATCCGGCGCCCGGCGTCGGCCCCTGCCAGTTCACGGCAACGGCGGAGCCCGAAGGCTGGCGGGAGCCTGGATTCGACGACAGCGAGTGGCCGTCAGCGGTCGAGCACAGCGCGGCGGCGGTCAGGCCGAAGGGCGGCTACGACGCGATCGACTGGCGGAACGACGCGCGCCTGATCTGGTCGGCCGACCTCGAGACGCAAAACACGCTGCTATGTCGCTTGACGGTGTCGCAACCCCCAGTACCGATAGGGCGCCGGCCTTAACGGCCGGCGCCTTCTCTTCCCCGGGTCAGCGTTTCGCCATGAAGGCGGCGACGGCTTCGCGGTGAGCGTCGCTCGCGTAGGCCGCGTTCAGTTCTTCCATTTCGCGGCGGTGGACTTCGTCCAGGTCATGCGATGAGCCGTTCTTCGTCAACAACCGCTTGATGGCGCGAAGCGAACTGTCGGCGTTCTCGCCGATCCGGGCGGCGATCTCGAACGCCCGCTGCAGCGTCTCGTCGTGCGGCACGACGGCGTTCGCGAACCCCATCGCCTCGAGTTCCGGTGCGTCGTAGAGACGTCCGGTCAGGCACATCTCGCTCGCCTTCGCCCAGCCGACCCGCTGCATCAGGAAATGGGAGGAGCAGAGCTCCGGCACCAGCCCCATCCGGACGAAGAACATGCCGACGCGGGCGCGTTCCGAGAGCACGATGACGTCGAATGGCAGGGCCAGCGTGATCCCGACGCCGACGGCTACGCCGTTGATCGCGGCGATCATCGGCTTCGACTCCCGCACCAGTTCCACCCAGGGGCGCGCCGGCCTGCGGTCGGCCTCCGCCCCGGCCTCGCCGCCGTCGAGCCGGGCCTTGAATTGCGCTCCGATGTCGGCGCCGGCGCAGAACCCTCGTCCGGCACCGGTGACCACGATGGCCGCCAACTCGGGGTCCTCGTTGGCGGCTTCGATCGCGTCCACCAGCTCGAAGTTCATCTGCCGGGTCCAGGCGTTCAACTTGTCCGGCCGGTTCAGGGTGACGATGCGGGTACGGCCCCGGTCCTCGACCAGGATCTGCTCGTAGTTCGGCGCGGTCATGGAAGGTCTCCTGATCAGCCCTTGGTGAAACTGTGCGGCTCGCGGCAGCGCTCAGGCTCCGCCCCGTACCGGCTCGATGCGCGGTGGCGGCGCGGTCGCCTCGGCCTGCCGCCGCGCCAGGGAGATTCGGGCACGGCGCGCCACGAACCAGACGCAGACAAGGAAGAGGGCGATCGCGTTGATCCTGAGCGGAAGGATCATCGTCGTGTGCACCGTCTCCGGCGACGACTGCATCTGGTGGATGCTCCGCCACCAGTTGACCGAGTAGTAGACGAGGGGCGCGTTGACCGAGGCGACGATGCTCGCCGCCGCCGTCCACGGCGCGCGCCGGTGCTCTTCGGCGAAGCGGCGCAACGCCAGCACGCCGAGGAAGGTCAGCCACATGACGAAGGTGAAGGTCAGGCGTGGATCCCAGGCCCAGTAGACGCCCCAGGTCGGCTTGGCCCAGACGATGCCGGAGAGCAGGCCGGCCGTCTCAAGCACGACGCCGACCTCGATCACGCCCACCAGCATGCCGTCGATCCAGGCCTTGCGCTTCCACAACGAGGCGGCGCCCACGAAGCCGGCGCCGAAGAAACAGACCAGGGCGTTCCACTGCAACGGGACGTGGACGTAGAGGATGCGGTAGACCTCGCCCATGAAGCGCTCGGTGGGCGCCACGAACAGCCCGAGGTAGACGCCCGCGACCAGCGCGGCCAACCCCGTCAAGCCAAACCAATGCTCCCAGGCCCAAGAACGCCTGGCGTCGGCGGTTGTCATCGCGCCGGGACGTTAGCACCGGACCCTCACGCCGGCATGCTCTTGATACCGTCGGCGCTCGTTTCAGCGACGGAGGAGTCAGGCGAAGATGACGGAATCGGCACACAACCTCGGCCGGCTGGGCGTTTGGGCCGGCCTCGACGGACTCTCCGCGCCCCAGGCGGCCGAGTTCGCGGTCAGCATCGAGGCTCAGGGCTACGGCGCGCTGTGGACTCCCGAGGCGATCGGCCGCGACCCGTTCGCCCTCGTCGCCTACCTCGGCGCCCGCACCGAGCGCATCACCCACGCCACCGGGATCGCGAACATCTACGCCCGCGACGCGATGACGACGAAAGCTGTGCACAAGACGCTGTCCGAGATGCTGCCGGGCCGCTTCGTCCTCGGCCTCGGCGTCTCCCACCCGCACCTGGTCACCAACCTGCGCGGGCACGAGTACAAGCCGCCGGTGCCGAAGATGCGCGAGTACCTGGAGGCGGTCGGCAAGGCGTTCTACCGCGGACCCGAACCCGTGCAGGAAGCGCCGATCGTGATCGCCGCGCTCCGGCCGTTGATGCTGAAACTGGCCGCCACCGACGCCGACGGCGCTCACCCCTACCTGGTGACGCCCGAGCACACGCGACAAGCGCGCGAGATCATGGGCGACGGGCCGCTCCTCTGCCCCGAGCAGAAGGTGATCCTGACCACGGACGCCGAGGCGGCCCGCAAGATCGGCCGCGCCAACCTCTACGTCTACCTGCGGGCGCCGAACTACCAGAACAGCCTGCTCGAGCTGGGCTACACCGAGGACGACTGGCAGGAGTTCCAGGCCAGCGACCGCCTGGTCGACGCCCTGGTCGCCTGGGGCACCGAGGATCAGGTCCGCGAGCGCATTCAGGCCCACTGGGACGCCGGCGCCGACCACGTCTGCATCCAGGCGTTCCGCCCCGACGGCAAGCCCGGAGCGGACCTCGACGCCCTGGCGAAGCTCGCGCCCGGCCGCTGACGCCAGCCATCGAAACGAAGGAGAACGACCATGAAGACCCGCCACTCCACGACCCTCATCGTGGCTGCCGCCCTGCTGGCGCTGGCCGCACTCGCCTGCGCCCCGGCCGAGGAAGCCCCCGAACCGGTCGACCTCGAGGCGCCGCTCGCCGACCTCGCCGAAGGCTGGAACACGATCACGCCGGGCGGGAGCACGACCTGCTCCGACGGCTCGCCGTTCCGGTTCTTCGTCCGCAAGGCCGATCCGACGCAGCTCGTGTTCTACCTCCAGGGCGGGGGCGGCTGCTGGACCGCCGAGACCTGCGACCCGCAGGGCCGGCCGACCTACACGATGACCGCGATCGAGGAAATGCGCTCTCCGAGCGGCACGGAGCCCGAGGAAGGCGCGGCCCACGGCATCGTCGCCTTCAACCACCCCGACAACCCGTTCGCCGATCACAGCTTCGTCTTCGTGCCCTACTGCACCGGCGACGTCCACATCGGCGACAGCGACACGGTCTACGAGGCGGCGGCCACCGAGGATGCGCCGGCGCGCGAGTTCACCATCCACCACCGGGGCTACACGAACGGCCGGGCGGCTCTCGCCTGGACCTACCAGCACTTCCTGGGTCCTGAGACCGTGTTCATCACCGGTTCGAGCGCCGGGTCGATCCCCTCGCCGGTCTACGCCCGCCACTTCGCCGAGAACTACCCCGACGCCCGCGTCACCGCCCTCGGCGACGGCGCCGGCGGCTATCGCAACCTCACCGAGGGCCGGCCGCACGAGTCCTGGGGAACGCTGGCCGCACTCTCCCACTTCGAGAACATGAACGAGGTCGACACCGACAACTTCTCGTTCGAGGCGCTGTACATCCAGGCCGCCAAGGCCCACCCCGAGGCGATGTTCACGCGCTACGACACCGCGGAAGACGATGTCCAGATCCAATTCCTGGAGATCGCCGGCACCGATGTCAGTGGCGGCCTGCAGCCGTTGCTCGACGCGAACGAGGCCGACATTGACGCGGCGCTCGAGGGCCAGGACAACTACCGGAGCTACATCGCGGCGGGCGAGCTGCACACGATCATGCTGCGGCCCCAGTTCTACACATACGAGTCGGACGGCGTGAAGATCCGCGACTGGGTCGCGTCGCTCGCCGCCGACGAAGCGGTCGACGACGTCCACTGCGGCGATTGCACCGGTTCGCCGGAGCCGGGGGCTACGGAGGCCGGCGAAGCGACCGGGCCCTAGCGGGTGGCCTGACAGGAGTCGGCGAAGGCGGCCGGGGCGCACGACGCGGCCAGCGCCCTCGTCTCGGGAAGAGAACCAGCCTGAGGCGGCTACGGCCGGCAGCCGCCCGGGAACGCCGCGACGTCCGTGATCGCCGCCGCCGCCGTGCCCGGCTCGTTCCGGTACTCCTTCACGGCCCCCGTGGCCGTGTCCTTCACCCGGATCACGTAGCCCAGGTCCGTCGTCGAACCGCCGAACACCCACACCTGCCCGTTCGCGGCGCAGCCGTCCAGCACCTTGATCAGCACCTCCCAGTTCGAGGGGTTGAAGAAGCTGAACATCCCCGAATCGTTCGTGCCCGCGTGGACCACGCGGCCCGCGCCGCTCCCGCCTTCGCCGTCGCGCCACTCCACGGTCACCGTGTAGCGCGAGTCCTGCAGGCAGAGCGTCTCCGCGTCGGACGTGCAGGTCCCCGCCGGTTCCGCCGCCACGACCAGGAACGTCCGCCGCATCGTCGAGGGCGACGAACCGTCGCTCACCTCGAGCGCAACCTCGAAGAAGCCGGGCGAGGACCAGGCGTGGACCGGTCGGCCGGACCGGGACGTGTCTCCGTCGCCGAACTCCCAGCGGCGGAACCGCACCGTGCCGGTGCTCGTGTCGGTGAAGCGCAACGCTTCGCCGGCGACCGCGCGGCAGAGTTCCGCGTCGCAGGTCGCGCCCTCCACGACGAACGCGGCGGCCGGCGGGCGAGACGGCGGCGGGGGCGAATCGGGATTGGGCTCCGGAGGTGGAGGCGAACCGCCGCCACCGCCAGGGGGACCGCCGCCACCGGGAGGCGAGCCGCTGCCGCAGTCAGTGGTCGCGCCGTCGTCGTCGACGATCAAGATCGTCCGCGGAGCGCCGGCGGTCACGCCCGCCGACTCCGACACGATCTTGAGCTCCACCGACTCGCAATCGTCGTCGACCTCGTCGTCCACCGCTACAACCTCGACCCGTCCGACCAACCCGGTTCCATACGACGTTGGGAACTCGAAAGACGCCGGCGTAACGTAGTAGTCGGTTTCGTCGGCGCCTCCGTGGTTCACCAGCTCCACGCTAACCCTCACCAGGCGCTCCGGTTCCCGGTCGAGTTGAATCAACTGGCTGCGCTTCCGGTGCGTCTCTTCCTCCTCCCACACTTGACCTGCCGGGCGCGGATCCCACTCCGCCCGAACCGGCCGGCCCTCGTCGTCCTCGATCGTCCCCAGGACCGTCGTCCTCCATTGCACCCATCGAGCATGGCCGGACCCAGGAGCGGAGAGAGGCTCCCCACCCAGATCGTCCAGAGTCAGGTTCCGCGCATTCCGAAGCGTCAGCCGGAAGGTCTCCGACTCTTCCTCGTACTCCCCGTCGTCGGTGACATCGACCACGATCTGCCGCGCCGTCGTTCCCGCCGGGAATGTCAGCGTCCCGCTCGCCGCCGTGTAGTCCGCCCCGGCCCGGGCACCGGTCGCGCCGCTGCCGTCCGACGTCGCGTACTCCACGGACGCCAGCTCGCGGATCGCATGCGACAACGTCACGTCGAACGTCAAGGCCCCTCCGCTCTCCCCGGCCGAAGCCGGAGCGATCGACACCAGCGGCGATTCGTCGTCCAGCACTGTCAGGTTGAAGCTGTACAACCTGATCGAGTCGTAGTCGGCGCCGCTCACGGTGTGGGTGATCGATCCCAACTCCAGATCGCGGTCCGGGTCCTCCGCGGCCGCCACCGTCACCGTCTGCGCGGTTTCCCAGTCCGTCGCGTCGAACTCCAGCGAGGACGGATTCACCGAGACCACACCCTTCCTCGTGAGCGCCGATGGCGTGACCGTCACCTTTCCCGTGGGCTCGGTGTTGAGCGCCACCGTGTAGCTCGCCGTCGATCCCTCCCACACGGTCACCGCGCCGGGCAACCCGTTCACACCGCGCCCGGTTCTCACTCCAACGTCGATCGTGTTCGTCGCCGAGGCCTTCGATCCGCTCTGGTCCCGGGCAAACACCGTAATCGTCGCCGTGCCGTCGGACACCGGAATCAACGTAACCTCCGAACCCGAGACCGTGGACCGGACCACCGACGACGCCGAGGACCGCGCACGGTACGTCAACGCCTCCCCCTCGGGCTCCGTGAACGCCCCGGCGACATCCACCACCTCGTTGCCTTCGCCGACCCGAAGCAGAACGTCGGCGAGCGAGCCCACCGCCTGCGGCGGCTGGTTCAGCACCGTCACCTCGAAACGGTGTCGAGCCCTCGTGCCCGAACCGCCGGCGTCCGTCGCCGTCACGTCGACGGTCGCCGTGCCCGGACCGTTCACCGCCGTCACCGTCGCCGACGAACCCGAGAGCGCCACCGTCGCCACCGACGTGTCCGTCGACGACGCCGCGTACGTGAGCGTGTCGCCGTCCCCGTCCGTGAACGCGCTCGCCAGCGCCACCTGCGACGTGCCGCCCTCGTTCAGGGAGCGATCCGCGAACGTCCCCGAAGGTTCCGGCGAACGGTTGCTCCCCACCGTCACCAGGAACCTCCCCGTCACCGAGCGGCTCGAATCGACCGCGTCCGCCGCCGTCACCGTGATCGTCGAGCTGCCCGCGGCCACCGGTGTCAGGCTGACCCGCGAGCCCGAGACCGACACCGTCGCCGCCGACTCGTCCGACGAGCTTGCCGTGTACGTCATGGCACCGAGGCTCCAGAAGAACGGTGCCACGTCAACCTCCAGGGCTTCCGCCGCCTCGCCGTCGCCCGGCGCCTTCAACGCCTTGTCGTCGAGCGCGCGGAGGCTGAGAGGCCCCGTGGCCGCGTCGATCCCGTCGAGCGACGTCGCACCCGTGGAACCCGGATCCAGCCAGATCCCGAGACGGTCCCAAGCCCTGGCCAGACGACCCCCCCAGTACAAACCGCCGCCACAACCGTATCCGATCCCGATTCTCGAAGACGTGCCCACGGCCCGACCGACATCGTCAAACAACGGCGAGCCCGACGAGCCGGGTTCGATTATCCCTCCCCCCTGCGTCCACCGGGTCAGAAAGTAGTCGCCGTCCGGCGTCTCGATTCCCGAGTCCTCATAGACCGGGACCGCCGGCTCTCTGAACGGAGTGATCGACTTGACATCCGCCCGCGCGTGGTGGACGCCGACCGGGAAACCGACCGTCGCCCCGCCGCGATCCCAACCCGCCAGGAACAACTCGTGGTCCGGGTCCAGGGCGTCGTCCAGTTCGATCAGCGCAATGTCCGTGGCGACGTGTGCCGCCCGGAAGTGCGCGCCGCTCTGGCTCTGCGACCGCGATCCGCTGCCGCTGCCGCTGCCGCAATCCGCCTTCTGGTAGTTCCAGTACACGACGGCGCTTCGCGCGTTCGCCTCCGCGTCGCCGACGAAGCCGCAATGCCGGGCCGTCAGAAAGTAAGGCTTGCCGTCCTCCGCCGTGTTGTTCAACAGAACGCCGGAGCACCAGCCGCTTCCGCCGAACTGTAGGAGTCCTACACCTCGAATCTGGTCCCGGTAGAGGTCGCCCTCGCGGCACGCCACGTCGATGTTGCAGGCGGCGCGGGCCTCCGCCTGGATGCTATTCAGATGGCGGAATCCCCGGTTGACCGAGCCGAGTTGAAGTTCCACTTCGCCGAGGCGGCCGACAGGCACGGATACCTCGATGACCGCTTCGTCGCCCGGCAGGACGGGCGTCCAGAGTTCGCCGTGCGCCTCGTTGTCCGTGTCGGTGTACGGACCGAGGACTTCCGCGCCGTCCGGCGTATGGACCCGCAGCCAGCCGCCCGGGGGCATCCGGTAGCGGTCGAACCCCAGGTTGAGGGACACCGCGCCGCCCGAGACCACGCGGAGCCGCCACACCGCCGTTTGTCCCTCGCTGCTGGCTTCCCAGCGCCCGTGGCTGATCGTGCTCGCCTCCACCGCGAACGGTTCCGCGAAGCGGACCGGCCCTCCGATCCGGCTTTCCGTGCTGGCCGCGGCAACGGAGACGCCAACGTCGATCGGCGGCGTCTCCAGCACCGGCACCTCGCTGAGCGGCGCGAGACCGCGGTTCGACCGCGCGGACACCTCGTCGGCACCGGGTTGCGCCCACGCCGCCGACGCCCAGGCGCTCAAGGCGACGGCGACCGTTGCAACCCGCAGGCGCACTGCTGCGCGGGGACTCTCCGAACCTGGTTCGCCGATGATCCTTCGCTGACCCATCGGATGGGTCTTTTAGCGCAAGATGGAGGGCTCGCGCATCTCCCATTTTGGAGACACGTCGACCCGAGACGGGCGGGCGCGCGGTCGTTCGTTTTCCGGCCGGAACCAGCCGATCTATTCCGGGAAGAGGCTCCGGTCGAGGCCGGGGATGATCTTCAGCGCGTTGCGGAAGTAGACCTTCTCGAGTACCTCGTCCGACAGGCCGAGCCCGTACATCTTCCAGTGGGCGTGGCGCTTGCGGTAGTAGTCGAAGTACTCGTCCCGCGTCTCCAGCACGCGGAAGTACACGTGATAGCCCCAGATCGGATCCCAGGAGTCCTTGCCCATCAGGACGCGGTCCTGGTACTTCTCCATGAAGGCGGCGCCCGTGATCGGCTGCCGGCCGAGTTCGGCCAGGACCGCGCCGAGTTCCGTGTAGACGTTGGGTAGCTCATCGAGCAGTTTGCCGAGCCGCTCAAGGTCGTTGCCGAACCAGCCGAGATGCGCGTTGATGAACGTCGTGTTCGGGTGATTGCGGAACAGGTTGTGCTGCTCCTCCATCGTCTGGTCGAACGGAGCGAAGAGGGTCGCGTCGTCGCGGCGCCGGTTCGGGAACATCTTGAGTTCGAGCCAGCGCTCGTTGTGCTTGTCCCACGGGTCCCAGAACGGCGACGGCTCGCCGACGTGGATCAGGACCGGGATGCCGAGCTCGCCCGCCATCGCCCACACCGGATCGATGCGCCGATCGTCGGCCGCTACCCGGTTGCCGTCGACGTCGGTCTGGAACATGCTGAGGTTCTTGTAGATCTTGAGCCCCTGCGCGCCGGCATGGAAGTCCGCCTCGAGCTGTGCCGCCGCCTCCTCGCCCCAGCCGGGCTCGCCGATGCCGGAGAAGTCGACGTTCGCGTAGACGACGAACCGGTTCGGGTAGCGGCCCTTCGTCGCAGCGAGGTTCGCCTTGAGTCCCTCACCCGAGCCGCCGCTCAGGTTGACGAACACGGCCATGTTCATCGCGTCCATCTCCTTGACCATCTGGTCGATCCGGGCCGGATCCCTGGCGCGCAGGTGGCCGTGAGCGTCGACGAAGGGGAACTTCGCTCGGGTCACCGGACCGCCCGGCACCTTGAGGCTCGAACGCGGCTCGTAGGCCTCCACGGTCATCTCCTGGCCGGCGGCCGGCAGCGCCGGCGCGAGCAGCAGAGAGGCGAGCAGGAGCCAGCGCGGACCAGCATTGCGGATCGACGCGTTCGAACGATGGGTGACCGGCATACTCGCTTCCCTCGGATTGCTGGTTGCTTGTCGAAACGGTCGGAGTCTACGGCAGGTTTGCCGCATCGCGCACGTATACTCCCGGCGATGTCCATCGTGCGCGCCGCCGAGGTCGTCGTGCTGCTTGGCACCGTGTACATCGCCTGCGGACTGGCCTTCGCTCCGTTCTTCGCCTGGCGCGGGGTCGGCCGCATCGATCCCGCAGCACGATCGGCCGGACTGGGATTCCGGCTCATCATCCTCCCCGGCGTCGCCGTGCTCTGGCCCGTCCTTCTGCGAAGGTGGCTTGCCGGCCGGCAGGCTCCCTCGGAGCGCAACGCTCATCGCGATGCGGTCGCCGGTCGACCGGGGCAGGCCTCCGGATGATCCGCGGTCTGCGGCGGCGTCACCGCCTGATCTGGACTGTGCTGTTCCCGATCCTGGCAGTCCTGCTCGCCGCGGCGGCCCTCCTTCGCTTCGAGGCGCCGCTCATGGACGCCCTGCCCGACGCGCGTGAGGTCGCGGCGGACGCCGTCGAGCCGTGAGCGCCGAGTACCAGGCGGTCCTCTGGAACCGCAACAAGAAGCTCTACGACCTGACGGTCGCGGCCGGCATCCTCGTGTTCCTCGGCCTCTTCGTCGGCGTCGGAATCGCGACCCGACCGCAGGCGACGATCGAGACCCTGTTGATCCGCGGCTTCGGCGCCGGCGCCCTGTTGCTGCTTCACGTCGTGCTGGCCACCGGACCGCTCTGCCGGCTCGACCCGCGATTCCTGCCCCTGCTCTACAACCGGCGGCACCTCGGCGTCTGCGTGTTCCTGCTGGCTCTCGTCCATGGCGGGTTCTCGATCGTCCAGTTCCACGGCCTCGGGGTCCTGAATCCCCTGGTCAGCGTGCTGGCGAGCAACGGGAACTACGACAGCCTGACCCAGTTCCCCTTCCAGGCGCTCGGCCTCGCGGCGCTCGTCATCCTGTTCCTGCTGGCGGCGACCTCGCACGACTTCTGGCTCGCCAACCTGACCGCGCCGGTCTGGAAGTCGCTCCACATGCTGGTCTACTTCGCGTACGGACTGATCCTCGTGCATGTCGCGCTGGGCAGCCTGCAGGCCCCGGAGCGACCGCCGGTGCTGGCCATTCTGCTGGGAATCGGCTTCGCCGGCATCTCCTCGTTACACCTGGTGGCCGGCTGGCGCGAACGCGCTCCGACGCCGGCCGCCGCGGCGGAGGGCTCCACGGTCGACGTCTGCGCCGTCGCCGACATTCCACTCGACCGGGCGCTGATCTTCGTCCTCAGCGGTGAGCGAGTAGCCGTGTTCCGCTATCGCGCCGATGGCGGCGAGCGGATCGCGGCCGTCTCCAACGTCTGCCAGCACCAGAACGGCCCGCTGGGCGAAGGCCGGGTCATCGACGGCTGCATCACTTGCCCCTGGCACGGCTACCAGTACCGTCCCGAGGACGGCTGCTCGCCGCCGCCGTTCACCGAGACGATTCCGACTTTTAACGTCCGTGTCGCGGACGGTCGGGTGCTGGTTGATCCCCGACCGAACCCGCCTGGAACCCGCGCCGAACCGGCACGGGTCGGCGCCGCAGCCCGCGCCGGGGAGCCTTCGTGACCGGCGAACGCCATGACGAGCTCTACGTCGGCTACCTCGACGAAACGCCCCCTGGTATCGGCCGGTTCGCGCGCCGGCTGGCCGTCGGGCTGGTCGTCCTGGCGGCGGCGACCGGCCTCTGTCTGGCGCTGCTCCTCGAACGCTTCGACGAGGGCGTGTTCGAGTACGGCACGGTGCGAGACTACGAAGGCGAACTGCTCGTCGACCCCCATCCCCGGCTGCTCACGGCGGACGGTCCGGCCGACGGGTATCTTCTGGTCGCCGTCGGGAAGCATGGACTCGAAGTGGACGAGGCGCCGAGCCGACCGTGGCGTCCCGGCCCGTCACAGAAGATCGCACTCGCAGGCACGCTGATCCAGAATCCGGAAGCGGCGATGCTCGAAGTGCACTCCCTGACGTTTCCCGACGGACACGCAGCCGGCGCCGCCGTCCCCGACACGGGGTCTTCCGTTCGCCCGGAGACGACGCCAACCGGAGAGCACCGCGTCGTGGTGCATGCCGACCAGCTCGTCGGCGAGATCGTCGACACGAAGTGCTACCTCGGCGCGATGAAGCCGGGCCGCGGCAAACCACACCGCGACTGCGCCTCGCTGTGTATTCGGGGCGGGATTCCCGCCGCCCTGCTGGTGCGGACGGAGGACGGAGCGCGGCATCTGGTGCATTTGATGAGCCTCGGCCGGCCGGTCGGCACCGAAGTGCTCACTTTCGTCGGCCAACCGGTTGAAGTCACCGGCCTGCTGAGAAGCATGGATGGGCGCCTGTTCATGGACGCGTACTTCTTGAAGGCGATCCGTTCGTCAACCCCGCCTCTTGACCTTCTCCGGCGAGCGACCTCCGGCGGACCGGAGAGCAGCCCATGACGGACCCGGCCCGAGAAAGCACCTCGACGACCGCGACGGCCGCCACCGCTGCGATCCCGAGCCCCGAACACCTGCCCGACGGACAGATCGAAGCCGGTCCCTACCGCCTGCGTTTCGCGCGCACCGCCGAGGACATCGACCGGCTGCTGACCCTGCGCTTCAAGGTCTTCAACCTGGAGCTGGGCGAGGGACTCGACGAGTCCTACGACACCGGCCGCGACACGGACGACTTCGACGCGAGTTGCCACCACATGCTGGTCGAGCGGATGGACGGCACGATGATCGGCACGTACCGCATGCAGACGGCCGCCATGGCGGCCCGCGGCAACGGCTTCTACTCGGCCATCGAGTACGACCTGGACGCCCTGCCCCGCGACGTGCTCGGTCAGTCGGTCGAGATCGGCCGCGCCTGCATCCATCGCCGGCACCGGAAGCGGACGGTTCTCTTCCTGCTCTGGCAGGGCCTGGCCCGCTACATCGTTCACAACCGGCTCCGCTACCTGTTCGGCTGCTGTTCGCTCACAAGCCAGGACCAGGCCGCCGGCATCCGGCTCTACCGGCAGCTCGTCGCGGCGGGCAAGGTCCGGCCAGACCTCGACGTACCGGTTCTCGAGCACGCCCGCTGCGAGGCACCGCCCGAGACGGTCGAGCGAGTTCCGGAGGTCGAGATACCTCCCCTGTTCGCGACCTACCTGCGCTACGGCGCCCTCGTCTGCAGCCGGCCGGCA
The DNA here is from genome assembly GCA_009843505.1 of Holophagales bacterium. Classification (GTDB taxonomy): domain Bacteria; phylum Acidobacteriota; class Thermoanaerobaculia; order Multivoradales; family Multivoraceae; genus Multivorans; species Multivorans azotirespirans. Next base: position 147,633 of record VYDI01000008.1, on the reverse strand, counting down.
ATCGACCGCGACTTCAAGACGATCGACTACCTGGTCCTGATGGACACGGCCACGCTCAGCAGGCGGATCCGGCTGATCTTCGGGCTCGACCAGGCTCCGGCGGCCGCCACGGCGCCGCCGGCTGCCACGTAGAACCGCCAAGCCCGTCGCAGGCTCCGTGTCCGGCCCCAACGTTCACTTCCTCCGCCGCCTCGTGCGGCTGTGGCGGCTGGCCTGGCGGGGCCCGGCGTTCCTCCTGGTCACCGTGGCCGCGTGGCTGCCGCTGTTCGTCCTGAAGCCGTTTCTCGCACGCCGCCGCTATCCGGCCTGGCGGAAGATCCGTGCCGGCATCATGCGCCGCTGGGGCCGCGCATGCCTGGCCGTGCTCGGCTGCCGGGTCACGGTCCGGGGCGCGCCGCCCGCGCCGCCCTGGCTGCTCGTTTCGAACCACATCTCCTACGTCGACATCCTGGTCCTCGCCGCGCACTCGCCCGCGCGCTTCGTCTCCAAGGCCGAGATAGCCGACTGGCCCCTGGCCGGGACCGTGTGCCGGACGGTCGACATCATCTTCGTCGACCGCGGCCGGCGGCGCGACGTGACGCGGGTCGGCGACCAGATCGCCGAGGCTCTGGAAGCGGGCGATCCGGTCATCCTGTTCCCAGAAGGCACCTCGACCCCGGGCGACGCCGTGGCGACGCTGAAGCCCTCCCTGCTCGCGCCCGCAGCCGCCAGACAACTGCCCGTCCACTGGGCCGTTCTGCGCTACGAGACGCCGGATGACGAGGATCCCGCTTTCCTGAGCGTCGCCTGGTGGGGCGAGATGCCGATGACGCCGCACGCGCCCGAGCTGCTCAAGCTTCGGCGGATCGATGCCGAACTCGAGTTCGGTGAAGGACCGTTCCGGCACCCGGACCGCAAGGAACTCGCCCGCCGGCTGCGGGAGCGGATGGCGGCCGCGTTCCGGCCCATGGTCTCGAGCGGGGAAGCCGCCGCGTCGACCAGCGACCGCCGCTTCCCATGACGACCTCCGGGCGGGGGTTACCCTGGCTTCGGATCGCCGTCGGGGTCTACTGCGCGGCCCTTGCCGGCTCGACGGTCGTGCGGTTGGCCGACGACGGACAGCAGCAGCCGGAAGATGGTAAGACGGTGGAAGTCCCCTCGCCGGACGGCGAAGGCACGTTGCGCATCGCCTGGAGGGAAGCGCCTTTCCCGCACGAGGAGACACCGCCCCTCCTGCTCCTGCACGGTTCGCCCGGCAGCGCCGCGAACTTCGACGGTTTGATGTCGCAATCGATCACGCGGCGGATCATCGCGCCCGACCTGCCCGGCTTCGGCGCCTCCGACCATCGCGTCGCCGACTACTCCTCTCGCGGCCACGCCGACTCCACGCTCGAGCTTCTCGATCGACTGGACATCGAGCGGTTCCACGTCCTCGGCTTCAGCATGGGCGGCGCGGTAGCCCTGCATCTCGCCGACGAGGCACCCGACCGAGTCGCCTCCGTCATCCTCATGTCGTCGATCGGCGTCCAGGAACTCGAGCTCCTGGGCGACTACCGGGTCAACCACAGCCTCCACGGGCTCCAGCTCGGCCTGTTCTGGGCAGTGCGGAATCTCGTCCCCCACTTCGGCGCCCTCGACATGGCGGTCGCCCGCTCCTACGCCCGCAACTTCTACGACACGGACCAGCGGCCGCTGCGCGGCATCCTGGAATCCCTCGAAGCGCCGGTCTTCATCATCCACGGCGCGCAGGATCCGCTGGTGCCGGCCGCCGCGGCGCGGGAGCACCACCGCATCGTGCCGCACAGCGAGCTGTGGATGCGGCCGGACAGTCATTTCTTCCTGTTCCGCGGAGGCGAGGAGCTTGCCGTCCGTATCGAGGACTTCCTGAGCCGGGTCGAGGCCGGCGAGGCGCCGACCCGCGCCGACGCCGAACCGGAGCGGCTACGACGGGCGGCACTGCCGTTCGACGACCTGGACCTGCCGCCGTTCACCGGGCCCGCCCTGCTGATCGTCTTCCTGCTCCTCGTCTTCGCCGCGTACGCCAGCGAGGACCTGACCTGTATCACCGCCGGCCTGCTCGTGGCCCAGGGCCGGCTCGACTTCCCGGTCGCCGTCGCCGCCTGCTACGTCGGCATCCTGAGCAGCGACCTCGGCATCGCCTGGCTGGCGCGCGTCCTGGGCCGGCCGGCTCTCAGGCTGCCGCCATTCAAGTGGTGGGTCAGTGAAGCCAGATTCGAAGAAGCCTCGGCGTGGCTGCGCCGGCGAGCCCTGGTCGTCGTCCTGGTCAGCCGGTTCCTGCCCGGAACGCGGCTGCCGACGTGTCTCGCCGCCGGCATCCTGCGCACGAGTCTGCTCCGCTTCTGCTTCTACTTCGCACTCGCCGTGGCGATCTGGACCCCGGCCTTCGTCGGCGTCAACGCGCTCGTGGGACGCGAGGCGGTCGAACGCTTCGGCGGCCGCCTGCCGGGGGGCCTTCTCGGCGCCGTGCTGGCCCTGGCCCTCGTCATCTTCACCGTACGTGGCGTCGTCGTGCCGCTGTTCACCTGGCGCGGCCGCCGTCTCTGGCGCGGCCGTCTGCTACGCATCCGGCACTGGGAGTTCTGGCCGATGTGGGCGTACTACCCACCTCTCGCCCTCTACATCCTGTGGCGGGGCCTGCGGCGCGGCAGCCTGACGGCGTTCACCGCGATCAACCCCGCGATGCCCCTGGGCGGCCTGTTCGGAGAGTCGAAGAGCGACATCCTGGACGGGCTGGCCGGCATCGGCGACACGCTGCCGGCCTGGAGGCGTCTGCCGACCGGTCGCCCGGAGGAACGCGTGGCGGCTCTAAGCCGGTTCCTGGAGGACGAGAACCTCAGCTACCCGATCGTGCTCAAGCCGGACACCGGGGAACGCGGCCGCGGCGTCGCCGTCGCGAGCTCCGAAGTCCACGCGGCGGCGTTCTTCGAAGCGACACCCGGACCCGCGCTCGCGCAGGAGTACGTCGCGGGCGAGGAGTACGGCGTGTTCTGGGCCCGCCATCCACGTCGACGCGAGGGTCACGTCTTCTCGATCACCCACAAGGTCCGCCCCACCGTGACCGGCGACGGCACGAGCACCCTCGAACGGCTGATCCTCGACGATCCGCGCGCGGTCGCCATCGCGCACATCTACCGGCGCGAACATCCCGAAGCGGCGACCCACGTCCCGACCGCCGGCGAGCAGCTCGAACTGACCCAGGTCGGCGCCCACTCTCGCGGGACGATCTTCCTGGACGCCAACGACCTGCACACGCCCGAGCTGGAACAGGCAATGAACGCGATCTGCACCGCCTACGACGGGTTCGACTTCGGCCGCTTCGACGTGCGCGTCCCGAGCGCCGAGGCGCTACGGCGCGGCGAAGGTCTCCGTGTGCTGGAAGTGAACGGCGTGACGTCGGAGGCCACCCACATGTACGACCGTCGCTACGGCTTCTTCGCCGCCCACGAGATCCTGCGCCGGCAGTGGGAACTGGCCTTCGAACTCGCCGACGAGCGCATCCGTGCCGGCGCCGCATCGGCCACCGTGCCTGAGATCCTTCGCGCCGTGCGCGTCGAACGGCGAGCCCGCCGCAAGAGCAGGATCTGACGATCGCGCCTACCCGGCCTTCGCGGACGCCTTCTTCTTCGTCGCCTTCCTCTTCGCCGTCCGCCGCCGCGGCTTCGGCTTCTCCAGCGCATCGAGCCGCGCCTCGATCGCACTCAGCCGTTCGACGACGGCCTCCAGGTCCGCCTTGCCGGGAATGCCGAGCTTCTCGAGCCGCCGCTCCAGATGCTCGTCGATTCCCGTCCGCGCCTTGGTTTTCGTCTGTTCGATTCCCTTCTCGGCCGCGGTACGCACCTGCTGCACCTTCTCCTCGGCCTTGTCCCGCCAGTCGCTCAGGGACTCCCGGCCCTGGCTCTCGACCTTCTCGCCTCGCGCGACCAGCCGGTCGAAGACCTTGGCCCCCGCGTCTGCCGCCTCGCCCGCGACGCCGACGCCGGCGAGCGCCACCTTGTGGGCCTTCTCGACGGCGGACTCAACCACCGACCGCGGCTTCGATTCGCTATCTCTGGTTTCCGTCGCGGATGCTGCTGTCATCTGCTCATCCCCCTTGTCTCCGCCAGTCGCCGCTTCACGGTCTCGATGGGGTTGCGATAGTCCACCGTGCCCAGACCGCGATTGGTCAGCTTGTAGCCAATCAACGCCTGCAGCTTCTCGGGCATTTCCACCACGACTTCCCACGGCACGCCGACGAACTGGTTCTCCCGCTGCTTGAGCCACGCCAGGTTGAAGTTGAAGTTGAGGGAACGTCGATACCCGCTCTGCGTCGAGTTTCCGCCGCCCCGGTGCCAGACGGCGCCGTCCCACAGGAAGAGCGCCCCGGCCGGCATCTCCACCGTCAACGTCGGCACGTCGGGATCGACCGGATCGGCCGAGCGATGGCTGCCGGGAACGATCTCCGTCGCCCCGTTCTCCACCGTGAACGGATCGAGGGCGATCAGCGTGTTGGCGATCAGCGGAACGTGCGGGCGCGGAAGCGGATAGTGGCCGTCGTCCTGGTGCATCCGCTGGGGACGGTCTCCCGGTCCGGGCCGCATCGCGGCGACGCCGGAGACCTGGTAGTCGGGGCCGAGCACGGCCTCCACCAGCCCCAGCAGACGATCGTCCATGAGGAGCTCGTCGACGGCCCGCGTCTTGGCCAGCAGGTTGTGCGTATGGATCGTCTGCTGGCCGTAGTCGTCCGTCATCCGACTGCCGATCGCCTCGAAGACGGGCGCGAGATCGCGGAGCAACCGCTCCAGCGTCTCTTCGTCGAGGAAGTCGGGCTCGACGGTGTAGCCGTCTTCGCGGACGCGGCGTGCTGCGCTCTCGATGTCCATGGATTCCTGTGAGCGGTGATCAGATCAGCGTTCCGCGGCAGCGTAACAAAGCGGATAGCCTCCCCTCCATGAGAAGAAGTACGACGTATCGGCAACCGATGTTCCGGGCCGTTCTGGCGACGCTGATCGCGCTCGTCGCCTTCACCGGCGCCTGGGCGCAAAGCGACGCCTCGACCCAGTCCTTCGTGGCAAGCGACGGCGTCGAGATCCACTACCTCGTCGAAGGCCGCGGCGACCCGGTCGTGCTGCTCCACGGCATCACCGGCACCGCCGCCTCAAACTGGGGCGCCGCCGGCATCATCGGCCGACTCGCCGAGGAGTTCCAGGTCATCGCCGTCGACCAGCGCGGCCACGGCATGAGCGGTAAGCCCCACGACCCCGCAAGCTACGGCGAGCGGATGGCCCTGGACGTCGTCGACCTGCTCGACCACCTGCGGCTGCAGCAGGCGCATGTCGTCGGCTATTCGATGGGCGGCTTCATCACGATGAAGCTCGTCGCCCTGGCACCTGACCGGCTGATGTCGGCGGTGGTCGGCGGCGCCGGGTGGCCCAGCCCCGAACTACGCGACGACGCGATGTTCGACGCGCTGGCCGCCTCCCTCGAGGCGGGCAAGGGCGGCGGTCCCCTGGTCGAGTTCCTGTGGCCCGGTGAGGAACCACCGACCCCCGAACAGGTTCAGGCGATCGGCCTGGCGATGGTCGCCTCGAACGACCAGATGGCCCTCGCCGCCGTCGTCCGCGGCATGGCCGCCCTCGACGTGGACGCCGAACTCCTCCGCATCAACAAGGTGCCGACCCTCAACATCATCGGCGGCAACGACCCCCTGAAGCCCAACGCCGACGCCCTCGCCTCTGTCATGAAGGAGCACCGCCTCCACGTCATCGAAGGCGCCAACCACATGACCACCCTGAGCTCTCCCGAGTTCCTCGACACCGTCCGCGCCTTCTTCATCGAACTCTGCAACTGCGCGTAGCGGCGACGGCGGCGGCGGCGGCGGCGCAGCGACCGTAGTAACACCCGCCTGCCGAGAGTCCGGGGGGGCGTGGTCCCGGACGGACGTGCCATCCGTGCGCCCCGATCACGGCCTCGCGAGTGCATTGCGTAAACGCTGTCCGCGAGGCTTGCTACCGTTGCCCGGAAGGTGCCAAGACTACGTTCATGCAGCGCCCAGAAGCTGGTGTGCCTCGAGTAACCCTTCGTCTTCGGAGAAGGCCGCTCGCAACCCGGCGGCGTCGTGGCGCCTTTGGCACGGTCATTCTTGCGGCGGGCACCGAATCCCCGACGCTGCGGGACCGCCTGCTCTCCCGTTACTGGCTCTGGCGGGCACGACGGGACTGGAGCCGGGAACTACGGAAGCAGGACCTGCCGCGCTTCTACCGACAAGCGAAACAGAGCGACGTGCACGGCCTGGTGGTGCCCGGCCCGAGCTGGGCGGTGGGCGACTGCCTGCCGGAGGGCTTCGAGGCCTATGTGCGGCTCCCCAATCCGTTCTGGAAGATCGTGCCCGCGCAAACCGAGACCGCGATCCTCCACCGGGCCGACAGTGGCGACATCAGCCGCGAAGACGCCTGGGCGAAACCAGTCCCGTGCTCCGCGGTTGCCGAGGAAAACGGGTTGCGCATGACTCATGAAAGCAGGTGGGGTCAGATTCGCGGACCTCATGACGGTCACCTCGCGGCGAGTCCAGATCAAGCCTGGAGCTGGGCGCCGCACGAATGCGACCTCGATCCCGTCAGGGCGGAGCGGTTGTTCGCGCTGCTCGCGAGCGAAACCGGTCCGAGCGACCGTTGCCTGTGCGGCCAGTGGGAGGGCGGCAGCAGCGGATGGGACACGGACGTGCTCCTTGTCACGCCGCACTGGAACTACTTCGTCTGGCGTACACGCTTTCGCGACGTCGCGGAGTGGCTGCAACAGCCGTACTCGTACGAACGACACCTGCATGTTCCCCACGTCGTCTGGCCGGCCGACCGCCGATGGTTCCTGGCGACGCTGTACAGCGGATGTTCGAACTACCTCGCGGGGTCGCGGCCGCTGATCGACACTGTGCTGGCGAGCGGGCTCGAAGCCTACGAGGTGCGGCTGGCGGATGAGGCGTGCTGATCGAGTACGGCGAACCGTTGCCGTTGGCGCCCCGTTCTCCATCCCGCCGGTCTGAGGGTGTGGGACTCCCTTGTCAGGTCACGGCATTCGCCATCGCCGCAAGGACGATATGCCGCCGGCTCCGGAGGCGCGGCGTACGTATCGTTCGTCCGCTGTGACGAACACCCCTCCGAGCCCGAGCGCCACGGCATGGTACGCCGCGTCGTAGAACGCGACGCCGTAGGTCACGGCCAGCGACACGGCACGGCTCCTCCATCTCGCGTCCAGGCTGGCTTCAGTCAAGCCGAAGTCCGCCAGCGTCGCGAGCAGCTCACCGGCATCGTCAGGAAACCGCCTCGCCAGTGTGTTGCCCACCTCGTAGATCCAGAGTTGGGGAACGACGAGATCGAGGCTACCGGCGACGGCCTCGTCACGCAGTGCGAGCGCCCGGTCCGTATCCTGCTCGTCCTCGCCCGCCAGCACCCACTTCAGGAGTACCGACGCGTCCGGCGTGACGATCACGGCAGCATCCGCTCCCGCCCCTCACGTATCCACTGAACGATCCGGTCCGTCTCAACCGCGGGCAGACGCTCTCGCAACGCGTCCATCCGGGCGGAAGCACGTTGCCTTCTGGAAGCTCCCGACCACTCCCGGATCGCGGCGTTGACCGCGCGGCTGCGGGCACCGCGCGGCAACTTCCGGATCACGCTCCACGAGTCCTCGTCCATCATGATGTTGACCCGTCGGGCCACGTCGGTTCCTCCTCCCAAGAATGTCCTGAACGCCGTGTGTAATGGTTACACACCCAAATGCGCCTGGCAAGTCGTCCGGAGGGGATCGGACGCCGACGCAGCTACGCGGACAACTGCGTCTCGACCAAAGTCGTCCAGTAGCGCATGCCGACGGGGAGGACGTCGTCGTTGAAGTCGTAGCGCGGAGTGTGGAGGCCGGCGCTTTCGCCGTTGCCGAGGAACATGAAGGCGCCCGGGCGCTCCTGGAGCATGTAGGCGAAGTCTTCGGAGCCCATCACGGGGGCGAGGCTGGTGGTGACCTCCTTGCCGACTTCGCGGGCGGCGTTCGCCGCCTTCTCCGTCTGCTCGGCGTGGTTCACGGTGGCCGGGTAGTAGTGGCGGTACTGGAACTCGAAGCCGGCACCGTGGGCGGTGCAAATGCCGCGGCCGATCTGGCGCATCCGTCGCTCGACGAGCTTCTGCACCTCGGGCAGAAACGCCCGGACGCAGCCGCCGTGAACGACCCGGCTCGGGATCACGTTGTCCGCGTGGCCGCCGTGGACACGGGCCACCGTGATCACCGCGCTATGGAGCGGATCCACGTTGCGGGCCACGATCGTCTGCAGGGCGAGGACGATTTCGGCCCCGATCGGAATCGGGTCCACCGTGCCGTGAGGGAACGCGGCGTGGCCGCCGGCGCTGGTCACCGCGAACTCGAACACGTCGATCGCGGCCATCAGCGGGCCCGCACAGAGGCCGAAGTTGCCGACCTCCATTCCCGGGTAGTTGTGAACGCCGTAGACCTCCTCGGCCGGGAACTGCTCGAACAGCCCCTCCTCGATCATCACGCGCGCTCCGCCGTCCTTCTCCTCCGCGGGCTGGAAGAAGAAGTAGACCGTGCCGTCGAAGGACCGGTTCCGGCTCAGGTGCTTCGCGGCTCCGAGCAGCATCGCCGTGTGGCCGTCGTGGCCGCACGCGTGCATCTTGCCGGGGTTCCGCGAGCGGTGCTCGAACTCGTTCTCCTCCTCGATCGGCAGCGCGTCCATGTCCGCACGGAGCGCGATGCTGCGCTCCGACGAGCCGGACTTCAGCACGCCGACAACGCCCGTGCCGGCGAGGCCGCGGTGGACCTCGATGCCGTCGAACGACTCGAGCAGCGCCGCCACCTTGCGGCTGGTCTCTACTTCCTCGAACGCGAGCTCGGGGTGTCGGTGGAAGTCCCGGCGCCAGGACCTCATCTGTTCGTGCAGCGGATCCATGAGCTTGGATGGTAGCGGAGTTGCGGCTCAACCTGGCGCTACACTCCGCAGCCGAGCCGGAGCCTCCCGGACTCCGTGCCTCGACACCGCGCAAGGCGACGCAGATGACGACCAGGGACAAGCCATCCAGGCCCAGCCGGCACGTCTACGACGCCGCCGAAATCGAGCCGAAGTGGCAGCGGATCTGGCACGAGCACGAGGCGTTCAGGACCCCGGACGACCCCGAGCTGCTGTCAAGCCGGCCCAAGTACTACGTGCTCGACATGTTCCCCTACCCCTCCGGGGCGGGGCTGCACATCGGCCACCCGGAGGGCTACACGGCGACCGACGTCGTGGCACGCAAGAGGCGGATGGAGGGCTACAACGTGCTCCACCCGATGGGCTGGGACGCCTTTGGCCTGCCGGCCGAGCGCGCCGCGGTACGCGAGAACCAGCACCCCCGCCTCATCACCCAGCGGAACGTGGCCAACTTCCGCCGCCAGATCGAGCGCCTCGGCTTCTCCTACGACTGGGACCGGGAGGTCAACACGTCGGCGGCGGACTACTACCGCTGGACACAGTGGATCTTCCTCGAACTCCACGAACGCGGTCTCGCCTATCTCGAGGACGTTCCGGTCTGGTGGTGCCCGGCTCTGGGCACGGTGCTCGCCAACGAGGAGGTCAAGGACGGCGCGTACGTCGACACCGGCGACCCGGTCGAACGGCGGACCATGCGCCAGTGGATGCTCCGGATCACCGCCTACGCCGAGCGCCTGCTGGAAGACCTCGACCAGGTCGACTGGCCCGAGTACGTCAAGGAGATGCAGCGCAACTGGATCGGCAAGTCCCACGGCGCCGAGATCCGAATGCCGATCACCGGCGCCGACGACAGCTTCCCCGTGTTCACGACGAGACCGGACACACTGTTCGGCGCCACCTACTGCGTGCTGGCGCCGGAGCATCCGCTCGTTTCCGAGATCACGACCGCCGAGCAGCGTGACGCGGTCGACACCTACGTTCACGAGGCGGTCAACAAGAGCGAGCTGCAGCGTACCGACCTGGCCAAGAGCAAGTCAGGCGTGTTCACCGGCGCCTGCGCCACGAACCCGGCCACCGGCGAGCCGATCCCGATCTGGGTCGCCGACTACGTGCTGATGAGCTACGGCTCGGGCGCCATCATGGGCGTCCCCGGCCAGGACCAGCGCGACTGGGACTTCGCCGTCCAGTACGACCTGTCGATCGTGCGCACCGTCGAACCGCCGGCCGGCTGGGAGGGCGACGCCTACCTCGAAGACGGCCCCGCGATCAACAGTGGCTTCCTCGACGGACTCCTGGTCGACCAGGCGAAGGAGCGGATGATCGAGTGGCTGGTCGAGCAGGGACACGGCACGCGGCGGGTCGAGTACCGCCTGCGGGACTGGCTGTTCTCGCGCCAGCGCTACTGGGGCGAGCCGTTCCCAGTCCTCCACGTGCTCGGCGACGACGGCGAACCGACCGGCGAGATCCTGCCGGTGCCGCGCGAGGACCTGCCGGTCGAGTTGCCCGAGGTCGACGAGTTCAAGCCAACCGCCGACGGCCGGCCGCCGCTCGCCCGAGCCGGCGACGACTGGCTGATCGTCACCCTGCCGGACGGCCGCAAGGCAAGGCGCGAGACGAACACGATGCCCCAGTGGGCCGGCTCCTGCTGGTACTTCCTGCGCTACATCGACCCGAAGAACACGGAGGCGCCCTGGTCACGCGAGCTGGAGCGCTACTGGATGCCGGTCGACCTGTACATCGGCGGGGTCGAGCACGCGGTGCTCCATCTCCTCTACGCTCGTTTCTGGCAGAAGGTGCTGTACGACGCCGGCCTGGTCTCGACCCCCGAGCCGTTCGCCCGCCTGTTCAACCAGGGGATGATCCTGGCCTACAGCTACCGCGACAAGTCGGGCAAGTACCACCACCCGGACACGGTCGACTGGCGCGACGACCGGGTGTTCCTCGCCGGCACGAACGAGCCGCTCGAGGCGCGGGTCGAGAAGATGTCGAAGTCGAAGCTGAACGTCGCCAACCCCGACGACGTGATCGGACGCTGGGGCGCGGACACGCTGCGGCTGCACGAGCTGTTCATGGGGCCGCTCCACCAGCAGAAGCCGTGGCAGACCAAGGACGTCGACGGCGTGCACCGCTTCCTGCGGCGGACCTGGCGTCTGATCGTCGACGAACGGACCGGCGAACTCGCCGAGCGGGTCGGCGACGACGGGGCCGAGTCCGGCGGCGACCTGGAACGCCAGCTCCACAAGACGATCCGCAAGGTCGGCGAAGACATCGACTCGCTCGACATGAACACCGCGATCTCGCAGATGATGATCTGGGTGAACGCGGCGACCGCAGCCGATCGCGTGCCGCGCCGATTGCTCGAGGCGTTCCTGCGCATCCTGTCGCCCTTCGCGCCGCACATCGCCGAGGAGTTGTGGTCCCGGCTCGGCGGCGAGGGCCTGATCTGCCACCAGGAATGGCCCGCCTACGACCCGGAATTGGTCGTCGACGAGACGATCAATGTCGTCGTGCAGGTCATGGGCAAGAAGCGCGACGTGCTCCAGGTGCCCGCCGGCGCCGACCCGGCGACCCTGGAGCAACTCGCGCTCGCCTCGGACAACGCCCGCCGCTTCATGGACGGCAAGGAACCCCGCAAGGTGATCGTGGTGCCGGGGCGGCTGGTCAACATCGTCGTGTAGCGGGAATTCGGGTATCATCGCCCGCCCTCGGAGGCGTCGCGGTATCCGCCCTCCCTGAGCCCAACCCGAGCGAGAAACACCATGAAGAGCGATATCCATCCGAAGCTGCACCCGGTCGTGTACATCGACCCGTCGGCGAACGCGGAGTTCATCTCGCAATCGACGATGACGAGCGACAAGACCCGTGACATCGACGGCGTCGAGCACTACGAGATCCGGCTCGAGATCTCCTCCGCGTCACACCCCTTCTACACGGGACGCCAGCACTTCGTCGACAGCGCCGGCCAGATCGAGAAGTTCCAGCGCCGGTACGGGAAGAAGTAGCGTCGCTAGGTCGCCGCTTCGCGGCGCTGTCTATCGCGGGTCAGAAGACCCGCGGTTACATGAGCGCTCGCCAGATCTGAGCGACGGCGAAGCAGAGCAGGAAGCCCATGGCGATGGGCAGGAGCGCCGACACCGCGGTCCAGCGAACGCTGCGGGTCTCCTTCCAGATCGTGTACAGCGTCGTCGAACAGGGATTGTGCACGAGCGAGAAGAGCATCAGGCAGACGGCGGTCAGCAGGGTGAAGCCGCCGGCTTCGAGGACCTGGGCGGTCGCGACCTCGGAATCGAGCTCGAACATGACACCGGCGCCGGCGCCGACTCCGGGCAAGCCGGCGACGAGCACCGTCAGCATGAGGATCGTCGGGATCACGATCTCGTTCGCCGGCACAGCAATGATGTAGGCGACGAGGATGATCCCGGACAGTCCCAGGACGTAGCCGAACGGGTCGAGGGCGCCGATCAGGGTCTCGGCAAGCGAGGCGTCGCCGGCGCGGATGTTGCCAAGCAGCCAGATCAAGGCTCCGGCGGGAGCCGCGAACACGACGGCGCGCCAGAGGACGATCAGCGTCCGGTCGATGATCGAGGTGTAGATCGTCTGCAGGACCCGCGGTGGCCGGTAAGGCGGCAGCTCAAGCGAAAAGGCGGACGCCTCTCCGCGCAGCACGGTGCGCGACAGGAACCAGGAAACGGCGAAGGTCAGCAGGACGCCCAGCACGGCGACCCCGACCACCGACAGGGCCGAGACGGCGCCGGCGAGATGGGCCGGCACCAAACCCCCGATGAAGATGGAAGCAATGAGGATCTGCGTCGGCCACCGGCCGTTGCAGAGCGAGAAGTTGTTCGTGATGATCGCGATCAGGCGCTCGCGCGGGCTGTCGATGATCCGGGTGGAGACGATCGCCGCCGCGTTGCAGCCCCAGCCCATCGCCATCGTCAGCGCCTGCTTGCCGTGGGCGCCGACCCGGTGGAACATCCGGTCGAGGTTGAACGCCACCCGCGGCAGGTAGCCGAAGTCCTCGAGCAGGGTGAACAGCGGAAAGAAGATCGCCATCGGCGGCAGCATCACCGCTACGACCCAGGCGGTGGCCAGGTACACGCCGTCGATCAGGAGCCCGTCGAGCCACCAGACCAGGCCGAAGGCGGAAGCGACCTGCTTCAGCAGCGGATGCGCGGTGTCGATCAGAAGAGTCGCGAGCATCGACGACGGCACGTTGGCGCCGGCGATCGTGAGCCAGAAGACGACCGTCAGCATGAGCAACATCAGCGGAAAGCCGAACACCCGGCTGGTCACCAGGCGGTCGAGCGTGGCGTCGAAGTCGAAGCGGCGCCGCTCGCCGTCGCGCGAGACGGCGCGATCGGCGATGCGGGCGGCCTCGGCGTAGACCGCCTCGGTCAGGGCCTGGTGGAAGTTCCGGCCCACCCCCCATCGCAACTGGCCTGCCAGTTCGAGCACCGCGGCGCGGGCCGCGGGTTCGGCGGCAATCGCGGGCTCCGCCAGCTCAGCGGCGGCCGCTCGGGTCGCCTCCGGCTCGGCGACGGTCGGGGGACCGGCTTCGTCGCCGTCCTCCCGCACACCCAGATCGACGAGTTCCGCCAGCGAACCGTTCTCCACCGCCGTGGCCAGCGTCCGGTCGCCGTCGAGGAGCCGGAGGGCCACCCACTGCGGATTCGGCAGCGCGGGGAAGGCGTCCTGAATCGCTCCGGACAACCGTCGGGTCGCCTCGCTCAAGATCGGGGACCGCCCGCCCACCCGCCGCGGGCGGCAACGGTACGAACCCGTCGCCACGTCTGCGACGACCCGGTTCAGTTCCTCCAGCCCCTCACCGGAGCGCGCGGCCGTCGCCACCACCGGCACGCCGAGGTCCCGCGCCAACCGCCGCACATCGACGGTCAGTCCCTTGCGACGCGCCTCGTCCATCAGGTTCAGGCAGACGACGGCGCGATCCGTGATCTCCAGCACCTGCAGAGCCAGGTTCAGGTTCCGCTCGAGGCGAGTCGCGTCGACCACGATCACGGTCACGTCGGGGCGTCCGAAGAGGATGAAGTCGCGCGCCGTCTCCTCGTCGAGGCTGGACGAGAGCAGCGAGTAGGTCCCGGGGAGGTCGACCAGCTTGTAGCGGTCGCCGCCGTACTCGAAACCACCCTCGGCGCGAGTCACCGTCTTGCCGGGCCAGTTGCCGGTGTGCTGGCGCAGGCCCGTGAGCGCGTTGAACACCGTACTCTTGCCCGTGTTCGGGTTGCCGGCCAGAGCGACGACGTAGTCCCAGTTGCTCATGTCGACGCCGAGCCGGACGAGATTGCCCGGATGGTGCGCCGGACAGTTGGCGCAGTCGTGCGCGAGCGCCGGCTGGGTCATGCCGAGGCCTCCTGCTGAAGCTGCTGCACATGGATCTGCTCGGCCTGGGAACGCCGGAGCGCGATCACCGCGCCGCGCACCCGGTAGGCGACCGGGTCACCTGAAGGGCTGGCCATCTTCGTTTCCACCAGGGTGCCCGGAAGCAGTCCCAGGTCGAGCAGCCGGCGGCGCTCCATGCCGCGGCAGAAGCGGGAGAAGCCGACCACCAGCGCCTGTTCGCCGACGGCCACGTCCGACAGCGATCCGGTGGCGGCCGCGGCCGCCGAGGTCGCGTCGGACGCCTCCTCCGCGGCCGGCACGGCAAAGATGTTCGCCGCGATGATCGGCGCCAGCACGACCTCGTCCAGGTCGGCTTCAAAGCGGACGCGCTCAGGCGCCACGGACGTGACGCGCAGCTTCATGCCGGGATGCACGCCCTCGGCCACCAACTGCGCGTAAATCGCGGCCGGCTCGTCTTCGACGTGGACCACATCCACCTCGTCGCCGGCGGCGAAGTCCGTCAACGGCCGGCCGGCTCGGGGCGGCATGTCGCCTTCCTCGGTCGGAATCGGGTCGCCATGGGGGTCGAAGGGCGGATGCCCCAGCCGCACCGACAGCTCCTCCGCCTGTTGAGGCGAAGTGCGATGCTCCCGGCGTTCCGCCTCCGGGTGCCAGCGCTCCGGCTCCAGTCCGGTCTCGTCGGCCAGGTACCGCTCCCACAGCCGGTGAATGCGGATCACGCGCAGCGCCTCGCTGCGTCCTTCGGCGGTCAGCCGAAAGCCTCCCTCCGCCGAGACGATAAGGCCCAGTCTCTCCATGCGGGCGAGGAGTTCGGTGCTCCGCCGGCCCCCGAGCCGCAGCACCCCGACCAGGCTCTGGTGAGTGGCCTGACGTCCCTGGTACTCGCAGTCGAAGAGGTGCTTGAGTGCGTCCTCGGTGCGTGTGCGGTGCAGGACCCGCCAGCCGATGCGCCAGCGCCACAGCCAGCCCCGGTCCGGCCATGCCACCAGGACGGCCAGGCCGGCGACCACGGCGAGAACAACGAGGGCGAGAAGGGGGTTCATGTCGGTTGTTCGCTAGCGCGAATCGGAAGTTTAGCCTACACTAACTTTTCTCGCGCGAGACTCTGGTCGGACGAGCTGGAATCCGCCCGACCGCGCGAGCGTTCCGCGACGATAGAGTGACTCTGCAATGACGGGCTTCGTACAGGCGACTTGGAACGTCCTCCTGCAGCTCGCACCCTGGCTGCTGCTTGGAGCCCTGCTCGGCTCACTGCTGCATGTCCTGCTGCCGAAGAACCTGATCCGCCGTCAGTTCAGTGGCTACGGCGGAACGGTCAAGGCAGTGGTCCTCGGCGTGCCGCTGCCACTCTGCTCCTGTGGAGTGATCCCGGCCGGCATCGGCCTGAAACGCACCGGTGCCAGCAACGGCGCCGCGATGGGCTTCATCATCAGCACGCCCGAGACGGGTGTCGACTCGATCCTGGTCAGTGCGAACTTCCTCGGCTGGCCGTTCGCGCTGTACAAGCTGGCTGCGGCGGCCGTGACTGGAGTGGCGGGCGGTTGGTGGGTCGAGAGGCTGAACGTGGACGAAGTGGCCGTCGAGACCGAGGGCGCGGACGACGGCGGGGAAGCCAGCCGAGAGGATGCGGACGACGTCGTAGGCGACGGCAGGATCATGCGGAGCATCTCCGCGATGATCGACCATGGCGGCGAACTCCTGCAGAGCATCTGGCGCTGGGTCGCGATCGGCGTGCTCGCCTCCGCCGCGATCGAGGTGTTGCTGCCTCAGCAGGCCTGGATCGACCTGGCCGCGCTGGGCACCTTCGGCGCCGCGGCGGCCGCGCTCGTCATCTCCCTGCCCCTCTATGTCTGCGCCGTCGCTTCGGTGCCCATCGCCGCCGCCCTGGTCGCCAACGGCCTGCCGCTGGGTGCCGCCCTGGTCTTTCTGATGGCCGGTCCCGCCACGAACGTCGCCACCGTGGGTGCGGTCTACCGGGCGTTCGGCCGCAGGGTGACGGCCGTCTACCTCACCACGGTCATCGTCAGCAGCGTGGCCTTCGCCGTGTTGTTCGAGACGCTGATCGGCGGTACCGCGCTCCAATTGGGGCCGGCCCATGAGCACGGGGCCCCCTGGTGGGCTTTCTCTTCCGCGCTACTCGTTCTGCTGATCTTCGCATGGTTCGGCGTACAGGAGTTCCGCCGCTGGCGGCGCAATGTGAGAGCGGACCGGTGGTCGACCGAGCAGGTGGCGGCCGGCGAGCCGGGCGACAGGGCGGTGGAGATCGCGGTGACCGGCATGACCTGCGGCCACTGCGCGGAGACGGTCGAATCCGCTCTGCTTGCCGCGCCGGGGGTCCAGGCGGCGCGTGTCGACCTGACCGGCGGCACCGCCACGGTCTGGGGCGCGGCCGCCGCCTCGACGCTGCGCGAGGCCGTCCAGGACGCGGGCTTCGGAACCCCCTGAGTCATCCGGCGCGTTCGAGCTTCCCCTCCCGTTTGCACGCGACGCCTCCCGGACATAACCTTCGCGCGCGGACATGAGAGCCGGAGTCGTACGCGAGACGCACCCGGGAGAGCGCCGGGTCGCCCTGGTCCCCGAAAGCGTCGCCCGAATTCACGCCAGGGGCGTCGACTTCCTGGTTGAAGCGGGCGCCGGCGCCGCGGCCGGTTTCAGCGACGACGCGTACCGCGAAGCCGGCGCCGAAATCGCCGCGAGGGCCGCCGACGTGCTCGCGTCGGCCGATCTCGTGGTCCGCGTCCAGGCGCCGGATGCAACAGAGATCGAGGCGTCGAAGGCGGGAGCGGCGGTCGTCGGCCTGCTCTTCCCGCTGACCGCAGCGGCGATGGTGCAGCAGCTCCGTTCCGCCCGGCTCACCGCGATCGCCCTCGACCGGATTCCCCGCGTCACGCTCGCGCAGTCGATGGACGTCCTGAGTTCCCAGAGCACGGTCGCCGGCTACCGGGCCGCGGTGCTGGCCGCCTACCGTCTGCCGCAGTTCTTTCCACTGCTGATGACGGCGGCCGGGCGCATCGACCCGGCCCGGATCCTGGTCCTCGGCGCCGGCGTCGCCGGACTGCAGGCGATCGCCACCGCCCACCGGCTGGGCGCCGTGGTCGAGGCCTACGACGTGCGCGCCGTGGTCAAGGAGCAGGTCGAGAGCCTGGGCGCCTCCTTCGTCGAGGTGCCGGCGAGCGAGGACGCTGAGACGGAGGGCGGCTACGCCCGGGAGGTCTCGGAGGAAAGCCAGCGGCGGGCCAACGAAGTGATCGCGGAACGGCTGCGCTCGACCGACGCCTGCATCACCACGGCACTGATTCCGGGTCGCCCGGCGCCCAGGTTGATCACCGCCGGGATGGTCGAGGGCATGCCGCACGGCTCGCTGATCGTCGACCTGGCCGCCGAACAGGGCGGCAACTGCGAACTGACGAAACCGGGCGAAGAGGTCAACGTGAACGGCGTCACCATCCTGGGCCCGCTCAACCTGGCCAGCGACCTCGCCGCCGACGCCAGCCGCATGTTCTCGCGCAACGCCGAGAAGCTCGTGCTCTACCTCTTGAACGACGGTGAGTTGAGCTTCGATTTCGACAACGAGATCGTCAAGGGCTGCGTCGTCACTCACGACGGCGAGATCGTCGACAAACAGGTCGCCGAAGCACTGGCCTGACCGCAACGGCAGGCCCGAACCCGCGCAAGGAGGAGCAACCGAAATGCTCGAGATCTTCCTTGGGCTGTACATCTTCATGCTCGCGGCCTTCGTCGGCTACGGCGTGATCAAGGGTGTACCTGCCCTGCTCCACACTCCGCTGATGGCGTTCACGAACGCGATCTCCGGCATCTCCCTGGTCGGCTCCCTGGTCGCCGCCGGCGCTCACTACAACAACGTGAGCACCGTCCTCGGCGCCATCGCCGTGCTCTGCGCGACGATCAACGTCGTCGGCGGCTTCTGGATCACCGACCGCATGCTGCGGATGTTCAAGAAGCAGGACCCGAAGGCTGACGCGGCCGGAGACGCCTGATCGTGGTCGACCAGGTCGAGACGCTCTATCTGATCGCGTCGTTCCTGTTCATCCTCGGGCTGCGGGGCCTGACCGCGGCCCATACCGCCCGCCGGGGACTGATCCTCGCCGAACTCGGCATGGTGTTCGCCATCTGGGGCACCGTGATCCACCCGGACATCATGGCGAACCTCGAGATCGCCGGCTTCTTCCAGACATACAAGTGGATCCTGCTGACGTTCTTCATCGGCAGCGCGATCGGTATCGCCATCTCGGCGCTCATCCCGATGACCAGGATGCCCGAGCGGATCGCCCTCTCCCACGCCTTCGGCGGACTCGCCGCGGCGCTCGTCGGCGTCTCGGAGTACTACCGCGAGCAGGTCATCGCCGGGCACATGGACCACACGACGATGGCCGCGATCGGCTTCGAGGTGCTGTTCGGGGGTCTGACCTTCACCGGTTCGCTGATGGCCTTCGGCAAGCTCTCCGGGCTCATTCCAGGCAGGAACATCACCTGGCCGCTGCAGAACCAGAGCAACATCCTGATGTTCGGGGGCACCTTCGTGCTCCTCGTCCTGGTCACGGTCGATCCTTCGAACCAGGTCCTGTTCTACGCCATGGCCGCGATGCCCCTGCTGCTCGGCATCCTGTTCGTGGCGCCGATCGGCGGCGCCGACATGCCGGTCGTCATCACGCTGCTCAACTCCTACGCCGGACTCGCCGCCTCGGCCACCGGATTCGCGCTGAACAACAACGTGCTGATCATCGCCGGCGCCATCGACGGCGCCTCGGGCTTCATCCTCTCGGTCGTGATGAGCAAGGCGATGAACCGCTCATTCCGCAACGTCCTGTTCGGCGCCTTCGGCAAGGTCGACGAGGAAGACCAGGCGATGGCCGCCGCCGGCGGCGAGCGCGTCCAGGAAGCCTCCGTCGGCGACGCGGCCATGCTGCTCTCCGGCGCCGGTTCCGTCATCGTCTGCCCCGGCTACGGCATGGCCGTGGCCCAGGCACAGCACGTCGTCGGCGAGCTCGCCGAGATCCTCGAGGCGAACGGCACGCAGGTCCGCTACGCGATTCACCCCGTCGCCGGCCGCATGCCCGGCCACATGAACGTGCTCCTCGCCGAAGCGAAGATCCCCTACACCTCGCTGATGGAACTCGAGGAGATCAACGAGGACTTCAAGAACACCGACGTCGCCCTCGTCGTCGGCGCCAACGACGTCGTCAACCCGGCCGCCAAGCACAACCCGGCAAGCTCGATCTACGGTATGCCGGTGCTCAACGCCGACCTTGCCCGCTCCTGCATCGTGCTCAAACGCTCGATGCGGCCCGGCTTCGCCGGCATCGAGAACGAACTGTTCTTCGCGCCGAACACGGTGCTGACGTTCGGGGACGCGAAAGACACGCTGACGAAGGTGGTCGAGGCGCTGTCTTAGCTACTCGCCGAGGCAGATGCCGAGGTCGCGCGCCGTGGCGACGACGTCGGCTTCGAGCGGGACGCTCTTCATCCGGCTGACGGCGAGTTCGAGCGGCACGGCACGTACGGTCGGCGGATCGAGCGAGACCATGACGCCGAACTCCCCTTCCTCGATCTGGCGCACGGCGGCGGCGCCGAAACGGAGGGCGATCAGGCGGTCGTAGGGAATCGGCTGACCACCGCGCTGGAGATGGCCCAGGGTGACGGTGCGCGTCTCCTTGCCGGTTCGCTCGTGAATCTCCGTCGCTACCCGCTCGGCAACGCCGCCGAGGCTTTCGGTCTGGCCGCCGATCCGCTTCGACCAGGTGAAGTCGCCCCCGACGGGCCGCGCGCCCTCGGCCGCCACGACGACTGCCCAATGCCGTCCCCGTCGCTCGCGCGCCATCAGGTGGTCGCAGATCTCCTCGATGTCGTACGGGATCTCCGGGATCAGGATGACCTGGGCCGTCGCCGCGACGCCCGCGAAGAGGGCAATCCAGCCCGCGTAGCGGCCCATCAGCTCGACGACGAAGATCCGGTCGTGGGCCTCGGCGGTCGAGTGAAGGCGCTCGATCGCCGCCGTCGCGACGTCGACCGCGGTGTGGAATCCGAACGTGACGTTGGTGCCGGCGAGATCATTGTCGATCGTCTTCGGCACGCCGACGACCGGTATCCCGTGCTTGTGCAGCTTGAGCGCGAGCCGCATGGAACCGTCGCCGCCCACCGCCACGAGCGCGTCGAGTCCGAGACGGTGGAACCCCTCCACAGCCTCCTCGGTCACGTCTTCCACGACAACCGAGCCGTCATCCTGCTCCACCCGCCGCTCGAAGGGATAGGCGCCGCTGCGGGTGCCCAGGATGGTGCCGCCGAGATGCGTCGTACCACGGACGGCGGGGCGATCGAGGATCCGGATCTGACTGGGGTCGAAGAAGGCGCCGTAGCCGCGCAGCAGGCCGACGACTTCCCAGCCGCGCCGGATCGAGGCCAGGGTCACGGCCCGGATTACTGCGTTGAGGCCGGGCGCGTCGCCGCCGCCGGTGCTGATGCCGATTCGCTTCATCGGACTGCGGAGAATCGCACAGCGAGGCGGCTAACGTCTACTGGCCGAACTACTTTCCGCCGTAGACGAAGCGCTCGACCTCGCCGTGGACGCGCGCCACCGTCTCACGGGAGGGGCCGGGCGTGAAAGCCGACACGGCGACGGCGACGAGCGTGTTCGCGAAGAGCCCCCACAGCCCGCCGTGCATGCCCAGTGGATGGGCTCCCCAGGGGAGCGTCAACCCCAGGTTCAGCGGAAGCGTCAGGGCCAGAGTCAGGAGCCCGGCGCCGAGACCGGCAAGGACTCCCGCCCGGCTAAGCGAGCGGCGGCCGGGAAAGCAGACGCCGACGATCGCGGGCATGAGCTGCAGCGCTCCGGCCCCGGACAGGGTGACGATCGCGACCAGCAGGTCGCTCTCCGTGATCGAGAGCGCGAAGGCCACTCCCAGCAGTGCAAAGACGATCGCGCGCCCGACGAAGACGTAGTGCGCCTGGCTCTTCCCCCGGGCGATGTGACGCTGGTAGACGTCGCGGGTGAGGACGGTCATGTTCGCGTGCAGGATGGAGTCGAGAGTGGACATGGCGGCGGCGGCCGCGCCGGCGAGGATGATCCCCGTGAGCCACGCCGGCGCGTGCTGAAACAGAAGCTCCGGGAAAACGCGGTCCGCCTGCTCGAGCTCCGGCATGACGAGCGCCCCGCCGAGGCCGACCAGAGCCGCCGGGATGTACAGCGTCATCAGGTAGATCGGCGTCGTGGCGCCGAGCAGCTTGAGGGTCTTGCCGTCCACCGCCGTGTAGTAGCGGATCATCATGTGGGGCTGGAAGATGATGCCGAACGACAGCGTGAGGACCATCCCGACCCACATGCCGGGCGTGAAGAAGCCCTCGGGACCGGGCAGGGTCAGCATGTCCGGCCGCTCGCTCGTCACCCGCTGCCAGAGTTCGACCGGGCCGCCGAAGAGTTCGAAGGAGAGAACGAGCGCCCCGGCCCAGATCGCGACGTACATCCAGGCGCCCTGGAACACGTCGGTCCAGTAGACCGCGCGCAGGCCGCCGACCATCAGGTGGACGACGGCGACCGTCAGCATGATCAGCACGCCCAACTCGAACGGCACGCGGCCGTCCGTCGCCACGTCCATGATGTAGCCCAGCGCGAGAGCCTGGACCTGGATGTAGAGGATCGTGAACAGGACGGACACGACGGCGACCACGGCGCGAACCGCCTCCGACTCGTAGAAGTCGGCCAGCAGATCGGCGGGCGTGATGTAGCCGAACGCCTTGCCCAGCGCCCAGATGCGCGTCCCGATGACGTAGGTGGCGGCCCCGACCAGGAGGGTCCAGGCGCCGGCGGACCAGAATCCGATGCCGTGGGTGAAGAAGAAGCCTCCGGAGCCGAGGAAGGCGAACGCCGAGTGGTAGGTGGCGACAACGGTCAAGTAGAGGACGATGAAGCCGGTGCGCCGGCCGCACAGGAGGAAGTCCTCCATGTCCACCGTCATGTGACGGTTGGCGACGACGGCCACGCCCAGGGTGATCAGCAGGTAGACGCTGATCAGGCTCGTCGCGACGACCCAGGTTTCCATCTGGGCGCTACACGCCGCGGCGGTAGGCCCAGATCAGCACGGCGATCAGGGCCACGTAGACGCCGAACAGTGCGACGTACAGGAACGGCACGCCGAAGACGCTCGGCTCGACCCGGTTCAGCAGCGTGTGGGACACCGGCGGCATCGCGAGCAGAAAGACCGCCCCGAAGGCAACTGTCGCGATCCAGCCGTCGCGAGTGCGCGGCAGGAACCGGGAGCGTCGAGGCGGTCTCAGTCCGGGTTCTCCATGCGGTGATACATCCGCCGCACCTCCACCTCGGAGGGCTGCCGCTGCGGAAACGCCGTGGCGGCAAGATCGAGCGTTCCGGACACCTCTTCGGCCGGCACGCCGGCCGCGTGCTTCTCCGCCGTCCGCTCCCACAGGACGCGGTAGTACTCTTGCGACTTCTCGATCGCACTCAGGTCGTCGAGCGGCAGGCCGTGTCCCGGGACCACGAGGTCGAAGTCCAGCGCCTTCAGGTTCTCCAGCGTCTCGGACCACTCGTCGACGTAGCCGTCGCCCATGAAGGACGGTCCGCCGAACAGGATGTCGCCCGTGAAGACGAGCCTGTCCTGCGGAAAGTAGACAACCACGTCGCCGCCGGTGTGGGCGCGGCCCACGAAGACAATCTGGATCTCACGGCCGCCCCGGAACAGGGTCATCTTCTCGTTCATCGTCACGTCGGGTGGCAGCGGATCGATCTCGTCGAAATCGGCGGCATGGGCCGCGAACATGGACCGGAAAGCCTCGAGACCCGCACGCTCTTCCTCGTCCTCGGTGGCCTCGATCTGCTCCGCCAGCCGCTCCAGCGTCGCCGCGTTGCCTGTGGTGCCCTGGACGTAGGTCGGCTCATCCAGCGGAGCGGTCGCCATCTTCACCCGCGTGAACTCGTGGCCGATGATCGGGACGTCGGCGAACTCCTGGTTTCCGTGAGCATGATCCCAGTGAAAGTGGGAGTTGATCACCGCCGTCACCGGCCTGTCAGTGATCGCCGGAATCGAGGCGATCAGGTCGCGGGCCTTTGACGGCGTCACGTGCGAATCCACGATGACGACGTCCTCGTCGTTGACGATCACGAGCGCGTTGCTGTTGAACACCCGCGCCGTGGTCTGGGTCAGCCAGATGCCGTTCCGGACCTCCATGAACTGGTGAGTGTCGGTCGTCGCGGTCCACTCCTGGGCCCACAGCGAACCCGCCGCGAACAGCGTGGCCGCGCCGAGCGTGGCACGAATCGTCAGTTGAAGAGCGTGTCTCATGGATCCTCCCTCTCGCTGTCTACAATACCCGCATGAAGTTCCCCCACCTCATGCGTCTCGTCGCGGCAAGACCGGCCCTCGCCCTGATCTGCATCGCCGCTCTGGCCGGGGCCGCTCCGGCGCCCGCAGAGGAAGGCGACGGCACACCAACCGTCGCCGAAACGTCCTCGCCGCCCGGGCGCTGGGAGACCAGCCACTCGATCGAGGTCGGCGGCGAGACGGTGGAGTACGACGCCGTCGTCACCGGCATTCAGCTCGACAACGATGACGGCGCGGCGGCCGCGCAACTCTGGTACACGGCGTACTTCCGGACGAACGGCGCGTCGCCGCAGGAGCGCCCCCTGGTGTTCTCCTACAACGGAGGGCCCGGCTCGGCGTCCTTCTGGCTCCACATGGGGATCATGGGGCCGCGACGCGTCGTGACTCCCGACGTCGGGCCGCAGGGAGCGCCGCCCTATCCTCTCGAGGACAACGCCTGGACGATCCTCGACATCGCCGACATCGTGATGGTCGATCCCGTAGGCACCGGCTTCAGCCACACCCTGGGCGAGACTCCAGGCTCCGACTACTGGGGCATCGACGAGGACGCGAAGTCGCTTGCCCGGTTCATCCGGCGCTTCCTCAGCGTGCACGACCGCTGGAACTCGCCCCGCTACCTGCTCGGAGAGAGCTACGGCACGACCAGATCGGCCGTGCTAGCCGGCCATCTGCAGCGGGCGAACATCGACCTGAACGGCATCGTCCTGGTCTCGACCATCCTGCAGTTCAACACGATCCAGTTCGCGCCGGGCGACGACCTCCCCTACATCGTCAACCTGCCGTCCTACACCGTTGCCGCCCGCTACCTGGACGCGCTGCCGGAGAAGACCCCGGCGGACCTCGAAACCCTGATGGCCGAAGTCGAGGAATGGGCGCTCACCGAGTACGCCACCGCGCTACTCCGGGGCAACACGCTCGACGCGGACACCCGCGCCCGGGTAATCGACCGCATGCACCGCTACACCGGGCTCTCGCACGACTTCATCGAGAAGTCGGACCTGCGGGTGACGGCTCCGGCCTTCGAGGCCGAGCTGCTCCGCGACGAAGGGAAGATCGTCGGCCGGCTGGACGCCCGCTTCACCGGCCCGGCCGGAGACACGCTGGGCGCCCGGCCTTCCCACGACCCGCAGTCCACGGCGATCAGCTCGGCCTACACGTCGGCCTTCAACAGCTACCTGCGGAGCGAACTCGGCTACGACGGCGACCGCGAGTACGTCCCGAGCGGCGCCGTCCGCGACTGGAACTGGGGGCGGGTAAGCGCCGGCCGCTTCTCGCGCGGCGACGGCACACCGAACGTCGCCCCCGACCTGGCCGCCGCCATGCGCCGGAATCCGGCACTCGAAGTGCTCCTGATCAACGGCCTGTACGACCTGGCGACGCCCTACTTCGCGGCTGTCTGGACGATGGACCACATGGGTCTGCCGCCGGAACTCAGGGCCAACATCCAGCGCGAGGACTTCGCCGCCGGGCACATGATGTACGTGGAGCAGTCCCTGCTGCCGCAGTGGAAGGAAACGCTCGACGCCTTCATCCTGCGCACGTCGCGGAGCGCCGCGCGAGCCTCGGAATAGGCGGGGCTGATACAGTGTTACAAGTTTACCGGTACCGGAGTCCCCTGCCTTGCCTCGTACGCCATGAAGTTCGATCTCAGAACGACCCTGGTGCTCTTCTGCGCGATTGGCTTTGCGCTACCCGCGGCCGGTGAATCGAACGAACCGGGCGAGGCAAGCGAAGCAGCGCCCCTGGCGCTGACGCCGACCGAGTACAACAACACCGTCGCCGACCTGCTCGGCTTCCCCAGGGACGGGGAGCAATGGCCGAAGCGACCGGCCGTCGCCGACCGGCTCAGCCCCCGGCGCACGGCGAGCAAGGGCGTGTTCTCACCGCCGCCGCCGCCTGACCCGTGGCCGTGGCCGTTTCCGGCTGAGCCCGGCGCCGACGGCTTCGAGGGCATTGCACAGGGCCAGAGTCCGTCTTCCTACCAGGTGGAGGAACTCCACCTCGCCGGGATGCACTTCGGATCCTTCGCCCTGCTCTCGCCGACGTTCTTCGACTGCTCGCGGTGGTCCGAACTGCCGGCCGCGGAGCGCGAGGCCTGCGCCACGAGGAGCATCCTCCGCTTCGCCGAGCGGGCGTATCGCCGGCCGCTGCGCGACGGGGAACGCGATCGGATCGAAGCGTTCTGGCAGGCGCAGGTGGCCGCTGAGCCGATCGACGAGGCCGTGGCGCTCACCGTCGCCGGCATCCTCCAGGCCCCGGCCTTCCACTTCAAGCTGAAGCCGGACGCCACGGGCGCCACGAGACTCGATCCGTGGCAGCTCGCCACGCGGCTGTCCTACTTCCTCTGGGACTCGATGCCGGACGAGGAGCTCTTCCGGGCGGCCGGCGCCGGCGAACTCGGCACTCTGGAAGGCGTCGACCGGCAGGCACGGCGCATGCTCGACGATCCGAAGGCCCGGCCGGCCGTCGTTCACTTCCACCACCAGTGGCTCGGCACGGATCAGGTTCTCCTGATCGCGCCCGC
Source organism: Holophagales bacterium (assembly GCA_009843505.1). Taxonomy (GTDB): domain Bacteria; phylum Acidobacteriota; class Thermoanaerobaculia; order Multivoradales; family Multivoraceae; genus Multivorans; species Multivorans azotirespirans. The sequence goes on along the minus strand of VYDI01000008.1, from coordinate 121,454 downwards.
CCGCCGCGCCTTCGGTCCGAGGTTCGGCATTTCCCGAGCACTCAGAAACGCGCGCGACGACGACACGAAGTGGCCCGCGATCATGGGGCCGATCCGGCACTCGATGAGGCTGGAGACGGAGCTGTTCGTCGAAGAGGCGATCTTCGACCGCGCGGGGACGTTCACCGAGTTGATGACCGGCAATCACGGCTACATGTCGCGCAACACGTCGCCGATCTACGGCGCCACGACGGCCACGGACGAAGGACGCACGGCGGTCACCCGGCAGATCGAGTACGTCTCCGTATCGGTCGGACGCAAGAAACCACTCACCCTCGATCCGGTCGTACTGGACCCCACGCAGCGGGCAGGCGTGCTGACCCTGCCGTCCGTTCTGGCCATCGGCGCCTACGCCGTGCAACCCGGCCCGATCCCCCGCGGGGTGCGCGTCCTGGAGCGCATCGCCTGCATGGAAATGGGTGATCCGATCGAAGGCGTCGAGAGCGCGCTGCCGCCGGACGCGCTGGGCGTCGAGAGCACGAACCGCCAACGGACCGCCGCCGCCACCAAACCGCGCGAGTGCAGTTCGTGCCACCGACGGATCAACCCGGCCGGGTTCGCGTTCGAGCACTACGACGCGATGGGCGCCTGGCGGGCCGAGGACAACGGACTTCCGGTCGACGCCAGCGGCTCGCTGCGGTTGCCGGGCGCCGAAGAGCTCACATTCACCGACGGCGTCGAGTTCGCGCACGAGCTGGCTGCCAGCAGCCGGGTGCGGGACTGCTACGCGCTCCACTGGACGCGCTACGCACTCGGCAACCATCTGGACCGGAACGCACCCGGCCTCGAACCGATCCAGGAGCGCTTCCGCAACAACGACTCGGTCAGGGAGCTCCTCGTCAGCATCGCGACCAGCGAACTGTTCCGCACAGGCGCAGCCGGGCCAGGCTCAGGAGTGGACGGATGATCTCGAGACGCCACCTGCTGCAACTCGGAGGGCTCACCGCGCTCGGTGCCGGCTGGCCGGGCGGCGCCCTGCGCGCGCTCGCCCAGAGCCCCGCTCAGGTCCGGCGCATGATTCTGATCAGCCACTGCCACGGCTGGCCCTACGCCACCTGGAAGATGCGCCCTGAGGGCGTCTCCGAGAGCGAGCCCTGGTCGGTCGACCTGGAGCAGCTCCCGGAGACGGCATTCAGCAGGCCCCTGGCTCCGCTCTACGAGCATCGTCGCCGCATCCTCGCCCTGGACGGCCTATCCCTGGCCACCGCCGAACTCGACGGCGGCGGCAACCGGCACGACCGCGGCTGGGTCCACGCCTGGACCGGCAACAACGCGGACTTTGGCGCCCGCGACACACGCTCGACATCGGCCTCCCTCGACCAGCTCGTCGCCGCGCACGTGGCCCGGGCGGATCGCCTGCCATCGCTGGAGGTCTCGGTCGACGCCGCGCTCGAAGCGGGCCGTCCGATCAGCTACAACAGCGGCGGCGTACGGCTGCCGGCCGAGAACACGCCGCTGCGTGCCTGGAACCGGGTCTTCGGACCGGCATCCTCCGGTGACACGGTCGGCGCCTACCGGCGCAGCACGCTGGATTTCGCGTACCAGGAGTACCGGGCGGTCGCCGCTCGCTTCGACGCCAACGACCGTGCCCGGCTCGAGTCCCACTTCGGCCTGGTCGACCGGCTCGGCCACCGGCTCGAGGGCCTGGCGACCCTCTCCTGCGACGCACCTCCCCGGCCCGCCGCATCGTTCGACCGCTACGACCTGCAGTTCGACGCCTTCGCCGACATCATCGCCGCCGCCTTCAGTTGCGACATCACGCGGGTCGTCTCGTTCTCCCTCGGCGAGATGCCGACGGCGGAGTTCGGCGCGGACCACATCAGCGACAAGGTGCACAAGGGCATCGCCCACTACATCCACGAGGACATCCGCAAGCACGACGCGATGACTCAGTACGCGGCCTACCACGGCCAGCAGGTCGCCCGTCTCGTCAGCACCCTGGAGTCGATCCCTGACGCCGGCGGCGGCTCGCTGATGGACAACACGCTGATCGTCTGGGGCTCCGAACTCGGCGACGGCTGGCACGGCTACCGCAACTACTGCCCCGTCCTCATCGGCGGCGCCTGGGCCTTCGACACCGGCCGCTACCTGTACTGGCCGCACGAGACACCTGCCCAGATGCGGGTCCCTGCCCAGGTGGCCCCCGGCGGCCTCACGCGGTTCGCGGGTGTCCCCCATCAGCACCTCCTGGTCAGCATCGCCCGCGCCATGGGCCTCGACGTCAACCACGTCGGCCTCCACCACACCTACGGCCAACGCGGCGACCTCATCTCCCTCGTCGGCCCGCTGGCCGGCCTCCGGGCGTAACGGCGTCACGCCGCAGCGCTACCGCGGGAGCGCGAAGGCGAGGAGTTCCGACTTGCGGGGCGGGTGGCGCGGTGTTGGGCGCGTGGCGCCGGCGACGGCCACGGCTTCGACGGGGGTACCGGGGCCGGGGCGTTCGCCGCCGCCGGCGATGAGGATGTACTGGCGGCCTTCGTGCATGTAGGTCATCGGGCCGCCGTGGAGGCTGCGTTCGACTTCGAGCCGGGCCAGGAGTTCGCCGGTCGCCTTGTCGAAGGCGACGAGGTAGCTGCCGTTGGCTGAGCGGTCTCCCAGTTCGTCGACGATCGGTTCGATCGAGATGACCAGGGTCTTCGTCACCAGGACGCCGCCTTCGGTGACAACGCCGTCCTGGGGCGGCGTGCCGAGCCGGCCGAGGTTCAGGTGCTCGATCGCGGGATGGTCGCGGGGTCCCTCCCCCAGCGGCACCTGCCACAGCATCTCGCCGCGGTTCATGTCGAACGCGGTGATCCGCCGGTAGGGCGGCTTGAGCAGGGGCAGGCCCTGGACCCTGGGCATCGGCCGGCGGTTGATCGAGTACCGCCAGTCGGAGCGCGCCGGGTCGGGAGCCGACAGGGAGATCGCGCCCGGCCGCGTCAACGAGGGCACGTAAAGGATGTTCGTCTCAGGATCGAAGGAAGCGCCCGTCCAGTTCGCGCCGCCGCCGGGACCCGGATTCTGGAGGTAGGCCCGCTTGCCGTCCTCGCCGTGGACGATCGGCGGCGTGAAGACCGGGCCGATCACGTAGTCCCGGATCACTTTGAATGCCTCCGCCCGAAGCTCGGGCGTGAAGTCGATCAGGTCGTCGTAGTCGATGCCCAGGGTCTCGAACGGCGGTGGCCGGGTGGTGAACGGCTGCGTGCGCGACAGCTTCTCGCCCGGGATCCGTGAGTGGTAGTCGACCGGCGTCTCGACGATCGGCCAGACGTGCTCTCCCGTGGCCCGGTCGAAGACGTAGGTCATCGCGACCTTCGAGACGACCGCCACCGCCTTGATCTCGCGGCCGTCGACCACGATGTCGATCAGGTTCGGCGCCGAGGCCAGGTCGTAGTCCCAGACGCCGTGGTGGATCGTCTGGAAGTGCCAGACGACCTCGCCGCTGCGGGCATCGAGGCAGACGATCGACTCGGCGTAGACGTTGTCGCCGTGGCGGTCGCCGCCGTAGTAGTCGTTGGTCGGCGTCCCGAACGGCAGGTAGACGTAGCCGAGCTCCTGGTCGGCGCTCATCATCGACCAGACGTTCGTGTTGCCCATCTTCCGCCAGGACTCGTTCTCCCAGGTCTCGGTGTAGGGCTCGCCCTCCCGCGGCACGGCGTGGAAGGTCCACTTCAGCTTGCCGGTGCGGATGTCGAAACCACGCACGTCGCCGGGAGGATTGTTGTTGCGGAGCGGGAAGTCGAAGACCGTGGCGCCGACGACGATCGTGTCGGCCACGACGATCACCGGCGCCGTCCAGTTCATGTTCCGGTTCGCCCGTCCAGGCAGGAGACCCTGCATCAGGTCGACGACGCCCTCCTCCCCGAACTCCGGGTCCGGCCTGCCGGTCCTCGTGTCGATCGACACCAGCCGCCCGCCGCGGGTCGCGATCAGGATCCGTTCCGCCTCGCCGTCGGTCCAGGACTCGATGCCGCGGATCTGGACCAGGGAACCCCGTTGCTCGATCTCCCAGTCTCTCGGATCGTGCCGCCAGAGCGCCTCGCCAGTCGCCGGATCGAGCGCCGCGACCTGGCCCAGGTTGGTCGCGATGTAGACCACGCCGTCGATCATCAACGGCATGCTCCGGTACGGCCCGGGCGTCTTCCCGGATACGTCGTTCAGCAGGACATCGGCCGACTCCCAGCGCCAGGCGACCTCCAGCCGCGAGAAGTTGTCCCGGTCGATCTGGTCCAGTGGCGAGTATCGGGTGGAGCCGCTGTCGCCGCCGAAATGCCGCCACTCCCCGCCTTGCGCACCGTGCTGCGCCACAGCCGGCGCGGCGGCGGCGATCGCCGCCAGCAGGACGGAGAAACCTGGGGCCGCCCAGCGATCGAACCTCGACATTCGCACCCTCCCGGATTGACCTGATGGAGTCGGCGCATCCTAGCGCGGCAGAAGTCCAGAGGCCGGCGCTACGCGCCCGCCAACCCGGTTTCTGCCGCGCAGGCTCCTAGCCGGTAGTAGGCTCCGCCGGCGCCGATGACCGCGAACACCACGACCATCTCCTCCGTCACCGCTCGCGAAGTGCTCGACAGCCGGGGCAACCCGACCGTCGAAGTCGAGATCATCCTCGAAGGCGGCGCCCGGGGGCGCGCCATCGTCCCCAGCGGAGCCAGTACCGGCCGTCACGAGGCGGTCGAACTGCGCGACGGCGACGCGGCGCGATACGGCGGCAAGGGAACGACGGCCGCGGTACGACACACCAACGGCGAGATCGCGGCCGAGGCGCGCGGCCTCGACGCCACCGACCAGGCAGAACTCGACCGCGTCCTCCTGGCGCTCGACGGCACACCGAACAAGGGCCGTCTCGGCGCGAACGCGGTGCTCGGAGTCAGCCTTGCCGCCGCGCACGCCACGGCCGCGGCCCGCGGCGTGCCGCTCTACGCCTCGCTCGGGGGCAACGAGGCCCGCACACTGCCGGTGCCGATGCTGAACATCCTGAACGGCGGCCAGCACGCCGCCGGTTCGACCGACTTCCAGGAGTTCATGGTCATGCCGACGGGCGCCGACTCCTTCGCCGAGGGCCTGCGCTGGGGCGTCGAGATCTACCACCGGCTGCGCGCGATCCTTCACGACCGCGGCTTCTCCGTCGCGGTCGGCGACGAGGGCGGCTTCGCGCCCGCGCTCGGCGGCAACGAACGGGCCGTGGAGGTCATCCTCGAAGCGATCGAGGCCGCAGGACGCCGTGCAGGCGAGGAGATTCAACTCGCCCTCGACCCGGCAATGAGCGAGCTCTACGACGACGCGACCGGCCGCTACGGCCTTCCGATCGAAGGCCGCGAACTGGAGAGCGGCGAACTGGTCGACCTCTGGGTCGACTGGTGCCGGAAGTACCCGATCATCAGCATCGAGGACGGGCTGGCCGAGGACGACTGGGGCGGCTGGAGTGAACTGTGCCGGCGTCTCGGCAACGACGTGCAACTGGTCGGCGACGACCTCCTCGTCACGAACATCGATCGCATCGACCGCGCGATCCGTGAGCGCTCGTGCAACGCCCTGCTGTGCAAGGTGAACCAGATCGGTTCCTTGTCCGAAAGCGCGACCGCGGTCGAGCGCAGCCGCGCCGCCGGCTGGGGCGTCGTCATGAGCCACCGCTCCGGCGAGACGGAAGATGTGACGATCGCCGACCTCGCGGTGGCCTGGAACACCGGCCAGATCAAGACCGGCGCTCCCGCCCGCAGCGACCGCGTGGCGAAGTACAACCAGTTGCTCCGCATCGAGGAGCAACTCGGCGACCGGGCGGTGTTTCCCGGCCTCGACGCGTTCCCGCACCGGCGCGCGGTGTGAAGAGCGACCGGAATCACTCCGCCAGGAACACGACGAGATCTGCAACGTTCGTACCGGTAGCACCGGTGCGCAGCAACGCGCCGGCAGCGTCGAGAGCGCAGTAGGAGTCGTTCTCCTCCAGCGCGGTGACCGGGTCGACGCCGGCGGTCCGGATGCGGGTGACCGTCGCCGCGTCGACGATGCCGCCGGCCGCGTCCGTGGGGCCGTCGCGGCCATCGGTCCCGGCAGCGAGGAACACCCAGTCGGACCGTTCCGCGAGCGGACCCTTCGCCGCTTCCAGCGCGAAGGCGAGGGCAAGCTCCTGGTTGCGGCCGCCCTTGCCCCCGCCGCGCACCGTGACCGTCGTTTCACCTCCGGCGGCGTACGCGGCCGGCAGCGTCGCAGCGAAGCGCCTTGCCAGCGCAGCACCCACCTCGCGCGCCTCGCCTTCGAGTGGCTCAGGTTCGACTTCGGCGGCGCAGGCCGCGCCCATCGCCCGGACGCTGGTCCGGTTGCCACCGACAATGCGGTAGATCGCACCGTCGAAAGCGGGATCGCCCGGCTTCGGCGTCTCTTGCACTGCGCCGCGAGCGCCCGCCTCCAGCCGCTCGCGTACTGGCGTCGGGCACGTTTCGACTACTCCACAGCGTACTAGCACGGCGAGGGCTTCCTCGAACGTCGACGGATCGGGCACCGTCGGACCGCTGCCGATCACAGAGGGGTCATCGTCGATCACGTCCGACAAAGCCAGCGTTGCCACTCGCGCCGGACGCAACCGACGCAACAGTCCTCCACCCTTGGTCGTCGACAGGTGCTTGCGGACCGCGTTCAGCTCGTGGATCGTGGCGCCGCTCCTGAGAAGCTGGCGGGTCGCCTCCAGCTTGTCTTCCAGCAGCACGCCCGGCGCCGGCGCCGGCAGCAGCGCGGAGGCGCCGCCGGAGATCAGAATCAGGGCCATATCGCCGGCACCCAGCTCCGCGGCCCGCCGTTCGACCTCTTTCGCCGCGGCGTGACCGCGTTCGTCCGGCAACGGGTGTCCGGATCGCAGAACATCGAAGTGGCCAAGGCGCCTCGCTTCGTCGTGAGTAACGGCCAACACGTCGGCAAGACGTACGCGGTCGTCAAGCACCTCGATCGCGGCTCGGGTCATCCCGAACGCCGCCTTCCCTACCGCGAGCACCGCGACACGGCCGCCTGCGCCGGCTCGCGGATCGAGTCCGCGAAGCGCCGAAGCCGTCGACGCCACCGGATCGGCGGCCGCGACGCCCGTCAGGAAGATCTTCTCGGCCCGCGCTTTGAGCGCCTCCGTCATACGTCAAGGATACGGTTCACTGACGGCTAGAATGCTCCCCAGGGGACGCCATGGACTCTACTCACGCGCCGCCTTCCGTCGCCTGCAGGATCGGCTGGCAGTCCCCGGCGCCGCTCCCCGCGAGCCACCGGTTCAACTCCTTTCTTGAAGCGACCGGAGGCAGGCTGCAGGCACACGGGCTCGACCTTGCGGCTTTCTTCGAGGTCGGCCGATCTCCCGGCGACGGTCTGCCCGACGACGCGATGCCCAGCCCGCTGGAGATCGCCTTCCTGCCAAACATCCGCGCCCAGGTGGCGGCGATGGACCGTTGCTTTCGCCGCGCGATCGAGGAACTCGGCTATCCAGCCCCGTTCCACTTCGCGTTCGCCTCGAAGGCGAACACGGCGGAGGAGATCGTCCGCTCGACCCTGACTGCCGGCGCCCACCACGAGATGTCGTCCGACGTCGACGTGGAAATCGCCCGCCGCATGATCCGGGCCGGTCTGCTGCCGGAAGACCGGATGGTGCTCGCCAACGGTTTCAAGGGGCCGGGCAGCGCCTACGCGCGGAACCTGCTGGCGCTCCGCGGCGAACACCGCCGCGTGATCCCGATTCTCGAGGGCTCCTCTGAACTCGGCGCCCTCGCCGGCCGCGGCCTGGACTTCGCCTTCGGCATCCGGCTGAAGCGGACGCAGAGCGACACCGGCGCCGACCGCGACTCGCGCTTCGGCGTCGGTGTCGGCGAGCTGGAACGACTGGCGCTCCAGATCGACCGGACACAGGAAGCGCGCTTCGTTCTCCTGCACGCGATGTTCGGCGCCCCGAACGACAGCGAGAAGCAGTTCGTCCAGGCCCTCGAGCCGGCCCTGGATCTCTTCGCTCGCCTGGCACGCGACCACCGGCACCTGTGCTTCTTCGACTTCGGCGGCGGCGTGCCGGGCCGAACCACCCTGGACGATGGGTTCGACTACGACCGGTTTGCGCGCCTCCTGCTGCGGAAGGCGCTCGACGTCTCTGCCCGCCACGGCACGAGACCACCCGCGCTGATCGGCGAGTTCGGGCGCTACACCGTGTCCGAGCACGCGGCGCACCTCTTCCGGGTCATCGCGGTCAAGGCGAACGAGGCTGGCCCTCCCTGGTACCTGGTCGACGGCTCCATCATGACGTCGTTCCCTGACACCTGGGCTCTCGGCGAGCACTTCATCTGCCTGCCGCTCAACCACCTCGACCGCCCGTTCCGGCGCGTCCGCCTCGGCGGCATCACTTGCGACCGGGACGACGTCTACCCTCCCCGCGGCAGCGTGACGCCGCTCTTCCTCCCGGACATCGCGGCCGCCGACCTCGACGAAACGCCGCTGTACGTCGGGTTCTTCGCCGTCGGCGCCTACCAGGAGATGCTCGGCGGCGTGCGCGGCAGCAAGCACTGCGTCCTTCCCGAAGCGACCGAACTCCTGATCGACGACGGCGAGGACGGAGGCTTCGCGTGCGACATCGTGCCCGGGCATACGACCGAGGACGTGCTCCACAATCTGGGATACGGACGGACGGCCCGAGTCGGGGCGCCGCGAACCGCCGCGGCGGTGGCGTTGGCCTGAGGATGCCAGTGTTCGGAAAGATCCCGGCCCCGGCGCTCGCTCTCGTCCTGGCAGCGACGGCGATCGCGAAGCCTCTCGCCGCCGAGGAAGGGGTGCCCGTCTTCGTGGACCGAGCCTCCCGACTCGGCGTCGACTTCGTCCACGACAACGGCATGACCGGCGAGCTCTACTTCGCGGAGCACATGGGCGGCGCCGTAGCCCTCCTCGACATCGACAACGACGGTGACCTCGACCTCTATCTCGGCCAGGGCCACCACCTGGCTCGGCGCGGAGGTGCGGGCAACTCCTCCGACGCCGGAAGCCGGCCTGCAAGAGACCGCCTGTACCGCAACGACCTGGACGCGAACGGGCTCCGCTTCACTGACGTCACCAGAGCGAGCGGCCTCGAGGCTCGCGGCTATGCGCTGGGCGTGACCGCTGGCGACATCGACAACGACGGTGACCCGGACCTCTACATCCTCAACCTGGGGCGGAACGAACTCTGGCGCAACGACTCCACGCCGGAGGCGATCCGTTTCACCGACATCACCGAAGGCAGCAACGCCGCGGAACCTCGCTGGAGCGCGGCCGCCAGCTTCTTCGACCTGGACGCCGACGGGCTGCTCGACCTGTTCGTCGGCAACTACGTCGAGTTCAGGGTCTCCATCCATCAGCAATGCGCCTCCGCGGAGGGCGTGCTCGACTACTGCGGCCCCATGGCCTACCGTTCCGAGCCGAACCGCGTGCTCAGGAACCGCGGGAGCGGCGTCTTCGAGGACTGGACCGCGCGTCTGGGGGTCGGCGACCTCAAGCGACCGACCCTCGGCACCGTGGCCGCCGACTTCGACGGTGACGGCTGGACCGACGTCTATGTCGCCAACGATCTGCAGCCCAACGCGCTGCTCCTGAACCAGGCCGGGGAGGGTTTCATCGACGACGCCGCTCTGGCCGGCGCGGCGGTCGACGCCTCAGGCCAACCCCAGGCCAGCATGGGCGTTCTGGCAGAGGACTTCAACGGCGACGGGATGGTCGATCTGTTCATGACCCATCTACACCGCGAGACGAACACGCTCTACCTGAATCAGGGAGACGGCCTCTGGGACGACAACACGCGGGCCAGCGGCCTGGGCAGGCCCAGCTTCGCGTTCACCGGTTTCGGCACGGCGGCGCTCGACTACGACCTGGACGGCGAACTCGACATCTACGTCGCCAACGGCGCCGTCAAGCGAATCGAGGAACAGTTCCGGACCGGCGAACCACTGCCCCTAAGGCAACGGAACCAGCTCTTCCGCGGCCTGGGGGGAGGCCGCTTCGAGGAGGTGCCGGCGTTCGAGACACCGGCCGTCTCGGAAGTCAGCCGGGGACTGGCGGCCGGAGACCTGGACAACGATGGCGACCGGGACCTGGTCGTGGCCAACAACAACGGACCGGCGCGGGTCCTGATCAACCAGGGGCAACCGGAGCCGCATGCATGGGTCGGCATCGATCTGCGCCTTCCGGCCGAGGACCGAAACGCTACCGGCCGGCGGGCGCTAGGTTCCCGGGTCGGCCTGCTCGAGACCGGAAGCGCCGGCCGCAACTGGCGCCGATTCCACACCGACGGCTCCTACGCCGCCGCCAACGACCCCAGGGTCGTCCTTCCGGCTCGCGGCAAGCCGACCATCGTGATCGTGTCCTGGCCGGACGGCGAGCTGGAGTCCTTTCAACTCCCCCAGCCCGGGCGCTACTTCACACTGGTTAGAGGGCGCGGCCAGGTCCCTCCCGCAAGCGTGAGCCCGGCGCCTTGAAAGGGAGTGTCAGGCCGGACCTGATCGTCCGCTGGGCGCTGGCCACCGTGTTCATCGTCGGCACCATCCCGGCCCATGCCCAGCCGACCTTCGAGCCAGTCGAGAAGCCGCGAATGGACCACTACGAAGAGCCGGTCCAGGCGCAACTGACGGCGGCCCAGGGCGTCCTGGACAACCTGCTGGAAGCCCCCGAACCGGAGCCGGCCGAGCTGACGCGCGCATTCGGCGACCTCGGCCAGCTCTACCTGCTCCACGACTTCATGACGCCCGCGGCTGCCGCCCTTCGCAACGCCGAAGCGCTCGACTCGAACGATCCTCGCTGGCCCTACTTCCTCGCCATCCATGACATCTTCGAAGGCCGCCTGGAGGATGCCATCGCCGCTCTGGATCGAGTTCTCCTTCTGACGCCGAGCGACCTCGCAGCCCGGATCCGTCGCGCGGACGCACTCCTCGACCTGAACCGGATCGACGAGGCGGAAGCAGCGTACAGGCGCATTCTGGGCCTTGACCCGAACCACTCGGCGGCTCACTTCGGCCTCGGCCGCGTGGCCTTCGAACGAGACGACCTGGAGGTCGCCATCGAGCGCTTCCGGACGGCGCTCGGTGGTCAACCGGAAGGGTCGGTCGTCCACCACCACGTTGGCCTCGCGCTGCGGCGCATCGGGCACCGGGAGGAAGCCGCGGACGAGCTGAGCCGGAACGAGCACGTGAGAGTCGCCTTTCCAGACCCCCTCTTCACCTCGCTGCAACGACTCAACGTGAGCCGCGAGGCATACTTCAAGCGCGGCACCCAGGCGATGCGAAGAGGCGATCTCCAGGAGGCGCTGCTGGCGTTCCAGGGGGCGGACGAAGCGTTGCCGAACGACTCCATCACGCTGTTCAACCTCGGCATGGTGTTGATCGAACTGGGCGACAAGGCACGGGCCGAGGAGCGCATGCGGAGCGCGATCGAGTTCGACCAGGACTACCGGGAGCCGCACTTCAACCTGGCGCTGATCCTGGCCGAGAGGAACGATCTCAGGGGTGCGGAGCACCACTTCCGGCGGGCCACCGAGATCGATCCCGAAGACCTCGAAGCGCGCGTCCGGCTGGCCGAAGTGCTCAGCCGGCTGGACAGACTGAACGAAGCGATCGAACTGCTTGGGGAAGTCCTGGCGATCGACCCGGCCCTGCAAATGGCGCGGTTGGCCCTCGGCGCCGCCCACCAGGCGGCTGGCGACCGCGACGCGGCCCGGACCGCCCTGCTCAAGGTCCTGGAGGCGGCGCCCGGCGCGCCCAGGGAACGGGCGGAGGCTCACTACCGCCTCGCCGTACTGGCGGACTCCGGTCTGCCCGGCAGCCCGCGGACCGCAACGAACGAGGCGGCGACACACCTCCAACAGGCGATCGATCTCGATCACGACTTCGCCGAAGCCCACGCTCTGCTCGGTCGCGAGCTGGCGCGCCGCGAACAGTACGGCGAAGCGGCCAGTCACTTCGGCCGCGCGCTTGCCCGAGACCCCGCCAACGCCCGGTGGCATGGAGACCGCGCGATGGCGCTGATCCTGGGACAGCGCTACCAGGCGGCGAGAGGCGCCCTGGTCAGTGGCCGCAACGCGCTCGCAAGCGCCGGGGACACACCAACGGAAGCCCTCGATCACCTGGACACGCTGCTGGCCCGCCTGCTGGCCGCAAGCCCGGCGCCGGGCACCCGCAACGGTGTCGAGGCTCTGACCATCGCCCAGCGTCTCATGGCGGAACGTCCGACCATCCAGCATGCGGAAACCCTCGCGATGGCACTGGCCGAAATCGGCGACTTCGAGCGAGCCGTTTCCATGCAGCGGCAGGTGCTCGCGGAAGTATCCCGCCGCGGCGACGAGCCAACAACCGGCCAGGAGCAGCGACTCCGCGCCTACCTGAACAACGAACCGGCCCGCGAACCGTGGTTCTCGCCCTGACGTCAGCGCTCCTTCTCGTACTGTCCATGGCCGGCTCGGCCGAAGAGGTTGCGGATGGCGGCCTCCGCTTCGTGGACTCGGCCGCTGCATGGGGCGTCGAGTTCCGCCACCACCATGGCGGACGAGGCGACTACTACATGATCGAAACCGTGGGCAGCGGCGTCGTGGCCTTCGACTACGACGGCGACGGCGACGATGACCTGCTGTTCGTCGACAGCGGCGAACCGGCGCCTTACGGCGGCGCGCCAGGACGCACCACCCTGCTGCGCAACGACGGCGGCACGTTTTCCGATGTCACGGAGGAGTCGGAAATCCGGCTCGACAGCTACGGCATGGGCGCGGTTTCCGGCGACGTCGACGGCGACGGTGACCCCGACCTGTATCTGACCGCCTTCGGTCCGAATCGTCTCTTTCTCAACAACGGCGACGGTTCCTTCAGCCCCGCCCCGCAGGAATCAGCTCCCGACGACGCTTCCTGGAGCGCCTCGACGGCAATGGGCGATGTCGACCTCGATGGCGACCTCGACCTGTACGTCACGAACTACGTCGACTTCGCGTACGACAACAACCAACTCTGCGGGCAACCGGAGCGCGGCCTGCGTTCCTACTGCCATCCCGACGTCTACGACGGCCTGCTCGACCGCTTCTATCGCAACGATCAACGCGACGGCGGTCCGCCGGTCTTCGCGGACGCGACGCGCGAGTTCGGCTTCGACGGCGCACGCGGCGCCGGGCTCGGGGTCATCGTCACCGACCTCGACCACGATCGGAGACCCGACATCTATGTCGCCAACGACATGGACGCGAACCTCCTCTTCCTCAATCGGGACGACGACGGCGGTCCGCACTTCGAGGACGATGCCCTGCTTGCCGGCACCGCCCTGTCCGATCGCGGCGAACCCGAGGCCGGCATGGGCATCGCGGTCGGCGACATCGACGGCAACGGCTTCGAGGACCTGGTCGTGACCCACCTCGACCGCCAGACGAACGCCCTCTACTCGAACCAGGGAGACGGGCTGTTCCTGGAGCAACGCTTCGCCGCCGGCATCGCTGAACCCTCGCTGCCCTGGGTCGGCTTTGGAGTCGATCTCGCGGACTTCGACCTAGACGGCGACCTGGATCTGGCGGTCGCCAACGGCCACGTCATTCACAACATCTCCGAACACGAGGGCTACAGCGGCGCGGCCTACGCACAACCAAATCAACTCTTCGAGAACCTCGGGGGCCGGCTCGCCGAGGTCGATGCCAGCGGCGTCTCGGCGATCCGGGTGAGCCGCGGCCTGGTCACCGCCGACTTCGACCTGGACGGGGATCTCGATCTCGTCATCTCAAACTGCAACGACCTGGCCGAGGTCTACCGCAACGAGAGCGTTCGTCGCGGTCAATCGTTGCAAGTCGACCTGATCGACCGGCTGGCGTCGAACACCCGCGCCATCGGCGCCGTTCTGGCTCTTGGGTCGGGAACAACCATCCAGCGTCGAGAGGTGCGGGCCGGTTCTTCGTACCTGTCCCAGAATTCTCTGACGCAGACCTTCGGGGTTCCGCCGACCCCGGACAGCCAGGCCGAGGCCAGGCCAACCGGCGACTCCAACGTGGTCGAGCTCCTGGTCCGTTGGCCGCGAGAGGGCAGTCTGCGCCTGCCGGGGCTCCTGCCGGGTCGGCGGCTGCGAGTCGTCAGGTGAGCAGTCCACGGACACTGCCCGCGGCGGTCCTGGCCTCTGCGGCGCTCCTGGGAGCGGTCGAAACCGCCGGCGGCGGCGACATCCGGTTCGGGGAAGTCAGCGCCGCCTGGGGTCTCGACTTCCGTCACAACGCCGGCTTCTCCGGCCGAATGTACATGGTCGAGACGATGTCTGGCGGCGTAGTGCTCTTCGACTACGACGGCGACGGCGACCACGACGCGTTCTTCATCGACGGCGGCGTCCTCCCAGGCTACGAGGGTCCGGCGCCCCGATCGAGGCTCTTCCGGAACGAGAGCAGCCACGACGGACCCCGCTTCGTCGACGTGACAGACACGGCCGGAATCGAATTCGGGGACTACGGCGTGGGCGGCGCCGCCGGCGACGTCGATGGCGACGGCGACCTCGACCTCTACGTGACGGCATTCGGCCGGAACGAACTCTTCCTGAACCTGGGCGACGGCCGTTTTCGCGCCGCGGGCGCAGAGCGCGGCGTGGACGAACCGAGCTGGAGCGCCTCGGCCGCGTTCGCCGACATCGACCTGGATGGCGACCTCGACCTTTACGTCACGAGCTACACGGACTTCTCACTCGACAATCACAAGGTCTGCGGTCTGGCCGGGGACCGTGACGGTGACCAGCCAGGTGACGGCGCGCGCGGCTACTGCCACCCGGACATGTACAACGGCCTGCCGGATCGCCTGTTCCGCAACGACGGCCGGGGCTTCTTCGTCGACGCCACCGCCGAGAGCGGCCTCGCCGGGGCCGCCGAGGCCGGTCTCGGCGTGGTCGTGGGCGATCTGGACGGCGATCGCTGGCCCGACGTCTATGTGGCCAACGACAAGGACCCCAACCTGCTCTTCCGCAACCAGGGCGGCGGCCGGTTCGAGGACGACTCCCTGCTCTCGGGCACGGCCTACGACCGTAGCGGCAACGCGGAGGCGGGCATGGGAGTCGACCTTGCCGACCTCGACGGCGACGGGCGCCAGGACCTGGTCGTCACCAATTTCGCTCTCGAAACGAACGCGTTCTATCGCGCGTCCGGCGGCGGCCTGTTCATCGACCGGCGGTTCCCGTCCGGGCTGGCGCAGCCGTCGCTGCACCGGCTCGCCTTCGGGATCAACGCGCTGGACGCCGATCTGGACGGCGACCTCGACCTCTTCGTGGCCAACGGCCACATCCAGCCCGAAGCGGCGCGCATCGGCGAAGTTGGCGCATACGAGCAACCGAACCAGCTGTTCGAGAACCTGGGCGACGGCCGTTTCCGCGAGCGGCTGGACATCGGACTCGACCCGGTCCGCACCAGCCGCGGTTCGGCCGTCGGTGACCTCGATCTCGACGGCGACCTGGACATCGTGGTCGTCAACTCGAACCAACCGTCGGAGGTCTACGAGAACCGGACGTCCGGAAACTGGTTGGCGCTGGAGATCTCAACCGGCGGCGCAGCCGGCGCCGAGTCCATAGGCGCCAGGATCGTCCTCGTCACGGGCGAGAGAAGACAGGTCAGAGAGACTCGAGCGGGCTCGTCCTATCTGTCGCAAAGCACCCTGGCCACCTTCTTCGGGCTCGCAGACGAAGGGCGCGTGGATCGCGTGACCGTGCGGCACCCTGCCTCCGGACGGATTCTGGTTCTCAGCGACCTCCCGGCGAACCGCCGCCTGCTGCTCAGGCGATAGCATCCCGCCATGGTCCGTGAGCGCCTTCGAGGGCGCCATTCAGTCGCCCCGCTCGCAGCGGTTCTCGCCGTCCTCGTGGTCCAGGCGCCGACGTCGGCTCGATGGACGCCGGCACCGCATCCACAACAGCCGCGCGACGCGCCTCAGGAGTCCACGGCCGCGATCGCCGAAGCCCTGGCGCTGGCTGAAGCGGGCGATCTCGCCGGCGCGATCGGCCTGGCGGAAGCGCTTTGCGCCGAGGACAACGCACCCGACGTTGCTTTCGGGCTCCTCGGCAGTCTTCACGTGGAGGCGGCCAACTTCGAACGGGCGATGGAGATCCTGCGCCCGCTGGCCGAACGCGACGACGCCGACCCGGGCGTGCTCTACAACGCCGGCCGCGCGGCCGAGGGCCTGGCCCTGTTGCAGGACGCCGCCACTTTCTATGGGCGATCCCTGGAGACTCAGCCGCTCTCCCCCGCTCTGCGAGCCCTGGGCATGATGCTGGGCCGAAGCGGACGTCCGGAAGACGCCTACGTCTTCCTCCAGCCGTGGACCGCGGCGAACCCGGACGACCACGAGGCGCGACGAGCCGCAGCGGCCGGGGCCATCGCCCTCGAGCGGGCCCCGGAAGCGGAGGCTCTGCTCGAAGGTCTGCCGGCCGATGAACCGGGAGTGAAGGTGCTGCGAGCCCAGGTCCACATGCAGCGAGCGGACCCCTGGGGTGCGATCAACGAGCTTCGCCTGCTGGCGGCTGAGCCGCCCCCCGCCTTCCAGGGCGCTATCCGTCGCACCCTCGCCAAGGCCTACCTGGTCGTCGGCGAAGCGGAGGGCGCCCTGGAACAGATGGAGTTGATCGAGGACACCGGGCCCGAGGACGCCGTGGTCCTGGCCAGCGCCTACTTCCAGGCCGGGCGGCTTGACGAAGCTCTCGACACGCTGGCGCCCTTCGCTGAACCGCTGCCGAACAGCCCACGGCCCGACAACCCGCCTCCGGTGGCCCGCGACATCGTGCTCGAGTACGGTCGCTACCTGCACTCGGCCGGCGAAGCCGCGCGGGCCGTCCCCTTCCTTCGCCTCGCCACCGAACTCGACGCCAACAGCCCCGACGCCTTCCAGGCGCTCGGTCAGGCTCTCGCCGCCAGGGGCGATCGCGAAGAGGCACGAGAGGTCCTGGAACGCTTCCAGGATTTGTCCCGGAGGGCGGCGGACGACGTCGCCTCCGTCAACGAGAAGAGACGCGACATCGCCGATCCGACCGGGCGCGAGCTTCGCGCCGCGCTGGACCTGGCGGCTGCCGGCGAGCTCGACAGGGCGCTGGAGAACCTCGCTCGAGAGTCCCAACTGAGCCCGAACGACCCGCGGCCCGCCTACGCGGCTTCTTCCCTTCTGCTCGACGCCGGCCGGTACGAAGAAGCGCTGGTCGCAGCCGACCGTGCCCTGACTGTCGCTCCGGAGCGGGCCGACGGCCTGTATCAGCGCGGCGCCGTGCTGATGTCCCTGGCGCGGCTGGCGGATGCGGAGCAGATGTTCCGTCAAGCCCTCGACACTCAGGCTACTCACACCGCCGCGCTCTCGGATTACGCCGTGTTGCTGATGAGCGAGGGACGCAACGACGAGGCCATCGGCCTGCTCGAGCGGTTACTCGAACTTCGGCCGGATGACCCCATGGCCAGGGACCATCTCAGCCGGCTGCGAGGCGAACGGACGCCCGCCAGCGGCGAACCGGTGAATTGGGTCGAGACCGGCCGGCAAGCTCTTCAGAATCAGGACTTCCAGACCGCCGAAGAGTCTCTCCGACGGGCGGTACAGGCCGACTCGGAGAACGCGGCCCTTCGCCTTGACCTGGCGTCGGCGCTGTGGGAGAACAACAAACCGGCCGAAGCGGAACAGCACGCCCGCGAAGCGGTCACTCTGGAACCTGCGGCCGCCGCGGCCCACCGGCTGCTCGGCGGCCTCCTCCTGTGGCGCGGCGAGTACCTGCGAGCGGCCGAATCCCTGGAACGCGCCGCGGACCTCGCAGAGCCGGGGCCGGCCCTGCTGCTCGATCTCGGCCGGGCCTGGGAGGGAGCCGGCAACGAAGCACCGGAACCAGCCGATGAGAAGTCCCGCCTCGCCCGTGCCGAGGAGGCCTACCGACGCGCGGTGAACCTCGCGCCCGAGCACAGCGAGGCCGCCTACGGCCTGGGTCAGGTGCTGCGGCGGCTCGGCCGCGACGAGGAGGCCAGGGCGCAGATGGAGAGGTATCGGGAACTCTACGCCGAAGAACAGCGCGTAGCCCGGGAGGGCGGCAACGCCGCGACGGATGAGCCTCCGAACGGCGGCTGACTAGAGGTTGCGCAGCAGCGCCCGAGCTGTCGCGAGATCGGTCGCGAAGCGGTCGCGAACGCCGGGAGCCGACGCCTCCCGCACGAAACGCTCAAGAGCCGGTCGAGCTATGTCCGCATGACCGAACCGCGCCGCCACGCTGCCGAGGTTGTAGAGCACTCCCAGATCACCGGCATCGAGCTCTACAGATCGCTGCCACGCCTCGATCGCCTCACCAGCCCGGTCCTGGTTGAACAGGGAGATTCCCAGGTAGTTCCAGGCCAGCGGCAGCCCGGGATTGAGCGCGAGCGCTGCCCGCGCCTCCTGTTCGCACAGGGGCCAGTCGGCCCCGTGAAGCGCCGCCAGGGCCAGGTTCTGCCTTGTCTGAGGGTTTCGCTCATCGATCTCGATGGACTGCAGCAGCACCTCCCGGGCCCGTTCGGACTGTCCTGACTCCGCCAGGACCAGGCCAAAGACGTTCAGCGTGTCCGGATCGCGCGAGGAGGCATGCCTTTCCATCAGCCGCACCGCGTCCCGGACCCGGCCGACCTCGGCCAGCGTCAGGGCCAGTTGCCGCTGGAGAAACAGCGACGCCAGTCCCTGCCGCTCGGCCTCGACCATCACGCGGAGCGCCTCCTCGATCCTCCCCCGGTCCAGCAGCACCTGAGCCAGATTCGAGTAGCCGAGCCCCATCTGCGGACGTCGTTCAATCGTCTGCCGTGCGAGCTGCTCAGCTCGCTCGAGGCGGCCCCCCTGGTATGCCTCGGAGAACTCCTGGATCATGCGATCGAGGTCGACCAGGAGTTTCGGATCGTCCTGTTCGCTGTAGGTCCGCGGCAGCTCGGTGCCGCCGGAGGAACTCAGATAACCCAGACTCTCGAGAGCTCGCCGCTCATCTTCCGTGACGATTCCCGCCACTGGAGGCCACTCGGACTCGACCGGCAGAAGTTCGGCGACGCTCTCCGCGAACTCTCGACGCGCCGCGTGGAGATTCCGAGCCTCGGACGGATCGGCGGTGAGGTCGTAGAGCTCCGGCCGGGGTAACGCGATGTACTTGAACAGTTCCGCACTCTCCTCGCCGCCCTCCGCAGGCCTCGAGGTGATCACGCCTCTGAGCGGCGCCCAGCCGCGCTGGAGGTTGGGCCTGAGCGCCTCGAAGTAGGTCCCGTGTTCCTCCCCCACCGACTCCGCGCCCGGCGGCCGCCAGAGGCTCCGGCCGGCGATGCCGGGCAGCACCGAGACGTCAATGCCGGCGGCCTCGAGCATCGTCGGCAGCACGTCGACGTGCCGAACGGGAGCGTCGATGCGGGCGGCGTCCAGCCCGTCGGCCCAGAACACGAGCGGGACCGCAAGCGTCGACTCGTAGGCGAACAGGCCGTGGGTCGCCTCGCCATGGTCTCCCAGCCCCTCACCGTGATCGGAGGTGACGACGACGAGCGCCTCGGAACCCGCCGGCGCCGGCACGATGTCAGCGAGCAACCGGCCAACGTAGTGGTCGGCCGCGGCGACCTCGCCGAGGTACGGACTGTCGGCGAAGCGGGCGGAGAACGGCGGCGGCGGCTCGTAGGGAACGTGGGGCTCATACAGATGGACCCACAGGAACCTCCGATCGCCGTCCCTGCGGTCCCACCACGCCGACGCCGCGGCCACGACCTCCGCGCCGCTCCGCTCGGCAACGGCGAAGCCCCGGGTCGAGCCCTCGGGGTAGGAATCGTCGTAGACCTCGAAGCCGCGGTCCAGACCGTAGCGCGCATCGAGCGGGAAGGCGGCGACGAACGCCCCGGTCCGGAAACCGGCGCTGGCGAAGGCCTCGGCCGCTGTCGGCACGCCTTCCGGCAGCACGAAGCCCGAGTTGTCCCGCACGCCATGCTCATACGGCAACTGCCCGGTAAGGAGGTTCGCGTGCGACGGCAGGGTCATCACGCTGTGCGCGTGCGCCCGCTCGAACACCCAGCCGTTCGCGGCCAGCCAGTCCAGGTGCGGCGTCTCCGCACTCGCGTTTCCGGCGAAACCGACCGCATCCGCCCGGAGCGTGTCGATCGTGATCAGCACGACATCCCGGGCGAAGCCCGGCGCCGGAGCTTCAGGCCAGACCGCAGCGACTCGGTCCGCAACGGCTGGTGCAGGTTCAGGCGCCGGACGACAAGCCGCCAGGGCGAGTACGACCAGGATCCAGGCGACTCTCAGAGCGATTCCAGGTACTCCGCGAACTGCTTCGCCTCCCCGGCCCTCTCGCCCTCCGGCTCCAGTTCGAGCAACCGCCGGAAGTCCGCCGCCGCGGCGTCGTTCTTCCCCGCCGCCATGTTGGCGAGGCCCCGAAAATAGTAGGCCTCGGCCCAATCGGGCGCCGCCTCGATCGCCGCATCGAGCTTGGCGATGGCGCCGTCGAAGTCGTTCTGGTTGTAGGCGGCAACCCCTTCGCGTACCAGGATCTCGGGATCGGCCCGCTGATCCTCCGGCATCCGATCGAGGTACTCCTGGGCCTCGTCGGCCCGGCCCAGGGCCGTCAGGCGCCGACTCATCAGGCGGAGAGCGTCCACGTTCGTCGGCGCGAGGCTCAGCGCCCGTTCCAGCGTCGCCAGCGCTTCATCGTCTCGTTCCAACTGGGCCTGGGCCTGGGCAATCGCGACCAGCACCGCCGCTTTGGCGCCGTCCGGCAGGGACGGCAACGCCTCGGAGAAGACCTGGATCGCTCCCTCGAAGTCCTCGACGGCGAGCAGACCGTTGCCCTGTTCCAGCATGTCTCTCGCCGCCTGCGTGTCTTCGCCTTCAGCCAGCGCGGCCGCGGAACCGTCGGTTGCCGAAGCCGCACCCGGCTCCAGTACGGTCTTCAGCACGACCCGGTCCGCCGGCGCCGCGTACTCGTAGACCAGCGCGGTGTGCGACGTGGACACGAAGCCCGCCTTCGAAACCAGTACTTCCCAGTCACCGCCGCCCAGACCCGCGCGGGCCCAACGCCCCCTGCGGTTCGTCTGTACCGCCTCGGGGCCCGCCCCGTCCAGGGTGAGCTCGACGCTCGCCCCTTCCACGGGATTGCCGTCCGCATCCTCGACGGTGCCGCTCAGACGGCCACGCCCGGCCCACCCCTGCGCCGATACAACCGTGGAGAAAAGCAGGCAGGCCAGCACCGAGAGGGCGACACGCGTTCGATAGCTCATGAGTCCTCCACTCGTTCTCAGACCGCCAGGACCTTGGGGAGGTCCATGCTACTACCACCAGCCGCCGTGGCCGGGGCAGGTCTCCAGGAAAAAGAAGGGCCGGGGAGTCCTCCCCGGCCCTTCGAGTTCGCCTCGATCCGCGACCTGACGAGTCAGGCCACGAGTCTCGGATTCTGGACTACTTCCAGTTCAGACGCACACCGAAGCGGTAGATGCGCGGTGAAATGTTGTCGTCCAGGTTGCCGGCGTTGGTGGCCGACGTGTCCAGCAGGTAGGCCAGACCGGTACCCTCGTTCGCGATGTTGAACACATCGATACCGAAGGTCATGTTGACCGGACCCTGCAGCGCGATCTCCTTCTCGACCCGGAAGTCGATCGTCTGGATGTCGTCCAACCGGTACTGGTCGTAGTCCGGCGACAGGTTGACCGTCGTGCTGCCTCTCCGACCCAGTGACACGACCGGGATTCCGGTCTCGTAGTAGGCCAGGGGGTAGCCCTCGCGGCCCGTGAGGTTCGCCGAGATGTTGAAGCCCCACGGCCGGTCCGGCATCACCTGGTACATGCCGTTCAGGCTGTAGGTCCAGCTCGACTGCATGAACCGCTCACCCTTGCCCGAGCCCGTGGACCGGGTCAGGTAGAGATCGCCGTCGGCGCACCCAGCGCGGCCGATCTGCCGGCTGGCGTAGTTGTAGTACGAGTTGGGAATCCTGCACTCGCCCTTGCCGTACTGATAGAAGCCCCGAGCCATCCAGCGATTCGCCAGCCTCTTGGTGAAGCTGACCGAGTAGCCCAGATAGTCGCGGCCCCGAACGCCGTTCGTCACATGGTTGCCGCCCGTCGCCCTCAGGCCCGGGTTGGGCGCCTGGTAGTAGGGGACGGTGACCTCGCGGCCAATCCGCGGCAGCGTCGCCGTCCAGTCGCCGGCCTTCTCGAAGTCGCCTCCGGTAAGAACCCGCTCGTTGCCGTTCGACTCCCTGACCCGGGTGTAAGCGTCGAGCAGATCGTCAACCTCACGCGCCGTCACGGTGAAGGCAACGACGAACTCCGGCAGGAAGGCGTGCTCGATCGAGGCCAGGATCTCCTGGGTGACAGGAGCGTCCAGCCCCGAATCCGTCGTGTCGACGACCTTCAGAGGATCGTCCGGATCGAAGCCACCCCAGAACAGGAGATCGCCCGACAGCGAGTCGTGGTAGGCGTAGACGTCGCCGAACGGCGAGTTCCTGGTCACCCAGCCCGATCCCATCTGATCGTAGAACTGGGAGATGCTGGCGCGGACCAGGGTCTTGCGCTCCTCGCCGAGGGCGTAGGTGGCGCCGAGCCTGGGCGCGATCGTCGACCAGGAGAAGCCGGCGTCCGAGCCCCGGAAGTTCGTCGCCGGGAAGATGCCCTGATACGCCGCGATCGGGTGCGCCGGACGGTTGAACGCGTCGTTGTAGCCGGTCTGATCGTCCCAGCGGAGCCCCACGTTGATCGTGGCCCGGCCCAGGGTGATCGTGTCCTGAGCCCAGATGGCCGAGTACTCCGACACCGCGAGACCGGTCTGGCCGCGATGCGCGACACTCGTGGGACCGAAGCTGAACGTGCGATGGAAGACATCGCGCGGGCCCCAGGAGAAGTCCGAGTTCTGGAGGAACTCGCGGAAGCGGCCGCCGATGTTCAACTCGTGGTTGACCGACGCGCCCGTGGTGAAGAAGTAGGACGTGTCGACCTGGTAGGAGTCGAACGGCCGCGAACTACTACCGGAGAGGAAGTTGTCCTGCCAGACGCCGTCCTCCCAGCGGGGATCGAGAGAGTCCGGGTGGAGGCCGTCCTCATCCGACCGGGTGCCGCGGGCGAGCAGCGCGAAGCCGAAGTCGCCGTGCGAGTAGGTGCCGGTCAGGAAGAAGTTGGCCGAGAACACATGCGTGTCCTCCAGCCGGTACTGCGCCGAGGGACCACGCTGGTTCCAGGTGGTCGGCGCCGAACGCGAGGTACCGGCGCCGCGCCCGAACTTCAGCTTGTCGCCGTTGTTGAACGAGGCGACCAGCGAGTTCGAACTCGTGATCTGGCCGTTCGCCTTGAGCGCCGTGTTCTCGAGGATCGTGTCGTCGGCGAGACCGTTCGACGCGTTCTGCTGGATGTCGTTCTGACCCCAGCTTCCCCAGAAGAACAGGCGATCCTGGATCGCGGCGCCACCGGCCTCGAAGCCGATGTCCTCGATCTTCCGGATCTGGGCGCCAGCCAGGTTGGTCTGGAAGTTATCCGTGTACAACTCGCCCTCGATGTTCGGCTGCGACTGCTTGAGGGCGCCGCCGAAGTAGCCGTTGCGCTGCGTGTTGTAGAACCGGGCGGAACCGCGGAACTCGTTCGTGCCGCGCTTCGTCACCAGGTTCACCTGCACGCCGGCGCTGTTCTTCTTCACGTCCGTGCCGCCGGTCGTGAATGACATCTCGGCGAACTGGTCGAAGTCATAGTAGGTCGGCGAAGCGCCGGTGGCCGCCATGTCGGTGATCGACGTGCCGTCCATCTGGAAGTCGTTCTGGTTGCCACTGACTCCCGGCGCGCGGAACGCGGACTGCTGGCCCGACTCGTTGCCGCCGACGTTGACGCGGTCGACGAGCACGCCCGGAGTCTGGGACAGCAGGGCCCAGGGATCGCGCGCGGTCGGGATCTTCTCCAGTTCGACCTGGCTCACATTGGTGCCCGTCGACAGCCTGCGCTCGTCGAGCAGCGGGCTCTCCGACGTGACGGTGATCGTCTCCTCAAGAGCTGCGCTCAGCACGAGAGGCACGCTGGTGTTCTTGCCGACGGCGACGACGACATCGGGGAACTGAAGCCCGCCGAAGCCGTCGAGTTCGGCCGTCACGGTGTAGGCACCCGGATCGAGCGCCAGGAAACGCCAGTTGCCGTTGGCGTCGGTGAACTGCGTACGCGGCGCACCGATGCCGGCGACGGTAACCATGACGCCGGGCAGTGCGGCGCCGGATTCGTCCGTGACCGTGCCGTAGAGATTGCCCGTCGGCGACGCTTGGCCAAAGGCGAGGCCGGCGACGAACAGGAAAAGGATGACGCTGAACGTCGAAACGAGGCGTCTACTCATGCGTTCGTTACTCCCTCCGAAGTGAGTTTGTGCGAGAGATCGCGGGCTGCCTAGACGGCCCGAAGCGACCTCACGCGGTTTGGGTGCAGCCTGACCGGCTCACCCACAGTGTCGCAAATCCCGCAAGGAGTATGCCAAATCGGCCAGGGCCCGGCCATCCCAAGTGATGGCCGAGAACCCCTTCCACTGCGGGCTTTGCCGCCCGACCAGGATCCCACCCGCGCCAAACTGGCGCGACGGCATCCGGCGGCCCATCCAAAAAAGTGCTCCATGTCCATTATCTTGAAGCTTCTCGCCAGGAGACCTGATTCGTTGGGCTTATCCTGTTCCGGCGCTGACGCGTACTGGGACCGTCTACTGACCGAACCGAGGTGCGAGGACGCCACGCCAAAGGATCCATGGCGGCAGAGGCCTGACTGACGGAGAACCGCCGGCCAGACGAGGCCGTGACGGATGCGCCCCAAGGACCAAACCTGTCGAGTGGTGGCATCGTACAGTAGATGGAGTTGGTTGTCCACGGTAGCGGCAAGTCCGCGCCGCCGACCCGTTCCCTTCTCACCGCGCCGCCTGATGAAGCCT
This sequence comes from Holophagales bacterium, assembly GCA_009843505.1. Classification (GTDB taxonomy): domain Bacteria; phylum Acidobacteriota; class Thermoanaerobaculia; order Multivoradales; family Multivoraceae; genus Multivorans; species Multivorans azotirespirans. The sequence continues at coordinate 96,585 of VYDI01000008.1, read as the reverse complement.
CCCCGTCCAAGCCGCCACGCCGACGCGCACATGCCGTGGCGGTGCGCCGTCCTGCTCCTGCCGCTGGCCCTGGCCACAGCCTGCGCCGGTTACGTCCCCTTTGACGGCTCTCTGGCGCTGGCGTCCGAGTTCGAGCGCCGCCTCGGTGCGGAGTGGCAGCGGGAAGTCACCGTCCCCTTCGCCATCGACGAAGAGTTGCGACAGGCGGTCGACGACCGCATCAGCCCGGCGGGCAGCGAAGCGCGCAGGCGCGACGCCGTGCTGGACTTCATCTTCGGATGGCTCGACCTGGAGTACGCGCTGACGCCGACCCACACGGCCACCGAGACCTTCGGCACGGCCACGGGAAACTGCCTCTCGTTCGTCAACCTGTTCGTGGCGGTCGGTCGCGAGCGACGCCTGAATCCCTTCTTCGTCGAGGTCGAGGACTACCAGCGCTGGAACTACCAGGACGGCGTCGTGGTCAGCCGCGGCCACATCGTCGCCGGCATGTACGTGGACGGTGACATGGCGACGTACGACTTCCTCCCCTACCGGCCCAAGTCCTATCGCGACTTCCGGCCGATCACCGACCTCGCGGCCACCGGCCACTACTACAACAACCTGGGCGCCGAAGCGCTGATGAACGGCGACCTGGATGCCGCCGAACGCTGGCTGGAGATCGCCGTCCGCCTGACGCCCGACTTCGACAAGGCAATCAACAACCACGCGATCGTGGCGCTGCGCCGCGGCCGGCTGGACGCAGCCGTGCGCTCTCTCGAGGAGGGGCTGGAGCTTCACCCGGACAACGTGCCCCTGCTGACCAACCTCGTCCGCGCCTACCAGTTGCAAGCCCGTCACGACCGGGCCGGCGAGACTCTGGACATCCTCGAGGATCTGAATCGAGCCAGTCCGTTCTTCTACGTCTATCGGGGCGACGCGGCGCTGGCGGCCGGCGACACCGTAACGGCGCTCGACTACATGCGGCAGGCCCTGCGCGCCGATTCCGAGATTCCGGAGGTTCATGTCGGACTGGTCCGGGTCTACCTGGCGACGGGTCGGATGGCCGAGGCCACCCATCACGTCGAACGCGCGCTGAGGCTGGACGCGACGCACGAAGAGGCGCGGAGATACGCGGCGCTGATCGAACGCGGGGCGCCGTGAAACGCGGCCAGATTGGTCCACTAGCTGCTAGCCTTGCCGGAAACGATGCCCCGGGACAGGACATCTGAACTGATGAAGCCCGAATCGTCGTCAGGGCGCCCGGACGGGCCCCGCAAGAGCCCCCGAACCGCCCTTCTCGCGGGAGCGGTACTGGCGCCGGCAGTGACGCTGCTCGGCCCGGGTCCGGTCACCCCCCAGAGTCCGGACGAGCTGCGCCAGTTCGAGGGCCGCGCGTCCGTGTTCGAGGTGCAGGTGCCGGTCAACGTCTACAACAGAAGCGGCGAACCGGTAAGGGGCCTGGAGCCGGCGGACTTCCAGATTCTCGACGAAGGCGAAGTCCAGGAGATCACCGGCTTCCGGGTGGTCGACCTCGACGTGATCACGCCGGACGAACGCCGCGTGATCGAGAACGACTACGGCATCCCGCCGGCCGCGCGCCGGCACTTCCTGTTCCTGTTCGATCTCTCCTTCTCGGCGCCGACGTCGGTCGCCAAGGCGCGGGCCGCCGCGCAGGACTTCGTGCTCGAGCACATGCATCCTGCGGACCTGGCCGCTGTCGCCGTCCACACCGTGGAGAGCGGGCCGCAGTTGCTCGTCACCTTCACCCCGGATCGGGCGCAACTGGCCCGCGCGATCGCGACCCTGGGCAATCCCCGCCTCCTGCACCTGGCCGCGAAGGACCCTCTCGGCTTCCTGATCGACACGCCCAGTGCCGGCTCCACGCCGGGCGCGCTCGACGTCGGCGGCGTGAACGACGAGATCCTCGCCATGCGAGACCTCGACGCGTATCTGCGCGTGATCGGGAACGAGATGGAGAAGTACGAGAAGAGCTATGCCCGAGGCCAGATCTCGAGCTGGACCGCTTCTCTCCAGGAGATGGCGCGCATCCTCGCCAGCGTAGAAGGCCGGAAGCACGTCGTTCTCTTCTCGGAGGGATTCGACGGCCGGCTGCTGTTCGGGCGTCAGCCCGACCACTTCGACGAGGAGATGAACCGCGAGCAGGACGCGATCGTGTCCGGTGAGTACTTCCGCGTCGACACGGACAACCGCTACGGCAACACGCAGCTCCAGGGCCAGGTCAACCGCATGCTCAGGGAGTTCCAGAGGGCGAACACGGTCATTCACACGGTCGACATCTCCGGACTTCGAGCCGACACGCCGGCTGAACACCGGACCCGTATCGTGCATCGCGACGCCCTCTTCTACCTGGCGAACGAAACGGGTGGGGAACTGCACGAGGATGCCAACGACTTCGGCGCCGAACTCGGCGAAGTGCTCGAGTCGTCCACCGTCACCTACCTGTTGAGCTTCGTACCTGCCGACCTTGGCGAGCCCGGCGACCACCGGCGAATCAAGGTGCGGGCACGGGCGCCCAAAGGGGCCCAGATCTCGCACCGCATGGGCTACTACACGCCACGTCCCTTTCTCGAGTTACACCCGATGGAGAAGCGCCTCCTGGCCTCCGACCTGATCGCCGCGGCCGAGGAGCGGGACGACCTGGAGATCGAAGTGCTGGCGGCGCCGTTTCGCGCCGGCGACCAGCTCGCCTACGTTCCGGTGATCGTCGAGATCGGCGGCGAGTCGCTGCTCCGGGACCATCAGCCGGCGCGACTGCCGGTCGAGATCTACGCCTACGTGACCGACGAGAACAACGAGATGCGCGACTTCTTCAGCCGCGTAGTGACTCTCGATCTGACCGGCCGCGAGGACGCCTTCGCCAACACGGGCCTCAAGTACTACGGCCACCTGGAACTCCTCCCCGGTGACCACCTCGTTCGCGTCCTGGTTCGTAACAGCGCCACCGGCAACACCGGCGTCGAGGCGGTGGAACTCCACGTACCCTCCTTCGGCTCCGGCGAACCGACGCTCCTGCCGCCCTTCTTCCACGAAGAGGCGGGAAGCTGGTTCCTGGTCCGTGAGCAACCCGCCGACCAGTACGCGAAGACCACCGTGTACCCCTTCACGGTAAACGGCGAGCCGTACGTGCCTTCCGTCGTGCCGCTGGTTCGCTCCGGCCGAACCGGGACCGGCGCCGAGATCTGCCTGGTCGGCTACAACCTGGGCCAGGGCGACCTGGACCTCGAGGCCACGGTGACCACGTCCGCCGGAGAACGGGTCGAAGGCGGGGAACTCTCACTGAGAGAGCGCACCGTTACCGGGATACCAGGCCTCGACAAGCTCGTGGCCGCCTTCGATCCCACCGACTTGCCCAACGGCGACTACACTCTGGAGGTCGCCGTGATCGAGGCGGCAACGCAAGCCCGTTCGGCAAACTCGATCCCGCTGAGGGTGCTGAACTGAACCAAGGAGCCCCTGGAATGGACGACCGCAGGCTCACGACCCCGACTTTCCCCACCGCGGCACCTGGTGTCCGTGTAATCCGTCCCGCGGCGGCCTTGCTCTGCGCCGCAGCGCTCCTGCTGGCCGCCGCCGCCGACGCCCAGCGCGGGCGGCGACAGCGACAGGCGCAGTTCAGCGACACGGCCACGGTCACCGTCGTCGAGGTCCCGGTTCAGGTGATCAGTTCCGGAGACCCGCTTCGCGGCCTCACCCGGAACGACTTCGAGCTCCTGGACGGCCGCAGGCCGGTGGAGATCACCGGCTTCGACGTCGTCGACCTGTCGACCCTGGAGGGCAAGCCGACGGAAGAACCCGTGCCGGCGGCAGCCAGGCGGCACTTCCTGCTCCTGTTCGATCTGTTCTTCACCACTCCCGACTCCGTCGGGCGGGCCCAGCAGGCCGCAGCCGACCTCGTCCTGACTGAACTCCATCCCACCGATCTGGTGGCCCTCGCCGTCTATGACACCCGGCCCCGGCTGGTGCTGGGCTTCACTTCGGACCGCAGCCAGATCCGCCAGGCGATCCGCAGCCTGGGCAAGATCGAAACCGGGGAGGCGATTCGCGATCCGCTGGGCCTGGTCGTGGGCGATCTGAGCGGCAATCAACCGACCAACTCCGATCTCGGCGGCGCCGCGGGCGCCGCCGCCGCCGTCGACGCGGATTCGATGCTCTCCCAGGCCCTGCGGGAGCTGCAGAACCTGCAGGGCACCGCGGAGCGCGGCCGGGCGGCCAGCCACGTCGCCGCGCTCACCGCCGGCATGGGCGAACTCGCCGCCTGGATGCAGTCGGTGGAGGGCCGCAAACACGTCGTCTTCCTGTCCGAGGGTTTCGATTCCTCGATCCTGGTGGGCCAGCAGGGCATGACGGGCAGTGAACAGGCCGACATCCTGGAGAGACAGGAGGCCGTGACGAGCGGGCGGTCCTGGGAAGTCGACAACGAGGTGCTGTTCGGCAGCAGCTCGGCTCAGAACACGATGAACCGGATGCTCAGCATGTTCCGGGAAGCGAACTGCAGCATTCAGGCCGTGGACGTTAGCGGCGAAGTCCAGACCGAGGGTCAGAGCAACCGGGCTTCCCTGTTCATGATGGCCAATGACACCGGCGGCGAGATGTTCGCCAACTTCGGCAACCTGGGCGACGCCATGTCCGAGGTGCTGGACCGTACGAGCGTGACCTACCTGCTCGCATTCCAGCCCAGGGACCTGAAGTACGACGGCAAGTTCAACCGGCTACGGGTGCGGATCAAGGACGCCCCGCGCGGGACCAGGGTCGTTCACCGGCCCGGCTACTACGCCCCGAAGCCCTATGCCGAAACCAGCCCCTTCGAACGGGCCATGAGCTCGGCCCAGCAGGTGATGGGTGGCGTCGAGGCGGGTGAAATCGACACGACGGTGCTCAGCGCGGGCTTTGCCGCCGACAGCGGCAAGGCCTACGCTCCCGTGCTGATCGAGGCCCGGGGGGAGGATCTGCTGGCAGGCTTGCAGGGCGGCACCCTGCCCCTCCAGATCTACGCCTACGCCCTGGACGAGCACGGCATCGTCCGCGACTTCTTCGTCCGCGCGATGGGTCTCGACGCTGGCCAGGCGGGCCCCGCCCTGCGCCAGAGCGGCCTGAAGTACTGGGGTCACTTCGACCTCGACCCGGGTGAGTACTCGGTGCGAGTCCTGCTCCGCAACGACGCGACCGGGCGCAGGGCGCTGAGCACCTCGGTGCTCCAGGTCCCCGGATCAACGCCGGCCCTCCAGCCGCCCCTCTTTCCGGAGCAACCCGGCAAGTGGGTTCTGCTGCGCGAGGAGGAATCCGAGCAGCGCCGCGACGTCGCGTTCCCCTTCCTGCGCAGCGGAGAGCCCTTCATCCCGGCGGCCAGGCCTGAGGTCACTGCCGGCGGCGAGACGCCGATCAGCCTGGTCGGCATGAACCTGGGCGCAGGCCCCGTTTCCGTGCGGACCCAGGTCTTCGACTCGGACGGCCAACAGGTCGCCGACGGCGGCGAGATCGTGCTCGCCCCCGGCGCTCAGGCCGGTTCAGGCCTGTCCCAGCTCTCCGGCGTGTTCATCGCCGGCAGGAAGCTCTCCGCCGGCGACTACACGCTGTCCGTCGTGGTCACCGATCAGGCGAACCAGGAACTCTCCTCCTCGACGCCGATCCGGGTGCTCTAGCAGCGACAGAGTCCAGAAGCCGGCGGGGACGCCGGCGTACCCAGTTAGGCCACGACCTACCTGGCGGCGCCGGCGCCGACGTTGATGCCGCCGCGCAGGAACGCCTGCCGGCCACCGACGTCGTCACGCAGTCCAACGCCGAGGTCGTGGTAGCCGGACTCCATCGTCAGCTCGACACCGTAGCGCCACGAACCGTTCTCGATCTCCGACACCCGGTCCTCCGGAACCGCGATCGTCAACTCCGTCCGTTGCGGTTCCGTTGCCCGACCCTCCTCGTCCTTGGCCGCGAGCCAGAGCTGAATGCGGCCGTGGTGGGCACCGTCGCGCGGAATCAACGCGAGCTCCTTCCACGGCACCGCGATCAGGACCGGCACGTCGAAGTTGCCGTCCGCACGTCGCTTCGCAGGCAGACTGTCCACCTGTACGCCAAGCGGGTTCGTCTGCATGTTCAGGTTCAGCGCGGACTTGGTCCCCTCGATCATCCGCGACTCGACGCTCTTCGCCCGATAGCCCTTGCGGAAACGCACGGAAGCGCCCCGGGGCCTGTCCTTCCAGCGAACGTCGATCCGGTGATAGCGGCCCGTGTCGGCCGTTGTCGGCATGTAGCCCAGGGAGTAGTAGTTGCGGAAGTCGTCCGCGATCTTGAGCAGGTCGGGCATCACGCGGTTCGCATTGACTACCGCGCGCCCCCCGGTTTCCTCCGCCATGAGTTGCAGCGGCGCCTGCAGGTTCGTGACCTGGATCTGGTCGATCAGCGACGCCTGGCCGGGCGCCCCGGCGACCTGGCCGGCTACCGTGCTCTGGGACAGGACCGTCAGGCCGCGGGCATCGATCGTGTAGAAGCTGGTGCGGTTCGCGTTCGCTCCCGCCGCTAGCTGCTGGAAGCGCCGAGACAGGTCGTACTCCGTCATCTCGATCAGGGAGATCGACCTCTCGTAGAGCTGCTCGACGAAGTAGAAGATGTCCTCACCCGCGATCATCGGAACCCCGTCGGCGACGTAGACGAGCGCCTTGCGACCGGGAGTCGCGGAGAGGTTCTCGACGACACGCGACAGCGCGTTGATCGAGAGGTTCGTATCGTTGCGGACGGAGCCCGCGTAAGCCATCAACTGGTTGCGCGCGTAGTTGGCGCCACCGCCGATCGACTGGCCGGCCCGGATCGCGTCGACGACCTCGGGCCGGTCCTCCCGGCTCATCTCGTTGTTGACGTCGTTGATGTTGCCAATCAGGTCACGGCGCTCGTTGTTCCGGTGGATCCTCTGGGCGGAAACCTCCTCCAGCTCGAGCAGCGCCCGGTTCAACCGGTCCCGGTCGTTCGTGAACGGCATGCGGAGGTTGAGTCCGGGGTCGGAAGTGGCCAGCATGACCTGGTCCTCGGGACGCAGGTGCTCCCGAATGAAGGCTCGCAGCTCGCGCATGACGCGGTTGCGATTGAACTGCGTGAGATTGAAGTTGTCGATGTAGAACGCGACGTGAAGAGCCTGCTCCGGTGGAACGGCCGCGGGTTCCCGGCGGAGTCGGTCAACTTCGCGCGGATCCGCCGCCGGTACCGGCGCCAGCGGCCGCGCCTCGACTTCGCCTCCGCGGCGCACGAAGAGGTCGTCGTCCCGCAGCTCCACGGCGTAGAAGTTGCTGATCGGGACCGGCCTGCCGTCAACGCGGAGTTCGAAATCATCGGGCCCGAGACCACGCACCGGCAGGCCATCGGCGCCGGTGACGTAGACGTCGATGTTGATCACCCGCACATCGACCGTCTCGGTGAAACCGGGGCCGGACGGTCCACGGGCGGCTTCCTGCTGGGCGACCGCGGGGAACCCGGCCAGCAACCAGCAAGCGAGGACGGCGGCACGCATCGCTACGACCATGAACACAGACTAACTCAGCGCGAGCCGGCGAGCAGCCGCAGTTCTTCCGCCTCCGGCCACTGCCGGAGGGCCTCGCCGAGCACGCCGTCCGCCGAGCGCGGATCGTTCATCGCCCGCAGCGCTCGCACCGCCTCCGCATAGGCGCCGGGATTCGGGTTCACCGTCACCATCTCCTGCAGGGTCCGGCCGACCTCGGCGCCACGACCCGTAAGTGCCTGGAGGAAGGCCAGCGACGAGTACGCACCGAGAAGCTCGGGTCGCAGCGCGATCGCCTCCCGGTAGGCGCTCTCGGCTTCTGGTTCGCGGCCCTGCGCGGCCAGCGCGGTGCCGCGGTAGAGGTACAGGTGACCGAGTACTCCCCGGTCGCTGCGCGCGCCGAACTCCGCCAGCACTTCATCGCTCAGGGACGCGCTCTCCTCGAAGCGGTCCTGCCTGTTCAGCCAGGCCAGTTTCGTGATCAGCGGGGCTACCTGGGGGCCCCGTCCGGCAATCGCGAGCTGCAGGTACTCTTCGGCCGCCGCCAGGTCGTCTTCGAACAGGGCCGCCTGGGCGAGCACGTCGTTGGCCATGGGCGCCCGCTCCACGACGGCCAGCGCATGCTCCCGCGCCTCGGCGACACGGCCTTCGAGCAGCAGCAGCTCCGCCACCTTGAGCCCGGCGCTGGTCGCGTCGCCGGAAGAGACCTCGAACGCCCTGCGGTAAGCCTCCAGCGCCTGCTTCGGCCGGCGGCGGCGCTCCAGGACATCGCCCAACTGCTGCCAGGCGAGGACGAGCTGCGGCTCCTGCTGGAGGACGGCCTGCAACGCCGCCTCGGCCTCCTCCAGGTCGCCACTGCCGATCAGGCGCGAAGCCCGCCCCAGATCGGCGACGACTCCCATGCGGCTCTTGGGATCCGGGAGAGGACCTTCAGCGGCGCGCGCACCTCCCGACAGGTAGCCGAGCGACTCCAGTCGCTGCCGGGTCTCGGGATCGTCCTCGACCGGTGAAGCCAGCGTCCGGTCGATCTCCGCCAGCACGGCCCGGAACCGCCGGGCCGCGGCGCGTTCCTCCTGGATGACGTTGTTCCGCTCCAGCGGATCCTCCGACAGCCTGAACAGCTCCGGATCGGGCGATTCGATGAAGTGCAGGTCCCCCTCGACGATCGAGGCGAGTTCACTCCAACCGAAGTGGATCCGCGGGTAGACGCTCTCGGACACGATCTGCCGGAGCGGCTCGCCGGCCTGCGCCTCATTCAGACCCAGCAGGTCGATCCCGGCCGTCTCCGCCGGCGGCTTCAGCCCGAGGACCGAGTAGATCGCCGGCGCCACGTCGCTGAGCTGCGCGTTGGCCGCGACGCGTTCACCGGCCCGCTCTCCCTGGGGCAGCTTGACGATCAGCGGCACCTGCAGCACTTCCCGGTAGATGAGGATCAGGTGATCCATCTCACCGTGGTCCATCAAGCCCTCGCCGTGGTCGGAGAGCAGGACGACGAGAGCGTCCTCGTACACCCCCAGCTCTTCCAGGCGCTGGATCAGCTCGCCCACCACCGCGTCAGCGGCCGCCACCTCACCGTCGTACGGATTCCCGTAGCGGTCGGCGAACGGCGGCGGCGGCTCGTAGGGAGCATGCGGCTCGTACAGGTGCAGAAAGAGAAAGAACGGCTCGTCCGCCACCTCGTTGACCCAGTCCATGGCTGCCGCCAGGGTTTCGGTCCCGGCGCGCTGGATCTGCCCCAACTGGCGGCCCGTCTCGAACCCCACGCCGTCGTCGTAGACCTCGAATCCACGACCGATTCCCGTCCCGGCACGGAGCACGTACGACGACACGAAACCGCCGGTCGCGTACCCGTGCCGGTTGAGCTCCGCCGCCAACGTCGGCACCGCCTCGTCGAGGCGGTAACCCGCGTTGTCGCGTACGCCGTGCTGGGACGGCAGCAGGCCGGTGAAGATGCTGGCGTGGGACGGCAGCGTCACGTTGACGTGCGAGTAGGCCCGCTCGAACAGCACGCCGCCGGCGGCCAACCGGTCGATCGCCGGCGTCTCGACACCCTCGTATCCGTAAGCAGGCAGTCGGTCGGAGCGCAGGGTGTCGATCGAGATGAGGACGATCGGAGGGCTGACCGCATTGCCCGCCCTCCCCGCTTCCGGTGACGGTGACGGACCGCAGGCCAGTGCGGTCAGCACCGCGACACACCCAAGCCGCGACACCAGGGCGCGAAGAGAGTTCACTTCAGTTCGAGCGTCAGGCTGACCGACTGCGGGAGACCGGCAACGTCGTCGACAGGCGTCCAGACTTCGACAGTCTCGCCGTCTTCCACCACCTCGGAAACCTCTACCCAGCGCGCCTCGCGGAGGCGCACGAGCACCTCGAGTTCTCCGTTCGCGGGCGCCGGACGGCCGCTCTCGGACGTCCAGAAGTTGTAGAGCGCGACCTGCTCCGATTCGCCCGCCTCGATCACTTGCAGGAAGAGCTGGTTCTCGTACACCGGCAAGGGCTGCCCGTTCAGTTCGACATCGAACCCGAAGCTGTACACGGCCCGGCTGCCGCCGTTGCTCACCGTGGCGCTGAGCCGGCAAAGAGTCTCCGCGCCCGGTGAGGGCGGCGTCACCTCGATGCTCTCGATCACGACTTCAGGCTCTTCGGCTGACGCGGCCTGGACCGCGACCTGTCCAGCCAGAAGCGACGCGATGACTACGGCTGACCCTGCAGGTCTGAATCGTGACCTGATCCTGGAGCCGGAAGTTCCAGCAGCGGGGCCGAGGTTCAGCACGGCATGCATACTATCGACGGTGAACCCGGAACCATGACTCCCCACTTCCTCATCCGCGCAGTGGCTACGCTCGCCTGGCTGGGGTTGATCGGCCCGGCGGACCTTCCGGCGCAGGTTCGGGACTCGGACGAGCCGCCGGCGGTCACGCCGACGTATCCCACGCTGGCGCCCGGTCGCGCCGACAGCCCCGTGTACGACCGTCTACGTCGGCTCATCTCCGGCAAGCCGAAGGCAAGGCGCAAAGCGGCTACGGCACTGGGCAAGGGTGATCCGGCCACGCTGATCCCACTGGTCGACGCGTACTTCTTTGCGCCCCGCGAGGCCCGCCCCGACGCGCTCCAGCTCCTGGAGCAGCTATCCGGTGAACGGCTCGGCAGCCGCTACCGGGACTGGTTCCTCTACGTCGGCGGCCGCCAGGACCTCCAGCCGCCGCCCGGCTACATCGCATGGAAAGGGGAGATGTTCTCGCGCATCGACCCCGTCTACGAACGGATTCTCGGCCCGAGCGCAACGGTCCGACTGAGGCTCCGGGAAGTCCAGTCCGGCGGCGTGCGCCTGGACGGCATCCCCGCGATCGACGATCCGGAGTCGGTACCGGCCGATCTCGCCCGCTTCATGCGGGATACCGACACCGTGTTCGGCGTCAGCCTGGGCGGCGAACGGCGGGCGTATCCCGTCAAGGTGCTCAGCTGGCACGAACTGCTGAACGACACGGTCGGCGGCCAGCCCATCAGCATCTCGTTCTGCACTCTCTGTGGCTCGGGGGTCCTCTACTCCGCCGTCGACGAGGACGGAAACCGGCTGATGTTCGGCACCTCGGGCCTGCTCTACCGTTCCAACAAACTGATGTTCGACCGCGCGACGCTCAGTCTGTGGAGCAATCTGACCGGCGAAGCGGTGGTCGGTCAGCGGGCCGAAGAGGGCGCCCGACTCCGGATGCTGCCGATGACCCTTACCCGTTGGGACGTCTGGCGGCAGCGCTACCCGGACACCAGCATCATGCGCCCCGATCCGGCCGCAGCTCAGAGAACCGGCTATCGCTACGTGGAGGGCGCCGCTGATCAGGCCCGGGCCGGCGTCGAGTTCCCGGTGTGGCGGCAGAGCGACGCGCTGGAGCGCAACGCCCGCATCTACGCGTTGACGATCAACGGGGAGGCCAAGGCCTATCCAATGGAGAAGCTGCGCGCCGAACGTCTGGTCAACGACACCGTGGGAGGGCTCGACATCGTCCTCGTGCTCGACCCGGAGAGCGACGCCGTACGTGCCTACGAGCGCGGCGGGCTCACATTCGACGCCCCCGACGGTGAAACGCCGCTGCGCACGCTCCAAGCGAGGGACGGAACGACCTGGTGGATCGCCGAGGAAGGTCTCGCCCCCGACGGGGACGGCGACCTCCTGCCGCGGGTTCCCGGCCACGCGGCGTTCTGGTTCGGCTGGTACGCGTTCTACCCCGAGACGGCGATCTACTGACCATCCGTCGCCGGGCGGAGCCGCGGTGATCGGGACGTCAGTTGCTGCAGGCGAAGGCCGCGTTGTCGCTCCTGGCGGCCGCCGTCTGGCTGAGACGGTTGCTGTGCGTCCAGACCTCGTCGTCCGGGTTGGGCGACACCACGCTGAGATTGAACGCCAGGTCCGTGACCGGCGCCACGAACACCCAGCGATAGCCGTTCACGCCGCAGGCGTCCAGCACCTTGATCAGGACCTCGGCGTTGCTCCGCTCGAAGAAGTACAGGAGACCCGACTGCTGGGAGTCCAGACCGAAGTCCCGGGCCTCACGCACCTCCGGATTACCGTCCTTCAGGTACTCGACGCACATGTTCACCGTGTAGCCGCCCGCAAGCGTCGTCACCGGCTGGGGCTCGCAGTCGGTCGCCTCGTTGGGGGCGATCGCCTGAGCGACTCCAACCGGTGTCGGTTCCGCTGCCGTCGGCGGCGGCACGACTACGGCCTCGGCCGCGGGAAAGCCCGCATCCACGAGTTCCACTCCCGTGCCGGCGGCGCCTCCGCCGTCGGCGACCGCGGACGCCGCCGCCCCACAGGGGAAGGCAGCAACATCGCTCTCTGTCGATGCGGTCTGGCCGCCCTTGGGATTCCGGTGCTCCCAAACCTCCCCGGTAGCTGCTTCCTCGACGTACAGGTTGAAGGCCAGGTCGGTCACCGGCGCCACGAAGACCCACCGGTGCTGGTTCACCGCGCAGGCATCCAGGACCTTGACCAGCACCTCTGCGTTGTCCCGGTCGAAGAAGTAGAGAATGCCCGATTCCCGCGACTCCAAGTCGTAGTTCTTCGCGTCCTCCACCACGGTTTCGCCATCCTTCTGGTACTCGACGCACATGCTGACGGTGTAGCCGTGGGCGAACGTGATCTGCGAGGCCGACGGCACGCAATCCGTGTAGTCCGCCGCCTGCAGCACGAACGTAACGACGTTGCTGTTTCGACCGCCGTCCCGGTTGTAGGCCCGCACCCGGAAGTCGTAGCGACCGCCGCTCTCGAGGCCGTCGATGTCCGCCGACTCCGCGTTGGCGGGCACCGTAGCCACCGTCTCCCAACCGCTGCCGTGCAGCCGGGCATGGACCTGGAAGCCGTCCTCGTTGTTCGATTGGTCCGTCCAGGTCACCTTGACGCTCGTGCTGCCCGTCGGCATGACCTTCAGGTCGGTCGGCCGGGCCGGCACCGCCGTGGGCGGCGGCGGCGGTGGTGGCGGTGGCTCTCCGGTGCCGGGCAAGTTGTCGCTCAATTCGGCGGCGAGATGGATCGTCCGCTGGATGGCCCGCTCGTTCTCCCGTTCGCCGGCGACGCCGATGACGAAGTTCCTGGGCCGCACCCGAGTCGTCGAGAAGAACGGCTCCTGCCGGCCCTCGTTGTAGCTCATCACGCTCTTCACGTTCGGCTGCGGCTCGAAGTTGTGGTGGCCGAAGGCGTAGGGCTCCACGGCATCGGCAGGATCGAGATCCGTGTTGTCCGGGTCGTGGTTTCCGCCCAGGTTGTGCCCGACCTCGTGGGCGAACGTCTCGTACTGGTTCGCATACTCCCCGTCCCGGACCTGGCTCGCGATGTCGATGCACCCGCCGCCCACGGTCGTGACGCCGTAGCCGCTGGACCAGAAGTTGCGGGGAGTGTGTCCGCGCACCATCAACCAGGCCTGACCGCAGAAACTGGGCGTCTCGGCGAAGAACAGGTGGACCAGGTCCGCCTCGTGCTCGATCCGCAGGTCGAGAACGTCCCCGTTCTGGCTCAGCGCGCCGAGCGGGCTGACAAGCTGGCCAAGCGCCGCCGGCGCCTCCTCGTGGTGGGCCATGTGCGCCGTGACCGTGAACTGATTGTTGCGGAACACCAGGTTCAGGTAGTCGATCGCCGCCTGCATCGCGGCGCCCGGCTCGCCCCAGCCCGCCTGCCGAAGCCGCGTCGCGGCGTCCGCCGTATAGAGCATCAGGATATCGAGCCGATCGTGGTTCGAGGCACTGGCCACGCTGTCCGGCGGGTCGGCTCGCTGCGCCGCCACGGCGGGAACGGGGGGCTCCCGATCCGGAACGACACCGCCGCCGCACGCCTGCGCCGAGGTCTCGCGTCCTTCGGTCAGCAGCCCATCGCCGCTGCTGCCGGGCCGGAGCCAGTAAGTGCCGCCCTCCGGCAGACCGATCCGGCCCAGGAGGTAGCCGTCCTGCAGGGTCAGGACGACGCTGTCGTATCCAAGTTCCGGATAGCCTCCGGCCCACATCGCGTTGCCGCCGCCCCGGTCTTCGAAGACACGCATCTCCGGAGCCAGCACGCGGCCGTCCGGAACCTCGAACTCGAGGCGCTGCGGCGCGGAGCGCAGCAGATCGTGGTCGGCCTCGACGGACCAGCCGCCGGAAGTCGGATCGTCTCCCAGCGGAACGACGTTCAGAAGCCGCTGCCCCTGGGCGCTCGCGGCAAGAAAGACAAGAAGACAAAAGGGCAGACAGGACGGTAGAAGCCGCCCCCGCCGCCGGTCATCCCTCGCGGGAAATCGTCGATCATTCATGGCAAATCAGTATAGACCTCCGCCACAGGCCCGTCATGACTTCCGACCGGTCGGTAGAAGCTGCGCCCTTCCTAGCGCGGCAGCGCTCCGGTGTCGATGCCGCCGCAGAGGCTCCCTGCCTCGTTCTCGTACGTGACCGACTCCCCCGTCACCGTATCGGTCAGCGTGATCGTGTACTCCACGTCGGACAGGCCGCCGTAGAGGAACCAGTACTTGCCGGTCAGTGCACGACCATCCAGCACCTTCGCTGCCAGCTCCACGTTCGACGCACTGAAGAACCAGAAGAAGCCGGTCTCCTTGGTCGTCAAGGACGAAACGACCTGACCGTCCTTCCTCTCGTTCACGTTCGGATCGGTGAACTCGACCTCCACCGAGAAGCGGCCGTCGTGCAGACACAGCCTGTCAGCAGACGCTTCGCAGGTCCCGCCGCCTTCCTGGGCCAGGGCGACACCAGGAAGCTCGATCGACACCGCCTTCATCGCGACCAGGTCGATTCCGGCCTTCCCGGCCGCTGCAACCGAGTTGCTGGACGCCGAGGACGCGGCGGGAAGAAACGCCGTGATGTCGGACTGGCCGCAACTCTCGGCCGGCGGATTGTGGTACGTCCGGCGGCCGCCGCCGGCGGTGTCGCGCACGGTGACCCAGTACTCGACATCCGAAAGTGCGCCGAAGAACACCCAGTAGTGACCGTTGACTCCGCGGCCATCGAGCGCCTTGACCACGAGCTCGATGTTCGTGCTGCTGAAGAACCAGAACATGCCGGACTCGTCCGAGACGTCGATCGGCACGGCTGTCCCGTTCCCGTAGACGCCCTCGCGGTTGTGGTCCTTCCAGTGCACCTGGATCTCGAAGCGGTCCTCGGACAGGCAGAGGTACTGCGGGCCACTCCTGCAGGCACCGGACGCCTCGCCGGTCGTCACGTTGATCGCGTCCGACCACTCCGAAACCGGGCCATCGTGGGAGCGGCGACGAAGCCTGAAGGAGTAGGCCACTTCCGCCTCGAGGTGCTCGATGGTCACCCGGCCTGCCCCGGCATCCGTCGAGGCCACCTTGCGCCAACCGTGCTTCCAGGATCGCGCCTCAGCCTCCAGAGTGCCCGGCCTGGGGGACCATCCCAGCTCGACTGATGTCCAGCCGACAGCCTTGGCAGTGATGTCGTCCGGCACGTCGACGCCCTCAGGACCAAGACCGTCGCCCTCCTGCATCGTGATCGCGACGACATTGCTATCCGCCGCCCCGAGGTCGTGGTAGGCGCGGACGCGGAACAGGTACCGAGCTCCCCGCGTGAAACCGACGAGGTGGACAGCTTCGTTGTCAGGGCTGCTGGTGAAGTGGTTCCTCCACATGTCGCCGGGGGCTCTGACCTGGACACGGAACCCCTCCTCGTCGTCCGACCGGTCTTCCCACTCCAGGCGGACACTGGTGCTGCCGGTCGCACTGACGGTCAGCTTCGCCGGCGCCTCCGGAACCCAGCTCGGAGACTCGTCGAAACTCGCCGGATCCGGCATCATGTCGCTGTACTGAACCGCCAGGGGCACCGTGTCGTACAGCGCCCGCTCGTTGTCCCGCTCGTCCACCCTGCCGATCGTCCAGCCGTTCGGCGTGATGCGTGTCGAGGAGAAGAACGGCACCCACTGACGCGGCTGGTAGCTCCGGTAGCTCATGATCGTCTCGACCGTCGGGGCGACGCTGATGTCGACGTGTCCGAAAGCCCAGGGCCTCACCGCAGTGTCCTGAGTCTGGTTCGTGTTCGCCGGATCGTGATTGGCGCCCAGGTTGTGGCCAATCTCATGCGCAAAGACCTGACCGAAGTAGGGGTGCCGGCCTTCCCGAGCAGGGAAACTGCAGGCGGCGGAGGTTACGCCGTACGGGTACGGGAAGGACCCGTCTCTCTCTTCGACACGCCTGAGCAACCGTGCGATCCCGCAGTACCCCAGCCTCCCCGGAGGCTCACCCGTAAACAGGTGGTAGAGGTCGGCCTGATGCTCGACCCGCAACGCCGCGACTTCCCTGAGCTGCGCGAGACGGGCCGTAACGCCCCGGGGACCGTCGAGCGCCGCGGGAGCCTCGGCCAAATGAACCAGACGGGCGGTCACCGGCATCGCGTTGTTCCGCAGCACCAGGTTCAGAAAGTCCATCGCGGCCTGGACCGACGCCCGCGGCGTGCCGTAGCCGAATCTCTCCCAGACCTCCGCCGCCTCTACCGTGTAGAGGGCCAGGATGTCCAGCCGATCGTGGTTCGATTCCTGCTGAATTCCCACGGGCGGATCTCCCGCAGGCAGGTCGCCCGCCGCCGACCGGCCGACGACGCCCGGCACGGCTTCGTCATGAACCAGACCGCCCCCGCAGAACTCGACGGGGCCCCCGCCGACGGGTTGATCGAGCAAACCCCTGCCGTCCCGGCCGGAGCGAATCCAGTGGGCGGCCCTGCCCGGTTCGCCGAACATGCCCTGGAGGTGCCCGTCCTGGACGGTCAGCACGACGCTGTCGTAGTTCGCGTCGGGGAACCGGCCCGCCCACATCACGTTGCCGTCTCCCCTATCCTCGAACACGCTGCGCTCGGCGACCAGAATCCGGCCGTCCGTTCCCTGCAACTCCAGCCGCTGGGGGCCGGAACGCACCAGGTCGTGATCGACCACGATCGGCGTTCCCCCCGCACGAGCCGCGGCGCTCCGGTCGTCAGCGGCGGACGCGAGGCTCGCGAACTGCTGACCCTGGGCACCGGCGGCGACGAGCAGAAGACAGAAACCCGGCAGCAGGCGGCAACGCACAGGGCGGACACGAGTGGACTGCCGTCCACCGGTCCTGAACCTCAATAGAAACACGAGACTTCTCCTCCGCAAGGCCGTGTGGTTCGGTCTTCAGGGCCGTCTGTCCACGGCAAGGCTATCCCGACACCGGACGCGGGGCGCCGAGAGCATCGCGCAACGCGTCGAGGCCCCGGTCGCGGGTCGCCGCCTTCCGGCCGCCGACCACCAGCAGCACCGATCGCTCCGGAGCGAGAAACCGGCGAGCCGCCTCCCGAATGGCCGCGGCGGTCACTGCGAGAAGACGCTCGCGATACACCGCCCAGTACTCGTGAGGGCGACCAAGCAGCTCGTCCTCCGCGTAGAGGCCGGCGATGGCCTCGGCACGGTCGAACAGCAGCGGCAGGCGGGCGAGAAGAGACTGCCTGGCGGTGGCGATCTCGTTCTCCGGTACCTCGTCACGCAGCAGCCGACGGACTTCTTCGAGCACCACGGAGGCGGCCGCCACGGTCGATTCGGGCGACGTCTCCAGGAAGACGCGGAACTCCCCCATGCCGCGATTGCGGTCGGAATCCGCCGCGGCCGCGATCACGTCGAGATCGAAGTGGGTGAGCACACGGTAGGTGAGCCCCTCTTCGAGCTGCAGCCGCGAGCGCAACCGGGAAACCGTACCCGGACCGTCGAGGATCTCGGTCAGCAGCATCAGGGCCCAGCGATCGGGGTCGTCCCACGAGTCGAACAGCGCGCCACGGTGGCCGAACGCGAGCGCCGCCTGCGTGCCGGGTCGATCGATCGTCCACCAGCCCGGCGAAACGGCGGCGGGCGCCGCCTGTTCGGCGGACTCCGCGGACAACCCTTGCGGCAGCCCCTTCGCATCCGCTTCCGGTGGCCGTGGTTTCCAACCGCCGAACAGCTCGTCGAGCCGCGCCACCAGCGCCTCGGCGTCGACGTCGCCCGAAGCGGCGATCACTGCTCCCCGTGAACTCCAGTGCCGCCGGTGGAAGCGGGCCAGAGCGTCGCGATCGAACGCCGCGATCGACGCCTGCGTCAAGCGGCGGCTCCGCGGGGAAGCGGGCCCGTGAACCAGACGCAGCCACTCCCGTTCGAGAACCGCCCGCGGGTCGTCGGCCTCCGCCAGGAGGCTGACGCGGAGGTTCTCCTTTGCCTGCTCCAACCGCGCATCGTCGAACCGCGGCTCGAACAGGATCGACGCCAGCAACTCCAACCCCCGATCCAGCGACTCGGCACCCGAGTCGAGCACCAGCACCGTGCGCCCCCAGGAACTGCTCGCCTGAATCCGGGCGCCCAGGGCGTCGATCTCGTCGTCGAGCTCGTCGGGACCAGACTCGCCCGCGCCGCCGCGCCGCGTCATCGCCGCCGTCATCGAGGCCAGGCCATCCTCACCCGCCGCCTCGTTCCGGTCGCCGACCGGCAGCGCCACCACGACATCGACGAGCGGCAGGCCGCGGTCGGGCACGACATAGACCGGCAGGCCGTTCCCGAGTTCGAAGCGCAGCCCGGAAACCGGAGGCGGCTCGAAGACCGACGGCGCAAACCGCAGGTCCTCCGGCCGCTCCGGAATCGCCTGGGCCGTGACGGACCCGGGGAACGGCACCGCCGCGAGAAGCGCGAGCGCGAGCACCCTGCTCACCGTCCAGCGTCCCCCGAGCGGGTCAGGGACAGGACCGCCCGATCAGCCGTCACGAGGTAACGATCGATCACCCGTTCCAGGTCAGAGGCGGAGACGCCGGCCGCGGCGTCCAGCCACTCCGTCAACTGTCGCCAGCCGCCAAGTACTTCGGCAGCGGCGAGCCGGTGCGCCACTCCGGCGTCCTGTTCGAGCTGCCGCCAGGAATCGGTCAGAAGCTGCCTGCGGACCCGGTCGAGCTCGGAGTCGACGGCGCTGCCGGCAAGGATCCGCTCGAGCAGCCCGTCCCAGGCAGGAGTCAGCTCCGGAAGTTCCACACCCTCCCCGGCCTCGATCCGGACGGCGAAGTACCCGTCGAGCTGTCGCGTCACATGCTCCGCCGACGCCGCGAAGGCGACCCGGTCCTCGCCCACGACCAGGTCCCTGTACAGCCTCCCGGAGCGGCTGTTCAGCAGGCCGGCCAGAACGTCGAGAGCCACCGCGTCGCCGGCCGCCGCGAAGGGCACGGTGCGGTACCGGATCTCGACCTGGCTCCGGCAGTCGCAGAGACCTTCCAGCGACTCGAGCGCCGGCGTGGGCGCGACTGCGCTCTCCGCCGGGGCTGCCTCGCGACGACCGGGACGTTTCAGCCTGCCGAAG
This sequence comes from Holophagales bacterium, assembly GCA_009843505.1. Lineage (GTDB taxonomy): Bacteria > Acidobacteriota > Thermoanaerobaculia > Multivoradales > Multivoraceae > Multivorans > Multivorans azotirespirans. The sequence goes on along the minus strand of VYDI01000008.1, from coordinate 77,292 downwards.
TACCGTTTCGCAAGTTCCCGGGCTCTAGCGGGAGACACGTCGCCCACCAGTACCGCGACCACCCGGTCGGGCCGGTAGGTGGCTTCGAAGTGGGACCGAGCGTCCGCGGGCAGGAGCCGCGCCACTTCGAGCCGGTCGCCGCCCGGCGAATGGGCATACGGGTGGCCGGCGCCCCAGTAGGCGGCGTCGAAGATGTCGAACCAGGTACCGGCCGGACTCGAGTCGATGCGCTGAAGCCGCTCCTGCTCGACCACCGCCAGCTCCCGCCGGAAGCCCCTGAACACCGGGTCGAGAAGACGGTCGGACTCCATCCAGAACCAGAGCTCGATCTTCTCCCTGGGCACCAGCGTCTGGAACGCGGTCGCGTCGTGGCGAGTGAACGCGTCGATGCCGAGAGCGCCAGCCCGGGTGTAGACGCCGGCGTAGGCGCCGGGCCGCTGAAGAGCTGCCAGGCGCTGCTCCACTCCGTCCAGACCGGACGCGGCCGCGCCGCGCTTGACGGACTGTTCGTACAGCCGCTCCCAGCGCCGGAGCAACGGCGCCTCCTCCTCCCAGTCACGGGTGCCGATGGTTCGGCTGCCGGCGTACAGGAGATGCTCCACGACGTGAGCCAGGCCCCGGTGACCGGGCGGGTCCGACGCCGAACCGCCGCGGACCGTCCAGACTGCGGCCACCAGGGGCCGTCCGGGACGTTCAACGACCAGGAAGGTCATCCCGTTGTCGAGGACGAACCGGGTCGGTTCCAGGGACGGCGACGCAGCGGTCGCCGTCGAAGAAAGCGCGGCAAGAAGAAAGGCGGCGAGACCCGTCAACTTCACGGGCGTTCCTCGACGATGAGGTAGACCGCTACCGGGGGATCGACGATCCGCGTGCGGGCACCGGACGGCCAGCGCACGTCGAGTCGCGACGGGCTGCCGCCCGCCGGAACCGCCCAGCGCAGGCGATGCCCGCTCGACGACTGGTAACTGTCGCCCCGGATCGCCCAGCGGCGAGCCGGCGGCTGCTCCCCGGCACCGGCGAGCGTCGCGACAGCGCCCACCGCCTGCGTGTTCGGAGAATCGCCGCGCAGTTCGAGGCCCAGCCACATGGCGCCCGCCGGGCCGGGCGTGTCGTTCCGCCACAGGCGGGCCGGACCATCGTTCGCGGTCACCGCCAGGTCGGCGTCTCCGTCGTTGTCGAAGTCTGCCGCCGCCGCGCCCCGGCTGACCAGTGGCTCCTCCCCGGCCCAGGCGCACCGCGCCTCAACGAACCGACCGCGGCCGGCACCGGCCAGGCCGCGTAACAGGAGGTTCCGCTGCCGGTGCTCCGTGTTGTCGCGCCGGGGCGAAGCGAAGATGTGACCGTTTGCCACGTACACGTCGAAAGCGCCGTCACGGTCAAAGTCCTCGGCGAGGATTCCGAACCCGAGCAGGTTGAACGATGGCTGGCCGAAACCCGTTGTGGCCGAAACGTCCTCGAACAGCATCCCGGACGCCTGGCCGGCGTTGCGATACAGGGTGTTCGTCTCCACATCGAAGTTGGTCACCGCCAGATCCGGGTCCCCGTCGACGTCGAAGTCAGCCACGGCCAGCCCCATTCCCGCCTCGGGCCGGCCGTTGCGATTGACCGCCGCGCCCGCCAGCAGGGACAGGTCCTCGAACGTGCCGTCGCTCCGGTTCCTGAACAGGAGGTTCAGGGTCAGGTCGTTCGCCACGTAGACGTCGGGCCGGCCGTCCGCGTCCAGATCGGTGAACAGGACGCCCAGGCCCTTGCCATCGGCCCCACCGAAGCCTGCCGCTTCAGTCGCATCTTCGAACGAGCCGTCACCACGGTTCTCGTAGTAGCGGTCGCGCTGGCCCGGAAAGAGGGACGGGTCGCACACTTCCGGCGGGGAACCCGGCCCATCCCGGCGGCAGTCCAGTCCGTGCCCCGGGTCGTAGTCCAGGTAGCGGCTGACGTAGAGGTCGATGTCGCCGTCGCCGTCGCCGTCGGCGAGCGCCATCGACGATCCCCAGGGGTGCTCATCCTCGCCCGCCGCCGAGAGCGCCTCCGCCGCTGCGAACTGCCCTGCGCCGTCGTTGAGCAGGAGCACCGTCGGACCGTAGTGCGACACGAGCAGGTCGACGTCCCGGTCGCCGTCGACGTCGGCCGCCACGACGCCCTGGCCGTAGCCGCGCCCAAGCTCGCCAGCTTCGGCCGAAACGAAGCGGAACTCCCCCGCTTCGTCCGGACCGAGGTTTCGGAACAGCCGGTCCGCCGCCGCGGCGCCGCCGTCCGGCGGAAGCGGCCCCGACTGCACGAGGTAGAGATCGAGCCACCCGTCGCCGTCGAAGTCGATCCAGGCGACGCCGGCGCCCATCGTCTCGGGCAGGTGCAGGCCGCCGACAGCGCCCGCCTCGTGGTGGAAACGAAGCCCCACCTCGGCAGCCACCTCGGAGAAGCTGAAGCCGCACTCCTCCGGGACAGCGGCCAGGCCGGGGCGGAAAGCGAATGACTGAACGGCGACAAGAACGACGCCCAACCGCCGGACACCGCCTCGCCACCCCATCGGGCGACGCTAGCAGCCTGGCCTGCCCCCCTTAGACTTCACCTATGGAACTGGCCTGCGGCGGACACTCGCTCGCGTTCGGCGATCGCCCCCTCGTCATGGGCGTCCTGAACGTGACGCCCGACAGTTTCTCGGACGGCGGCCTCTTCAACCGCCCGGACAAGGCGCTCGAACACGCGCGACGAATGGCCGCGGAAGGCGCCGACCTGATCGACATCGGCGCCGAGAGCACCCGGCCGGGAGCGGAACCCGTCAGCCTCGAGGACGAACTCGCGCGCCTGCTGCCGGTGATCGAAGGGATCGCTGCCCTCGACCTGGGCGTGCCGCTGAGCGTCGACACGGCGAAGCCGGAAGCGGCCGACCGGGCGCTCATCGCCGGCGCGGGAATGGTCAACGACGTCTCAGGCGCCAGCGAAGCGATGCTGGAGGTCGCGGCCCGTCACGGCGCGCCGGTGATCGCGATGCACATGCGGGGTGAACCGCGCACCATGCAGAAAGAACCCCGATATGACGACGTCGTGGCGGAGATCCACGACTACCTCGCCGAGCGCGTGGCGGCCGGGCGCGACCTCGGAGTCGACGTACTGGTGGACCCGGGGATCGGCTTCGGCAAGACACTCGAACACAACCTCGACCTGCTGGCCAACCTCCGCGAACTGCGGCGGATCGGCGCGCCCCTGGTTCTCGGCACCTCACGCAAGTCGTTTCTCGACCGGCTGCTTGGCGGCGTACCAGTCGAGGAGCGCCTGAGCGGAACGCTGGCCGTCAACGCCTGGGCGGCGGCCCTGGGTACCGCCGACGTGCTCCGGGTCCACGATGTCGGGCCGCACCGGCAACTGGCGGAGAGCATCGGCGCCCTGCGCGCACGGCGTCGATCGTCGGCGCCGAGGCGGCGCGTTCTTGCACGCGGCATCGCCTGCCGCAGCCGCATCGGCGTCACGGCGGCGGAACGAGCGAAGCCGCAGGAGCTTGTCGTAGACATCGACGTGACCCTGACGGCTCAGGCAGCTCGAGCACGAGACAGATTGGGCGAGACGGTGGACTACGCCGAGCTTGCCGCCATCGCCCAGGCGGTCGCGGACCGCAACGAGTACCGACTCGTCGAGACGCTGGCCGAGAGCATCGCGGCCACTGTCGGCCGGGAAAGGCCAAAGGCGGCCGGCGGCTCGACCCCGTGGAACCGGATCGAATCGCTGCGGGTGCGGGTCACGAAACCCGGCGCCGCACGGGAGATCGGCGCCGCGGAAGTCGGCGCCGAGATCGACTGGCGACCGTGACTCGGGCACGCGCCTTCGTCGCCCTCGGATCGAACCTGCGGCCGAGGAGCGTCAACCTGCGCACCGCACTGGAATGCCTCCGCTCCATCGCCGACGTGACCGCGGTATCGACCTTCCACCGAACCGATGCAGTCCCAGAGCGCGGCGTGCTGGCCACCGATCCGGAGTTCCTGAACGCGGCAGCAGTCCTCGAAACCGACCTCAAGGTCCGCGGGCTCCTGACCGCCCTGCTCGGGATCGAGGCCGCGGTCGGCCGCGACCGAACCGCCGGTGCCGCCGGGCCAAGGACGATCGACCTCGACCTGCTGCTGTTCGGCGACCTCGTCCTTGACGAGTCCGACCTCACCGTGCCGCACCCGCGGATGCACCGGCGCCACTTCGTCCTCGAACCCCTGAGCGAGATCGCCCCTGCCGCCTGGCACCCCGGTCTCCGGAAGACAGTGGCCGAACTCCGGGCTGCGCTGTAACGCCGGCTAGTAGCTCTTCGGCAGGCCGAGGACCTTCTCCGCGATGTGGCAGAGAATGAGCTGCGGGCTCACGGGAGCGAGGCGCGGGATCATCACTTCCCGCATCAGCCGCTCGACGTGGAACTCCTTCGCGTACCCCATGCCGCCGTGCGTCATGACCGCCTGGGTGCAGGCCTTGAAGCCGGCTTCGGCGCCGAGGTACTTCGCCGCGTTCGCGTAGTGACCGCAGGGTTCGTCGCGGTCGTAGAGCGACGCCGCCTGCACCGCCATCAGAAACGCGGCCTCCAGCTCCATCCAGCATTCCGCCAGCGGATGCTGAATCGACTGGTTCTGGCCGATCGGGCGACCGAAGACCCTGCGTTCGCGCGCGTAGTCCGTTGCCCGTTCCAGCGCGTTGCGGCCCACCCCCACCGCCTCGATGCCGATCAGGATCCGCTCCGGGTTCAGGCTGTGCAGGATGTACTCGAAGCCGCGCCCCTCCTCGCCGATGCGATCCTCAGCCGGCACCTCGAGGCCGTCGATGAACAGTTCGTTCGAGTCGACCGCCGCGCGGCCCATCTTCGGAATGCGCCGGACCTCGATCCGGGACCGGTCGAGCGTCGTGTAGAACAGCGAGAGGCCCTTGGTCGCCTTCCCCGTCTCGGCCCGCGGCGTAGTTCGCGCGAGCAGCATCACGCGGTCCGCCTCCTGGGCGGTCGTGGTCCAGATCTTGCGGCCATGGACGATGTAGCCGCCGTCCGGTTGCCGTTCGGCGCGCGTCGTGATCGCCGTGGTTTCCAGACCCGCGTCGGGCTCGGTGACCGCGAAGCAGGTCTTCGCCCGACCCTCGATGAGTTCCGGCAGGAACCGCAGGCGCTGCTCCTCCGTCCCGAAGACGACGATCGGGTGCGGTCCGAAGATGTTGATGTGGATCGCCGACGCCGCGCTCATGCCGCCGCCGGCACGGGCCACCTCGTGCATCACCAGGGCGGCTTCCGTCACGCCCAGGCCGGAACCGCCGTACGCCTCCGGCATGGCGATGCCGAGTGCGCCGGACTCGGCCATGGCGCGGTGGAACTCGTTCGGAAACCGCACCTCGTTGTCGACTTCGAGCCAGTATTCGTCGTCGAAGCGCGCGCAAGTGCGCGCGATTCCCTCGCACAGAGCCCGCTGCGGTCCGGTGAGAGTGAAATCCATCAACCGGGCGCGGAGGGGAGCAGTACGTACCGCGCCAGCACGGCGAAACCGCCGATCAGGATCAGCGCCGCGGTCCAGATCAGGGTCAACTGCTGCCACCTTGCGAGATGGTCGAGCTCCCGTACCCGCCGCAGGATGCCCCGTAGCAGGAACGGCATGGACGCGCCCCAGACCAGGAGCACGCCCAGAAGCAACCAGGAGGTCGGCGAGAAGCCCTGCAGCACCGCCAGCGCCCCGATCGCGAACAGGAGGGCCAGGCGCACCACGACGCGCACGAAGCGCAGGCTCCCGGCCTGCTGCCGCCTGAGCTGATCCCGCCGGTCGCTGAAGTCGATCGCCACGTCTCGACTCAGGAGTCCCCGAGACCGGCCAAGTCGAGCAGGAACGCGTAGACCAGGGCCGTCTCGCGGTAGCGGTCGTAGCGGCCGGACGCGCCGCCGTGGCCGGCGCCCATGTTCGTCTCGAGCAGCAGGAGGTTGTCGTCCGTCTTGCTGGCCCGCAGCCGCGCGACCCACTTCGCCGGCTCCCAGTACTGGACCTGCGAGTCGTGCAGGCCGGTAGTCACGAGCAGGTGCGGATAGTCCCGCGCCTCCACGTTGTCGTAGGGCGAGTAGGAGAGCATGTAGTCGTAGTACTCACGGACTCTCGGGTCGCCCCACTCGTCCCACTCGAAGGTGGTGAGCGGGATGCTCGCGTCGAGCATCGTGGTCACGACGTCGACGAAGGGCACCCGGGCCACGACGCCATCCCAGAGGTCGGGCCGCATCGTGAACACCGCGCCCACAAGCAGTCCCCCGGCGCTGCCGCCCATCGCGTAGATCCGGTCCGGATCCGCGTAGCCCGCGGCCACGAGATGCTCGGCGGCGGCGATGAAGTCGGTGAAGGTGTTCTTCTTGTGGAGCAGCTTGCCGTTCTCGTACCAGGAGCGGCCCATCTCCTCGCCGCCGCGGATGTGGGCGATCGCGTAGACGAACCCGCGGTCGATCAGGCTCAGGAGCGGCGAACTGAACGACGCATCCATGCTCGCGCCGTAGGAACCGTAGCCGTAGAGCAGCAGCGGACTGCCGCCCGCCCCAGCGCGCCGGTCGGGCCGGTAGACGAGCGACACGGGCACCTCGGTGCCGTCCTCCGCCGTCGCCCACAGCCGTTCGCTGCGGTAGTTCGCGGCGTCGAAGCCGCCGAGCACCTGGTCCTGCTTGCGCAGGATCCTCTCCCGCGTCGCCGGGTCGTAGTCGAACACCGACCGCGGCGTGGTCAGCGACTGGTAGACGTAGCGGAGCGTCCCGGACGACGGATCCGGGTTGGCGCCCAACCCGGTCGAGTAGGTCGGTTCGCCGAAGTCGAGGTCATGGCCCGTGACGGCGCCGTCCCCGGCGCCGGACCCTCCGCCCATCGGCTCGACGCGGAGCCGCTCCAGACCCTCGCGCCTCTCCGCCAGCACCAGGAAACGATCGAACAGCTCGAAGCCCTCCAACAGCACGTCGTCGCGGTTCGGGAGTTCCTCGCGCCAGGCCGCGCGCCCGGTGTCGCCTTCGGCGGTCGACATGAGCCGGAAGTTCGGCGCCCCGTCGTTCGTCCGCACCCAGAAGCGATCCCCCAGGTGATCGACGCTGTACTCGTGCCGTTCTCCCCGCGGCTCGAAGACGACGAAATCGCCGTCCGGATCGTCGGCCCGCAGGATGCGCACCTCCGTACGGAGGGTGTGGCTGGAAGTCGCCAGCAGGTACTTCCGTGACTGCGTCCGCCCGAGGAACACGCTGAACGTCTCGTCCGGCTCCTCGTAGACCAGTTCATCCGGCTCGGTGGAACCCAGGCGGTGGCGGTACACCTGATAGGCGCGCAGCGTGGCGGGATCCTGGCGAACGTAGAACAGGGTCGCGCTGTCGGCGGCCCAGACGAGATTCGCCGTTACGTCCGGGATCTCGTCCGCGAGAGTCTCACCGGTCGTCAGGTCCCTGAACCGAACGGTGTAGAAGCGGCGTCCCACGTCGTCGACGCCGTAGGCGAGGATCCGGTGGTCCGGACTGACGGACGGACGAACCGCCGTGTACTCCTTGCCTTCGGCAACCTCGTTCACGTCGATCAGCACTTCTTCGGCTTCGGGATCCTGGTCGCCGCCGAAGACGTCGCCGTCGGCCGGCCGGCGGCCGTGGATCGGGTACTGCTTCCCCTCCTCGTAGCGGGTGTAGTACCAGTAGTCGCCGTCGCGGTAGGGAACGGACGAGTCGTCCTCGACGACGCGGCTGCGGATCTCCGCGAACACGCTCTCCTGGAGCGCTTCGGTATGCGCCAGCGCGGCGTCGACGTACGCGTTTTCCGCCTCGAGATAGGCGATCACTTCCGGGTTCTCGCGTTCCCGGAGCCAGTAGTACTCGTCGATCCGCACGTCGCCATGGGTCTCGAGTTCGTGGGGACGGGCCTCGGCCCACGGCGGGTCGCCGGGGCCGGCCGCGGGACCGGCGCAGGATGTCACGGCGAGGGCGGCCAGGAGAAGAACAGCAGCAAGTACCTTTGGCATAGGTGTGGGAGTCTAGCCACCACTCCGCTCCCACAACAGGATGGCGGCGAACAGATCCTCCAGCGCGGCGCCGACCGACTTGAACAGGGTGATCTCCGACGCGTCCTGACGACCGGCGTGCCGGCCCCGACACAGCTCGTGGAGATCGCCTGCAACCTCTTCGGCCCTCAGCGCGCCTGACTCGATCGGTTGAACCAGGTCGCCGGCCTCCGCCAGAGCGCCCTCGCGCGTGTCGACGAACACGGTGGCACGACGCACCGCCTCGTCGTCCGCCTCGCGCATCGCCGGCGTGAAGCCGCCGACCAGGTCGACATGCGTGCCGGCGCGGAGCCAGTCGCCCTGGACCAGGGGTTCCGTGGCCAGGGTCGCGGTGCTCACGATGTCGGCGCCGCGGACCGCCGCCTCCAGGTCACTCGCCGTGCCCGTCGCAAGCCCTTCGAGCAGCGAGGACCGCGACGCCACGAGCGCACGCTCGGGCCGGCGACCCCAGAACTCGACCTCGAGATTCGGGTTCATGGCGGCGTGGGCCCCGGCCAGGTGGGGCGCCAGCTTGCCGGTGCCGACCACGAGCAGGCGACGGGCGTCCGTCCGGGCGAGGAACCGCGCAGCCAGCGCCGACGCCGCCGCGGTGCGCCGCAGGGTCAGCTCCGCGCCGTCGATCAGCGCCAGCGGTTCGCCGGTCTCTCCAGACGCGAGGATGTAGCTGCCCTGAATCGTGTCGAGGCCGCGCGAGGCGTTGCCCGGAAAGGCCGTCGCGACCTTGACCCCCAGGTAGCCGCCGACGGTCCAGGCCGGCATCAGGAGCAGCGTCGCATCGGGCTCGCCGGCCAGCGCCTGGACCCGGTGGTGGTGGCGCACCGGCATCTCGCAACCGCGCCGGAAACCCGTCTCGAGTGCGTCCACAACAGCGCACCAGGGGAGCAGTCCGGCGGTCCGCGCCGCGTCGAAGATCTTCATACAGTTGGCGGAGGATAGTCTCATCCGCGATGAGCCACCTCAAGGAACTCGAAGGGAACGGCTACGTCATCCTGGAAGGGGTACTCGACCGCGAGCAGCAGGAGGCGCTGCGCGGAGTGCTCCAGCCCCACTTCGAACGCCATCTGTTCGGCCGCAACCCCTTCGAAGGCCACAACACGCAGCGGGTCTACGGCCTGCTCGCGAAGTCGCGGTTGTTCGACGCGTTGGTCGCGCACCCCGCGGTCATGGCCGCCTGCGAGGCGACGCTCGGGCCCGGCTTCCTGCTTTCGGTGGCTCACGCGATCCTGATCCACCCGGGCGAAGTGGCGCAGAGCCTCCACCACGATGACTCGTTCTACCCGTTGCCGCGGCCCAGAAAGGCGCTCGGTGTGAGCACGATCTGGGCGCTCGACGACTTCACCGAGGACAACGGCGCCACCCGCGTCGTGCCCGGAAGCCACCGCTGGAACGGCGACCGGTCCGACGACGCGGAAGCCCGGCCCGTCATCATGCCCGCCGGTTCCCTGCTCATCTTCCTCGGCACGCTCTACCACGGGGGCGGCGAGAACTGCTCGGCGGGGTCCCGGCTCGGCCTGACCATCCAGTACTGCCCGGCCTGGGCCCGCCAGCAGGAGAACTTCATCCTCGGGGTACCAGCCGGCGAAGTGCCGCGTCTGTCCGAGACCATCCAGGAACTGATCGGCTACGGCATCCACCCCCCGTTCATGGGACACGTCGACGGCCGCCACCCATTGAAGGCACTCCAGACATGAAGAAGCTCGCAACGTTGGCGGCGCTGGCCGCACTGCTCGCCCTGGCATGCGGCGCTCCGGCCGACGCTCCGGAAGCCGAAGCCGGCGGCGAAGAAACCACCGGTAGCGCCGTCCCCGAAGGCACGCCCCGGCTCGTTCTCCTGATCGTCGTCGACCAGATGCGCGGCGACTACCTGGAGCGCTTCCGCCCCCTTCTGAACCACGGGCTGGGGCGGTTGCTCCAGGAAGGCGTCGTCTTCACCGACACGCACCACTTCCACGCCGCCACCGAAACCGCCCCCGGGCACGCGACCCTGGCCACGGGCGTGTTCCCGAAGCGGCACGGGATCGTCGGCAACTCCTGGTTCGACCGCGAACGCGGGTCCGATGTCTATTGCTGCGGCGATCCGGACCACGGCGTCTCACCGCGCAACATGCTGGTGCCAGCGCTCGGCGATCTGCTGAAAGCCGCGTATCCGCAAGCCAAGGTGTACGCCGCCAGCGCCAAGGACCGCGCGGCGATCCTGATGGGCGGACACCACGCGGACGGCGCCTGGTGGTACGGGCGGTCCACCGGCAGCTTCGTCACGTCGACCTACTACGGCGACGAGGAGTCCCAGCCCGCCTGGGTCGAGGCCTTCAACGACGAGGACCGGCTGGCCGTCCACTTCGCCAACGCCTGGAAGCCGCTCCTCCCGCTCGAGCACACGTCGGCCTACGACATCGAACCGCTCGACCGCGGCCCCTTCATCGACACGTTCCCTCACGCGGTCGGCGGCTTCACCGTCGAGCGCGAAGCGTTCTACCGCGACGTCTACACCTCGCCCTTCGTCGACGGTTACCTGGAGGACTTCGCCGAGGTCCTGATCGAGGCGGAGAACCTGGGCGCCGACGAGGTCCCCGACCTGCTGGCGGTCAGCTTTTCCGCCCTCGACACGGTGGGCCACGGCTACGGCCCGAACGCCCCCGAGACGCTTGACGTCATTCTCCGGCTCGACCGCACGATCGGCGAGCTGCTCGACTTCGTCGACGAGCGAATCGGGTTGGAGAACGTCGTCGTCGGGTTTTCCTCCGACCACGGTGTCGGCGAAGTCCCCGACCTCGTGGTGCGGGACGGCGGCGACGGCGGCCGCTTCGGCACCGACCAGACGCTCTGCCTGCAACGCCTGCAGTCGCGTCTCAAGGGCCGCTTCGGCGGCGGGGAGTTCCTGGTCGACACCTTCTACCTCGACGGCGAGACGATCGCGGCCGAAGAGGCCAACCGGGCCGCGATCGAGGACGAGATCATCGAGGCGATGAGCGACTGTCCGCTGATCGCCGAGGTCGTCCGGCCGGCGGAACTCGATCCGGCGAATCCTCTCCACGAGCTGTACCTGAACAACTACTACCCCGAGCGCAGCGGAGACCTGGTCGTCGTGGTGAAGCCGAACGTACTGCCCGTACCGGCGTCCGTCATCGTCGCCAGCCACGGCTCGCCGTACGCCTACGACACTCACGTGCCAATGATCATCCGCCGCCAGGACGGCGCGGGCCAGGTGGTCGAAGCCAGAGCGAACACGATCGACCTGGCGCCCAGCCTGGCCCCGATCCTCGGCCTGGACCTCGACAGCATCGCCGGCTTCGAGGGCTTCGACGGCACGGACCGGCTCGCCGATCTCTAAGCCCGGGGAGGAAGACCAACATGCGCAACCCATTCCGAAACGCCGCCGTCGTCGTCACGCTCTGCCTGGCCTCGGTCCTCCTCGCGGGCTGCCAGGCCGAGGCGCAGACGTACGCCGAGAAGCTCGGCTTCCCCGCCGGAACGCGCGCCGTCATCCTGCACGTCGACGATGCCGGCATGTCGCGCGACTCGAACGTCGGCACGTTCCGCTCGATCCTGGAGGGCGCCGCGAACTCGATGAGCGTCATGATGCCCTGCCCCTGGGTGCCCGAACTGGTTCGAGGCCTGAAGGAGAATCCGGGGATCGACGCCGGACTGCACCTGACCCTGACCTCCGAGTGGAACAACTACCGTTGGGGACCGCTGGTGGGCCGCGAGGCGGCGCCCGGTCTGGTCGATCCGGAGGGCGCCCTGTGGTCGAGCGTCGCCGAGGTCGTCGCCCACGCCTCCCCCGACGAGGTGGAAGCGGAGATCCGCGAGCAGATCCATCGCGCCCGGGCGATGGGCTTCGAACCGACCCACCTCGACTCGCACATGGGCACCCTGTTCGCCACGATGGAGTTCCTCGAGCGGTACATCGAGGTCGGCATCGACGAGGGCATCCCGCTCATGTTCCCCGGCGGCCACAACGAGATCCTCGAGGCCGAGTACCGGGCCCAGGGACGCGACACGCCGCCGGGACTCGGCCGCGCGACCGAACTCGGCCAGCGGATCTGGGACGCCGGCCTGCCCGTCCTCGACGACCTCCACACCGTGAGCTACGGATGGGTCCCGGAGAGCGGCGCCGACGCCACAGACGAGGAGTTGACCGACTACAAGGTCGAGCGCTACGTCCAGACCCTGCGCGACCTGCGCCCCGGCGTCACGATGGTCATCCTGCACTCGACCGACCCGAGCGAGAACTTCAAGCACATTTCGAGTTCCGGCCCCACCCGCAAGGGCGACATGCTGGCGATGCTAGACCCCCGCGTGCAGCAGGCGATCGAGGACGAGGGCCTGGTGCTGACGACCTTCCGTGAGCTCAAGGAAAGGCGGGATCGCGTCGACTAATCGACGGAGGATCCGCGGTACCGGCGACTTCACCGCCGAAGCGGTGGCTGACGCGTGGTTGACCCAGGCCCGGCGGTTGTTGGCGGTCATGAGCTGGCCGGTTGAGTCGGCAAGAATCGAAACGACACCGGACGGACCGATAGCCGTCGTTGAGGTTGGCCGAGCCCGAAGCGAGAGTGCCGAGGCGATCCTCGAGTGGGCACTGGAAGCAGCGGCGCGGGTGTTTCGCGGCGATCCGCAGCCGGCTGACGCCGAGGTCTACAAGGCGGCCCGAGCGATGCTGAGCTAAGCGAGTTCGGTGCTCTGCCCTCCCGGAACCGACGTCCAGCCCAGTCGGGGCCGGAGGGGTCGGCTCCCAGGTGCCTCTGAACGAGCGACGGCCGGCGCCCTCCCAGCAACCGACGCCCAACCGGAGCGAGTGAAGCGGAGCAAGCGCAACCCCACCCATCTCCTCTCAAGCGCGCGCGTCACCTGGGAGCCGACCCCTCCGGTCCCAAGACGGGCGGGTGCGTCCGACGCCGCTTCGCAGCGTCGCGCCTAGCTCGTGATGCGCTGGAACTTCGGCGACCGGCGCTCGACGAAGGAAGCGACGCCTTCCTTGAAGTCGTCGCGCTGGAGGCTCTCGGCCATCAACTCGTTCGACTCGCGGAGCGCGTCGCCGGTGTCCATCATCAGGTGACGGTAGACCTGCTGCTTGATCACCTTGAGCGACGTCGGCGCCGATCGCTCAGCGAGCGCCCGGACGTAGTTCTCGGCCTCCGGCACGACCCGGTCGTGGGGCACGGATCGGTTGACGACGCCCATCTGGGCCGCCTCCGGACCGTAGAACTTGCGGCCCGTCCACAGGATGTCGAGTGCGTTGGCCGGTCCCGCCACGCGGGGAAGGATCCAGCTCAGACCGTGCTCGGCGATCAGGCCGCGGTTCACGAACGCGGACGTGAAGACCGCCCGGTCCGAAGCCAGGCGGATGTCGCAGAGCATCGCGATGGCGAAGCCGAGACCCGCGCAGGGACCGTTGATCGCGGCCACGATCGGCTTGCGCACCGCCATCAGGTAGTTGAAGGTGACGCCGAAGTTCTCGGCCCCCATCTCATCGATCGCGCCCGCCTGCGCGTCCTCATAAGCGTTACCGCCGCTGCCCCGCTCGCCGCGACTCGTGGCCTGGAGGCCCTGCATGTCCGCTCCGGCGCAGAATCCGCGGCCGGCGCCGGTCAGGACGATGCCGACGACGCGCTCATCGCGCTCGGCCGAGGCCATCGCATGCTTCATCTCGGCCAGCATGCTGCCGGTGATCGCGTTCAACTGTTCCGGACGGTTCAGGGTGATCGTCGCGATGGGATCGTCCACGTCGTACTTGATGAGTTCGTACTCGGTCATTCGCTTGGCCTCCAGCCGCTGTTCAGAGTGAGCGGTCGAGACTAGCAGCGTGCTCCGGGGAACGAAGCGAAGCAAGTTCCTCGGCGCGCGCTGCTGGTGAGGTGGGGGCTGGGGCCAAACCCGGAGCTTGCGACAGGTTTGGCGGCGGCAGCGGCGCTAACATGGACCCATGCTGCAACCCCGAACACCGCACGGAACCCGAACCACCTGCGCGATGCTCGCCGTCGTCGCCGCGGCTTTCCTCCTCGCCTGCGCCGACGCGGAGCCGGCGGCCGAGCCCGGGCCGACAGCGCCTGCGGGCACAACGGATCGGCTGGAGATCGTCGACCGCGCGATCGAGCACCACGGCGGCGACCTGTTCGAGCATTCGCGGGTCAGGCTGACGGTGGCTTCACGTTCCGGGAGCTTCGACGTCGACTCGACGACGGACGGCGACCGCTTCGAGTACGTCATCCGGGCCTCGGAAGGAAGCGACGAGCGCGAGTACCGCCGGGACAACAGAGCGCTCGAAGTGACCGAGGGCGGCGAGCCGATGGAGATGAACGGCCCGGAGCAGGTGCGTGCGGAGAGCTACGTCAACCAGCGCATGTACTTCCTCTTCCTGCCCTACAAGTTGAACGATCCCGGCACCTACAAGGAAGACCAGGGTCACGAGGAATGGAACGGACGGCCGTTGCACCGGGTCCGCGTGACCTTCGAACCCGGTTCGAGCGACGGCGCAGACAGCGCCTACGTCTACTGGTTCGACCCGGAGACCGCCCGCCTCGAGCAGTTCGCCTACGACTACAGCAAGGGCACCGGACTCCGCTTCCGCACCCTCCGGAACTACCGCCGCATCGGCGGCCTGCTGTTCTACGACGCGGACAACTACGGCCTGAACACTCCGGACGGAGGACTGACGGTCGACGACATCACGCCAACATACGTCGCCGAGGAACTGCCCCTCGTCTCGCGCATCGAGCACCGCGATGTCCACGTCGAGCAGCTCGCGCAGTGAAGAACGGCCTCGCAGCATCCGTCCTCGCCGGCCTCACGGCCTGCCTGCTGTTCGCGTCCTGCGAACCGCCGGACCTCGAGCATCCGGCGCCGGAGTTCGACCCGCAGACCGTCGCCGCGGCGGTGCTGGAGGTACTCGACACGCAGGTGGAGGCCTGGAACGAAGGCGACATCGAGGGCTTCATGGCAGGGTACCTGCGGAGCGGGGAGCTGCGCTTCACCTCAGGCAACGAGGTTCGCCACGGCTGGAGGGAAACCCTGGAACGCTACCGCCAGACCTACCCCGACCGCGCCGCGATGGGTACGCTGGCCTTCGAGGAACTGGACGTCCGGGTGCTCTCCGAGCACGTGGCAATGGTCTTCGGCCGCTTCCGGCTGACGCGGGAATCCGACGAACCGACCGGTCTGTTCACCCTGCTCGTGGAGCAGCACGGGGAACGGTGGCTGATCGTCGCCGATCACACCTCGAGCTAGGACATAGCCGCGACAAGCCGCGGCGCCGACGATGATGACCGCGCCCACGATGAAAGGAAGATGAGAGAACCGAGCGTCATCCTGATGGGCGTGGTCCTCCTGCTGGTGCTGGGAGCCGTCTGTTTCGCGCTGGAAGTCCCCCGCATCGAGGCAACGATCGAAAGGCGAACCGCCGCGACGCTCGCGGATGTCGGCGTCCGCGACCTCCGCATCGAAGCGGACGGACGCGAGGTCACGCTCCACGGCACGATCGCCTTCGCGGAGATCGGGCTCGAGGCAGCGCGGCGCGCGGCGGGCGAGCCGGGAGTGCGAAGCGTCGAGAACCGTCTGGTGATGGCGGGCGAGCCGAGCTTCGAGTTCGGCCTTGACGGCGACATCTGGTTGCTGGCTGGACGCCTCCCGACCCCCGAGAGCCGTCAGGAGCTGTTCGACGCGGCGGCGGCGATCGTGGGTCAGGGCAACGTGATCGACGAGACGGAAGTTGACGCGGCCGTGACCGAGCCACCCTGGATCCCGACTCTTCCGAGGCTGATCCAACTCCTGCGGCTGGTGCACGGTGGACCCGGCCTGAGACTGCATGACGGGACGTTGACCGTGACCGGTCACGCTTCGAGCGAAGCCATGCGCGACCGCCTGGAGTTCGACATGGCCGCGATTGCCGAAGCGACCGCAACCGGCTGGACGATCGCCAATGAGATGGTGATCGCTCCGGTCGCGGTGAACAGGGTCGCCCAGAACCGGATCCGCCGCCTGCTGCAGGAGCAGCCGATCACGTTCCAGGGTCGAACGGATGCGCTCACCGAGGACGCCCGGACCGCCATCGCCGGCGTCGGAGAACTGCTGGACGCGTTCTCGGACATCCGGGTCGAGATCCTCGTCCGCACGGATCTCGGCAGCGATCCCGAGGCGGACCGAGGGCTCAGCATCGCGCGGGCCGAGTCCATCCGCGAGGTTCTGTCCGCGAGTGTCCATCCCGACCGCCTGCTGGCCTTCGGCTACGGCAGCGACAGTGCGGCTGACGAAGACGGCGCCGGTATCAGTCAAGGCATCGAATTCCGGGTTCTCCACCGCCCCTGAAGCTGGGTCCGCGTGCTCTACGTCCTGTTCGAGATCTGGGTCTGGGTAGTCGCCGCGGGGCTGGTCGGCGCGATCTTCGGCTGGTGGCTCCGCAGCATGCGGGCCGCCAGGGAAGTCGCGCACGAAGCCCTGCTCTGGCAGCGGCGCGTCGAACGGCTGAGAAGGCTCGCGAAAGGTCTGAAGCAGACAACCGAAGACGAGGGAAGTCCAGGCGGCGCCGACCCCTGAGTTCAATCCTCGCCGGTGCGGAGATCGAACTGGGACGGAGCGACATCGACGCCGGCGAGGTGCTGCACTGCGCGGGCCGTGACCTCGGCCAGCGCCTCGGGTTGCTCGGTGGCTATGTTCCACTGCTCTCCAGCGTCGACTGACAGGTCGTAGAGCAGGGGCGGATCGTGTTCCAGCCGCCCGCTGGCGAGCCCGTACTCGCCCTCGGTGACGAAGTGCGCCTTGAAGCTCCCGACCCGGTAGGCGTAGAGCTCGCTGCCGCGGTAGAACGGCACTTCCTCACGCGAGCCTTCACCGCTTCCGCGCAGCACAGGGGCCAGGTCGAGGCTGTCCATCGGACGGTCGCCCGGCACGGTTCCGCCCGCCAGGCCGAGGAACGTCGCGAACAGGTCGCTGGTCGACCCGATCTCGTTCGTGACCACGTCGGGCGCGATCGTCCCGGGCCACCAGAACAGCCCCGGCACCCGCATGCCCCCGTCCCAGGTCATCCCCTTTCCCTCGCGCAACGGGCCGGCCAGCCCTCCCTGGGTGCGGAATGCGGTCCAGGGGCCGTTGTCGCTGCTGAAGAACACGACCGTGTTCTCCGCAATCCCCTCCTCCTCCAGCGTCTCGAGGATCCTGCCGACGCTCCAATCGATCTCCTCAATCACGTCGCCGTAAAGGCCGGCCTCGCTGTGGCCCTCGAACTCGGGCGCCCGGAACAGCGGCACGTGCGGCATGCTGTGCGGCAGGTAGACGAAGAAGGGCTCGTCCCGGTGGGCACGGATGAAGTCCACCGCCTCCTCGGCGTAGCGCTTCGTGATCGTCGTCTGGTCCGCCGGCTGCTCCAGCGTCTCCGCGACGATCTCGCCGGCCTCATCGCGCTCCGAGCGGATCAACGGCACGTCCCAGTACTCGATCTTCGGATCGAGGAACGCGGCGCGACGCTCCTCGCGAGGCAGTGTCGACATCATGTCGTTCGAGTAGGGGATGCCGAACCAGTAGTCGAAGCCGTGGCGGGTCGGCAGGTACCGCGGCCCGTCGCCCAGATGCCACTTGCCGAACATGCCCGTCGCGTAACCGAGGTCGCGGAGGGCCTCGGCGAGCGTGATCTCCTCATCCTGGATCCCGCCCACGAAGTCCGGGAACAGAACCCGCGCCCGATCCCCGTAGAGCCCGTTACGCACCGGCAACCGCCCGGTCAGCAGGCCCGCCCGGCTCGGCGAGCAGACCGAGGCGGTGACGTAGAAGTTCGTCCAGCGTTGGCCTTCGGCCGCCATCCGGTCCAGGTGCGGCGTCCGGATCACCGGCGCGCCGTAACTGCCCAGGTCTCCCCAGCCCAGGTCGTCGGCAAAGACGATGATGAAGTTGGGGGGCCGGCTGGATGGAACCGGAGAGTCTGTCTCTTGCGGAGCGCACGCCGCGAGGACCGCACCCGCCAGCAGCGCACCCACAGCAACTGGATGGCTCTTTCCAGTCGTCACGATGACTCGCCTCCTTCCAGAGAGGGGGGAGTCTAGCCTCGTGCGGCGCCTCCAATCAGCGTGCTGCAGCGCTCACCTCCTTCTGTAGCATCCGCTGTTCTCCCAACTCAGCCTGCTGATTGAGCGAACCCGCTCCGGTTCGAACCTACGGCTCTCAAGCCGGCCGGCCTCCCGACACCCCCAAGGACTTGACCGAGCAACCGATCGCCGCCGCCCATAGCTCTCGTCTGTACCGACTTCTTCTCGGCGGCTACTCCGCCGTCCGGTGCACCCGTAGCGCGGTCCAACTCCAGTCAGGACCACGGACGAGCGTCAACTTCAAGTCGGACGAGGTCGAAGATGTCCTTGTCGACAGGATCGTCGTATGGCGGCGACTGAGCATCAGCCTGGCCGACGGCCGGATGTGCATCGTCGGCGGCGTCAACATCCCGGCTGCCCGTGCTGTCGCCGACGCCGTCTCGGAGATGAAGGCGGCGGATCGTCTCCGGGAGAAGCGACGGCTCGATCGGATCCAGCGACAGAAACGTAAGGCCGGCGAGCTGGCGGAGCCCCTGGCAAAGCTCCATGGACGGGTCAAGGCGCTGTTCAACAGTGAGGTCTACGTTCGCCACGACCAAGCCACAGGCGTTCGCGAAGCGGTCGCCCGCGCGCTCGACCGTAGCCTCAAGCAGTCGATCCGGCAGTACTTGCCGCAATCGGCCGTAGCCGCATTCGACTACCTCTGGCCCCTGCGCACCGCGGTAGGCTTCGAAGCAGCTCGCCACGCCGCGAACGATGCCTACGCGGCCACTCAGCGGGAGACCGTTCGCACCGCCGCCCACGATCTGGGCTATCCGCCAACCGATGAACAGGCGGACGCCATCGCCACCGACGAGCATGTGACTCTCGTCCTCGCCGGCGCCGGAACGGGGAAGACAGCCGTGATCAGGGGGAAGATCGCCCATCTGGTACGAAACGATGGCGTCGCCCCGGAGCAGATCCTGGTCCTCGCCTTCAACAGAAAGGCCGCGGAGGAGATCCGTGACCGTCTGCCCGAGGACCTGAAGCGCGCCGAGGTCCGCACGTTCCACTCCTTCGGACTTCACGTGCTCCGGCGCAGCGGCCAATCGTCGGCGATCTCCGAACTCGCGACGCAAAGCGGACTGCATGAGCGGATCGTGGATGACGGAGTGCGTCGACTGGTCAAGCAAGGCTGGACGCCGCTGACCGACTTCGTCACCGGCCAGAACGTCTCCGTCTCGCCTTTCGACTTCCGCGACGAAGCCGCTCACAACTCGTTTCTTCGCCGTTGCTGGCGGAAGCCGTTCGGTGGTGGGTACGAGGCAAAGAACCTCGAAGAACTCGAGATCGCCAACTTCCTCTGGCTGCACGGCGTCGAGTACGAGTGCGGGAAGTCGTTTCGCTGGCGGTCCGGCCGCAAGCGCAAGTCATGCAGGTTCGACTTCTTCCTCCCCGAGCACGACATCTACATCGAGCACTTCGAGCTGAACGGCAACAACAGGATTCCTCCGCACCCGGGCGGCCTCTCCAAGGCCCTCTCGCTCAAGCGCGAGGCGATGCACCACCTGCCCCACGGCACCCGTGTCATCGAGACCTACAGTTGGATGTGTCAGAGCCGGCAGCTCGGCGACTCGTTGAAGGAAGCACTTGCTCGGGCCGGCGTGGAACTCCGCCGACTCCCCGGACACTCGCTGATCGAGAGGCTGCCGCGCATCGGCAACGGGGGGCCGCTCGTGCTGGCGAGGCTGCTCACGACCTTCCTTCATCACACGCGGACCGCCAACCTGACGGCCGACGACTTGTGGGAAAAGGCCGCCATGTTCCCCGCTCCCCTGAGAACCGCGACGTTTCTGGGCATCTTCGAGTCGTTCCAGGACTCCTACGAGAAGCACCTCGCCGCGGAAGGCACCATCGACTTCCACGACCTGATCAACCGGGCCGCGAGCGCGATCAGAGAGAAGCGCTCGCGGTTTCACTACCGCTACGTTCTGGTCGACGAGTTCCAGGACATCTCGGCCGGCCGCATGGCACTGCTCGAAGCCTTGCGCGGCCCGGATGTAGCCTTCTTCGTCGTCGGCGACGACTGGCAGTCCATCTACCGCTTCGCAGGCAGCGACGTCAGCCTGGTTCCGAACTGCGGCGACTACCTGGGCCACGTCCGCCGGCGCGAGTTGAGCGCCACGTTCCGCTACCGCGAAGGAATCCTCGGTCCGACCGCCGCGTTCGTGCAGCGCAACCCCAAGCAGACCCAACGGGAGTTGGTTACGCGAAGCAACGCCACGGACGAAGGCGTAGCCGTAGTGGCGGCCAAGGAGCAACTGGACGGCGTACAGACGGCGCTGCGAGACATCGCGGCACGCCTAGAACGGCAATCGGAGAACGACCGGGACGCCGATAACGCCGCGCTCGCCGCCCTTCCCGACGAGCCGCCTGGCCCGGACGAGGCCAATCAGCCAGTCGAGGCCGAAGTCCTCGTTCTTGGACGCTATCGAAACAGCAGGCCCGACCTGCCCGAGAACGAGGCGGGAGACTTGAAGATCGAGTTCAGCACCGTGCATCGCGCCAAGGGGCTTGAGGCGGACTACGCGATCGTCCTCGATTTGAAGAACGACCGTCGCGGCTTCCCCTCCCGGATCGAAGACGACCCACTGATGGACCTGGTGCTGCCGGCCGGCAGGAACGCCGTGCCCCACGCGGAGGAACGCCGCCTGTTCTACGTGGCGGCCACCAGAGCGAAGCGCGGAACGTACCTCATCGCCGACGCCGAACAGCCCTCGGAGTTTGTCGTCGAAGTGCTGCAATCGCACCCCGAACTGCGACAGATCGGTCGTGTGCGCCTTGAACCGGCACCCCGCTGCCCACGCTGCGAAGGATCGCTCGTCCCTTCGCAGAGCGGCAAGAACCTCCGTTGCACCTACTTTCCCATGTGTCCACACATGGCGCCTCGGTGCACCGATTGCGACCGCGGATTCCTGCTACGGGAGGGTCATCGGACCCGATGCACGAACGCCGCCTGCCAGCCTACCGCCACTCCCTGTCCCGAGTGCCGCCTGGGTGTGCTGACTCTCAACGACGGCTCGGCCGGCCCGTTCTGGGGTTGCAGCGATTGGCTCTCCGAACCCCCGTGCGGCTACACGGCGAACATCCGCCGCTAGAACGGCGGCCTGAAGCCCTCCTTGCCCTCGCCGAGCCGCGGCAGCCGACGCCTGAGCACATCCCGAACGTCCCGGTAGTGCGCCAGATACTCGTTCTGAAACGTGTCCACGTCGCAGGCCAGCTTCGCCGCCATGATGCCGAACGCCTCGTCTCGGGTACCGGCCACGAACTTCCCGCGCTGGAAGTGAAACGGCTGAACAATGAACTCCCTCACCCCGGTCTTCAGCAGAGCTTCCGCAAACGCCTCCGCGGCCTGAACCAGCAACAAGGGGGTCAGCGTCACGCACGTGTCGATGCCCTCGCTGATCAGCTTTCGAGCAGCATCCAGTCGGTTGCCGTTGCTCGGACAGGCAGGCTCGAACGCTCGCCGGACATCCTCGTCGTCGGTCGTCACGGTCACGTTCACTTGAACGCGACCACCCCGAGCCGCGATGGCAGCGAACAGGTCGACATCCCGCACTACGTCCGGGCTCCTGGTCTGCACCACGAGCTTCGGCTGGTGGCTCTCGGCCAATACCTCAAGAAGTCCCCGCGTCAGCCGCAGTTTGCGCTCCACCGGCTGATACGGGTCGGTGACGCTGCTCATGTAAACCAACTTTCCGTCTAGGCTGCCCTTCCGCCGGCGCGCGAGCAGGCAGACCGCGTTCTCCTTCACTCGAACCCACTCCCCCCAGCGATCGCGCTCGTCCGGGCTGCGAGAAAAAAAGGCCGCGTAGCAATAGGTGCATCCGAAGGCGCAGCCGGCGTAGGGATTCAACGTGAAGTCGTAGGCGTCCATGAAACCTGTCGCCCGAGTGAGGATCTCGCGCGCCGGGGCGTACTCGATCTCCGCTTGTGCGAGCCGCGTAGGTCGCTCCGCCAACGCCGCCGAGTCCGGCAGGACCGGAAGGAGCGACTGCTGTTGCGGCGCGGTCATCGCCCCGGAGTCAGGACTCTCACGGCATACCGCCTGATCGGATTGCGGGGATAGTCCCACTTCACGTCGTTGTTGAGATACGCCCTTCCCTTGGATCCAAGATGTGATTCGAGACGCTCCCGCATAGATCGGCGCCATGCCGTCGTGTGGCTGGCCGCTCCACTCCACACGGGATCTGGTCGCAGCTCGCTGCCTTCTTCGTCAGTGAGAAAGTCCACAAGCACCTTCTTGGACCCATCGCTAGTGGCGATCACGAGGTCGAGTTCGCCGGACGCCCTCAGGTCGACCAAATGATCCCATACCCCACAATAGAGTTCATCGAGTTCGTGGATGCGGGTCTTGTACACGGCATGCACGGCCGTAAGCCACCGCCGAACGCCGGATCTCGGCGTGTGGCGAAGACAGGCCGAAGACGCCCACGTTTCGTATGAGTTGTACGTTCCGCAGGAAACGCTCATAGCATCCATCTGGTCGACAAGCCTTTCCAGGCGGCGATCCGCCGCCGAGCAGTTCCGCCACTCAACCCACAGCTCCTCGCCCAGTCGGCGCATGTCCGCACTGGGGTCGATCCCGTGGACGGTCACAGGGCTGTCGCACGAGTTCCGGCGGCTCTCTGCCGCCCGAATGGCAAGGGCCATCTGGACGGCCCAAGCCCCGCATCCGACATCGACAACGTGGAGTTGGTCGGGGACACCGCGCGGGCAGAGATGCCTGAGGATGGCGTAGACCAAATGTACCTGTCGCGGCTGATACCAGGAAGCGTAGAAGAGTGAGTCCCACCCGTCGTAGTCTGGCTGCTCGGGCTGTTTGCCAGGCCGGAGCCGGTCGAGAGACTCGAACGTAGCCTCGATCGAGCCGGCGACTTCGTCCACTTCCAGACCGTCGCTGAGACGAACAAACTCCGCCTGCGCCACGGCAGCGATGGCCCTGTCCAGTGCCGCGCAAGCAAGCTGCACGAACTGCTGACCGCCGGCCATGCAGATGATCCTTCCACAACGACGTCCCGCCTTTCCGGAGCCGCATCCGTCCTCGTCTCGCCCACGTTCGTGGCATCGCACGGATGCGATGGCGAGAGTGATTCCCGAAGTTATGCCGCCTGCGTTCCGACCATCAACCGCCGGCCCAGAACCTTAAGCGCCGTCTCGACCTGTCCGATGTGTGAACGATGGTCCAGGTCGACGAGCCGGCGCACTGCTCCTTCCGAGAGGCCAAGCCGCCTGGCCAAGGCGGTGTTGCCTACGCCCTCGGCGAGCATGGCGCCGTAGAGCGCGATCTTCGCGGCGGCGAGCGCGGGCAAGGCAACGGTGGCGCGCCCAAGCGCGGGAGACGGCCAAGGCACGGCGCGCTTCTCACCCACATAGCCGCCGAGCGCGGCAATCAGGCAGTCCTGGGCCAACTCCAACGCCTCCTCCGGCGTCGCCCCTTCGGTCAGTGCCTCGGGGATGTCAGGAAAGGTCACGAGAATCGAACCGTCATCTTGCGGCTCCAACTCGGCTGGCCACTTCATTTCCTGCCTCACGCCGGTCTCTCCCATGGTCCTTACTCCAGTTCCTCGCGCCGAATCCCAAGCTGTCGGAGCATCCCCGCCAGGAGCCCCGCGCCGACCTCCTTCCGCCGGTCCTTCACCGTTGCGAAACGCTCCCCGTAGTAGAGGCGGCCGTGGCTGCCCTTTCCCGCTCGGGCGTCGAAACGCACCGCAACCCCCCGCTTGCGACCCAGCCGACGAACGCGGCGCACGAACTCATCGCCGGTCATGCTATCCGTACAGATATGTACGACGCAAGCAAACCATGGAAGGCGAGCAGGGTGAACGTGGCAGGATGGCGGCCGATCATCATCGGTCGCGGAGACTACCGAGGCTTGACCCCGGTCGCTGCCTCGTCGCAACGATGCACCGCCAACACGCCTTCAGGACGAGCCGCCAATGAGCCCACCCCGAATCGACGAAACCCGCGCCCTCGACCACCTGATGGACCTGCTGGCCATCGAGGGCCTGAGCGGCCGCGAGGGCAAGGTCGCCGCCGCGGTCCGGGAGAAGCTGCTGGCCGCCGGCTGCGAGCCGTCCTGGATCGGCCACGACGACGCGAACGAGCGGATCCCCGGTAACTACGAGGTCGGCAACCTGATCGTCGACCTGCCCGGCACACGGCCCGGGCCGCGGCGGCTGTTCATGGGCCACATGGACACGGTGCCGCTCTGCCGCGGAGCGGTGCCGGTGCGCCGCAACGGACGGATCGAAGCGGAAGGGGACACGGCGCTCGGAGGCGACAACCGGACATCGGTCGGCGCCCTCGTGACGATGGTCGAGACCCTGCTCGCTCACGACGTAGCCCGGCCGCCGATCACGGTCCTGATGACAGTCGGCGAGGAGGTCGGCCTGTGGGGCGCGCGAACGGTGGAACTCGATCGACTCGGTCGTCCCGAACTGGGCTTCAATATCGACTCCGGCGCACCGCACGTGCTGATCATCGGCGCCACCGGCGCCGACCGCTGGCAAGTCGACATCCATGGCAAGTCCTCGCACGCGGGCGTTCATCCAGAACATGGAATCTCCGCGGCGCTGATCGCTTCCCGCGCGGTGGCCGACGTGGCCGCCCGGGGCTTCTTCGGCAAGATCGACCTTCCGGCCGGCAGCGGCACCTCGAACATCGGCCGGATGGCCGGTGGCGAGGCCAGCAACCAGGTCACGGACCACGTCTTCGTGTCCGGTGAGTCGCGCAGCCACGACAAAACGTTCCTGGGGCAGATCACCGCCGCCTACCGTGACGCCTTCGAGCAAGCCGCCAGGAGCGTCACGAGCTCCGACGGCCAGTGCGGCCGCGCCGACTTCCGGGCGGAAACGGACTACGAGGCGTTCGAGATGCCGAAGGACTCGCCGCCCGTGCAACTCGCCGCGGCAAGGGTCCGGACGGTCCTCGGCGTGGAGGCCGAGTACCTCGTCGCCAACGGCGGACTCGACGCGAACTACCTGAACGCCAAGGGTCTGCCCACGGTGACCCTGGGCGCGGGACAGCACAACCCCCACACCCTGGACGAGTACGTCGACGTACAGGAGTACCTCGACGGCTGCCGAACCATCGCCGCGATCGCCGCGGCCTGAGACTGGAGACCTTCCGAAATGAACACTCGCATGCTGCACGAGAAGGTGATCGTCGTCACCGGCGCCGGCCGCGGCATCGGCCGCGACATCGCCCTGCTTGCCGCTTCCCACGGCGCTTCCGTAGTCGTCAACGACCTTGGCGGCTCGGAGCGCGGCGACGGCGCCGACCGGACGCCCGCGCAGACCGTCGTCGACGAGATCGCGGCGGCGGGAGGACGCGCCGCCGCGAACTACGAGAGCGTCACCGACTTCGACGGCGCCAATCGCATGATCGAGCAGGCGCTCGACGAGTTCGGCCAGATCGACGGTGTCGTCAACAACGCCGGCATCCTCCGCGACGTGATCTTTCACAAGATGGAGGAGAGCGACTGGGACGCGGTGGTCGCCGTCCACCTCAAGGGCAGCTTCAACATGGCGCGGGCCGCCGCGCCGCACTACCGCAAGCAGATCGGCGGAGCCTTCGTCCACATGACGTCGACGTCGGGTCTGATCGGTAACTTCGGTCAGGCCAACTACGCCGCCGCCAAGCTCGGCATCGTCGGACTCTCAAAGTCCCTCGCGCTCGACATGCAGCGCTTCGAAGTGCGCTCGAACTGCATCGCGCCCTTCGCCTGGTCGCGGCTCATCGGCACGATCCCGACCGCCGATCCGGCGCAGGCCGCGCGCGTCGCGAAGATGAAAGAGATGACGCCGGCCCTGGTCGCGCCGCTCGCGGTCTACCTGCTGAGCGACGGGGCGAAGGACGTGAGCGGCCAGATCTTCGCCGTTCGCAAGAACGAGATCTTCCTGATGAGCCAGCCGCGACCTGTCCGCTCCGTCCACAACAGCGACGGCTGGACCCCGGAATCGATCGCAGAGCGCGGCATGCCGGCCCTCGCCGGGTCGTTCTTCGACCTCGACCGGACGACAGACGTGTTCACCTGGGAGCCGACGTAGCCCCTGCGCCTATAGCTGCCACGCGAGCAGCAACTGCACGGCGCTCTCGTCTTCGGACGTGCCGAGCTTGTTGCTCCAGTACTGGTACTCGATGCCCGCGAACAGCTTGCCGGCGTCGCCGCCGAACGCCTTTCCCGCGTCCCAGCGGAACTGGGGCTGGGCCAGGATCGACCCTCCGTAGGTCTGTCCGAACTCGTTCGTCACCGCGCCGATGTACTCGGCGTGGCCGGTGATCTGGAAGCTCTGCTCGCCCACCGAGAACAAGTACAGCCAGTTGACGTCGAAGCAGTAGCTGTCGTCCGTTCGCGGCGCGCCGCCGGCGCCGACACCGCTGCTGCCGTCGAGGTACAGCATCAGGTCCGTGTTCAGGAAGATGAAACCGGGCGCCTTCCAGGCCAGGCGTAGCCCGGGCAGGTACTTGACGACCTTCGCATCGCCGGCGGCGTTCAAGCCGGCGATGAAGCCGACGTCGGCGAGCGGGCCGCCGCCGACCGTCTTCCCGGTCATCTTGCCGAGGCTCAGGGTCGGGTACCACTCGCCGTAGAAATCCCGCTCGTTGAAGCCGTCCCGGCCCCTGTCGTCGAGGTAGTCGATGAAGAAGAAGCTGTCGCCGTACTTCCACTGCGTCGCCTGCTGCAGCGTGAGGACGAAGCTCTCCTCCTCCTGAGCCGAGAACGGGTTCAGCAACTCGCCGAACTGGAAGTGGAACTCGGTCTGCGCGGCGGCCGGAACGGAGGCCGTGACAAGAGCGGCCAGAGCGGCGACGGCGAAACGGCGCCGCCCGAACTCACTTCGCCCGCCGCGGCCGAGCCTCACGCCACCTCGAACAGCCCCGCGGCGCCCATTCCGCCGCCGATGCACATCGTGACGACCACGTTCTTCGCGCCCCGGCGCTTGCCCTCGATCAGCGCGTGGCCGACCATGCGCGCGCCGCTCATGCCGTAGGGATGGCCGATCGAGATCGCGCCGCCGTTCACGTTCAGCTTCTCGTTCGGAATGCCCAGCCGGTCGCGGCAGTAGATGACCTGGACCGCGAACGCCTCGTTCAGCTCCCACAGGTCGATGTCGTCCATCGTCAGGCCCTGGCGCTCCAGCAGCTTGGGGACGGCGAAGACCGGACCGATGCCCATCTCGTCCGGCTCGCAGCCGGCGACCGCCATCCCCTTGTAGATGCCGAGCGGCTCGAGGCCCCGCTGCTCCGCCAGCTTCGAGTCCATGACCACGCACGCGGACGCGCCGTCGGAAAGCTGGCTCGCGTTGCCGGCGGTGATCGTGCCGTTCTCGCGCACCGGCTTCAGCCCTGACAGACCCTCGATCGTCGTGCTCGGCCGGTTGCCCTCGTCCTGGCTGAGCTCGACCTCGCCGAAGCTGATGTCCCCGGTCGCCCTGTCGAGAATCATCTTCGTCGCGTTCATCGTGATGATCTCGTCGTCGAAGGCGCCTGTCTCCTGCCCGGCGGCGGTCCGCCGCTGACTCTGCAGGCCGTACTCGTCCTGCTGCTCACGGGTGACGTCGTAGCGCTTCGCCACGACTTCAGCGGTGTCGATCATCGGCAGGTGGAGATCCGGCTTGTTCTCCTTGATCCAGGGATCGGGAACACGGAAGTGGTTCATCTTGTCGTTCTGCACCAGGCTGATCGAGTCGATGCCGCCGGCGACCACGACCGGCGCCCCGTCGATCACGACCTGCTTGGCGGCGGTGGCGATCGCCATCAGGCCCGACGAGCACTGCCGGTCCACCGTCATTCCCGACACCTCGACCGGCAAGCCGGCCCGGATCGCGCACTGCCGGGCGACGTTGTTGCCCTGGGTGCCCTGCTGCATGGCGCAGCCCATGACGACGTCGTCGACCTCGCCTTTCTCGACGCCGGCGCGTTCGACTGCCGCTTCGATGGCCGCGGCACCCATGGTCGGCGACTCGAGGTTGTTGAAGGCGCCCCGATAGGCCTTGCCGATCGGCGTGCGGGCGGTGGAAATGATGACGGCGTCAGTCATGGAAAGGCTCCCTGGCTTGGATGGTTGCTGTGGTGTCGGGTTCCGTTGGCTGCGGGAGATTATCACCTACCGTCCGGTCGGTCGGTCACTCCTCCAGCCAGGCGTTGAAGGACGGCTTCCGCTTCCCACGGAACGCCGCCACGCCCTCGCGGGAGTCCGGGTGATGGTCGGCCATCGGGGTCCGGGCGGCGATGTCCTCGAGCGACTGCTCCCAGGTCTGATCGGCGGCGTTGTAGAGGCTGCGCTTGAGCAGCCGCATCGCCACCTGCGGCCCGTTGGCGAGCTCCTGAGCGAGATCCATGGCGCGCGGCATCAGCGCGTCCGGTTCCACGACCTCGTGGACGAGCCCTAGTTCAAGCGCCTCCGCCGCACCCACGAGCCTGCTGCGCATGAGGAAGTCCATCGTCTTCGGTAGCCCCATCATCTGCAGCAGCAGGTAGTGGCCGCCCTCGTCCGGCAGAAGCCCGAAGCGGAGCGTGCCGCTGCCCATTCGCGCCGCGCTCGAGGCGATTCGGAAGTCGCAACTCAGCGCCAGCGAGAAGCCGGTCTGGACCGCTACGCCGTTCATCGCCGCGATCGTCAGCTTGTCCATGCCGCGGATCGCCGTGTTGATCGGCTGGGAGATCTTGCGCAGCCCGTTGATCGTGCCGAGCACGTTGTCGTGGCCACGGTGAATGTCCGGCACCAGCGCTTCGCCGCGCCGGCCCTTGTCCTGGCCGCTGATGTCGTCGCCGGCGGAAAACGCCCTGCCGCTGCCGGCAAAGAGGACGACCCGGACCGGGTCCTCCATCGCGGCCTGGGTCAGCGTCTCCAGCAGATCCCGCTTCATCGGAGCGTCCATGCCGTTGAGACGGTCCGGCCGGTTGAAGGTGATGACCAGGATCCCCGGATCCTCCATGGACACCTCGAAGCCCCTGAACTCGCCCGTCTGGATCATGCCTGCCGCTCCTTCCTGGGTGGTCGTTGTTCGCTGACGGCCGGTGATTGTGGCACAGCGCTGTGCTACGTTGCGCCCACCTTCAACACGCAATTCGCGGAGCCCTTCCAGCTCTGAGACGGGAGACACATCAAGGATGAAACGGTTCATCATCGGCCTGTCGGCCTGCATCCTCGTTGCCTGCCTTGCGCAGGCGGGCCTGTACGCATCCGGCACTATCGCCGCCGGCAAGGGCATCAACCCGCGGGACGCCTACACGATGGGCAAGGCACTCACGTTCCAGAAGCTCGTCTGTCCCTCCTGTCCCCTGCAGAAGCGCGACCTCGACCGTGACCGCGCTCTCAGCCTGAAGAACAGCCTGGAGGCTCGCGACGAGGCCGACAAGCCGGGCACCGACGACGACGAGCACATCAACGTGCTCTGCCCCGGGGCCGGCGAAGCCGCGTGCGCGGAAGCACCGGACGAGCAGGAACTCGTTCATTTCTACCTGACCCGCCGCTACAAGCTGTAGCCCGGAGATGACGATGAACAGACGTTCCCCGCGTCCGCTCCTTCTGACGGCGGTTGCCGTCCTCGTCTTCGCGGCGCCGCCCCTGGTCGCCGAAGGCTCCCCCTGGCTGCCGGCACCCGGATCGGGCACGGTCACCTTCTCCTATGTCTCCCAGGAGGCGACCGACTACGAGCGCTCCGAGCGGTGGCGAAGCATGGCCGGCGCCGACTCGACGACCATCCAGCTCGCCGGCACGCTCGGCCTCGACACCGTCTGGGTCAACGGGACGTACGGCATATCCGACGCCCTCGCGCTCGACTTCCAGATCGGCACGTCGGACAGCCAGTACCCTGGAGGCGGCCCCAAGCACCCGAACAAGGACGACCTGAGCGGGCTCCAGGACGCGAGAGCCGGCCTGACCTGGCGGTTCCGGGACGAGGTCGTGACTTCGGGCCCGAGCATGGCGCTGCGGTTCGGCGCCATCCTCGCGGGCGACTACGACACCGGCTACATCAATTCACTGGGCGACGGCGGCAACGGCGCCGAAGTCTCCCTGCTGATCGGCAAGTACGTCGGTGAGCGGGGCGTCCTGTCCGCCGAGGTCGGCTACCGCTACCGCACCGACGACATTCCGGAGGACATCATCCTGAATCTCTCGGCCGGCGTTCTGGTCGGAGAACGAGTCGGCTTGAGCGTCGGCTACCGGATGACCGACGGCGGTTCGGGGCTCGACATCGGCGTTCCGCCCTTCTCACCGGCCCGCTTCCCGGAGCTTCAGGAAGACATCGACCTTCTCTACGGCACGGTGAACATCGGCCTCACGGGCAGTACGAGCCTGGCGTTGACCTATGGCGACGTCATCGGCGGCCGCAACACACCGAACTCCGAGGTCATCGGCCTCAGCGTCGGCTTCACCTTCGGCGGCGGCGGGTTCTGACTCCAGCGCCCGTCACCTAGCTAGGGCTCGTTCAGGCTCCAGTCGTACTCGTAGTCGATCGAACCCGCGAAGGCCTCGAGACGCGCGGCGAGTTCTTCGTCGGCGTAGTCGATGAGGTGCGCGACGACGGACTCCTCGGTGTTGCCGAAGTCCTCGGTGTACCAGTCGTAGATGCTCGAGATGACGATGAAGTCCTCGTCGACGAAGTCGACGCCGCGCGGGTTGTTCACGTAGTCGTGTGCGCCCTGCTCGAGCAGCTCCTCCGTGTTGGCGGCGGTGAAGGCCGTCGCCAACAGATGGGGACAGCCGTACGCCGCGCAGTTCACCGCGTAGTGGATCCGTTTGTCCCGCCAGAGCGGACGCAGGATGCCGTGCTCGATGTCGTCCAGGCTCAGATCCCGGCCGTTCACCTGCGCGTGCGGGTCCTGCCACGGGCCGGTGTTCGGAACGACGCCCTCGTGAATCTCCTTGATCGAATCCACCGGGTACTCGGAAAGCACCACCTGGACCGTGAGCGCGTTGTAGAGGTTGATCCAGTACGCCATCTGTTCGGCTCGGGAGTAGGCCAACGGATCGAGCCCCTGCAGGTAGTCGAGGTAGTCGCCCAGCTTCGCCGTGTCCGCGGCACTGGCCGAGATCGTCGCGTAGTCGAACAGGTTGACTCCCGTGTCGTCGGTGCCGACGTAGGCGTCGAGGATCTCCTGCCAGGGACGGTGATCGAGCGTCTCGGTACTCGCTTCGTCACTGACGTCCCACCCCGCGATCTCCCTCGACTCCGGAGCTCCACAGGCCAACACGATCGCCATCGCGGCCGCGACACCAATCAACTTGCGATTCGTCATTCCGTTTCCTTTCGCATCCCTCTACGGCGATTCACCATCACATCGATCGCGAGCGCCAGCCCGATCAGACCGAACTCCAGCCCCCGGCCCCAGACCGGCTGCTCGTAAGGTTGCAACGTGTAGTCGGGCAGGTTGAGCCCGGTGATGTAGCTGAACAGGACCGCCACCGATGCCGTCCACGCCCAGAGGCTCGGAAAGACTACCGCGAAGGGCAGCAGCCAGAGCAGGTACCACGGGTTGATCACCGGCGACAACACCAGCAGAACGCCGAACAGCACATCGCCGCGCGGGATTCCGCGTTCCTCGCCGCGGGCGTAGCGAAGGCAGTACAAGCCCCAGAAGGCGGCGAACAGCAGCCCGACGACCAGCCGCGCCGCGGACGGCGCAACCACCGTCTTGAACAACGCGAACACCGCCGAGTTGAACTCCCAGTCGCGCGCGAAGGTCAGGAGCGACACGAGATCGGTGCCGCCGGCGACGATGAACGGCAGGTACACCGCCGCCACGGTGCCGACAAACAGCGCCCAGTGCTTGGGCCGCGCACCGACCAGAACCAGGGGCACCAGTACCAGGGCGAACGTCTTCGTCGCCACGGCCAGCCCGAGCAGCGCGGCGGCAAACCCCAATCGGCGGTCGCGCGCGAGCACGATCGCGGCCAGCAGCAGGCAGACGCCGACACCGTCCGGATGCGCAGTGAAGGCGATCTCCTTGACCACCAGCGGACACCATGCGTAGAGCAGCACGTTCCGTGCGGGCGCCAGACGGAGCAGGAGAAGGACGACTGCCAGATCGACAGCAATCAGGAACGCCTGTAGCACGGCAACACTCGCCGGCTTGATCCAGTACGCGACGAGGAAGACGAACTGCGTGACCGGCGCATAAATCGTCGGCAGCTCCGGGTAGTTGAGGCCGTCCAGCACGCCCTGGAAAAGCACGGGCACCGCTGGGTCGACGAAGAACTCCTCCGGCGCTGCGCCGTACGGCGTTCCCGCGGTGGCGAACCGGAATCCGTCCCAGAGGTAGCGGTAGAAGTCGTCCTCGTAGAACGGCCCGCCGACGAGCCCCACGAGGCGGAAGACGACCGCCCAGGCCAGCAGGCGGCGAACCGGGAGCGGTTCGCCGGTCCTCAGGAAGCGGTAGAACAGACCGAAGACCGGAAGTCCGGTCCAGGCGACGAGAAAGAAGAACCAGCCGAGTTCGGGTTCGCCCGGCTGGCGCGCCAGCAGCGCGAGGCCCGCGTAGCCCAGGGCGCACCAGAGACCAACCCCGTCGATGCACCTGAGCGACCGCCGCGACGGCAACCCGGTCACCGAATCAGCCAACCCACTCCGTCCAGCCGGATCCGCGATGGCCGAAGTCGAAGACCCCCGGGTGCAGCAGCTCGCCCAGGATCTCCGCCGACTCGACGACCCGAGGGCCTGGCCGGTTGAAGTACTGGTTGCCGTCGGTCAGGAAGACGCGGCCGTGACGCACGGCGGAGAGCTCGGACCAGCCCGGCTGGGCGGCCAGCGGCGACATCTCGGCCGCCGTGCGCGGGATATCGAAGCCGCAGGGCATGACCGCGATGACATCGGGATCGGCCTCGATCACCCGCTCGAACTCGAAGTAGCCCGAGTGCTTTCCGGCCTCGCCGAACATCACCTTGCCTCCGGCGATCTCCACGAGCTCCGGCACCCAGTTCTCGGCGTTCATCAACGGGTCGATCCACTCGATGCAGGCGATCACGGGGCGTTCAGGAAGCCGGCTGGCGCGCCCGCGGATGGCGTCGAGGCGTCCGGTCAACTCCGCCGTCAACTGCTGTGCCCGGTCAGGTCGCCCCAGCGCCTCGGCAACCCTGCCGATGTCGTCGAACACGTCACCGAGAGCCATCGGCTCCAGCGACACGATGCGTGGCTCGGACGACACGAGCTCGCAGACCGCCTGCTCCACGTCCTTCAGGCTGACCGCGCACACCTCGCACTGGGTCTGGGTCACGATCACGGTCGGCGCCAGTTCGTCCAGAAGACCTGCGTCGACCCGGTAGACGGACAGGGCGTCCGCCACGATCGCGCGCACCTGGTCGTCGATCGCTCGGCTCGATCCGTCGACGTCGACCTTCGACGAGGAGCACACCGGCAGCCTCTCCACCGACCGTGGGTAATCGCACTCGTGCGACCGGCCGACCATGCAGTCCTCGAAGCCGAGGGCGCAGACGATCTCCGTCGCGCTGGCGATCAGCGAGACGATGCGGGGCTCGGTCATCCCGTGGCCGCCTCCGCGGAAACCGGGGAGCCCGCTGGCAGAAGGTCACAGAAGCCAAAGCCATCCCGCTCCGTGACCCCGCCGCTCTCGACTTCAATCGAGCGGTCGAAGATCGGGCCGTCGAACACGAAGGTATGAAACTCGCCGCGCTCGCCGCACGGGTCGACTCCGGCCGGAAGGTCAGCGAGGAAGGTGTCGTCGAAGGCGCGTCCGGCGAAGGAGACGGGCAGAACGGCCGGGTTGACGCAGACGGTCACGGCCCGAAAGCCGTCACGGATGAAGGTCCGAGCCAGTTCGTCCGTGGGCGTGTGCCAGATCGGGAACTCGCACTCGAGGCCCGCTTCCGCGAGCTGGCGGACGCGGTACTCACGGAGATCCTCGAGGAACAGGTCCCCGAAGCCGACGCGGCTGATTCCCCCTTCGCGGAGCTTCGCGAACGCCTTTCCCATCTCCCGCTCGTACACGACGTTCGACGGCTCGGGCGGCACGACGACTTCGGTCAGCGGAAGGCCGATCGAGTCCGCCTGCTCCCGCAACAACACACGGCGGACGCCGTGCATGCTGACCCGGTCGAAGGCGTCGGTCACCGTGGTGACCAGTTCCACCACCTCGAAACGGCCCTGCCGGCGCAGTTCCTGAAGCGCCAGGCAACTGTCCTTGCCGCCGCTGAAGCAGAGTGCGATCGGTTCCGGCATGGCGAGCCCGGCAGCCTACCGTCTTCCGACCAGCAGAACCGCCGCCGCCGGCAGCACCGTCACCGACGCCAGCAGACACGCTGGCAGGCCGATCAGCATGACGGCCGCCATCGTCTCCAGGCCCGGGTGGTCGGTGAACAGCAGGATCGAAAAACTGGCCGTCGTGGTCAGCGTCGTCATCGCGATCGCCCGCCCGACCGACAGGGCCGCCCCGCGAATCGGCTGAGCCGGATCGTCGAGGATTCGGTGGACGACGTGGATGCCGTCGTCGATCCCGAGCCCGAAGATCAGCGGCAACACGAGCCACGTCATCACGTTGAAGGGAATGCCGACCCAGCACAGCACGCCCAGGGTGAACGGCACCGCGGCCAGCACCGGCAGCACCGCCAGCAGGACCGAGGCGGGCCGCCGGAAGTCGACGCAGAGGACGACCAGCACGAATCCCAGGATCGAAAGGGCGATCCACGGGATCCACGGCCGGTCGCCGATCATCATGCCTTCCACCACCGCGAGCAGCCCGCTGGACCTTGGGTCGATCGCCTGCACCACCTCGCGCTGGCGCCGTGCCAGGGCGCCGTCGGCCTTCGAGTCCGCAGCGTAGGCGAAGACCAGAAACTCGCCGGTGGACGCAATGAACTTCTCGCGCAGGCCGGGCGGGAGTGAGTCGATGCCGGGTGGGCCGGCCGCCGCGGCTCGACGGAGCGCTGCCACCGCAAGGGCCCGGGGATCGGCTATCCCCCCCACGGCCTCGACCGGCCCACCCTGGGGGCCGAACACCCGGTGTAGCTCAGCGGCCCGCTCCGCCAGATCGGCCGGCAGGATGGTGCCGAGGCTGATCGTCTCGCTGAACAGCGGATGCCCGTCCAGCCGGGCCGCGAACTCCCTCGCCTGGTCGAGACTGTCAGCCGCCAGGATCCATGGCGCGCCGTTCGTGCCGAGTACTTCCTGAATCCGGTCGACCATCGCGATGGCCGGCACACCGCGATTCATGATCCGCTCCAGCCGCGTCTCCACCTGTAGCCGCGGCAATCCCGCGAGGGCCGCCGTCACCAGGACGGCGCTCACGGCCAGACAGCGGACCGGACGTTCCGTCGACCACCGCACCACGGATGAGAGGCCGGGAACCCGGACCGGCGTCGCGCGCCTGGACGGGGCCTCCGTCGCGGTTGCGACCCGCCGGCGGTGCCGCCGTTGCCGCAGCACCCACACGGAAGGCAGGATCAGCAGCGTCAGCGGCAGGCAGAACAGGAGACCGAGACCGCCCGACAGGCCGAGATGCAGCGCCACCGGGTCCGGCGCGGTCGCCGCGATGAGGAACGCCCCGGCCGTCGTGATGCCCCCGGCGACGACGCCACGGCCGGCGCCGGACAGGGTACGCCGCAACGCCTGCTCGAACGAACGACCATGAGCCAGCTCCTCCCTCTGACGCACGAACAGGTGGACGGCGAAGTCGATGCCGAGTCCGAAGACGGTGACGCCGAAGAACGTCTCCATCACGGTCAGCTTCCCGGTCAGGACGCCGACGGCGCCCAGGGCGGCGCCAATCGCGAGGATCAGAACGGCGGCCACCGAAAGCATGCCGCCCGGTCGTTTCTCGACGATCCGGAAGAGAAGCAGGACGAGCACGAGGCTGATCGGCGTCAGGCGCTTGATGGCGCCTAACGTCTGCTCCTGGTCGCCCGCCGACAGCGCCGGCAGGCCCGAGAAGCCCGCCGTCACCCCGGAACCCGCCAGAGCGCTCTCGATGGAGGCTTCGATCTCGAAGAACGGGCTCTCGCCGACCTCTTCCGCCAGCGGGTCCTTCGCCATCTTGATCTCGACGAGGCGGGCGCCGGGCACGCTGGCCACCGCGCCGCGAAGCGCCATGGCAGAGGCGGCGAACTCCGCCAGATTCGCAACGTCGTCCGGCCGCTCGACGAGGGCGAGCCAACGGTCGAACAGAGGCCGCTCGACAAGCCACGGCGCCTGCTCCGCGAGCCACTCGAGTGGCAGCGGGCGTCTGGCGGCAGCGACCGACGGCAGCACCGACGCGGCCTCGATCGCGCGGTCGACGGCCTCGTCGAGTCGCTCCTCCTCGCCCTCGAGCAGCACGAGAAGCAGACCGCCGAGCTCGTACTGCTCGGACATCTCGAAGTAACGACCGACATGCTCGTTGCCGCGGTTCATGACGCCCGTGAACGTGAGATCGACCGTGGTCGTCGGCAGCAACGCCGCCAGCGCGAGAGCCGGCAAGACCGCCCAGGCGATCGCGCTCCACGGAGAGCGGATCGTCCATCGCGCAACCGCGTCGAGTGCCCGTCTCATGCTCATGGAACGCTGCTACAGTCCCGCGCGCCAGTGGCCTTGCAAATGAGGCCCGAAGAACGAGGAGAAGAGATGAAGTTCGGCATCATGTTCGCCAATACCGGCCCGTTCGTCGACGGTCCGCCTGCCGCGGGACTGGCTCAGGCAGCCGAAGCCGCCGGCTTCGACTCGCTATGGACCGTGGAGCACGTCGTCGTCCCGCGCGGCTACGCCTCCCCCTATCCCTATGACGAAAGCGGCAAGATGCCCGGCGGACGCGAGGACTTCGACATCCCCGACCCGCTCATCTGGCTATCCTACGTGGCCGCGGCGACGAAGAGCATCAAGCTCGCGACCGGCATCCTGATCGTCCCGCAGCGCAATCCCCTGGTCACCGCCAAGGCCGTCGCCACCCTCGACAAGCTCTCCGGCGGCCGCGCCGTCCTGGGCGTCGGCGTCGGCTGGCTCGAGGAGGAGTTCAACGCCCTCGGCGTGCCCTTCGCCGGCCGCGGACGCCGCCTGGACGACTACATTCGCGCCTTCCGGGCGCTGTGGACCGAGGACTGCCCGAGTCACGACGGCGAGTTCGTCTCCTTCTCCGACTGCTACAGCCGGCCGCAGCCCGTCCAGGGTTCCGTGCCGATCGTCGTCGGCGGGCACTCCGAACGCGCCGCCCGCCGCGCCGGCGAACTGGGAGACGGGTTCTTCCCCGCTCTCGGCGACATCGACAAGCTGAAGCACCTGCTGGGGATCATGCGCGAAAGCGCCGCGGCGGCGGGCCGCGACCCGGACGCGATCGAGATCACCGCCAACGGCGGACCTCCCGATCACTTGGCACGCATGGCCGAACTCGGCGTTTCCCGGGTCATCTTCCCGCCGATGCCGCCCGACCGTCTGGCCCAGTTCGGCGAAGAGGTCATCTCGAAGTTCAGCTAGGCAACCCACTGGGTGCGCCGGCGCCCCCGCCGGCCGGCCGCAGTGATGGACCAACATCTGCGTAGAGAATCTCGCCGCCCGACGCCGTATCTCTGGGTGCGCGGGTCTTCTGACCCGCATCAAGCGCGATGCCGCGAAGCGGCGAGCCCGTGCGGTGGTAACTTCCTCCGCATGATCCACGCTGCCAGCCTCACTCGCCCCCTGCTCCTCGCACTCGCCCTGCTGCTCGCAGCCGCCCCCACACTCGCCTTCAATTCCGAGGCCGACGAGCCCGTTCGCGTCCTCTTCGTCAGCAAGTCGTCCGGCTTCCAGCACTCCGCGATCAAGCGCACCGACGGCCATCCCAGCCACGTCGACACGGTGCTTGCCCAGGTGGCGACCGAGCGGGGCTTTGAGATCACGTCCACCAAGGACGCAGGCCTGATCAACGCGACCCAGCTCGCCAGTTTCGACGTCGTCATCTTCTACACGACCGGCGACCTGACCCAGCGCGGCGGCGCCGGGGAGGGCATCTTCCGCGGCGACGGCAATCCCCCGATGAGCGCCGACGGCGTCTCCGACCTGATCGCCTGGATCGAAGCCGGCGGCGGTTTCGTGGGTTTCCACCCGGCGACCGACACCTTCCACGGCGAGAACGACGAGGTCACTCCCTACATCGGCATGATCGGCGGCGAGTTCACCCACCACGGCAGGCAGTTTCCCGGCATCGTCCGTGTCGCCGACGCCCGCCACCCGACGATGAAGGCCGTCGAAGACGGCTGGAAGATCATGGACGAGTGGTACCTGTTCAAGAATGTTGCTGAGGACAAGCTCCACGTCCTGGCGCTGATGGACCCCGGCGAAGAGCGAGCCAACCAGGAGGTCTACGACATCGCCCCGTACCCCATCGCCTGGTGCCGCGAACTTGGCGCCGGCCGCGTCCTCTACAACGCGATGGGCCACCGCGAGGACGTCTGGGACCACGAGATGTTCCAGGCCTGGGTCGGCGACACGATCGAATGGGCCGCCGGCGAAGGCGAAGCCGCCGCCGCGCCGAACTGGGGCGACGTGGTTCCGTGACGCCCTGAACGTCCTGCAAAGATAGCCGAGCGAGCGAGGGCTGGCGACCATATAGGAGAACGGCCGCCAGCAGGCGTAGATGTCGCTTCGCTGGGTTGGACCTTCATGGCCTATCCGGAGGCAGAACTATGGTGCCCGTCTCGGAATCAGGGCCGCGCCATCCAAGCCTTGCGCCCACCAACAAGGAAGCCAACCGAAAGGCTTCAAGCGCCTCCGCTTTTCCGCCTCGCGCCCGATGAACAGCGTCGTTCCGCAGGACTCTCAGTCTCTCTCCTTTGCCAGAGTCGGACTGGTCCCAACCGCTTTCATTCAGTCGCTTCCCGAAGGGCCACTTCTCCGCTCTGGTATCAGGCTTTTCCCGCACGAACAGTTGTTCGACGGCAACACCTGCCATCGTGATCGTGGCGAGATAGTGACCTGTGCAGAAAGCCGAGCCTGCCGCCCTCAAAGGCCATAGGATTTCGGCCAAGTCCTTCTGATCGAGGCGACAAACCGTCAGCTTGTCTCCGAGCGATCCCGCAATTGGCCGAATCTCTCTGTCTCGCTCGATGATGCTGTCCACGTCTGCCCCGCCAAGGACAACGATCTCATGGCTACAGAGGAACCGAAGGGCGTCATCGGAGGAACTGCCCTCTTCGAGGACACCGAGAGGGTTCAGAAAAACCCGTTCACTGCTCGCGTCGGTCTTCACTGACGACCCGAAATGGGGAAGTCCTCGTTCACAGGAGGCCTTCTCCCCTCATCGTGCGCGACTATAGCCCATACTCCAATGCGAGCCGCGTGGAGCCCGAATCCGGTGCCTGCCACCGATCCCTCACTATCGATTGAGGTGTCACGTCGGCCTCCGGACTCCAGAAACACGAACGCCGCTCCACTGCATTGGAGTTCCTTTCGTATCTCAACGATCAAGTGATAGATTCAGTCTCCCAAACGGAGGTCCCCGACAGGCCGGTCTCGCGACCTCCGACACCCGGCAAGCCGACCGCCAGATCCAGCATTGGATAACAACCGAATGATTGACAAAGAAGCCGGCATGAGCACCAAGGAGCGCATGGGCGAGGAGATCGCCACGCTCGCAGCGCGGATCGACGCGGCGACTTACGAGCTGCTTGTTCTGATTCGCAAGTTCGACGAGGAGGAGGGCTGGAACTGCGGCTTCCTCAGTTGCGCGCAGTGGCTCTCCTGGCGAATTGGACTTGCACCCGGCGCGGCCCGCGAGAAGGTGCGGGTCGCCCGGGCCCTGGGCGAACTGCCCCTGATGAGCGAGGCGATGAAACGAGGCCAACTCTCCTACTCCAAGGTGAGAGCGCTGACCCGCATCGCACGGCCCGACACTGAGAAGGACCTCGTCGAACTCGGGAGGGCCGGGACCGCGGCGTACATCGAACGGGTCGTCCGGTCGTGGCGCAGGATAGACCGTTCGGTCGAGGCTGCCGATGACGAGTTGCGGGACGCATCGAGCCATGTAACCACTCACATCGATGAGAACGGCATGTTCGTGATCCGCGGACGTCTGGCGCCGGAAGCTGGCGAAGTGCTGATGAAGGCACTCAAGGCGGCAGGCGAGAAGCTCTACGCTGAACAGCAGGGAGACAGGCCGCCGGCCGGCAAGGTTCGCGCGGACGCTCTCGCTCTCATTGCCGAGAGCGCACTCAAGGGCGGTCTCGATCCCGGCTCAAGCGGTGACCGCTACCAAGTTGTCGTTCACGTGAGCGACGAGGAACTGAGGGCCCGGGAGGCGGTTCCCGAGGTCGGCTGCGCGTCGTGTGTTTCCGCGGAAACGGCCGCGGCACACGTTTCCGCGGGAACGCCGCCGACTCGCCCGCAGCACCAGCCTGCAGCGAGGGCTGAAGCCGAACACGTTCCCGCGGAAACGCCAACGAGTCTCCAACCGCGAAGGGGCCGGTCTTCACCGCGGGGCGCGTGGCTCGGCGACTCCCACGTTCCTGTTTCCGCGGAAACGGCCCGGCGCATCGCCTGCGACGCCGGCAAAGTCCGGATCACTCACCGATCGGGCCAGATCCTGAGCGTCGGCCGCAAGACGCGCACCATTCCACCGCCGATCCGTCGCGCCCTGGAGTTCCGCGATCAGGGTTGCCGCTTCCCCGGCTGCACCTCGAAGCACTGCGACGCCCACCACATCGTCCATTGGGCCGACGGCGGCGAGACGAAGCTCTCGAACCTCATGCTCCTCTGCCGGCGACACCACCGACTGCTCCACGAAGGCGGCTTCAGCGTGCGAATGAGCGAGGAGGGCGCCGTGCAGTTCTTCCATCGCCGGGGACGGCCGCTGGAGGAGAGTCCCGCGCCACCACCGGTCGGCCTCCGCGCCGCTAGAGAACTGGTCGAGCACCTGGAGAACGCCGGCATCCTGATCACGGGCAAGGAGTCGATGCCGACCTGGGACGGCCGGCCACTCGACCTGCCCTACGTGATGGAGTGCCTGTGGAAGCCGCCACCGCACCTGGAGGCAAAGGTAGCGCGGGAACAAGAGACGCCCCGAGCCGCCTAACGCGGCAGAAGGTCCAGAGGCCGTCGCTTCGCGCCGGATGCCGGCGGGGACGCCGGCGCACCCAGTTTCTGCCGCCCAAGCTCCTGGCTTTGCCGAAGGGGAACGAGGATCGCGTTCGCAAAGTAGAAGACCCGGTGCATGGTCGGAAGCCGTCGCTGTCAGAGAAAGGCGACCATTCCTCACGGTCGCTATCCTCCCCAACGATGCACCAGCGGGTGACAACAGCCGGGCTGCGAGCGAGCTACCGCTTCCACCTTTCCTCCGGCGCGCGGGTCACCCTTGGCCTCGCGACGTTCCAGTTGGTGCTTCTACTGGTTCTGCTGGCGTTTCAGCCGCCGCAGGCACGGGAGCTTCTGCTCAAGGGTCTGGCCGCCGGCATCGCGACGCCTGAGGCGTTCTCCGCGGCCAGGCTCGGATTCGCGGTCTGGGCGGTCGTGGCCGCTGCCGCGGCGGCGCGGCGTCTGGCGCCGGCCCACCGTGGTTGGCAGCTTCATCTGCCCGTCGGTCCAAGGACCCGCTGGGCCGCCGGTGTCCTGGGCGTCGCGTCGACCCTCGCCCATCTTGCCGGTCTGTGGATCGTTCTATGGATCGGAGGCAGAGTGCTCGGTGAGCCGGCCTCGCCCCGAGCCCTGGTTGCTCTGCCGCTCGTAGCGCTGGCGGCCGCAGGCACCTGGACGCCGGCACCGGGGCGGGTTCGCGCCTGTGCCGCCGTGGCCGGGCCGCTGGCGGCGAGCGCCTCGCTTCCGGGTCTGGCGGCCGCCATTGCCCTTCTCGCACTCGCGCTCTTCCAGGCCCGGCGCTGGTCACCGCGCTCCGCGCGCGTTCCCTCGGTTCCGTTCTCCCTTCGGTCACTCGGGCGGTGTCTGCCGATGGGTCAACTCGCCTTCTCCCTGCGAGCGCTCGGACTGTGGATCACGCTGGCTCACCTGCCCGCCGCCCTGTTCGCCGCGCCGACCGGCCTGGCCATCCACAACAACGAGTTCACGGCCGATCAGACCGATCTCGTCCTGCGGCTCGGCGCCTCGCTGGGCGTGACTGCGACGATTCTCGCCGTGGCGACGCTGCTGAGCGCGCGCCGGCCGCCCTGGGCCTGGTCCCGTTCGCTTCCCTGGTCCGCGAGACAGCGGGTCGCCGCGGACGCCGTCCTGCTGCTGCTGATTGGCAGCCCCCTGTTGATCCCGCTTCTCTACCTGCCGGCCTCGAGCGGCCTGTCCGTCCTCGCGCTCCTCGTCTTTCTGGCGGTTCGGCTGCCGGGACGGATGCGCAACTCGCTCCGGGGACTCACGCGACTCGGAGCGTGGACCTGGATCGAGGCTCTCCTGGCCGCCCTCCTCACGAGCCTGCAGCCTCTGACCGCGCTCGTCCTGGGCCTCGCCTCGCCGCTCGCGCTGGAAGCGTCCGCCAGACGCGAGCGCGCGCTCAAGGCGGGCCTGTTCCTGGAACGTCGATTCAACGCTGCCCGGGAGGCGGAATCGTGACGCGAGGCCTCCGAATGGAAGGCGTCGCCTTCGCCTACGACGACCGGAGCCGCATCTTCAGCGATCTGAACCTGGAGGTCGCGAGCGGAGTGACCCTGCTCTCCGGTGACAACGGCGCTGGCAAGACGACGTTGCTGAAGCTCGCTGCCGGAGTGGAGAAACCCGACGCCGGGAGAGTTCTCGTCAACGGTTCCGATCTGTGGCGGCGAGAAGTCGCGGCCCGCTCCGACCTGGCGTTCGTTCCCCAGGAACCCGACGTGACGCCGTTCGCGACGATTCGCGAGGTTCTGCGCCTCGTCTGCCGTTTGAGATCGCAGCCGGCGCAGCAGGTCGACCAGGTCCTGTCCGAAACGGACCTCGAGGATTCCGCCGACCTGTCCATTCGCGAGCTGTCCCGAGGCCAGCGCCGTCGGGTTCTCCTCGCCGCCGCCTGGATCGGAACACCGCGAACGGCGATCCTGGACGAGCCACTCGACGCGATGGACGAACACTGGCGAGGCCGCATCCACGGGTGGCTCAAGGCGCTCCGGGAGGCCGGCGGCGTGGCGCTCGTCGCAACCCACGAAGCCGGATCGCTGGCGGAACTCGCCGACCGCTTTCTCGTTCTGCGTGAAGGCGAGATCCGGGAACTCGATTCCCTACCGCAAGACACAACCAGGAGATCCCATGAAGAACCCACCTGAAGGCTGGCCGAGAATCTCGTCCTCCCTCTTCTACGACGACGCGGCGGCCGCGATCGACTGGCTGGTCCGCGCCTTCGGCTTCGAGGTGCAGGAACGGGTCGAGGACGAACAGGGACGCATCGTCCATTCGCAGCTCGTCCTGGACGGCGGTCTCATCATGGTCGGGCAGACCGGCCTGCAGCCGGACCGGGAGTACCAGCAGTCTCCACGGGCGGTCGGCGGCGCGAACACGCAGTCCCTCGCCGTGTACGTCGACGACGCCGACGCGCACTGCGGGCGGGCGCGGGTGGCGGACGCAGTCATCACGATGGAGCCAGCGACCCAGGACTACGGCGAGGGCTACTGGGTCGACCGGAGCTACGGAGCCCTGGACCTGGAGGGACACCACTGGTGGTTCCTCCAGCGGCTGCGCTGAACGGCAAGAGACATGTACAGGAACTTTGAACAAGGGTTCGACCTGTTCAAAGTTAGGCCCCAAGTCTTAATACGAGGCCATAGGAGGCCGTTTCTACACCGCCTGAAATGGCGACGCCACAACAAGCAGGCTTCCTGTTTACGCCTTAGTTGCGCTATGATGGTCTCTTCCCACTTCCACGTCTCCTCTCGTTCCGTTTCACGGCGCCGTGACTTCCCTGCCCGCAGCTCTCACCGACTCGCAGTGGCCGCGGTCTTTGGTGCGCCAGATCCGGCGCGGGCGGGATCTGGTGAGCGGCGACGACCCGGCCGGAATCCAGGAAGTAGAAGCCGATGTCTTCGCCACGCGGCTGGCCGGCGTCGACCGGCTACTCGGCGGCGGCATCTGTCGTGGACAGACGATCGAGCTGGTCGGTCCCCGAAGCAGCGGCCGCTTTTCCCTGGTGCTGGAGATCCTGGCCGGGGCCACCGAGAGCGGTGAATCGGCGGCGCTGGTCGATCTGGGGGATCACTTCGATCCGCAGGCGGCGGCGCGCGCCGGGGTCGACCTCGAACGGCTGCTCTGGGCGCGGCCCAGGCGATTGAAGCAGGCGCTGGGCAGCGCGGAAGTCCTGATCGGCGGCGGATTTCCCCTGGTCGTGATCGATCTCGGGCTGCCTCCGGTCCCCGGCGGCCGCGGCAAGGAAGCGGCGTGGCTGCGGCTGCGGCGCGCGGCGGACGACCATCAGACGGCGCTGCTGATCGCAACGCCGTACCGCGCCGGCGGCACGGCGCCGCAGAAGATTCTCGATCTCGGGTCGCGAACGTCGCCGGTCCGTGCCCTCTGGGCGCGGGCCGCGCCGAGAAGCCCGCGCTTGCTCGACGGGCTCAGAACCCGGCTCGAACTCGCCAAGTCACGCGGCGAACGGCCGGGCGCCGCGGCCGAAGTCGAGCTGCGCATGCTTACCGGCAGCCTGAGGCGCCCCTTGCCAGACATGCCACCCCGTCGGGCGGAGAACCGCCGCTCCAGCGCGCATGTCGAGGTCCTGAGACGTGCCGGGTAAACGCCGGAGAGCCCGCATCGCCTGCATGAAGGCGGCCCTCTTTCCACTTGCCGCCTACCTGCGGGGAGCGCCGGAACTCGTCCGCGAGGCGATCGTGGTCCACGAAGGTCCGTCGGCGCGGATCGTCGCCGCCTCCCGGCTGGCGCGGCGCGCCGGCGTGCGGCCGGGGCTGACCGTGGCCCAGGCCCGGAACATCGAGTCCGGCCTCGTCTCTCGCGCCCGTGACCCGGAGCGCGAGCACACCGCGCAGGAGGTGCTGCTCGAGATCGCCGACGCCTTCTCGCCCCGGGTCGAGGACGGCGGCGAGGGCATGGTCTACCTGGACCTGGCCGG
This sequence comes from Holophagales bacterium, assembly GCA_009843505.1. Lineage (GTDB taxonomy): Bacteria > Acidobacteriota > Thermoanaerobaculia > Multivoradales > Multivoraceae > Multivorans > Multivorans azotirespirans. The sequence goes on along the minus strand of VYDI01000008.1, from coordinate 32,308 downwards.
CATCGGTCCGGCATCCGCCGGGAACGGCGAGCACAGCCTCGGCCAGTCGATCATGCGAGACATGGACGCCGCCGGCCTCCCCGGCCGGGTCGGCATCGCCGGCAGCAAGCTGGCGGCGCGAGCGGCGGCCGCCCTCCCGCGGTCGCCGAACGTCGTGGCGCCGCGCGGCGAGGCCCGGTTCCTGGCGCCGTTGCCGCTCAAGTCCCTGTTCGAGGACGACAGCCGCGGTCCCGGCAACGCGGCGTCGGACGGCGACGACCAGGAAATCCTCCACACGCTGAAGCTCTGGGGACTGCGCACGGTCGGCGACCTCGCCGGCTTGCCGGCGGCCGAGGTCCACAGCCGCCTCGGCGAGCGCGGCACGGCGCTCCATTCCGCCGCCCGGGGCTTCGACCCGGAGCCGTTGACTCCCCGTCCGCCGCCGCCCACCTTCCGCGAGTCGCAGACCTTCGAGTGGCCGATCGACAACCTGGAGCCGTTCCTGTTCGTCGCCCGCGGCGCCGTCTCCCGGCTGGCGGCCCGGCTCGACGCCCGGGGCATGGGCTGCAGGCGGCTCGAACTGTCGCTCAAGGTCGAGCCCGAGGGCCTCCACGAACTGGCCATCGAGCTGCCGGCGCCCACCCGCGAGGCGCGGACACTGCTGTCGCTGATCCGTCTCCACCTGGAGGCCGAGCCGCCCCGGGCGCCGATCACGTCGATGCAACTGCTCGCCCATCCCGACGTCCCGCGCCAGGCGCAACTCAGCCTGCTCGGGCCGGCTGCCCTGTCGCCCGACCGCCTGGCCGCCGTCACCGCGCGGCTGCTCGCCCTGCTCGGCCCGAACCGCGTCGGTTCGCCGCGCACCCGGAACGGCCACCTGCCCGAACGTTTCCGCCTGGCCGACTACGACCCGCCCCCGCCGCCCCGGATCCGGCTCGAACCCCGGCCCGGCCGCGGCATGCTGGCGGTGCGCACCCTGCGGCCGCCGGTCGAGGTCGAGGTGCTGACCGCGGAGAGCGAAGAGACAGACCGCGTCGTGCCCTGTCCCGCACCGCTACAGATCAACCCCCTGCCGACGGACGAACGCCACGTCCGCATCGAAGGCGCCGTCCGAACCGCCGCCGGCCCCTGGGAGATCGAGGAAGGCTGGTGGCGAGAAGCCCCGGCAATGCGGGACTACTGGGACATCGAGCTGCGGACCGGCGCGGTGTGCCGGATCTACCGGGACCGGACGTCGGAACGCTGGTTCGCGGACGGGGTGTATGACTGAGGAGGTTCAGACCGCACTCGCGCCCGCAATCACCTGCTCCGCCACCACCTGGTCACCGATCAGGTGCTCCTGGATCACCCGTTCCAGGACCTCGGGCGTGCAGCCCCAGTACCAGACGCCTTCGGGATAGACGACCGCGATCGGACCGGCGTCACAGATGCGCAGACAGTTCGCCTTCGTTCGCATCACCGCGCCCGACTCGGTGAGGCCCAGTTCGAGCAGCCGCCGCTTGAGGTAGTCCCAGGACTCAAGCGACAGCTCCCGGTCGCAGCACTTCGGCTTCGTCTGGTCGCAGCACAGGAAGATGTGCCGCTGCACGTTGGCGATGCCGATGGCCTCCGCCTTGCGCCGGGCGCGTTCGAGGGCTTCAGGGTCCATGGCGGCGATGATTCCATGACCTCAGTCGATAGGCTCCGCTTCGTGAAGCTGTTCGAAGCTGCCTACCCCTTCCAGGAGGACGTTCTCGCCCTGCCGGTCACGGACCTGGACGCGACCGCCGAGTGGTACCGGGACGCCTTCGGGCTGCAGGAAGTCGAGCGCCGCGAAGAGCCCGTACCAACAGTCATCCTGGAGCGCGACGCCGTCCGTATCGGCTTCGCGATCAACGGTGACGACGCCAGCATGGACGGAGCCGCGATCCTGGTCACGGACATCAAGCAGGCACGAGCCGAGTTGAAGAGCAACGGCGTCAAGGTCAAGAACTGGCGCATCGACAAGCGCGACGGCAAGAAGTTCCGGGTCTTCTTCGTCGTGGCGCCGGACGGGCTCTGCTACTACTTCCATCAGCAGGTCTGAACGGCAGCTAGCTGGAGCATGACTCGTTCCCACAACGGGCTCGCGGCCATCGTCGCGTCTCTGCTGATCGCCCCGCTGCCCGCCGTCGCCCAGGACTTCGCCGAGCTTCTGGAGATCCGGCGCGTCAAGGAGACGCTCGATCTCAGCCGGGTGCCGGAGCCTGATCTGAGCCAAGTTCCGGCGGTCGACGCCCAACGGCTTCGGGACTATCGGACGCTCACGGCCGGCGCCCTCCAGCATGCCGCCGAGCCCATGCAGGCGCAGTTGGCGGCGAACACCTTCGGCGATCTCTGCGCGCGCTACCTGCACTACGCGTTGCACGACGCGGCAGCGGTCTGCCTGGACCAGCTCAGGGAGCTGGCGCCCGCCGATTTCCAGTGGGCCTACTTCAAACTGCTGTTGCAAATCGCTTCCGGAAACCTCGAAGGGGCGGTAGCAGCCGCTGAGGAGGCGCTGGCCATCCGGCCGGACGATCCGTCGACGCTCATCCGCCTCGGCGAACTCCAGGTGGCTGCCGGCGACGTCGAAGCTGCCGAAGCCGCCTACGAGGCCGCGATCAAGGCCTACCCGGAGAGCGCCACGGCCCGCGTCGGGCTAGGCTACATCGCCCTGGAGCGGGACGACCCGGCGAAGGCGCTCCAGATCTTCCAGGAGGTCGCCGCGTCCCAGCCCGAGGGCAGCGAAGCGAATCACCACGTCGGCCTCGCCTACCGCGCCCTGGGCGACGCCGACCGGGCCGCCGAGGCGTGGCGGCTGAACCAGGACGTCCTGATCCCGATGTACGACCCGCTGCTCGAACGGCTGCGGCCGCTCGAGGAGGACGTCACGCTGCCGCTCGACCGAGCCGTCGCCGCGGCCGCAGAGGGCGACCACGAACGGGCCGTCACGCTGTACGAGGAGATCCTCGCAACGAACGAGGCAGACGACGAGGCTCACTTCCGGCTGGCCGGTTCACTGCTCGCTCTCGGCGATGCCGGACGCGGCGAAGGCCATCTGCGCCGGGCAATCGACCTCAGCCCTGAACACCCCGGGGCGCACTTCGCCCTGGCGATGCTGCTCGCTCGGGAGGGCCGCCGCACCGAAGGCGCCCAACACCTGGAGCGGGCGGTGGACCTGGCGCCGGAGAACCTCTCCTGGCGCCTGCAGCGGGCGCAGGTAAGGGCCTCCTCCGGCAACACCGCCGGCGCCGTCGAAGAACTCGAGCAGATAGTCGCCCAGGACCCCGGAATGGTCGAGGCGCGACGGATGCTCTCCGCCGTGCTGGTCGGCGCTGGCAGGACCGAAGAAGCCGCCGTCCAGTTGCAGGCCCTGGTCGCGCTAACGCCGGACGATCTGCAGGCGCGCTTCAACCTCGGACTCATGCTGTTCGAGACCGGCCGCTACGCGGACGCGCGCCGAACTCTCGACGACACCCTCGGACGCTTCCCCGGCGACGTCGCCACGCGTCACCTGCTGGCGCGCCTGCTCGCGGTCAGCCCCGATGACGCGGTCCGGGACGGCGCGCGGGCGGTGGACCTTGCTCAGAGCGTCGTCGACGAGCAGCCGGCGCTCGACCACCTGGAAACCCTGGCCATGGCCTTGGCCGAGGCCGGTCGGTTCGACGACGCGGTCACCTGGCAGCAGCGAGCGCTGGAAGCGGAGCGCCAGGTTGCCGGCGGCAATTCGCCGCAACGGCTCGATCGCCTCGCGCTCTACCAGGCCCGCCAGCCGTTGCGGGCGCCCTGACGGCCCAGCGGAGCCGGCCTGGCGGCCGGCGCATCTTTCTGGCCGCCTTCGGCGGCAGCGGGTCAGACGACCCGCGCACCCAGCTCCGGCTCGGGTTCAGGCGCCGGGCGCGCGGTAGGGCACGCTCTTCGCCACCGCGCCGTCGATCTCTTCCGGCGTCATCAGGACGCGCATCGTCACCTTGATGCCGCCGCCTGCATTCAGGGTCATTGAGACCGCGACCGCGGTCTCGTTGTCCGGAAGGTCGACGATCATCAGCAGGTCGGCGCCACCGAACGCGTAGTAGATGGCCTCCACCGTGCCGCCCGCGCCCTCCACGGTCTCGCTGAGCGCCTTCCGGCGACTGCTGCCGCCTTCCTGGATCAGGCCCTGGACGCCGGTGTGAGTGTAGTTCGCCTCAATCAGATACTTCGCCACTTTCGCATCTCCTTTTCCTCAACGGCGTGATCTTTTGGCGAAAACGCCGTACCGGGTCATGTTGCCACAGCGCGGGCAGATGTGCCTCCACTATCTTGCTTTCCGTTACCGCCTGATTTACGCTTCCCGGATGGCCCGGGACAGTTCCCCCAAACCCAAGGTCCCCAAACCCGAAGTCAACGTGCCGGCCCGCAACATGGGACTCTCCGGTTCCGTGCGCAAGGGCAGCGGCTACGGCGATCGCGGCGGCAACGACCTGCTCGACGCCCGGGGCGAACCGAATCCCGGCTATGCCGCGCCGGGCGCGGTCAAGGAGCAACTGCGACGGCGACGGTTCCGGACTCCGCCGAAACGCCGGCTTCGGCCCCCGCCCTACGCCGAACTTCACGCCGCGTCGTCGTTCTCCTTCCTGCGCGGCTCGTCGCAACCCGAGGACCTGGTGGCGCGGGCCGCGGCGCTGGGACTGCCGGCGGTCGCCCTGCTCGACCGGAACGGCGTCTCCGGCGCGCCGCGCTTCTACAAGGCGGCGCGGGAAGCGGGGATCCGGGCCCTGGTCGGCGCCGAGGCGGTCATCGACCGGCCGCAGGCGTCCACGGTCTCGCGCCAGCGCGAGGAGCGGCCAACCCTTGACGACGAGGAGACCCGCGTCAACCTGCTCGTGCGAAGCCGCCGGGGCTACCGCAACCTCTGCCGCCTGCTGACCGCCGGGGCGCTGGGCCACCCCAAGGGCGAGGCCCGAATCGACTGGACGCTGCTGGAAGAACACGCGGAAGGTCTCCACTGCCTGGCCGGCGCCGAAACCGACCCGGTCGGGCGGGCGCTGGCGCGGGAGGGGCTGGAAGCGGCCGGCCGCAAGCTCGAACGCCTGCACGCCGTCTTCCCCGGCCGCCTGCACGTGGAACTCTCGCGCCACGGCATCCGCGCCGAGGAACACCGCAACCAGGCCCTGGTCCGGTTGGCGGACGGGCTTCGCGTGCCGGTCGTCGCCACCGGCGGCGTGCGCTACGCCGCGGCCCGCGACAAGCCCCTCCATGACCTGATGACCGCGATCCGGCACCACGTGACGGTCGACGACGCGGGCGCCCGCCTCGCCTGCGAACGCCAGCGCCGCCTGAGGGCTCCTACGGAGATGCACCGGCTGTTCGCCGATCTCCCCCGCGCCGTCCACGCCGCGCACGAACTGACCGGGGAACTCGACTTCACCCTCGCCGACCTCGGCTACCGCTTCCCGGACTACCCGGTGCCCGAGGGCGAGACGCCGATCTCCCATCTCCGCGAACTGACCTGGCAGGGGGCGCGTGATCGTTTCCGGCCGCTGACCGCCAAAGCCGGGGCACAGCTCGAGAAGGAGCTCGCGTTGATCGAGAAGCTCGACCTCGCCGGCTACTTCCTGATCGTCTGGGACGTCGTCCGCTTCTGCAAGGAGCAGCGGATCCTCGCCCAGGGCCGCGGCTCGGCCGCCAACTCGGCCGTCTGCTACGCGCTCTCCATCACCGCGGTCGATCCGGTGAAGATGGACCTGCTGTTCGAGCGCTTCCTGTCCGAGGAACGCGGCGAGTGGCCGGACATCGACATCGACCTGCCGTCCGGCGACCAGCGCGAGAAGGTGATCCAGTACGTTTACCGGCGCTACGGCCGGCATGGCGCGGCGATGACCGCGAACGTGATCACCTACCGCGACCGCATGGCCGCGCGCGAGGCGGCCAAGGCGCTGGGGTGCTCGAAGGCCCAGGTCGACCGTCTGGCCAAGGGCCTCGGCCACTGGCACTACGATCTCTCCCGCGGCGACAGCAAGGAGATGGACGAGGAGCTCACCGAACTCGGGTTCGATCCCCGCGACCGGCGCATCCGGATCTTCGTCGACCTGTGGCGGCAGCTCCAGAACCATCCCCGCCACCTGGGCCAGCACTCGGGCGGCATGGTGCTCTGCGCCGGACGGCTCGACGAGATCGTGCCGCTCGAACCGGCGGCGATGGAGAACCGGGTCATCGTCCAGTGGGACAAGGACGACTGCGCCGACCTGGGACTGATCAAGGTCGACCTGCTCGGCCTCGGCATGCTGAACGCGCTCGAGGAGGCGGTGCCCCTGATCCGCCGCCACGAGGGCAAGGAGGTCGACCTCGCCCACCTGCCGCCCGACGACCCGGCAACCTACGAGATGATCTGCCGCGCCGACACGGTCGGGGTCTTCCAGATCGAGAGCCGGGCGCAGATGGCGTCCCTGCCGCGCCACAAGCCGTACAAGTTCTACGACCTGGTGATTCAGATCGCGATCATCCGTCCCGGCCCGATCGTCGGCGGTATCGCGCATCCCTTCTTCGAGCGCCGGGTCGGCCGCGAGGAGGTCTCCTACCCCCACCCGCTGCTCGAACCGATCCTGCGGCGCACCCTCGGCGTGCCGATCTTCCAGGAGCAGATCCTCAAGGTCGCCATGGTCGCGGCCGGTTTCTCCGGCGGCGAGGCGGAAGACCTGCGGCGGGCAATGGGCTTCAAGCGCTCCGTCGAACGCATGCACGAGATCGAGCAGCGGCTGCGCTCGGGGATGAACGAACGCGGCATCACGGGCGAAGCCCAGGAGCAGATCGTCAAGGCGATCACCTCGTTCGCGCTCTACGGCTTCCCCGAGTCGCACTCCGCCAGCTTCGCCCTGATCGCCTACGCCAGCGCCTATCTCAAGCGCCACCACCCGACCGCCTTCTTCCTGTCGCTCCTGAACGCCTGGCCAATGGGCTTCTACCACCCGGCGACCCTGGTCCGCGAAGCGCAGCGCGCTGGGAGCGCGGTGCTGCCGATCGACGTGAACGAATCGGGGGTGACGTGCCGCTGGCAGGACCGGCCGGCGGATGCCGGCGAACCGGAGCCGCCCGGCGAACCGCCCCCGGCGGGCGCGATCCGTCTCGGGCTGCGCTACGTCAAGGGCCTGCGGCGCGAAGCGGCGGAACGAATCGAGGCCGAGCAGACGGCGAGGCGCTTTGCGAACATCGAGGACCTCGCCGAGCGCTGCCGCCTGCGCCGGAACGAACTCACAGCGCTGGCGTCGATCGGCGCGTTGCCTGGGCGCGGCCGGCGCGCCGCCCTGTGGCAGGCGGCCCAGGTCGAGAAACCGAAGGGACCGCTGTTCGCCGAACTCACGACGACCACGCCTTCGCCGCTCGACGAAATGACGCCCATGGAAGAGACCGCCGCCGACTTCGCCGTCGCCTCGATCACCACCGGCCCCCACCCGATGGAGTACTACCGCCGGGCGCTCGACCGCCGCCGCGTCGTGCCCGCGGCCGCCCTCCCCGACCGGCCCGCCGGACGCCGGGTGCGCACCGCCGGTTCGGTCATCGTCCGCCAGCGCCCGGGCACCGCCCGCGGCCTCCTGTTCCTGACCCTGGAGGACGAGACGGGAATGAGCCAGGCGGTCGTCATGCCGGACCAGCTCAAGAAGCACCGCCGCACCATCGTCTCCTCCTCCGGCCTGATCGTCGAAGGCGTGCTGCAGAAGAAGGACGGCTCGCTATCCGTCAAGGCCGACAGGTTCTGGCCCATCGACCGCCTGGAGCGGATTCCCAGTCACGACTTCCGGTAGAAACCACTGGGTGCGCCGGCGTCCCCGCCGGCACCAGGCGCGATGCCGCGAAGCGGCGAGCGCGAGCACTCCAGCCCGGCGGCTCTACTGACCCCTGACAGGAATCCCCTGCCGGTACTGCTCGAGCCTGCGGCTCAGCAGCTCGAGCAGCCGCTCCCGGTCGGGCGAGTCGTTTCGCGCGTCGCCGACGATCTCGAGCGCCTTCGTCACTGTCCGCGCCGCCGTTTCGAAGTCGCCGGTCTCGGCCTGGGCGGCCGCCAGGGTCTCGAGCAGAGCCGGCTCGGCGCCACCGGTGACGGCGTTCAGTTCGAGCGCGATCAGGAGGGCGAGCTGACCGTCACGCCGGCCGGCATCCGGATGAGTCGCCAGCGTCCAGGCGATGTCGTTGCCCCGTGCCAGGAGGTTCCGGTCCTCGACGTATGCGCGGCGCAGGTGCTCCGCGCCCTCGGCGGCCCCGGCCGGGCCGCCGCGGATCAGGGCCAGTCCGAGTTCGTGGCGGCCCGCCGCGTGATCGGGGTCGTGCGAGAGAAGCGCCCGGTAGTTCTCGATCGCCTCTTCCAGGCGGCTCGCCGCGGCCGCGATCCGGGCCGCTCCGTAGAGCGCTTCCGTGTCCCGCGGTTCGACTTCGAGGATCGCCCGGTAGTGTCCCCAGGCGGCGCCGAGTTCGTCACTGCGGACGGCGGCTTCCGCCAGGACCCGGTGAGCTTCGACGTGGCGCGGATCGAGGGTGACGACGGCCGCGAACTGCTCCATCGCTTCCCGCAGGCGCTCCGCCTTGCCGAGCAACTGACCGTAGAGATACCGCAGCTCCACGTCACGCGGACTCTCCGCCACCGCGCGCCCGAGCTCCCGCAACGCCTCGTCCGTGCGTCCCTCTCCGTCGAGCAGTTCGGCAAGGCGAACGCGGGCCGCCACGTCTCCCGGATCGGCGGCGAGCGCGGCCTCGGCCTGCGCCCGTACCGAGCCGGTGTCGCCAGCGTCGAGGAGAGAGTTCTGCCAGGCGGCCCGCGCCGCCGGATCGTCGGGTTCGAGGTCGAGGGCGGCACGGGCGTACCGGGCCGCGGCCTCGTTGTCCCCACGCCTGCCTTCGAGCACCGTGAGGCGCTGGAGCGACTTGAACAGGCGGTCTCGCGCTCCCTGCCGCTCGAACGAAGCTCCACCGCCATCGTCGACACGCGCCTGCTCGACCTCGACCGAACGCCGCAGCAGGGCCACCGACTCCTCGGGAAACCGCTCCTCGTACCAGCGCGCGTAGCTCGCGAGCGACACTTCGTCCGGGGGCTCCGTGTACCAGCGGCCGGATAGCGGAGCCGACGCCACCCGCAGGTCGGAGTCCCGCGCTTCCAGCAGTTCGAGGTCCGCGATCAGGTCACTCGCGGTTACGCCTCCCCGGTAGAGCACGGCGACCCGGCCCTCGCCGTCGAGCAGCATGGAGAACGGAAGCGACAGCGGGAAGCGGCGGTCGAACAGCGACCTCTTGACGATCTCGACCTTGTCCAGCGTCTCCCCGGTCGCCATTCCGTGCAGGAACGGAAAGCCGATCTCGTCCATGAAGCTCCGCGCCGCAGCTTCGGTCGTGGTCGCCAGGTCACCCATGCCGTCCGTCGACAGCGCGGCGATCTCGAGACCCGCGGCACGGAGAGCCTGCTCCTCGTTGGCCAGGTCCTGGAGTTCGAAACGGCAGGGAACGCACCAGCTCGCCCAGATGTTGACCAGCACCGGCCGGCCCTGGCCCGCCTCGACCGCGACCGGTTCGGAGGCGTCGAACGAGCGGAGCGTCAACGAAGGGGCCGGCGGACGCGGCGCCAGTACCACCCGCGCGCCGGTGGTCGGCGCCGGCGGCTCCTGGGCGCGCGGCATCAAGGGTGGCCGCCCCGGCGGCGCCGGCACGGCCTCGGCCCGGCCACTGCCCTGGACGATCCGGTAGCGGCCGCCGGCCTCGACGCCGGCGAACGTCTCGCTGCCGCCCCCGGGCCACCGGACGCTCACCGGACCCGACACCTCGCTGTCACCGAGACCGAAGTGGAGCCAGCGGCTCGACTGCGAGAGGAAGCCGTCGCCGGCGCGGACGGAGCGCCGGAGGATGCCGGACGAGGTTGGGACTTCCACCCGCGCTCCGACCGCGTCCCGGTTCGTACCGGCGCCGTCTCCCTCCAGATGCAGGGCGACGAAGCGTCGCCCCGCCGGCAACTCATTCCGCATCAGCCGCAGCCGTGGCGCGGTCCGGTTGCTGATCGCCACGTCCAGGTCGCCGTCGCCCTCCAGGTCGAGGAAACCGACGCCGCGGCCGTCGTCCGGGAAGTCCAGGCCGCTCACCGCCGAGGCGTTGGCGAAGGCGCCACCAGCCTCGCCGGGATTCAGAAAGACACAGTTCCGCTCGTTGCCGCTGAAGGAGAGTCCCTCGTCGAGCCGTTCGTGGAGCGCGCGAAGTGACTCGAGATACGGCTCCAGCGAACGGTCATCCGGCGAGCTGGGCGCGCGCGGCACGACCTGCCGCCAGAAGAAGCTTCACAGGTCGTCCGGGAGGGTCTGGGTCAGGTTGCCGTTGGCAACGACCAGGTCCTCCCAGCCGTCGTTGTTGATGTCGGCGAAAACGGACGACCAGGACCAGCGACCCATCGTGACGTTGGCGTCAACGCTGCGATCGTGGAAGCCGCCACCCTCAGCGCCCGCGAACAGGGAGTTGCCGCGCGCCATCCGCTGGACCTCCGCCAGCGGGCCGGCGCGCTGGCGGTCGCGCTCGAACTTCCGCTGATACGTGATCCGGTTGCCGGCGGCGGAGAACATGTTGCCGACGTAGACATCCATCCGGCCGTCGCGGTTGTAGTCGGCCCAGCTCACGGACATGCCGGACGAGATGTCCTCGACGCCGGCCTCCCCGGCCACGTCGACGAAGCGCCCGTCATCGTTGCGGTAGAGGTTGTTGCGGCCGTAGTCGTTGGCCACGTAAAGGTCCGGGTCTCCGTCACCGTCGACATCCTCCCAGGACGCGGCCAGACTGAAACGGCGGTTGTTCGCATCGAGCCCCGCCTCGACGGTCGCGTCGACGAAGCGGAACCCGCCGTCGTTGCGGAGCAGCGCGTTGCGGCCGCCGTTGTTCGCGTCGTGGTAGGGCACAGGACTGGCAACGCCGCGCTCGTCGTACGCGCGACGGTAGGCGCAGACGTAGAGGTCGAGGTCGCCGTCGTTGTCGTAGTCGGCGGCGGACAGCGAGTTGCTGTCCGGGATGTTGCCGGCGATGTGGCGAACGCGGACGAACCGGCCGCTGCCGTCGTTCTCCAGCACCAGCACCGCCGGCCGGCTGGACAGGACGAGGTCCTGGTCACCGTCATTGTCGAGATCGACGAACAGCCCGGCAAGGGCGCGTTCCAGGTAGTCGACCGCCGCTTCCGCCGAGCGGTCGTCGAACGTGCCTTGCCGATTCTGAACATAGAGACGATTCGGCAGGCCACCCTGCTCCGGCAGGAAGATGTCGTCCAGCCCGTCCCCGTTGACATCGGCCACCGACACACCCTGCCAGCCGGTCTTGTTGTAGCCGGCCGCCTTGGGTATCCGGTTGAGCCAGGCGTCGGGCGACTGCAGCAGCTGGTCCGGGTAGCTCGGGTTGTGGCCGACGGCGGCTTCGGTGACGTCGACGAAGAGGGGCCCCCGGGGAGTCGAGGTCTCCTCGTAGTCGGTCACCTCGACCCGGCGCAGCAAAGGCGCGCCGCTGCCGTCCGCCGGCAGCCTCCAGATCGTCGACCAGACCGCGTTCAACTGCCGGCTGCCGGCCGCTCCAGCGACCGAGGCCTCGAAGTACGCGAGGGTTGTGAATCCGGCGGAGCCGGCGTCGACCGAGTAGACCTTGAAGTCCACCCGCGGTGGCCGGTCGCCTGCCAGCCGCCCGGCGAGGGCGCCTAGCGCGCGCCTGAAGCCCACGGTTCCGCGGTAGGCGGCGTCCGCGCCGCTCACCCTCCCGCTCTCGACGGCGAAGGTCGTCCCCTCGTAGCGGGCGGTCAGGTCACCGGGCACGAACCCCGGCGACTCGAAGGCCTGATCGACGACCGATGCGACGTCCCCGGACGGCAGGGCATCCGCGCCGCCCGCAGCAACCTCCGCAAGCCACGCAGCGACGCTCTTGAGCTGGGTCTCAGCCTGTTCGCTGAGCGCCTCGGTGTCCCAACCGTCGGCGCGCGGATCGACCGCGGCGGCGAAGTTCTCGGGCCCGAAGGCAGGCGTGACTTCCGCCTGCCTGCTCTGCGCCGACGCCGCGGCCGGAGCGACCGCCACGGTGAGCACGAGGACGACTCGGAAGATCCGCACCGCCGACACTCTAACGTTCCCGCTCTTCTATGATCGGCTAGTGAGCCCCAGCCTGCGGACCCCCTTTGGCCTGGGGCAAACCAAGCCGCGCCACTATCTGGAAATGGCAAAGGTGGCCTGGCGGAACCGGGACGAAGCGGGCTATGCATGGCGCATCCTGCGGGACGGCGTCTGCGACGGCTGCGCGCTGGGAACCTCGGGACTCCGGGACTGGACCCTGGACGGCGTACACCTGTGCATGGTCCGGCTCGATCTGCTGCGGCTGAATACGATGCCGGCGCTCGACCCGGCGTTGCTCGCCGACGCCGAAGCCCTGACCGCGCACGGTTCAACGGCGCTGCGCGATCTGGGACGACTGGCCCACCCGATGCTGCGTCGAGCCGGCGAGCCGGGATTCCGGCGCATCTCCTGGCCCGAGGCGGTCGACATCGCGGCCGCCGGGTTGACCAGAGTCCGCGAACGCGACCCCACGCGCGCGGCCTTCTTTCTGACCTCGCGCGGCATCCCCAACGAGACCTACTACGTGGCCCAGAAGGCCGCGCGGTTCTTCGGCACCCCCCACGTCGACACGGCCGCGCGGCTCTGCCACGCCGCATCGACCATCGCGCTCAGGCGCGCCCTGGGAGTCGGCGCGGCCACGAACTCCTATCGCGACTGGCTCGAGGCGGACCTGATCGTGTTCTTCGGCTCCAACGTACCGAACAACCAACCGGTCACCATCAAGTACCTTCACTTCGCGCGCCGTCGCGGGACGGAGATCGCCGTGGTGAACCCCTACCGGGAACCCGGCCTCGACCGCTACTGGGTGCCATCGGTCGCGTCGAGCGCCCTGTTCGGCACCGACCTCGCCGAACACTGGTTCGCCGTGGACACCGGCGGCGATCTCGCCTTCCTCAATGGCACGATGAAGGCGCTGCTCGACCGTCCGGGAGGGGTCGTTCGCGACTTCGTCGAACCCTCGACCGAGAACTTCGCCGAGGTCGAGACGGCGCTCCGCGACACCTCCTGGGAGACGATCGAGCGCTCCAGCGGCGCTCCGCGCGCCGAGATGGAACGTCTCGCCAGCCTTCTCTGCTCCAGACCGAAGACGATCCTGGTCTGGTCGATGGGGCTGACCCAGCACCGCCACGGCGTCGACACCGTGCTGGCGCTGACCAATCTGGGCCTGATGCGCGGGCTTCCGGGAAAAGCCGGGGCCGGCCTCGTGCCGATTCGCGGCCACTCCGGAGTACAGGGAGGCGCCGAAGTCGGCTGCGCCCCGGAGTCGGACACGGAGACCCTCGACCGCTGGGCGGACGCGTGGGGCTTCGAGCCGCCGCGCGGCCCCGGCCTGGCAGCCACCGGGCAGATCGAAGCGGCAGCAGCAGGTGCGATCGACGCGTGGTGGATCGTCGGCGGCAACTTCCTCGAGACGGCGCCGGAACCCGAACGCCAGAAGAGTGCCCTGCATCGGCCCGCGCTTCGCATTCACCAGGATGTCGTGCTGAACAGCGCGATGCTTGTCGAACCGAGCGACACCGTCCTGCTGCTGCCGGCGACGACGCGCTACGAGATCCCCGGCGGCGTGACCGAAACGACGACAGAGCGACGCATCGTCTACTCGCCCTCGATAGGCCACGACGGCCGCGAAAGCCGAGCGCTCGGCGAGTGCCTCCCGGAGTGGGAGGTGCTGTGCGAGGTCATCTCCAGGGTCCGGCCCGAGCCGGCGGGCGCGCTCGACTTCCCGAACACGGCCTCGGTCCGGGCCGAGATCGCCCTGGTCCAACCCCGTTACGCCGGGATCGAGAACCTGAACCGAAAGGGCGACCAGTTCCAGTGGGGCGGCGCCCAACTGTTCGAGGACGGGCGCTTCGCCACACCATCCGGTCGGGCGCGGTTCCACGCGGTCGAACCGCCGGCGGACAGGGAGCTGCTCGACGGCGAACTCTTCCTCTCCACTCGCCGCGGACGGCAGTTCAACTCGATGGTCCACGCGGCGCGGGACCCCCTCACCGGCCTCGAGCGCTCCGACCTGCTGATGAACGCGGAAGATGGACGGGCACGCGGCATCGGCGCCGGCCAGCGGGTCGTCGTCTCGTCGCCGGTGTCACGGATCGAGTTCGTCGCCCGCTTCGGGCCGATCAAGGCCGGCAACGTCGAAGCGCACTGGCCCGAGTGCATGGAGCTGCTGCCCTGGTCCCTGGACCCCGACTCCGGCGAGCCGGAGTACGGTGTCCGGGTACGGGTCCAACGCACGGAAGCCGTGGCGTGAAGCCGGCGGAACCCGGAACGCCGGCGGAGCGAGGCGCGCTGGTCGAGCGCTCGGGCGCTCCCGGCCGCGACGTGGTGGCGGTCGAGGAACCGCTCGAGATCCGGGTCGACGGCGAGTCCGTCGTCGTGACGATGCGAAGCCCCGGCGCGGAAAGGGACCTCGCCCTCGGCTACCTGTACGCCGAAGGGCTGATCGAGGAAACCGCCGACGTCGAGAACGTGATCGTGGACGGAGCCCCCCGACCGGACGCGGTGCTGCCGCCTGGCGCCGACCCGACCGTCCCCGGGTCGATCGTCGACGTCCGCCTCTCGGCAAGCGGACGCCGGGCAGCAAGCCGCCGCGTCGAGACCAGGAAGCGCGAACGGGCCTTCCGGGTCACCAGCGCCTGCGGAGTCTGCGGCAAGCCCTCGCTCGAGGACCTGTGGGTGCGGCTGCCGGCGATCCGACCGCTCGGCCTGGACCCGGACCACGAGCGACTCCTGGTTCAGCGACTGCCGGCGGCCATGCAGGAAGGTCAACCCCTCTTCAGCGACACCGGCGGCGTCCATGCGGCAGCCCTGTTCGAGGTCGCCGGCGGGCAGCCCCGACTACTCTGGCTTCGCGAAGACATCGGACGCCACAACGCAGCGGACAAGGTCATCGGCAGGGCCCTGCGGGCGAAGCGACTGCCCCTGGACGGCACAATCCTCGCGGTCAGCGGCCGTCTCGGTTTCGAGATCGTCCAGAAGGCGGCGGTGGCCGGCATCCCCGTGATTGCTGCGGTCGGCGCACCGTCGAGCCTGGCCCTGGACATCGCCCACCTGGCCGGCATCCGCGTCTACGCCTTCGTCGCAGCCGACCGCAGCAACTTCTATCCCGAAGCGGCAATCGAAGCGCGGCGACTGGACGGTTCCGATTGACGAGTCCCGTAGCTGGGCATAGGTTGCTCCTGGAAAGCGTTGACCTCTGGGGAGGGGAACGACCATGACGAGGACTCCGAAGTGACGGTCGCCGCGGTCAAGCCGGAAGCGGAGCAGGCCGCGCCACACCTGACGTTCTTCGAGCAGGTGAACGCCGCCTTTGACCGGGCGGCCAAGTACACGGACCACGACCCCACCCTGCTGGAGCAGGTGAAGTGGGTGAACTCGGTCTACCGGATGAGTTTCCCGCTGCGGCGGGATGACGGCACGATCGAAGTCATCCACGCCTGGCGCGCCGAACACAGCCACCATCGGCTGCCGACCAAGGGTGGCATTCGCTACGCGCCGAACGTGAACGAGGACGAGGTCATGGCGCTGGCGGCGCTCATGACCTACAAGTGCGCCCTCGTCGACGTCCCCTTCGGCGGCGCCAAGGGTGGGGTCTGCATCGACCGCCGGAAGTACTCCAAGGGAGAGCTGGAACGGCTGACGCGGCGCTACACCGCCGAACTACAGCGCAAGTCCTTCATCGGGCCGGGGAAGGACGTGCCGGCTCCCGACTACGGCACGAGCGAGCAGGAGATGGCCTGGATCGCCGACACCTACTCGCAGATCGAGCACGGCGAGGTCAACGTCGCCGCCTGCGTCACGGGCAAGCCGGTCGAGCACGGCGGCATTCAGGGCCGCACCCAGGCGACCGGACTGGGCGTCTTCTTCGGTATCCGCGAAGCCTGTTCGTTCGAGGACGACATGGCGAAGCTCGGCCTCGAACCGGGTGTCGCCGGCAAACGGATCGTGATCCAGGGGCTCGGCAACGTCGGCTATCACGCCGCCAGGTACCTGCAGGACGCCGGCGCGAAGCTGGTCGGTCTCGCCGAGTACGAGGGCGCGATCGCCAGTCCCGACGGCCTCGACCTGGACGACGTGGTCGAGCACAGACGGAGCACCGGCTCCATCCTCGACTTCCCGGGCGCGTCCAACGTCGAGCCGAGCCACAAGGCCCTCGAGATCGACTGCGACATCCTGGTGCCGGCCGCACTCGAGAACCAGATCACGAGAGAAAACGTCGGCCGTATCTCCTGCCGCATCCTGGCCGAGGCGGCGAACGGCCCGACCACCTCGGCAGCCAGCGCCGCGGCGGCCAAGCGCGGCATCCTGGTGATCCCTGACGTTTATCTGAACGCCGGCGGCGTCACCGTCTCCTACTTCGAGTGGCTGAAGAACCTCTCCCACGTCCGCTTCGGACGGATGCAGAAGCGGTTCGAGGAAAGCGTGCGCCGCGATCTGCTGAACGCGATGAGCTCCGCGACCGGTGCCAGTTTCAGCCAGGCCGAGGTCAGGATCCTGGCCCGGGGAGCGGACGAGATCGACCTTGTGAACTCGGGGTTGGAGGAGACGATGGCGACCGCCTACCACCACGTCCGGCGCTACCGGAACAAGCTGGGCCCCGAGGTCGACCTGCGCACCGCGGCAATGGTGCTGGCAATCGATAAGGTCGCCGCCTCCTACCGCACCGCGGGTATCTTCCCGTAGCCGCGGACCGCTCGCCCAAGACCCAAGACTGCCCTCTTGATCTCGCTGCTGCTGATCGTTCTCGGCATCGCCGTGCTCTGGGCCGGCGGCGAGATCCTCGTGCGCTCGGTAACCGGCCTTGCCGCGATTCTCCGCGTCAGTCCGACGGTGATCGGGCTGACCGTCGTCGCTTTCGGCACCTCGGCGCCGGAACTCGGCGTGGCGATAGCGGCCGCGCTGCGGGACTCCGCCGGGCTGGTCTACGGCAACGTGGTCGGCTCGAACATCGCCAACGTCGGTCTGATCCTTGGCATCTCGGCACTCGTCGTGCCCCTCCACAACCACAGCGACGGCGCCGAGCGCCAGGCCATCCGCCTGGTCCGCCGCGAGCTGCCCTTCATGCTCGGCACGTCGCTTCTCGTGCTGGTGTTCGTCGCCTTCGGACACCTCGGGCGCCTGGCCGGCGTCGTCCTTTTCGCGCTGATGGCGTACTTCCTCATCGTGCTGGTCCGCACGGGCGACGCCGAAGAGTCCGACGCCCAGGGCGTCAGCGGGCTGAAGTCCGTACTTGGCACGCTGGTGGGACTCGCCCTGCTCGCCGTCGGCGCGGCCGAACTCCTGGTGCCCGCGGCCAAGGAACTGGCAATGGACCTCGGCGTCAGCGAGAAGGTCGTCGGACTCACCGTCGTTGCTTTCGGCACCAGCGTGCCCGAACTCGCCGCCTGCCTGGTGGCGGCCTACCGGAATCACCACGGCATCGTGCTGGGAAACATCGTCGGCTCGAATGTGTTCAACATCCTGCTCGTCCTGCCGGCCGCGATCCTCATCCGCCCCTTCGAGACAACGTTTCTCGCCGAGGGCCTGGACGCCCTGGTCATGCTCTTCTTCAGCCTCCTCATGTTCCTCGCCGTCTACCTGTTGCGACACGGCCACAGCATCGGACGGACCTGGGGCGTGCTGCTCGTGGCAGCCTACGGGGGCTACGTGACCTGGCTCTTCAGCAAGCTATGACACGGCAGAACCAATGACACGGGCCGAATCCACCGCAAGCGGCGCCCTGCCCTTCGCCGACCGCCACATCGGCCCCCGGGTTGCCGAGATCGAGCAGATGCTCGAGGCACTCGGACAATCCTCGCTCGCGAGCCTCATCGACGCCGCGGTGCCGGCCGCGATCCGAGGCGACACTTCCGCCCGCGACACTGCCAACGGCGGCCTCGAGCTGCCGCCGGCCTCCGAAGCTGTGACGCTGGTCGAACTCGACGAGATCGCCGCCAGCAACCAGGTGCTGCGCAGCTTCGTCGGCCTGGGCTATCACGGCTGTGTCACGCCGCCCGTCATCCAGCGCAACGTTCTCGAGAATCCGGGCTGGTACACGGCCTACACGCCGTATCAGCCTGAGATCTCCCAGGGCCGGCTGGAAGCGCTGCTCAACTTCCAGACGATGATCGCCAGCCTCACCGGCCTCGAGGTGGCGAACGCCTCCCTGCTCGACGAGCCGACCGCCGCCGCCGAAGCAATGACCCTGTGCTGGGCCGAGAAGCGGCACCAGGGCCGCTTCTTCGTTTCGGAGGGCTGCCACCCGCAGACGATCGAAGTGGTCCGCACCCGCGCCGAGCCGCTCGGCATCGAGGTCGAGGTCGGCGATCACGAAGACCTGGACCCGAAGGGCGTGTTCGCGGCCCTGGTCCAGCAACCGGCCACCGACGGCAGCGTCCGCGACTACCGGGGGCTGGCCGAACGGATGCGTGAGGCCGGCGGCATGACGATCGCCGCCGCCGATCCGCTCGCCCTCTGCCTGCTCGAGGCCCCCGGCGCCTGGGGCGCCGACGTCGCAGTCGGCAGCACCCAGCGCTTCGGCCTGCCGATGGGATTCGGCGGACCGCACGCCGCCTACATCGCCGTCCGAGACCGGCTGAAGCGGCGACTGCCGGGCCGTCTGGTGGGCGTCACCCACGACGACGATCACAGGCCGGCGCTGCGTCTGGCGCTCCAGACCCGGGAACAGCACATCCGCCGGGACCGGGCCACCAGCAACATCTGCACCGCGCAGGTGCTGCCGGCGGTGATCGCGAGCTTCTACGCCGTCTACCACGGCCCGGAAGGGCTCGAGTCGATTGCGGAAGCGGTCCACCGCCGGGCCGCGCGCCTTGCCGAACGTCTTCGCACCCTCGGCTTCAGCCTTCGCTCCGACACGTTCTTCGACACGGTGACCGCAGAGGTCGGCAACGTCGGGGAAGAGCGCGAGGTGATTGCGGCAGCCCGGCGCCGCAAGTTGAACCTGCGGGAGTGGGCGTCCGGCGCCATCTCGGTCGCCTGCGACGAGACGACGACCGACTACGACATCGAGTCGGTGCTCGCGGCTTTCGCCGAGGTCGGTTCCGCCAAGGTCCGGGCTTCGGGTGTTCCCGACGCTGCCGAGCCCCTGCCGGCCGCGCTGCGCCGGACGACGCCCTGTCTCGACCATCCCGTGTTCAGCAGCTACCGCTCCGAGACCGAGCTGCTCCGCTACCTGCACCGGCTGGAGGCGCGCGACCTGTCGCTGACCACTTCCATGATCCCGCTCGGCTCGTGCACGATGAAGCTGAACGGGACGGCGGAGATGATGCCGATCACCTGGCGCGGGTTCGCCCACATGCATCCCTACGCCCCCGAAGACCAGACGGCGGGTTATCGGAGGCTCTGCGGCGACCTGGAGGAGTGGCTCGCCGACATCACGGGCTTCTCCGCCGTTTCGCTGCAGCCGAACGCCGGTTCCCAGGGAGAGTACGCCGGCCTTCTCGCGATTCGGAGCTATCACGCGAGCCGCGGCGAGGGAGCCCGCGACGTCTGCCTCATCCCCACCTCCGCTCACGGCACGAACCCCGCCAGCGCAGTGCTGGCCGGGCTGAAGGTCGCACCGGTCGCCTGCGACGAAGAAGGCAACATCGATCTCGACGATCTGCGCGCCCGCGCGGAAGCCCACAGCGAAGACCTCGCGGCGCTGATGGTCACCTACCCGTCCACGCACGGCGTGTTCGAGGAGGCAATCCGCGAGATCTGCGCGATCGTTCACGATCGCGGCGGCCAGATCTACCTCGACGGCGCGAACATGAACGCCCAGGTCGGCGTCTGCCGGCCCGGCGACTACGGCGCCGACGTCTGCCACCTCAACCTCCACAAGACGTTCTGCATCCCCCACGGCGGTGGCGGTCCGGGCATGGGACCGATCGCGGTGGCGGACCATCTCGCGCCCTTCCTGCCGCGGCACCCCCTCGCGTCGATCGGGCAGTCGGACAGCGCCGGAAGCCAGGGCGGCGGAGCGGTTGGGGCGGTGAGCGCGGCGCCCGTCGGCAGCGGCTCGATCCTGCCCATCTCCTGGGCCTACATTCGCATGATGGGAGCCGCCGGGCTGCGGCGCGCCACGGAAGCCGCGATCCTGAACGCAAACTACATCGCCCACCGGCTCGCAGCCCACTACCCCGTCCTCTATCGAGGCGCCAGCGGCCTGGTGGCTCACGAGTGCATCCTCGACCTGCGCGGCTTCAAGGCCTCGGGCGTTGAGGTCGACGATGTCGCCAAGCGACTCATCGACTACGGCTTCCACGCACCGACCATGTCCTTCCCGGTGGCCGGCACGCTGATGGTCGAGCCGACCGAGAGCGAGTCGAAGGCCGAGCTCGACCGCTTCTGCGACGCGATGATCGCGATCCGCGCCGAGATCGCGGCGGTGGAACGCGGCGACGTCGAGATCAAGGACAGCCCCCTGCGCGGCGCGCCGCACACCGCGGCCGCGATCAGCGCCGACGAGTGGAACCGTTCCTACTCCCGCCGGCAGGCGGCGTTCCCGGCCCCGTGGAACGACGAACACAAGTACTGGCCGCCGGTCGGCCGGGTCGACAACGCCCACGGCGATCGCCACCTGATCTGCACCTGCGTCGGCATGGAGCCGTTCGAGGCGATCGGCGCCAGGGGCGCCTTCGCCCGCTGACCGGTCTGGCCGGGAATCAGGACGTCAAGCCGAACTCGATCGCGTCGGAGAGGGCCTCCCAGCTCGCCTCGATGATGTTCGTGCCCGCGCCGACCGTGGTCCAGCGCTCGCCGCCGGCGACGAAGTCCACGAGCACCCGGGTCGTCGCGGCCGTGCCCTGGGCACTGTCCAGAATGCGGACCTTGTAGTCGGCGAGTCGCATGTCGCCCAGGGCCGGATAGTGGGGCTCCAGGGCCTTGCGCAGCGCATGCGCCAGCGCGTTGACCGGGCCGTTGCCCTCTGAGGCCGTATGGGCGATCGTGCCGTCCGGCACCTCGACCTTGACCGTCGCCTCGGCGACGAGACCCCTACCATCGCGGTGCTCGACCACGGTGAGGAAGTCGATCAGGCGGAACGGCGCCTCGTAGCCCGGTTCCGCCCGTCGCAGCATGAGCTCGACGGACGCCTCGGCGGCCTCGAAGCTGTAGCCGCGGTTCTCCAGCTCCTTGACCTTGTACAGCACCTCACGCGCGTGGGGGGTCTTCGTGATCCCGGCGCCCGCCGCGAGATGAGCGATGTTGCCGCGGCCCGAGAGCTCGGAGACCACGGCGCGCATTTCGTTGCCCACGCGTTCAGGTTCCAGGTGCTGATAGCTAGCCGGCTCCTTCAGCATGGCCGCGACGTGAACGCCGCCCTTGTGCGCGAAGGCGCTCCGGCCGACATAGGGCAGATGGTCGTCGTGCGCGATGTTCGCCACCTCGGCGATATAGCGCGACAGCGCCGTCAAGTCCCGGAGCCGCTCGTCGGGGACGCAGGAACAGCCCATCTTGCATTGCAGGTCGGGCAGGATGGTGACCAGGTTGGCGTTCGCTACCCGCTCACCGTAGCCGTTGATCGTGCCCTGGACCATGACGGCACCGGCGCGCACGGCGGCGAGCGAGTTGGCCACGCCGCAGCCGCCGTCGTCGTGGGTGTGGATGCCGATCCGCGCCTGGTCGCCGAGTTCGGCTCGCACCGCCTCGACGCCGGCCTCGATCTGCCACGGCAGGGAACCGCCGTTCGTGTCGCAGAGCACGACGTAGTCGGCGCCCGCGGAGGCCGCGGCGCGCAGGGTACCGAGAGCGCACTCGGGATTCGCGGCGAAACCGTCGAAGAAGTGCTCGGCGTCGTAGATCACCTCGCGTCCGAGCTCCTTGAGGTAGCCGACCGAGTCCCGGACCATCGCTTCGTTCTCCGCGATCTCGGTCTCCAGGACCTTCTCGATATGGAGATCCCAGCTCTTGCCGAAGATCGTCACCACCGGCGTTCCCGCCGCCACCAGGGCCTGGATGTTGCCGTCGTGGGCGCAGGTGTCGTTCTTGCGGCGGGTACTGCCGAACGCGCAAATCTTCGCCTGCTCGAGTTCGACCTCGCGGATCGCGGCGAAGAAGTCGGCGTCCTTGGGGTTGGAACCGGGCCAGCCGCACTCGAGGTAGGGGATACCGAAAGCGTCCAGCCGTCTGGCGATTGCCAGCTTGTCCGCCAGCGACAGGGAGATGTTCTCGCGCTGGGTCCCGTCGCGGAGCGTCGTGTCGTACAGCTCGATCCTGGTCGTCATCGGCCCAATACCCTATTGACCGGCCTTACAGCGGCTCGTCGAGGCCCGGCCCCTGCAGCAGTTCGATCAACTCCTCGCGCGAGAAGATCTTCTTGAGCTGCGGGTCGTCCTCCTGCACCACGCTCTCCATGAGACGGCGCTTGCGGTCGATGATCGCGGCGATGCGTTCCTCGAGCGTCTCCTCGGTGATCAGCTTGAAGACGTGGACCGCCCGCTTCTGGCCGATGCGGTAAAGCCGGTCGGTCGCCTGGTCCTCGCGGGCCGCGTTCCACCAGCGGTCGTAGTGGATGACGACTGAACCGCCGACCAGGTCGATGCCGGTGCCGCCCGCCTTCAGGCTGCCCAGAAAGACACGGCAGTCCTCGTCGTCGTTGAAGCGGTCGACGACCTTGCCGCGCTCGCGGGTCGAACCCGTCAGGGTGACGAACTCGACGCCGAGCTTCGTCAGGTGGCGTTCCAGGATCCCGATCATCCCCAGGTACTGGCTGAAGACGACGACCTTCTGGCCACTGTCGAAGCTCTCTTCGAGCAACTCCTTGCACAGGTCCCATTTGCCGGATTCGTAGTTCTCGTAGCGGTCGAGATCACCTACCGCCAGCGCGGGATGATCGCAGATCTGCTTCAGCATGTTCAGCAGGGCGAAGATGTGGATGTACGGGAGGGCGCCCCGCTCGCTCCGCAGAGCGTTCATCAACGTCACGCCCTTCGTTTCGATCGTCTGGCGGTACAGGTCGAACTGCTCGGCGCTCAGACGGCAGGTACGGACATCCTCGATCTTCTCCGGCAGCTCGTCCAGCACCGCCGTCTTCACCCGGCGAAGAACGAAGGGAGCGGTCAGCCGCCGCAGGTTCACCGCGTACCAGGAGTCGGCATCGAGTTCGTTCGTTCCGAGGAGATCGAGGTAGGTATCGTCGCCTCCCAGGTAGCCCGGCAGCACGAGATCGAACAGGCCCTTCAGTTCGGTGAGCGAGTTCTCGATCGGCGTTCCGGTCAACCCCAGCTTCATCCGGGCCCCGAGCGCCACGGCGGCACGGTACCCCTGGGTGCTCCGGTTCTTGATCTGCTGCACCTCGTCGAACACGATGAGGCCCCAGCGCCGTTCGCCGAAACGCTCGACGTCGTTTCGCATCACCCCATAGGAGGTGAGGATCACGTCGCCGTCGGCCAGCGACTCCTCGAGGTCGCGCTGCGGTCCGTGGTAGTAGGACGGGCGCAGGCCCGGCGCGTACTCCCGGAGCTTGTTGCGCCAGTGGCTGATCACGGTGCGGGGGCAAACGACAATAAACGGCTCGTCGACTCCCAACTGCTCCCGCAGGATGACCATGAGGGCCATCGCCTGGTGTGTCTTGCCCAGGCCCATGTCGTCGCAAAGAAGGCCGGCCAGGTCGTTCTCGTACAGGAACTTCAACCACTCGACACCGAGCCTCTGGTAGGGACGCAGGACGCTCGTGAGCCCCTCCGGATCGATCATCGGATCGGCCGGGCGAAGCTCCAGGAAGCGCCGCAGGAAGTCGTGGCGGCTTCCCTCGCCCTCGACACGGATCGGCGCCGTGCTCGAGGCCTGGAGCCGCAGCAACTCGGCCGAGGAGAGACGCAGGCCTCCGTGGTCGCCGTTGCCGCCGGCGCCTTCGGCGCGGGCTCTCGCCTGAGCGGGCAGCGATCCGAGGTTCCTGAGGGCCGGCGCGTTGAGATCGATCCAGCCCGACGCCGTTTCGAGGTACGGCAGGCCGGCGCCCCTCGCCGCCAGCAGTTCCTCGAGACTCACGTCACTGTCGCCGAAGCCATAGCGGATCGAAAGCGACTCGTCTCCGTCCGGTTCGATCTCGATGTAGTCGAACTCCGTCAGGATGCCGACGGCGGCGAGCGGGTTCTCGGTCAACGCCTGCTCGGGCTCCAGAATCGGCCTCACGGTCCGGAAGGTCGGAACCCGCGCCGGCTCGAGATCGAGAGCGGCGGGCTCGCGCCAGCCGCCCTCACTCCGGTCCGAGCGCCGGACGAGCACCCCCAGCTCCTCGAGAAAGACCAGCTCGCCATACTGGAAGCGTTCGCGTCGCCCCTCATCGAGGACGTCCTCCCCTTCCGCGGCGAGGCGCAGAATCTGGAGCTCGTGTTCCTCCTCGATTCTGGTGTCGGGCCCCACGTAGAGAAGGTCCGCGGCGGACAGCGGCGCCACCGAGGTCTGCCCCGTTTCCGTGAGGAAAGCCAGCGCCGCGTCCACCCGGCGCCGCGGAACGGCGATCTGAAGCAGGTCCGGCCCACCCGCGGCCGCGCTGACCGCCAGGAAGAAACTGCCGCTCGAGAACTCGATCGACGGCTCGAGTCTCACCGCCGCCCCGCCCGCCTCGGGTCTCCCGCCGGCGATGTCGCCGTACTCCCTCAGCGCGTGGTAGGCGACGCGGAACCAGAGACTGCCCTCGAAGAACTGCCGGTTCGTCTGCATTCCGGCCTTGTTCAGATGCTGTTCCTCAGGCGTCCGCATGAACGTCGACAGCCGGTCCAGCAGACCCGACCGGTCCGCGGTCGACACGCCGCCCGCGAGCTTCCCGACCCTTTCCAGGAAACGAACCGCGGCAGGCGCCTGCTCGAGGTAGCGAAGGACCTCCACTCCGTCAGGACCGAACAGGCGAATCGGCTCTCCGGCTCCTTCCTGCAGAACCAGGCACTCGGAAGCCGCCGGCAGGCGTTCCTCGAACAGGGTCTGGGCCAGCCGGAACCAGCCGCTGTGAGCGAAGAGGTCGAACCAACTGCATCCAGTGACCTGGTGGAGCTCCCGGATCTGACCCTCGAGCTGCTTCAGGTGGCGGCACCCGCTCCGGCGACCCGTGGAGCAGCTGCAGAACGTCAGCGGCCGCTTGGACCCGGCCACCTTGGCCAGATGAACGGCTGAACCGGGTTCAGGGTCGTGGGGATCGGGGAGCAGGCCGATCCCGGTGCGATGGAACTCGAGGCGTGGAAAAAGCTTCACGGAAGGTAGACGCAGCGCGCGCGTAAACGCTCGATTGTAGCGCCGTTTCGGAGCGTTGTGTTCGTTTCGGCGCTAGCCTTTCTGACGATGACGATCAGGAATCTCACACCGCTCGCGGCCATCGCGTTCGCCGCCGCCTGCGCCGCTCCGCCCACGGCCGACACCACCGGCCTCGACGACCTCTTGCTGGAAGAAGTGGCGGGAGGCTTCGCCGGCAGCGTGCTGGTGTCCCGCGGCGGCGACGTGCTCCACCTGGCCGGTTACGGCCTGGCGGACCGGGAAGCCGGCGTGCCCTTCCGGCCCGAAACCGTGTCGACGATCGGCTCGATCACCAAGCAGTTCACCGGCGCCGCGATCCTCAGGCTCCAGGAGCAGGGGCGCCTGCGCGTCGACGATCCGATCGGCCGTTTCTTCCCCGACGCGCCACCCGACAAGGCCGGGATCACGATCCACCAGCTCCTCACGCATACCGCGGGGCTGCCGCCGGCCCTCGGCTCGGACGAGGAGTACATGGGTCGCGACAGCTACCTGGAGACGGTGTGGCGAACGGAACTCCGCGATCCGCCCGGCGAACGCCACGAGTACTCCAACACGGGATACTCCGTGCTCGCCGCGATCGTCGAACTCCGCTCCGGCACGAGTTACGAGGGTTTCCTGCGGCGGGAGTTCTTCGATCCACTGGGTATGCAACACACCGGCTATCGCCTGGCCGACTGGTCGGAGACACACGTCGCCGCCGGCTACCGCGACGGTCGCCGCTTCGGCCGGGTCACCGACAAGCAGAGCCACGAAGACGGCTTCTCGTGGCACCTGGTCGGCAACGGTGGCATTCACTCGACGGTCGAGGACATGGCCCACTGGGTCCGGGCCCTGCGCGGCGGCCAGGTGCTCGACGCCGAGTCGCTCAACGCCCTGTTCGGCGAACACGTGGACGAGGGGTACGGCGACTCCTTTTACGGCTACGGATGGGTGACCTTCCACCTCCCGAACGGCGAGCGGATGGTTGGCCACAACGGCGGCAACGGCTTCTTCTTCGCCGACCTGAACTTCTTCCCCGACCACGACGACCTGCTGTATTGCCTGTTCGTGAACGACGCCCGATCCGAAGAGGTCACCGGCCGGATCCGCCGGCTGCTGCTCGAGCAGGCCCCTTGACAGCCGCTCCTCTCCTCTCCTACGCTCCCCCGCACGACCTACCGCCCGGTAGATCAGCGGAATCCCTTACCCCATGACTCGCACAACCATTCTCCTGTTGCTGGTTCTGGTTCTGGTCCTTGTGACCCAGGGGGCTAACTAGGCGCACCAACAGGAAACTGAGCGACTTCAAGCCCCCAGCACCGCCTGGGGGCTTTTTTGGTTCAGCGCCAGTGGAGTAACTGCATGCCCATAGAACGATCGGAGTGGATCTGGATCGACGACCAGTGGAAGCCCTGGGACGAGGCGACCGTCCACCTCACCACCCACGGCCTGCACTACGGTTCGTCGGTGTTCGAGGGCATCCGCGCCTACGACACGGGCGAGACGACGGCGATCTTCCGCCTCGGTCCCCACGTCCGGCGCCTGTTCGACAGTTGCCGGATCATGCGCATGGACCCCGGCTACACCGAGGACCAGGTCGAGGAACTGTGCATTGAATCGGTGGCTCGCAACCGCCTGGAGTCGTGCTACATCCGGCCGCTGATCTACCGGGGCAACGAGGAGATGGGCCTCAACCCGACCTCCTGCAGTTCCAGGCTGGCGATCTACGCCGTGCGCTGGGGGCGCTACCTCGGCGAGGAGGCGATCGAACAGGGCGTCGACGCCGCGATCAGTTCCTGGCGGCGCTTCAACTCGAACACGGCCGTGCCGCTGGGCAAGATCAGCGGGCAGTACGTAACGAACCAGTTCGTGTCCATTGAGGCACGCGAGCACGGCTACGCGGAAGGCATCATGCTCGACGACCGCGGGCTGGTCTGCGAGGGCGCCGGCGAGAACCTCTTCCTGATCAAGGACGGCGTGATCCACACGCCGCCGCTCTACAACTCGATCCTGGGCGGCATCACCAGGGATTCGGTCATCACGATCGCCCGCGACCTGAAGTACGACGTCCGCTTCCAGCCGATCGCCAGGGAAGAACTCTACCTCGCCGACGAGCTGTTCATGACCGGCACCGCGGCCGAGGTGAGTCCGGTGCGCTCCGTGGACCGGATTCCGATCGGCAGCGGCACGCGCGGCGAGATCACGCACCACCTCCAGGAAGAGTTCTTCGGGCTGGTCGAGGGCCGGCTCCCCGACCGCCACAAGTGGCTCACCCAGGTACCCCGGCTGCAAGAGGCCGCACCGCCTCTGGCCGGGTGATGTGAGGAGGCCGAGATGAGTGACGAAACGACCGCGACGGACCGAGCGAACGAGGAAGCGGGCACGAGCACGGACGCCGTCGTGCTGACCGGCGCC
Organism: Holophagales bacterium; assembly: GCA_009843505.1. Lineage (GTDB taxonomy): Bacteria > Acidobacteriota > Thermoanaerobaculia > Multivoradales > Multivoraceae > Multivorans > Multivorans azotirespirans. Next base: position 4,643 of record VYDI01000008.1, on the reverse strand, counting down.
GAGATCGTGTGCGAGTGCCTGCTGCGCGAGGGGGTCGACATCGTCTTCGGCTATCCGGGCGGAGCCATCCTGCCCACCTACGACGCACTGACGAAGTACCCCCAGCTCCACCATGTGCTGACGCGCCACGAGCAGGGCGCGTCGCACATGGCCGACGGCTACGCCCGCGCCACCGGCAAGGTCGGCGTGGCGATGGCGACCAGCGGCCCCGGCGCAACGAACCTCGTCACTGGTATCGCCACCGCGATGATGGACTCGTCGCCGATCGTCTGCATCACGGGACAGGTGCCGACCGGCGCGATCGGCAGCGACGCCTTCCAGGAAACGGACGTCACCGGGATCACCCTCCCGATCACCAAGCACAACTACCTCGTGACGAGCATCGAGGAATTGCCTGAGGTGATGCGGGAGGCGTTCCACATCGCCCGCACCGGACGACCCGGGCCTGTGCTGGTGGACATCCCGAAGGACGTCCAGATCCAGGAGGCCGAGTTCGTCTACCCGACGGAACCCATCGAACTCGCCGGCTACAGCCCGCCGCGGGCGGCCCGGGCGCGCCAGGTCGACGCGGCCCTGGAACTGATCCGGACGTCGAAGCGGCCGATCATCCTCGCCGGTCACGGCATCTCCATGGCCGGCGCCAACCGTGAACTCGCGCAGTTGGCGGAGAAGGCGCAGATTCCGATCGCCCTGACCCTGCTCGGCAAGGGCGCTATCTCCGAACACCACCCTCTCTGCCTCGGGATGATGGGAATGCACGGCGGCGCCGAGGTGAACCACGCGATCCAGCAGGCCGACCTGCTGATCGCGCTGGGCATGCGCTTCGACGACCGGGTGACCGGCAACCTGGCGACCTACGCTCGGGATTCGCGCAAGATCCACGTCGACATCGACCCCTCAGAGATCAACAAGAACGTGAACGTCGACGTGGGCATCGTCGGCGACCTCGGCGAGGTTCTGCGCCAACTGCTCAAGCGGGTCGAACGACGACCGAACGAGGCCTGGTTCGACCGAATCGCCGAGTGGCGAGCCGACTCGGAGCTGCGGGAGATCGTCCGGCCGGCCGACGCGCCCCAGCACCCGGCGGTACCCGAAGGCAAGCTGCTCGGCGCCCAGGTCATCCGCGACCTGTTCGAGTTCACGGACGGCGAGGCCATCACGGTGACCGACGTCGGCCAGCACCAGATGTGGGAGGCCCAGTACTACCACCACGAACGGCCGCACAGCCTGATCACCAGCGGCGGTCTCGGCACGATGGGCTTCGGACTGCCGGCGGCGATCGGCGCCAAGATGTCCCGCCCCGACCAGGAAGTGTGGGCCATCGTCGGCGATGGCGGATTCCAGATGACCATGATGGAGCTCGCCACCGCGGTTCAGGAGCAGGTCAACGTCCACATCGCGATCATCAACAACGGCTTCCTCGGCATGGTCCGCCAGTGGCAGGAGTTCTTCTACGAGGAGCGCTACAACCAGACGCCCATGGTCAACCCGGACTTCTGCAAGCTCGCGGAGGCCTACGGCATCCCGACCGTCCGCGTGACCGAGCGCGGCCAGATCGAGGAGGCGGTCAACGCCTCGCGCGCGCAGACAGGCGGACCGACCCTGATCGACTTCGTCGTCGAGAAGGAGGAGATCGTCTTTCCCATGGTGCCGGCGGGCGCCGACCTCGACGACATGATCCGCCGGCCGACCCCCGAAGAGTTCGAACAACAGCGCCGGGAGCGGGCAGTAGCCGCGAAAGCCCCGGAGCCCCAAACTCCAGAGTCCACGCCGCCGGAAACCGAGGCGCCCGCGGCGCCGGCCGCCCTGGGTTCCCGGTTCGGCGTCTGAGGTCGACCGGTTTCTCGAGGAACTCCCGCGATGGCGAAGCACATCCTGGCCGCGCTGGTCGAGAACCGCCCCGGGGTCCTTGCCCGCGTGGCGAACCTGTTCCGGCGGCGCAGCTTCAACATCGACAGCCTGTCCGTCGGCCGCACCCAGCGAGACGAGATGTCCCGGATGACGATCGTCATGGAGTCGGACAGCGCGGAAGCGGATCGCCTGGTCAAGAACCTGTACAAGCTGGTTGACGTCGTCCACGTCGACCACCTCCACAGCCAGCCCTCCGTGGTGAGGGAAATGGCCCTGGTCAAGGTCAAGGCCAGCTCGGACAACCGGCGGGAGGTGATCCAGCTCTGCGACATCTTCCGGGCCCGGATCATCGACGTCTCCGCCGAAAGCCTGGTGGTCGAGATCACCGGCGAGGAAGAGAAACTCGAGAACTTCACCGAACTCGTGCGTCCGTTCGGCATCGTCGAGATGGTGCGCACCGGCATGATCGCCCTGGGCCGCGGCGGCCACACGCTGAAGGACGAGGGCTTCAAGCCCAACCGCAGCCGCGCGGCAGCGCGCCGCAACGTGCTCTGAACACACCGACCGAACCACCAGACGAGGAAACGAACCAGATGGCCAAGCTCTACTACGACGACGACGCGGACCTTTCGAGGCTCGACGGCCGCACCGTCGCCGTCATCGGTTACGGCAGCCAGGGGCACGCCCACGCCCTGAACCTGCGCGACAGCGGGATCGACGTCGTCGTCGGTCTGCGTGAAGGCAGCGGCAGCGCGGCCAAGGCGGAGACCGACGGGCTCGAGGTGCTCGGCAACGCGGCCGCGGCGGCGCGGGCGCAGATGATCATGATCCTGGCGCCCGACACCGTACAGGCCGAACTCTACGAGCAGGACATCGCCCCGAACCTCGAACCGGGGAACACCCTGATGTTCGCGCACGGGTTCAACGTCCGCTACGGCGAAATCGACGCGCCGCAGGAAGTCGACGTGTCCCTGGTCGCTCCGAAAGCGCCGGGACACAGAGTGCGGGAGGTGTTCACCGAAGGCGCCGGCACGCCGGGCCTGGTCGCGGTCGAGAACGACGCCACCGGCGGCGCCCTGGCCGATGCCCTTGCCTACGCGAAGGGGATCGGCTGCACCCGCGCAGGTGTGATCGAGACCACCTTCGCCGAGGAGACGGAGACCGACCTGTTCGGTGAGCAGATCGTCCTCTGCGGTGGCGCGTCCGCCCTGGTCCGCGCCGGCTTCGAGAAGCTGGTCGCGGCCGGCTACCAGCCCGAGGTCGCCTACTTCGAGTGCCTGCACGAGCTGAAGCTGATCGTCGACCTGATGTACGAAGGCGGGCTCGGCTACATGTGGTACAGCGTCTCCGACACCGCCGAACACGGCGGCTACCACGCCGGCGATCAGATGATCACGGAGGACGTGCGGGCCGTGATGGACAAGGTGCTCCGCGACATCCAGGACGGGACGTACGCCCGCGACTGGATCGCCGAGAACCGGAACGGCCGCCCGCGCTTCGATCCCCGAAGGCAGCGGGAGCGAAGCCACCCGATCGAGGAGGTCGGCCGGGAACTGCGTCGGATGATGCCGTTCCTCGACGCCAAGGAGGTGTAGCGATGGCAGGACACGCTCAGAGCGGAGACTACGTCCGGATCTTCGACACCACGCTGCGCGACGGCGAGCAGTCGCCGGGCGCGACGATGACCAGCGCCGAGAAGCTGGAGGTGGCCCGCCAGCTCGCCGTTCTCGGCATCGACATCATGGAGGCGGGCTTCCCGGCCGCCAGTCCCGACGACCTGGAGGGAGTCCGCCGAATCGCCCGCGAAGTCGGCAAGGGCGACGGACCGGTCATCGCCGGGCTCGCCCGCTGCTGGCGCGAGGACATCGACAAGGCCTGGCAGGGCGTGCGCGACGCCGCCAAGCCCCGCATCCACACCTTCATCGCCACCTCCGACCTGCATATGGAGCGCAAGCTGGGCATGACCCGGGAGCAGGTCCTGAGTCAGGTCGGCCACATGGTGGCGCACGCGCGTTCCCTCTGCGACGACGTCGAGTTCAGCCCGGAGGACGGCAGCCGCTCCGACCCGGACTTCCTGGTCGAGGTGCTTTCGCTCGCCGTCAAGGAGGGCGCCACGACGCTGAACATCCCCGACACGGTCGGCTACGACATGCCGGTCGAGTACGGCGACCTCTTCCGCTACCTGATGGAGCACACCGAGGGCGCCGAGGACGTCATCTGGTCCGCGCACTGTCACGACGATCTCGGCTGCGCCACCGCCAACACGCTGGCGGCGATCGAGGCGGGCGCGCGGCAGGTCGAGGTGACGATCAACGGCATCGGCGAGCGCGCCGGCAACACCTCGCTCGAGGAAGTCGTCATGGCGCTACACACGAGGCCGAAGATCTACGGCGTCGGCACCCGTCTCAACACGACGGAACTCGTGCGGACGAGTCGCCTGGTCGCCCACTACACCGGCATCGCGGTGCCCCGGAACAAGGCGATCGTCGGCGAGAACGCCTTCGCCCACGAGGCAGGCATCCACCAGCACGGCATGCTCCAGGATCAACGCACCTACGAGATCATGACCCCGCAGACGGTCGGCCTGACCCAGAGCAGGCTGGTGCTCGGCAAGCACTCCGGCAAGCACGCGCTCCGGATGCGCATGGAGGAACTCGGCTTCGAACTGAACCGCGAGGAACTCGGCGAGGCCTTCCGCCGCTTCAAGCAGCTCGCCGACCAGAAGAAGGACATCACCGACGCCGACCTGCAGGCGCTGGCAAACCAGGAGATCCTGGCGCCGACCGAGATCT
>VYDI01000050.1:100-59996 GCA_009843505.1 Holophagales bacterium | reverse complement strand
TCCAGAAGCCGGCGCTACGCGCCGGATGCCGGCGAGGGCGCCGGCGCACCCAGTTCTGCCGCGTAGGCTCCTAGCCGGGCTTGGTGGGATCCGGGGAATCCTCGGACGCGACTTCGACGGTCAGTGCGACGAAGGCGTCCACCAGTTTCTCCAGCGTGTCCATGTCGACCGATTCGGGCCAACGGTCGTCGGGATGGTGAAACAGACCGTTGCTGCCGAGCAGTGACACGTAGCTGCCACCGCCGTCGAAGATCCCGCGCGCCTCACCGAAGGGGCGATCGGACACCGGAGTCAGGACGCCGGGCTCGACACCCTCTCTGCTCATCGCCTCAAGCGCCCTGTCCATCAGCGAGTCGCTCGACGCCTGCAGGCGGATGTTGCCGCCGACGGCGGCAGCGAAGTTGGCGCCCAGGTGGAGCCAGAGGTGGGCGCCGCCGATCAGATCCTGGCGGGACGCCAGGAAGTGGTCGAGCCCGACGTGACCGAGTTCGTGGCCGGTCGAGGCGACGAAGTGCACGGTTCGGCGAGGGGGTTCGGCCCGCAGCGCGTGCAGCAGCTCGATCCAGAGCGCGAGACCCCCGCCCCTCTCTGACGCCACCTCCCACCAGCCGCTGCGCGGGGTCATCACCACGACCGCCGCGGCCTCGGCCTCGCGACCCGGTACCGTGGCGGTGACGTTGTAGACCCGAGTCGGTACGCGTTCCACCGCGACCACCAACCGTGCCTTCGCCGCCCGCTCTCGGGCAGCGACGAGGCCTGGTCCCGCCTCGCTCGGCAGCTGCAGGACCGGGTGACCGTAGGGCTCGAGATAGCGGTCGGCATTGATCAGTGCGTAACCAGCCGGAAACCGGGGCGGGCGCGGAACGTCGGGCGGCAGATCGAACTCGGAACCGCCGGTGACGACCACCAGGCCGCGTACCTCCGGCGCCGTGCGCACCTCGTGGAAGAGAGGCAGGTACTGAACAGTCGGCGGCCAGCGCGCAACCACGATGTCCGCTTCGCTTCCTGGAGCACCCAAGGTTCCGGTGATGCCGCCGTCGTCGGTCGTCTCGGCGGAGTCGATGAGCGGGATGCCCTCGTAGCGGCTGGTCGAGCCGTCCTCCTCGGCAATCTCGACGAACGCGCTCACGGTGTCGGTGCGTTCGAAGTCCAGCGCCTCGAGCTGCGGCTCGACTCCGGCTTCGCGCACCAGATCGGCTAGCCAGTGTGCCGAGGTGGTGTCGACCTCGGTGCCGGTTCGGTGGATCCCCTGGGCGTCGTACTCGCGGATCACTCGCGCGAGACGCTCAGGTCTCGACTCCGCGGTCGGGTCGGATCGACTCACCGTCCCGTCCTGGGATGGAACGGAGCACCCCAGCGTGGCAACCAACAGCAATGCCGACCTGGAGAACGGTAGCGGGCTTGCGAGCGAAGATGGCTCCGACACGATTGACTCTCCTCTCGGAGTCCGGTGCTGGGCGACCCCACGCCAGCGACCTGTATCAGTCTCTCTCTGCGTTGCTGTCGTTGATGGTTTGTCTATACGTGCTATCCCACAGCCACTGCTGAGCCGACCTGCCTTGTCCCTGCCGTTCGGGCTCCGTGAAGCCCACCCGAGCTGCGTGCTCTCGTATCAGTTCGGCCGCGGGTACTGGAGAGTGATGGTAGAGAACCTGTGCCACCTGAGGATAGGCATTCAGATCGTCAAGTGCCCGCGACCATTCGGTGGGGTGAGTTTGCTGAAACTCGAGCGCGAGCCCTGTTGCAATGGCCAGGTAGGCGGCGCGAGCGCGCGTCTTCCGGTCCTCTCCGGACAGTAAGGAAGCCACAACGGCAGCCCCCAGTTCCGCCTGTAGTCGCTGCGTCTCGTCCGAGAGCGACGGCAAGGGGGCCACGTTCAAGGGGCGCTCGACAGGAATGCGATAGACCGCTCCACGCGCATCGGCGATTCGTTGGCCGCCGTTCTCGACGATCACGTGTTCCGCGAGGCTGATCAACCTGTCGGCAAAGGATGTGATGGTCTCGTCCTTGGGCATCAGATCGCGGGTGGTGTTCGAGTACCGATCGCGAATCTCCCATTCCTGGGACATCATCCAGCGATACCCCTTCATGACACCGACGATGGTCCCGGCTGTGGCGGCGTTGTTGTCGGCGTCCCAGCCGAAGTTGAAGGCGAATCGAAGCGTCTCCGCGAAGTCGCCGTCGCCGTACAGCATCGCGGCAATTGTGGATGCGCCGTTCAGCTCGTAGCCGTTCCGGTCGCGCATCGCTCCGTCGTGACGACTGTACTTCTCCTTGAGCTTCAGACGGGCCGCGCGCCAGTCTTCAGGGTGCTGCCGATACCAGGTCCGAACGTCGCGGATGAGTTCGTTGAACACACTCTCCGGGTCCAGTGCCGCGACTCCCGCATCCAGGATCGTGGACAGGTCGTCCGTCAGGAACGCGGTGGAGATCATGGCCGTGAAGAGTTGGGTCGATTGCGCAGGCTCTCCGTCAATGGCCACATGGGTGTAGTGGAGCCCGATCCGTCCCGCGGTCTGGGGCATTCCAGGCGCGATCAAGCCGAATGTCTCGCTGAGGAACTGTCCCGAGATGTTGAACTCGGCCCAGGGATTCAGCACGATGTTGCCGGTCATGGGCGGATCGAGGTCCAGATCCATCAACACGCGGGCGTACTGGTTCGAGCACCAGATGTTGCGGTTGATTCGCGTCTTCCACAGGTCGGCAATCGTCTGCGACGGCAGGAAGAGCGTTCCGTGCCGCTGCATCGCATCGATGTAGACCCACTCGAAGTCCGTGTCGTCATCGGTCCTGGCGCCGCTGGGTAGCGCGGGCGTGTACTCCGATACGTCTCCCGGTTCGGCGATGTAGCGATGCTCGTGAGGTATCCCGTTCAGGTTCCCGAGCATCTGGCCGAGTAGTCCGCCCCGAATCTTGTCCCGTACGACATCAGCCGTCAGGTCGACGAACTCGTCATCGGACGATTGCCCGTATGCGGGTGGTGAATGTGTCGCGAAGGCCGTAGCCAACGCGATCGACAGAGCAGGCCTGAGAATGCGCATGACTCTCTCCTCCCGGCTCCATGCCCTCACGGACCGTCTACTCACGCGGGGAGTAGATGACCCAGATCTTGGTGTAGCCGTCGGTCTCGAAGACTCCGGTCCACTCTTTCGGGACCGTCACCGCCTCTCCGGCGTTGATCACGAGCTCCGTCCCGTCTGAGGACGTCAGGGTGACGCCGCCTTCGAGGAAGTACATGAACTCGTCGACACCGTACGGCTGAGTGATTTCTATCCGTGTCTTCCCGGACTTGTACATGCCGGATGAGAAGCTCCTGTCGCTCGAGACCAGCGACGTGGCCGTCTGCGTCACGTGCCCGTCGGCGTGGGTCTGCTCGACCACGTCCGGGCGCTCGAAGATCTTGCCGCCGAGCTCCGGCTTGCTGATCTTCGCCGGCCGAACGGTCTCGTCGCTTGCAGCCATCATGGAACTCCCGAGGACTGCCGCACAGAGGATGATCAGGACTCTTCTCTTCATGGGTGGACTCCAAACGCCACGAATTCCGCCGGGGACTCGTTGCCGCCGATCGCGACGACGATGAACTGGCGACCCTCGTGCAGGTAGGTTATCGGCGCACCAGTGGTGCCGGAGGGCAGCTCGGTCTCCCACACCACTTCGCCCGTGGACTTGTCGTAGGCGCGGAACTTCCTGCCCCAGTAGCGGCCTTCTTCCCCCTCGATGCCGGGGATGGCATCGCTGCCTTCACCGATGAACAGCAGCGTCTTCGTCACCAGCGGCGCAGGTCGCCCGGCGACCCCAAGGGGTGGCACGTCGAGGCCCTCGAGCAGGGGATGGTCTCGAGGCCCGTCGCCGTTGGCCGCCATCCACACGTGCTCGCCGCGATGCAGATCGATCGCGGTGATCCGACCATAGGGTGGCTTGACGATCGGGAGGCCGTCGAGGGTGGGTACATCGGGAGCGTCGTAGCCGATCACGTAGCCGAGCGTCGCGTCGTCGGCTTCCGGCTGCGTCAGGGAGTACACGCTCGGCCAGGTGTGGGACACGGCGTAGTAGACGCCTGTCTCGGGGTCGAAGGCGCCGGTGTGCCAGTTCCCGGTTCCCCACGCACCCGGATTCGTCAGCGTGCCGATCTTCCCCTGCTCGTCGTCCATCAGGCCGGGCGGCGTGAAGATCGGCCCGAGCCGGAAGGGCTTGACGAGCTCCAGGGCCCGCGCCCGGAGCTCCGGCGTGAAGTCGATCAGGTCGTCCTCGACGAATCCCTGCCGGTCGAAGGGCGGCGGCTTCGTCGGAAACGGCTGGGTCGGCGACAGTCGCTCCCCGGGGACCCGTGAGCCGGGCACGGCCCTCTCCTCGATCGGCCACACCGGCTCCCCGGTACGGCGATCGAAGACGTAGAGGAAGCCGGTTTTCGAGGGCTGCATGACGGCGTCGATTCGCCTCCCGTCGACCGTGATCTCGCCGAGGGTCGCCGGACCGACCGTGTCCCATTCCCAGACGTCGTGGCGGACCATCTGAAAGTGCCAGACCCGCTCGCCCGTCCTGGCGTTGAGCGCCACGAGTGAGTTGGAGTACAGGTTGTCGCCGGGCCGGTGGCCGCCGTAGTACGCCGCGGTCGGGGCCGAGAGCTGGACGTAGACGTGGCCCAGTTCCTCGTCGGCCGACAGGCAGCACCACGACCCGAGGTCTCCCGAGTACTCCCACGAGCCGTCGCCCCAGGTCTCATTGCCCGGCTCGCCCGGCCGCGGCACGACGTGGAACGTCCACAGCCGGCGGCCCGTGCGGACGTCGTAGCCGCGTACATCCTCCGGCGTCGCTTCCCGCTTGCTGCCGCCGTCGCCGGCGCCTCCGGTGAATCCGGCCGTCACGACGACGTCGCCCACGACGATCGGCCCGGCAGTCCAGGTGAAGTCGCCGGCAAGCGGTCCCGGGAGGCGGAGGCTGACGCGTCCCTGGTCGCCGAAGTCGCCGTCGAGCTCGCCACTCGAGGCGTCGACCGAGTACAGGTAGTTGCCGCGTGCGAGGAACAGTCGTTGCTGCTCGCCGCCGGTCCAGAGGTCGACGCCTCGTGGGCTCAAGCCGCGTGCCTCCTCGATCGTCGGCTCGAACGGCGCCTGAGCCCACAGGGTCTCGCCGCTCGCCGGGTCGACGGCGCGCAGCAGGCCGACCAGGTTGGTCAGGAAGAGGCGACCGTCGACCATGATGGGCGTCGATCGCAGGTTGTTGCCCGGACGCAGCTCGGGGAACTCCTCCTTGAGCCCCGGTTCAAGACCCGGCCGTCGCCACACGATGCGCAGATCGCCGACGTTCGAGGCGTCGATCCGGTCGAGCGGCGAGTAGCGCTTGAAGGTGCGGTCGCCGCCGAAGTACGGCCACTCGCCCTCCTGGGCCGCCAGGGTGGAGCCCAGCAGCAGCACACCGGCCCACGCGACCAGGAGTCGGCCCCGGACGCGAGGCCGAGAATCCGAGTCCGCGATCACCTTCCGCCCCCAGCAGCCATGGCGTTCCGAAAGCGGATGGCCAGGCTGATCACCGCGACGAGCAGCAGGGCCCCGATCGCCGTGGAGTATGCGCCGATATCGGCCTGCGCGACGTTTCGCGTCAGCACACCCACGAACAGGACGTGGTACAGCAGGCCGTACACCCCGAACGCGACGGCAGCGATCTTGGCGCTCAGGGTCAATCGAAACAGCGGACGTGCGACCAGGAGACCAAAGACGGCGTACATCCAGAACCCCAGGTAGTCGAAGGACGTGAAGAGCGAGAAGGCAAGAGAGGGGTTCAAGAGCTGGAACAGCTGTTCGGACACGCCGCTATGGGAAGAGACTCTTGCGGATTCCGAGACCATCTGAGGTATCGACCAGATGGCGATGAACTTGGGAATGATGAAGGCAACGAGCGAGATGAACAGCGCCGTCCCCGCGACGAAAGCCCGAAGCGGGTGCGAGCGTCGGAGCTGCCATGCGGCGCCTGCGAAGACGCCAGTCAACGTCAACAGCAGGATCATCTGAACGATCCATCCGAAGACGAAGGCTCCGAGGTTCGAACTGAACCAAATCAATCGATCCGCAACCGGCCCTTGCGGCGCATCGAGGGGGAGGAGCAGGGACGGCACGGTCGCCACCAGCAGGACCGCCGCCGAATAGAAGGCTGCCCGGTTGACCTGGCGGTCTAGATCGGCGGGCGGGTGGGCTTTCAGCGTCTCGTTCATCATTCCTCCGTCGGCTTCGATCCGTCCTTCTCGCCGTACCGGGAAGCCACGAGCGCCAGCATGGCATCGTGGACGGCGTCGGCATCGTCCGCCCAGCGGCAACCGCCGCCGACGAACAAGGTGGTTCCTTCCAGCAGTGACATCAGGGCTAGCATGTCACCTGACATGTCCAACCCTGGAGGGCGCGATGTCCTTGCGCATCACACGGCGTGACTTCCTGAACGGTGTCGCCATCGGCGCCGGCACGAGCCTGGTGGCACCGAGCCAGCTTCTCGCACAGGTCGGCTCGCAAGCGCCCGCCCCGGAAGGAGCAGCCTCGGTTCACTATCCGCCGGCACTGACCGGGATGCGGGGCAGCCACCCCGGTTCCTTCGAGGTGGCCCACGCCCTTGCCCGGGACGGGAACAAGCCGACCGAGTACGGGGAGCTCGATGAGCACTACGACCTGATCGTCGTCGGCGCCGGCATCAGCGGCCTGGCGGCCGCATGGTTCTACCGCAAGAAGAAGGGCCCCGAAGCCCGCATCCTGCTCCTCGACAACCACGACGACTTTGGTGGGCACGCGAAGCGCAACGAGTTCCACCACGACGGGCGCATGGTGCTGGGCGTGGGCGGTGCTCAGAACCTGGAGGCGCCTGACAGCTACAGCCTGATCGTCAAGGGACTGCTCGCGGATCTGGGCATCGACACGAAGGCCATGGCCGCCAGCACTTCGCAGGACTTCGCGATGGCGAACCTCGGGGCCAACAATGTGTTGGCGCTTCCAGCCGAAGGCGGCCACGAGATCGTGGGCAGCAACTGGGCGCTGGCCATGCACGGCGCGGGCGACTACAAGAGCCTCGTTCGGGCGCTGCCGATCGCTGCGACGGAACAGGACAAGCTGCTCAGCCTGTTCGGCGGCGGTAAGGACTATCTGGACGACCTCTCCCTGCGGGAGAAGTACGACTACATCAACACGGTCAGCTACAGCCGCTTCCTTCTGGACCGGGTGGGACTTCAGAAGGAGACGCTCGAGGTCCTCGACGCGTTCCTCCGCGTGCTGAACGGATTCACCGGCTGGAACCACTCGGTGATCGAGGCCCTGACCGCGGCCGCGCCGGGTCTGCCCGGCATGGGGTGGCTCGCAGGCAAGGTGCACTCCCTCGCCAAGGTCGTCGTCGCCGGCGTCGCCTTCCAGGCACAGTACTTCCCGGACGGCAACGCATCGGTCGCGAGACTGCTCGTGCACCGGCTGATTCCGGCTGCCGCACCCGACGCGACGGGCTTCGAGGACATCGCGACCAGTCGCTTCGTCTACGAAGCTCTGGACCGGCACGACAGCGACACGCGGCTACGGCTGAGCAGCACCGTGGTCGGGGTACGGCTCCAGGGTGACGAGAAGGTGGAGGTCGACTACGTGCGAGCCGGCGAAGCGCTCCGCGTCACCGGTGACCACTGCATTCTCGCCTGCTACAACCGCCTGATCCCTCACCTGTGCCCGGACCTGCCCAGCCGACAGAAGGAAGCGCTCGGGTACGGAGCCAAGGTGCCGCTGGTTTACGCCAACGTCCTGCTGAAGGACGGACACGCGTTCTCGAAGCTCGACGCGAACCTCGTGGCCTGCCCGCACGACCCCTTCACCATGGTGAGCTGCGCACCGATCACGACGACGGGCGGCTTCGAACCGCCCCGCGGCCCGGACGACCCGATGGTCGTCCTGATGATGGCCAGTCCGACCCCGGCACCGGAGGACGACGAGTCCCTCCGCGACCTGCTTCGCAAGGGACGCATGAAGGTGTACACGACTTCCTTCGAAACCTACGAGAAGCAGATTCGTGACCAACTCCAGTCTCTCCTCGGCCAGCACGGCTTCGATCACGAAAGAGACATCGGCGCAATCACGGTGAACCGTTGGCCGCACGGATACGCCTACTTCTACGTCTCGCTCGACGATCCCGACTGGCCCGAGGGGCAGGCGCCGCACGAGCTGGGACGAGCGCAGTTTGGGCGCATCTCCATCGCCAACTCGGACGCTGAAGCAACACCTCTGATGGATGCCGCCATCGAAGCCGGTTGGCGAGCAGTGACAGAGCAGACTCTGTCGGGCTAGGTTCGACGGAGCCTGAGAGAACACGGCGGTCGCGATCGCCGCGATCCACGGCGACTCTCGGGTCAGTCGACGATCGCCTGCATCACGGCGTTCTGGAAGTCGACCCGAAGTGGACCGCCCGGCGTCTGCACCATGAGAACCGCGGTCAGGTCCTCCTGCGGATCGACCCAGTAGCTGGTGCCGAACGCGCCACCCCAGCCGAAGCTGCCGGTGGACCGGTGGTCACCGCGGGCCGCGACGCCGTCGAGCACGACGTCCACGGTCAGTCCGAACCCCATCCCGGGGCTCCTCGCCTTCTCGTACAGGTCGCCGACGTGGTTCGACCCCATCAGTTCGACGGTCCGGGAGCCCAGCAGCCGCGTGCCGTTCAGCTCCCCGCCGTTGACCAGCATCTGGGCGAACTGCAGGTAATCCTCGGCCGTCGACCAGAGTCCGCCGCCACCCCCGTGCAGCGTCGTCGTGTCCAGCCATTCCGGCAGCGCCGGGCGGAGTTCGAGGCCGTCGGGGGTGCGAATGTACAGCGTCACGACGCGCTGCTTCTTGTCCTCCGGCACGTCGAAGGCAGTGTCCTTCATTCCCAGGGGCTCGAAAACCCGCAGCCGCAGGAACTCGTCGAACGTCAGACCCGAGGCGACCTCGACGATGCGCCCCAGCGTGTCGATCCCCGCCAGCCCGCTGTACTTCCAGCGGGTGCCCGGATGGAAGTCGAGGGGGGCCGCTCCGAGCGCAGCCGCCCAGTCCGCGACCGTGCCGGTCGGATCGCGAGGGGCGATGCGCGCCGTCGCCTCGCGTGCCGCGCCGCGGCTACCCAGACCCGACGTGTGGGTGATCAGGTCGTGCACCGTGACCTCGCGCTTCGCCGGCACCGTGTAGATGTCGCCTTCCTCGCCCGCGGCGTCCGATCGCGGCATCGCGACCTTCGTGTTCTTGAACTCCGGAATGAAGCGGGACACCGGATCCGACAGACGGACCTTCCCCTCTTCGACGAGGATCAGGATGGCGACGGCGGTTACCGGCTTCGTCATCGAGGCGATCGGGAAGATGGTGTCCTTGCGCATCGGGGCGTTCGTCTCGATGTCCATGAGGCCTCGCGCCTCGAAGTGGGCGACGCGGCCGCGCCGCGCGACGACGGTGACGGCGCCTGAGATCTGCTTCGCGTCGATGGCGCGCTGGATCATCTCGCCGATTCGCTCGAGACGTTCCGCGGACAACCCCACGTCCTCCGGCACCCCGGCGGGCACCTGGGCTCCGGCCGTCGCGACCGCGAGCAGGAAGACGAGGACGAACGTCGCCAGCCACCGCAGGCAGGCGCCGTCACGGGCACTATTGGCGCGCATCGGCAACTCCTTCACTTGGAGGATCGATCAAACGCGCAGCATAGCGCCGACCGAATCCCGCTGGGGCCGACCTCGCGCCATACGGCACGGCGGTGTTTCGGGTTGACGGGATTCGTTCGCACGCGTCCGCGCCGCCGAGATCCCGTTGGGGACTGGCATCGCGCCGGAAGGCGCGATGGTGTCCCCAACGGGATTCGAACCCGTGTTGCCAGCTTGAAAGGCTGGAGTCCTGACCTGGCTAGACGATGGGGACGCGGATTCGGGCCGTGGCTGCGGTGCCTACCGCTGTCGAGCCGCGGAGTATACCCCTGTTGGGCCCCATCAGAGGCGTCGCCCCAGGGCCCGACTCAGAACCAGAATCGCGCCGACAGCGTGATGTCCCTCCCGGGCAAGGGCGCGAACGTCTTCAGGAGGGACGTGTGCACCCGGGCCTCCTCGTCGGTCAGGTTCCGCCCCCGCAGCAGCACGTCGAAGATCTGGTTCTTCAGCGTGAAGCGCCGGCCGACGTGGGCGTTCAGCATCGTGTAGCCGTCGATCGGCGTCTCCTGCTCCGCGACATCGTTCTGGTCGTCGACCCACCGCCACTCGACCGCTGCCCGCCAGTCGTGGCCGTGGTAGTGGAGGCCGGCGCCCAGCCTCAGGGGCGGAATCCTCGGCAGGTTGCCGCCTTCGTCGAACTCGGCGTCGACCGTGTCGCCCAGGATCTCCATGTGCAGGTCATGCCCATTCCAGTCCGCCAGCTCGATCCGCGCGTGGAGCTCGGCACCGCTCATCGTCGCGTCGGCCTGACTGTAGATGGTGACCGGAAAGCCCGCGAGCTCCGTGCCGGTGAACGCGTGGTAGATGAAGTCCTGGAAGTCCTGCCGGAACAGCGTCAGCTTGCCCTGGATGACTCCTTCCTCCTTGCGCAGCGTCAGGTCGAGACCGGCGCCGACTTCCTGGTCCAGATCGGGATCGCCGATGTCGAAGGTCCGGGTGGGTATGTGAGCGCCGTACGAGAACAGCTCTCCCGGGCTGGGGAGACGAACTGAACGGGTGGCGGACAGACCGAGGTTCCACGCCTCGCTGGCCGTCCAGACCATGCCGGCTGACGCGGAAACGCCCTCGTCGTCGGCCCACTCGGGTTCGTTGATCGGAATGTGCTCGGCCTGCTCGACGCGGGCGCCGAACTGCCAGCGAACCGAGCCCCTTTCGATCTCCTGGGAGGTGAAGACGGCCCAGGTGTTCGATTGGGTCGGGGGAATGAAGGCCTCGGCGCCGACCGCGGCGAGCTCGCGGTTCACATGCTGGAACCCGAAGCTGCCCCGGCTTCCGCCCTCCTCGCGCCGGAACAGCTCGACCCGCGTCTCCAGGAGGTCGTTCGTGTACTGGACGCCGGTCTGGCCGCTCTCGAACTCGACGTGTTCGTAGTCCGTTCCTGAGATCTGCACTTCGAGCCTCTCGAAGGCGGGCCCGGACAGGTAGACGCTGGATCGGAGGTCGACGCGCTGCTGCTTCATGTCCAGGCGAATGTCGCCGTCTTGGTGCTCTTCTTCCTCGCCGTGGTCGTCATGGTCGTCATGGTCCTCGTCTTCGTGGCCGTGATCGTCGTGGTCTTCGTCCTCGTGGCCATGGTCGTCGTGGTCGTCATGGTCGCCGTGGTCATGGTGAGCATGGCTATGAGCGCCCGGAGGAATGCCGTAGTCCGTGCGGAAGCCACTGAATGAGACGCCCAGGAAGCCGCGGTCGCCGAAGAAGCGGGTGAAGCCGAACCGGCCGCTCTCGGTCATGAGGTCGGTGTTCGGGACGATGCCGAAGCTGTTCTCTTCCTCGTGCTCTTCGTGGTCGTCGTGATCCTCGTCGTCGTGATCGTCGTGATCCTCGTCCTCGTGATCGTCGTGGTCTTCGTCCTCGTGGTCGTCATGGTCTTCGTCGTCATGGTCGTCGTGCTCTTCCTCAAGGCGGGCGTAGCCCGGGATCTCATACGGATCGGTCTGCCGGCTGACGGCCCCGAGGTGCCAGGCCCACTCGCCGCCGCCGCCGTTGAGCCGGAGCGCGCCCGTCCTCTCGCCGGCAGCCGAGCCCCCGACCAGGTCGATCCTGCCGCCAAAGGCCTTTGCGGCCCGATTGGCTGGAATGCGACCGTCGACGACGTTCACGGCGCCGCCGATGGCGCCCGAGCCGTAGCGGAGCGTGGCCGGACCTCTCAGCACTTCGATCTGCTCGGCCAGTAGCGGGTCGGAGGTGACCGCGTGATCGAGGCTCTCGACGGAGACGTCACCGGTGCCCATGCCGCCGTTGAGCACCCGAACGCGGGCGCTCGACAGGCCGCGGATGATCGGTCGCGCCGCTCCCGGCACGAACGCCGTCGAGGACAGGCCCGGTTCTCCCGCCAGGGCTTCGCCCAGCGTCGACCCCATGCGCAGTTGCAGGTCGGCGCCGCCCAACACGGAGATTGCGTTCGGCAATTCGGACTCGTTCCGGAGACCGCCGGAGGCGGTGACGACGATCTCGTCGAAGTGGGTGAAGTGGTCGTACTCCAGTTCGACGGTCGTCTCCTGGCCGGCCGAAACGGTGACCGGCTCGCTGGTCACGCCGACGGACGGGATGTCGACGACGAGGAGATACGTGCCGGTAGGCACGGCGTCGAAACGAAACGTCCCGTCCGTGGCCACCGAGGCGCTGAGGGACAGTTCATCGAGTCGGGCGACGGCGAGCGAGATGCCGGCCTCACCGGGGCTGCTGACCGTTCCGGCAATGGAACCGGTCGCCTGACCGTTGACTGTTGGCGGATTCGAAAGGAGGGCAAGGGCGCAGAGCGTGACGCCCGCCACGGCCTGGCGCCAGCGTGGACGGCGACGGAGATGGGAGTTCGAGAACAAGGCGGGCGTGGAGATCATGGTTTGGAAGGTCCTGGGTCATTCAGTCTGAGTTGTAGGGTGTTGTGGGCGCTGGCCGCGGAGTCCGCGGAGGTGGCAGCGCACCGAACTTCTCGGCCGCGCGATGCCGCGATTCCGTTGGGGTCCGCTACGGCTGACCGCCGGTGGCGTCGTCTCTACCGCCCCGAAGCGGGGCGGGTCACGCCTGGTTTGCTTTCTGGAGGCCCCGACGCTTCGCGCTGGCCGCGGGTCGGAGCTGCTGTGGACTCAGGCTGAGGGCGGACCGCGAGCGACCTGCTGCCTGTCAGCGCCGCGCCTGGCGCTGCAGTCGTTCTCGGATCTAGCCGCAGCGGAAGCGAGGTCGAGGGGCCTGGAGACGGAGTTCCTGCCGATCTCGGCCGTCTTGGAGCATCCGGGCCGGCAGGCGACGCAGGAGTGTTCGTGCGGCGCCGCGGCGTTGCCGAGGCTGGCGTGGTTCCTGGCCCCGGCGGCCTCGGCTTCGTTGCCGATCGTGGACCAGGCGTTGCTCGGCGCCGGCGCCTCGTGGCAGACCGTGTCCCAGGCTCCTGTGACGAGCGTGGCGATCGTCAGCGCGAGGGCGTTGACGATGACGAGTGGCGAGTGGGATCGGTGCGGCACGGAGGGGCCTTTTATCATGGATTCACGGTACAGACGTTGTGATCTCGAACCGCCCCTGGGAGGGAGAGAACCGGATCGCCTCCGTGTCGAAGGCACGGCCGATCGAGCCGCTCTCGCTCAGCGCCTCCGGCGTGCCGACCGAAAAGCCGCCAGCGCCGTCCAGCAGCCAGACGCTGTCGGCGAGCTGAAGCGACAGGTCGAGGTCGTGGCTCGAGAGCAGGACGACCTGTCTTTTCTGCTTCGCCTGGGAACGCAGGAGGGCCATGATCTCCATCCGGCTCGGGAGGTCGAGGAAGGCGGTGATCTCGTCGAGAACCAGGAGGCGTGGAGTTTGTGCGACCGCCCGTGCGATCATCACGCGCTGGCGCTCGCCGTCGCTGACATCGGTGAAGAACCGGCGCAGGAACGGCTCGACCCCGGTTGCAGCGACAGCGTCGGCGATTGCCGCCCGGTCGTCGTCCGTCAGCCCGCCCCGCCAGCTGGTGAAGGGCTGCCGGGCGAGCGCGATGACGTCCTCGACGCGAAGGCCCGGATTGAACTGTCTCTCGGTCAGGACAACGGCGATCCGGCGTGCACGCGTCGCCGGACGCATGGACGCGACGCCTTCGCCGTCGAGCAACACGACGCCGTCGAGCGACGTCTGCAGCCCCGCGATCGTGCGCATGAGCGTCGACTTCCCGGACCCGTTGCGGCCGAGGATGCAGATGAAGTCGCCGGGCGCGGCCGCCAGGTCGATGCCGGACAGGACGGTGCCCCGCGTGTTGCGATAGCCCACGGCGAGGGATCGCAGGTCCAGCATCAGCGCCACTGCCTCACGGCCGGCGAGAAGATCAGGATGAGGATCACGACCGGAGCGCCGACGATCGCGAGGATCGCGTTCAGGTGCAGGAAGTGCTGTTCCCACGGCGCATGAACGATGGCGTCGCCGGCAAGGGCCAGCAGCGCACCGCCGAGTGCGGCAAGCGGCAGGAGCGGGAGGATTCGCGCCGTCCCGGCTAGTGCGCGTGCGAAGTGCGGTGCGATGAGGCCGACGAAGCTGACCGGACCGCAGAAGGCCACGACCGGCGCCACCAGGAGCACAGTAGCCGCGAGGACGGCGTATCGGAGTGACGTTACCTTGACGCCGAGGCTGCGCGCGTAGGTCTCGCCGAGAAGCAGCGAACTGAGGGGCTTGGCCGTCGCGACGGCTACGCAGGCGCCGATGAGGATTGGTAGCGAAAGCCACGCCAGCGCCGAAGGGGCGACACCGGCGAAGCTCGCATCACGCCATCCGCCATAGACCCGGCCGCCGGCGCGAGCGGCGAAATGAAGAAGCACGCTCGTGAGGCCCTGTGAGGTGAACCCGAGCATCAGGCCGATGACGAGCAGCGTGATGGCGCCGACGCGGCGGCCGAGCGCAAGCATGGCGAGCGCCGCGATCGCGACGCCCGTGGCGGCCGCGAGCGTGATGCTGGGTCCTTCGAAGAAGGTCAGGAAGGACACTGCCGCGGGACCCGCGAAGGCCGCCGCGGTCACCGTCAGTGCGACTCCGAGCTGGCCTCCCGCCAGCAGGCCGAGGGACCAGGCGTCGGCGACGGGGTTGCGGAAGAGTGCCTGCATGAGTACTCCGGCCATGCCGAGCGCGGCGCCGGCGACGATCGCGGCGGCTACCCGTGGGAGGCGGATCTCCAGGACGATCTGGCGGGCCAGATCGCTCGACTGCGTCCCGGTCAACGCGCCGACGGTGTCGGCCAGCGGCAGCGCGATCTGCCCGTAGGTCAGCGTCAGCAGCGAGAGGGCGCCGAGCGACGCGAGGAGCGCGGCGCCGCTAGTGCTGACTCGCGCCGCCATGGCCTGCCTCCCACGTCTCCGGGGCGAGGTAACGCCAATCGCCGTCCCGTAGTTCGGGGTGCAACATCTTGACGATGTCCGCCAGGCGCCAGTCCGGCCGGATGTCCCCCATCTCCCACACCTCCCACGAATCCGCGGTCGGATGGCGTTTGCCCGGTTCCCAGAACACGCAGCCTTCCCGATACGCCTTGAAGCGCGAAAGCACGGCCCGATCGTCGAACACTGAGGACAGCGGATCGCGGATCATCCAGCAATCGGCGTCTGTGGCGTCCCGCAGGAGCCGTTCGGTTGAGAGATCGGAAAAGGTGTCGAGTTCCGGATCGTCCTCGGCGCCGAGGACAAGCTCCGCGTTGGCGTCGCGAATGAGCGCTGCGTCGGAGTTCCGCTGCGTGACGGCCCAGCGATTGCCCGCGCTCCGGTACCAGGCCCAGAGCACCGACCGCCGTGGCTGCCCGTCGGCGAGGGACCTCAGACGGTCGACCTCCTGCGCCACCATCCGGACGAAGGCATCGGCTTCTGCCTCCTTGCCGGTCAGCAGACCCATCAGACGGACCCACTCGACTCGTCCCATGTAGTGCGGCTCCGCATCGACGAACGTTGGCACGACCGGAATGCCAAGCGACTCGACGCGCTCCAGGTGCCGGGTGTGCGTCAGATCGGCCATGCGCGCGATCAGCACATCCGGCCGCACCGCCACCAGCGCGTCGAGCGTGGGCGGCATGTGCCAGCCATAGCCGATCTGCTGGATCTCACCCGATCGGGCCTTGCGGCGCAGGTCATCGTCGTAGCTGGTATGCCCGCCGACGGCGACGATCCGGTCCTCGACTCCGAGTGCGCGCAGCATGGCCTCATGAGGTTGATCGTTGACGGCGATCCGCTCGACGGGCGTTCGGATCAACGAGGCGCCCGCCAGCTCTCCCGACAGGGCTGGCGGCTCAATGTCCCGCGGGACCAGTACGAGGCGGGCTCGCTGCGGTGGCCCGCCCGCCGTTCCGCCCCAGGCGACGATGGATGCCTCGATGTCGACAACGCGATAGCCGTCCCGTTCGACGACGCTGAAGATCCCCGTATAGGGCATCTCCAGCGCCTTGCCTTCGACGGGTCCCGGATCGTGGGACAGGCCGGGCCCGCAGGCGGCCAGACAGACGCAGCAGCCGACTGCCGTCAGAAGAGACGGGGCCCCGATCCCGGTTGGCGCGTTCCGCGCTAACCGCGACCCATCCCTGCACCCGTCATCGGGTGCAGGGATGGCACTTGCTTCGCTGCGTTCCGCGGCGCAGGCTCCTAGAACCAGAACCGGGCCGAGAGGGTGACGTCCCTGCCGGGCAGCGGCCTGAAGTTCTTCAGGAACGACGTGTGCACGCGTGCTTCCTCGTCCGTCAGGTTGCGGCCCCGCAGCAGCACGTCGAGGATCTGGTTGCCGAGGACGAAGCGCCGCCCGACGTGGGCGTTGACCAGCGTGTAGCCCTCGGTTGGGGTCTCCAGTTCAGCGACGTCGTTCTGGTCGTCCAGCCAGCGACCTTCCACCGCGGCGCGCCAGTGGTGGCCGTGGTAGTGGAGGCCAGCGCCGAAGCTCATCGGCGGAATCCGTGGCAGGTTGCCGCCCGCGTCCAACTCGGCGTTGACCGTGTCCGCTATCGCCTGGATGTGCAGGTGATGGTCGTTCCGGTCGAGCAACTCCAGCCGGAGCCGGAGTTCGGCCCCTTCGGTGGAGGCGTCGGCCTGGGTGTAGCGGAGGACGGCGAACCCGTCCTCCTCTTCGCCGGTGAACCGCTGGTAGATGAAGTCGCTGAAGCTCTGGCTGAAGAGCGTCAGTTCGCCGGTCAGCAGCCCTTCCGTCTTGCGCAGCGACACGTCGAACCCGGTGCCGACCTCGTTCTCCAGGTTCGGGTCACCGACCTCGTAGCTCAGGGTGGCGACGTGCAGGCCGTCCGAATGGAGCTCCTCCGCCGCGGGCAGGCGGGCCGAGCTGGCGACCGAAACGCCTAGCGTCCAGTCGGAGCCGGCGTCCCAGACCAGGCCCGCTGAAGCGGACACGCCGTCGTGCGAGGTGTCCCGAGAACTCACCGGATTGTGGTCGAGCTGCTCGAAGCGAGCGCCGAACTGCCAGCGGACGGGACCGGCCTCGATCTCCTGCGAGGTAAAGAGAGCCCATCCCTGGGACTGTGTCGGCGGAACGAAGGCTTCCTCGCCGATGGCGGCGAGATCGCGGTCCGAGTACTGGAGGCCGACGGAGCCGCGGCTGCGGCCCCGCTCGCGCTGGAACATCTCGACCCGTGTCTCGAGGTAGTCGTTGGAGAACGTCGTGCCGACGTCGGGGCCTTCGAGCTCGACGTGCTCGTAGTCGGTTCCCGTCATCCGGACCTCGATCTTCTGGAAGGCGCCCGCCATCGGCAGGGCTTCGGCCCGGAGGTCCACGCGGCGCTGCCTCATGTCGACGCGGATCGGGAGCTCCTCTTCTTCGCCGTGCTCGTCGTGGTCGTCATGGTCCTCGTCGTCATGGTCCTCGTCGTCGTGGTCTTCGTCCTCGTGGTCCTCGTCGTGGTCTTCGTCCTCGTGGTCGTCGTGCTCCTCCTCGACGCGGGCGTAGCCAGGGATCTCGTACGGATCGGTTTCCCGGCTCACGGCGCCCAGGTGCCAGGCCCATTCACCGCCGCCGCCGTTGAGATGGATCGCGCCCATTCGCTCGTCGGCCACGGACCCGCCGCGAAGGTCGATCGTGCCTCTCAGCGCGCTGACAGGCTTCTCGCTCGGGATCCGGCCGTCGACCATGTTGACCGCGCCGCCGATTGCATCGGAACCGAAACGGAGCGTGGCGGGTCCGCGCAGCACCTCGATCTGTTCGGCGTGCGCCGGTTCGAAGGTCACGGCGTGGTCGGCGCTGACGACGGAGGCGTCGCCGGTGTCGAGTCCGTTTTCCATGACGCGGATCCGGGCGCCGCTCAGGCCGCGAATGATCGGCCGGCCGGCGCCGGGGACGAACGACGTCGAGTGAACGCCTGGTTCGCCTTCCAGCGTCTCGCCCAATGTGGCGCCAAGACGTAGCTGCAGGTCAGTGCCGGACAGCACGGACACGGGATTCGCCAACTCGGAGGCGCGGCGGAGGTCCCCGGTCGCGGTGACCACGACCTCGTCGAAGTGCGTCCCGTGACGCATTTCGAGCTGGACATCCACCTCGTCGCCGCCCGCCACGGTGATCGTCTCGCTCGCCGTGCCGAAGGCGGGAATCTCGACGACGACGAGATGGGTGCCAGCCGGCACTTCGTCGAATCGGAACGCGCCGTCCGTGGACACCGCGGTGCTGATGCCGAGCGCGGGAATGCGTGCCACGGCGAGAACGATTCTCTCGCCGTGCGTCTCTACGGAGCCGGCGACGGAACCGGTTTCCTGGGCGGCGACCGTCGATGGAATGAGGAGTAGGACGAGGGCGCAGAGAATGGCGCCCGTCACCGCCTGACGCCGGTGGGGCCGGTGCCGCGGCTGGGAGTTGAAGGCCTTGATGTGGCTAGCGAGCATGGTAGGGAGTTCCTGGGTCGTTCAGTCCGAGTCGAAGGGTGTTGTAGCGCTGGCTGCGGTGTTCGCTGAGATGGAAACGGGCCGAAACCGTCGGCGACGTAATGCGGCAACTGCGTGGGATCAGCTAGAGGCTGATCGCGTCGTGGCCGCCATCTTCCCTGGCGAGGGGTGGCTCCGGTGCGTCGCGCTCTGCGCGGATCGGAGACGTGTCGACTCAGCCTTGGGGCGGACCGCGCGGGGTTTGCCGCCAACCCTCGCCACTCCTTGGCCCGGGTCCGTGATCGGATCCTGACGCGGTGGAGGAGAGGTCGAGCGGCCCGGCGATCGAGGTCTTGCGATCCTCGACGGACTTGGTGCGGCCCAGTTTGCATGCGACGCAGGAGTGGTCGTGCCGCTCCGCGGCCTGGCCGAGCGTGGTGCCACCGGCGATGCCAGAGGTCTCCGCCTCATGGTCGACCACGCAGTAGGCGGCGCTTGCCGCTATCACGTCGTGACCGTGGCCACTCAGATCCCAGGCTCCAGTGAGCAGGGTGGCGGTCGTCAGCGCGAGTGCATTGACGACGGTGAGTGGCGAACCGGCGCGGCGCAACATTGGCTGCGGAGATTAGCAGAGGCACGGCCGGCGCTAGCGCGGAAGATACTGGGTGCGCCGGCGTCACCGCCGGCATCCGGCGCGTAGCGCCGGTTTCTGGACGCTCTGCCGCGCTAGCGCCGCCGCAGCACGACCTGATGCGCTCCCCGCCGTTCCTCGTTCTCACCGGCCGAGGCGCTGAGCGCGAAGTCGCCAGCCGGGATCGGGATCTCTTCAAACGTCGCGGTCTGCTGGTCCGGGGCCAGGTCCTGGCTGAGCTCCCGGTCGCCAACGTCGAGGAGCACCGGAGCGCTGGAGCCGGCGACCAGCCGGACCTCGATGTCGAACGTCACGTCCTCCCGAGCGCTCAGCAGCCAGTGGCCCCGCGAGGTCGGCCGCCAGCCCTGGTCCGCGGTGTCGCGCCGCCAGTCCTGGCGGGTCAGAACGGTGACCGGTTCGTGATCCGTGCCGACGACGATCCGCGGCGGCGCGTAGTTGTCCGGGCGGGTGCGGCTCACGTCCTCGAACCATGCGCGGTAGCCGTCCTCCATCGCGGCCGCCACTTCGGGCAGGTCGTCGATCAGGTTGCGGCTTTCTCCGGGATCGTCCTCGAGGTCGTAGAGCTCGAGGTTGAGTTCGCCGTTCCAGTCCCCTTCGCCGCGCGGGGACGGGTGGACCAGCTTGTAGCGCTGGCCGACGGCGGCGAAGGAGTGGAGCGGGATCGGTTCGTTCCCTCGGTGGAACTGCAGGTAGAGGGTCCGGTCGGGCCAGGTCGCGGCGTCGACATCGCCTGCCAGCAGGCGGAGCAGGCTGCGGCCATCCAGGTGCAGGCCGGCGGGCGGCTCGAGGCCGGCGGCGTCGAACAGGGTCGGGGCGATGTCGATGTGCGTAGCGATCCGGTCGGCCGGCTCTCCTCCGGCGGGCAACCGCCCGGGCCAGCGCGCCAGCAGAGGCGACCGGATGCCGCCCTCGAAGACGGTTCCCTTGCGGCCGCGAAGCCCCGCGTTGTAGCGGTCACGGTCCGGTCCGTTGTCGACCAGGAAGACGAGGAGCGTGTTGTCCGCGAGACCCAGCTCGTCGAGCCTTGCCATCAGCCGGCCGACGTTGTCGTCGATGTTGCTGATCATCGCGTAGCTGCGCGCCAGCCGGTCGAGGACCTGCTCGTTGGCCTGGCCGGGATCAGCGAGCGCCGCGCTCAGGTCCGTCTGCCGGTAGTGCTCAAGCCACTCCTCCGGCACATCGTGGAACGGGCCGTGGGGCGCGTTCGTCGGCACGTAGGCGAAGAAGGGCCGTCCTTCCGCGGCGGCCCGTTCGATGAACTCGAACGCGGCGTCGAAGTAGACGTCTGTGCAGTAGCCGGTCGTCTCCTCCCTTGTCCCGTTGCGGAACAGCACGGCGTCCGTGTACTTGCCCTCGCCGCCGGGAGGGTCGGAGGGCTGGCCGATGCCGCCGCCCCGGTGAACCAGGCTTTCCTCGAAACCCTGGTCCATCGCGCGCATCGGGTACGCGTCGCCGAGGTGCCACTTGCCGAAGATGCCGGTGGCGTAGCCGGCGTCCCGGAGCATCTCGGCGATCGTCACTTCCTCCGGCTCCATCATCGCGCGGCCGATGTAGGTGTCGATGGCGCGGGTGCGGTAGTTGTAGCGGCCCGTCATCAGTGAGGCGCGCGTCGGCGTGCAGACCGGGCTGACGTAGAAGCGTTCGACTTGGGCGCTCTGGGCAGCGAGGGCGTCGAGATGCGGCGTCTGGATGACCGGGTTGCCGGTGAAGCCGAAATCGCCGTAGCCCTGGTCGTCGGTCATGACCAGGACGATGTTGGGCGGCTCCGCGCCGGTAGCGTCTCCAGGCGGTTGCGCGGCGCCGCAGGCGAGCCCGAGGATGCCGAACAGGAACACGCTGATCGGTGCGCTACGCTTCATCGGTTTCCCCCACACGGGCTCCCTCCAGAAAGGCCGAGGACAGGATATGGCAGCAGAAGAGGTTCGCTACGAACGGCGCGGCCCGGTGGCGGTGCTCACCCTGGACCGGGCCCGCTACCACAACGCGCAGAGCTGGAAGCTGCTCGACGACCTGGACCGGCAGCTCGATCGGGCGATGGCCGACGAGGATGTTCGGGTCGTCGTGCTGAAGGGCGACGGCAGGCACTTCTCGTCCGGACACGATCTGGGTACGCCGGAGCAGCAGGCGGACATCGAGGCCCGGGGACTCACCCAGTGGGTCGGCATGGACTGGTACGAGGCCTTCCGCTGGTACAACCTGGACAACACGGTCAAGTGGCGCAACCTGCCGAAGCCGACGATCGCCATGGTGCACGGCTACTGCATCTTCGGCGGCTGGATGATCGCGGCGTCGATGGACCTCATCTTCGCCTCGCCGAGTGCCCGTTTCCTCGCCTCTCTGTTCGAGACCTTCACCGTGCCCTGGGACATCCATCCCCGCAAGGCGAAGGAGTTGCTGTTCGAGAGCCGCTTCATCGACGCGGAGGAAGCGCGGGAACTGGGCCTGGTCAACCGGGTCTACGCGGAGGACGAACTGGAACGCGAGACGATGGCCTATGCCGAACGGATCGCCGAGAACGACCCGGCGGTGCTGCGACTCGGCAAGCTCGCCGTGAACAAGGCCCAGGATGCCATGGGCTACAGCGCGAACGTCGAGGCGGCGTTCGCCGACTACCTGGTCGTACGCGAGATTCGCGGCAGCTTCAGCCGGGTCGAGGGCAATCGCCGTCTCGTCGGCGTCGACCTGGCGCTGCGTGGCCAGCGTGGCGGTCGGGCCGGGCAGACGCCGGTGGACACCGTAAGCGCTTCGGAAGCGAGGGAGGATGCATGAAGACGGTTCGCACTGCCTGTGCCCTGTTGCTCTGCCTGAGTGTGGCTGCCGCGGCGGCCGCGCAGGACGGCGACGGCGCACGGATGTACAACACCGCCAAGCAGAAGCTGATGAGCGGCGAGGGGATCGTCGGCGTCAGCATCTCGTCGCCGGATCCCGACAGCTACTGCGCGGCCGCCAACGCCGGCTTCGATTTCACCTGGATCGAGATGCAGCACAGTCCGCTGACCTACCAGGACGTGGCGCGGATGCTCTGGGCTTGCCGGGACGCCTCTGCCATCCCGTTCATTCGCGTGCCCGACGCGACGGAGGGCGACATCCAGAAAGCGGTGGACCTGGGCGCGCTCGGCATCGTCGTGCCGATGGTGCGCACGGCCGAGAAGATGGAGCGGGCGGTCCGCTTCGCCAAGTTCCCGCCCGAGGGGCGGCGGAGCCTCGGCGGCGGCCAGTACGGCGCGCTCTGGGGCCGCGACTACCGCGCCACGGCGAATGAGAACATCCTGATCGTGGCGATGATCGAGTCGCCGGCAGGTGTCGACGCGGTCGAGGAGATCGCGGCAGTGCCCGGCGTCGACGTCGTCTTCGCGGCCTCGACCGACCTCTACAGCTTCTCAGGCAAGCGCCAGGGCGAGCCCGAGTACGAGGCGATGGTCGACCGCATCCGCGGTGCGGTGCTCGGCGCAGGCCTCAAGCTGGGAGGACCGCTGGCGTGGCGTGACCGCGAAGGCTTCAGCTTCTTCCAGGCCCCGGGGGTCGGCAGCCTGATCCGCCGCGGGGCGCAGGCGCTGCTGGAGGAGACGGCGTCAGGAATCGCCGAGATCGAGGGATCGGAAGAGCAGTAGGCTGCCTAGATATGCCGGCCCTGGCCGCCGTCGACGTCGATCACCGCGCCGTTGACGTAGGAAGCGGCCTCCGAGCAGAGGAAGACGATCATATTGGCGACCTCTTCCGAAGTGCCGTAGCGGCCCACCGGAACGCTCTTGCCGTTGTTCCGGATGATGTCCTCCCAGTCGCCGCCGCGGGCGTTCGCGATCTCCTTCGCGGCCCGCTCCCACATCGCGGTGTGGATCAGGCCCGGCAGCACCGAGTTGAACAGCACGTTGTCGCGGCCGTACTTGCCGGACAGGGCCTTGCCCGTGGCGACCATCGCCGCCTTCGAGGCGCCGTAGTCGATCAGGGCGGCGCCCGGGTACTTGGCGGCGCCGCTCGCGATCATCACGACCCGGCCCCACTTCTGTTTGCGCATTCCCGGCAGGCAGTGGCGGGTGCTGCGCACCGCCGACAGCAGGTTGAGCCGGAACAGCTCCTCCCAGTCGTCGTCCGTCATGTAGAGGAAGTTGCGCGACGGCGAGGCGCCGACGTTGTTGACGAGGATGTCGACCGTGCCGCCGGCTAGTACCGTCTCGAAGAAGGCGTCGATCGACGAGCGGTCGGCCATGTCGGCCACGTGGCCGTAGACGCCGGTGTCGCCGGAGGCCGGCTGATAGCCGTCCAGCGCGGCGACGGCCTCTTCGTTCCGAGCGCAGAAGGCGACCTCGGCGCCGTGATCGGCGAGCAGGCGGACGGTGGCGGCGCCGATGCCGAGGCTGGCGCCGGTGACAACGGCGCGGCGGTCGGTCAGGTTCAGGTCGATCATCGCAGGGGCCCCCCAGGTGCCGAAAGACAGGTGCTGAAAGATGAGCGCCGAGTGTATTGCGCGCCTGCTCGCGAGGCGATGGCGGTTGGTATGCTCCCCGTCCGTTCCGAACTGAGACGAAATGACGAAACGACGCCACTCGAAACCATGGCGGCGGGCGCTGTCGCTCGCCGGCCTGGTGCTGACCCTGCCGGTGCAGACACTGGCGCAGGACGCCGGTGACCCGGTCCCGCGCCACTACGACGGCAACCCGGACATCAACGGCGTCTGGCAGGCGATCAACACGGCTCACTGGAACCTGGAGGACCACAATGCGGCCGGTGGACCGGCGGAGTACGGCACGCTCACCGCGATGCCGCCGGGCCAGGGCGTCGTCGTCGGCGGCGGGATCCCCTATCAGGACTGGGCTCGCGAGCAGCAGCGAGAGAACTTCGAGAACCGCTGGCGCGAGGACCCCGAGGCCAAGTGCTACCTGCCCGGAGTGCCGCGGGCGACCTACATGCCCTTCCCGTTCCAGATCCTCCAGGGCAACACCCACATCATGATCGTCTACGGCTTCGCCGAGGCGAACCGGACGATCCACATGGACAAGGAGAATCCGGAGCCGGCGCCGATCGACAGCTGGATGGGCCGTTCGCACGGTCGCTGGGAAGGCGACACGCTGGTCGTCGAGGCCGCCGGCTTCACCGGCCAGGCCTGGTTCGACCGTGCAGGCAACTTCGCCAGCGACACGCTGCGCGTCACCGAGCGCTACAGGCCGACCGGCCCGAACACGATGACCTACGAGGCGACGCTCGAGGACCCCAACGTCTTCACCCGTCCCTGGACGATCCGCATGCCGCTCTACCGGCGCCTGGAGGACAACGTCCGGGTGCTGGAGTACAAGTGTGTCGAGTTTTCCGAGGAGCTGCTCTATGGCCACCTACGCCGACGTGAAGAGACCCCGACCGGCGACGATCCTTAGCGCTTCGGCCGTTGCCGCCGCGCTCCTGCTGGGACTGACCGCGGTCCCGGCGGCGGCGGGCGACGTGACTGTGCAACTGACCACCTCCGCGCGCAGCGAGGCGGTGAAGTGGTACGCGCGCCACCTGGATTGCGAGCCGATCGAGGGCCGCGCCGAGGCGATCGACTGCGGCAACGCGGTGATCGAGTTCAACCAGGGCCCGATCATGGGCGCCAGCCAGGGCACCGGCATCGACCACCTCGGCTTTTCGTTCGCCGATCTCGAGGAGAAGATGGCCGAGCTGGAGGCAGTCGGCGTGCGTGGCTCCGGAGTTCGCCTCCAGCGCTACGACGACGGTTCGACTCTCCGCGAAGAACCCGGCCTGTTCAAGGTCGGCCGCATCTTCGATCCCTGGGGCACGCGGATCGAGGTGGTCGAAGACCTGGACACGTTGGGCTTCCACCACGTCCACCTGAGCGCGAGTGATCCGGAGCGAACCCTTGGTTGGTACCGCGAGACCTTCGGCGGCGTGCCGGAGAGCCTGCGCGGAGTACAGGACGGCCTTCGCTTCGGCGAGGTCTGGCTGTTCGCCTCGGAGCACCCCGAGGGCCAGCCGGCGCCGAGCGCCGGCCGGGCGATCGACCACCTGGCCTTCGAAGTCGCTGATCTGGACACCGCGGCCCTCGGTCTGCGCGACCGGGGCGTCCGCTTCACCTCGGATCCCGAGCGGCCGGCGGGAGGCCGTTCCGAAGCGAAGCGAGGCTTCGTGTCCGCTCCGGACAGCGTGCGCGTGGCGGTGATCGAACCGGGTTGGCAGGGAGTCGACGCGGACTTCGGGTCGGATGCGGACGAGGTCGCCTCGGCCGAGCCGTACGTCGTGCCGCGGACGCCCTGGGGCACGCCCGACCTGCAGGGAATGTGGTCCGGAAACAAGGCCCACGGCATTCCGCTCGAACGGCCGGAGGAGCTGGCTGACGTCGAGGAACTGACCGCCGAGGAGGCGGCAGCCCGCCGAGAGCGCGGCACCCTCGGAAGCATCTGGGGCTACGAACGCGAGTGGCGCGACACGACGCTCGGCTACGTCAAGTCGGCGCCGTCACGGCAGGTGGCGATGATCATCGATCCGCCGGACGGGCGTATCCCGCCGCTCACGGAAGAGGCGCTGGAGCGGCAGCGCAACGCCCGCCAGTCGTTCGGCGACTACGTCAGGCGCCGGCCCGCGGGGCCCGAAGACCTGAGCGCCTACGTCCGTTGCATCAGCCGGGGTCTGCCGGGGATGATGATGCCGTCGATCTACAACAACGGTCTCCAGATCAGCCAGAGCCCGGGCTTCGTCGCCATCCAGAAGGAGATGATCCACGAAACCCGCGTCGTCCCCACGACCGAGCGGGAGCCGCTCGGCCCCGGGATCAGGCAGTGGTTGGGCGATCCCCAGGGTCGCTGGGAGGGTGACACCCTGGTGGTGGAGACCACGGGCTTCAACGGCCGCACGAACTACCGTGGTTCGAGCGAGAACATGAAGCTCACCGAGCGCTACACGCGGCTTGGCCCGAACCGGCTCGAGTACCGCTTCACGGTCGAGGACCCGACCGTCTGGACTCAGCCGTGGACCGGCCGGTTCGAGTTCGAGCTCGACAACGAGCAGTACGAACTCGTCGAGTACGCCTGCCACGAAGGCAACTACGGGATGACGAACATCCTCTCCGGCGCCCGCGCCCGGGACCGCGAGGAGGCCGGCGCGGCGGAGACCGGTTCGGGAGCACAGTAGAGCAGTGTCCATCAGGAGGACCGTGAGCATGAGAACGAAGCCGTACCTCGCCCGCGTGGCCTTTTCGGTTCCTGGCGTTGCATTGGCCCTGAGCCTGGTCTTTCTCGCACCACCGGAACCAGCAGCCGCCCACCACGCCTTCGCCGCCGAGTTCGACGCCACGAAGCCGGTTCGGCTGCGCGGCAAGGTGACGAAGGTCGAGTGGGTGAACCCGCATGCCTGGATCCACATCGACGTCGCCGACGAGGACGGCACGGTGACGGCCTGGATGGTCGAGTGCGGCCCGCCGGGCGCCCTGGTGCGCCGCGGCTGGAAGAAGAACTCGGTCGCGCCGGGCACCGAGGTTCTGGTCGAGGGCTACCAGGCGATCGACGGGGCGCCGCGGGCGAACGGCCGAGACGTGACGCTGCCGGACGGCCGCCGGCTGTTTGCCGGTTCCTCGGGCACTGGCGCGCCGTACGACGACCGAGAGTCCTCGGGCCAGCCGTAGAGCGTCGAGGCTCGCGGCCGGAATCTGGTCGCTCCCTCGTTGGTTGTGTTGTGAACACATCCGATCAACGACAGGGAGGTGACCAGATGACGGCAGTCAGTCCGGCAAGTCTGAACAG
Organism: Holophagales bacterium; assembly: GCA_009843505.1. Taxonomy (GTDB): domain Bacteria; phylum Acidobacteriota; class Thermoanaerobaculia; order Multivoradales; family Multivoraceae; genus Multivorans; species Multivorans azotirespirans. The sequence goes on along the minus strand of VYDI01000050.1, from coordinate 33,164 downwards.
GATCGTTGGGGCGGTGCTCGCCCTCGCTGTGGCGTTCACTCTCGGCTTCGTGGTGCGGTCTCAGTTTCCGGGGGAACGGGAGTCAGCCGCGGTGCTGGAAGCCGCGGCGGTCGAAGTGCTTCGGGAGGCGGCCGAGCAGAGACAGTCCGCTGCTGTTGGAGTCGCACTGGCGGCCGGCACCCAACAGAGCATGATGCTCCCGGAATCGAATCGGCCGGTGAAGGTCCATGATGTGGCGCCGCAGTACCCCGACCTTGCGCGGGAGGCCCGAATCCAGGGTGTCGTCATCCTGAAGACACTCATCGACGATGAGGGCAACGTGGCCGACATCGAGGTCCTGAAGTCACTGCCCATGGGACTCAGCGAGGCTGCGGTTGACGCCGTGAGGCAGTGGAAGTTCAAGCCGGCGACGGTTGACGGCACGCCGGTTCCGGCCAACCACAACGTCACGGTGAACTTCAAGCTCGGCTAGCCGGCGAGGGTGCCGGCGCATCCGGTCTTGTCGCTCAGGCTCTAGCCTGGAGTGGTAGCGTTGCGACATCACCCAGAGACCGATGACCGAGGAGGTGTCGGAATGAAGCTTGAGCGTGTCCTTCTCCTGAGCCTGGCGGTTCTCCTGGCCGCGCCGATTGCCGTTGCCGCGCAGGACGAGATTCCGCGCCGGCCCGACGGCAAGCCGGATCTCTCCGGCGCCTACGATGTGGCTACGCTGACTCCCCTCACGAGGCCGCGGGAGTTTGGCGACCGGCTGACCCTGACGGACGAAGAGGCGGCTGCGATCGCTCGCCGCAAGGCCGAGATCTACGAGGCGGACTTCAAGCCCAGCGATCCGAATCGCGAGGCGCCGCCGGTCGGCGGGGCGCCGATCTTCGACCCGGGGCTCGAGGTCGCGTCCGGCGGCAGCGGCGGCTACAACGCGTTCTACATGGATCCGGGCGACAACGTGATCAGGATCGACGGCAAGTGGCGGACCTCGATCATCACGGATCCGCCGAACGGTCAGTATCCGGAGATGACGCCTGCCGGGATGGCGCGTACGGCAGCTCAGTTCGCGGCGTTCGGCCACAAGAACACGGGAACCGCCTGGTGGCTGGAGGAGAATGAGGACGGCTCCGGTCCCTACGACAACATGGAGCAGCGGCCCCTGCCGGAGCGCTGCCTGATGGGCTTCAGTTCGACCGGCGGCCCGCCGATGCTGCCGGCCCTCTACAACAACCACAAGCGGATCGTGCAGACCGGAAACCACGTGATGATCCTGATCGAGATGGTCCACGACGCCCGCGTCGTACGGATCGGCGGCGAGCACGCGCCGGCCCAGGAACGGCGGTGGATGGGCGACTCGATCGGCTGGTGGGAAGGCGACACCCTGGTCGTCGACACGGCGAACTTCGGCGAAGAACCGGGTCTCGGTTCGGCCACGAAGGACCTGCACGTCGTAGAGCGTTTCCAGCGCCTGGCGGACGGCGACCTGCTGTACGGCTTCACGGTCCAAGACCCGAACGTCTGGGAGACGGCTTGGAGCGGCGAGTACGTCTGGCGGTCGACGCCCAACAAGGTCTTCGAGTACGCCTGCCACGAGGGGAACTACGCGCTGGGCAACGTGATGCGCGGTGCGCGCCTGCTGGAGGCTGACGCGATCGCCGCGGCGGGCGGAGGAGAGTAGTCGAGCCGGCCGGGCGTGCGAGCCCATGCGCCGCTTCCGCTCTCCCGGCCTGGGAGTCCTGGGTCTGGGACTCCTCCTGGCGGCGGCAAGCCCGCCCGCGCGCGGCGCCGACGAGTCCCCGAACATAGTCGTCTTCGTCGCCGACGACGCCGGCTGGTCCGACTTCGGCGCCTTCGGCAACCGCGCCGTGCGGACGCCGAACCTGGACCGTCTTGCGGCAACCGGGGTCGTGTTCGAGAACGCCTTCCTGACGACGGCGTCGTGCAGTCCGTCGCGGATCAGCATCCTCTCGGGCCGGTATCCGCACGCCACGGGCGCCGAGGATCTGCACACGCCGTTGCCGACCGGGGTGGATCTGCTGCCGGCCTACCTCGCCCGGGAGGGCTACTTCACCGGGCACATGCGGAAGACCCATTACGGCCCGGAGGGCGAGCGGCAGTTCGACTGGTTCTCGGAGGAGACCTGGGAAGGGCTTCCCGGTTTCCTGGACGTGGCGGGGGATCGGCCGTTCTTCCTCTGGATCGGCTTCCGGGATCCGCACCGGCCGTACTCAAGTGACGCGGTCGATCCGCCCCATGATCCGGGCGAAGTCGCGGTGCCGCCCTACCTCGTTGACGACGAGGAGACGCGGGCCGACCTGGCCCTCTACTACGACGAGATCTCGCGGATGGACGGTGAGATCGGTCGAATGCTGGCCGAACTGGACCGCCGCGAGCTTCGGGAGGACACCCTGGTCGTCTTCCTCAGCGACAACGGGATGCCGTTCCCGCGCGCGAAGGCGACCGCGTACGACGCGGGCATCCGCACGCCGCTGATCGTCTTCTGGCCGGGCGTCACGCCGTCGGGCGCTCGCTATCCGGGCCTGACCAGCGTGATCGACTTGGCGCCGACCCTGCTGGAGGCGGCCGGGGCGGGGATCCCGGAGAGCTTCCAGGGAGAGAGCTTCGCGGCCGCCTTGACCGACCAGACCGCGCCCGGGCGCGAGTACGTGTTCGCGGAGCGCAACTGGCACAACTGCGACGAGCACATCCGAACGGTGCGGGGCGTGCGCTACAAGCTGATCCGCAACGCTTACGCGGAGCTGCCGCTCTGCACGCCGGCCGACGCCTCGCGCAGCGCATCCTGGTACAGCCTGACGGCGCGCCGCGAGGCGGGGACGTTGACGCCGGGTCAGGCGCGCCTGTTCGAGGCGCCACGGCCGGTGATCGAGGTCTACGATCTCGAGGCGGATCCGCACGAACTGGTCAACCTGGCCGGCCGGCCGGAAGTGGAGCGGATTGCCCGGCAGTTGAGCCGGGTGCTCGATGCCTGGATCGAGGAGACGGAGGACTTCCCGCCGAGCCGGAGGCGGCGGGCGGACAACACGGACCGGATCACGGGAGTGAAGTTCAGTCAGCAGGTGCCGCCGCTGGAACCGTAGCGTCGTTGACGGATGCCGCCTTCGGCGGATGCCGGCGGGGACGCCGGCGCACCCAGTAGGCGCTGTCGTACCTAGCGGTCGAGCACTGGCAGCACGATCCTCGAGGGATGCTCCGCCGAGTGGTGGACGGCGTTCCGGGCCACCCGCCATTCACTCTCGTCGTAGTTGTTGCCGCCGGTGTTCAGGTTGCGGTCGTAGCGCGGGAAGTTGCTGCTCGAGACCTCGATCCGGAGCCGGTGGCCTGCACCGAACACGTTGGCGGTAGCGAGCGGTCCGAGTCTTGCCTCGTAAACCTCCCCGGGCACCATGCGGACGTTGCGGTCGAAGCCCTCCCGGTAGCGCATGCGCAGGATCGTGTCGTCCAGGTTGAAGGCGCGCCCGTCTGGATGGACGTCGACCAGCTTGACCGTGAAATCGGTGTCGGGCGCGTCGGAGGAGACGTGGAGGATCACGTCGATCGATCCGACGACGGCCACCGGCTCGGCGAACGGTTCGGTCGTGTAGACGAGCACGTCGGCGCGCGCCTCGATTCCGCGCTGATCGAAGGAGCCGGGCTCGTGTTCGCCCATGCAGCAGAAGGCGCCGCCGTGGGTCGGCACCGGCGAGCCCGGGGCGTAGACGAAGCGGTCGGCGCCGTCCCCGTCGCCGCCGCCGTCCGCCGTCAGCCTGCCGTCGCCGGCGGCGCTGTTCGCGTTGCCGTCGCTGTCCAGGTAGAGGGTCATCGGTTCGACGCCGGCCGGCGGCCAGTCGTCGGCGTTCTGCCAGCCGTCCTCGCCCATCAGGAAGTAGCGGACCTTGGCGTAGCGGTCTTCGAAGCCGTTCGCCTCGGGCCTCGTGAAGCGGTCCAGGAAGCTCCAGAGCATCGCGTCGAAGCCGAAGTCCGTGTCGCCGAAGTTCCGCTCACCGACGACGAGCGGGTTTGTCAGGCGGTACATGTTGCAGTGCAGGCTGGGCGCGATGACCATGTACTGGTGTTCTCGAACCTCCGGGTCGGCGTTCTCACGCGCATGCTGGTAGAGCGCAAGGTTCGGCGAGACCGACAGGTCGTACCAGGAGTTGGCCCAAAGAGCCGGCACACCGAACGGTTCGTCGTCGTGGTAGAGGCCACCCTCGTACCAGCCCGGGTCGTCCGGAGTGCGTGCCGCGAACTCGCCGAAGATCCCCTTCGGGCCTCCGACCGACTCCATCAGCGTCTGGATGGGGAGATGCCACAGGGCCTGCTTCCAGTCGACCTGGGGCATCTTCGCAGCCAGATCGAAGTAGGTCGCGAGCCGTTCCAGGTCCTCGCGGCTGGTGTCCGGCGGGAAGATCGGGCGCTGGGTGTTCTGCTCGCCGAAGAGCCAGACGGCCATCGGAAGCTGGAGCGCGCCGCCGCGGTAGAAGTTCCCCTGCTCGTAGAACGGCCCCATGCGGCCGATGCCGGCGCCCTGGCCCATCGGCACGGCGGCGGCGTGGCCCGGGTGGCGCATCGCGGCCAGCCCCATCTGCCACTCCGCGGTGGACGAGCAGCCGAGCGTGGCGACCCTGCCGTTGGACCACGGCTGGTCGGTGATCCAGGTCAGCGCGTCGTAGCCGTCCGTGCGCGGCCGCCCGAGGATCTCCCAGTCGCCCTCCGAGAAGAACTTGCCACGCTCGTTCTGGATCACGAAGGCGTAGCCGCGCTCGACCGCGTCGAGGCCGAACTTGAGGAGCGCGCTGGGCCGCTCCAGGTTCGGTTCCGGCAGTGGACTGAAGTTGTAGGGCGTGCGCCAGAAGATCGCCGGCACGGGACCCTGAGCTTCCCGCGGCCGGTAGATTTCGGTGGCGAGGCGGACGCCGTCCCGCATCGGTACCATGACCATCCGATCGACTTCAGCGAGACGGTGGAGGTCGGCCCGGCGCACCGGGTCCGGCGTCCGGTGGATCTGGCCGAGGACCGGGGAAGCAACCAGGGCGAGGAAGACAACAGCCGGCAGCAGCTTGATGACGGTTCGAATGTGGGGCATATGACGTTCTCCTGGAGGGCTACCCTGGTTCTTGCGCTGGGCATTCTGCCAGTTGCGGCCGCTTCGGAACCGGCCCACGGCGGGCCCAGGGGCGTCGCCGTGCTCGTAGCCGATGCCGATGACGAGCGGATCGCCATGGTGGGCGAGGCGGTTTCGTTCTGGAACGAGGCCGTCTCGGTTCTGGGACTGGCCGCGCCCTTCTCGAAACCAGGGCGTGACGCTCCTTCGGAGGGACTGCGGCCGTTCGAGAACTACGCCCACCAGCTCTCGCAGCTTGCCGGCCGCCTCGATTCGTCGTTCCCGGGGCCCCAACCGCCGGAAGCGCTCTTCCGGGTCGACGCTGAGGTCGTCGTGCTGCTCTCCGCCCAGAGTCTCATGCCCTTCGCCTGGCCTTACGGCGACGATGGCCGCTACTTCATCGCCATTCCCGCCGGCGACGAGCGCGACAACGTCGTGCGCAACGTGATCGCCCACGAACTCGGGCACGTTCTTGGGCTGAAACACCTGCGGGAGCCGGGCGTTCTGATGTGCCAGCCCTGTGACACCTCGGCGCGCAGCGGCGACCAACCGCGATTCCTGCCGTTGACCGACCTCGACCGCGAGCGACTACGCTCCTTCCTCGGAGGAACCGAACCATGATGCCTGTCTGGACCCGGAGACGCTTCATCGCCACCGCGGCCGCCGCGGCCGCAGGAACCGGTCTTAGCCGTTCGCCGGCGCTTTCCGACGACGGCTGGCGTGCCGGGCCGCTCCAGCATCTGATTCCGGCGGCCAGCCACGACCGGGTGGCGCTCAAGTGCTCATTCGCCGAGTCCCTCGACTTCGTGCCGGAGTTGCGCATCGGCGGCCGCGTGGTCGCGGGCCGGAGCACGGACACGGACAGGCGCTTCTTCTCCTTCGACGCGCCCGGTCTGGAACCGGACACCGAGTACGCGCTGCAACTGCTCGGCGGTGGAGAGGCGCTGTGCGACCCGTGGCCGCTCCGGACGTTCCCGCTGCCCTCGGCCCAGCCCGAGTCGGTCCGGTTTCTCGCCTACACCTGCGCCGGCGGCCACCCCGAGTCGGGCTTCTTCCTGCCGCTGGCCGTTCGCCGCAGGCTGTTGAGGCGGGCGCTCTCCTTCCGCCCGCGGGCTCTGATAGCGATCGGTGACCACATCTACTGGGATCAGCGGACGGTGCTCTACAACCGCAGCGAGGAGCGAGGCCGGCGTTCCCGCGAGTTCTACGAACGAATCGGCTGGCTGGATCTGAGCCTGCCCGCGCTCGGAACGAGCAACGAGATCTCGCTCAAGGCCGCGGTCGGGCCGCAGATCGCAGAGCTGTACGGGGTCATGCTCCGGTCGACGCCTTCCTACTTCGTCAGCGACGACCACGACTACTACGAGAACGACGATGCCGACCCCCAGATGGTCACCCTGCCGCCCGACCGCTACCAGGTGGACTTTGCCCGATTCACCCGCAACGCCTACCTGCCCGAGTTCCTCCCCGACATCGAGCGGCCGCGGGCGATCTCCGGCGCCGGCGCCGGCGACCGGGAGCCCGGCATCTCCGAGGCCTTCGGCACGTTCCGCTACGGCCGGCTGGCCGAAGTCCTGATCTACGACTGCGCCCGCTACCTTTCGCTCAAGGGCGTCCATGCCGGCCTGGTGCCGCCGGAGGCGGAGCACTGGCTGCACCAGCGCACGCGGGACCAGGCGGTCTCGCAGGTGTTCCACGTTCCGTCGCACCCGTTTGGCTGGTCGGCCGGGAAGTGGCGGGAGTGGTATCCGGACGTCGCCGACCTCGACGACGGCGGCGCCACCGTGTCGCGGATCGGCGACTTCGCGGGCAGCAACTTCAGGCTGACGACGGAGCGGGAGAAGTACTTCTGGCAGGAGGGCTGGTGGCGGCAGCATCAGCGCCTGCTGGAGTCGCTGACCTCCCAGCAGCAGCGGGCCGGCATCGTTCTCTCGGGCGACCTGCATGCGATCGGCCACTCCGTCCTCGAACGCAGCGGCAGCATGGATCTCTCGGCCAACCCGGTCCATGCGGTGCTGACCGGTCCGCTGGGCACACTGACCGGCTGGCCGTCGGCCGCGCGGGGGACGCCACCCCTGGCGGCCACCGCGGTGGTGCAGGACGTGCGCGGCGAGACCTTCGAGAAGAACGGCTTCGCGCTCTTCGACGTGACGCCGTCGGAGGTCACGGTGCGGCTGTTCGCGTGGAAGACGGGAGAGCCGGAGTCAGCGATCGACGAGCTCGAGCCGTACCACACGGCTGTCATCCGGCGCGGGTGACCGGGTTGGTCCGCTACTGTTCCGCGGATGTCTGAGTCCGCCAATCGGAAGCGGCGCAGTCGGGGAGGACGTGGCCCCGGCCTGTTCACCCGGTTCCTGAACGCGGTCGAGTTTCTCGGCAACCTGTTGCCGCATCCGGTGACGCTGTTCGCGGTGCTGGCGCTGCTCATCCTGCTGGTGTCCGGGATGGCGGAAGTGCTCGACTGGAAGGTGGCCGATCCGCGGCCCGCCGGCGTCTCGGGCCGCTCCGAGGACGGCGTGATCCGCGCGGTCAGCCTGATGAACCCCGAGGGGATGCGGCGGATCGCCATGAACCTGGTGACGAACTTCACCAGCTTCGCGCCCCTGGGCACGGTCCTCGTCGCCTTGCTCGGGGTTGGCGTCGCCGAACGTTCCGGTCTGCTCGGCGCGCTGCTGCGGGCGCTGGTCCTGGGCGCGCCGCGGAACTTGCTGACCGCGGTCGTGGTCTTCGCCTCGGTGGTCTCCAACACGGCGTCCGAGATGGGCTACGTGGTGCTGATCCCACTGGCGGCGGTCGTGTTCCGAGCGGTCGGCCGGCATCCTCTGGCCGGCCTGGCCGCGGCATTCGCAGGCGTCTCGGGCGGATACTCGGCGAACGTGCTGATCGGCACCGTCGACCCCCTGCTCGCCGGAATCACGACCGAGGCGGCGCGCATCATCGATCCGTCCTACGCGCCCGGCGCGGCGAACGAGATCCCGGCCACCGCGAACTACCTCTTCATGCTGGTCAGCACCTTCATGATCACCGTGATCGGCACCCTGGTGACGACCCGGATCGTCGAGCCCAAGCTGGGAACCTTCGAGCCGAGCCGGGCGGCGGAAGACCTGGAGGATCCGGAAGAAGGCCTGAAGACGCTGTCGCCGGAGGAGAAGCGCGGTCTGAAGCTGGCGGGCTTGACCGTCCTCGTCATGCTCGGAGGACTGGCGCTTCTGGCTCTGCCCGAGAACGGCTGGTTCCGCGACCCGGCGGCGAACGCGCTCCTGATCGACGACCTGAGGCCGATGCTGCGGAGCGTCGTCTCGCTCATCTTCGTCTTCTTCATCGTGCCGTCAATCGTCTACGGCCGGGTCACGGGGTCGGTCCGCAACGACCGTGACGTGATCGACGGCATGGGCAGGGCGATGAGTTCGCTCGGGCCCTACATGGTGCTCGTCTTTTTCGCGGCCCAGTTCGTCTCCTTCTTCAACTGGACCAACCTGGGGACGATCACGGCGGTGGTCGGCGCCGATCTGCTGACCCGGTTCGACCTGACCGGGCCGATCGTGTTCGTACCGTTCATCTTGATGTGCTGCTTCGTCAATCTGATGCTCGGCAGCGCGTCGGCGCAGTGGGCGGTGACGGCGCCCATCTTCGTGCCGATGCTGATGACGGTCGGCTACAGCCCCGAGGTCATCCAGGCCGCCTACCGGATCGGCGACTCGACGACGAACATCATCACGCCGATGATGAGCTATTTCGGTCTCATCCTGGCGGTGGCGATGCGGTACGACCGGAAGCTGGGAATCGGCACCCTGATCTCGACGATGATCCCGTACTCGATCTCCTACCTGATCGGCTGGGTGACGCTGTTCTACGTGTGGGTGTTCGCGCTCGGCCTGCCGGTCGGCCCCGGGTCGCCGACCTACTACACGCCCTGAGCCGGCAGCGGCTTCGCTGACGGCCGCTCCACGGCGCGCCGTCAAGGTCCTGTTACGATGACGCGTTCCGCCCCGGCGCGAGTCGGTGCGGAGGAGGGGAGATCGCCTATGGCCAGACCTGGTCCGACCACTTTCGCGAAACGTCAACGAGAGATGCGCAAGCGCCAGAGGCGCCAGGAGAAGCTGGAACGGCGCGCGCAGCGGAAGATCGAGAAGGAGCAGGCCGCCCTGGAGGCGCCGGAGAACACAACCGGTGAGGACCCGGACATCGCGGGTATCGTCCCGGGTCCGCAGCCGCTACCCGACTGGGACGACTGACCCGGCCGCCTACTGGCCGCCGCCGGACGCCACGGCTTCGGCCTCTTCGGCTCGCGCGCCGGAGAGAATGTTGAACAGGCCGTAGTTGCCCTCGTGGCAGGCGTACTCGTACAGCGCCTCACCCTTCTTCATCAGCAGACGGGCGGTGAAGGGCCGTGTGAAGGTCGCCGGGTCGTTCACTGTGTACTCGTACATCAGCGTGTCCTCGTCGACGCGTCGGAACCTCTCCGTGACGTGCATTCGGTAGGCGTCGCCCACGGCGCCGGCCACGCTGCCGCTGAAGCTGGAGACCAGATCGGAGAAGTTCTTCGTCTCGACGATCAGGGTGTCTCCTTCCCAGCGGCCGCGGGAGTCGCCCATCCACTGCCGCACCGAGTCAGGAAGGTGGGGACGCCCGTCGAGCGGCACGATGCGGGTGTCGTGGACCATCTCATTCAGGATTGCCACGTGGTTCGCGGACTGAAAGATCTGGATGTTCTGGTTGTAGCCGCCGGGCGTGATCGGGGGGCCTGCGTTGAAGCCCAGAATGCAACGCTCGGATAGGCCGCGGTCCTCGTAGCTGTCGAGTCCGACACCACCTACGCGGAGCCGGACTGGGCGGTCGATCGGCTTGTCATCACCGCGGGTCTGGCGCTTGATGCCGGGGAGAGTGTCAGGAAGCCGGCCGTTCGGGGGGTCGATGATCAGCGACGTCCGCAGGTCCTCGACGACTCTGGCGCCACGGTCGAACCAGAAGTTGTTGTAGCCGCCCACCGGGTCCCCGGCCTTGAGTTTCCTCTTCTCCGGGTCGCTGGGCGCGTCGGCGGCGCGCGCTCGCTCGACGGCCGCCGTCTCGATCTCGGCTGCCCTGGCCTCGTCGATCGTCGCTTCCTGGTCCTCCGGCCGCTGGAGGGGCGTCAGCGTGCGGAAGTCCCAGACCCCCGAGATGTCGGGCTTGCCGTCGGCTGCCAGCGGCGGCGTCCAGTCGGCCTCCTGCGCCTGCAAAGCCGGCGCGGCCACCGTCAAGGAGGCAACGACGACTGGAATCCACTGAAGGTGGGAGCGGGTGATTCGGCGGTGACTCATATCGTCCCTCCTCTTGGTGTCGAGAGTTGCCGGCCAGTGTAGCCCGCGCTAGCCCCCGGCAGCCTCCGCGGTTTCGGCCGGCGCGCTGAACAGTCGCTCGACATGCGCTTCCGGCAGTGGCTGCGTCAGCTTGGACACGACATAGGTCCCGGCGATCGAAACGACCTCGCCGACCACCGCGCAGGAGTACGGATTGATCTGGTAGTGCGCGAGCCACTGCGCGATACCTGACAGGGGACCGAGCGAGCCGGGATCGACGATCATCCAGGGCAGGCCACTGCGTAGCAGAACGAAGGTGAGCATGCCGCTGACGAGGCCCGTGTAGGCCCCGGCCAGGGTAACGCCGCGCCACAGGCCTCCGACCACCAGCGGGCCGGCGAAGGCGGCCATCATGCCGCCGGTGCCCACCCAGACGAGCAGCGCGATGTTCATGTCCTGCATCGCCCAGGCCATCCAGGTGCACAGGATCAGCACGATCACGGTGCTCCAGCGGCTGATCACGAGCACCTTGCGGTCGACTTCCTTGTCGCTCAGGTGGGGTGAGTACTTGGGGACGATCGAGCGGCGATAGATGTCGTTGGCGACGATCTGGGACGACGACACGACGAGTCCGTCCGCGGTCGACATGATCGCGGCCAGGATGCCGACGCCGATCAGGGCGGCAAGCCAGGTCGGGAACAGTTCGATGAAGAGCGCGGGGAGCGCCTCGTTCGCATTGCGGCCGGCCTCGAGCAGCTCGGTACCCAGGACGCCGCGGGCCAGGATGCCGCCGAGTCCGAGCATGCCCATGGTCAGCCCGACGGCGAAGGCGAGCTTGACGAAGCGCATCCGGTCGCCGTCGTTCCTGAGCGCCCACACCTTGTTGCCGATGTGCGGGAGCATGCCGAGCGGGATGTGGGCGAACAGGACGCAGGCGATCGCCCACCAGGAGTCGTAGAGCGAGTTCGACTTGTTGAGCGGCCCCACGAGGTTCGGGTCCTGCTCGCGCAGGTTGCTGACCAGGGCGCCGAGCCCACCGTCCATGCCGGATGCGAACAGGAACATGATGATGACGACGACCGCGACGCCGAGCATCATCATTCCCTGGATGCCGTCGGTGAGGATATCGGCGTGGGCGCCGCCGAGAACGACGTACACCAGCAGAACGCCGGAGGTGATGATCAGGGCCGTCAACGGTTCGAGACCGAGCATGATCTCGAACATGACGAGGCCCGACACGAGCTGGCCGGCGATGTAGAAGAACAGGACCAGCGAGAAGATCGAGACCAGCAGGCGGACGCCGTCGCTCCGGTAACGATCGCCGAGGTACTCCGGGATCGAGCGGTTGCCGAACTTGTGGCCCGAATTGGCGACCAGCCTGATCGTGATGAGGACCCCGAAGTAGACCCCCATGGGATAGAGGAACTTGCCCCAGACGCTGGCCATACCGAAGTCGTAGCCGAGGCCGGGACTGCCGAGGAAGGTGGCGCCGCTGGCGGTGGTCGCGGCGAACGCCAGGGCCAGGAAGTAGGGGCCGTAGCTGCTCCGCGCGGTGGCGAAGTCGTCCGCGTTGCTAATCCTCCGGCTGGCGATCCAGCCGAACGTCAGCATGCCGACGATGTAGAGGACGAGGAACATCCACGACCAGGCGAACAGACTCATCGACTACCTCCTCGACAGTTCAGGTGGTTCCTTCGGCCCCGGGCTCGCTCGCAGCGAGCCTCAGTCGACAATCGCTTCGTAGGCCAGGCGCTTGCTGCCGATCCGTGCGGCCGAGGCGGCCTGGAAGTCGCGGCTCTGGATCATGCCGACGACGACCAGGTCCTGCACCGGGTTGATGCCGAACCAGGTGCCGCCGATCCCGTACCACCAGTACTCGCCCCTGGCGCGCTCATGGTCGGTCGCCGGGTTCGGATCGGTGACGATCGAGAAGTCCAGGCCGAAGCGGTTGCCGCGGTAGAGCGGGCCCATGTCGGTGACGCCATCGGGCAGGTGGTTGGTGTGCATCAGCTTCACCGTCTCCGGCTTCAGGATGCGGACACCGTCGAGTTCGCCGCCGTTGGCGAGCATCTGGGCGAAGCGCATGTAGTCCGTCGCGGTGCCGACGAGGCCGCCGCCGCCGGAGAGGAACTTCGGCTTCTCGAGGTACTGCCCGAACTCGACCTTTGCCAGCTTGCCTCCGGTGGACTGGTACATGTGCGAGAAGCGGTCCACCTTGGCGGGCTCGACCCAGAAGGCGGTGTCCTTCATGCCCAGGGGCTCGAACAGGCGCTCGTTCAGGACCTCGTCAAGCGGCTTGCCGGCCAGCACCTCGAGCACGTAGCCCTGGACGTCGACGGCGACGCTGTAGTGCCACATCGAGCCGGGCTGCTGGCGGAGCGGGATCTTTGCCAGCTTGTCGATCATCTCCTCGAGGTTCTGGTTGAAGTCGATGATGCCCGCCTTCGTGTAGAGCGTGTCGACCTGGGACCGCGAGAACAGCCCGTAGGTCAGTCCGGCCGTGTGGCTCATCAGTTCCCGCATCGTCATCGGATGGTCGGCGTCCTCCGTGATCGGGTTGCCGTCCGCGCCGTCCTCCTTAGCGACCTTGAGGTCGGCGAACTCGGGAATGAACTTCGACACGGGGTCGTCGAGCGTGAAGCGGCCCTCGTCGTAGTAGGTCATCAGCGCGACCCCGACGATCGGCTTGGTCATCGAGTAGATGCGGAAGATCGTGTCCTTCTCGACCGGGAGTCCGTTCTCGATGTCCCGCTTGCCGTAGGCGTCGAAGTGGACCACCTTGCCCTTGCGGGAGACCATCGTGACGACGCCGGCGAGCTGGCCGCCGTCGACCATGCCGTGCATGGCCTCGTTGAGCTTCTTGAGGCCGGCCGGGTCCATGCCGACGTCGGCCGGCTTGGCGTGCTGCAACTCGGGCTCGGCGGCGAACGCCGGCGCGAGAACGAAGACCGCCAGCAGCAGGGCAGCGGCGGCGGTGGCGAGCGGGGCGTACTGCCCCCGAGGACGCAATCGGATCACGCGTGGTTCCTCCTTGCGGGGTTGAGCGGAGCGTCGGCGAGCGTACCACTGGGTGCGCCGGCGTCCCCGCCGGCATCCGGCGCGAAGCGCCGGCTTCGGGAGAGTCGGCCGCGCTACCGCAGCCGCAGGCCCGGAATGAGGCAGGGGGTGGAGGCCTTGTACTCCGGGTACGACGGATACCTGCCGGCCGAGATGGACTCCGCGAGCGGTATCGACCCGACGACGAGGCCGATCAGTCCCAGGCAACCGAAACCGGTCCAGTGGAGCCACTCGCCCGACGCCGCGACGGCGAACAGGTAGAAAGCGCACCACATGCCCATCTCGCACAGGTAGTTCGGATGGCGGCAGACTCGGAAGAGGCCGCGATTCATGAACGGTTGAGCGACTTCCTCGCCGGCCGCGACCCGGCGTTTCTTGTCCTGCTGGAAGGCCCACATCTGCTCGTCGGCGACGGTCTCGCCGACCAGGAGGAGAAGGAACAGCCCGGCGGCCACGAAGTCGAGTGCGCCCAGCGGCGTGTCCCCCGCCTCCCAGGCCGCGTGGATCGGCGACGTGAACCACCAGATCAGCAGCATCTGGCCGGGCGCGATGAACGTCGCGTTCATCACCTGGATGGCGACGGGGCCGAAGCGCTCCCTGACGGTGGCCCAGCGGTAGTCCTCGCCGCCCTTCCAGTAGCCCCCCTTGCGGGCGAAGTTGAAGGTGAGGCGTAGCCCCCAGAGCAGCACGAGGAGGGTCATCACGTTGACTCGCGAGAACTCGAAGTCCGTGGAGAAGGCCACGATCAGGCAGTAGACGGGCGGGCAGATCGACCAGAGGCGGTCCACCCAGGAGTACTCGCGGGTGATGACCGAGCTGAGCCAGCAAAGGATCGCCAGGATCACGTACAGGTCGAGCGCGGCGCCCATCGGCGTGCCGACGAGTGGGTGGGGGATGAAGTTGATGTCCGGCATGGGCTCGTTCCTCCTGCCTCAGTCGCCCGATCCGGAACCGGTCGAGGCGCCCGGCGCGCTCTGCTCGATCGCCTCCCGCTCCAGCAGCCGCGCGCCGCGCATGATGTTGCCGAAGGCGTAGTTCCCCTCGTGGCAGGCGTACTCGTAGAGCTTGTGCGAGGTCGCGGGCCACGGGTACTCGCCGCTCCAGGCGGTCTCGTAGGCGGGGTCCTCAACCGTGAACTCGTAGCGCAGGTTCTCGGCGTCGATGCGGCTGAACCGCTCCGTCACCCGCATGTCGCGCGAACCCCTCGAAACCGAGCCGGGGATCTCGCGGAAGTTCGTCGTCTCGACGACCAGCGTGTCTCCTTCCCACCAGCCGATCGAGTCGCCGCTCCAGTTGCGGATCGCGTCGGGCAGGTGCTCCGAGTCGAGCCGGATGATCCGTACGTCGTGCATCCACTCGATCAGGATCATCACGTGAGTGTCCGTCTGCACGATCGTCTTCAGGTTGTTGTACATCCCGGGCATCGATGGAGGACCGGAAGCGCCGCGAGTGAGAATGCAGCGCTCGGCTAGCGGCCGGAGTTCGTGATCGTCGTACGGGCCGACGGGAAGGTTCAGCCACCAGGCCGTGCCCGTGTTCTCGTGCCGGAAGGGCGCGAGGCGCTTGCTCCTCTCCTGGCCGAGCTCACTGAGCGGCGGATAGCGGCCGTTCGGCGGGTCCGTGATGATCGACGTGCGGTACTTGCCGTCGAGCGTGAAGGCGCCCGTGCCGATGTCGACGAAGAAGGCGTTGTAGCCGCCGACCTTGCCGGCCGCCCCGGTGAACTCCGGCGCGTAGATGCCGGTGCCGCCCTTGGGCGGAGCCTCGCGGTTCGGGTCACTCGGCGCGTGGTCCTTGTCGAAGTTCGTCGACCAGTGCTCGGCGAGTGCTTTGGCCTCCTCCTGCGTCAGTTCGAGCCGGTCGCCGAATTGGTCCGGCCGCTGGGCCGGCGTCAGGGTGGCGATGTCGTAGGTGCCCGAGAGGTCGGGACGACCATCGTGCCGCCGCGGAATCTCCTGGGCCTCCGCGGCGGAGGCCGCGAACATCATGAGCGCGGCGGCCGCGGCGATCACCACCAGGGCCCCGATCGACACCAGGGCACTGCCCCAGACCCTCCAGAACGAAGACCTCCGTCGTCTGATCTGCATCTCGACCTCCCGTCCGTTGGCTGTGGGTGGCGGTCAGTCTAGCGCCCGGCTGCTGAAAGCTGCGAAACCACGCGATCTGTGACATCCTCCCCTCGCCATGGCGGAACCGAACTCTCGACTGACGTGGGCGCGCTGGATCGTTCTCGGCCTGATCGGCGCGGGACTGCCCATAGCCGCCTGCCGGCGGTCCCTGTCCGGACCGGTCGACGTGCCGGTGCTGGCCGATGTCGTGACGATCGCCTTCTACGTCCTCGCCATGGTCTGCCTGGCCGTCTCGCTGGCGGCGTCGTTGCCCCGGTCGGGGTAGCTGGTCGGCGTCAGCCGCCTCCGGGGGCCGGGGCCGCCGCCCGGTCGACTACGAACCGCGCCATCTCGCGCGCTTCGGAAGCGTCCGCCTCCGTGTAGAAGCCTGACGGCACGATGTCCGGCGCGCCGTAGAACGCAAGTTCGCGGTCACGGCGCAGGCTCCTGGAGGCGGCTGTGAGGCCCTCCAGGTCGTGTGCCACTTCCGGCGGCAGACGGCTGCGTTCGGCCTCCAGGACGTCCGCCACGTCGTGCACTCTGGGCGGGTCGACGCCGACGGCGTGCAGCAGTCCCTTGAGGGCGAGCTCCACGACCTCCTGCGACTCGCGGACGACATCGGCCCAGCTCTCCGCGTCGTACAGCACGTCGAGAGCGCGAAGTCTGGCCTGGGCGCGGCGAAGATGATCCGCCGCCAGGGCCGGGTTCCGCATCAGGTGGCCTCGGTCCAGTAGGGCTGGCCTTGGGCGACCCGCCGCACGAGCCGACCTTCCGCTATCGCCCGGCGCACGCGGTGGAGATGCTCGGAGACCGAACCGTCGCGGTCGAAGAGCACCTGGCCGTCGATGGCCGCTTCTGCCCAGAGGCCGCTGAAAGTCTCTTCCTCGGGCAGGTGGACGAAGTGCGCGTCGATCGGCCGCCCGTGCCACGCAATTGGTTCGGCGTCCCAGAGACGGTACAGCGCGCGGTCGAGTTCGACGCTTCGGTCGACGACGACGAGCGCGTCGACGTCGGACGCCGCGGTGGCCTCGCCACGGGCCCACGAGCCGTGGAGGAGTACGGCCTTCAAGCTGTTGCCGGCGACGGATGAAGCGCGGGAAAGAAGCGTGACGGCGCCGCCCTCGGCGGTCCCTGCCGACGCGAGACGGCGAACGCAGTACTCGTTTAGAGACACGCCGGCCGCCCGTGCCGCTCCGTCGAGCGCCGCGTGCAGCGAGGGCGGCATTCGTACGAGGAATCGGCCGGATTTTGTCGCTGTGGGGGTAGATGTCGTCATCCGATGACGAATAGTATCACCAAGAACGAGATATCGATATCACACCCAGGGCCCCCGCGTTTCTGACATTCTTGCCGTGCGCGATGGCAGACGAGCGAAGCAACGTCCCACCGCTGGTGCTCTGGGGCTGCAGCACGTCGCGGACGCTGCGCGCTCACTGGGCACTCAACGAACTGGGGCTCGACTACGAGCACCGGCCGATCGGTCCACGGACGGGCGAGACCCAAACGGAGGAGTTCACGAAGCTCAATCCGCGTCAGAAGATCCCGTTGCTGCAGGACGCAGAGCTGACGCTCGCCGAGAGCGCGGCGATCGTGAACTACCTGGCCGTGACCTACGGCGAGCCGTTCGGCCTGATGCCGGCCGCGGGAACGGAGGAGCGTGCGCGGTACGACCAGTGGGCGTTCTTCGTGATGATGGAGCTCGACGCCCACACGCTCTACGTGATCCGCAAGCACCGCGACCTCGCTTACCTCTACGGCGAGGCTCCGGCGGCGATCCAGACCGCGAGCGAGGGCTTCGCCAGGCAGTCGGCGGTGGCGGAACTTGAGTTCGCTGACGGGCGGGAGTTCCTGCTCGGCGACCGGTTCACGGGCGTCGACATCCTCCTTTGCAGTTGCCTGGACTGGGCGGTTGCCTACGGTGAGCCGATCGGTGAGCGGCTGGCGGCCTATCGCGATCGTCTGAACCTGCGCCCCGCCTACGTCCGGGCGGCGCAGGCGAACTTCTTCACCCGGCCCGAGTTGCTGCCGCCGTCGCTTCAGGGCGACGTCTGATGTCCCCGCTTGCCATCAAGATCGTCGCCGGCCTGTCGATCTTCGGGATCGCCATCGTCGGCGGCATGATCCCCATCCTCGTCGCCAGGCAGCAGGCCAGCCGGCGCTACCTCTCCCTGGGCAACGCGCTGGCAGGGGGGATCTTCCTCGGTGTCGGGTTCGTCCACCTGCTGCCCGAGGCCGATGAAGCGCTACGGAAACTGGTCGACTATCCCCTGGCGCCCCTGCTCGCGGCGCTTGGAGTCGGTCTGCTGCTGTTGGTCGACCGGGTCTTCCTCGAGAGCCGCAACTCGATGCTGGGCCGGGAAGACGAGCGGACGAGGCCGCCCTTCTACGCCTTCGTCCTGCTCATCGTGCTGTCCGTGCACTCGATCATCGCCGGGATGGCTCTAGGGCTTCAGCCGGAAGCCGCGGCCGCGCTCGTCGTCATGCTGGGCATCCTGTTCCACAAGGGATCGGCGGCGTTCGCGCTGATCGTGACCGCCCACTCCGCGGGCAACCGGAAGCTGTGGCAGACGCTCTGGCTCTTCTCGGTCATGACGCCGCTCGGGATCGTGTTCGGCACTGTGGCGGGACAGGTGTTCGAGGGGAGAACGGCCCTGATCTTCGAGGGGAGCTTCAACGCGGTCGCCGCCGGCACGTTCATCTATGTGGCGGTGATGGACGTGCTGGACGCGGAGATGTCGAGGGAGCGGGACCGGATCGCCCAGTACGTCCGGAGCTCCCTGATGGGCGAAGACGACGTTCCGATGCCCGAGCAGGACCGCGACCGGGCGCTCAAGTTCGCGCTGGTGATGATCGGCATTGGAACGATGGCGGTGATGGGCCTCTGGCATCAGCACTCCCACCTCGGCCACTCGCACGGTGACGACGGTCACGCTCACGAGGAGCAGGTGGAGCACGACGATCATGCTCATGACGAGGATGCCGGGCATGACGATCATGATCACGAGGACGGTAACGCTGGCGGCCAAGAGGAAGGCGACGCTGGCGGCGGCGGCGACGATCACGACGAGGCGGGCGAGGACCACGAGGATCATGACGACCATGATCACGAGGACCACGCGTCGGTGCTCGGGCCGCCCGGGAGAGTCGGGCTACTGCCGGAAGCAGGTGCGCTGGCCGTCTAGCGTGTCGACGTCGGAGCCGAGCTCGCCGGTGGCCTCGGCGCCGTTCTCGCTCAGGAGGAAGGCCACCAGGTCTGCGGATGCCGCCGGGCCGATCGTCCCCTCCCGGCCCTGCGGCATCGTCTCGCGGATCGACCGGTAGAGCCCGCTGGCGGCGCGGTTCTGCCAGTAGCTCGTGAAGCTGCGGCCGGCGAGCGCCGCGCCCTGGGTGCCGCCCCGCAGCGTCGGTCCATGGCACTCGGCACACTCTTTCTGGTAGAGAACGGCGCCGCGCTCGGCCTGCTCCACCGAGAACGTGGCGCAGGGCGCCGACGCCTCGAGCAGGGGAGCGTCGATCATGACCACCGGCGGCGGTTCGGTGACTGCCGCTGTGACGGTCGGCTGCTCGATCGGACCGCGCCCGGCGGTGTCGGACAGCTTGAAGGCGTAGAGCAGGTTCGCGCCTGAGCGTGCGTTCAGGTTCCCGAGGCGGTTGAAGAGGCCGCTCAACAGGTCGCCGCCGCCCGCGCTCACCGCGACGTACTGCTCGCCGTCCACCGCGAAGCTGACCGGGAAGCCGCTGACCGGTCCGCCGAGCACCGTCTCCCAGAGGATGTCGCCGGTCTTCGCGTCGAAAGCCCGGAAGCGCCGGTTCGTGTTCCCGGCGAAGACGAGGCCGCCGCCCGTCGTCAGCACGGACATGACGCCGGCCGGCTCCTCGAAGCGCCACAGGGACCTGGCCGTGCGTGCGGAAACGGCGTCCAGGCGCCCGACCGTCGTCTTGTTCGGCGCCAACCGCATGTTGAAGGCGATGCCGTAGCCCTGAGGCGGCCCCTCGCCGGTGCCGGTGATGGTCGGCGACATGCAGACGTCCTGGAGCGGCGCGTAGACGGCCTCGGTCACCGGGCTGTAGGCCGCGGTCGGCCAGTCCTTGCCGCCGCTCGCCGCCGGGCAGACGACGCCGTACTCCTCGTCCCGGGCCTTGGGGATGACCTCCTCGTTGACCGTGACCGTGCCGGTGTGCGGGTCGATGTGGGTGATCACGTTCTGGAAGACGGTCTCCCGCGCCCACAGGAACTCGCCGGTCTCCCGGTCGAGGGTCCAGAAGATGGCGGTCTTGCCGGGGAAGCCGGTCATCACCCTCCGCCGGGCGCCGCGTTCGAGGGTGGGATTGATGGACCAGGCGGCCTCGTCGTCCGGCTCCATCTCCAGGTCGACGAGGATGCGCTCGAAGGGGTGGTCGAGGTCCCAGTTGTCCCGCGGCAGGTGCTGGAAGTACCAGGCGAGCTCGCCGGTGTCGGCGCGGAGCGCGAGGGTGCTGTTCGAGTAGAGGAGCGACCCGGCGCCGCTGCCGCGCAGGACCTCCGGCGACGGCGCGGGCACCGACGTGCCCCAGTAGACGAGTCCGAGGTCCGGGTCGTACGAGCCGACGTGCCAGGCGCCGACGTGGAACCGGCGCTCGAGCGGCAGGCCGCCCCAGGTTTCGTCGCCGGGTTCACCGGGCCGGGGGATCGTGTGGAAGCGCCACAGCTCCCGGCCGTCCTCCGCGTCGTGCGCCGTGAGGTAACAGCCGCCGGCGACGGACATGTTGCAGGAGCGCCCGCTGATCACCTTGCCGTCGGCGATGATCGGGCCGGAGGAATGGGCGATGCGGCTGTCGCCGACCCGGGTTTCCCACACGAGCTCGCCAGTGTTTGCGTCCAGGCGGATGATGAAGGCGTCCATCGTGGCGACGAACAGGCCGTCCTGCCAGATCGCGATGTTGCGCGTGATCCGGCCCAGACCCTGCCCGAAGCGCCGTGCGGGGTCCGCCCCTTCCGGGTCGAGGTAGTTGTGCTCGCGGCGGTACTCCCAGATCAGGTCGCCGGTGCGCGCGTCGAGGGCGTGGATCACGTCTCCCGTCTGCGGCAGGTAGACGATGCCGCCGCGCACGAGCGGCGTCGCCTCGTTGGGGCCGTCTTCCATGGGCGCCGCCCAGGCGAAGTCGAGTTGGCCGACGGTTTCGGTGTTCACCGCGTCGAGCGCACTGAACGCCCAGGCGGACAGGTTGCCGCGGAAGCTCAACCAGTCCCCGTCCGGCGTGGCGGCCAGTTCGGCGTCGGTGACCGGTTCGATCAGGGGGCCGGACTGACCGTGTACGGAGCCCAGTGCCAGTAACGCCTGAAGTACGGCGGTCGTTACCACGCTGGCCAGTCGCACACCGCCCGGTACACGGTTCGAACTCATGTCACGCTCCCTGATCGTTGGCAGACGGGTACCTGCCTTGTCCGTGGTCGGGGCGGAGCATAGCGGGATGCCGCTGGTACGATGTTTGACGCATCGCCAGCCCAGACAGTCGGAGGAGGACCGATGAACCACACGATCTCGGGAGTGCTTTCTCGCTCCGTGCTCACCCTGGGCCTCGCGGCCCTGATCGCGCTCCCGGCGGTCGCCGCCGAAGACGACACTCCCCGCATGGCGGACGGCAAGCCCGATCTCTCGGGCTTCTACAACATCGCCACCCTGACGCCGCTTCAGCGGCCCGCGCGGTACGGCGACAACCTGTTCCTGACCGCCGAGGAGGCGAACGCGATCGAGGAGGAAGAGCAGGCGCTGCTGGCCAGGGCCAACGAGAAGAGCGACCCGAACCGCGCCGCTCCGTCCGACACGGGCGCGGCCCCGGTCGGCTTCGACGACTCCCAGCGCGAGAACCTGGGCGCCGGCAACGTCGGCGGCTACAACGCGTTCTGGATCGACCGCGGCTCGAGCGCCGTGTCGATCGACGGCGCCTACCGGACTTCGATCATCTCGGAACCGGCGAACGGCCGGATGCCGCCGATCACGGACGCCGCCAGGGAGCGCCGCGCCGCCCGGCGGGCTCTGACGCCGTTCCGGGCCAACAAGGGCGTCGCCTGGTGGATCCAGGAAGGAGGCGCCGACGCGCCTGGGCCGTACGACGACATCGAGCAGCGGCCTCACGCCGAGCGCTGCATCATGGGTTTCGGCTCGACCCAGGGACCGCCGATGCTGCCGGCGCTCTACAACAACCACAAGCGGATCGTGCAGACCGACACCCACGTGATGATCCTGGTCGAGATGAACCACGACGCCCGGGTCGTCCGTCTGAACTCCGAGCACGACGACCCCGGCGTCCGCAAGTGGCTGGGCGACTCGATCGGCTGGTGGGAAGGCGACACCATGGTCGTCAGCACGAAGAACTTCGGCGACCGGCCGGGCCTGAGTTCGGCTTCGCGCGACCTGCACGTCACGGAGCGCTTCACCCGGCTCGACGCGGACACCCTCCACTACGAGTTCACCGTCGATGACCCGTCGACCTGGGCCCAGCCCTGGCAGGGCGACTACGTCTGGCCGGCGACCACGGACAAGGTCTACGAGTACGCCTGCCACGAAGGCAACTACGCGATGGGCAACATCATGCGCGGCGCGCGGCTGCTTGAATCCGAAGCGCTGGCGGCCGCCGCCGGAACGGGCGGCGGTGAGTAGGCGCGTTAGCTACCCGAGCCCCAGCTCCTTCATCAGCTCCGCCTCCGTCACTCGCGGGCGGTCGTCGGCGAAGTCGTAGCGGTCGGGCCTGGCGTCGCTGTAGATGTGACGGTCGAGCTGGAAGCCGACTGCGTCGTCGAGGGCATCGACGCTGACGATCAGCATGCCCTCCGGCTCGTGGGCGAGCCGCCAGAAGAGGCTCGATCCGCACCTTGAGCAGAAGCCGCGCTGGGCCCAGGGTGTACCCTGGTACCAGGTCAGGCCGTCGTCGTTCAGCCACTCCGTGTTGGGTTCGGGACAGTGGACGGACATCAGCGGGCCGCCGGACCAGCGGCGGCACAGGCCGCAGTGACAGACGCTGTAGGTGCGCTCGGGCACGTCGACCTCGAAGCGGATCGCGCCGCAGAGGCACTGGCCGCGCATTCTGTCGGCGGCCGTTTCGGACTCAGTCATCGGTTTCTCCTGTTTCCGGCGAAGCCACCTGGAACGGCACGGACGCCATCTGGCGGTCCCAGAAGAGCGCCAGACGGCCGCCTTCCGGCGTCACGTCGAGGAATTGCCAGGACAACTGCTCGAAGGACATGGGCAGCGGCTGAAGCGTCATGTCGGTGCGCAGCACGTCCCTGTCCGGCGTATAGCCGTAGGCGCCGAAGAGCGCCGTCCGGTCGTGGTAGTCGTAGCGCTCCTGTGCCGGCCACTCGGAGATGATGAGGATCCACTGCTCGGGGCCGAGCTGGATGAACATCGTGTACTCGCCCGGATCGAGGCGGGTTTCGTCGATGACCAGCGGCAGCTCGGTGATCAGCCGGGTCGTCAGGTTCGCGCCCGCCCGCCACACAGGCGCGCCGTCGTTGAGGAAGGCGATGAAGTCGGGCGGTCCGAAGATGTCGCGACCACGGCGCAGAGGCCGCCCGTACCTGACTTCGATCCAGCCGCCGTTGACGTAGCCGGACCGAGGGTCAAAGTAGCCGCCGATCTGGGTCGCGGCGGCGCCCGCCGGGCTGGCCGGCCGGTCCTGGGCGGTGGCGATGGCGCCGCCTGCCAACAGTTCGGTACCCGCGAGCACGGAGGCTGCGACTGCGAGGCGCGCGGCGTGGCCGAATCCCAGGAGACCGGCGCTTCGCGCAGGATGCCGGCGAGGACGCCGGCGCACCCGGTTTCTACCGCACAAGCGGCTCGCCGCCACGGACCTGACCGGGGCTACTTGACGGCGTCGAGCGTGATGTCGAACGACTGGCCGGTGGGCGTCTCGATCGAGATGACGAACTTGTCGTCGGCAGGACGGCTGTAGGCGAGCTTGGCCAGAACTGCCGCTCCTTCGCCCGTGTTCTCGAAGCTGATCATCCGGTCCTTCGACTCGACGACCTTCATCACCAGGAAGCCGTCGTAGCGCGGCTTCATGCCGGGGTCCCACTGCTTGAGGCGCAGCACCAGGGAGTCGTTTTCTTCCTCGATCGAGATCAACTCGATCATGTTGGTCGTGCCGTCGGGCGAGAAGCCGCGGACCCGGGCCACCATCGAGCCGTTCTTGGGTATGGCCCAGTTCTCTTCCAGCGCCGGGCCGCTCCAGGTCCCGGTCATCCAGGCCAGATCTTCGACCCTGGGGCCGTGGTTGTCGGCGGCGGCGGCAGTCACGGATAGCAGACTAGCGATCAGCAGAACGAAGAGCGTGCGGCGCATGGATTGTCCTCCAGGGAGTTGAGCCGCCGACCATAGCAGCGGGCAGTGGTGTCTACTCGGAACCGCCGCCGCCGGTGGACGCGCCGTCGCTTTCGAGGGCTTCCTCCTCGAGCAGGCGGGCGCCGCGGAGGATGCCGCCGAGTGCGTAGTTGCCTTCGTGGCAGGCGTACTCGAAGACCTTGTTGGTGCTGGCCGGCCACGGGTACTCACCGCTCCAGGGCTCGGTCCAGGTGTTCGGGTCGTCGACGGTGAAGCCGTAGAGCAGGGTGTCCTCGTCGATGCGACTGAACCGCTCGGTGATCACCATCTCCTTCGAGCCCTGGGTGAAGCTGTAGTCGTCGCCGAAGTTCTTCGTCGTGACCACCAGGGTGTCGCCCTCCCAGCGGCCGACCGACTCGCCGAGCCAGCTCTCTACGTTGTCGTCGTGGGCGGAATCGATGCGGATGATCCGCGCGTCATGGTTCATCTCGACCAGGATCATCAGGTGGCTATCCGTCTGCACGATCCGCTTCATGTTGTTGTACATGACGGGCAGCGCCGGCGGCCCGGCGGTGGAGCCAAAGCCCAGCAGGCAGCGCTCGGCGTGCGGGCGCAACTCAGGGTCGTCGTACGGGCCGAACTCGCGGTCGATCCACCAGGCCGTGCCGGTGTTCTCGTGGCGGAAGAGCGCGGACTCGGCGAGCCGCTTCCTGGCGCCATCGGTGAGCGCCGGCATCCGGCCGTTCGCGGGCTCCGTGATGATCGACGTGCGGTACTCGCCATCGAGCTGGAAGTTGCCGTCGCCGATGTCGACGTAGAAGGCGTTGTAGCCGCCGACCTTGCCCGCGGCGCCCGTGAACTCGGGCGCGTAGATGCCGGTGCCGCCCTCCGGCGGCGCCTCGCGATTCGGGTCGCTTGGCGCGTAGTCCTTCTCGAAGTTCCGTCGCCAGTGGTCGGCGATCGCCTGCGCCTGTTCGGGCGTCAGAGTCAGGTTGTCGCCGTACTGCTGGGGCCGCTGCAGCGGCGTCAGGGTGGCGATGTCGTAGGTGCCGGAGAGGTCGGGCTTGCCGTCGTGCCGGCGGGGGATGTCGTCGGACGCGACGATGGCGCCGGCCGCGAAGGCGAGCAGGGTGGTGAGGATGAGAGTGCGTCGTGCCATGTGCGGCGTCCTCCGGGTTCTGGTTGCGGACTGTGTTCGGGCATCCTAGGAGATTGCGGCGCGGAACGCTACGCGTGACGCGGCGCAAGCTCCTGGGTGAGGACGGGATGGGCCGAAACACCGAGCCTGCGAGGCGTTTCGGGGCGGTAGCCGGAAACTGGCTGGCCGGTCAGGATGCTTCGGCTACGACGATCCGGTCGGTCGTCGTGTCGCGCCGGATCTCGAACCAGCGCCGGCAGCCCTGGGCATGGAACCAGCGCTCGGTGACCACGCCTTCCTCGTTGTCGTGGTGGAAGGCGAAGTCCAGATCGCGCTCGTCCGGGTCGGTCAGGTGGTCCGGTACGCGCCGGATCTCGCCGTGGACGAACTCGTGGACCGAACGGTCGCCGCAGGTTGGGCAGGGGATGCGCAGGCTCATCGTCAGTGCGTCCCCGCCGACCCGCGGTCCGCCATCGTGCGGTCGCGGGCGAAGCGATCGAGCCCGAACGGCGCGATCAGTTCCGGCACCTCCCCGGTCGCGATGAGTTCCGCCATCTGCTCGCCGCCGGCGGGAATCGCCTTGAAGCCCCAGGTACCCCAGCCGGTCGTGATGTAGAAGCCGGGCACGCCCGTGTGCCCCATGATCGGCGAGTAGTCGGGGCTCATGTCGCAGACGCCGGTCCACTGCCGCAGCACTCGCAGGTTCGACATGAACGGCAGCAGGCGGAGCGCGCGGCGGCAGACGTCCTGCACGAAGTCGTGGCTCGAGCGGTACGAGAAGCTGGGTTGCGGGTCGATCTCGGCGCCCAGGAGCATCTCGCCGCGGGCGGTCTGCGAGGCGTAGAAGAAGAGCTCCGACGAGGCGACGATGGGCCCGAACTGTCGCTGGTAGTGGTTCGTCACGAACGCCTGGAGCCGGTGGGTGCGGATGGGAAGGCGAAGGCCCGCCATGGCCGCGATGCGGCTGACGTGGCCGCCGACCGCCGAGACGACGGCGCCGGCGGCGACGTCGCCGGCCGCGGTCCTGACGCCGGCGACCCGCTCGCCGTCGAGGATCAGGCCGTCCACCGGCGTGTTCTGGTGGACGTGGGCGCCGCGTTCCATCGCGCCTTCGGCGAGCGCCCAGACCACGCGGTCGTGGCGGGCGGTGGCTCCCTGCGGATGGTAGGAGGCGCCCAGTACCGGCCAGCGGCCGCCACCCGACATGTCGAGCTGCGGGCAGAGTCCCTTGACCTGTTGCGGCCCGACGAACTCGGTTTGGGCGCCGAACTCGGTGTTCAGCTTCGCCCGCATCCGTTCGGCCCGCACGGCGCCCTCCGAGTGCGCCATCCACAGAATCCCCTTCTGTTGGTGCATGAGCCAGCGGTCGGTTTCTTCTTCCAGGCCCCGGTAGAGGTCGACGCTCCGCTGGTAGAAGCGGACGGCGGCCGGGATGCCGTAGTTGGCGCGGATGATCGTCGTGTTCCGTCCCGAGTTGCCGCCGCCGATGTAGCCGCGCTCGAAGACGGCGACGTTCGACATTCCGTGGCGCGTCGCCAGGTAGTAGGCGGTGGCCAGCCCGTGTCCGCCGGCGCCGACGATCACGACGTCGTAGCTCTTCTTCGGCGGCCGCCAGGTCAGCTTCATCTGGCGCTCGACGAACTCGTTCATGCGGCGTCCCCGTCGGTCTCGGCGAGCGAACCGGTCAGGCGGCGCTGGAAGGCGTCCGCGAAGGGGGCTGGCGTCAGGATCAGGGTCCTCCCGGGTTCGAACCAGAGTTTCGCCGGGATGCCGGCGACCTCGCCCTGGGCGAGGGCCGGCCGCGCGTCGGGCCTGCGCCACTCGCACTCGCGGTCCAGGAACCGCTCGGCGGTGGCGTCCTCGAGCCAGACGTAGCTGAACGCGGTTTCGCGTTCGACGATCGCGTGCGAGTCGTCGTCGACCTCGAAGTCCGGCGACGCTGCAACCAGGAGTTCGTCGGGAGCGGTGCGGAAGGCGAGGGCGCCGGCGAGCCAGGGCGGCTGCTCGATCAGCGCGTCGAGAGCCGCAGACGTGGCCGACACGCGGGTCGCTTCGAGCCGGCGCAGCCTTGGCCGCCCGGTTGGGGCTTCGGCGGCGAGATCGGTGGCCTCCGGACGGGCAACCGGGAACTCGCGGAGGCTCTGCGGCGACTCGCTGGTTATCTCGACCGTCACCCGCGCCCGTTCTCCATCCGCGTCGTAGGTCGGGCCGTCGACGCGCCGGGCGGTTCGTCCGTCGACCGTGACCTCGCGGGGCAGGTTGCCCTCCGCGTCCAGGTAGAGCCAGCCGAGCATCGGCCTGCCACCGCCTGCCGTCGTACCGGCATCGGAGGTCACGTAGCCGGCGTAGCGCTCTCCGTCATGGATCGCCGCGCCCTCGGCGGACGGGTCTTCGGCAGTTCTTCTCGGCGGAGGATCCTCCGCCCGGAGTGCGGCCAGCCGCTTGTCGAGCGGTCGTTTGTTCGTCCGCAGGATGGCCTGGCGGCCGACGAAGTCGCCCTTGTTCAGGTTGACCGCCCACTCGTGGGCCAGCCGGCGCGGGGTCGAGTCGTAGTCCGTGTCCTGGCCGATCACGATGTGGCCCTTCTCGAGCCGCAGCCGGAGCAGGGTCTCGAGCCCGTGGGGCTGGACGTTGAACGCGGCGCCCGCGGTCAGCAGCCGCCGCCACAGGGTGCGGGCGTCGGCGGCCGGATGGTGGAGCTCGTAGGAGAGTTCGCCGGTGAAGCTCAGGCGAACGATTCGGCAGTCGACGCCCGCAACGCGCACGTGCCGGTGGCGGCCGAACGCGGGAAGCTCGCGGGCGCCGGCACGCACGAGCAGCCGGGCCGCTTGGGGTCCCGTCACGTTGATCGCAGCCAGCGACGCCGTCTGGTTGAGGATGCGGACATCGCAATCGAAGGCCTCGGCCCAGTCGCGCAGCCACAGCTCGAAGAAGCTGGAGCCACCGGAGGTCGAGGTCAGGAAGAAGCGGTCGCCGGCGTCCTCGTCCGCTTCCCGGCAGAGCATCCCGTCGTCCAGCAGGTAACCGCGTTCGTCCAGCATGAGGACGTAGCGGCAGCGGCCGGGACGGATCGTCGCTACCTTCGTGGGAACGATCCGCTCCAGGAAGGCTTCGGCGTCCGGCCCGGAGATCGCCATCTTGCCGAGCGAACTCACGTCGCCGAGCGAGACGCGTTCCCGCACCGAGCGGTACTCATCGTCGTTCCGGCCGTAGGTCCAGGGCCGCCACCAGCCGCCGGCGCGGTCCATTCTCGCGCCGCGGCTCAGGTGCTCGTCGTGGAGAGGCGAGCGAGCGGTCACGGCGGTGTGCGCGCCGGCGGCCAGTTCGCGCACCGTCAGTTGCCGGTTGAGCGGCCGGGCGGTGAACGCGGGCTGCAGCCGGCCACCGCGCTCCAGCAGGAAGCTGCGCAGGTAGGGCAGGCAGACGCCGCCCTGGCAGGTACCGGTGCCGGCTAGCGTCGCCCGTTTGATCAGCTCCATCTCGTGGAAGCCGCGCTCCCACACGCCGTCGAGGTCGGCGACGGTGACGCCGCTGCACGGGCACACCGTTCCCTCCCGAGGGCAGGGCGGCAGTTCGGGTTCCCTCGCGGCGCCGCCGACGACTCGCACCGGCAGGTCCGAGGCCATCCGGGCCAGCGCGTTGCGCGGGCTGCGGCCGAGGCTGACTACCGCCGTGTCGCATTCGATCCGTTCTTCGGCGGCGTCGGCGTCGCCGTGGCGCCGGAGGACCACCGCCTCGATGCGACCGTCGCCCTCGAACCGGACGAGCTCCCAGCCGCCTTCGCCGACCGGAAAGTGGGCGACCAGCGAGTCGGGCGGCGGGCCCGCCGGCCTCTCACCCACGGCGACGGCGCGACCCAGGTCGATACCGGCGGTCACGAGCGCCGCGGCTGCCCGCGCCGTGACGAGTCCCTCCAGATCGCTGCCGGGAACGACAGGCTGAAGCTCCGCCGCGCCGGTGGCGACGACGATCTCGCGCCGCGGATGGACGTGGAGCACGCACCCCGCCTGATCGGAGGCGACGACCAGCGGTCCGGGGTAGACCCCGGTCACGTGCTGCCCCTCGCGCGCATTCAGGGTGACCACACCCAGGCCTCCATCCCTGGCCTCCCGCGCGGCCTCGCGCCCCGAGTCACCCTGTCCGATCACGACCGTGTCGCAGTGGACATGCTGCACCGGCGCCGCGTCCCCGGCCGATGTCGGCTCGTCGGACAGCAGGGCCGGTTCCTCGCCTCCCAGATGATCCCGCTGTACGACCATCCCGTCTCGCGCCGGGACCTGGCAACTCCGCGTGTAGGCGACGCCGTCAACCGTCACCAGGCAGTTCGGGCAATCCCCGCCGAGACACAGGCAGCCCCCGCCGGTCGGGTGTACCCCGATCCGGAGCATCGCGACCAGCAGGTTGTCGCCCGCCCGGGTTTCGACTCGCTGCCCGTCCACCAGAAAAGTCGCCATCCGAACGGATGGTACGACGGTTCCGGACGTGAACAGCAACGCCGGCCAGCCCGTGCGGCTCAGGAGGGGGTCAGCCGCCAGGTGCGTCTGAACGAGCGACTGCCGCCGACCTCTCCGTAACCGGCGACCGACCGGAGCGAGTGAAGCCGAGTGCGCGCCCCACCCCTCCATCACCTCTCAAGCGCGCACGTCATCCTGGCGGCTGACCCCCTCCTGAGCCGTACGGGCGGGGCAGCGGACCGACGGCGCTACGATTGCGGCCGGCACATGACCGCTTCCCTCTCCGCCACCCTCGAAGGTCAGGTGATTCTCGTCACCGGTTCGACCCGCGGCATCGGCCGGGTGACCGCCGAGGCCGCGGCCGCGCGCGGCGCGACCGTCGCCGTGCACGGGCGGGAACTCGCCCAGGTCGAGGCGGTCTGCGGCGAGATCGGTTCGGAGAGCGTCCTGCCGCTGGCGGCCGACTTCGACGATCCGGCCAACGCCGCGGCCCTGGTCGAACAGGTGGTCGAGCGCTTCGGCCGGATCGACGGGCTGGTCAACAACGCCGGGGGAGGCCGCCCGGTCGCTTTTCGCGGCCTCGACCTGGATTCGTGGCGCGCGACCCAGCGCGTGAACCTGGAGTCGACGTTCGCCGCGTCCCGCGCCGCCTACAAGGTCATGCGCAAGGCGAAGGGCGGCAGCATCGTCAACATGGCTTCGCTTGCGGCTCACGGCCCGGGAGCGTGGATGGGCGCCGACTACGCCGCGTCGAAGGCGGGCATGGTCAGCCTCACCCGCAGCCTCGCCCTCGAGGCGGCCCGCTTCGGGGTGCGCTGCAACGCCGTGTCGCCCGGCTTCATCGAGACGGATATGACGACCGAACTGTCGGACGACCAGCGGCAACGGCTGCGAGTACCGCTCGGTCGTCTGGGGACGCCGGCGGAGGTCGCCGCCTGCGCGGTGTTTCTGCTTTCGTCGGAGTCGTCGTACGTCACCGGCCAGGTGCTTCACGTCAACGGCGGGTTGTCGATGTATGGCTGAACCCCGTCGCGTCGCGGTCACCGGCCTCGGCGTCGCCTGCGCCATCGGTACGGACATCGAGTCGTTCGGGATCGGCCTGTTCGCCGGCCGGGGCGGCATCGCCGGGCTCCAGTCGCTCGACACGTCGGAGATGAAGGTCGGCATCGGCGGTGAAGTCGATCCGGACTTCGTTCCGGCCGGGCTGAAGCGCCTGCGCCGTCGACAGACGGACCGGGCAGTCGACCTGGGCCTGGTGACCGCCGCCGAGGCGCTGGAGGACGCGGGGCTCATCGACGGCGCTCCGCCCTACGAGCCGCAACCCGTCGCGGTCATCCTGGGCACCGCGGTCGGCGCGGCCGAGAGCAACACGACGCTGCAGCAGCGCTTCGCGGAGCGCGGCGTCCGCGGACTGCGGCCGACCAGCGTGCCCCGGGTCATGGACAACGCGATCTCGGGCGGCATCTCGATCCACTTCCGGCTCACGGGAGCGAACTTCGTCGTCATCTCGGCCTGTACGTCGGCGACCAACGCGATGGGCACGGCCTACCGGATGGTGAGGCATGGCTACGCCGATACGGTTCTGACCGGCGGCGCCGACGGCTTCTTCGACCCGTTCTACTACGGCGTCTGGAACAACCTGGGCGTGATGTCGAAGAACCCCGATCCGGCGCGGGCCTGCCGGCCCTTCGACGCCGGCCGTGACGGCTGCGTCCTCGGAGAGGGCGCCGGCATGCTGGTGTTCGAGTCGTGGGACCGGGCCCGCGGCCGGGGCGCTCGGATTCGAGGCGAGATCGTGGGCTATGGCGAGTCGTCCGACGCTAGTCACATCACCAGCCCGAGTGCCGAGGGCCAGGCCGTTGCCATGCGGGCGGCTCTGGCGGCCGCCGGAATCGAACCGGCTGATCTCGGTGCGGTGAACGCCCACGGCACCGCCACGCTGGCGAACGACGTCTGCGAAAGCGAGTCGATCTGCGCGGTTCTCGGCGCCGCCGCCGAAGACGCGCCGGTCTCCGCCAACAAGTCCTACTTTGGCCACACGCTGGGAGCTTCGGGGGCGATCGAGTCGATCGCGGCCCTGCTCGGCATCGAGCAGGGCCGGTTGCCGCCGAACCTGAACCTCGAGAATCCCGACCCGGAATGCCACGTTCGGCTGGTGGGCGGCGATGCGGAGCCGCTCGAACGGCCCTTTGTGATGAAGAACAGCTTCGGCTTCGGAGGCAGTAACGGCGTCCTGGTGCTGGGTCCCGGAGAATAGGGACAGATCAGATAGAGCTGATCTATCTCCAAAATGGGAGATGCGCAAGCTCGGTTGCTCATCGGCTAGCATGTCGAACGCGCAAGTGGGGCCGGTGTTGAGAGGTGTGCGACTGGTGTATGGCTACGAACCCGAGGTCTTGACCACCGTCGGGTCGAAGGTGGCGTCCGAAACTCGATGAGAGTTCCGTCGGCGTACTCGGAGTCGTACCCACGGGTCCGTCCCTCCGATCCGGAGGGTGTGGACAGCTACATCCGCCACACGACCATCGGCGACCCCGAACTCGACGCGGTCCTCGAGGAGCTCTCCGATCTGCCGCCAGCGGATCTGCACCGTTACATTCGCGCCATCATCGAGTGGGAGGGCGACACCTTGTGCACCGCGCCCCGGGTGCTTCGCGACTTCTTCGACACCCTCGAAGAACCGACCTGGCTGGACTGGGACGGCCTGGAGCCGGGAATTCGCACGTTCTACAAGAACGCGGATCTCATGTTGGGCGCGTTCGTCACCGGCGTGCTGGTCGAAGGCTTCTCGACCTTGATCGCCAAGTCCTTCAGCATCACGGGGAGGGTGAGCTATACCACCAGGCGTCTCAAGCAGAACAACCGCCAGTTGCTGGACATCTTCTTCCCGAATGGCCTGTATCGGAACGGCGAGGGTTGGAAGCTGTCAGTCCGTGTCCGCTTCGTGCACGGGCGGATGCGAAGCCTGCTCGCGAAGTCCCAGGATTGGGACCACGAGGCCTGGGGCACTCCGCTGAGCGCCGCGCACCTGGGCTATGCGATCTCCGTGTTCTCGAAGCGCCTGCTCGACTACTCGACGCTGCTGGGCGCCAAGTTCTCGGAGGAAGAACGCAAGGGCGTCATGGACGTCTGGCGCTACTCCGGCTTCCTCATGGGCATTCCGGAGAGCATCCTGTACGCCTCCGAAGAAGAGGCCACGCGCGTGTACGAGATGGCCTACCTCTGCGAGCCGCCACCGAGCGTCGAGTCGGGACACCTGGCGAACACGCTGATCCAGTCGATACCCACCGTTGCGCAGATCAAGGACACAGCCGAGAAGAAGAAGATCGTGAAACTGGCGTACCGCCTTTCACGAGCGCTTATCGGCAACGAGCTCGCCGACGGCTTCGGGTACCCGAAGCGACGACCCTGGCACGTCGGAACGCTCGCACTGTTCCGGGCCCGGCAACGCCTGCTGCGGCGCTGGTCCGGCACCGAGACTGTCCGGGCCAACAACATCACCCAGCTCCTCCAGATCTCCGTGTACGACGAGGCGGGCCTCAGCTACAGGATGCCCGATCACGTCAAGGCCGAGAAACAGAATCCCTGGTAGAAGGGCGATTCCGTTGGAATCGCCCCTTGGGGTAGAAGGGCGATTCCGTT
>VYDI01000050.1:0-90 GCA_009843505.1 Holophagales bacterium | reverse complement strand
GGTAGAAGGGCGATTCCGTTGGAATCGCCCCTTGGGGTAGAAGGGCGATTCCGTTGGAATCGCCCCTTGGGGTAGAAGGGCGATTCCGTT
>VYDI01000014.1 GCA_009843505.1 Holophagales bacterium | reverse complement strand
GCCCCGAACGGCGCCGGATGCGGCCTTCAACCACGACGCGACTTGCGCCGACGGCCTGTGCCGAGCCCTCACCGGGGAGCCGGTGACGTTCCAGGACACGAGTACCGGCGGCATTGCCTCGCGCAGGTGGGACTTCGGCTACGACACGGTCCGGAGTCGGAGCGGCTCGACCGTGGCTCACTCTTGGTCGAGCCCCGGCTTCTATGAAGTGTCCCTGTCGGTGGAGAACGAACTGGGCCATTCGACCCGCTCGCAGGTATTCCTGGTCGAGGCCGGCGACCCGGCGGGCAGTTGCCGTTCGGACCCGCAAACCCTCTGCCTGCTGCACTCCCGCTACCAGGTGCGCGCCCACTGGTGGACCGGCGACGGCCGGAACGGCGTCGGCCACGTGGTCCGCGCAGGGACGGACGAGTCCGGCCTGCTCTGGTTCTTCGCTCCGAGCAATTGGGAAGTGCTGGTCAAGGTGTTGGACGGCAGCGCGGAGAATGGCCATGTCTGGGTGTACGGCGCGTCGACGACGGATGTCGGCTACGTGGTCTCGGTAACCGACACGGCGACCGGCGCGATGCGCGAGTACCGAAACGAGCCGGGCCATGAGGCGCCGGCGATCGTCAGCGCGACGGCTTTCCCAGCGGACGCCGGCCTGCCTGGGCGCGACCGCCCGGCGGGCCAGGCGCCGTTTCCCGAGAGCGGCAGTTGCCGCGCGGGCTCCGACACGCTGTGTCTTCGCGACGGCCGCTTCGAGTTGACCGTGGACTGGCGGACGACGGATGGACGGCTGGGCCCAGGGCGCACCAGTCGTCCGCGGTCGGTGGAGTCGGGACTCTTCTGGTACTTCAGTCCGCTGAACTGGGAGATGCTGGTCAAGGTAGTCGACGGAACCGCGATGAACGGCAACTTCTGGCTGTGCGTGGCCTCGGCGACCGACGTGGGCTTCGAGCTGACCGTACGAGACACGGCGACCGGCCTCGTGAAGGTGTACACGAAGGACGCCGGCTCTCCGGCGCCGGCGATCATCGACATGGGAGCGTTCCCGGAGAGGGCGCCGCCGGCCTAGGGCGGTAGACGCCAGGTTGATCGGAAGCAGGTTGTTCCGGTTCGCCGCGTCGGCGGCGTTGCTCACTGCATCCGCCGCCATCGTCCTTGGCGTCTGGGCGGGCACGGCCTGGGCGCAGCCGGCCGTCGAGGAAGGACGGGCGCCGGCGATTCCCGGCCTGGCGCCGCTGAGCGAGGTGCCGGTGCTCGAGACGCCGCCGATCGACGTCCAGGGTGCCCTTGCCGCGGCGCGGGCGGCGAGCGTGGCCGTCGGGCCCGGTGCGCCGGTCCGGTTCGCGGAACCGTTCACGGTGGACGTGAGCCCGCTCGGCTACGGCCGCTGGGAAGCCGGCAGCGACGGCCGGACCGCCGTGTGGCGGCTGCGCGTCGTCTCGGAGGGAGCGGTTTCGCTCAACCTCGGCTTCTCGCGCTACCGGATGCCGCCGGGCGGCCGGTTGCGGGTCCATACGCTGGACGGTGCGGAAGTCCTCGGTCCGTACACGGACGCCGACAACGAAGAGCACGGCGAGTTGTGGACGCCGGTCCTCTCCGGCGGCGACGCGGTGATCGAGGTGGCGGTGCCGGTGGACCGGATCGGGGAACTCGACCTGGGGCTGGCCAAGGTCAACCGCGGTTTTCGCGATCTGGTGACGGTTGCGTCTCCAAGCCAGGGTTCGTGCCACGTCGACGTGGCGTGCAGTGGCGGCGATCTGTACCGTGACGAGATCCGCAGCGTGGGCCACTACTCGGTGAGGGGCGTTTTCAAGTGCTCGGGCGCGTTGGTGAACAACACGGCCGAAGACGGCAGGATGTTCTTTCTGACGGCGCGTCACTGCTTCACGGACCCGAGCGCCCAGGCAGCGAGCGTGGTGGTGTACTGGAACTTCCAGCGGCCTGTCTGCGGAGCCGGCGCCGGGACGAGGCGCGACAGCCAGAGCGGAGCAGTGCTTCGGGTCTCGCTCGCTGTATCCGCCACCGATGTCCTGCTGCTGGAACTGGACGACGAGCCCGATCCGGATCACGAGCTGTACCTGGCGGGCTGGGACTCGGATTCTTCGGCTCCGGCGTCGGGCGTGGGCATTCACCATCCCGGGCTTCACTACAAGTCGATCAGCACCGCGAGCGAGGCTTTGACGCGCACGAACTGGCGGCAGGATGACACGTCCGAAGCCGGCACTCACTGGCGGGTCGCGGCCTGGGATTCGGGAAGCACCGAAGGCGGATCGTCGGGTTCACCGTTGTTCGATGGCGACAAGCGGATCGTCGGCGTGCTCACGGGAGGACATGCGGAGTGTGGCAACGACGGGCCGGACTGGTACGGAGCCCTGACGGCGTCGTGGACGTCCAGCGACGGCAGTTCGGCAAGGCAGCTCTCGGATTGGCTGGATCCCGGCGGCACGAGGGCCACGTCGCTCGACGGCATGAATCCGAACCACCGGCCCAGGAGTCTCCGTGCTCTCGACGACAAGGCCGCCAAGGTGCCGGCGGACGGCGGTGCGGGCGAGGCGCTATCGCTCGACCTCGCTCCGTACTTCCAGGACCCGGACGGCGACGCACTCACCTACGTGGCGACCTCGTCCGACGAATCGGCGGTCACGACGTCGGTCACCGGCTCCTCGGTGAGCCTGACGCCGGTGGCGAGGGGCAGCGCGACGATCACGGTGACAGTCACGGACACCGGTGGTTCAAACAAGGAGGCGGTGCAGACGTTCGAGTTCACGGTGGGCGACAACCGCTCGCCGGAGACATCGGGGACGCTCGCGGATCAATCGTTGAACGAGGGCGCCACGGCGCAGTTCGATCTGGCGAGCGCGTTCACGGACGGCGACGGCGACGCGCTCACGTACGCCGTGTCGTCGACGGACACGTCGGTTGCCACGGTCGCTCTCTCGGGTTCGACTCTGACGGTGACTGCCGTGGACGGACTGGCCACGGCGACTGTCGACGTGACGGCGACGGACGCTGCCGGCTCGAACACGAAGGCGAGGCACCGTTTCGACGTGACGGTGCTCAACGAGGCGCCGCGGGCGGTGGGTTCACTCGTCGACGTCACTCTCCGTGTCGGCGACGGCAACGAGGTTGTGGACGCGTCGCCGGCGTTCACGGACCCGGACGGTGACGCGTTGATCTACGGCCCGAGCTCCTCGGCGCGGGACGTGGTCCGGTCCACGATCTCAGGTTCGGAGATCACGTTGATTCCCGTTGCCCGGGGCAATGCGACGGTCGCGGTGACGGCGATGGACCCTGACGGTTCGAGGATGCCCACGACGCAGACCTTCGCGGTGCGCGTGAAGGGCCGGCGGGCCGTGGCCGTGTCGACCGACGAGCTGTCGGTGGGCGAGGCGGCGACGGCGACCTACACCGTGGCGCTGGGCTCCGAGCCGACGGGCCAGGTGACGGTGACGCCGACGGTGGTGTCGAGCACGAAGATCACGGTGTCCCCGTCGTCGCTGACGTTCGACGCGACGGCCTGGGAGACGGCCCGGACGGTGACGGTCGCGGGCGTGCAGGACGACGACGCTGTTCACGAGACGGTGACGATCGATCACGCGGTGAGCGGCGCCGACTACGGTTCGGTCGCGGCCGCATCGGTGAAAGTCAAGGTGTACGACGATGAAGCGACGCCGGTGTTGTCGGCCCCTCAGGCGCGCGCTCCGGAGAACGGAGGTTCGATGACCTTCGACCTGACGTTGTCGCATGCGGTCAGTTCCGAAGTGACGCTGGACTACGAGACGGTGAACAACCACGCTCAGGCGGGCCAGGACTACACGGCGGTGAGCGGGTCGCTGACGTTTCCGGCGGGCACGACGGCGCGGAAGATCGCCGTCGGGATCATCGACGACGATGAGTACGCGGAGGGTGATGAGAATTTCCAGCTTTACCTTCGGAATCTCCGAAATGCGACTCTGGATCGAGACAGTTCACCGGGTCTTCTTTACGGCACGATCGAGGACGACGAGGGCCCGGAGGTCTGGCCGTACTGGATACGCGTGCGCGGCGCCGACGCGCGAGAGGGGGCGGTGGTCGAGCTATCGCTCAGGTTCAGTCAGAACGTTGATCGTGAAGTGAGGCTCGGCGTGGAGTTGGCGACCGGCGGCGGCGCCGATCAAACGGACTACAGCGTCAGGCCGGCGCTCCCCAGTACCGTCGTGTTCCGGCCGGGCGAAAAGCGAAAGAGCATCTGGCTTGGGGTGATCGACGACGTCGACGACGACGACTGCGAGTCGGTTACGTTGAAGATCGTGCCGGAATCGCCGGGTGTCATCACCACAAGCGGCCAGACAACGCTCCCGATCATCGACAACGACGGCGCGAGGCGCGAGTGCCCCGACGACTCCGGTGGCTCGTCCCCGCAGCCACCGGGCGCTGGCGACGGTCCCCCTGCCGGTGGCGGCGACGGTTCGCCTCCACCTTCGGAGCCGGAACCCGAACCGCCGCCACCACCACCGTCCCGACCGCCGGCCGCGGCGTTCACGGTGGAGGGAGCGACCTGCGACGAGGAGCTCTGCCGCGCGGTCGCCGGCGAGGCGTTGCGCTTCACCGACACCAGCACCGGCACGGTGCGGTTCCGCCGCTGGGAGTTCGGCGACGGGACAACGTCCCGCTCTGGCGCACCGGTGTATGCCTGGGCCTCGCCTGGCTTCCACGAGGTGCTGCTCGAGGTGAGCGACGGTTCGGCTCCGTCGACGGTGCGGCGGACCTTTCTGGTCACGGCGGCGGCGCCGGCGGGAACCTGCATCGCCGACGCGGAGACGCTCTGCCTGCAGGACTCCCGCTACGCGGTGACGGTGGAGTGGCGCGACGGCGCCGGCGGGAGCGGTTCGGGCCGGGTGGTCCACGCGGGCACGAACGACTCGGGGATGTTCAGTTTCTTCGACCGCGCCAACTGGGAGGTGCTGATCAAGGTGCTGGACGGCTGCGCCGCGAACGGCCATGTGTGGGTCTTCGGCGGGTCGACGACGGACCTGGGCTACGTGATCCGGGTGACCGACACGGCGACGGGCGCGCTGAAGGAGTACCGGAACGAGCCGGGCAGTCCGGCGGCCGCGATTACGGACATCGCGGCGTTTCGGGACGGCTGCCAGCCGTAGCCGGTTCTCGTCCGGGACGAGGGCGCCTGGCGTCCCCGTCTCCTCACTTTCTTCGATCTCCGGCACCTCCCGAATGGGAGATGCGCGGGCCGCCGCCCTGTTGTAAGTATCTGCCCTGAAGGGGGTACACGCGGGATGAGGTTGCCTTCGGGAACGAGGCTCTTCGCGTTCGTCCCGCTGGCGGCGTTGGTCGCGGTGCCGGCGGGATCGATCGTCTACGACGTGCCGACGGACGCGGAACTGGTCGCGCGGTCTCCGCTCATCGTCTACGGCCGGGTCCAGTACACGGCGCCGGCGCCGGACGGCAACTTCACGGACGCCACGGTGCGGATCGAGCGCGTGCTGAAGGGTGTCTCGCCCGGGAGCACGGTGGTCGTGCGCCAGGAAGGTGGCCCGGGGGTCGTGGTCATGGGTTTGCCGATGCTCCGTAAGGGCGACCGGGCATTGCTGTTCCTGCGGCCGGGACAGGGCGGCGCGTACCGGACGGTGGACATGGGGCTGGGCATCTTCTTCGCGGATCGGGGTCACCTGTTCCGGCACGACGTGCCGGAGGACGGGTTCCGCCACGCGGAGCGGTTCGGCCGCTGGATCGAGGATCGGGAGACCGGCCTCGCGCGGCCGGCGGACTACCGGGTGAAGGAGATTCCCGGGCCGCGGCCGGTTCGGCAGGAGGCGAACTGGCTGATGTCGCGGGGGGATCCCAGCACTCTCTGCGGGGAAGGAGGACCCGGAACCGCCCGGCAGTACATGAGATGGGCTCAGTGGGACGATGGGTTCTCCCGCATGAAGGGGCGCGACGAGTTGGGCGAGACGTACTACCTCGAGCCGGAACTGGCCACGAAGGTCACCGTGACCGCCGGCGGATGGACAAGTGAGCAGGCCCTGACGATGACCGACACCGCCGCGGCGATGTGGAACAGCGATTCGGGCAGCAGGGTCGGCATTCCGGCCGCCCGGATCAACTCGCCCTGGGGGGACCAGACCAAGTACATCCAGGCCTACATCGGCGTCGAGTACGGCAAGGACTTCGGTGGTGACTACGGGCGCGAGCGGGTGACGTACGACTGGAACGGCAACAAACGTCTGTTCAGGGACAAGCGAACGCATAACGGAGAAACGGTCTTCGTCGTCCTGTTCGAACAAACCG
The DNA here is from genome assembly GCA_009843505.1 of Holophagales bacterium. Taxonomy (GTDB): domain Bacteria; phylum Acidobacteriota; class Thermoanaerobaculia; order Multivoradales; family Multivoraceae; genus Multivorans; species Multivorans azotirespirans. The sequence goes on along the minus strand of VYDI01000014.1, from coordinate 6,655 downwards.
GCATAGACAATCACGGCGCGGGGAACGTCTACCGGTGTCTGAAGTGGGGCCAGACCGACGAAGGCGACACGAATGCCGGCGACGCGCTCTGCCCGACGCATGAAGGTCCCTACACGCCGCAGGGGGAGGTCACTCAGTGGACGAGGGAGGTCTACTACCCAAGCAGTATCCTTGCGAGCACGGGAGTGCGGGCTGCCTGTCATCGGGTTGGAGGTCCCGGGGCCGATGGAGTCATTCCATTGTGGCCCCTTTCGCACTCGATTCCTGGCGGCGGCGGGCAGGCGTATCGGATCGGAGAGGCCGAGGTCAGGATCTCGGAGCGGGCCATGGAAAACACGGCCACCATCCAGACGTTGGTGGCCCGCGAGCTGGGCCACGCCCTGGGGATCGCCCACTCGGCGCCGGGCGTCGAGGCGGTCATGAGTGCGACCGTCAACGTCAGCTACACGTCCCTGCAGCCCGACGACCGCATCGCCGTGCGGAAGCTGTACCCGGCCGTCACCGGCGGGAGTTCGCCTCCGTCTGGTGGTGGCGGCGCGCCTCCGCCGGAACCCGAACCCGACGAACCGCCCCCGCCTCCACCACCGGTTCCGCCGGTTGCGTCCTTCACCGTCGACATGCCCTGCGCGAACGGCCTGTGCAGCGCCCGGACCGGCGAGGACGTCACCTTCACCGACACGAGTTCGGGCACCGTCGCCCGGCGGTCCTGGGACTTCGAGACCGGCGGCAGGACGCCCTCGGGCAGGAGCGTCACGCACGCCTGGCCGTCGCCCGGCTTCTACCGCGCCACCCTCACCGTCGCCGGCGCGGGCGCCGAGTCGACGGCGTCGCGGACGTTCCGGGTAGACGCCGCATCGCCCGCCGGAAGCTGCGTGCCGGGCCCGGAGACGGCTTGCCTCCAGGACTCCCGCTACGAGATCGAGGTGGGGTGGCGCGACGGCGCCGGCGGGGCCGGCGCGGGCCGGGTGGTTCACGCGGGCACGAACGACTCGGGGTTGTTCAGTTTCTTCGACCACTCCAACTGGGAGGTGCTGATCAAGGTGCTGGACGGTTGCGCCGCGAACGGCCACGTGTGGGTCTTCGGCGGATCGACGACGGACCTGGGCTACGTGATTCGGGTGACGGACACGGCGACCGGCGTCGTGAAGGAGTACCGGAACGAGCCGGGAAGCCCGGCGGCCGCGATCACGGACGTCGCGGCGTTCCCGGACGGCTGTGATCGGTAGCCGGCCGCAGACTGGTTCTCGTCCGGGACGAGGGCGTCTGGCTGCCCTCCCTCTTTCGTTGTCTTGCCCCCGAATACCTCTCAGATGGGAGATGCGCAACCTTCCTCGAAACGGGTATAAGACGGATCAAGAGGAGGCTCACACCGTGAAACGCATTCCGATCTTCCTGATACTGGCTTTCGCATTCGCCGGCGTCGCTTTCGCGCAGGGCGCCGTGTCGGACGCGAGCGCGACGGTCACGTTCGACTGTCCCGATGGTGAGTGTCACGTACTGCCCTGGTTCAAGGGCGAAGGAGGCTTCATCGGCAGGATCCTGCCGGGGCTCGAGGAGGTGACCTTCCACACCATCTGCGGCGACGGGTCGGTCACCCGGAGCCTGACGCCGGGCGGCGGCGGCATCGTGTCCGCGCTGTTCAACCCGAACAACGGCTTGTCGTGCGATCGGGATGACGGAGAGTTCCAGATTCACGGCCTGATGGACGGAGGCTGGTACTGGATCACCGACGACGAGAACAGCGCCGTTTCGTTCCTGATCCCCAGCGAGGTCCTCGCCAACCGCAAGATCGCTCCGGCCAACCCCGGTTGGTCCGGCCTCACATTCAGCGCCAGCCGGGACGGCAGCGTGAGTTTCGTCAAGGAAGTGGCCAGCGGCCGCGTGGGCATCCTGCCGCACATCCTGCCGCTTCCGGGCGAGCCGGAACCGCTGCGGTGCGGCCAGTACAAGGAGTGCGAGGGTGAAGACTGCGCAGCGGAAGACCGTGTCACGAAGCAGCGGACGGACGATTGCCTCCTGGACGCGGTCTACGCGGTCCGGGTGACGACGGGCCCTGGCACGGGTCTCGACCGTGCGATCACGAGCGGGCAGATCTTCCGTCCCGTGTCCGGCACGACGCTGCTGACGCTCGGGCTCTACGGCACCGGCCATCTGGACATCGTCGAGCCGCTCGGCGCCGGGTTCGACGAATCGCTGGCGGCGACGTGGACCGCCACCGTGCGAGTCGAGGGCGCAGCGGGACTGCCCCAGGCGATCGGTACGGACCGGGTCTTCGGCATCTCGGGGGATCTCGACACGGGTACCCTCACTGTCCACACGCCGACCGACTCGGATGAGACGTGCACGGAGCGCATCGGCCACACGGTGCTGGTGGAGATCAAGGCAACTGCCGGCGCGAACGACATCCTTCCGGCGGTGCCCGGAGAAACCCTGGCCGGCGATTTCAGGCCTACCACGATGCTCAGGGTTCGTTGTCCGGGGGCGGCCGCTGCTGCGGCGGGAGAGGAACTCGTGCCCGGCGGCGGCCTCTTCGTCGACTAGTTGGAACCGAAAGAAAAGGAGATCTTGACAATGACTGCACTCCACCAACGGGAAGAAGAAACGGCCGAACGGTTCGGCATCATGGCGATGCGGCGACTCGCCACATTCGTTTTCGCCGCCCTCCTGCTCTCGATGGCGACTGCTCTCGAGGCCGACGACGGGGACACTGACGGTTGCGTCGAGAGCAGCGAGACCATGTGCCTCCAGGACGGGCGCTACGAAGCGACGCTCGAATGGACGGGGTCCGACGGAGAGGTGGGAACCGCCAGGGTGGCGAGGCCCCGCACCAGCGATTCGGGCCTGTTCTACTTCTTCAGCTACAACAACTGGGAAGTGCTGCTCAAGGTGCTCGACGGCTGTGGCGTCAACGAGCACCACTGGGTCTACGCCGCGTCGGCGACCGATCTCGGAATGAGGCTCGTGGTTCGGGACACGGTCACCGACCAGGAGAAGACCTGGACCAAGGAACCGGGTAGTCCGGCGCCGGCGATCACCGATTCCGGGGCGTTCCCAGGCGTCTGCGAGTCCTGAGGCAGGTCAGGCGTCGCCGATCCTGCTGGCGATCGCCTGGCCCAGCCCGGTCGTCGATACGGCGGCCTGGCCGTCGGGCGCCAGATCGGCGGTACGGAGCCCGTCGTCCAGGACCTTGGCGACCGCCGCTTCGACCCGAGTCGCCTCCGCGTTCAGGCCGAGGCTGTGGCGGAGCAGCATCGCGGCGCTGAGGATCGCGCCGATGGGGTTGGCGATGCCGCGCCCGGCGATGTCGGGCGCCGAGCCGTGGACCGGCTCGTACAGGCCCTGGCTGCCCGATCCCAGCGACGCCGAGGGCAGCATGCCGAGCGAGCCGGCGAGGATCGCCGCCTCGTCGCTCAGGATGTCGCCGAACATGTTGCCGGCGAGGATCACGTCGTAGTCCGCGGGCGAGCGCATCAACTGCATCGCGAAGGCGTCCACGAGGTGGTGGGTGACCTCGACGTCGGGATACGCGCTCGCGACTTCGGTCACCGAACGCCGCCACAGCCGCATCGAGGCCAGCACGTTCGCCTTGTCGATCGACGCGACCTTGCCGCGGCGGCCCCGCGCCGCCCGCAGCGCGACCCGGGCGACGCGCTCCACTTCGGCGGTCGAGTAGACGAGGGTGTCGTGCGCGACGTCGCCGTCGCCCTGTTCCTGGCGGGGACCGAAGTAGATGCCGCCGGTCAGCTCCCGCACGAACAGCAGGTCGACCCCGCGCAGCAGCTCCGGCTTGAGCGGCGCGAACGGGGCGAGAGACTCGAACACCGGCACCGGGCGCAGGTTGGCGAACAGGCCCATCTCCGCGCGCAGGTCGAGCAGCCCCTGCTCGGGCCGGAGTTCGGCGGTCGGATCGGACCACTTCGGTCCGCCGACGGCGCCCAGGAGCACCGCGTCGGCCGCCTTGCACGCGGCCAGCGTTGCGGGCGGCAGCGGATCCTGGAAGTCGTCGATCGCGTTGCCTCCCATCGGATGGGAGTCGAGCTGGAACTCGTGGCCGCCGAGTTCGGCGACGACGTTCAGGACGCCTGCCGCTTCCGCGGTGACTTCCGGCCCGACGCCGTCGCCGGGCAGGAGGACGATGTTCGCCTGCATGGAGAGTCGTTCGCTCAGCCTGAACGGGTGTCGAGCCGCGCCGGGTTGGCGGCCTCGAACGCCTGGATCGAGGATGCCTGGTTCAGCAGGTAGCCGAGCTGATCCGTGCCGTCGAGCAGGCAGCGGCGGGCGAAGGGGTCGACCTCGAAGTTCGTCTCGCCGCCGCCGGGCAGGCTGAGCGCCTGCGCTTTCAGGTCAATTGTGACCTCGGTGGCCGGATTGGCGGCGACGGCGTCGAACAATGCGGCGGAGACGTCTTCGGCCACCGGCACGACGAGCAGGCCGTTCTTCAGCGCGTTGCTGCGGAAGATGTCGGCGAAGGACGTGCTGATGACCGCGCGAAAGCCGTAGCCGACGAGCGCCCAGGGCGCGTGTTCGCGGGAACTGCCGCAGCCGAAGTTGTCGCCGGCAAGGAGGATCCTGGCTTCGCCGTGCTCGGCGCGGTTCAGCACGAAGTCGGAGATGGGCTCGCCTTCCGGGTCTCCGTCCCGGTAGCGCCAGCGGGAGAAGAGGCCGGAGGCGAGGCCGCTGCGGTCGGTGACCTTCAGGTAGGACGCCGGGATGATCTGGTCGGTGTCGATGTTCTGGATCGGCAGCGGCGCCATCGTCCCCGTGTAGCGCGTGAAGCTCCTGCTCACGACAACACCTCACGCACGTCGGTGACCCGACCCGTGATGGCGGACGCTGCCGCGGTCAGGGGGCTGGCCAGAAAGGTGCGGCCGCCCGCGCCCTGGCGGCCCTCGAAGTTCCGGTTCGAGGTGCTGACGGCGTACTGACCGGGCGCGAGCTGGTCGCCGTTCATCGCCAGGCACATCGAGCAGCCGGCTTCGCGCCACTCGGCGCCGGCGTCGACGAAGACCTGGGCGAGGCCGTCCCGTTCGGCCTGCCGCTTGACGGCGTCCGAACCGGGCACGATGAGCACGCGCAAGCCGTCGGCGACCTTGCGGCCGCGCAGCACGTTCGCCGCGGCCACCAGGTCGCTGTAGCGCGAGTTCGTGCAGCTACCGACGAAGACGACGTCGATCGGCTTGCCCTGAAGCTGCTGGCCGGGTTCAAGGGCCATGTAGTCGAGCGCCTTGCGGAAGGAAGCCCGCTTCTCGGGCTCGATCGCCTCGTCTTCCGGAACCGCTCCGGCGATCGGGATCGCCATGCCGGGGTTCGTGCCGTACGTGACCATCGGCTCGAGCGCCGAGCCGTCGAGAGTCGTGCTCCGGTCGTAAGCCGCTCCCTCGTCCGTGGGGAGCGACCGCCAGTCCTCGAGCGCCGCCTCCCAGGCGTCGCCCGAGGGCGCCATCGGGCGACCCTCCAGGTACGCGAAGGTGACCTCGTCGGGGGCGATCAGGCCGGCGCGGGCGCCGCCCTCGATCGACATGTTGCAGACCGTCATCCGGCCCTCCATGTCCAGCGCGCGGATCGCCTCGCCGGTGTACTCGAAGACGTGTCCGGTGCCGCCGCCGATGCCGAGCCTGGCGATCACCGCCAGGATGATGTCCTTGGCGACCACGCCTTCCTGCAGGCGGCCGTCGACGCGTACCTCGTAGGTCTTCGGCCGGTGCTGCAGCAGGCACTGGGTGGCGAGCACGTGGCCGACCTCGCTGGTGCCGATGCCGAAGGCGAGCGCCCCGACCGCGCCGTGGGTGCTGGTATGGCTGTCGCCGCAGACGACGGTCATTCCGGGCTGCGTGGCGCCGAGTTCCGGTCCAATCACGTGAACGATGCCGCGGCGCTCGTCGCCCATCGCGTAGAGCGGGATGCCGTACCGCTCGCAGTTCGCCTGCAGCCGGTCGAGTTGGGCGGAACCCTCCGGGTCGAGCACCCGGAGTCGCGCGTCGTCGATCGAAGGGTCGGTCGGCGTCGAGTGGTCCATCGTCGCCAGCGTCAGATCGGGCCGCCGGACGGGGAGCCCCCGCTCGACCAGCTCGGTGAACGCCTGGGGCGACGTCACCTCGTGCACCAGGTGCAGGTCGACGTAGACGATCGCGGGCAGGCCCTCCGCTTCCGCAGTGACGCCTTCCGGGGAGACGACGTGGCGCCGCCAGATCTTCTCGAACAGGGTGCGCGGTGCGCTCATGCGTCCACCGGCTGCGGTCTCGAGACCCTGAGCGTCGCGGGACCTCCCTCGCCGGCCGTGTACTTGGTGCCGATCGCGGTGAGCATCCGGTTGAGAGCCGCCAGGTACGCCTTGGCGGAGGCGACGATGACGTCCGTGTCGGCGCCGTAGCCGCCGAAGACGCGTCCCTTGCCGCGTCCGGAGGTCGGGCTCTTGATCCGCACCGTGACCTCGCCCATCGCGTCGATCCCCTCGGTGACGCTGTGGACGTTGTACTCGAGCAGGGTGTTCTCGGCCTCGACCACGGCGTCGATGGCCCGGAAGGTCGCGTCGACCGGCCCGGTGCCGACGCCGGGCGAGATGTACTCGTGACCGTTCGGCCCGCACAGCCGGGCGGTCGCGGTCGGCATGCCGGGCCGGCCGCAGGAGATCTGCAGGTCGGTCAGGGTGAAGATC
>VYDI01000018.1 GCA_009843505.1 Holophagales bacterium | reverse complement strand
GAAGAGGAGCGACGCGGCGACCAGGAGGACGGACCAGAGGTCGAAGCGGCGGACGGCGGTGTCGGCGCTGGGGGCGGTGATGGCGCCGACGGCACCCGCAACCGTTTCGTGGAAGAGGCCGGAGGTCTCCGCTGCGAGTTCGGCCATCGCCTGGATGTCAGGGGCGCCGGGACGGAGCTCGTCGCGGGCGGGGTAGAAGATGGTACGGCCCGGGCCGATCGTCTCCGCGGCGCCGGCCGGGCCGGCGTGGACCTCGACGCGGTAGGGCTCGAGGCTGGGCGCGAGCAGCATGCCTTCCCCGGACACCAGGCGGTAGAGGCCGGGTCCGGTGCGCTGCAGCGGCGCCTCGACCCGGCGGTCGCCGCGCAGGACGACCAGGCGGGGTGAAAGGTCGCTGCCGAAGCGGCCGTCCTCCTCGACCACGCTGAGTGCCGCTTCGAGCACTCCGTCGCGACGGTCGAGATCGAGCTCCCACTCGGCGCCGGCGCGGCGGTCGGCGGCGTCGCGGACGACCTGGGCGACGAGTCGGCCCAGATCCGGCCAGCGCAGCCAGTCGCTTGCCCAGCGGGGTTCGAGGTCGGACGTGAACATCCAGGTCTTGCCCAGGCCGACGTAGCGGCTGGCCAGGATCGGATCCGACTCACCGGCGCCGAGGATGACCTCGGCGCTTTCCTTGGCCACCGCCGCGATCCGGCCGTAGAGCTCCGGCGCGGTGGCGACGTCGACTCCCGCCAGTGCGTCCGACTGGCCGTGCAGTTCGACCAGGATCGTCTCTTCGCGGGCCGAGTCGGGGAGCTGGTTCATCGTTTCGTCGATCAGGATGCTCTGGACGGAACTCGGGTCCTCGATCGTGTAGGCGTTGCCGTCGCCCCAGTCGGCGATGTCGGCGAGCAGTTCCCGGTCGGACTCGACGCCGATGGCGACGGTCGAGACAGTGATCTCCTCCTGTCTCATCCGCAGCACGAGCTGTTCGTACTCGTCGGGGTAGGTCCGCCCGTCGGAGACCAGGATGAGGTGCTTGACCTCGGACTCGACCGCGGAGAGCTGCTCCAGGCAGGCCTCCAGAGCCGGGTAGAAGTTCGTCTGGGCGCTGGCCTCGATGCGGTCGACCCTCTGGTTCAGCCGCTCCTGGTCGCGAACGAACTGCAGGCCGACGATGTCGTGGGTGTGCCAGTCGAAGGCGACGAGGCCGAAGCGGTGCTGCTCGTTCAGCATGCCGAGCGCGGCTTTGGCGGCCTCCTTGGCCAGGTCCATCTTCGGGCCCTTCATGCTGTACGACTTGTCGAGGGCGATCATCAGCGCGACCTCGCTGCGTTCCTCCTCGATCTCGAAGTCGAGTGGCAGGACGCGCTCGAGGGGCGAGTTCCGGTAGCCCTCCTCTCCGAAGGTCTCCTCCCCGGCCACGAAGAAGAGTCCGCCACCTTCCTCCTCGACCCATTCGCCCAGGGCCTGCTGGGCCGGTTCCGGGAGACTGGCGGCGGCGACGTTGCTGAGTACGACGGCGTCGTAGCCTCCGAGCGACGCGGGAGACAGAGCGGTCCGGTTCGGGGTGGACCGGATCACACGTAGGCCCTGCGCCTGGAGCAGTCGCTGCAGGTCGACCGAGTGGTCGCCGGGCGCGAGCAGCAGGACATGGTGCGGGGGCTCGATCCGCAGGTTTCCCCGCCAGATCGCGCCCTGCGACGCAGCGGCGCCTTCACCCGCACCGAGGATGGCCTCGAAGGTCTGCATCCCGGGTTGGTCGAAGGTCCACTCCAGTTCGACTGTGGTGATGCCCGGCGCGAGCGCTACGCTGCGCAGCTCCTCGGCACCGTTGCTGCGCAGGGTCAGGGGAGCTTCGGGCAGCGAAGAACGGCTGCCGAGACGGAGCACCCAGCCGTGGGCCTCTCCGGCGCGCAGCGGCCGTTCGTTGTCGTCGAGTTCGACCGACTCGATCCAGACGGGGGGCGCCGTCCGGCCGAGAACCGCGGTGTCGACCCGGAGTTCCGGGTACTCGGCCGCGAGCCGGGCGCCGGCGCCCGCGAGGCCTTGCCCGTCAGAGAGGAGCAGTACGCGGCGCACGCGATCGGGACGCAAAGTCGCCGCGGCCTGACGGAGGGCCGCGTCCGGCCGCGTGCTGCCGCGGTCGAGGGCGGCGGCGCCGGCCGAGGCTGTACTGGAATCGGCTACCTCGAGCCGCCTCAGTTCCGCCGGACCGGTGACGGTGGCGGCCCGGTCGGCGTACGCGAACAGGCGCACCGGAGCGTCCGGATCAAGGCCACTCTCGATCGCCTGGAGGGCCCGGTTCAGGCTGGCCGGCTCGATGCTGGCGGAGACATCGACCAGAACGGCCACGTCGAGTTCGCGCGTACGCCAGGTCGCGACCGGCTCCGCAAGCGCCAGTACGACGGCAACCAACAGCGAACCGCGCACCCATAGCAGTCGCCGTCGCTGCCGGTCCGGCCGGTCGCTGCGCTGCGACCACAGGAGTGCCGCGACCGGCAGCGCGGCCAGCAGCCAGAGCGGTTCCTGCAGGGCGATCGGCATCACAGAGTCAGGCCGCGGAAGAACGTGACGGCCTCGAACGAGGCGAGCAGGAGGCCGGCGAGGGCGAGGGTGCGCCACGACCAGGGGCGACGGTCGGGGCTGTCGAGGTTGGCGAGGTGGTTGGTCGGGACGGGTTCGAGGGTCGAGGCGTTGATGAGGGTCGCGCGTTCGTCCTGGAGGCCGGTGTCGGCGGTGAGATCGCCGGCGATGGCGGGGGCTTCGGTAAGCCAGGCGGCGGCGTTCTGGAACAGGGCGGCGAGGTCGGGGCGCTGGGCCAGGGAGGAGTGATCGAGGTCGAAGGCGACGGTGAGGGAGCGGGAGCCGCCGTCGGGGGGCGGATCGCAGACGGCGATCGCTGTGCGGTCTCCGGCCGAGGCCAGGGCGGTGCAGTGGGGATCCAGCTCGCGGGCGGCGACGACGACCGGCAGGTCGAGGAGGGAGACGCCCGCCAGGAGAGGATGGGAGGCGTCGGTCCGGTCGATCCGGCGTGGTGACAGGGGCGCTTCAGCGGCGGCTGACAGGCCGCCTGCCGCGATCGCCTGCGGCGGGTCGAGGTACAGGGCGGGCATCCCCGGCGGGATCGCCGGCGCGGTCCGGTGGAACGTGGCGATGTCCGCCGCGGGAGGCGGCTCCTCCGGTGGGGGATCGTCGGCGCCGGTTGCCGCGCGGACGCCTACCACGTCGACCGAGGCGTCCGCCTCGAGAGCGAGCGCGGCGGCGGAGCCTGCGAACGAGCCCGGACTGCGGGCCACAACCAGGACGCGTCTCGGCTCGGTCCGGGCGCGGGCGTGACGGACGGGAGGACCGGTCGATGCGGTTCCCGCTCGGCCGGCGTCGATCAGGCCGGCCCGGTTGTCGAGCGGGAAGACGTCCCCGGGCGTTGCGATGCGCGCCGTGACGGGCCCTGGGGCGAAGCTGCCGAGATCGATCAGGGCGGTGAAGCGGTCGTCGGGTGCGAGCTCGAGTTGCCGGCGGATGCGGATCGTTTCGGGATCGGCGACTGTCAACTCGACCGGTACCGGACCGCCGGCCGGATCGGTCGCCAGGATCTCGAGCAGCGCCTCCGGTCCCGCGGCGCGGGTCGCCGGCGGCCGGGTTGCGAAGCGGACGATTCCGGCGTTTCGGGCCGGGACGATGACGGAAACGGTGTGCGTCTCCGTACCCGGGTCGATGATCGGTGCATACGCCCCGATTCCGTCGGTGAACACGTGGACCCGGCGGGCTGTGGGGATCGCCGGTTCCGTGTCGGGGGAACTCGAGAGCGCTTCCAGCGGGGCGGAGAGGACCGCCAGCACCTCCGTCGAGGTCAGCGGAGTCGGATCCGCGTTCACGGTGAAGCGGCTTCCGGCGTCCGCCTCGAGGACGATCCGGCGCGCCTCGGCCGCGGCCAGTTCGATCCGGCTCGGGCCTCCATCCGGCAAGGCGGCCTGCATCGTCGGCGACGGATCGAAGGCCAGGGCGATCGGGTCACCGCCGCCGGGCTGCAGCCAGGGCGCCCGGCTCGCCGCCACGGAGAGGAAACCGGCGACCGTCGTTGCCAGGAGCAGCGAGAGCAGCCAGCGCAGGCGGTCGCTCCGTCGCTTGCGCGCAGCCAGCAGGCGTCGCCAGAGCACCGTGGAGGCAACCGGCAGCGCCTGCGCGGTGGGTCGGATCAGGTAGATCGCCAGCACCAGCAGGGCCGTGATCCCGAGCGGCAGCCAGAAAGGCATCATCGACCCCGGCTGAGCAGACCGCGGCGCAGGGCGCCGAGCGCCAGTTCTTCGAAGGACGCTTCGACCGGGGCGTGGATGAAGGACCAGCCGCGGGCGGTGCAGCGGGCGCGAATCTCCTCCCGGTGGACCTCCGCCTCCCGCTCCAGGCGGTGGAGCAGGTTCGGGGCGCCGTGGATCCGAAGCGAGTCGCCCGTCTCACTGTCGACCAGGGTCGTGTCGCGGTCGAGCGGCGCCTCGAGATCGCGGTGATCGGTCACCTGGATGACCGCCACGTCGTGTCGGAGCGGCAGCAGGAGATCGAGGCCGCCCTCCGTCGTGTCGGAGAGGAGGTCCGAGATCACGATGACCAGGCCTCGACGCCGGCCGGCGGCGAACACCTCCCGCACGGTCCGGTCCAGATGCGTCTCCCCGCCGGTGTCGAGGTTGGCGAGGTAGTCGAGGGCGCGCCAGACCTGACGGGAGCCGTGGAGCGGGCCGAGGACCTGATGCACGTGACCGGAGTACGGCGCGAGTGTGACCCGGTCGAGGGTGGCCAGCGCGATGTAGGTCAGGGCGGCCGCAATCCGGCGCGCCGCATCGAACTTGCGGCGGCCGCCGGGTCCGGGCGTCGGCGCCATGGAGTGGCTGCAGTCCAGGAGGATGTAGACCGCGAGGTCGCCATGCTCCTCGAACATCCGGAGCAGCAGACGGTCGAACCGCAGGTAGGCACGCCAGTCAAGGTGGCGCACGTCGTCCCCTTCGACGTAGGGGCGGTAGTCGGCGAACTCAAGCCCGGAGCCGAGGTGGCTGGCGCGGTGTTCTCCCTTGAAGCCGCCGGCTGGCACGCGCCGGGTGAGAAGGCGCAGGCGCTCCAGCCGGGCGAGGAAGGCCGGCTCGAAGGCGAAGACGGAGTGGTCGGCCACGGCTCGGAGCTTGGAGCCTGCCCGCTCAGCCCTCGGGCACGCTGTCGATCAGGTCCTGGAGCAGCTCGTCGAGGTCGATCCGCTCGGCTTCGCCCTCGAAGTTCATGAGGACACGATGTCGCAGGGCGGGGAGCGCCACGGCCCGGATGTCCTCGCGCGAGACGTTCGGCCGGCCCCGGATCAGCGCGTGGACTTTGGCGCCGAGCACCATCGCCTGGATGCCGCGCGGGCTGGCGCCGATGCGGATGTAGCGGCGCACGGCTTCCGCGGGATGCTCTCCCTCGGGCCGGGTCGCCAGCCCGAGCCGGATCGCGTAGTCCTGGACCGGGCGGGCCACCGGCGCCAGGCGGGCCGCGTATCGCATGGCGATCACCTCCTCGGCGGTCCAGAGTGCTTCGGCTTCGGGAACGGAGCCCGCGGTCGTGCGGTCGAGGATCGTGTGCAGCTCCTCGGTGGCCGGGTAGGTCATCCGCAGTTTGAAGAGGAAGCGATCGAGCTGCGCCTCGGGCAGGGGATAGGTACCCTCCATCTCCAGGGGGTTCTGCGTGGCGAGGACGAAGAACGGCGGATCGAGGGGGCTCGTCTCGCCACCAACCGTGACCGTCGTCTCCTGCATCGCCTCGAGCAGTGCGGACTGGGTCTTCGGCGTGGCGCGGTTGATCTCGTCCGCGAGCACCAGGTTCGCGAAGATCGGACCGCGCTCGAAGACCAGCCGGCGGCCTCCGGTCTCGTCCTCGCGGAGTACGTGGGTGCCGACGATGTCCGCCGGCATCAGGTCGGGCGTGAACTGGATACGGTTGAACCTGAGATGGAGCGCCTGGGCCAGGGTGCGAACGAGGCGGGTCTTGCCGAGGCCGGGAATGCCCTCGAGCAGGACATGACCATCCGCCAGCAGGCCGATGATCGCTCCATCCACGACCTCCTCCTGGCCCACGATCACCTTGCCGATTTCGCTGCGCAGACTGCCGCAGCGGGCCGCGAACTCGGTCAGTTGCAGTGCGAGATCCGCCGCGGTCCGCGGCTGGGCGGTGTCGTTCACTCCCCGTCCTCCTCGGCTTCGGCCTCCAGCGCTTCCAGGTAGCGTCGCACGGACTCCCGGTGGCGCCAGGCGATCGGGTGGCGGCCGGCCGGCAGGTCTCCACTCGAGGCCGCGGCTCCGGCGACGACGCCGGGCGCGGCTCCGCGCATCGCCACTTCCGCGGCCCGGAACTGGGTGGCGCTGGTTGTGGTCAGGGGGCGACGTTCGATTTCCTCGATCGACTTGAGCAGGGCGGTTTCGAGCGCCTGTTCCAGACTGAGAGCGGGGACGAGGAGGTCGCCGAAGGGGTCGACCATCTCCTCCTGCGGTCCGGTGCCGACCCCTGCCGCGGCGCCGTCGGCCTCGCCCGAGCTACTTCCCGGTTCGTCGCTGACTGCGGCCGCCGTGCCGCTCTCATCGCCCGAACCCTCGCCGTCGTCGACTGACTGGCCGCCCGAACCGTCGCCCTCGCCGGCTTCGGCGCCAGGCTCGGTCCCTTCGCCGCTGCCCTCCGTGCCGGGCGCGGTGCCCTTCTCCTCTTCGCCGGTACCCTCCCGGTTGTCGAGCTCACGCATCAGGTCGGCGCCGGTTTCCGGATTCGTCTCGTCCGTCAGGGCGTTGGCCGCGGCGTCGCTCCCCTCCGCCATGGCGTCGAGCGCCTCGGCCTCCGCTCCGTCGCCGGGACCGCCTTCGGCCGCGTCTGTCGAGTCACCGCTACGGGCGCCGTCCTCGCCGTTGGGCTCCCGGACGCGCAGAGTCACCAACGGCAGGTCGCTGAGCCGCACGTCGAGTTCCGGAACGCCGGGCATCCGGTTGGGATCGTCTTCGAGCAGCGCGGCCGCTTCGAAGCCGGGCGGGAGGTCGCCGGCCGCATCGCCGCTCATCGCCGAGGCCAGTGCTTCGCCGACGAAGGAACGGGGCAGCGCTACCGGCAGCAACAGGAGCAGACTGATTCCGGCAGATGGCAGGGCGCTTCGCGGCACCAGACGAGGAACGGTCTGCTTGGCGCCGGTGCGATCGAGTCCCGCCACCGCCCGCTCCAGGACCAGGGCGATCCAGGGCAGTGGCCAGACCGTGTCGCCGCCCTCGCGCCGCCCGTCCGGGTGCGAGTCGTGCAACCGGTGCTGCATCTCGAGTGCGGTGGCGACCGCGTCATGCAGGTCGCCCGCCCGGTCGACGGCGCGGGCGGCCGCGGGAAGATCGCGGCCCAGCGCCGCCACCTCTCGCAGGCCGAGCAGGAGGAGGACGGCGCCGCCGGCCCAGGAGGGCCAGAGTCCGGCGACGGCGCCTTCACCCGTCGCGCCCAGCTCCAGGAGCCCCAACTGCAGCAGCCAACTGGCGAGCAGCCACACGCAGGCGGCGGGTCCGAACCAGGTGAGGGAGTTCAACCCGCGGCGGAGGCGTAGCCGCCGGTCGGTGGCGGAGAGGCCGCGCAGCAACCGGTCTTGCAGTTCGGCGGCGTCTGCCTCCGAAGTCGCCGTCCGATCCGGGCCGGACGGCTTCAATTCCGTTCCCAGAGCGCGATGCCCCCGGCCTGCTTGCCGATGTCGATCTGGGCTACACGCCGGAACGCGCCGTTGTCGTAGACCTCGACGACGCCCGGCTCGCCGCCGACGCCTTCGACGGTGACCAGGCTGAAGCGTCCATCCGACGTGATGGCGACGCCATGAGGGATGCGACGCGTCGTGGGCACGCGGGCGACTTCCCGGCCTTCCTCCAGGTCCCAGAAGCCAACCGAGTCCCCCTTCTTGTAGGTGACCACCAGCAGCCGCTCGTCGGGCGCCACGGCGGCGTTGTAGGGGCCCGGGGCCGGCGTCTCCAGCCGTCGCGAGACCTTCCACGCGCTCGTGTCGACCTCGTAGATCGCGTTCCCCGAGAGCGCCGTGACGTAGACGAGGCCGCCGGCGGTGGGCGAGGTCACCCACGACGGCTCGACGCTCGGCTGGCCATGGGCGCCGTGCCCGGCCGAAGCGTCCGCGTGATCGCCGTGTCGTCCGTGGCCGCTCGCCGAGTGCGTAGTCCGGCCCAGCTTCAGGCGGCGGCCAACCTCGAAGCGCAGCGCGTCGATCTCGACGAGTTCGTCGTCCATCATGTTCGCGCTGTAGAGCTTCCGGCCGTCCCGGCTGAACCGGGCGCCGTGCGGCATGGTCCCGCTCTCGAACTGAGCGATCTCGGTCATCGTTGACGTTTCGACGACGGAGATCGTGCTCGGTACGTGGTCGCCGTAGAAGTCCGAGTTGACGACGAAGAGCAGCCCGGTGGTGGCGGCCACGTCGAGTGTGGCGGGAAACATGCCGACCCGAACGTCGCCCAGCCACTCGTCGGTCCCGGTTTCGTACTTGTGGATCGAGCCGAACGGGTTGCCGTGGGCGATCGACACGTACCAGTAGCGGCCGCCCGGCGAGATGTTGATGCCGTGCGGACCTTCCGTTTCGGCCGGGAAGCTACCGACGGTGATCGTCTTCGTCACCTCAATCCCGGAGGGTCCGAAGCGGACGAGAGCCACCTCGTCCTCCGATTCGGCGCAGACGTAGGCGTAGTACTCCCGGGACGGCGGCGTGAGATCCGACTCCGCGTGGAGGGCGGAACCCGTCAAGACCGCGAAGGCGAGAAGCAGCGTTGAGGGCACAGCCGTCCACGGCTGCCGGCAAGTCGACTTGTGCATCCCAGACCTCCGGGTATGCCCCAGCAGGGGCCTAGTGCGGTTCTCCAATGATCCGGTTCGGGTCTTCGGGGTCCTTCAGCTTGACCGCCCACAATCCGGAGTGCCAGTCGGAGAAGAAGATGTGGCCCTTGTACGGCTGCGGGCCCCAGACGAAGGGAGAGTTCGGCACGAGCGCCTGGCTGTCGTAGGGCAGGAACATGCCGATCTCGCGGCCCTGCCGGTAGAGATCTCCGCGCAGGTCGCCGGAGACGTCGACGACCCGAAGGCCGCCGTTGTAGTAGGCGACGTACATGATGTCGTCTTCGATCCAGAGGTTGTGGGTGCCGGCTTCGGGCACCTGGTAGCGGGCGACCTCGCGGGGGTTCTCCCAGTCGTCCCAGGAGATCACGTGGATCCAGCCGGCGGCCCTTGGCGGCGCCGCCCTCGGGTCCCGCCCCAACTCGCCGTAGGGGAAGGCCTCGTCGCCGGCGAAGACGTAGAACTTGCCGGTCGACTCGCTGCGGTAGGGGTAGGCGGCGTGGTTCCAGCCGCTCGGATAGGCGTAGCTGCCGAGCTTGACCGGGTTGTTCGGCGCGCCTCCCATGCCGGCGCCGCCGACGTCGATCGCGACCACGCCGTCCTCCCAGTTGGAGCTGAAAGCGACGCCATCAACGATCCAGACATCGTGGATCGAGTGTCCCGGCGTGTCGAGCTCGAAGCGGCCGACGCGGTGGGGCTGGGTCGGATCCTCGATGCTGATCACGTCGAAGCGGCGGCCGTTCGACAGGGCGTAGACATGCTCCTCGTGGATGAACACGTTGTGGACGCCGCCCCGCAACTGGTCGTCGAACCGGGACAGGATGCGCACGCCGACCTGGGGTTCGGACACGTCGAGAACGACGAATCCGTTCTTTCGGTTGGAGGCGCCCTCGCGACTGATCACCGCGATCCGGCCGTCCTCTGAGACCTTGACGTCGTTCACGGTTCGCGCGTCGACGCGCACCGCGTCGATGAGCACGATGCTCTCGGGGTTCGTCACGTCCCAGATGTAGGCGTGACCTTCGGCGCCCCAGGTGCCAGTGATCGCGTAGTCGCGGCCGTCCGTTCCCTCCCAGACCCACAGGTCGGAAGTGCGCCGATCGTGGACCTTGCCCTGGCCGACGAACTCGACCTCCTTGTTCACCCGCCGCGGCGTGACCCGCACCGGCACACTGTCGGAATGGCTGCCGGCCAGCGCGGTAACGGTGTAGATGCCCGAGCGCTCAGCGACGAAGGCGCCGTCCTGTTCGATCTGGGCGGTGGCGCCGGGGGCCAGGATGCGGTTCGCCGCCTTGCCGGCCACCAGGAAGCGGATGGGCAGGTCCTCGACCTCGTCGCCCGAGGCGTCCCGGCCGACGGCCTCGAACCAGACGACGTCGCCGGTGCGCGCTTCCTCGGCGGAGGCGGTCAACTCGATGCGCTGCGTCGGGTTCTGCGCGACCCGGATGTCGACCAGGGAGGTCGCATCCTCGGCGGACGCCGTCAGGGTCGTCGTGCCGGGCGCTACGAGGTCCAGACCTCCGAATCCGTCCGGCGCCGCGACGCCGGTGTTCGAACTCGAGTAGACGACCTCGACATCGTCACGCACGACATCCGTGATGTCCACGACGCGGGCCTGCAGCGTCAGGTGCGTGCCGCTGTAGAAGGCGCCCGGGAGTCCGACGATCTCAACGCTCTCGACCGGGGGGTTCGGGATGGTGACGTCGACCTCGACCCGCAGCAGGGCCTCCGCCCGCCGCGGTTCGTCTTCCGCTTCCTTCGGCACCAGGGCGATGACCTTGACGTTGCCCGGACCGTGGGCTTCGACCTCGCCGGCCGGGTTGACTCCGAGTCGGCGGCGGTTGCGGGAGAAGAAGACGACATCGACCTCTTCGATCGTTTCGCCATCCGCGCCGACGACGGTGGCGGTCAGACTCGCCTTGTCGCCGACCTCAAGCGTCAGCTCGGCGGGGGAGACCCTGAGCTCGGCGCCGGGCGGGATCGGGGGCTTCTCTTCCTCGGCGGCGGCTTCTTCGCCGGCCTGGTCTTCCTTGGCGGCGGGTTCGGCGGGTTCCTGAGCGGCAAGCGACGAAGCGACCAGGAAGAAGACAGCGAGCAGCGTCAGGCTGAGAGGCGGACAAGTGCTTTTCATGATCGCTGGAGTCTACATGTGGATGGCCCGGCCGTGGACTGCCAGCGCGGCTTCCTTGATCGCTTCGGCGAGGGTCGGATGGGCGTGACTGGTGCGGAAGAGGTCCTCCGCCGAGGCGCCGAAACTGATCGCCGCCACCGCTTCGGCGATCAGGTCGCCGGCGTGGCTGCCCAGGATGTGAACGCCGAGGATCGCGTCCGTCTCGGCGTGGGCAAGGATCTTGACGAACCCCTCGAGGCTGCCGGTGGCGCGAGCACGGCCGATTGCCCGGAACGGAAAGGCGCCCTTGCGGTAGGGAGTGCCGGCTTCCCGCAGTTGCTCCTCCGTCCGGCCGACCGAGGCGACTTCGGGTTCGGTGTAGACGATGCCGGGGATCGCGTCGTAGTCGATGTGGACGTAGCCGCCGGCGATGCCGTCGACGCAGGCCATGCCCTCCTCCTCGGCCTTGTGGGCGAGCTGCGGTCCGCCGATCACGTCGCCGATGGCGAAGACGCCGGGCGCCGGGGTGGCGAAACGCTCGTCGACCTGGATGAAGCCGTGCTCGTCCATGGCGACGCCCGCCTCCTCCAGTCCCAGGCCCTCGCTGAGCGGCGTTCGCCCGACGGCGACGAGAACCCGGTCACACTCGATCGGGTCCTGGCCCTCGACCTCGACGACGCAGCCGACGGCTTCCTTGCTGTCCTTGACCGCCGCACCCAGAACCCGGCAGCCGAGCCGGATGTCCAGTCCCTGCCGGGTGAAGATCTTCGCGGCGGCGGTCGCGATCTCGGCGTCGGCGCCGGGAAGGATGCGATCCAGGTATTCGAGGACCGTGACTTTGGAGCCCAACCGGTTCCAGACCGCGCCCAGTTCGAGCCCGATGTAGCCGGCGCCGATCACGACCAGGCGTTCCGGCACCTCGCCGTACGCCAGCGCCTCCGTGCTGGTCCCGATGCGGCCGCCGTCCAGTTCGATGCCGGGCAGGCTGGCGGGCCGGGAGCCCGTGGCGACGATCACGTTGCGGGCCTGAAGCGTCTGCTCACCGTCGCCGGCCGTCACGACGATCTCGCGCAGTTCGCCGTCGACTCCCCCGAGGCGGGCCCGGCCCTGGATGTGGTCGATGCTGTTTTTCTTGAGCAGCGAAGAGACGCCGCGGGTGAGGGTCGTCACGACCCGGTCCTTGCGTTTCATCATCGCCGCCAGATCGAGGCCGATCTCGCCGGCGACACCGCCGTGAGCCGCGAGTTCGCTGCGGGCCGCGACCAGGCGCTGGCTCGATTCGAGGAGCGCCTTGCTCGGGATGCAGCCCACCCGCAGGCAGACGCCGCCGGCCGCCGGATGCTCGTCGACCACCGCGGTGCGGAGACCGAGCTGCGCCGCCCGGATGGCGGCGACGTAGCCGCCGGGACCGGCGCCGATGACGAGGAGGTCGTGTGAAGTCCCGGTCATTTGCTGTCAGGGGTCGCAGCCATCCGGAAAGGCCGTCGCATCCGCGATCGCGGTCGCCGCGGCCCCCGCGTCGTTTCGGTACTCCCTGACCGCCTCGGAGACCGTGTCCGTTACTCGAATCGCATAGCCGAGGTCCGTCGGCGACGCGCCGTAGACCCAGACGTGGCCGTTGGCCGGGCAGCCGTCCAGCACCTTGATCAGAACCTCCCAGTTGTCCTCGTCGAAGAACCGGAACAGGCCCGAGTCGTTTGTCCCTTCGTGCACGACGCCGGCGGTGCCGCCGGTTCCGTCGGCTCGCCACCAGTCGACGGTGATGGCGTAACGCGAATCGCGCAGGCATAGCGTCCCGGAGTCCGGCTCGCAGGTGCCTGCCGGTTCGCTTGCCTGAACCAGGAAGACCCGGGTCGTCGTCGACTCGGCGCCGGCGCCCGTGACGGTCAGGGTGACGGTGTAGAAGCCGGGCGAGGACCAGGAGTGCCGCGCCGTGTTCCGACTGGATTGCCGGCCGTCTCCGAACTCCCAGAGGCGCCTGGTGACGGTTCCGGAACTCGTGTTCGTGAAAGCAAGCTCCTGGCCGGCGCGGACGCGGCAGGGATACTCGGGGCAGTCGACATCCACCTCGAAGGCGGCCTCGGGAGGCATCGGTGGCGGTGGTGGCGGTTCGGGCGG
>VYDI01000034.1 GCA_009843505.1 Holophagales bacterium | reverse complement strand
TGTCATCCGTGCGCCCGCTGACGGGCGCACGGACTGTGACGCGTGTGGCGCGGATTCGCGCCACACGGGTTCCCGCCGGCATCCGGCGCGTAGCGCCGGCTCCGAACAGGCTGTTCGGCGCTGTCGCTTCCCTGGCGTTCCTGCTTGCGGCCACGGGCGTGTCCGCCCAGAGCGGCGTGTCCTACGAACGCCTGCAGGCGGCGGCGGACGAGCCGGGCAACTGGCTCATGTACTCGGGCCAGTACGACAGCCAGCGCTTCAGCCGGCTTGATGAGATCGATCGTTCGAACGCGGCGGATCTGCAGCTCCGCTGGGTTCGTCAGATGCCGACGCTCGGTCGACTGGAAACGACGCCCCTGGTGATCGACGAGGTGATGTACGCGACGACGCCGGACAACGTCGTTATCGCGCTCGATGCCCGCACCGGCCAGCAGTACTGGTCCTACGCGCACGAGTTGCCGGATCAGCTCGCCCTCTGCTGCGGCAAGCAGAACCGGGGCGTTGCCGTTCGCGGCGACCGGCTCTACATGGGCACGATCGACGCCCACCTCGTCTCCCTGGACGCCAAGACGGGCGCCGTGATCTGGGACACGGAGGTGGGCAACCCGCGCACGGGGCAGTCGATCACGGCGGCGCCGATGGTCATCCGCGATCTGGTCATCACGGGAATCGGCGGCGGCGAGTACGGCATCCGGGGCTTCCTCGATGCCTACGACGCGGACACCGGCGAACTCCGGTGGCGCACCTACACGATTCCCGGGCCGGGCGAACCAGGCAACGAGACCTGGGAGGGCGACTCCTGGAAGACGGGCGGCGCGCCGACCTGGATGACGGGCTCCTACGACCCCGAACTCGATCTTCTCTACTGGGGGACGGGTAATCCGGGACCGGACTGGAACGGCGAGGTCCGCGAGGGCGACAACCTGCACTCGGACTCGGTGCTGGCGATCCGGCCGGACACGGGCGAGATCGTCTGGACGTTCCAGTTCACGCCGCACGACGTCCATGACTGGGACGCCTGCCAGGTGCCGATCCTGTTCGATGCGGAGTACCAGGGCGAGCAGCGCAAGCTGATGGCGTTCGCCAACCGGAACGCCTTCTTCTACCTGCTGGACCGCGAGACCGGGGAGTTCCTGTTCGCGCGCGAGTTCGCGCGGCAGACCTGGGCCGAGGGAATCGACCAGGACACCGGCCGGCCGATCCGGGTGCCGAACATGTTCCCCAGCGAGGAGGGCACCCTCGTCGCGCCGACGATCGGCGGCGCCGCGAACTGGTTCTCACCCACCTACAGCCCCGACACCGGCCTGTTCTACATCCAGGCCTACGACGCCGAGATGCTCTACTACATGGCCGAGGCGGAGTACGAAGAGGGCGAACTCTTCGTCGGCGGCTACGGCAAGGCGGCCGGACCCGCCGACCAGTACGTCAGCGCGGTACGCGGGATCGATCCGCTGACCGGCGACAGGAAGTGGGAGTACCAGGTCCAGCCGCGGTCCACGTCCGGCCTGCTTGCCACCAAGGGCGGCCTGGTGTTCGGTGGCAGCGTGGCGGGCATCTTCTACGCCCTCGACGCCGATACCGGCGAGGAACTCTGGCACCGGCGGCTCGGCGGCAACGTCTTCGCGGCGCCGATCAGCTACGAGGCGGGTGGGCAGCAGCATGTGACGATCGCCGCCGGCCGGGCACTGTTCACGTTCGCGTTGCCTGCGGAGTAGGGGCGGTTGGCGCCGGTCACTGGCGACGGCCAGCTAGTTGGTCTAGAGTCCGGCGTTTGGCGAAATCGAATGAGAGTGCCGATCGGCTCCAGGAGGTGGCGGATGGTCGGTAGTGCGGGTGGGCCAACGCGGCGGATGCCGCTGTGGCCAGTGCTTTTCTTCGCTGTCGCGCCGATCGCAGGCTGCGCCCGCGCTCAGGCGGACGACCTCATGCGCCAGGACCGGTTCTGGCCGCTGTGGCCGCTTCTCGCCTTTGTGTTCGCCTTGGTCTTGGGTGCTACAGCTGTCCGGATCCAGTACAACGCGCGCTTAGGCCGATGGGATCTCCGTCAGTCCGCCCTTGATCCGGGTGTCGGCCAAGGCTTCCTGTTTGGCTACATCGTTGCTGCGATCCTCTTCGTGGGTGTCCCGTTCACGATCTTCAACTTGACAGTCGAGGCGATCGACCCCGCGCAGCGGTGGCTCAACATCTTTCTCTGGTGGCTCGGCGGCACGATCGGCTGTGTCGCGGGGTGGCTCTTCGGCAAGCGGGCCGCCGCGCGGGGCTTCGGGTGAGGAGGAGGAGCGTATCGTGATCGTCTATCGCTTGGTTCCGGGGGGATCCCGTTGAACGCCTTGGTGGCTTGTGGCGGAACTGGCGCTCACGTGGCTCTCGCCTTCGTGCGCCTTCACGCTCTCGGACATGCGCTCGGCTTCTTCCGGGGACCCGGCGGGGCGGCTCTTGAGTTTCCGTCCATCTTCCTGGTCGACCAGGACGCGGGCGATGGCCGCGAAAAGAAGACGGCGTGGCAGTTGACCCGCCAACTCGTCTCCGACCACCCGGCGGCCCACGACTGGCTTGATGCGACTGGAAGGCCCGAACCGTTGTGCAGGGAAGTGACTCCGCTTCCGGTAGGCCCGGACAGGAATTGGTTCGATGCTCCCAACGATCGACTGGAGCGGAGATTCGCCGATTCCGCTTACCTCAGTGTCCTGACGGCCGTGCCGCAGCGACAGATCGCCTACTCCCGCGGAATGATGGGGTCTCCGGCCGTTGGTTCCCTGCTGCTCGAACTGAAGAAGCAGGACCGCAACGCGAGCGGCAAGAACAACGAGGAAGGCTACGAGCGGCTGCTCGAGGAACGGGGGCGGGTGGCGGTTGTGGGTTCGGGCGTCGGTGGCACGGGCGCATCGGTGGGCCCGAGCTTGGCGTTGGAGTTCGAACGGGCCGGCGCGGACGTGATGGCCGCAATGGTGCTGAGTTGGTTCCGATTCGAAACGCGAGGCCTGGACGACGAGACGCGGAATAGGGCTCAGCTACGAAACGACGCGATGACGGAGAACGCAAACTCGGCGTTGCAGTTCTACGGCGAGCGGCTCGCGCGACACGTGGCCACGGTGCCGGTGGGATCAACCGAGCAGCAATTGGCCGCGCGGACCTACACGTCGGATACGCAGCAGCCGGTCTGGGAGTCCTACCTGCACGGTGTGGCTGCTCTCTGTGCACTGCGGCACTACACGGAGAACCTGCCCGCCGGGCTCTACCAGATGGGTGCGGAGGATCCGGGGAAGCTCGGGGGCGGTACGGAGATCCCCGGCGGTACGCTGCAGTGTCTGGCGAACCGTGCCGCGACTCTCGCGGACGGCCTGGAGGCGTTTGCGAAGGTCCTCCTTCGGGCACGCGGCGGCGTGCCGTGGTCCGGGGTGAAGCCGGCTCTGCTTGATTGCGTTGCCGACGCCGCGCGGGTTGGCGAGGAGTTGGCCGTGCTCGCTGGGGAGTTCCGCGAGCACCTACGCTGGCTGGACAGTGTCCTCAAGGTGGAGCCGGTCGTAGGCGGTGAGTTCACGCTTGAGCGGTCAGTGCGCGACCGACTGACTCGACATCCCCTTCGTTTGAACGAAGGCAGTCGGAGTCCTTCCGATGCGGCGCGCACGGTGTTCCAGTGGCTTGCCCGTTGGATCACTGAGGACGCGAGTTCCCGGAACGGCCTAGAGAATCGTCCGGGCAGAGTCAACGGCGGCTACTGGCCGCCGCTTCGCGGCGAGGGCCTGTCTCCTGCGGCGAGAGGACCTGGGCGCTTGCAGGCGATCCCCGATCAGAGCATCGGAGCAACTCTGACGGCGTTCGTCGACCCCGACTTCGTTACACCGAACGGTTGGCCAAGCCCTGTCGCCGCCTCGGACTACTTCCGATACGCGATCGAGCAGGGCAGGCCCGAGGCCCGGCGCCAGCTTGAGATGCTGCTGCTAGGGCTGATGCGTGAAGAGCTCGAACTGCGCGAGTTGCCCGAGATCGACGCGCTTCATGCCTCCAACTCGAACCGGTCGCTGGAACGCCTAGTGGCCGACCGGCGAGCCGCCGGCATGAAGGGCCTTGCGACCCACGTCGTCGTCTATCCGAGGAACTCAGGGGGGATCGTCTTGGGCTTTAGCTCGCCGGAGACGCTGCTGGCGCCGGTGCCCTTGCTGTCGTCGGATCGGACGAACCTGGAAGTCTGGTCCGAACTGTGGGCGAAGCTCACGGGCGAAGTGGCCCGCGATGACTGGGCAACGCGACCTGGCCCTGTCGAGTGGCGGAGGGCGCAAGCGGAAGTGGATCAGCTCCGGCTCTGGCAGGAGCGGGCGGTGTCCGTCCACGACGGGCAATCGCCGCCGTGGGTCAGAGCCATCTTCGAGGACCAGAGCGGATCACCACGCCAGCAGGCGTTCGGTATGGGCACGCGGCTCGTCACCCGCTGGGGCGAGGAGCTCATCAAGATCAGCCTGCCGACCCGGAGGTCGGGCGTGTCGCCGCCTGTGGTGGACGGGAGCATTCCCGTGATCGACCGGGCCGTTCTCGAGGAGAGAGTCAAGGGCCTAGATCGCCTGGAGGACGGAAGCTACTCCAAGGTTGATTTCGAGATGCCAGGTCGCAGGGAACCGCTCTCAGGCTATTGGAAGAAACACCTCGACAAGTTGCAGCTCCAGGGAAGGATCGAAGGCTGGCGAGAGGACGTGGACAGCCGGCAGCTCAGGATCTTCACTCGATCGGGCTCTAACGAAGTCGAGCAGTGCGTCCTCGACGACACGCTGGTGCTAGACCGGGACACCCTCATCGTGCGGTCGTGCACACCGATGCGTCAGGATCGGGTGGTCCCCGGGTCTTTGGCCCCATCTGGGGAGGACATCTTCCCGACGTTGCCGATCCACTCGGCCTTCCTGGACCTTGTCCTGACCACCGACGGCCGACACCTCTTGAAGGCATTGAAGGCAGGAGAGAGGATCGATACGGCACAGTTCCGACCCAGTGAGCGCGAGCGAGCGGGCAACCGAGTGGCGGAATGGAGCCTGCGTCTTCGAGGTCGTAAGGACGTCCAACCGTATGTACTTCAGATCCCCGGTGAACCGCACCGGAGCCATTGGATGGTGTGGCCGAGCTTCCGTTCGACAGGCGGCAAGCCGTGGCGGGCCTACTACGTCTATGACCACTGCACGGATCGTCGGATTCGAGTGGACGCCTTGTGGCTCGACCCGGATGCCGGCGTAGTTCGGCGGCGCCGCGCGGACACCGAGTGGGACTACGGAAGCGGACCGCTTTCCTTCGAGACTGGTTCTCAACGCCGTCACACCGGCGGGCCGCCGCTAGCTTTGGTCGCACGTAACACGACGTCTGATCGCGAGGAGGGGATCTACCTCGTTCAGTTGAGCGCGGTCGGCTCGGTCGACAGGACGTTCCGGTTGGGTGTTGATTTCGGCACCTCGCACACCGTGGCGGCGCTGCGGTCGGAAGACGCTACCGAAGGGCGGCCAGTCGGTCTGTCGCCTCAGCTCGCCAGAAAGCCGGAGTCGCGGTTGAGCCATCATGTCAGCGAGAACCGCAGACACTGCGAGGACGACCTGTTGCCTCGCGCTACGTGGTTCCCGACCTACGTGAGCGAACTTCCAGCCGAAGCGGAGTCGCTCTTGCCGTCGGAGTTGCTCACTCGGCGACCACTCGCCGAGTACGCTGCGGATCGGATCGGTGAGTGGAAGCCGGGGCAGGATTGCTTCATCCCACCGATGAACCTGGGGGGCTATCGCAACGAGCTTGCGCGGCACATCGTCTCTGACTTCAAGTGGGATTCGTCGTACAAGGCGTTCCGGAACCACGAGGATGCGTTGCGCGAGACGTACTTGGGAATGGTCGTGGAGCAAGTCCTCGCCGATGTCATCGAACGTGAACAGGGCCTGCCGCTACGCGTCGATGTGACCTTTACGTATCCACTGCGGAGTACGCCTGAGGAAGTGAGGCAATACAGGCGGGTGGCTCGACGTGTGCTGGACAGTTGTAGTGCGAGCACGGGCGTGGCCTTGAGCTTGGTGGGTGGTGTAGGCACCTACGATGAGTCGAGAGCGGCACGAGGTGGAACGAATCGCGCTGGGGACGTCAGCGTGGTGGCTGATCTCGGTGGCGGCACGTTGGATCTCTTCATTTCAGCGGAGGATGCTCCCGGCGTACACTTTCGGGAGGTGGCCGACAGCGTTCGCGTAGGAGCGAATCTGCTACTCCGGAAGTTGGCGGCTTCTCCGAAGCGCTTCTTGCCTAGTGCTGGCGAGTGGTCCTTAGACGATGTCGAGGAGTGTGAGAAGCAGCTGCGAGCCTGGATGCGGGCGCAAGGATCAAACGCCCTGTTCGGCGTAGGCCAGCACGGAAGCCGGGCCCCGGCATTGAACCTGCACGGTTTCGAACACTCTGCTGGAGCGCAGGAGGCGCGAGCTCTGATAACTCGCTATTTCCGCCTGCTGGTGGACTATGTGGCTCGGAACGTGGTTGCCTACCTCGGCACGCACTGGCAGGAACAGGCAGGTGAGTATCAAGACAGCCTTAGGTTGTGGCTACAACTTCGCGGCAATGGCTGGCGGCTTTGGCACGACTCGCCCAGCTATGAAGACACTCAGAACTGGGTGCGCGGCCAGTTGCAGATACGCGTCTCAGAACTCTGGGACAAGCTCGAAGAGGCCCAAGTCAACCCGCCTTCAGCGTCGCGCTGGCAGGAGCCGACAGGTCGGTCTGAGAATCCGAAGCTTGCGCCGATCTGCCGCGCGGCAGGAGAGGCACTGTCTGACGACGAAGCTCGGCTCAGGCGGAAGAGATTCGTGCTCGTCGATCTGGATCTTCTGGGAGAGGCGGCGCCTGGAAGGCGGGTGCCTTGGTACCAGGCACAGCCCTTCGATGTCGGTTCGGATTCCACTCGCGTGGAGTTAGGGCGCATCGAGCCGCCGATTCGATTGAGCCCTTCTTCCGATGAAACGTTAGTCCTGCAGGATCTCGCGACTGTCCGGAAGCGTCGGGTTAACACAAAGCTTGAGGCGCGCGGAGACCGAAACGAGAGTGCGTTCGAGGCCGACGTAGCCGCTTGGGTATGGGAGGAGGCGTTCGAGTCCGCAAAGCTGCTGGACGACGAGTGATGAGCGTTCGCAGCCGGCTGGGTTTAGCGGCGCTGGGCAGCTACCTGGCCAGCGTCGGCACAGTACTCGCGTTTGGCGTTCCCGGGGATCTTCCGCCTTGGTTGAGCCGCGAGTTACCTTGGGGCATACCCATGGGAGCGGTAGTGAGCGTTGCTGCCCTAGCCTCGGGGGTCTGCCTCGTGTTCGGGGCGGTTAGCCAGAGGTCCGGACCGGCGGCTCACGGGCAGACCAGCGCCGGCTTGCCGGAGGAGCCGCGTGTCGTTGAGTCTTCCTCTTCCGCCGACTATGACGACGACGCCAACCGGACAACTCGCGGCGTTGCTGAGACGGCAAGTCGAGGTCTCGTTCGTGAGAATCGAGCGCCTTCGGGGCCCCGTTCAGCAGAGCGTGTATCTGGGCCGTCTGAGCTTGCAGTCCCGCGGCATGCCCCGGAGGCCACATTGGCGCAGTCCGTTCCTGCCTCAGGACGGGAAGGCGAGCGCCCTGCCGAAGTCAAGAGTGTGGGCGAAGGCAGCGTGGTCCGGAGTTCGGCCGACGTGTCCGCGCCTGCGCTACTTAGCCCCGATGCGCTCGTCTGTTGTTGGCGTCACTACAGAGACGAAGGAGATGGCCACTTCCGGGCGGCTGGTCTTCGTGCGGAGTTGACCGAGCGAGGTTGCGCGGCGGAAGTGCTCGAGGGCAGGGACGTCGGTGCGGGCGACGATGTACTCGTAGTGCCTACGGGTGCTCCCGATGGCGCCTGTTACTTGGTTCCCAGCTTTGCCAAGTCGCCGGGAGCAGTCGGGCGCTGGTTCGAGGACCGCGGTGACCGCAGTCTCTCGCGCCGGGTCAACGACGTTGTTGAGTTGGCCGTGGGCAGACGCACAGAGGACGGTTTGCTGGAGGTGAGGAAGGGTGCTGTTTCTTGATGGCGGCGAGAAGCCGGACGCGAGGACGACTTGAGCGTGTTTGTCCCGCTGCGGGAATGGCTCGACTTGCCGATAGCGCGTGGTTTAGCCATGTTTGCCGCGGCTGTCGGCCTTGCTGGATGGTCTTGGCTGTTCCTTCGGCTGCGAAGGATGGAAGCCGAGATGGAATCGACGCGTCAAGCACTTGCGTCGGCGCTTGAGAGGGAGAGGGCGCGGGGCGAGTTGGTCTTGGGACGAAGGGACACGCTGGCGGTGCTTGGCGATCTCCGACGCTTGGCTGTGAGGATGCGAGGAGCGAACGCCGAGGGTGTTGGAGATGGCGCAGGTCGGAGGGATGGCACGAGATGACGGAGGGCTCAAGATGATCCGCAGTGGCGGTTGGCGACCGGGACCCGTAACAACGGTGAGCAGCGTTACGGCAGTGCTATTGGCACTGTTACTGGCGTCGCTCCCCACAAGCTGCGCCTCGGGTTCTCTTCAGGTGTCTGAGTTCTGCGTGCCCGCAGTCGTCGAGCCTCGGTGGCAGGGGACCGCAGTTGCCCAGGAAGAACTCTTGGGCCGGCCCGAGGAGGCGTCGCGGATCGGCGTGTACATCGATGTATCGACGCCGGTCGGAGGCTTTCTTCCCCTGTCCGGCCGTGCCGGGCAGGAAACGTCTACGCTGCGCACACTGGCGCAACTAGCAAGCGAGCACGTTCTCCGACGATACGGCGGTGGTAGTGCCTCGATCGAGTGGCGAGGAGTCGGCCATCGGCTCGCCCCGACACAAGCACCCCGAGAGTTGACCCGCGGCGACTTCAAGGGTGAATCGACCCGACTGGAACTCGCGTTGGCGGAGGCGTTTGCTGACTTTCGGAGCGGTCGCGCTGAAGTCGTTGCGGTGGTGACCGATCTGATGGCGACGGACAAGCTTGTCGGTCCCCTGGCGATCGCTCCACAGATCGCTGATTGGTTGGCCACAGAGGATGTCCGCTCCGGCGAGTTCCATCTCGCGCTGCTGGCTGTTCAGGCCGACTACTGGGGCGTGACCCACGAGTCGGGATGTCCCGAGCGGGCGGGCCTCGGCTGCTGGTACTGCGAGCGCTGCGAGGCGGGCCGCAGGTACCACCGTCTGGCCGGCATCGAGAAGCTGCCCCTCTACGCGGTTCTGGCCGGAAGAGGGAGGGAGGCGGTAGTGGACGTCGTGAGGTCGATCCACGCTGACCTCGTGGGCCTTGGAATCGAGGCGCAATGGGAACTTCTCACCGCCGCTTCGCGGGCCGTTCAGGAGACGCTCTCCTGCGAGGTGTTCGAGCGTGGTGACTCCGGCGAACGTAGTCAGCCGCAGTGGGTGCTGCGTGAGGATGAGGGTGGCTTCGCCTGCCTAACACGAGCCCCTGCGGAGTTCGTCTGCCGGCTTGAGAATGGAATGCAGTTGATCTCGGCGGCGGTCGAGGCGGAGGAGGCGCCGACGGACTTGGCACCAGAACAGATCTGGGAGCCGTTTCCAGAGGCGTTCTCCGCGGCGGTAAGCGGCGATGAACTGGAGGTGACCGTGGACTGCGGCGTGTTGTCGGGTTGGCGTGCGTCGGACCCCAACTCGGCTCGTCAGGTTCGCCTCGACGTGACGGCGAGAGCGCTGCCGGAAGAACATACGAGTGTTTGGGACAGTTGGTCCAGCACGCTGGAGGAGATGGGCAGGACGGTGCAGTTGGCACCCTTCGTCGACCGGCTGAGGCTCAGACCCGACGACTATCGCATCGTGTTGCCGCTGTTGACTGTTCCGGCGGGTGGGCGGCGATTCGACGTTGATCTAGTGGATTGCCCTGTCGAAGAGCAAGGGGCCGATGCTGCGGAGAGCCCGGAGGATTGAGCCTTCTCTGGCTGACAGTGGTCAGCGTCATTTGTTTTCAGATCTGGATCTTCGATCTGACGAGGCGGATCGCCCGGAGAGACTTCGGCGCACTGCTCGAAGACGTTCTCGGCGAGTCGAAGCGGGACTTGGATGAGCGCGCCGCTCGGGGCGAGCCACCTGACTGGCTTCGGTACATGGACGATGCGGACCGGGTCGTTCTGGCGCCACGGGATCGTGCCCGGAACTGCGCGACCGCGGCGCTTGCAGGTGGCGTAGGCGGGACGATGCTCACCCTCCTCGTCGAAGTTTCGACCAATCCGGACCTGAAGGGGGCGCTAGCGGTCGGCGCTGAGAGCCTGGGCGATCTCGAGGCTTTGCCGTTGCTCGTGGGGCTCGCTCTCGTAGTCAGTGTGGCTGGAGTCGCGAATCACCTGGCACTTCTCTTGGTGCTGATTCCCAGGCTGGAAAGGCGCATAGAGAGCGCTCTGGACGTGTTTCGGTCCGAACTTCAGAGAGCGAGCATCGACTCTCCGCCTCGTCAGACCTTCATCGACTCCGTGCGCTCGGACCTGGCTGCCGCGTTCAGTGAGGCCCTCCAGCGTCTCCCCGAGGCCTTTGCCGACTTCGGCAGGAACGTGTCAGGCCTTAGAGAGAGCTCGGCTGCGCTGGCGGCCGCTTCCGCGGAGATCGGTCCTATCGCGGCCAGTCTGGCGGACGCTACAGAGGAGTTCCGGGCTATGCCTGCTGAACTCAACAAAGTCCTTAGTGAGTCCCGCCGCTCTTGGCGCGAGGAGATTCGGGCGGACCAGCAACGGTTCCTTGAGGGAGTGAAGGACGTGCTCGTGCAACAGAAGGACCTGCTCGTGGAATCGCAGCGGAACCTGGAGAGGTGGGAGACGGATCGGCAGAAGGCGCAGGAGGATATGGACCTGCAAGTTCGGAATCTGGCGGCCGACGTGAGCGGCGCGGTCGACCGGCTGCCCGGCGTCTTTTCGGAACACGCCGAAAGGGCCGCCGACGTGATGGGAGAGTCGCTGGAGCAGCGGGTTGCGAATCTCGTGGCCGAACTGGAACGGCAGGTGGCGGCCGGGAACGAGACGCAGCGCGTGCACTTCCAGGACGGTGTCAGGGAGTTGAGCGGCACGTTCTTGAACGGAACCCGGGAAGCAGTGCGGCAGGCGGTCGGCGACGTTTACGAGCATGACCTGTTCAAGACGCTGGTGGAGATCGGCGGTGGCTTGAAGAACGCCACCCAGGAACTGCCTGACCACGCGCAGTCGTTCTCGGAGGCTCTCGCGGTTGCGGACGAGAAACTCAGATCGGCTCTCGCCGGTATCGACGAAGCTGGTAGTCGGCTGCAGCGAGTCGCCGAATCAACAGAGGGATTCGAGCGCGGCCTGCAGGCAGCGGCCGTGAAGACCTTTGCGCCTTTGCAAGATGAACTGACCGGTTTCGCTGCCGAACTACGGAGCACGCACCGTGAGATGAACGATCACACGGCAGGGCTGGTGGCCTTCATAGATAGTCTGATCAACCGTATCGGGCGGGGGGGTGGCGTACAGTGAGACGATCACCGACACCGGTTACTGCTTGGCCAGCGGTCGCCGACTTGATGACCCTGGTCGCGATTGTCGGCCTCGTCGGGGCCGTCGTAGTAGGGGTACGGGCTGCGAGCGCGGCGAAGGAAGCGAGTGAACTCCGTGCCGAGCGCGATGGTCTCAGGGTTGAGGTCGTCACTCTAGAACAGCGTCTCTCCGAAGCGGAGGAAGACCAAGGCATCGACCTGCCGCCTTGCTTGGGCCGTGCGGTGGGCGGCGGAGTGCACACACTGTTCCGCATCACCGTCAACCACCGGCGCTACTCGCTTGAGCGGCTATGGGACGGGACAGCCGTTGAGCACGAAACGGTACCGAACCTACTCAAAGAACTGCCCGCTGGAGAACTGAGTGCCGACGACCTCCTCGAGCGCGGGAAGCGACTCTACGCGTTGGGCGACCAGGCTGACACGTTTGGTGGTCGATGCAGGTTCTACGTCGAACTGAAACGGGGCCCGTCTACTTCACGTGACGACTACTTGGACGCCAGACATCTTGTGGAGATGTACTTTTTCTTTAGCAACTCGTCCGAGGTGAGGCGAGAGTCGGTGCGCGGCGGCCAGTAGGCCCCAGTTCGGCCAGCGCGCTCGAGCTAACCTGAGCGCGTCCAGTGATCGCGCAGCCTCAGCCTTCATGGCGGCACTACTCGCCTCCTTACTTGCCCTGGGATTTCGAATGCAACTCCATCGTGCGCTATACCCTTCAACAACAAATCCACGGGTTCTCCAGGCGCTGGGGCCGTCACGCCTTGGTTGTAACACTGATCACCGAACAAGCCACTAGCTCCAAGAGATCGTACTATGGCTTGAACCAACGAGCGCGGAAGATTACGGTTCCGATCTTCCTGCTTCGCCGACACAATGGCACCACGGGGCATCGTTGCCGTCAGTGTCGATCAGCCTTACACCATCAACGTGAACATGTCCCTCCAGGACCACAATCGCTACGTCTACGCCAACCTCATCGGTCGTAACCAAGCATACGTCGGGCATGGCGTCATGAGGCGCGGACGGCTCAGGTGTGCCCCAGATGGGCCAGAAGGCCAGGTGGAACGCGGGCCAAGCGAATCTCCACCCCCACTCTAGGATGGGATCGGCTCGCGTCTGGCCGTCATGGTCATTCCAGCGAGCTTCCTTCGAGGGGAAGCCCTTCTTCGGAGTATGCAGGCTGACGTGACGGTGATCGGCAATCCTCTTCTCCACATAGATGTCACCCGGCTGCCTGGCCGTCACCTTCCACCGATCAGACTCCAATGCGCACCTCTGCACTACCGACGACAGACACGAAGGGGCGTCGCTGTCGTCGAGCAGTTTCGCGGCCGGGACTGTGGAGATGAAGGTACTCGCCGCTGGCGGTGGCTGAACGTAAGTGAGGACTGGCAGGGCTAGTCTAGGTGCGCCAGTGACG
This sequence comes from Holophagales bacterium, assembly GCA_009843505.1. GTDB lineage: Bacteria > Acidobacteriota > Thermoanaerobaculia > Multivoradales > Multivoraceae > Multivorans > Multivorans azotirespirans. The sequence continues at coordinate 783,090 of VYDI01000034.1, read as the reverse complement.
CTGGCCCCACGAGTGACGACGCGAACCTGCTTTGGCTTTCTTCGGATAACGCGGTCCTTGTCCTTGAGAGGCCATGCGGTTCTTTCGGGGTGCATTGACCAAGACGAATCTCGTTCGCAGTTAGACTCTCAAGCTGATCCGCGTTGGAGATATCGAAGGAAAGTGGTCGGCAAGCCTCTCGTTTCCGCAATCCGACGGGATCGCGCATCCTGAGGATTCTTCTTCTTTCGCGCTGCTCGCATCCGGGGCGCTTGTGCACGGTTAGCTTTCCGCTGGTTCGAAGACCGTCAGATCGCGGCCGTACACGACGCCGGAGACCTCGCAGGCGGCCCTAATGCACTTCAGCTTCGCAGCATTCGAAAGATGCGTTGACAAGTACCAGCCTCCGGGGAGCTTCCGGATGTTGTGCTGCCGGGGATCCGCCTCTTCCGGCGACCGGCCGATGTTGGCCCGTTTCCGGCCTTTGATTCGCTGCTGCAGAGCCACGTAGAAGTCCGCCCCACCGTGATCTCCGCGTAGCTGCTCGATGATATGCACGTACATGTCGCTGGCGTTCTTCTCCGATCTCCGCTGGCCCTTGTACATCCACATGGCGGCGCGTGAAGAGGAGGCGCGTTTCCGTTTGGTGGGCCTCTGCGGCGCTGTCGGGGCGGCTGCAGGACTCGACGAAGGTCCATCGGAGAAGCGGAACCCGCCGCGAATGAACGCCTCCACCATGTCGCGGTCGGGGAGTTTGTGAGCGCGCCGCTCCGTTTCACGGGCGATCAGACCTACCAGGTCCGCGTGCGGCTCGTTTCGGAGAGACTTCCAGGCGGCCTCGATGCTGGTGCGGAGCTTGGCGGTCTCTCGCAGAGCCTCCCAGTCGAGTTCGGCGTCGCGGTGGGCTTGGTCCGACTGCACGCTCGACCTCTGAAGGTAGCGCGAGAGCACGTCGCACGCTTCGCTCGGGTCGTCGTCCAGTAGATCGATGGTGCGCACGTGCCGTTCGTCGGGGTTGCCTGGCCGGAGCGGCAGGAAGAAGGACCAGGTCCTGCCGTCTGTGAGAGCGACTAGGGCAGTGCCGGCAACAAAGGCGTACTGAAGAACTTGTGTAGTGCTGTGGTCGCGGATGCTACCGACCTGCTTGACTTCGATCAGGAACTTCGGCGCCTTCGCCTCGGGAGAGAAGAGAGCGTAGTCCGCGTGGCTCGTGCTCTTCGAGTCCTTCAGTGGATACTCGGGACGAACCAGGGAGACATCGGAAGTGTCCCAGTCCAGGCTGCGGAGGAGGGGATTGACGATTCCCTGGCGGACGGCGGCTTCGTTCGCCACCGTGCCTTGTTCCAGCAGCCTTCGGGTAGATGCGATTCGGTCGGCTAGCTGCATTGTGGTTCCTCCGAGTGCTTGGGGCTGCCGAGCGCGGCGCGCCGGACCACCGATTGGGGAACGGTGACCTTCCCGGGAAGACCCGACACCCGCTCCTTAGCCAGCTCTGCGGCGTAGCTCCTGGCTGCTCGCACGGAAGCGGTCGTCATCGAAGGGTAGCTTCGAACGATCTCCTCCGGACTCAGACCGGCGGCCAAGTTGTCGAGTATGGCGGTTACGAGTATCCGCGTACCGGTGATGCAGGCTCTTCCATGGCAGATCCTGGGATCGGCCGTGATGTGGTCTCTCCAGTCCATGGGGCAATGCTAGCCGGTTCCGCCGGCGCTGGCTGATGCGGAGCTCGGTCGAGCGCCTCCGGCTTCTGTGCCGGGTTTCCGTCTATGTCGGAAGAGGGAACGCGCTCCGACACGCCAGTTAGTGGCTACGCCATCGCACCCAAGAGCACACGCGATCTAGAATCGCACGAGGAGTCGACCATGAGCGCCACGCAGACTGAACATCGCCCAGCCACGCCAGAGGAGATCTGGGAGATTCTCCGCCAGTTGGCCAAACGCCAGAAGGAGAGCGAGGAGCGCCAAGAGGAGCACGAGAAGCGCCGGAAGGAGAACGAGAAGGCCAGGGAGAAGTACTGGGAGAAGGCTGCCAGGGAGTGGGAAGAGATCCGGGCGGAAGGGCGGGAGACGGACCGCCGGCTGAAGAAGGCGGAAGACTTGTTCACGTCGCAGTGGGGACGGCTGATGGAGAGCCTGGTGAAGGGCGACCTCGTGCCGTTGCTTCAGCAACGGGGCATAGCGGTGGAGATGACGACGCAAAGAGTTGCCGCGCGTCGGAACGGCGAGCACTTCGAGATCGACATTCTGGCGGCGAACGGCACAGAGGCGGTTGCGGTGGAGGTCAAGACGACCTTGAGGCCGCGGGACGTAAAGCGTTTCGAGGAGAAGCTGGCGCGGTTCCGGGAGTGGCTGCCGGCGTACGGCGGTCACCGGCTCTACGGGGCGGTGGCGTACCTGGAGGCGGACGAATCGGTGGTCCGCCACGCGGAACGCCGGGGCCTGTTCGTCATCCGGGCCACGGGCAGCAGCGCGAGCATCGTGAACGAGCCGGACTTCAGCCCCCGAGCTTTCTCCTGAGTCGAAGCCGCCGCCAGCGTCAATCCGGTTTGCAGACGCCGCAAGGTTCGTACCGCTCCACTGCTTCGTTCCGCTTCATCGGGATCTTGCTCTTGCTCAGGAAGCGACAGCCCTCCCTGTGGTACTTGCGACCGGTGCGGGTCACGTAGACCGTTCCGCTTCCTCCGGTGGAACTCCGCGCCTCGGCCGAGGAGGAGGCGCGGGGGCTCGAGCCGCCGACCACTTCGCCCCACAGGCCTCTCCGGTCGTCCCGGGCCTCTCGCTCGAACTGCCGGAACGCTTCCATGTGCCGGAAGGGGAAACGCGTGTAGGCGTGGCCGTAGCCGCGGCGGATGATCTCCGCGTTCACGAATGTGCCGTCGGTCAGGTACACGTAGGCCAGGGTGCGGCCGTAGCGATCCTGCCGTTCCTGGTCGTACTCGAGCCGCACCCGCTTCCCTTCGAGCAGCCCCTTCGTGAAGGCGCTCGCCTCCCTGCCGAAGAACTCGACCGGCCGGTTCGGGTGGACGGTTTCCGGTGTGTCGACGCCGATCAGGCGGACTCGACCCACTCCTTCGACGATGATCGTGTCGCCGTCGACGACTCGCTCCACCAGTTGGGCCGGCGCACTGGTCGCGGCCAGGAGGCCGAACAGGAACGCGGTTACGCGGCGAACGGCGAGTGGATGGCGGAGCAGGGGGCGCACTTCGCGAGGGCGCACCGGCGACGCTCATGCGGAGCGGCGCCGCCGACGAACCCGGAGTCAAGGACGTTTGACGCTTGAACCGTCGCATTCTGCAAGCCGGCAAGGTGCTTTGTCCAGGCGGCGGGCTCGCCGCTGCCATCTGGCGTCGCGGCTTTCCGTCCATGTCAGAGGGGGGCGGTGCCCCGTGGCCGGTCGGGGAGGGCGGTGCCCGATGCCGGTCGGCGCTATCCCGGGTACTCGGCGAAGCTGGAAATGCCCTCGTCGAGCACGCTCCACGGTGCCTTGGAGCCCGTGAAGATGTTCACCGCCGGCTTGACCCCCGGGTCGGCGTCCAGCGAGCCGGCCGGAATCTGCATCCCGCCGGGATCCCGCAGGCGGGGGACGAGGCTGCCGCAGTGCCGGCAGAACGCGGTGCCCTTGATGTCCGCTTCCGGCATCTTGTAGTCGACGACGGATTCGCTCCCGGCCAGCCAACGGAAGGCGTCCTCCGCAACGAAGACGAACGTGCCGTAGGCGGCGCTCGTCTGACGACGGCACCGGGAGCAGTGGCAGTTCACCATGCGCTCGGGCGCGCCGTCGAACTCGTAGGTCACGATGCCGCAGAGGCAGCTACCGGGCGTGGCGCCGCGTGTAGCAGGCACTCGAACAGGCATCTCGATGCCGGGCGGAGCCCCCCAGTCGGGTGGGTACTCGTCATGCTGGGGCAGGTCGTCGACGATCGTGTGCCAGGGCGCCTTCGAACCGGCGAAGATGTGCAGCTTCGGCCGGATGCCCGGGTCCTCGGCGACGCTGCCCATAGTGACGAGGGCGACCGTTCCGCCTTCCGGGTTGGCCGGCGCGGCGGAGCCGCAGCGCGGGCAGAAGTGGCGGAACCCGTGCTCTGACGACTGGTAGTGGACGATCTGATCAGCGCCGCGGGTCCAGCGGAAGAACTTCGGGTCGACCGCGCCGAAGCTGGCGTAGGCAGAACCGTGGAACTTCCTGCACACGGAGCAGTGGCAGTGTGCGATCTCCATCAGGTCGCCATCGACCTCGAATGCGATGTCTCCGCAGAGACAGGCGCCGGTGAGCATGGCTCAAGGATCCGTGCCGCGCGTTCGGTCTTCGGTCAACAAACGGAGGAAGGGCGTGTATGCCTCGTCGCGAAAGCCGGGGTCGGAGCCTGCGAGCGTACTCCGTTCACCAGCGTGGTGACCCGACTCCGCTACCGAAGCGGTGGCGCACCTTCCCCGGGCAGACACGAGGGCTGCCCGCAAGGGGCACATGGAAGCTGCGCCGCCTCGAAAGTTAGCACGCTCCTCCGAGTTGACGCCTGGGCCGGCGCCGCGGTAGTTTTCCCGGAAACGTTACCGGAGGAACGCGTGTGGCTGAGCCAGCAACGAGAAAGACGTCGAAGGAGCGGGTGAGGCGCCACCGCCGGAAGGCACTGGCCGAAGGCTCGAAGAGGGTCGAAGTGACGGTGCCGGCCGAGGACGCGGAGCTGATCCGGCGGGTCGCGCGAACGCTCCGGGAAGGAGGCAGGGAGGGAACGGTGCTTCGGCGGCGGCTTGATGACCTTGCCTCGGCGCCGCGGATCCGAACTGGAGCGGATCTGATCGCCGCATTGCGTTCGACGTTTCCGGCCGGCATGGAGTTGGAGTTTGAGCGCGACCGCTCCCCCGGCCGTCCGGTGGACCTGGAGTGACCTTCCTGCTCGACACGAACGTCGTCAGCGAAACGGTCAAGCCGAGGCCCGCGCGGCGGGTCAACGACTGGTTCGTGGGGCACCTGGCGACGGACCTCTATCTCTCGGCCATCACACTCGGAGAGATCGTCCGCGGCGCGCGCAGGCTGCGGGACGGAGGAAGGCGTCGCGCGTACGAGGCATGGATCGAACGTCAACTGTTGCGGGACTTCAGGGGACGCATCCTCCCGTTCGACGTGGAGGCGGCGACGATCTGGGGTGAGATCCTGGCAGCAGGAGATCGCGCGGGGCTGACGCTTCCGGCCGTCGATGCGCAGATCGCGGCGGTCGCGCGCCGGCACGGCATGACGGTCGTGACGCGCAACGTCCGGGACTTCTCGCTGATGAACGTGCCGCTATTGAACCCCTGGTCGGAGCAGGGCGGGTAGCGGCGTATCCTGACCGGGCATCGTGGCGCCCGGCATGGTCTGCGGGGACACTTCCCCTTGCGGTAGGTTCCCTCCATGCGGCGTGGAGTTCTGGCGGCGGCGTGGCTGTGCGCTGGGTGCCTGCTGTCGCTGCCGCTCGTGGCCGTCGACGATGGTGACGACGCGCACGTCGTCGTCGCGTTCGCGGCGGAGCCGACGCAGATCGATCCCACGCGGACTTCGGCCGGCGTCGACCAGTACTTCATGGCGCTGTTCTACGAGCAACTGCTGACGGCGGGACCGGACCTTAGGCAGCGGAACTGGCTGGCCGAGTCGTGGCGGCTGTTCGAGCGGGACGGCGTATGGCTGATCGGCGTCGAGTTGCGTCGCGGCGTTCGATTCCACAACGGCGACGAACTGACGGCGCACGATCTCCGGTACAGCTATCTCCGCCAGCGGGATCCGAGTCTCTCGCGTCAGGCCGGGAGGTGGCGGCACGTGGCCGACGTCCGCGTGCTGGGCGACTACGAACTGGAGATCGTCTTCAAGGGTCTGCCGGACTCGGCTCTGCTGCCGCTCAACCTCGACCTCTGGGCGATTCCGCGGCGCTACTACGAGGAGGTCGGGAACGAAGGCGTGCAGGCGCATCCGATCGGCACCGGGCCCTGGAAGTTCGTGTCGCGCAGCTTGCGCGAGGAGATCGTCGTCGAGCGCTTCGACGACTACTGGGACCCCGACTCACTGCCGGGCATCCGCCGTCTGACGATCAAGATCATCCCCGAGGACACGACCCGGGTCGCCGCCTTCAAGACCGGCGCCGTCGACTGGATCGACGCCGTGCCGCCGGCTCAGGTCGCTGACTTCGAGCGCACGCCCGGCGTCAAGGTCGCGTCGCTGCCCACGAGCAACAACCTGTTTCTCGCCTTGAACGCTCTCGACCCGAGAAGTCCGCTGGGAGATGTCCGCGTGCGACAGGCCGTGGCGCACGCGATCGACTTCGACGCGATCATCCGGTACATCCTTCATGGGCAGGGCATCCGGACGGTCCAGGTGACGCCTGGGGCGCCGGGGCACGACCCCGCGCTGAAGGCGTACGCCTTCGACCCGGACCGTTCCCGCGAGTTGCTGCGGCAGGCCGGCTACGGCCGCGGCATCAACATGAACTGCTACAACCTGACCACGCCGCGCGAGCCGTACCTCAAGGAAGTGGGCGAGGCGATGTTCGCCTACCTGACGGCCGCGGGTATCCGCTGCCGGATCGTGCAGCTCGAGTACGGCGCCTGGATCAACCTCGGCCGCCGGGACGCCCGACCCGAGATGGACGGCATCGCGAGCTGGATGTGGGGCCACGGCGCGCTCGGCGATCCGACCGACCCGTGGGGTGGCCACCTCCATTCCTATGGAGACGGTTGGGGCTGGTACTCGTACCACGACGACCCGGAACTGGACGGCATGGTCGAGACCCTGCGCGTGACGGTCGAGCCGGACGCGAAGGAGGCGCTGATCCGGGAGATCGCCCGGCTCAAGCACGAGCGGGTGGCCGGCGGCGTGCCGACCTACCGGCCACTCGTGACATTGGCCTGGCGTGACACGTTGCGCTTCGAGCCGTGGCCCCAGGCCAATTGGCGGATGATGCGGGACATCGGCCTGGCGGATTCGCCGGTCCCTTGAACCCGACGAAGCAATGCGCGCCTACCTGATCCGCCGGCTTTGGCAGGGCGCGGTGGCGGTGCTCGGTGCGCTCCTGATCGTCTTCGTGGCGCAGCGTCTGGCCGGGGATCCGGTGGCTTTGCTGCTGCCGATGGACGCGTCCGCGGAGGACTTCGCGGCGATGCGCGAGGCCCTCGGTCTCGACCGGCCGCTGCCGGTCCAGTTCGTCGTCTTCCTGCGCGACGCGTTGACCGGCGACTTCGGCGAGTCGTACCAGTGGCAGGCGCCGGCGATGCCGTTGCTGCTCGAGCGGCTTCCGGCGACTCTGGAACTGGCGCTGGCGGGGCTCGCCTTCGCGTTGCTCCTCGCCGTGCCGTTGGGGGTGATGTCCGCCGTCTACCGTGGCCGGTGGGTCGACCGTCTGGCGAAGGTGCTGGCCTTGCTCGGTCAGGCGATGCCGGGATTCTGGGTCGGCCTCCTGCTCATCCTGTTCCTGGCCGTGAGGCTCCAGTGGCTGCCGGCGTTCGGCCGCGAGGGACCGCTTCATCTCGTGCTGCCCGCGGTCGCCCTCGGCTGGTACCCGGTTGCCGCGATGACGCGCACCCTGCGCTCGTCGATGCTCGACATTCTGGACAGCGACTACATCCGCACCGGCCGGGTGATGGGCCTGCCGGAACGCACCGTCATCTGGCGCTACGCGCTGCGTAACGCCGCCGTGCCCCTGGCAACGATGATCGGCGTCTACTTCGCGAACATGCTCGGCGGTGCGTTCGTCATCGAGGTCGTGTTCGCCTGGCCGGGCGTCGGCCGGGCGGTAGTTGACGCGGTCTTCGCCCGGGACTTTCCGGTGGTGCAGGCCGGCGTCGTGCTGTCGGCGGTCATCTTCGTCGTCGTGAATCTACTCGTGGACCTGAGCTACGGCCTGATCGATCCGAGGATCCGCCATGGCTGAGCGGCGTGTGCCCGTCGTCTCCTGCGTGGTGCTCGGTCTGGTCCTGCTCTGCGCCGTCGCGGGACCGTGGTTCGCGCCTCACGAGGCCTCCGAGATCGCGCTCGCGGAGTCGATGACGCCGCCGTTCTGGCGGTCCGGCGGCAGCCTCGACTATCCGCTAGGAACGGACATGCTGGGCCGCGACATCCTGAGCCGGATCATCGCCGGCGCCCGCGTTTCGGTGACGGTGGCGGTCTACGCCATTGCCCTCTCCGGCGGCATCGGCGCCGCGTTGGGCATCTCGGCGGGCTACTTCGGCGGGATCGTCGACGCCGTGATCTCGCGCCTGATCGACATCCAGATGTCGATCCCGGCGATTCCGCTCGCCATGCTGTTCGCCGCCGTGTTGCCGCCCGGCGAAGGAATGGTGATCACGATCATCGTCCTGACCTACTGGACCTGGTACGCGCGGATCGTGCGCGGCGAGGTACTCAGCCTGCGCGAACGGGACTTCATCACCGTGGCCAAGGTGGCGGGTGTCTCGAGTCCCATGATCCTGATCCGCCATCTGACTCCGAACGTCCTGAACACGCTGCTCGTGCTGGCGACGCTCCAGTTCGGAAGCGTGATCGTCTTCGAGGCGGGGCTGAGCTTTCTTGGTCTCGGCATCCAGCCGCCTCAGGTGTCGTGGGGCGGCATGCTCGCCGACGGCCGCAACTTCATCGAGGTCGCCTGGTGGCTGATCACGATGCCGGGCCTTGCGATCATGGCTTCGTGTCTGGCTTCGAACCTGTTGGGCGACTGGTTGCGGGACACGTTCGATCCGAAGCGGCGGATCACGTAGTGGCCGGCGTGGACGAAGCCGGACTGAAACCCTGGGGTTGGGCGCCTGACTTCGCCCATTCCTACGGCCGGTTCCTGGAGTCAGCGGGTGCACCCGAGCACCTGTTCCCGGCGCGCGTGGTGTCGATATCGCGAGGCGTGTTCCACGTCGCCGCCGCGGAGGCCGAGATGGACGCGCGTGTGTTGAAGCGCGTCCGGACCTCGGCCACGGGTCCGCCGGCAGTCGGCGACTGGGTGGTGGTCGAGTCTTTCTCCGTATCCGGGGTCGATCCGAGGATCGTCCATGTGCTCGATCGCCGGAGCCGGCTGTCGCGCAAGGCGGCGGGCGCGCGGACGGAAGAGCAGGTCGTGGCCGCGAACGCCGACGCCGTGTTTCTGGTGATGGGCCTCGACGGCGACTTCAACCCCCGGCGCCTCGAGCGCTTCGTCGCCATGGTCAGGGAGAGCGGCGCCGAACCGGTCGTCGTGCTGACCAAGGCGGACCTCTGCGCCGACCCGGAGGCCGGACGCGCGCAGGCCGAGCAGGCGGCGCCGGCAACGATGGTCGTCGCGGTCAATGCCCTGGCGGGCGAGAACCTGCAGCCGCTCGCGGCGCGCCTGGCGGGCGGCAGGACCGTGGCCATGGTCGGCTCGTCGGGCGCGGGCAAGTCGACGCTGCTCAACGCGCTCTGCGGCGAGGTCGTGATGCGTACGGCCCCGGTGAGGGAGAGCGACGACCGCGGCCGCCACACGACGACGCACCGGCGGCTCGTTCAGTTGCCGGGCGGCGGTCTTCTGATCGACAACCCCGGCATCCGCGAACTCCAGCTCTGGGCCGAGGATGAGGGAAGCCTTGAGGAGACGTTCGACGACATCGAGGAACTCGCCGTCGGCTGCCGCTTCCGCGACTGCGGCCACGGCCAGGAGCCCGGCTGCGCGGTCCAGGTGGCGATCCGGGACGGCTCACTGGACGCGGCCCGGCTGCGCAACTACAACGACCTCCGTGAAGAGCAGCGCCGGCTCGATCAGCGCCGCGACGAAGCCTCCCGGCGTGCCGGGGAGCGAAAGCTGGGCGCCTTCTACAAATCGGTCCAGCAGGCGAAGAAGAACAGGCGCTGGTAGCTGGGGTGGGCTACCAGGACGCGAAGCGCCGGCGCACGAGGGGAGCGGTCAGCCTCGACAGGGACTCCCTTTGCCCGCCGTCCGCGTCGAAGTTGTCCGGCGCCAGCCAGCGCTCGTGGCAGGAGCGCACTTCTTCCCAATCCCTGTCGATGATCGCGAACCACGCCGTGTCGCGGTTCCGTCCACGGAAGATCGTGGCTTGTCGGAACACGCCTTCGAAGGTGAAGCCGAGCCGCTCGGCGGCCGCGATGGAGGGTGCGTTCAGGCGGTCGCACTTCCACTCGTAGCGCCGGTAGCCGAGTTCAAAGGCGTTTCGCATCATGAGAAGCATCGCTTCCGTGGCGGCCGTGGTCCGCTGCAGACGGGGTGGATAGCAGATGCTCCCGACCTCGATCGAGCCGACGGCAGGGTTGATCCGCAGATACGCCGCGACGCCGGCCGCTCGTCCGTCCGCTTCGTCCACGATGGCGAAGAAGAGTGGATCTTCGCTTGCCGCCGCGGCTTCGGCCCATGCCTGGAGGTCGGCGCGTGAGTCGAAAGGACCGTAGCTGAGGTAGGTCCAGATCCGGCCCTCGACATCGGCCGCGGTCGCTTCGTACAGGTCTTCGGCGTGACACGCGGGATCGAGCGGCTCGACGCGACAGTAGCGCCCAGCAAGCGACCGGCGCGGAGGGAACGGCGGGACGGTCCAGCAGTCGAGCACGGGCCCGACCGGCTGGCCGAGGGGATTCAGGATCGATTGGCTCATCGGAAGCTCGGCCCGACTCTCGTCGGACTACCCGAACAGCCCCTTCGCCGCCTTTGCCTCCGGCGCCAGCCAGGCCGCGACGCAGTAGGCGGCAAAGGAGATCGCCATCGCAGGGAACACCGCGTGCATGCCCTGGATGTCGAGCAGCATCCAGAGCCCGAGCGTCACGCCGCCGGCGGTGAAGGAAAGGAGCGCCGCCGTGCCGTTGCCGCGGCGCCAGGTCAGGCCCAGCGCGAGCGAAGGCAGGAAGCAGGCCGCGTAGAGGGCGCCGGAGAAGGAGGTCAGTTCGACGATGCCGCCGGGCGGGTCGATGGCGAGCACGGCGGTGATGGCCGCGAACAGCACGACGCATACGCGCGTGTTGCGGACGGCGTGACGGTCGTCGGTCGGCATCAGCAAACCGAGGAGGTCACGCTGGAAGGTCGAAGCCATGACGAGGAGCACACTGTCGAGCGAGGACATGGCGGCCGAGACGAGGGCCAGGAACAGGAGGGCCTGGACCACCGGCGGGAAGATCGCCGGGTCGCTGAGCATCATCGGGATGACCTGGTCGGTGTCTGCGATGCCCTGGCCGACGACGAAGTGGGCGTAGAGCCCGAGCGGCGCCAGCAGGCTGAACACGATGAGGAAGCTCAGGGTCGACACGACGAGGCCGCTCCTGGCGGCGCCCTCGGTCTCGAGGGCGTAGAAGCGCGAGAGCTGGCGCGGTTCGACGATCAGCTTGACGGTGGAAGCGAAGACGACGCCGATCAGCATCCCCAGTGGCTGCGCCGTGTCCCAGCGGACGAGAGAGCCGTCGCCGATCTGCGCCAGATCGGCGAGGCGGCCGATGCCGCCGGCGGCGCGGGTGATCAGGAAGAACATGAGCAGCGCCGCCATCGTCATCAGCATGCCCTGGACGAAGTCGGTCCGGGCCACGGAGTGGAAGCCGCCGATCATCGTGTAGAGACAGACGATCAGGACGACGACGAAGAGCGACAGGCCGTAGCTCAGGTCCAGAAGTTCGACCAGCAGCGAGCCGATCCCCTTGAACACCGCGGTCATGTACAGGAAGCTGGAGAAGATGACGATCAGGGCCGCGGCGAAGCGGGCCGGCCGGCTGTTGAAGCGGAAGCCGATGTAGTCCGGGATGGTCACCGAGCCGAGGGTCTCGGTTACCCCGCGTAGCCGTGGCGCCAGCCAGGCCCAGGCGACGAACGAGAGGATGACCGCGGTGGGGATGATCAGGAGCCAGGCGATGCCCGAGGCGTAGGCTCTGCCGGCGAAGCCGATGAAGCTGTTCGTGCTGGCGTAGGTGGCGAAGAAGGAGACGCCGAGGACGATGCCGCCGAGCGACCGGCCGCCGACCAGGAAGTCGGCCAGATCGCGCGTCCGGCGCTGGCCGATCAGTGCGTGGTGGACCAGAACGCCCGTGTAGAGGGCGAACAGGACGAGGATCAGCGCGTGTTCACGGAGCCACATGGGCGTTCTTCAGCCTCGATGCTCGCGCGGCGGAGTGCACCGCGGCCGGCGTCGCCGGCTCACAGGCCCATCTGGTCCAGGTACCAGCCGTCGAAAACCTGGATGCAGGCTTCGCTCTCTTCGAAGGCGGTGGGGCGATAGCCGCGCGACGAGACGCCCAACTGCGTGCGGGCGCAGATTTCCCAGTCCTGGCTGTTGACGAGGTGCCAGAAGTCCACGGCGTCGCTGGGGTCGAAGCCGGGGGCCGCGACCGCGTCGGGGTCGAACAGCCACTCGCAGACGACTCGCGTGCGATCGGCGGCAATCGGCCAGAGCGTGTGGGTCACGACGTAGTCCCGGTGCAGGCTGATCAGCAGGTTGGGGTACACGTTGTAGTACTGAACCGAGGTCCGGTCGGCCACTTCGATCGCGGGAAGGTCGGGCCGGTCGCTGCGCCCTGTCGCTGTCATCGAGTTGCAGCCGTCGTTGAGGGTCATCGGGCCGCCGACGAAGAAACGGCCGGTCTCCAGGTTGCCGCCGTTCCGGTAGTCGGACACCCGGTTCAACTCCGGGTGGACGACGGCGCAGTGGTAGCACTCGTTGTAGTTCTCGCAGAGGATCTTCCAGTTCGCCTGCGCTTCGTATTCGTGGCGGTCGCCCCGGACCAGCCGGCCCAGGGTGAACCGCGACAGGTCCGGCAGGTCGGCCGCGACCTCCGCAAGCGGCGGCCCGTCGGCCGCGAGCGACAGGTAGAAGAAGCCGTCCATCGCGTCGATCCGCACCGGCACGAGGCCGGCGCTGTTCGGGTCGAAGTCCTGACCCATGTGCGGCGCGCCGATCAGCCGTCCGTCGAGACCGTAAGTCCAGGCGTGGTAGGGGCATTGAAAGACGTTGGCCCGGCCGGCGCACTCGTCGACGACGCGCGATCCCCGGTGGCGGCAGACGTTGAAGAAGGCGGCCAGTTCCTGCGTTGTCTCCTCTGCCGTACCGTTGCCGTTCGATCCGGCGCCGGCGTTGGAGGCCGCGGTTCGCACCGCGATCACCGATTCGCCGCCGATCTCGCGGGTCACGAAACGTCCTGGTTCGTCGAGCTCCTCGAGCCGTCCTCCGCACACCCACATGCGCGAGAAGATGCGCTCCATCTCCTGCTCGAAGACCGTGGCGTCGGTGTACAGCTCGCCATCCAGGGGCCGGGGAGCCTTGCGTGGGACCATGAGAGGAATCCTAGCGCTGTTGATGTGCGATCATGCCGCCGTGCCGCGTCTCCTCCTGTTCGCCTTTCTGCTCGACGCGTTCGCGGCTCCCGTTGCGATCCACGCCCAGGAGGCCGGGGAGACGGCGCCGCCCGCGGTGGAGCCGGCCGCGGAGTTCGACGAAGAACTGGTGGTGGTCGGCAGCCGCGCACGGCCGCGGTCCGTGACGGAGTCGTCCGTACCGATCGACGCCATTCCGATCGACGATGTCGTCAGCCAGGGCGCCAGCACGCTCGACTACCAGTTGCGGAATCTGGTGCCCTCGTTCAACGTTGCCACTCATCCGATCAGCGGCGCCGCGTCGCTGGTGCGGCCGGCCAGCCTGCGCAACCTGGCCCACGACCACACGCTCGTGCTCGTCAATGGCAAGCGCAGGCACCGGTCCGCGATCCTGGTCTGGTTCGGGGGCGTGACCGACGGCACGCAGGGGCCGGACATCTCGACGATCCCGGCGACGGCGCTGCGACAGGTCGAGGTGCTGCGCGACGGCGCCTCGGCGCAGTACGGCTCGGACGCGATCGCCGGCGTGATGAACTTCCTGCTCAAGGACGCTCCGTCGGGCGGCAGTCTGGAGGTGAAGAGCGGCGTCTACGGCGCGGGCGACGGCCAGGCGTACGCGATCGCCGGTGACATCGGACTGCCGCTGGGGGAGAACGGCTTCGCTCACCTGAGCATGGAGTACGGGAACGCCGACCCGACCAGCCGCAGCGTGCAGCGCGCCGACGCGGCGGCGCTGATCGCCGCCGGCAACACGCACGTCCGCGACCCGGCGCAGATCTGGGGCGACTCGGAGTACGAGGACGACCTGAAGCTGTTCGGCAACTTCGGCAAGCTGCTCGGGAACGGCGCGCAGGTCTACGGACACGCCAACTACGCCGAGAAGACGGCGACGCAGGGCTTCTACTACCGGAATCCCAACACGCGCGCCAACATTTTCAGCCTGGACGGCGGCCGCACGCTGCTCATCGGCGACGTGCTCGACGCGCAGGACGGCGTGCGCGACGGATCGGCGGGCTGTCCTACGGTGACCGTCACCGACAACCGGCCGGACCAGGACGCTCTGGCGCAGGTATTCGCCGATCCGAACTGCTTCTCCTTCCAGGAGATCGCTCCGGGCGGATTCACCCCATACTTCAGCGGCGTGATGACCGACGCGTCGGCCGTGGCCGGCGTGCGCCGGAGCACGAGGAGCGGTTTCACCTGGGACGCCAGCGCCAGCTACGGCTCTCACGAAGCGGACTTCTTGCTCTTCAACACGGTGAACGCGTCACTGGGGCCGCACAGTCCGCGCGACTTCGACCCGGGCGTCTACCGGCAGGCCGAACTCAACCTGAACTTCGACGTCTCCTACGCGCTCTCCGAACTCGTTCACGTGGCCGGCGGAGCCGAGTGGCGTGACGAGCGCTTCACCATCCGTTCAGGGGAGCTGCCGTCGTGGCAGGTCGGACCGTACGCGGCGCAGGGTTTCGTTTCCGGCTCCAACGGTTTCCCGGGGTTTCCCGACTACACGGCCGGGACCTGGACCCGCGCCAACACGGCGGTGTACGGCGACCTGGAACTGCGGGATCCGGACGGGCGCTGGACGCTCGGCGGCGCCCTGCGGTTCGAGCACTTCGACGTCTTCGGCGACACGACTAACGGAAAGCTCTCGGCCCGCTACGCCCTGACGGACGTGGTATCCGTCCGCGGGGGCGTCAGCACCGGCTTCCGGGCCCCGACGCCGGGTCAGCAGAACGTGTTCAACGTACAGTCGACGATCAACCCGGAGACGCTCGATCTGGTCGACAGCGCCACGGTGCCGTCGACCTTCCGCGCCGCGCAGTTCCGCGGCGGTCAGCCCCTCGAACCCGAAACGTCGACCAACGTGACGGCGGGGCTCGTGATCGACACCGGGCCATTCACGCTGACGGCGGACACCTACCACATCGACGTCGACCGGCGGCTCGCCCTGTCCCAGTTCTTCACGCTGGCCGACGAAGAGCGCGCCCTGCTGCTGTCGGAAGGCATCACGTCGGCGCGCACGCTGTCCTCGTTCCGGTTCTTCATCAACGACTTCTCGTCGCGGACCCAGGGGATCGACATCGTTTCGACCTGGGCGCCGCCGGCCCTGGGCGGCAATACGGTGTTCAGCCTGGCGCTGAACCACACGGAGACCGAGATCACGAAGGACTCCGAACTGCTCGGTCCCGGCGACGTGCTCGCGCTGGAACGGGGCGTGCCGGAGACGCGGTGGAACCTGGCCGTCAACCACGGAATCGGACGGGTGGACCTGCTCGGACGCCTCCACTACTTCGGATCGTGGGTCGACCACATCGACGCCCGCTCCGTGCGCCAGGCCGACGCCCCGGTCCTGGACGGCCGGTACATCCTCGACCTGGAAGTCAGCGTTCCCCTGGCGCCCGACACCGCGCTTTCGATCGGCGGCCAGAACGTCTTCGACACGTTCTCGGATCGGATGGACCTGTTCGCGGCGCGGTTCGGCCTGCCGTACAGCCAGTTCACGCCCTGGGGCCTGGGCGGCGGGTACTACTACGCGCGGCTCAACCACCGCTGGGGCAGATAGGGCGGCGGTCGATGCGGCGGCGGGCTCCGCAGGGAACGCAGGCCGTCCAGCGCGCGCTCGCGCTGCTCCGCTCGTTCACGCCCGAGACGCCGGAGCACCGCCTCTCGAAGCTCGCGGCGGCGCACGGGCTCCATCCGTCGACGGCGCATCGCCTGCTCGGCGTACTCGAGGCGGAGGGGCTGATCGGCCGCAGTCCGGACAGCCAGGCCTATCGGTGGTTGCCGCGCCCGGCCGGTGCCGGTGCCGGGCCGTCAATCCACCACAACGGCCTGCGGCCGCTCGAACCGTTGCGGACGCCGTTCCATCGACGAACGGCGGCCCTCTGCGAGAGCAACGCGTGGCGCGACTGGTCGGGCTACGCGTGCGTCGAAACCTACGAGCCGACGCCTGAACGCGAGTACTGGGCGGTCCGCAACGCGGCCGGCCTGATCGACGTGTCGCCGCTGTTCAAGTACGAGATCACCGGCGCGGACGCCGAACGGCTGCTGGATCGCCTCATGACGCGGGACTTCTCGAAGAGCCGCACGGGCCGTGTGATGTACACGTCGTGGTGCAACGAGGAGGGCCACCTGCTGCAGGACGGCAACGTGCAGCGCCTCGCGGGCGAGCGCTTCCTGGTCAGCGCGGCGGAACCCTGCCTGCGCTGGTTCGAGGACTGCGGCTGGAGCATGGACGTGGAGGTGCGGGACGTCTCGGAAGAGGTCGGCGTGCTGGCGCTCCAGGGGCCGCGGTCGCGGGCGGTGGCAGAGGCGGCCACGACGGGAGTCGACTTCGGCGCAATGCGCTACTTCGACCTCGCGACCGGCGAGGTCGGCTCAGGCACCGGAGGCGCCCCGGTGACGGTGAGCCGGACGGGCTACACGGGCGATCTCGGCTACGAGTTCTGGGTGGCCGCCGAGCACGCGGAGGCGCTGTGGGACGCTCTCGTCGAGGCGGGCCAGGACCACGGGCTGCTGCCCGCGGGCCTCCTGGCGCTCGACATGGTGCGGGTCGAAGCCGGCCTGGTGCTGATCGATGTGGACTACGTGTCCGCGTCCCACGCCGAGATCGAGGTGCTGAAGGTCACGCCGGCCGAGGCGGGACTCGCGTTCACCGTGAAGCTTGACAAGCAGGCCGACTTCGTAGGCCGCCGCGCGCTCGAACTGGAACGCGACCGCGGACCCGCCTGGGCAATGGTCGGCCTCGAGGTCGACTGGTTCGAGCTGGAGCGGCTGTGGTCCGAGATCGACCTCCGCCCGCAGGTCGTGGGCCAGCCGGCGTCCAGGGAACCGACACCGGTGTTCGCGCCCGGAGGATGGCAGGTCGGCCAGTGCACGACCCGGTTTTTCTCGCCCCTGCTCAAGAAGTACATCGGCCTCGCCACGGTGCACGCGGATGCGGCCGCCCTGGGGACGGAACTCGACGTCGAGGTCGCCGTCGGCTACGGCCGGCGCAGGGCACGGGCGCAAGTCGTCCGCCGGCCGTTCTTCAATCCGCTCCGCAAGACGATGGTCGATCCGATGCCCGGAGTCGACGGATGACGGTGGAGCTGACGGAGGTCGCCGGCACCGGTAGCGGCACGCCGTCGCGCGGCAGCGGTCGTTTCGATGCGATCGTTGTCGGCGCCGGACACAACGGCCTCGTTGCCGCCGCCTACCTCGCCCGAGCCGGCCTCGACGTCGTGGTGCTGGAGTCCTCTCCCGAGATCGGCGGCGCTACCCGCAGCGAGGAGGCCTTCCCGGGCTTCCGGTTCAGCGTGTTCTCCTACCTCGTCTCACTGTTGCGGCCTGAGGTCATCCACGAACTCGACCTGGTGCGCCACGGCCTGTTCCTCGTCCCCACCGCGAGCACCCTGAACCCGCTGCCGGGGGGCGACTGCCTGTTCCGCGAGGCGGATCCGCAGCGGACCTATCGCCACGTCGCCCGGCACTCGCGGCGCGATGCCGAGGCGCTGTTCGAGTACAAGCTCGAGATGCGCCGCATGGGCCACCTGATGTACCGGCTTCAGCGGGCGGCGCCCGACGAACTGGCCGCGGCGATCGGTGACCGGGTCGCCGAGAGTGCGGAGCGCCTGGACGTCGAGGTGTCGGCGGAGGTCGCCGACATCGCCCGTTACTTCCTCGACCTGCCCGCGGCGCAGTTGCGCTCCTTCGTGCAGATGCTGACGATGAGTTCCGCCGACTTCCTGGGCCAGTGGTTCGAGTCCGACGTGCTGAAGGCCGCACTCTCGAGTTCCAGCATCATCGGCTCCATGCTGTCTCCGCGCACGCCGGGCTCGGCCTACGTGCTGCTGCACCACTACATGGGCGAGATCGACGGGATCTACCGGGAGTGGGGCTTCCAGAAGGGCGGCACCGGGGCGGTGGCGGCGACGATCGCCAGGGCGGCGCAAAGCCACGGCGCCGAGATCCGGACGCAAAGCCCCGTGGCGCGAGTGCTGGCTCGTGACGGCCGGGCTGCCGGCGTCGTGCTGGCGAACGGCGACGAGGTCCGTGCAGGTGTCGTCATGTCGTCGGCGGCGCCGCAGATCAGCCTCGGCCGTCTGCTCGACCCGGAAGACGTCCCGGGCGGCGCCGGCGCCGGACTCGTGGAACGGGCCGCGCGGTGGCAGAGCGGCGGTTGCGCCGGCAAGGTGAACCTCGCCATCTCCGGCTTGCCACGGTTCGAGTGCATGCCGGAGCCCGGCCCCCACCTCTCGGGCGGGATCACGATCGCTCCTGGTCTCGACTACGTCGACCGCGCCTACGACGACGCGAAGTACGGCGGCTTCTCGGAGCGACCGTTCATCGACATGATCATCCCGTCCGTCCTCGATCCGGACATGGCGCCGCCGGGCAAGCACGTCCTGTCCTGCTTCGTGCAGTACGCGCCGTACGAACTGGCGGCCGGCCCCTGGGACGACGCCCGGCGCGAGGCGTTCGGCGATGCCGTGGTGCGGGTCCTCGCCGAGTACGCACCCGGCATCGAGGACCAGATCCTGCACCGGCAGGTGCTCGTACCTCCGGACATCGAGGCGATCGCCGGCATCCCGGGCGGCAACATCTTCCACGGCGAGTTGCGGCTGTCGCAGTTGTTCCTGTTGCGCCCCGACCCGGCTGCAGCGGCCTTCCGGACGCCCTTGCCCGGCTACTACCTCTGCGGCTCGTCGACGCAGTTTGGCGGCGGCATCTCCGGCGGTCCCGCCCGTCTGGCCGCGCTCCGGGCACTGGACGATCTGCGGACGGCCGCAACAGCCGCCGGCGGGGCTGCGGAGATGCCTTGAACGGCCGTGTAGCCATCGTCGGCGGCGGCCACAACGGACTGGTCGCCGCGGCGCTCCTGGCGCGATCCGGGCGGGAGGTCGTTCTGCTCGAGGCGCGCCCGGAACTCGGCGGGCTGGCGTCGACGCGGGAGCTGATCCCCGGCCACCGGGTCGATGCGGGCAGCCACGACCTGGGGATGTTCCGCCGTTCCGTGATGGAGGAGCTGGAGCTCGGCGAGCATGGACTGGAGTTGATCGAAGCGCCGGCGGTAGCCGCGGTCCCGGCGACCGCCGGTTCGGGCGCGGTCGTGCTCTGGCCTGAAGTCGGGCGCACCGTGGAGCGGTTGGGACAGGTCAGCCGTCGCGACGCGGCTGCCTGGCCCGGCTTCGTGTTCGAGTTGGCCGAGCGCGCGGCGGTGCTTGAGCCGCTCCTCTCCAGGCCGTTGGAACTCGGCGACATGGGACGCCTCCTCATCGCGCCGGAGCTGATGCGGGCGCTGTCCTCGCCGCTCGACGAGTCGCTGCGCGAGCGGTTCGAGACCCCGTCGCTGCTGGCCGGGCTCTGCGGAGTGGCGCTCCCCGCGACCGGCCTGGGGCCCCGCGCCAACGGGACTGGCTGGCCGTTGCTCTTCCACTGCGCCCTGGGGGGTTCCGACCGACTGGCGCCGGTAGTGCGCGCTCAGGGCGGCGCCGGGGCTCTGGCCTCCGCCCTGGCCGCTTCGGCGGCCGCGTCGGGTGCGGAGATCCGGACCGGCGTTGCCGTCTCCCGGATTCTCGTGGATTCGGGGCGCGTCGCCGGCGTGCAGTTGGCGGATGGCGAACGGATCGAAGCCGGGGCCGTCATCTCGACCGCGACGCCCTCCGTCACCTTCCTCGAGCTGCTCGGCGCGTCGCTCCTTGAACCTGGCTTCGTGCGGCGGCTGCTCAACGTCAAGTACCGCGGCGCCGCGGCGAGACTTGCCCTGTCGCTCGACGGGCTGCCGGCGTTCCGCGGGCTCGAGCGGCCGGCGCTGACCGGCCGGATCGTGCTCGCGGAGCAACCGGACGACATCGAGCGGGCGGCCGATGCCGCGAAGTATCGCCGGCTGCCGGACCGCCCGTGGATCGAGGCGGCGCTGCCGACGGCTCTCGATCCGTCGCTGGCCCCCGCGGGACGGCACTTGTTGCTGGCGACGGTCCACCATCTGCCGTTCGACCTCGAGGGCGGCTGGGACGCGGGCGGTCCGGAGCTTCTGGCCCGGGTAGCGGACGAACTCGAGCGGTGGGCGCCCGGTATCGGGGGCCTGGTCCGGGAGCACGCGCTGCTGCTGCCCACGGACTTCGAGGCGGACTACGGCGCAACGGCCGGCGGGCTCCATCACGGCGAGATGAACCCGTCCCAGAGCCTGTGGCTTCGGCCGACGACGTCGGCGTGGGCGGGCGAGCCGCTGCCCGCCTCTGGCCTGTGGCTGGGCGGCGCCGGTTGCCATCCCGGCGGCGGTCTCACCGGCCTGCCAGGGATGATTGCTGCGGTCTCCCTGCTCAGGCGATAACCTCGCGCGACCTGACCTGGAGATCATCGATGAAGAACCTTCTTCCCTTCGTGTTCGCGCTCGGTACGGCGCTCTGCTGGGGCCTCTACGGCCCGGTGCTCGGCAGGGCGCGCCTGGTCGACGAGACGATGTCGCCGTTCAAGCCGTACGTCGGCATCGGCATCGCCTATCTCGTCATCGCGATCGTCGGCGGCCTGATCGGCATGCGAGTGATGGGCGACAGCTTCGAACCGACCGGACCGTCGGGAATCTGGGGTCTCTACGCCGGCACCCTCGGCGCGCTGGGTGCGCTTTCGCTGACGCTCGCCATGTTCAGCGGCGGGGCGCGGATTCCCTACGCCGTCATGCCGGTCGTGTTCGGCGGCGCGGTCACGGTCACGGCGCTCTTCACGCTGTACCGCGGCCGGGGCCAGCTCGAGGTGAGTCCCCTGCTCTGGGTCGGCATCGGCGGGATGCTGATCTCGGTCATCCTGATCACGACGAACACGCCGCACCCCGGGCCGCCGGGCGGCGGCCACGGCGAGCAGGCGACGGTGAGCGAGGGGGAAAGCGAAACAGGACAATGAGACGAGCGCGGGGAGGCGGATGGACGCGGCGCGCGGCGTTTGCGGTCGCGTGCGCCTTCGCGGCAGGAGGTCTCGCGGCGGAGGAGCGAAAGGGCTTCTATCTGAGCAGCGGCATGGGAATCCACGCCGCGCCGGGGGTCTTCCTCGTCGGCCACAGCGACGATCGAGCGAGCCGCTGCGACGAGTTCATCAATCCGCGCTACGCCGAGGTGGAAGGATGTACGACGCCCGATCGCGGCTCCGGCGCCGGTTGGCGGACGTCGTTCGACAGCGCCCGCGGTCTGTTCGCAGGCGCCGCCCTGGGCTATGACTTCGGCGGCCGGCTGCGCCTGGAAGCGGAGTACTTCCACCGCGATTCGAAGGTCGACCAGTCGGCGCCGGTCGCCAGCGCGACTGGCGCCACGTTCGCCAAGCTGGGCGGCGAGATCCAGGTCGCGGAGGAACGGATCAACAGCGTCACGTCGGACAGCGTCTTCGCGAATCTCTACGTCGACTTCGGCGGTGGCGGCCGGTGGACGCCCTACATTGGCCTCGGTGTCGGCCTCGGCGCAACCGAGATCGACTACGGCACCCTGTGGGCGCGGAACACGGACCCCGACTCGATCACGACGGCGGCCGGTTTGCCCAATGAAGAGGAAGTGCGCCGCAACCTCGCCGGCACGGTCACCAGCGAGACGACAACGCTCGACGACGACCTCACCGGCTACCAGGTCATCGCGGGCCTGAACTACGCGCTCGGCGATCGCGTCAGCCTCGATTTCGAAGCGCGATGGACCGACTTCGACGGCTTCTACTCGCTCGACGAGGACGGCTGGCGCCGGCTCCGCAGCCATCCGTCCCAGCTCCGGCTCGATGGCAGCGAGCCAGTGTCCTACTGGATGGAGACCGACGACACGGATGTCCGGGTTGTGAGCGTCAGCCTGCGCTACGACTTCTAGGAACTGGCGCAGGAGCAGGGCCGAACGCGATCCTCAGCGGCTTCACCATGTGGGCGCCGTAGCCGACGAGAAAGAGCGCCGACGCAATCAGGTGCGTCCCGATCCAGGTCTGCCGCCAGACATCGCCGACGGCGGTCTGGATCAGGTAACCGGAGACGATCATCGGGGCACAGCCCAGCAGCAGTGACAGTCCGCTCCGGCGGCGGTCGCGGACGCGGCGCCGGTAGTGCCGCCACACGTGGTCCCGCCAGATCAGGCCGACGGCGAAGACGAGCAGGGGCGCTGTCCAGAGGTGCAGGTGCTGGACGTACGGCTGCCACGGGTGGCCGACGACCGAGAACTCGTCGGCGGGCTCCATGAAGTAGCGCATCGAGGCGTAGACGATGCCCGTGCCGCCGACCAGGGCGGTCGACGTGTGAACGGTCCAGGCGGTCAGGCGGTTCATGGCACGAGTTCGCCGTCCTGAAACAGGTCCTTGCTGAGCACCTGATCGAGCGCCAGGATCCTTCGTACCGCATCGGTCGTGGCGCGGGCGGTCAGGGTGGCGCCGGTCACAGCGTGGATCGACCGTTTCAGGCGCAGTCTCGAGTCGAGCCGCAGGTTGAGAAACTGGTCGTACCAGCTCCGGCGGGGGATGTACTCCTCCGGTTCGAGGAAGGACATGATCTCCAGGCGTGCGACCCGGCCTTCGGCGTCGACCACGACCATCACCGTCTCGGCCAGCGTGCGGACCCGGTGAACATCGAAGTACGCGACGCCCCCGCAATCGGAGCGGTAGCGAACGACGAGCCGTGAGTCGATCCTGGCGCCGGCCAGATCGGCGGCGCGTCGTCGTTCGTCCCGCGTGAGGTAGAGGGTCTCGCGAGCTACCTCGCAGTCCGGGAAGGCAAGTTCCAGTGCTTCTTCGCGGGTCAGGAACACGCCGCCGACGGCCGGCTGCGGCTCCCATAGCGAGAACACCAGAGTGACGGCTGCCGCGGCCGCGAGCGAGGCGCGGCGGCTGGTCGCGTCGAGACTCACGACGTGGCGTTTCTGCCGCGCAGGCTCCTAGAAGAGGTAGCCCATGGCCAGGTTCCACTCGTCGAACCCGGTGCCGCCGGGGTTGGTCCAGTCCTGATAGCCGACCTTGAAGACCAGCCGGTCGATGGGCTGCCAGGCGGCGCCCCAGGTCAGGATCTCGCGGTCAAAGATCGGGTCGCTCTCGAATCCGGCCGGAACGCGGACCTGGGTGTCGATCGACTCGACCCGGACGAAGGGCGACAGCGAAGCGCGCCCGCCTCGGCGGGCGAGAACGTCGTAGGCCAGCTCGAGGTAGTGGCCCTCCAGGCGTTCGCCGATCGAGTCGCTGCCGGTTATGCCCAGCGCCGCGTTCAGGCGGGCCGCGTCGCCGACGTCACCCTGGGTCCACAAGCCGCGTAACCGGAAGCCCCGGTGACTCCAGTCGAAGTGGAAGTCGAGGATCTCGGTGCGGGCGTCGATCGTCGCGCCGGCTGGGTCGAGGAGTCCCTGGCCGGAGTTCCCGACGTAGGCGGAGACGCCGACGATCAGGCCGGGCGTCGCGGTGTAGTCCAGTCGGCCGGTCCAGGCGAAGTCCTCCGCTTGGGCCTTGGCGCCCTTCTGGCGTCCGCCACGGAGGCCGTTGGAACTGAAGCCGGCGCCCTTGAGGCCGTTGACCACGTAGCTCCGGTAGGAGAAGGGCCCCACGTCGCCGAAGATGCCGGCGCCGTTCTCGCGCCAGGTACTGGGGATCAGGACCTGCTCCACGTAAGGGCGCTCCGCGCTCGGGAAGAGAGTGGGCTCGTGCAGTTCATTGAGCCAACCCATGGGGAGCAGCAGGATTCCCGTGCGGAAGTTCAACTGCGGCTTCCAGAGGTAGTCGATGTACGCAAACTCGACCGACGCGCTGCCGGACTTGGATGTCGAGGCGTGTTCGAACTCGATCTCCGAGTTGAACACCCACCGCTCGTCGAACTTGTAGCCGACGTAGACGATGGCGCGCAGGAAGTCGATCGTGTCGCCGAAGCCGGTCGGTTCGCCGCCTTCGCGCTTGCTGGCGTAGCTCTCGAAGACCATTTCGCCGTAGCCGCCGATCGACAGGCCTTCCTCCACCCGGTAGACCTTCGATGCGGCGATGCCCAGGCCGTAGAGGCCTTCGTCGGCCTCGGCTCCCGGGGTCGCCGCCGAGCCGAGGTTGATCTTCTCGATCTCCTCGGCGAGAACCTCGATCTGCCTTTCCAGTTCGGCCACTCGCTTGTCGGGCGCCTGGGCGGCGAGATCGGCGATTGCCCGCCGCAGGGTCTCGATTCGTTCCTCAAGCGTCGCGATGCGCTCTTCGGTGGAGTCCTGGCCGGCCGCGGGGCCGGCCGGCAGGACGAGGGTCGTCAGTGCCACGAGCAGGACGAGCGTTCCCGTTCCGGCCTTTCGAGAGTTGGTCTTCATCCGCTTCGCCCGCTCTCCGGTTTTCGCCAGGCAACGGCGCTGCCTTTTGGCGAGTCCGGCGATAGTGGATTGTTTTAGTCCTATTTGTCAAGGACCGGGCAGGCGGTGCCGAACTACCCGCCCGGTTTCACGATGCCGGTGTGAAAAGGAAGAGCCCGGGGCGGCGCTACTCGACGACGCGGGTACCCGTCGTCTCCATATCGCCGAAGTCGGTCGCGAACGCGCCGGAGATCGCGTCGCCCTCGACCATGCCTGTGAAGACCATGCGGAGCTGCTGGCCGCCGGCGTCGATCTCCATGGTGAAGCCCAGGGTGCCGTCGTCGTTCCAGGAGACGTCCGTTCCCTCGACGTCGCCCTGAGGCGAAGTCATCATCGCCGTGAGAGCACTGGCGTCGCCACCGACGATCAGGGTGGGCTCCTGCGTTCCCAGCGGCGTTTCGATCGAGAGGTTCCAGGAACCGACGGCGGCGGGCAGGGCCGGCGCGCCGTAGCCGCTGCAGGCGAAGGTAAGCAGGGCGGCGACGAGGGCCAGGAGCAGGGCGTTGCGGAGTTTCCCAGTTTCGGGGGTCATGGTGGCCTTTCCGGTCCCCGTCGGGACCCGTGTCGTTCGAAACGTTGCCTGGAGCGTCCGATCGCTCCGTAGTCAGGATCGCGTAGGCGGCGAATGATAGCCGAGGAACGGGATCGGTGGCGCTACTCGTTCTCCAACTGGCGGCGCATGTCGTCGAACATGGCCAGGTCGGATAGCGATGGTTCCGGGTTGTGCAGGTCGAGACTCGCGAGCGTGTCGCGCACGATGTCGGCAACCGCCCAACGCATGTACGGCTTGCTGTCGGCGGGAATCGCGTACCAGGGCGCGTGACTCCTGGTCGTCGACCGGATCGCTTCGCCGTAGGCGCTCATGTAGTCGTTCCAGAACCCGCGTTCGCGCACGTCGCTGATCGCAAACTTCCAGTGTTTGTCCGGGCGGTCGAGGCGGCGCAGGAAGCGCGCCTTCTGCTCGTCTCGCGAGATGTTCAGGAAGAACTTGAGGATGACGGTGCCGTTGCGCGCCAGGTGCCGCTCGTGTTCGACGATCGATTCCATGCGTTGCTGCCACAGGCCGTTCGGGTCCAGGTGGGGCAGGTTCTGCTTCTCCAGCAACTCGGGATGGACGCGTACGACGAGAACCTCCTCGTAGTAGCTGCGGTTGAAGACGCCGATGCGGCCGCGCTCGGGCAGGCTGCGGGCGGTGCGCCAGAGGAAGTCGTGATCGAGCTCTTCGCTTGAGGGTTGCTTGAAGTTGAACACCTGGCAGCCCGCCGGGTTGACGCCGGTAAGCAGGGCGTTGATCGTGCTGTCCTTGCCGGCGGCGTCCATGGCCTGGAAGACGAGCAGCAGTGCGTAGCGGTTCTCGGCGTAGAGCAGCCTCTGCAGGCGGCTGATGTCGCGCACGGCGCGCCGGCGCAGCTTTCGCAGTTCGTTGTGGCCGGGCGCGTCCGGCGGTGGCGCCGTGGCCCATTCCCGCGGATCGAAGCGTTTCGTCCCCTCGGGGACCAGGTAACGCTGAGCCGGCTTCGCGGTCTCGTGGAGAACGCCTTCAGGGCCGTCTTGGGGCATTAAGCACCTAGGATACTCGTACGGATGAACCGGGTTAGGAGGTGATCGTGACGAAGCGAACACATCGACGCGAGTTTCTCAAGACCGTGGGCGCGGCGACGGCCGGTGTGGCCGTTGCGTGCAGCCTGCGGTCCGAGAGGGATCTGGACCGGATGCCCAACGTCGTCTTCATCCTGGCCGACGACATGGGCTACGGCGACATTACCGGTCTGAACCGCGACTCGCAGATTCCGACCGCGAACATCGATCGCCTGATCCGCGAGGGCCGGTACTTCACCGACGCCCACTCGCCTTCGGCTCTGTGCACGCCAACCCGCTACGGCGTGCTCACCGGCCGCTACTGCTTCCGTACGCGGGTCAAGCGCAGCGTGCTCTGGGGCTACAGCCGCCACCTGATCGAGCCCGAGCGCACCACGGTCGCGTCGCTCCTCAGGGACAGCGGCTACCGGACCCACTGCATCGGCAAGTGGCACCTGGGCATGGACATGCCGGCCCGGGGCGGCGGCGGATTCCGCGATGCCGACGAGGTCGTCGACCAGCGTTCCTACACCGGCGACGTCGACTGGGCGGGCCGGATCGAGAACGGACCGGTCGCCAACGGCTTCGACACGTTCTACGGCATCTCGGCTTCGCTCGACATGCATCCCTACATCTACATCGAGGACGATCACTTCGTGGGGGAGTGCACGGTCGAGAACGACCTGCTCTTCACGACGGAGGACACCCGTGAGGAGCGCTACGGCGACAACCTCGGTCCGGCCCACGCGGACTTCCGTGCCGATGAGGTGATGCCGAAGCTGACCCGGCGCACCGTGGAGACGATCGAAGCCCAGAACGCCGACGAGCCCTTCTTCGTGTTTCTGGGGCTCACCGCTCCCCACATCCCGATCGTGCCGTCGGAGAGGTTCCGCGGATTGAGCGAACTCGGGCCCTACGGCGACTTCTGTCTCGAGGTCGACGACACCGTGGGGCAGGTGCTGGATGCCCTCGACCGCAAGGGCGTCGCCGACGACACACTGGTCATCTTCACCGCCGACAACGGGTGTGCACCCTACATCGGGGTCGAGGAGATGAACGAGCAGGGGCACTACCCCAGCTACGTCTACAGGGGCTACAAGTCGGACATCTACGAGGGCGGCCACCGCATACCGTTCGCCGCCCGCTGGCCGCGTCGGATCCCGGCGGGAACCCACTCCGACGAGATCATCTGCCTGACGGACCTGCTGGCGACGTGCGCCGGCCTCACCGGCACGAGGCTCGGGGAAGGTGCCGGGGAAGACAGCTACGACATTCTCCCGGCGCTCCTCGGCGAACCTCTGTCCGCACCGATCCGTGAGGCGACCGTGTACCAGGCGGGCGACGGCTCGTACGCGATCCGGCAGGGCCGCTGGAAGCTGGAGGACACACCGAGCTCCGGCGGCTACTACCGCGTGTCACGCGAAGAGGCCCGCGAGGCGGGCCTGCCCGAGATCCAGCTCTACGATCTGTTCGCGGACATCGGGGAACGCACGAACGTCTACGCCCAGCATCCCGACGTCGTGGAACACCTGATGGCCCTGCTCGACAAGTACAGGCGCCAGGACCGCAGCGCACCCGTGCTCTAGCGCCGGCAGCTACTCCACGTTCGTCGTGGGAAGGAACCCTGCGAGTTCGTCGACTACGGGAGCGTACTCCGGCACGGAAGCCAGATTGGTCCACTCGTTCGGGTCGGTGTCGTGGTCGTACAGCTCCCGGCCGCCGTCGTGGTACTCGATGTAGCGCCAGCGTTCGGTGCGGACGGCGTGGTTCCTGTAACCGTAGGTCGTCAGTACGGGTCGTGGCCACTCCGCCTCGGGGTTCTCGAGCAGGGGCACGAGGCTCTGGCCGTCCAGCCCGCGGCGGCTGGGGACTCCGGCTAGCTCGACCAGAGTCGGGTACAGGTCGATCAGGCTGACCGGGCGTGGACTCGTCGCGCCGCGCCGGGTTGACGCCGGCATGGAGATGATCAACGTCGTGCGGGTAGCCACTTCCCAGAGTGCGTGCTTCCGCCAGTGCTGCTTCTGGCCGAGATGCCAGCCGTGGTCTCCCCAGAGCACGACGATCGTGTTGGCGGCGTGCTCGCTCTCGTCCAGGGCGTCCAGTAGCCGGCCGACGTGCGCGTCAACGAAGCTGATCGTGGCCAGGTAGCTCTGCACCGCCCGGTGCCACTGGTCGTGCTTCAGCACCATGGCGTGATCCTCGCCGTGCCTGCTGAAGTTACGGGAGTCGGAGACCGCGTACACCTCCGCCGCGAGTTTCTTCCCGAACGCCGGAAGGTCGTCCCGGTCGCTGTCCAGGGTCGCCGGCAGTTCAATGTCCTCCAGTGGGTGCATGTCGAAGTACTTCCTCGGCACGTACCAGGGCAGGTGGGGCTTGGTGAAGCCGCAGGCCAGGAAGAAGGGCTTCCCGTGCGGCTTGTTCAGCTCGCCGATCGTCCAGTCCACGACCCTGACGTCGAACATCTCGGCGTCGTCCACCTCGAGCGGTCCCCAGGGCGCCCAGGCTGACTCGGGGACACCTTCCTGCCGTTCGCCGATGTGCCGGGCGCCGCCCGGCCGGGGCGGCGTGTAGTACTCGTCCCAGGAGTCCGGGTCACCGGCGTTTCTACCGTGGAAGATCTTGCCGCCGCCCTGGGTGGAGTAGCCGTAGGCCTTCAGGTGCTGCATCAGGGTCACGGCGTCGGGCAGCTTCTCTCGAAACCGCTCGCCGTTGCCGTAGACGCCGGAGTTCGACGGCAGGACGCCCGACAGCAGGCTGACGCGGGAGGGGTTGCAGAGGGGCGCGGGTGCATAGGCCCTGGTGAAGGACACGCCGCGGCGCGCCAGGCGATCGATGTTCGGCGTGCTCGCCTGGGGATGGCCGGCCAGGTGGCCGACCCAGTCGTTCAGGTCGTCGACAGCGATGAAGAGAATGTTGGGAGGCCGGTCCTGCGCAAGCGCCGGCGCGGCGACGAGCACCGCCAGAGCGATGAGCGATGCAGCGACTGGGAACCTGTGCATGCTGCCTCCCGACGTTCGAGAACCCGCCCTACTATAGGGCGGGATCGAGCCGCTAGAGTCATGGCGTGAAGCAGACCCGTCGTACCTTCCTGGCCTCTTCCGCTTCGATTCTGAGCGCCGCGGCCCTGCCCGCCGCGCGACCGCAGGCGGGCAGGGCTCCGAACATCCTGCTCTGCATCTCCGACGACCAGTCCTGGTTGCACACCGGTGCGGGAGGCGATCCCGTCGTGCGCACTCCGGGCTTCGACCGGGTGGCGACGGAGGGGGTCCTCTTCCCGCACGCCTTCTGCGACGCACCGACCTGCGGGCCCTCGCGGAGCGCGCTCGTAACCGGTCAGCCGATCTGGCGGCTCGAGGAGGCCGGGAACATCCACAGCACCCTGCCGGCGAAGTTCGCCACCTACACGGAGATGCTGGAACAGGCCGGCTACGCCATCGGCCACACCCTGAAGGGTTGGGGTCCGGGACGGCTGGAGCCGGGTGGCAGGACGCGGAACCCGGCCGGAGACAGGTTCGGAGGTTTCGAGGAGTTCCTCGGTGCGCGGGATGGGGAGCAGCCGTTCTGCTTCTGGCTCGGCAGCTACGACCCGCACCGTCCGTACACGGCGGGATCGGGGCAGGAATCGGGCAAGGATCCGGCGAAGGTCGACGTCCCGCCGCACCTCCCGGACCATCCCATCGTGCGCGACGACATCCTCGACTACTACGTCGAGGTGGAGCGCTTCGATGGGAGGGTCGAGGCCGCGCTCGCGCTCCTCGAGCATGCGGGAGAACTCGAGAACACCGTGGTCGTCGTCACCAGCGATCACGGCATGCCGTTCCCGCGGGCCAAGGCCAGCCTGTACGACTACGGCAGCCGGGTTCCGCTGGCGGTTCGCTGGGGCGACGCGATTCCCGGCGGTCGGGTCGTCGACGACTTCGTCAGTCTGAGCGACCTGGCTCCGACCTTCCTCGAGGCGGCCGGACTCGAGCCGGCCGCGGAGATGACGGCGGGCAGTCTGTTGCCGCTACTCACCTCTTCGGCAGGCGGCCGCGTGGAGCCGGACCGGGACGCCGCCTTCATTGCGATGGAGCGGCACGACGGCTGCCGCCGCGGCGGCAAGGGCTACCCCTGCCGGGCGATTCGTACCGAGAGCCATCTCTACATCCGGAACTTCGAACCGACGCGTTGGCCTTCAGGCTCACCGAACGCGAAGGACTGCGCCAGGGGAATCCCCTATGGCGAGATCGATTCGTCGCCGACCAAGACGCTGATGATGGAGTCGCGAGACGAGCCCGGGATCGACCATCTGGCGGAGCTCTCCTTCGGGACACGGCCGGAGCACGAGCTCTACGACCTGCGAAGCGATCCGGGCCAGTTGAACAACCTCGCGAGCGACTCGTCGTCGCGGCCGATCCTGGAGCAGTTGCGGGATCGCCTGATGGACCATCTCGCGGCGACCGGCGATCCGCGGGCCCTGGGCCTGCCCGCGCCCTGGGACTACTACCCCTACTACGGCCGGAGAGTGAACGAGGATTGGGAGGTCGACGCACCGCCGGGCTAGAGTTGCCTGAACCGACCCGACAGGAGAGACAGGATGAGCAGAGTCGACTGGTACTACCACCGCAACGGCTGAACGAGCTGCAAGAGAGCGTCCAAGTTGATGGACGCACGCGGCGCGGAGATAGCGGACAGGACTCCGGCGAGCCGGAAGTTGGGGAGGGCCGACGCGGAGGTGCTACTCGCCGACGCGGAGACTCTGTACGTGGCCAAGGGGCGAAAGCACACCGAGTTGCCGGCCTCGGATCCGGGCGCGGCCGACCTGATGCTCGGCCCGACGGGCAACCTGCGGGCGCCGGTGGTCAGGGTGGGCCGCACGCTGATCGTCGGCTACCACGAGGAGGCCCTGAGCCAGGCACTCGGCTGATCAGTTGTAGCTGAGGGGCCTGACGTCCTCCGGGTCGTCGCCCTCGAACAGCAGGCGGCCGTCGACGAAGCGAGCGCTGGGGAGCGCGACCGCCAGCACCTCGCCCAACTGTTCGACGGCGTGGACCGTCAGTGTCTCCAGGACGTCGGCGGGCAGGTCCTCCAGGTCGGCCTCGTTCTGCTTCGGCAGCACGATCTCCCGGATGCCGGCGCGTACCGCGCCCAGCACCTTCTCCTTCACTCCGCCGATCGGTAGCACGCGCCCGGAGAGCGTGATCTCTCCGGTCATCGCGATGCGTGCCTTCGCTGGCCGGCCGGAAAGCGCGGAGACCAGGGCGGCGGCCATCGTCACGCCGGCCGAGGGGCCGTCCTTGGGGATGGCCCCGGCCGGGACGTGAACGTGCACGTCGGTTTCGAAGCTCCCGGGCGGTATCCGCAACGCCTCGGCGTTCGACCTGGCGTAGGTCCAGGCCGCTCGCGCCGACTCCTTCATCACGTCGCCGAGCTGTCCGGTGAGCTGGAGTTCGCCCTTGCCGCTCGTCGTCTCGACCTCGACGAACATGATGTCGCCGCCGACCGGCGTGTAGTACATGCCGGTGGCGACTCCGATCGCGTCCCGTTCGAGGGCCCGCTCCGGCCGGACGCGGGGCCGGCCGAGGAACTCCAGTACCTCGGCGACGCCCACGTTCGTCGGCGCGACCTCTTCCTCAACCTCTTCGGAGCCGTCGGCCGGCTCCTCCGGGGTCGACGCCAGCTTGCGCGCGACCTTGCGCACCATGCGGCCGAGCTCCCGCTCCAGTTGCCTGACGCCGGCCTCGTGGGTGTAGCGGGAGATCACCTCGCCCAGCGCCGCGTCGCCGACCTCGATCTGGTCGGGCGACAGGCCGCCGTTGCGCACGGCGCGCGGCACCAGGAACTGGCGAGCGATGCCGAGCTTCTCCCGCTCGGTGTAGCCCGAGAAGTCGACCGTCTCCATCCGGTCGCGCAGCGGCGCCGGGATGTTTTGGGTGAAGTTCGCGGTGGCGATGAACAGGACCTGGCTCAGGTCGTACGGGACGCCGAGGTAGTGGTCGATGAACGCGCTGTTCTGCGCCGGGTCGAGCACCTCGAGGAGGGCGGCGGACGGGTCGCCCTGGAGCGACGCGCCGAGCTTGTCGACCTCGTCGAGCAGGAAGACGGGGTTCTTGACCCCGGCCTGTTTCATGCCGTGGAGGATCCGGCCCGGCATCGAGCCGACGTAGGTGCGCCGGTGGCCCCGGATGTCCGCCTCGTCACGAGCACCGCCGAGCGACACCCGGACGTACTCGCGGCCCATGGCGCGCGCGATGGACTTCGCGATCGAGGTCTTGCCGACGCCGGGAGGGCCGGCGAACAGCAGGATCGGGCTGCGGCCGGATTCGTCGTCGGCCGCCGCCTCGGTCTCTCCCTCCGCTTCCGGCTCTTCCCGCCGGGCCCGCCGGTCGTGCATGACCCGCACCGCCAGGAACTCGAGGATGCGGTCCTTCACGTCGTCGAGGCCGTAGTGGTCTTCGTCCAGGATGCGGGCCGCGTCGGCGAGGTCGAGCCGTTCCTCGCTCAGTTCGCTCCAGGGCAGTTCGCAGACCGTCTCGATGTAGGTGCGGATGACCTGGGACTCCATCGACTCGCGGCCCATGCGTTCCAGCCGCCGGAACTCGCGTTCGACTTCCTTGCGGGCCGCCGCCGGCAGCTCCAGCTCGTCGACGCGGGCCCTGAGTTCCTCGAGATCGTCCGCGCCGTCGTCGTCCCCCAGCTCCTTGCGAATCGCCTTCAACTGCTCGCGGAGGTACATCTCCCGCTGGCGGTCGCCGAGCTCCTCCTGGACCTGGGTGTTGATGTCCTCCTGGGCGTCGAGGACCTTGATCCGCCGTTGGACGAGGGTCAGGACCCGGCGCATCCGCTCCTCGACTGCCAGGGTCTCGAGCAGGGACTGGTGGTCGCTGGCCGGGAGTTCGAGATGGCCCGCCACCAGGTCGGCGAGTCGGCCTGAATCGGTGACCGCGCGCAGCGTCTTCGTGACGACGTCGTTCGGGATTCCGGATCGGGCGCCCAGCTCGGCGGCGCGATTTCGCAGTTCCTCGTCGAGGGCGACGAAGGCGAGGTCCTTCGGGTCCACCGGCAGCAGTTCCTGCGCGGGCGACACGGTGGCGACGAGGTGCTCGTCCCCCTCGTCGATGCGCAGGACGATGCCGCGGTGGAGTCCGACGACGACCGCCTGGGTGCCGCGCAGGCCGTGCTGGAGCTGGACGACTCGGGCCACCACGCCGATCGTGTGCAGGCCGAGGGGGTCGACTTCCTCGCTCTTCTCGCGCTGGAGCAGGGCGAAGAAAGTGCGCTCCGGATGCTCGGCGGCGGCCTGGATGGCACTCAGGGTCTCGGCCCGTCCGATCTCCATCGGCATCGTGACGCCCGGATAGACGACCATGTCGCGGAGAACGATGACGGGCAGCTCCGGCTTGGGCGCCGTCGCCCGCGTGGCCAGCGGCGCCTCCGGCGGCGGCTGTTCCTCGGGCGGCGCGTTCGCCTCCGGCTCCTGGTTCTCGTGCCGATCGTCGGGTTCAGTCATGAGTCGAGTGCCTCTCGGTTCGGGGCGGTTGTCGTGCTTGTCCGCCGGAACGGAGCTGCCGCGGGATCTTATTCCATTTCGCTTAGGTTGTACACATCTTAGTGCTTCTTCATAAAGATCGGCGGTCCAGCAACGCCTCCTTGCGCCGCCAGCGGTCGTTCAGCCAGCTCGTCACGTCGGCCGCCTCGACCGCAGTTATGGGAATCGCCTCCCACGCCACCTCCACCGACCCCGCCGTGCCGCCGAGGAACTCCCAGAAAGTGGAGGGGCGCGGGTAGGCGAGCGTCACGTCCACGATCGAGCCGCCGCCGGGGGCGAGCGCTTCGATCATGGCGGCGAGTCCGCCGGCGCGAGGCGGCAGCAGGTGCTGGTATTGCGGAGCAGTCCTGGACGCTTCGTGCCCGTCGCCGGCAGCGCGGCTGTTCGCATCCCGCTTGGCGGCGGTAAAGCGCGTGCCCTCGGCGAACGAGAGGATGGCCGCGGGGGACTCGAGCAGGGCCGCTGCTGCTTCGGTCACCCGGCGGCGGTCGTCGCCGCGCCGGTTCCCGGCGTCGATCCCGCGCTGTGCTTGACGGCGGAGCACCGGGAAGTCGAAGGCGAGGATGATCAGGCCGAAGATCGGCACATAGAGCAGTTCGCGCTTGCACAGGAACGTGACGATCGGGCCGCGGGTGGCGATGAGACTCTGGACCAGGAAGATGTCGGCCCAGGAGCGGTGGTTCGATAGGACGATGTGAGGCCGCGTCGGGTCGAGGCTCAGTGCGCGGCCGCGCCAGGAGGCACGGGAGATGTGCCGCAGCAGCACGTTGTCGACGCGCACGGCGGCGCGGTAGATGCGCGCGGCGGCTCGCCGGAACCACGCTCGCGTCCGGGGCGCCGCCTTGGCGGGCAGCAGGACGAGCAGCAGCAGCGCCCAGAAGGTCAGGTTCAGCGTGATGGCGGCGAGGCAGATCGCCGCCCTCAGGTGTTGGGGCGCCGTCAAGTCCCGCGGGGCGGCCAGGGCAGGAGCGTGTTCGTGCCGCGGACGTAGTCCCGGTAGCCGGGATCATCGCGCCACTTCCGGTTGGCCCGCGCTTCGAGCATCCGCACGCCGCTGATCCTGGTCAGGAGCAGCCAGACGAAGACCGGCGACACCAGCGTCGCCAGTTGCCAGCCCTCGAGCGGGGGCGCCGCGACCACCGCGATGCCGATCCACAGCACGATCTCGCCGAAGTAGTTCGGGTGGCGCGACCAGGCCCAGAGCCCCGACGTGATGTACCGGTCCCGGTTCCCGGGCACGGCGCGGAAGCGGGTCTTCTGGGCGTCGGCGGTCACCTCGATCAGGAAGCCGAGAGTCCACAGGACCAGCCCGGTCGCGAGGGTCCAGTCCAGCGGCGTGCTTTCGGTCGCGAGCAGCGCCGCCAGTGCCGGTGCGGCGGTCAGGGACACCCACAGGCCCTGGAGGGTCCAGGTCATCAGGAAAACGGGGAAGTTCGGTTTGATCTGCCGGAAGCGACGATCCTCGCCGTCCCGGCGGACGCGCAGGAAGAGGAAGGGACCAAGTCGCAGGGCCCACACGGCGATCGCGGCAGCGATGACGAGCGATCGCGGGTCGAAGCCGCCGCGGATGAGCAGGGCGCCCGCGGTCAGGACCAGGAAAGTGATGCTCCCGGTGAGGTCGAAGAAGCGCTCCGTCTGGAGAAACCATGCCGGGATGAACGCGATCCACTGGACGGCGAAGGCCGCGGCCACGACGACGGCGAAGGCAGGCAGGCCGCTCACCTCCACGCCGTGGCTGCCGCCGGCGGCCGCCATCAGCGCGCCGCCGATGAGCGCCCCTGCGATGCCCAGGTAGGGAAGAGACTTCGGCACGGACGGAACCTAGCAGCCGGCGTCCGCCCTAGTACGGCATGTCGTCGTCGCCGAGACCGAAGTGGTGTCCGAGCTCGTGAACCAGGGTGTCGCGCACTTCGCGCACTACATCCGCCTCCGTGTCGCAGATCCAGAGGATCGGCAGGCGGTAGATCACGACCCGGTCGGGCAGCGAACTGTAGCCGCTGCCCCGTTCGTCGAGGGGTACCCCGTGGTAGAGGCCCAGCAGGTCGTCCTCCTCCGGGTCGAGCCCGACCAGCCGCAGATCCTCCTCGCTCGGTTCCTCCTCGACGACGACGGCGACGTTGTCGATCAGCTCGGCGAACGCCGGCGGCAGCGTGTCCAGGGCACGCGAAAGCAGGTACTCGAACCGCGGCAGGTCGACCTCGATCATGGGCGGCAAGCCTGTCAGGGGTCGTCCCGGACTGCTAGGGTCCCGCCGGAAAGAGTCGAGCGCTTCCGTGACCGATCCCAGACGACGCCCGAACATGAGCGACGATCCGCTGGCGCCGGGAGAAGCGGCAAGGAACGCCCTGACCCTTCACGAGCTGGTCGTGGCCGCGCGCCGGAACCTGGGCGGGAGCGTCTGGGACTACCTGGTCGGCGGTGCCGAGACCGAGACGAGCGTCAAGCGCAACCGGCAGGCGCTGGACTCCGTGGCCTTCCGGCCGCGGGTGCTGACCGACGTCTCCGAAGTCCGCGCCGGCGGGTCGCTGCTCGGCCACGATCTCCGCATTCCCGTGATCCTGGCGCCGATCGGCTCGCTGCAACTGTTCGAGGAGGGCGGCGGCGCCACCGCCGGCAAGGCGGCCGAGGACTTCGGCATCATGAACTTCGTCAGCTCGGTGTGCCTGCCCGGTCTCGAGGGCACAGCCGAAGCGTCCGGCTCGGCCAAGGTGTACCAGCTCTACCTCGCCGACGACGAAGACTGGATGCGCGGTCTGATCCGCCGGGCCGTTGCCGCCGGCTACAACGGCTTCTGCCTGACCGTCGACACCCAGGTCTACAGCCGGCGGGAGCGGGACCTCCTGAAGCGCTGGCGTCCGCCTTCGGTCGGCGAGGCGACCACCCGCGTAGCGCCGCTGAACTACCAGGCCAGGATGACCTGGGACCTCGTCAAGCGGATCAAGGACGAGTTCGACATCCCGTTGATCCTCAAGGGCATCGCCACGGCCGAGGACGCGGGTCTCGCCTGCGAGCACGGCGTCGACGTTGTCTACGTCTCGAACCACGGCGGCCGCCAGCTCGACCACACCCGCGGCACGCTCGACACGCTGCCGGAGGTTGTCGAGGAAGTCGACGGCCGCACCGAGGTCGTAGTCGACGGCGGCTTCATGCGCGGAACGGACGTCGTCAAGGCCAGGGTCCTGGGCGCCGATGCAGTCGGCATCGGTCGCCTCGAGGCCATCGCGATGGCCGCCGGGGGCCGCGAAGGCGTCGTCCGCATGCTCAGGATCCTCGAGCACGAGATCGTCACTTGCCTTGGCCTGCTCGGCGTCACCGGCTGGGACGAACTCGACGCCTCCTACCTCCACCGCGCCCTGCCGGTTGATCCGCCGACCGTCCTCGGGGCGTTTCCGTTCCTGGACCTGGACTACCCGTATCCGTAGCCGGGCTGCATGGAAGAAGCCCTGCTTCTGCGGCGGATACGGGAGGAGTTCCCCAACGTCACGTGGACGTCGCATCGGTACCTGACGCACGGCTGGGACCATGCGGTCCTGATCCTCGACGAGGCGCTCGTCTTCCGGGCTCCCAAGGCCCGGGCGAACCGGGATGCGCTGGCGAACGAGGCCAGGCTGCTTCGCTACCTCCAGCCGAGGGTCGACGTCGGCATTCCCGACTACGTTTACGAGGCCGCCGACGGCTCGTTCGCCGGTTACCGACTTCTCGCCGGTCGGGAGCTGGACGTCGCCACGTTCGGCCGGCTCTCCGATACGGCAAGGAAACGGATCGCGGAACAGCTCGCCACGTTCCTCGGCGCGGTCCACGAGACCCCGAAGTCGGTCGCCCGCGAGTGCGGCGTGTCCGAGCAGGATCTGCAGAAGGACCACGAGGACCTCGTTCGTGACGTCGAAACGCTCGTGCTACCGCGCCTCGCATCGCACGAAGTCGAGGTCATCCGTGCCTTCCTGACCGAGCTGGCCGCCGAAGTGAATCCGACCCGCCCGACGGCGCTCGTCCACGGCGATCTGGCCGGCGAGCACATCCTCTGGGACGCGGACCGGCGACAGGTCAACATCATCGACTTCAGCGACCGTTCCATCGGAGACCCCGCCCTCGACTTCGCCGGACTGCTCGCCAACGGGCAGCAGTTCGCCCAACGCGTCGTGGACCAGTACCGCGGACTGAAGGATGAAGGGATGCTGTGGCGGGCGCGGTTGTACTTCCGCCGGATCGCCCTGGAGACGATGGTGTACGCGCTGCAGGGCTACCCGTGCACCTTCGAAGAAGGCCACGCGGAGTTCAGGGCGCGATTCCGGGTGTGAGCTACGCCGTCGGATCGTCGCTGATCTGGACCACCATCTTGCCGGTGTTCTCGCCGCGGAAGAGGCCCATGAACGCCTCCGGGGCGTTCTCGAGGCCGGAGACGATCGTCTCGCGGTAGGCGACCTTGCCTTCCGCGATCCAGCCGGCGACGTCGCGGACGAAGTCGGCGCGGCGGTCCATGTGGTCGGAGACGATGAAGCCCTGCATCCTGAGGCGCTTCGGAATGATCGAGATGAGGGTCCGCGGTCCTGGACGGGGCTCCTCGTCGTTGTAGTGCGCGATCATCCCGCACACCGGGATCCTTCCGAACATGTTCATGTGCAGCAGCACGGCCTCGAGGGTTGGTCCGCCGACGTTCTCGAAGTAGACGTCGATGCCGTCGGGGCAGGTCTCGCTCAGGGACCGGTTCAGGTCGTCGTGGTAGTCGAAGGCGGCGTCGTAGCCGAGATCGGAGACCAGGTGCTCGACTTTGTCCGGGGAGCCGGCGCTGCCGACCGCGCGGCAGCCCTTGATCTTCGCGATCTGGCCAACGAGGCTGCCGACCGCGCCCGCCGCGGCCGACACGAACACGGTCTCGCCTTCCTTCGGTTCGCCGAGGTCGAGCAGGCCGACATAGGCGGTCATCCCCGGCATGCCGAGGACGCCAAGGAAGGCGGACAGCGGCGCGCCGTGGGTGTCGAGTTTCTGCAGCTCCGTCGAGTGGGCGGCGAAGTGACTGCGCCAGCCGAAGCGGCTCGACACCAGGTCGCCGGGCGAGAGGGCGTCCGTATTGGACTTCTCGACGACCCCCACGGCGCCGCCGTCGAGCGGTTTGCCGATGGCGAACGGCGGCGTGTAGGACTTGATGTCCCGCATCCGGCCCCGCATGTAGGGATCGACCGACATGTAGACGTTGCGTACTAGCGCCTGACCGGCGCCCGCGGCCGGCATCCCGGTCTCTGCGAGTTCGAAGTTCGCCGCCTCGGGTTCGCCGGCGGGGCGGGAAGCGAGGCGGATTTCCTGGCTGCGGTCGGACATCTTTCGTCGTGCTCCGGAAGGGGTCAGTCGATGATCGCCTGGTAGGCGAGGTTGCGGAACTCCGTGCCGTAGGTCAGGCCGGCGTGGGGGAGGATCTGGATCATGAACACGGCGACCATCTCCTCGTCGGGGTCGATCCAGAAGCGGGTGCCCGCGGCGCCGCCCCAACTGTAGTCACCGGGAGAACCCAGCGCGCCGTTGATGCCCGGGTTCGTGTTGACCCGGAAGGTGAGCCCGAACCCGTCGCCCGGCCCCATCAACTGACCGACCCGCGGCATGTCGCCGATGTGGTCGGAAGACAGGAGCTTGACGGACTTCGGACTCAGCAACTGACCGCCGTCGTAGTGGCCGCCGTCGAGCAGCATCTGGACCATCCGGTAGTAGTCGGTGGTCGTCGAGACCAGGCCCGCGCCGCCGTAGAAGATCTTCGGCTTCTTGAGATAGGAGTCCTGGGGCGGCGCGCTGGAGCGCATGACGGTGCCGTCGCCCGCCTCGCGGTCGGGCGTGTAGAGCACGGCCAGCCGGTCCTCGGTGCCCGGTCGGACGTAGAAGGCCGTGTCCTTCATCCCGAGCGGCTTGAAGATCTCCTCTTCGAGGAAGACGTCGAAGGTCTTGCCCGAGATCACCTCGACCAGGCGGCCCAGGACGTCCATGCTGTAGCCGTAGCGCCACACCGTGCCGGGGTGGTCGTGCAGCGGCGCCTGGCCCAGCTTGTCGACGAACTCCTCGAGGGTCTGGTCGCGGTTGCCGACCCCGAGTTCGGCGTAGTACGTGCCGCCGCGCGCGTTGCGCGGACCGCCGTAACTGATGCCGGCGCTGTGGGTCAGCAGGTCCTGGACCGTCATGTCGCGGTTCGCGGGAACGAGCTCCATGCGCGGATCGCCGGTCCCCGGGTCGACGCTCCATTCGGTGACTTCCAGGTCGCCGAGCGCCGGAATCCAGCGCGAGGCGGGCGTGCGCAGCGGGAAGCCGTACTTCTCGTGGAGGATCATGACGGCGACTCCGGTCACTGCCTTGGACATGGAGTAGATGCGGAAGAGCGCGTCTTTCGGCATCGGCTCCTTCGTCTCGAGGTCCCGGTAGCCGTAGGTGTTGAAGTACGCCACCTGGCCGCGGCGGGCGATCAGACCGGTGGCTCCGGCGACCTTGCCGGCTTCGATGTAGCCGTTCATCGCCGCGTCGATGCGGGCGAGCCGTTCGGCCGACAGGCCAACCTGCTCCGGCTTCGAGATCGTGACCTCGGGGTCGGCGGCTGCCAGCGGCGCTGCGGCGGCCAGGGTCAGGGCGAGCAGCGCTGCGACCGCAGGCCGCCAGGGTGAGAACATCCCTCGCTTCATCGTCGTCTCCTCGTACGTTGGTCGTGACGTGGGGGCCGATCGTAGCGTCCGGCGCGGTGTGGCGCGAGCCCGAGGCCGCGAATCGCGCTGCTACAGTGCTCAGAACCCGACACCCCAGAACGCGGAGCGCCGGTTGAACCGTGACGGGCCGGACCGGCCGGAGGAGTTTCCCTATGCCGGTACCGATCCCACCCCTGCGCGAGGAGAACCTGCCCGAGCGCAAGCTCTCCTTCTGGCAGCTCGCGGGGCCGGGGGCGATCATGATCGGTCTGGCGATCGGGGCCGGCGAACTCGCGGTCTGGCCCTGGGTGACGGCCAAGTTCGGCGCGGTCATGATCTGGGCTGCGGCGCTCGGCGTCTTCCTCCAGCTCTGGATCAACATCGAGATCGGCCGGTGGGCGGTGGTCACGGGCGAGCACCCGTACACGTCGTACGCGCGGATGTCGATGGGAGTCATCTACGCCTTCCTGTCGCTCGGCTTCGTCGGTCTGTTCCTGCCGGGCTGGGCGCGGATGTCGGGAGCGGCGCTCAAGGCGCTCTTCTTCGGACCCGACGGCCCGGGCCCGGAGTGGTTCTGGACCGCCGTGACGTTCGGCCTGATCGCTCTGATCCTGTTCGGGCCCAAACAGATGTACAGGGCGGTCGAACGGGCGATCGGGATCATGGTGCTGGTCATCACGATCGGGCTGATCTACGTCGCCTTCTCGGTCGGCACCTGGGATGCGATCAAGGAGATGGGTCGGGGACTGATCAACTTCGGCCACATCGAGCTGGACGACCAGTTCACTTTCGCCCGCTTCTTCGGCGCGGTCGTGTTCGCCGGCATCGGCGGCGCCGGCAACCTCTGGTACGCCTTCTACCTGCGGGACAAGAACATCGGCATGGGTGGCCGCATCCCGGTGCTGGCGAATCCGCTGCGGGTGCACAAGACGGCCGAAGTGCAGTCGGGCTACCGCTACATCGAGAGTCCCGAGAACGCGAGCCGCTTCAGGCGCTGGATGCGCTACGTGATCCAGGACCAGGTCATCTTCTTCTGGCTCGGCAACACGTTCACGATGTTCCTGTTCATGTTCGGGGCGCTCACGGTCCTGCGCCCGGCGGGCATCGTCCCCGAGGAAGGCCAGATCGTCTGGGACATGTCGGTCATCCTGGAGACGAGTCTCGGCACGTTCGGCCGCTACGTGTTCCTGCTGATCGGCATGGCGGCGCTGTTCAGCTCCCAGCTCGGCGCCGTCGATGGCGGCGCCCGCACCTGGTCCTACCTGCTCGGCTCCATGTTCAAGTTCGGCCAGAAGCGAACCCAGAGCCAGTGGTACCTGACCTTCGCGATCATGTTCATGGTCGCCGGCACAGCGTCGACCGCCTTCTTCGAACTGACCGGCGTCTCGGCGCTCGGGTTCATCTTCAACTCCGCCCTGCTGGGCGGCTTCGCGATGGCGATCTACGTCCCGCTGACGCTCTACGTGAACCTGACGAAGCTGCCGAAGTCCGCCCGCCCGAAGCCGCTCAACGTCGTGATGATGCTGATCGCGTCCGCGGTCTACGTGTCGTTCACCCTGTTCACGATCTGGGGTCTGATCTTCGGGTGAGGTGAGTCCCGCGTTCCGGGTTTCCTAGCCCGTAAACCGCAACAGTGCCGCGCCCCAGTGGAAGCCGGCGCCGAAGGAGGTCAGCAGCACGAGGTCGCCCGGTGAGATGCGACCCTTGTTGTGCGCTTCCCACAGCGCCAGGGGAACGGATGCCGAGCCCGTGTTGCCGTACTCCTGGAGATTCGTGTAGACCTTCTCCATCGGTACGGACAGGTTCTTCGCGACCGCCTGGACGATGCGCAGATTCGCCTGGTGGGGCACGATCATGGCCACGTCCTCGAGCTTCGCGCCCACGGCTTCCAGCACGTCGAGGCCGACCTCCGACATGCGATGGACGGCGTGACGGAACACCGCCCTGCCTTCCATGATGAGCTTCAGATGCTCTTCCTTCTGGGCGTACTCGAGGCTGAACGGCTTGCGGGTGCCGCCGATCTCCAGGGTCAGAATGCTCCACTGGCTGCCGTCGGTGCCGGTCTTGGCGCCGAGGATCTCGGCCATCTGGGGTCCGCGCTCGACGATCACGCCGGCCGCGGCGTCGCCGAACAGTACGCACGTCTCGCGGATCTTCCAGCTCACCAGACGCGTGATCAGCTCGACCCCGATGACGAGCACCCGGCGGGTCCCGGTCAGCACCCGCGAGCGGGCGACGTCCATCGCCTGCACGAAGCCGGCGCAGCCGCTGCCGCCCAGGTCGTAGGAAGGGACTTCGCGGGCGCCGAGCTTGCGCTGGACGAAGGAGGCCGTATCCGGGGTGTAGACCTCCGGCGTGTCCGTAGCGACGATGATCTCGTCGATCTCTTCGGGGCCGATACCGCGGCTCTCGAGCGCCGATCTGGCGGCGGCCGTTGCCATGTCGGCCGTGGACTCGTCCTCGGCGGCGACGCGGCGCCGGTGGATGCCGGTGCGCTCCACGATCCATTCGTCGGAGGTGTCTACGTACCGGGTCCACTCCTCGTTCGTCATCACTCGCTCCGGCACGTAACCGCCGAAGCCGCTGATTCCTACGGCCGTGTTCGTCAAGTGGTCTCCTAGGGGCCTGAGATTGCCGGGTGGCTCGTCCACCGTACCACCGCTTGGCGACCCGTGTGGCGACTCCTAGTCGTCGCCCAGTACTTCCTCGATCACCTCGTCCGTGTCGGCGCCGCACACAGGCGGGGACCGGCGGTAGGTCACCGGCGTTTCGGACATCCCGATCGGGTTGGCGACCATCCTGACCGTGCCGCTCCCGGAGAGCGGGTGCGGCATGTCGATCGTCATGCCGCGGGCCTCTGCCTGATCCGATGCCAGCGCCTGCTCCAGGTCGTGGATCGGTCCGCCGGGCACGCCGCGGGCTTCCAGGCCGGCCAACACCTCGGCGCTACTCAGCTCGCGCACGAGATCCGACAGTCGCGCCACCAGTTCGTCCCGGTGGGCGAGCCGGCCGGCGTTCGTTCGGTAGCGGTCGTCCGACGCGAGTTCAGGGGCGCCGAGCAGCTCGCAGAAGCGCTCGTACTGGGAGTCGTTGCCGACCGCGACGATCACGTGCCCGTCGGCGGTCTCGAAGACGCCGTAGGGGACGATGTTCGGGTGCTCGTTGCCGCGCCGCTCCGGCACCTCGCCGGAGATCAGGTAGTTCGATCCCTCGTTGACGAGCCAGGCCATCTGGGCGTCGACCAGGGCGACGTCGATGTGCTGGCCGCGGCCGGTCCGGTCGCGGTGTCGCAGCGCGGCCAGGATCGCGGTCGCCGCGTACATTCCGCACATGATGTCGGCGATGCCGACGCCGACCTTCATCGGTTCGCCGTCCGGCGCGCCGGTGAGGCTCATGATGCCGCCGTAGCCCTGCGCCAGCAGGTCGTAGCCGGCGCGGTGCGCGTTCGGTCCGGTCTGGCCGAAGCCGGTGATCGAGCAGTAGACGAGTCCCGGCAGTTCATCCCTGAGGTCGTCGTAGCCCAGGCCGTAGCGGCCGAGTGCGCCGACCTTGAAGTTCTCGATCAGGACGTCGGAGCGTGCAGCGAGTCGGCGGACCAGGCCGGCGCCCTCTTCGGTCGCGAGATCGATCGCGACCGAGCGCTTGTTCCGGTTGGCGCACAGGTAGTACGCACTCTCGCTCGTGTCCTTGCCGTTCCCGTCCTTGACGAAGGGCGGACCCCAGCCGCGCGTGTCGTCGCCTCGGCCGGGACGTTCGACCTTGATCACGTCCGCGCCCAGGTCGCCGAGCAGTTGGGTGCACGTCGGCCCGGCCAGGATGCGGGTCAGGTCGAGGATCCGGAGTCCGTCGAGGGCGGGCATGGCTGCGGCGCGTCCACCGGTCGGCGCCGGACGCGGATGGCAGCCGTAGCATACGATCCTCTCTCTATGCGGAAGTTCGATGTGGTCGTGGTTGGAGCCGGCTTCGCTGGTCTCTACATGGTCTACCGCCTGCGCGGCCTGGGGTTCACGGTCCGGGCGTTTGAGGCCGGCGACGGCGTGGGTGGTACCTGGTACTGGAACCGATATCCGGGCGCCCGCTGCGATGTCGAGAGCCTGGAGTACTCGTACCAGTTCTCGGAGGAACTCCAGCAGGAGTGGTCCTGGAGTGAACGCTACTCGGGCCAGCCGGAGATCCTCCGCTACGCGAACCACGTGGCGGACCGTTTCGACCTCCGGCGCGACATCGAGTTCGGCCGCCGCGTCGTCTCGACCCGCTTCGAGGAGGAGGATTCCCGCTGGCGGGTCGAGGTCGCGCCGCCGGAGGGAGCGACGGCTGGGGCCTTCGGCGTCGG
Source organism: Holophagales bacterium (assembly GCA_009843505.1). GTDB lineage: Bacteria > Acidobacteriota > Thermoanaerobaculia > Multivoradales > Multivoraceae > Multivorans > Multivorans azotirespirans. The sequence goes on along the minus strand of VYDI01000034.1, from coordinate 738,464 downwards.
TGGCGCCGCCAGGAGCAACGGCAAGGATGCCGGGAACGAGACCGTCTTCGCCCGTTTCATCGTGATGGCCACGGGTTGCCTGTCGGCGGCGAACCTGCCGGATTTCGAGGGACTCGACGACTTCCAGGGCGAGAAGTACCACACCGGCGCCTGGCCGCACGAGGGCGTCGACTTCACCGGGCTCCGGGTGGGCGTCGTCGGCACCGGATCGTCGGCGATCCAGGCGATTCCCGTGATCGCGCGGGAGGCGGCGCACCTCACCGTGTTCCAGCGCACTCCCAACTACTCGATTCCGGCCCAGAACGGCCCGATGGACCAGAACCGGGAGGCGGAGGTCAAGGCCGAGTACCCGGCCTTCCGGGCACGCAACAAGCGGATGCCGGCCGGACTCGGCGCCGACATGAACGCGATGAACGACGCGTTCGCGGAAGTTCGTCCGGAGGAACGCCGGCGACGCTTCGAGGAGCGCTGGGAGTACGGAGGCTTCTCGTTCATGGCCTCCTTCGCCGACATGCTGATGAGCCAGGAGGCGAACGATGCCGCCGCCGGGTTCGTCCGCGAGAAGATCCGCGGCATCGTGGACGACCGCGAAGTCGCCGACCTGCTGAGCCCGACCAACGTGATCGGCTGCAAGCGGATCTGCCTCGACAGCGGCTACTTCGAGACCTTCAACCGGTCCAACGTCACCCTGGTCGACGTCAGCTCCTCGCCGGTCGAGAAGATCACGAAGTCCGGGCTCCGCACGGGCGGCCGGGACTACGCGCTGGACGCGATCGTCTTCGCAACCGGCTTCGACGCGATGACGGGCGCGCTCGCCCGCATCGACATTCGTGGTCGCGGCGGGCGGACCCTGCGCTCGAAGTGGGAGGACGGACCTCGCGCCTACCTCGGCCTGGGCGTGGCGGGGTTCCCCAACCTGTTCGTGATCACCGGCCCCGGGAGTCCGTCCGTGCTCTCGAACATGCTGCCGTCGATCGAACAGCATGTGGACTGGGTTGCCGACTGCATGGCCTGGATGCGGGATCGCGGCCACGCCGCGATCGAGGCAACCCGGGAGGCCGAGAACGAGTGGGTCGCCCACGTCGGCGAGGTCGCCGGCGCGACTCTCTATCCCACCTGCAACTCCTGGTACCTGGGGGCCAACGTGCCGGGCAAGCCGCGAGTGTTCATGCCCTACCTGGGCTTTCCTCCCTACGTGGAGAAGTGCGACGCCGTCGCAGCCAACGACTATGAGGGGTTCGAACTGTCATGAGATGCAGAGCCTGCCTCGTTTCCTGTTCCGTGGTAGCGCTGCTGGTCGCGGCGACGCCCGTCACCGCCCAGCTACAGACTGAGCCCACCGCCGGGGTCATCCAGGAGACCGTCGACGTCGAGGTCGTCAACATCGACGTTCACGTCACCAATCGTCAGGGCGAGCCGGTCACCGGGCTCGAACTCTCCAACTTCCAGGTGTTCGAGAACGGCGAACGGGTCCAGCCAGTGAACTTCTACGAAGTCGTGCGGGAAGATCCGGACGCGACGGCGCCGATCTGGCTCGTCCTCTATCTCGATCAGCACAACCTGCTGTCCGCGAACCGCGACCGGGCGCTCGCCGAACTGGAGGTCGACCTGCCGACGGTGCTCGAGGATCGCCGGGTGCGGATCATGGTCGCGGCGCATGACCAGGAGCCGCGCGTCGTGCAGAACTTCACCCGGAACTGGGGGGCGATCCGGGGCGCCCTGAACGGTCTGAGGGGTCAGCAGACGGTCGGCGACCAGAGGGACGGTCTCCGGCAGAGCGCTCAACTCTCCGTCACGGACATCTTCCACCGGATGCGCAGCCGCGACCGACTCGACCGCCAGAACGCGGGCCTCGCGATCGACGCCCTGTTGGGCGAGATGAGGACGTACGCCCGCGAGGTCTACAACGATTCGGAGGCCAGCTTCGAGGCGCTCGGGAACTTCGTGCGCACGCTGGCCTGGCTCGAGGGCCGCAAGGCGCTCGTCTTCGTCTCCGACGGCATCGCCGAGCGGCCCCTCGGTACCCTGATGGAGCACGTCCAGGACTTGCTCACGGGCGGCGCCAGCGACGCCGGCGCCCTGGTCGAGCGGGCGGGCGGCGGTCAGGCCGGCGGCGCGCCCGGCACGGGCGGCATCTTCGACCGTGATGCGAGCATGGAGGTCGGCCGCCTGCAACAGGAGGTCGAACAGTTCCGGGCGACCGCGACGATTCAGGCCATCGTCGCCGAGGCCAACACCTACGGCGTCACGCTGTTCGCGGCCAAGCCGCCGCCGGGCGACGCCGCGACGAGCGCCAGGCGCTCCAGGGGGCGCGGCGCGCTGATGGAGGTCTCGGATCGCCGGGAAGCGCTTCACAACCTGGCCGAAGGGACCGGCGGGTTCGGTCGCACCGGCGGCGGGAGGCTGACCGGCGTGCTGGCCCAGGCCGTCGGCGGCATGCAGTCGTACTACTCGCTCGGGCTCTCGTCGGCGAACAAGGTCGAGGGCGAGTTCACGTCGATCGAGGTGCGGGTGCGCGGAGTGAGGGGCGCTTCGGCGGACTACCGTCGGAGCTACGTCAAAAAGGGGGTCCGCTCGCGCATCTCGGAGAGGGCGCTGGCGGCGGCGTACGTCGGCGAGAGTGACAACCCGCACCGGATGGAGGTCAACGTCGACGCGATCATGCCCGTCGAAGGCGAGGACCTCTACGACGTTCAGATGTGGATCGAGTTTCCGATCAGCAGCGTCGAGCTGGTCGAGATCGAGGGCGACCCCGGGCCCGCCACCCGGCTTGCCGCCGACCCCAGGGACGACGACGACGAGCTGACCGCGGCGCAGCATCTGGAGGTGCCGCTCGAGGTGCCCGCGGAAGCGCTCACGGAAGCCCTCGAAAGCCACTACCGGGCCGGCCTGAGAATCCGTCTGCCCGGGGGCCGCCACCGGATTGCGCTCGGACTCTGGGACCAGGCCGCGCGGTCGGGGTCCGTACTGACTGACGCCTTGACCGTTGGGGGATAGCGATGAAGAACCTGTTCGACGTTTCCGGCAAGGTGGCGGTGGTCACCGGGGGCTCCCGCGGCATCGGGGCGATGATCGCTCGCGGCTTCGTCGAGAACGGCGTCCGTACCTACATCAGCTCGCGGAAGGCTGCTGTCTGCGACGCGATGGCCGACGAGCTCTCGGCTTACGGCGAGTGCGTCTCGCTGCCGAACGACCTGTCGACGATCGAAGGGGTGGAGCGTTTCTGCGCCGAGCTGCGGGAACGTGAGGACAGGCTTCACATCCTGGTCAACAACGCCGGCGCCGCCTGGGGAGCGCCGCTCGAGGAGTTCCCCGAGTCCGGCTGGGACAAGGTGATGGACATCAACCTGAAGGGCCCGTTCTACCTGACCGTCAAGCTGCTCCCCGAGCTGCGCGCCGCGGCAACGGAGGACGATCCGGGGCGGGTGATCAACATCGCCTCAATCGACGGCCTGCACGTGAACCCGCAGGAGCACTACCCCTACAGCGCCAGCAAGGCCGGCATGATCCACCTGACCCGAGCCCTCGCGCGCCGTCTCGCGCCCGAGGACATCACGGTGAACGCCGTCTGTCCGGGCCCGTTCGAGAGCAAGATGATGGAGTACAACCTGCGGAAGTTCGGCGACGAGATCCGCGCCCGCAACCCGCGCAAGCGGATCGGCACGCCGGAGGACATGGCCGGCGTTTCGATCTACCTGGCGTCCCGCGCCGCGGCCTACGTCACCGGCGCCGCCATCCCGGTCGACGGCGGCATCTTCGCGGTGAGCTGAGGGCGTCGGTCGGCTTCAGTCCTCGTCGCCGCCGAGGCTGCAAATGCCGTTGCCCTTGGCGGCGATGAAGAGGAACACGAAGCAGAAGAGGACGGCGGCTTCGCCGCCGTTCGTGAGCGGCATCACGGCGTGCCAGATCGGCTGGTCGTCGCCCAGGCGCGTGGCGTGGCCGAGGAAGTAGGCGAAGGCCATCAGGCCGCTGGCAAGAAAAGCGACCGGACGGGTGAACAGGCCGACCATGATCAGGGCGCCGCCGATCAGCTCGATCGGTCCGGCGATGTAGAGAATGAAGGTCGGAGCGCCTTCGGGAGTCGGCAGCGGGAAGCCCAGGAGTTTCTGCGCGCCGTGCCAGAGAAAGAGGAAGCCGGCGACGATCCGCATCGCGGCGTAGGTCTGGGGCTGGCAGTTCTTGAGCGAGTCGAGCATCGCGTTGCTCCCTGGGCTGTTGTGGTGTGGGGCAAGCCTAGCGGCTGGATCGCTGCTCCAGCGGGTCCAGGAGTTCTTCTTCGCGAGAGGCGAGCAGCAGCCGGTGGGGCCGATCCTTGATCAGACTGCGCTCGAAAGGGACGATACGGAACGCCCAATCCCGGAGCGCCGGGAATTCCTCGAAGTTCCGGTGAATCGTGAAGACGCCGACGGTTCGGCCATGCGAGATCGCCTCGAACTCGCTCCAGAAGTCGGCGAGCGACCAGTGGAAGCCGGCGGCGTAGAAGGAGTACACGAGGTCGTAGGGACCGGGCAGGGCGTCCAGGCGGTGGTTCAGTTCGTGGGCGTCGAAGACGCGGCAGTTTGGAACCCCGTTGTGCTCCAGCACCTGGCGCAGCGCCGTGAGGTCGCCGCAGAAGGAGCGGTCTGTGCGTTGCCCGCTGCGGGGGTAGTCGATCCGGGGACCGTCGCCGTCGTAGAGGTGGAACTCGGTGTCACTCCAGTCGAGGACGCGCCGGAAGAAGGTGGTCGAGCGGCCGAGGCCGCAGCCGATGTCGAGCGCCTTGCCGGGGCGCGGCATGGCGCGGAGCACGGGCTCCGCGGCGTCGAACTCGCCCCAGCACGACCCGTTCTGGGTCAGTTCCCAGAACGACCGGGAGGACTCTCCGGGCTCCAGGTGGAACTGGGGCGACAGGCGGGAGATCGCGGCCACCATCTCGGCCGTCATCGGCGGCGACCGGAAGTGCCGTTCCCGGTCCCGAAAGCGCGGGTGGATGTCGGCCGCCGAGAGTTCGCGCCCGGCGCGCTTGCGCCACTCGGCGCGTAGCCGCGGCAACAGGAAGCTGACGTTCACCGGCAGGTGGAGCTAGCGGCGGACCCGGATCGGAAAGGGCGGCTTCACCGGTTCGGGCGGCGGGCTCGCCTCCAGTTGCTCCAGGACGATCTCGATCGCCTTCTCGAGCTGCGGGTCACGGCCGGCGATGATGTCCGCGGGCCACTGCTCGACGTCGACGTCGGGCGGCACGCCGACGTTCTCGACGACGAAGCCGTCCTCGGTCCAGATCGCCAGGTTCGGGGCGGTGACGAAGCCGCCGTCCATCAGGATGGGGAAGCCGAGCGTGCCGACCAGACCGCCCCAGGTCCGCTTGCCGACCAGGGGGCCGAGGCCGAGCTTGCGGAACATCCACGGCAGCAGGTCGCCGCCGGAACCGGCGGTCTCGTCGATGATCATGACCTTCGGCCCCAGGATGGCCGCGCTTGGAGTGCGGAAGTCGGCGCCGTAGCGGGTTGCCCAGTGGCTGATGTACGGGCGCCGGAGGTGGTCGATGTAGTAGTCCGCTACCTGGCCGCCGCCGTTGAAGCGCTCGTCGACGATCAGGGCCTGCTTGTGGACCTGCGGGAAGAAGTAGCGCTTGAAGTAGGTATGGCCGAGGGTGGTCGTGTTGGGCACGTAGACGTAGGCAACGCGGCCGTCGGTGGCCTCGTCGACCTTGGCCAGGTTGCCCTCGACCCACTCCCGGTTGCGGAGCGCCGACTCGTTCGGGATCGGCACAACGGACACCGTGCGCGAACCGGAACCGTCCGCGCTCGGACCCACTGTGATGTCGGTGATCTTGCCGGCGGTGTTCTCGAAGCGCTCGAAGACGTTGTCGGCGGCTTCGAGGTCGACGCCGTTGACGGCAAGCAGGTACTCGCCGGCGGAAACGGAGACGCCCGGCTCGGTGAGCGGTGCCCGCAGTTCGGGGTTCCAGTTCAGGCCCCCAAGGACGTGGGCGAAGCGGTAGCGGCCGTCGGCGATCTCGAAGTCCGCGCCGAGCAGGCCCCCGCCCACGCGCTCCGGATCGGCTCGCCGGTCGCCGCCGCCTACCCGGTGGTGGCCGACCGCGATCTCGCTGCACATCCAGCGCAGCACCTTGTTCAGGTCCGCGCGGGTGGAGATGTCGACCAGGAAGCCGCTGTACTTCTCGGCCATTGCCGGCCAGTCGGCCCCGTGCATGCCCGGGTCGTAGAAGTAGTCGCGGTTGATTCGCCAGACCTCGTCGTAGATCTGCTTCCACTCTGAGCGCGGATCGATGCGGACCGTCAGCTTGTCGACCGCCATGGCGCTTTGCGCACGGTCGATCTTGCCGCCGGCGTTCGCGATGCCGAAGTCGTTCTGGCCGGCGTAGAGGAGCTTCTTGCCGTCGGCGCTCAGGGAGAAGCCGCCGACGCCGGAGAGCAGCACCGTTTCCTCGCGATCCTCCAGGTCGAAGAGGACGAGATCGCCGCCACCCCCGCCGAACCGGCCCGCGGGCTGGGAGCGGAGGTAGTAGAGCTTGCCCGCTTCGCCGGCTTCGAGGTTGCTGTAGCCGCCGGCCCGGACCGGAAGCGCCAGGATGCGCTGGTTCAGGCCTTCGAAGTCGATCTCGACCCTCGGCCCTTCGCCGTCCTCACCGTCGCCGTCGGCTTCCGCTTCGACCTCGGTCTCGTCGCCTTCCTCGGCTTTCGCGTCGCTCTCGTCGGACACGACGGTCTCCTCATCGCTCTCCGCGGCAAGCGGCGATTCGCCATCCTGGCGCAGGACCGCGACGTAGATCGCGCTCGACAGTTCCATGTCCGCGTTCGACATGGCGAACCAGTGCTTGACCGGACCGGCGTCGGTCGAGGCGCGGAAGTACAGGTAGTCGCCGCTCCGGTCGAAGACCGGTTCGCCGACCTCGCTCAGCCCGTCCGTCACCGGGTGGGATGTCTCTGCTTCCACGTCGTAGACGAACACTTGCTGCATGTAGGAGCGGGTGTTCAGGGTGTAGGCCACGTACCGTGAGTCCGGCGCCCACGAGTGCCCGGGCCGTGGCGGGAAGGAGGGGCCGTAGTAGTACTCGCTCGCGACCTTCGCCACGTCGCCGCTGTCGAGATCGATGACGAAGAGCGTCATCGAGTTGTCGACGTAGCTGATCCGCTCACCGTCGGGCGACCACTCGGGGCCGTGGTAGAAGCCGCTGCCGCCGCGTTCGCCGCCCAGCTCGTAGCGGCGAACGTCGCCGCTCTCCTGGTCGCGGACGTGGAGTCCGTACTCGCCGCCCTGGTCCGAGAAGAAGGCGATGCTGGCGCCGTCGGGCGACCAGGCCGGGTCGCGCTCGTGGACGCCGGGCGTCCGGGTCAGGTTGCGGGCGTCGCCCTTCTTGGCCGGCAGGGTCAGCACCTCGCCTCGATACCCGAACGCGGCGCGGGCGCCCGTGGGGGAGATGGACGCGCTGCGGATGTTCTCGGGCCCTTCGACCCAGCGGGACCTCGTCTCGGTCAGGTCGGCAGCCACCCCGATCCGCAGGCGCACATGCCGGTCGGAGGCGGGATCGTAGACGTGCAGGTAGCCGGCCTGTTCGTAGATCACCGTGTCGGTGGAACCCGAGAGATCCTCGACGTGGAAGTCCTCGAAGTCGGAGTGCCGGACGATCTCGCCGCTGCCCGTGTCGAAGGAGAACAGGTTGAACTCGCCGTCCCGGTCGGAGCGGAAGAAGACCCGGTTGCCGATCCAGGTCGGGTTCGTGTCGTTCGAGCGGCCTTCGGGCTGGGGGATCGTCTGCACCGAGTGGTCCCCGGTGTCGTAGATCCAGATGCGTGACGTTGTCCCGCCGCGGTAGTTCTTCCACTGCTGGAAGCGCTCGGGCGTCGGGATGTAGGCGATGCGGCGGCCGTCGGACGAATAGCTGGCGCGCAACCCGTGCGGGATCGGCAGCTTCTCGGGCAATCCGCCGGTCAGCGGCACGGTGAAGAGCTGGAAGTGACGGTTCGTGAACATGCTGCGCTGGGAAGCGAACAGCACGGCCGAACCGTCGACGGTGAAGCCCTGGACCAGATCGGCGCCCGGATGCCAGGTGAGCCGCTTCGGCTCGCCGCCCGCGGCGGGCATGACGAAGACGTCGACGTTGCCGTCGTACTCGGCGCTGAACGCGACCAGAGTGCCGTCGGGAGAGAAGCGGGGGCTGGTCTCCGTCCCCTCGTGCGAGGTCAGGCGCCGCGCTCCGGAGCCGTCGCGACCGGCGATCCAGAGGTCGCCGGCGTAGGCGAACGCCACGTGATCCGCGCTCACCGCGGGCTGGGACAGCAGCCTCGTGTCCGTGACGTCGATCGCGTGAAGGGCGGGCGCCAGCGTGGCGGTCGCGATGGCGACGATGGCGGGGGTCAGAAGGCGGTTCCTGGTCGCGGTTGCGTGCATGTCGGTCCCTCGTGTTGCGGGTCGGTTCTGGCCGTTTCGGCGGCTGGTACTCTGCCACGATGCGCAACAAGACAGTCGGTTCTCCTGACACTGCCCGGATTCCGCGGCGGCAGTTCCTGGCCGGAGGCGCCGCGGCGGCAACGGCTCTTGCCGCCGGCGCGGCGCCCGGGGCGGCCGCTGCGCGTCCCGCGCAGCCTGCGAACGGAGGCGCATTCCAGCTCAAGTACGCGCCCCACTTCGGGATGTTCCGGCACCACGCCGGCAACGACCACCTCGACCAGCTCCGCTTCATGCACGACGAGGGTTTCCGGGCCCTCGAGGACAACGGCATGGGCGGCCGCGAACCGGCGCTCCAGGAGAAGATCGCCGCGGAACTCGACCGTCTGGGCATGGAGATGGGGGTCTTCGTCGCCCACACGTCCTGGGGCGGCGTGAGCTTCGCCTCCCCGGACTCTTCGGCCCGGGAGGCGATCGAGGCCGACATGAAGAAGGCGGTCGAGATCGGCAAGAGGGTGAACGCGACCTGGTGCACCGTCGTCCCCGGCCAGCTCGATCCGGGCCTCGAGTGGGAGTACCAGACCGCCAACGTGGTCGAGAACCTGAAACGGGCCGCCGCGATCCTCGAGCCGGCCGGACTCGTGGCTGTGCTCGAGCCGCTCAATCACTGGACGAACCACCCCGGCGTGTTCCTGACCGGGATTCCTCAGGCGTACCAGATCTGCAAGGCGGTCGGATCGCCCTCGGTCAAGATCCTCGACGACCTCTACCACCAGCAGATCACCGAGGGGAACCTGATCCCGAACCTCGACCGGGCCTGGGACGAGATCGCCTACATCCAGGTCGGCGACAACCCGGGGCGCAAGGAACCGACGACGGGCGAGATCAACTACCTCAACGTGTTCCGGCACCTGAAGAGCAAGGGCTTTGACGGCATCGTGGGCATGGAGCACGGGAACTCGAAGCCGGGCCGGGAAGGCGAGCGGGCGGTGATCGACGCTTACCGGGAGTGCGACGCCTGAGGAACGGTTCCTCGCTCAGCGGACTCGCCGCGCTGTTCGCAATGCTCGCCTTGCTCTGGCCGGCGACGGGCGTCGCGCAGCCGCGGACGCCCTGGGGAGATCCTGATCTCCAGGGGACCTGGACGAGCGCCACACTGACTCCGCTCGAACGTCCGGAGGCGATGGCCGGTCGTGGGTCGCTGAGCGAGTTGGAGGTGTCGGAGCTGGAGCGGACCACGGTCGAGAACCGGATTGCCGCCGACGGCACTTCCCGGCCGGGTGAGGTGGGCGGCTACAACCTGGTCTGGTTGGACGCGTCGACCCGGGTGGACGCCGATCGCCGCACCTCGCTCATCGTCGATCCGCCGGACGGCCGGATCCCATGGACGGAGGCGGCGCGCGAGGCGAGCAGGGTGGAGCTGGCGCGCTACGGCAACGGGCCGTACCTGGACCACACCGATCTCGACACCGGCGAGCGCTGCATCACGGACGGCCTGCCGCTGATGGTCCCGATCCAGCCCTACAACATGAACTTCCTGATCCTGCAGACCCCGGACGCGGTCGTCATGCTGCACGAGATGTACCACGAGCTCCGGATCGTGCCGCTCGACGACCGGCCGCGCCTGCCGGAGACGATCGGGCTCTGGCTGGGCGACTCCCGCGGCCGCTGGGAGGGCGACACCCTGGTCGTCGAGACGACGAACATCGCCGACAAGACGGAGTACCACTGGAGCCGCCTGTGGCGGGCGGCGCGGCCGACCATGCGGCTCGTCGAGCGCTTCAGGCGCATCGACGAGCGGACGATCGACTACCGGTTCACGGTCGAGGATCCGACGATGTTCACGGCCGCCTGGACCGTGTCGGCGCCGCTGACGAACGACCAGGCGTCACGGGGAGTGACCGTCGGCGGGCTGTTCGAGTTCGCCTGCCACGAGGGCAACCGGGCGGTCACGAACGTGCTGAGCGGCGCCCGGGCCGAAGAAGCCCGGGCCGCCGCTGAGGACTGAGAGCGCCGAAACCTACTGGCCGACGCCGAAGGGCAGGACGCCCATCTGGTTGTCCCACATCACGACGAGCGCGCCGCCGGCGTCCGAGACGTCGGTGAACAGAATCGTCATCTGGTCGATGGAGAACTCCTCCGTCGAGGTCGTCATCGGCGCGCGGACGACGTCATGGTCCGCGTTGTAGCCGTAGGCGCCCCAGGTCAGGCCTTCCGCCATCTTGGCCCGGTCGAACGCCTCCATGTAGGGCTGCTTCGAGATGATCGCGGTCCAGGCGCCGTCCTTCAGGTCGATGAACAGGCTGTACTCGCCGGCCGGAACGGTGCTGCCGCCGATCATCAGATCGGCCTCGGTGTTGATCCGGGTCGTCACATTCGCGCCCGCACGCCAGACGGGGCCGCCCGCGAGAAGCGTCTGCCCGTACTCTTCGCCGGAGCCGAAGATGCCGGTGCGGCCACGCAGGATGGGCCGGCTGTAGGTGATGTCGATCCAGGCGTCACCAATCTGGGTCGAGGCGGCACCCTCGGGGCTGGCGGGCCGTTCGCCCTGGGCCGCGGCGGGTGCGAAGCCGATCACCGCGAGGCACAGGCTGAGGATGAGAACGCGGCAGGCAGTCTGTCGGTACATTGTCGCTGGGTCTCCTGAAGTTTGGGACAGCTGGTTCTTTAGCGAACGCGGACTCTAGCAGCCCCTGACGGCAGCCGTGCCGCGTCTAGCCAACAGGGTGTGAAGTAGTCTTCGATGGGTCAGATGAGGCCGTCATGATGCGCTCGTTTCCGATCGTTTCGTTTCGCCGCCGAGCCGTCCGGATGGTGGCGGCCACCCTGGTCGCGTCCTTCTCCTCGGCTGCGTTCGCCGCCCCCGCCGCTGGCGCCGACAGCGACGCGGTGGTCTTCAGCCGCGACGTGGCGCCGATCCTGATGCGCCACTGCGTCGGCTGCCACCGGCCTGGCGAAATCGCGCCGATGTCGCTCCTGACCTACCGGGAGGCGCGGCCCTGGGCCCGCTCGATCCGGCGCGTCGTCGTCAACGGCGAAATGCCGCCGTGGTTCGCGAACCCGGAGCACGGCGTCTGGGCGAACGACGCTCGGCTGAGCAAGGACGAGATCGAGACGATCGCCGCCTGGGTCGATGGAGGCGCTACGCCCGGCGATCCGGCGCTGATGCCCGAGCCGCCTCGATTCAGGGATGGCTGGCAGGTGGGCGAGCCGGACCACGTGATCGAACTGCCGCCGGTAACCGTGCCGGCGAACGGGCCGGACCTGGTTCCCACACAGCTCGTGCGGCTGGACATCCCGGAGCGTCGTTGGGTGCGGGCCGTGGAGTTCCAGCCCGGCGACCGCACCGTGAATCACCACCAGATCGTCTTCAGGGGTGGATTCGGCGGGACGGGTTCGCCTGGCGGCGAGGAGCGGCCGGTCGGTGACCGGCAGCGCGGGGAAGCCGGTACCGTCGACGTGAACATCTTCGGGGTCTGGGCGGCCGGGGCGGCGCCGACCGTGTTCCCGGACGGCGCCGGGCGCTGGGTGGACCCCGGGGAACTGCTGATGATCAACCAGCACTACCATCCGAACGGCGACTCGGAACGTACCGACAGGACCCGGATCGGCCTCTACTTCGGCGAGGGTCCGCTGGAGGTCGAGGTGGAGGCGATCTTCGCGAGCAGGATGGACTTCACCATCCCGGCCGGCGCCCCGAACCATCGAATCGTGACCCGCCACGAACTCGGGAAGGACTCGCGGATCGTGTCCTACTTCCCGCACATGCACATGCGCGGCCGGGCAATGTCGTTCATCGCGGTCTACCCGGACGGCAGCCGTGAGATCCTCCTCGATGTGCCGGAGTACGACTTCGACTGGCAACTCTTCTACTACCCGGAGGCGCCGAACCTGCTGCCGGCGGGGAGCGTGGTCGAGGTCGTGGCGCGTTACGACAACTCGGCGGCGAACCCCTACAACCCGGATCCGACCCGCGATGTCGGCTTCGGCTTTCGGTCGACGGACGAGATGATGGTCGGCATCTTCGAGCTGATCGAAGTCGGTCCGGGTGAGAGTGCGGAGTCGACCGCGACTGGCGGCAGGTGAGTAGCGCCGGCCAGACCGTAGGCGTCAACGGGATCGCGCACATCCAGTTGACCGTCCGGGACCCGGAACGGTGCTTGCCGTTCTGGGAACGGCTGTGCAACTTCCTGGAGATGAAGACCCTGATCCGGGGCGAGGACGTGCTGTACTGCATCGGCAGCCGGACCGGCATCCTGGTCCGCGCCGCGCCGGCGGACAAGCGGGACCGGCCGTTCGACCAGGACCGTCCCGGGCTCCACCACCTCTGCTTCCGGGCCCGCAGCCGCGCCGATGTCGACGCGATCTACCGCTTCATCGAAGCCGAACTGGACGCGAAGGTCGTTCACGGTCCGGAGGAGGGCGACCGGTTCGCGTCCGGCTACTACTCGATCCTGGTCGAGGACCCCGACGGCATCCGCGTCGAAGTGAACCACGTGCCGGGCAAGGGGCACTTCGGCGAGGGCGGCCGTCTGGGTCCCGGCGGGACGGGGGCCGCCACGACGTACGGTGACCACGGGTTGGGGGACTGATTCAGACCGGAGGGTCGCGCTCGCCGCTTCGCGGCACGCGCTTGTTGCCGGCGGGGACGCCGGCGCACCCAGTCCCGCCGCGCGGACTCCTACTCCAGGTCGATGACGTAGACGGTGTTCGCCGCGTCGCCGGCGACCCAGGCGGTCTCGCCGTCCGTGGCGATGCCGTTGAACAGCATCGTGTTCGGGAAGGCGCCGCTGGCCGGCACATGCAGTTCGAGGTCGTCGGCGACTGTCGTCGACTCGCCGCTCGCAGGGTCGATCGCGACCACCCGGCCGGCGCCGGCCTCGACGACGTAGATCGAACCGTTCGCGGCGGCGAGACCTTCCGGCTGGTCGAGGCCTTCGGCGACCGTCTCGACACCGTCGTCGCCGATGCGCAGCACGGTGCCCGCGAGGTTGTCGGCTACGTAAAGGGCACCGTCGGCCGTGGTCAGGCCGGCCGGTCCCGAGAGGCCCTCGGCCAGGACCCGTTTCTCCTCGGGATTCCCGGGAGAGAAGGCGATCACGTTGCCGGCGGCCCACTGACTGGCGACGATGTCGCCCTCGAACCGGATCGCGTCGATCGGGGCGGCCAGTTCGCCGAAGATCTGGACCAGCGCGTCGGCGGCCGGATCCCAGAGCCGCACGGCGTTGTCGAACCAGCTCGAGAGGATGAGCTGGCCGTCGTCCGTGGCATGGACCGACATCGATGTGCCGATGTCCGAGAAGCCGATCACGTCGCGCACGACGCCGAGTTCGTCGCCGGTTGACGGATCGAGCTGGCGCAGGGCGAAGAAGTCGGCGACCACGAGCCGGACCGCGTCGCCGCTGCCGATGAGCGCAACGCCCCCGGGCATGTTGAGTCCGCCCGCGAGCACCATGCGGTTCTCGTCAGGCGACAGGGCCTCGACGATGAAGCCGTCGGCGAAGCTCGAGATGAAGAGGCGGTCGTCCGCGTCGAAGGCGAAGTTGTCGAGTCCGGGCTGGACGCGGGCGACGACCTCCTTGCCGCCGTCCTCGCCGACGCGTACGACCTCGCCCCGGAGCGAGTCGAGGACGTGGAGGACGCCTTCGCTGTTGAACTTGACCGCGGCCGGCACCTCGAAGCCGCTCGCGACCGTCTCCAGCTCGCCGCTGTCGACGTCGACGCGAACGACCTCGCCGCGGAACCAGCGCGGGCCGTAGAGCCTGCCGTCGGCGGAACCCCAGTCCATGCCGTTCAGGCCGCAGCCCGGCCCGAGATCGTCGCGGATCAGCCGCGGCTCACGCTCGCCCGCCGGGTCGAGCTCGAACAGGTTCGTGTCCATGAAGCACTGGGAGACGAACAGCCGGCCGTCGTCCGAGAAGGTGATCGGGTTGACGCCGACCCCCGGCGAAGCGACCACGCGGGTCTCACCGGTGGGCGTCCGCATCGTCACGTCGCCGTTGCTGATGTCGGTCCAGTAGACCGAACCGTCCGGGCCGAAGGCAAGGTCGTCGGGCGACTGTGCTCCGTCGTCCAGCCCCCAGTTGTCGAGGATCTCGCCGCTCTCCGGGTCGATCCGCGCCACCGCGGGCGTCACCACCGAGGTCAGATACAGAGCGCCGTCGGGCCCGAACATGATGCCGTTGATGCCGCGGAAGCTGGCGCTTTCACCGATCGTTCGGACGCTTTCGGCGTCCGCTTCGACCACGTCGGCGTCCGGAGAAGCGCATCCGGCCAACAGGGTCAGGGCGCCAAGACACGCGGCGGTGCAGGACAGTCGTAGAAACATCGTTGGCTCCTAGATTGAGGGATGGCTCCTCAGTTGAGAAATGGCTCGAGGACTACGTAGCGGATGACGAATCCGACCAGGGCCAGCTCGACCAGGAAGATGGCCCAGATCCCGGCCCGGATCCCCCGGCCAGGGCGGATGCGGGGATCCATCTGCTTCTTCTGCAGCCAGAGCACGGCGCCGCTCTGAATCGGCAGCAGCATGCCGGCGACCAGGGAGCTGATCGTGATCAGCAGTCGCGGGTTCTGGATCCAAATGTAGACGATGAAGCAGAAGATCGGGACGACGGTGCAGTAGCCGCGGATCCAGAATCTGCGAGCGGCTAGGTTCCGCCGCTTCAGGTAGCCCAGCTCCATGATGTAGTCGGGGATGTAGCGTGCTTCGCCGGCGATGAACGAGATCATCGTCGAGAACAGGATGCAGAAGGCGCCGACGCCGAAGAGCCACAGCGACCAGGGGCCCAGGGTCTGGGTGAACATCTCGGAGAGCATGGAGATCGTCTCCAGGCCGTCGGGCTCCTTGCCGAGCTTCTTCAGCACGCCGGCGCCGAGCATGTAGAAGGGCACCGTCGCGCAGGTCAGCAGGACCAGCGTGACCCAGACATCCGTCTGCATGACCTTGATCCAGCCCCGGGCGCGCGTCTCCCAGCCAGGTGCATCGCTGCGGCCGATGAAGTTCGGGTAGCCCTTCTCGACGCACCAGTACTGGTAGGCGGAGGTCTCCGCGGAGTTGACGCCCGAGTAGCCGTAGACGGCCATGGCGGCGACGATGAACTCGGGCGGAAAGCTGAACGTGAAGCCCGACGCGAGCTCGGCTCGCGTGACGGCGAACTCCGTGCCCTGCATCAGGATCGCGCACACGAGCGTGGCGCCGGTGAAGATGATGACCAGCGCCAGCATCACCTTCTCCAGGATCCGGTAGGAGCCCGTGGTCAGGACGGCGATGGTGATCAGGGCCAGCAGTCCGGCGGCCAGCGTCGACGGCACTTCCGGGACCAGCAGGGTCAGAGCCTGACCGGCGCCGCCGATGATGCCCCCCATTCCCAGCAGTCCGGGAACCAGGGCAATCAACGTGATCGCTACGGCGAAGCTGACGTGGCCGCGGCCGATCCGGATCCGGAAGGGGAGGCGGTTCATCGCCCTCACGTAGGTGTCGCCCGAAACCAGCGTGTAGCGGGCGAGCTCCGCCTGGATCAGGGACTTGATCCAGCAGGAGAGGAGTACCCACCAGAGCAGGACGAAGCCAGCCGCGGCGCCCAGAGCCGAGGTGAGAATGATCTCGCCCGAACCGACGATCGCACCGGAGATGACTATGCTCGGCCCGAGATAGCGAAGCCGCGTCCGCCAGCTCGTGGGCGGCGGGGCGGCGCCGCCCACGCGGACGGTGTATGGATCCCTCCCCTGTTCGACGTAAGTTCCTGAAGACATTGGACTTAGTGCGATCGCGGCCGTGCGTCGCGCCCGACGTCGTTGCCCCTCAGCCGAAGACCACGTAGCGGATGACGAACCAGGTCATGACCAGCTCGACCAGGAAGATGGCCCAGATCCCGCCCCGGATCCACCTGCCGGGACGGATTCGGGGATCCATCCGGTTCTTCTGGAACCAGAGCACCGCGCCGCTCTGGATCGGCAGCAGCATGGCGAGCGTCAGGGCGCCGATCGTGACCAGCAGCCGCGGATTCTGGATCGACAGGTAGATGACGAAGGAGACGACGGGAATGGTCGCGCAGTAGCCGCGAATCCAGGACCTGCGGGCGACCAGGTTCTGCCGGTTCAGGTAGCCGAGCTCCATGATGTAGTCCGGTATGTAGCGGGCCGCGCCGGCCACCGAAGAGAGCATCGTCGAGAACAGGATGCAGAAGGCCCCGATGCCGAACAGCCAGACGGACCACGCGCCGAGCGTCTCCGTAAACATCTCGGACAGCACGGAAAGCGTCTCGAGACCGTCGGGGACGCTGCCGCGGGCGCGCAGGACGCCGGCGCCCAGGATGTAGAACGGCAGGGTCGCGCAGGTCAGGATGATCAGCGTGACCCAGACGTCGGCCTGGAGCACCTTGATCCAGCCGCGGGCCCGGGCCTCCCAGCCCGGCGCGTCGCTTCTGCCGATGAAGTTCGGGTATCCCTTCTCGACGCACCAGTACTGGTAGGCCGAAGTCTCCGAGGCGTTGACGCCCGTGTAGCCGTAGACCGCGATCGCCGCCACCAGGTACTCGGGCGGGAAACTGAACGTCATTCCCGATAGCAGGTCGGCCCGGGTGACCGCGTACTGCGTGTTCTGCATCAGGAAGGCGCACACCAGGGTGGCCGCGGTGAAGGTCATCACCAGGGCCAGCATCACGTTCTCCAGGATCTTGTAGGAACCCGTGATCAACAGCCCGATGACGACCACGGCGATCAGGCCGGCGGCCCACGTCGAGTGAAGGGTCGGGTAGAGCAGCGTGAGGGCCTGGCCTGCGCCGCCGATGATCCCGCCCAGTCCCATGATCCCGGGGATGATGGCGATCAGGGCGATGAGGACGGGCAAGCTGATGAGCCCCCGGCCGAGGGGGATCTTGCCCGGCAGTCGGTTCATCGCGCGGACGTAGGTGTCGCCCGAGACCAGGATGTAGCGGCCCAGCTCGGCCTGGATCAGCGACTTGATCCAGCACGAGAGAAGCACCCACCACAGCATGACGAAACCGGCGGCGGCGCCCAGGCCGGAAGTGAGGATGATCTCGCCCGAGCCGACGATGGAGCCCGAGATGACGACGCTTGGACCGAGATAGCGGAGGCGGGCGCGCCAGTTGGGCGGCGGCTCGACCGCGCCACCTTCGCGGACGGTGTAGGGATCGCTCCGCGGAGAAGGGGAGTCACTCATTGGGGATGAAGGCGGGACTCTACACCGGAGCGCAGCGCTACTGACTCGGTCAGGGGCTGACCCGGAACAGGCTGGTACGCTCGATGTCTGTCGCACGCCGGCACGGACACGGAGACCTATCCGGGAGAAGGACCGACGATGAAGGACCAACACAGACTTCGGATTGTCGTGGCGTTCGGCGCCGTTGCCCTGCTCCTGGTGCTTGCAGCCGCCGCGCCTCCCCATCTCAAGGTGTCGAACACGAGTCCCGAGGACGGTGCGACGCTGGGCGGTCCGGTGCGTACCCTGAGGGTCTGGTTCAACCAGGAACCGGACCTGCCTCTGAGCAAGCTGGAACTGACCGGCCCGACCGGTCCGCTGAGCGTCGAGGGCCTTCACACGATGGGTGAGAAGGACCTGATGGCCAGGGTTTCGGGGCGGATGCCGGACGGTTCGTACACCGCCAAGTGGCAGACCGCGGGCGACGACGGTCACGTCCTGACCGGCGAATGGACCTTCACGATCGACCGCGGCGGTCGCTGAGACGCTGGACGCGGGTTCGGCACTGAGCTGGGAGATGGCCGGCCGTTGGGCCGTCTATCTGCCGCTGCTCCTGGTTTGCGGCGCGACCGGCATGCGCCTGCTGGAGGCGATGGGTCCACGCGACCTGGCGGTTCGCGACCTGGGTGTCGAACTGGCCCGACTCACGCTGCTGTCCTGTCTGCTGCTGCTGGCGGCGTTCCTGCTGCGCGCCGTGTTCCAGTCGATCGAGGTTTGGGGCGTGGGGGAGGCGTTCGCGCTCGACAACCTGCGGGCGGTCGCGCTCGAGAGCCGTTGGGGAGCACGATGGCGATGGCAGGCCGTGGCGGCGGCCGTCGCGACTCTTGGCGCCCTTGCGGGCTACAGGGTGCCCGCGTTTGGCCTGACGATCACCGGGGCGGGAGCCCTCGGGCTGGCGGCGACGTTGCCGATGACCGGCCATGCGTTCGGCAACCCGCTTGCGTGGACTGCCCAGAGCATCCACGTACTGGGCGCGGGCTTCTGGATCGGCACGTTGATCGTCATCCTCGTTCTTCCGCTGATGGTGCCCGGGACGTCGGTGGCGGAAGCGGCGTCGATGCGCCGGTTCTGGCTCGGCGCCTTCTGGCCGCTGGCATTGGCCGCAGCGACGCTCCTCGTCCTGAGCGGGGTCGTGCTGGCAGTTCTCTACCTGCCGGCCTGGGACACCCTCTGGACCGAGCCGTACGGCCGGATCCTGCTAGCCAAGATGGCCGGGAGCGTGTGCGTCCTGTTCCTGGGCGCCGTGAACCACCTCCGGATGAACTTCCGCCCCGATGCGCACACGGAACCGGTGCCGCTGACGGTGGCCCTCGAAGTCGCCTTCGCGCTGGTCGTGCTCGCGGCCACGGGGATGCTCACCAGCACCGCGCAGCCGGACATGCACTGACGCGCCCGGAGCGGCTGACCCGTCGCGGGTCTAGCTAGAAGCTGATCCGGCTGGTCACCCCGATCGTTCGCGGCTGGTTCGTCAGGTAGCCGACGCGGGCGCGCGTGCCGCGTTCCTGGTCGAGAGCCAGCAGGGCCCGCTCATCGAGGGCGTTGTTGACGAAGAGCGCTATGTCCCAGCGCTCGTTCAGGAAGCCGAGGCGCAGGTTCAGGAGGTCGTAGGCCGGCATCTCGGGGTCGAAGCGAAACGTGGTTTGAGTAAGCGGTCCGCCGACCGGGTTCGTCGCGGAGAGAGCCAGCAGGTCGACCGTGCCGAACCCCGGAGCGTGATCGCCGATCTGGGTGAAGCGGGAACCGACGTGCTGGAACGCGGAGGAGAGGTAGCCGGCCCAGTCGCCCGCCTCCCAGCGCCAGGTCGCGGCCACCGCGGCCTGGAACCGGGGCACGGTCGGCAGCCGGTTGCCCTTCTCGATACCGGAGACCACGCTGGTCGTCCCGTCGGCCGCGGTCGAGGTCAGGGTCGACCCGAGTTCGGAGTCCGCGTAGCTGGCCGAGATCGCGAAGTCGAAGACGGCCGAGGGCTGAGCCGTCAGCTCGAGCTCCAGGCCCGTGCTGCGGGCGTTCGGCACGTTGAAGACGAGCCGGGACGAGCAGGAGCCGGCGGTGACGGTCGTCTGCAGGTTCGAGATGTCCATCGTGAACGCCGCGACGTTGAAGGTGCCGCGGCCGCCCATGATCGTGGACTTCGACCCGATCTCGACGTTCCAGAGTTCCTCGTCCTCCCAGGCGTCGCGGCCGCTGAAGGTCGCGAGGTCTTCCGGGGTGCAGACGGGCACGTTCAGCGGGTCGTTGATGCCACCGAGACGGAAGCCCTTGGAGACCTGGGCGTTGAGTTGCGTGTTCTCGGTCGCTTCGAAACTGGCGATGAAGCGGGGCGCCACGCCGTCGGCGCTGGTTTCGCCCTCCGTCGGCCCCGGATCCGCGAACAGCCCGTCGAAGACCTGGCTGCGCGTCTCCTCGTAGTCGTACCAGCGTGCTCCCGCGGTCAGGTCGAGCCGTTCGCCGGCGGTCCAGGTGATCTCGAAGAAGGCCGCCGTCTGGTCGAACTCGTAGTTCAGGTCGGAGTAGAACAGCTCGTCGACGGCGGCGCCGAAAGCGCCCGCGGTGGGAATGCCGGTCATCGCCTGGAAGCCGGTGACCGGCAGGCTCTGGCCGTAGTCCCGTTCGCTGGTGCCGTGGAAGAGGCCGAGCACCCAGTGGGTGTACTCGTCGCCGCTCGCCAGCCGGAACTCCTGAGTGAGGCCCGTGGCGGTCGTCGCGTCGATGAGGGGAGCGTCCAGGGTGTAGACCGCTTCGGGAAGGCCGATCGTGGCGCCGGCGACGCTGGCGTAGAGAGCTGTCGAGTCGCGCACGACGAGCACGTCGCGGTTGGTGGCCGACGTGATGGAGGTGAAGTAGTAGCCATCGGGGAGATCGACCACGACCTTGAGGTCGGCGAGCAGGAACTCGTCGGTGTAGGGCTCCTCGAACTGGGTGAAGAGCTGGCGCTCGCCGAGCTCCACCGCGGGCCGGGTCGTCGTGTACGGGTTGGCAAGGATGTTGAAGTCGTCGATCCGGTTCCAGCCGTCCATTTCGACTTCCTGGTAGAGGAGGCGCGGCGTCACCGTCACGTTCTCCGACGGCTCGAGGCGCAGCGCCCAGCGCGCGCCGGTGCGCTCGCCGGAGTTCACGTCCTCGTTCACGCTCAGGTCGGGCTGGACCGCGTCCATGAAGCCGCCGAAGGTCGTGTGGTAGGCGGTGACCCGCATCGCGGAGGTGTCGCCCACCGGAACGTTGACGGCGACCTTTGCATGGCCGCCCCTGCCGCCGTCACCGACCGAGGAGATGGAGAGCTCCCCGAAGCCGTCCGAAACGCCGAGCTCCGGCTGGTTCGTGATGTAGCGGACCGTACCGGCGAGCGAGCCCGACCCGAAGAGCGTGCCCTGCGGTCCGCGCAGCACCTCGACGCGGGACATGTCGAACAGGTCGATGTCCGGAGTGAACAGGGACAGGGAGATGACGGACTCGTCGACGTAGATGCCGACCTGCTCCTTGACGCCGGGTTGGTCGCGGACGATCTGTCCGGCGGCGACGCCGCGCATCGCGACCTGACTCTGGCCGGGGCCGAGGTTCTGCACGGTGAAGCCGGCGACGTTGGCCGCGATCTCCTCGAGGTTGCCGGCGCCGCGGCTCCGCAGGACTTCCTCGCTGGGCGCCACGACGGAGAAGGGAACCTGCTGGAGGTTCTCCTCGCGCTTGCGTGCGGTGACGGTGATCTCCTCCGAGTAGCTCCCGGATGCGGGCTCGGCTTCCTCGGCGGCGGTCGTCTGAGCCGCAGCCGGAACGGAGACCGTGCTCGCGAGAGCCAGCAGGCCCAGCGTCGGGAAGAGTCGTGTAACCGGTCTAGCCATCATCAGGGTCGGAGGTGCGGCTCGAGTAGTTTGCCCCACTGTCCGTCATACGGGTGAACGCGGTCGACCTCGACATCGCCGCGGTACACGGGTCGGCCGGAGTTGGCCCACTCGAAGATCGAGCCTTCCAGATTCCAGACCCGATCGAAGATGTCCGGGTCATGTAGCTGGATCAGGTCGGCGACCGCGGCCGAGGATCGGTAGCCAACGGAGCAATAGAGGACGATAGGCCGATCGGGATCCGCCGCGGCGACCACTTCGGCGATGTCCCCGCCCTGCGCGTGGACCGCTCCGGGCAGGTGGCTGACCTCGTACTCGAATGGCTCCCGGACGTCGATCACGAGAGGTGGCGGCGCCTCCTCCAGCCGTCGGTCGAGCTCTTCGATGCTCATCTGGGGCACTCCGGGAAAGCTCGCCCGCACCAGGGCCTTGAGCTGGGACATCGTCGGCGCGCCACAGGCCAGGGCCAGCAGCGCGGCGAGCAGCAGCGTTCCGATGCTCGGGACCCCGGGTTTACGTCCAGACATGGGTGTGGGCCGCCGGCAACAGTCGTGGCGCGGGCCTGATTCCATTATCATCACGGCTCCGGCGCTCGCATCCTGCTCTTCGTGGGTAGCCCGCCATCGATGTGACCCCATGCAAGACTCTCTGGCAACCGTTCCGTCAAGCACGTATCTGGTTTCCGGATCGCGACTTGCGGCGTGCGCGGCGGCCTGGTGCGGCCTGCACTGCGCACTCACACCGGTCCTGGTCGCGGTGGCGCCCGCGCTGGCGCTCTCCGAAGGCGTCGAGCGAGCCGTTTGGGTCGGAACCGTCCTTCTCGGCGCGGTGATGCTGGGGCTGGGTCCGGGCGGCAGGAACGGAGTCGTGATCGTCACCTTTGTCGGAGGGGCCGCGCTCTGGGCAGCCTCCCTCGCCGGCTGGCTCGAGCCGTTGCCCGAGGCCGCGACATCGGCCGCCGGCAGCCTCATCCTGGCAGGCGCCATGGTGCAGAGTGCCCGTGTCTGCTACGCGAGTGCGTGCGCGGTCTGCGCCGACGAGGAGTTGGCGGACCAGGAAGGCTGAGGACCACAGCCACGCCGCGTCCGGTCGTCACTCTCCGGCGGCGGCCCCGGTGGCTTCGGTGGGCGGCGGCGAAATGGGGGATCTCGTGGGCATGTCCGTCCCTGAACGGATGGGCTCGATGGGTGCGATCAGTCTAGCAAGCGAGGGCTGATCTTCGTCCCTTGCGGTAGGCTCGACGACGCTTCCCCAGAGGTCCGTGGAGACGAAACGGAGGACCCTCCATGCGCATCGATCGAGCCGCCCTGCCCATCTCTCTGTTCGCCGTTTCCGCCATGCTGATCGCGGCTCCGGCCGCAGTGGCGGGTGAAGACGACATCCCCCGCACGGCCAGCGGCAAGCCCGACCTGACGGGTCGCTACAACATCGCGAGTTCGACGCCGTTCGAACGGCCTTCGGAGTTCGGCGACAAGCTCTTTCTCACCGTCGAGGAAGCGGAAGAGATCATGGACCGGACTCGCGCGGCGGTGGCCAGGTCCTACGCCGCCAGCGATCCGGACCGGACGGCGCCCCCGGCCGGCGGTGACGGCTCGCCCGGGGCCGCGGGCGCGGTCGGCGGCTACAACTCGTTCTGGACCGATCGCGGGAGCGACCGCTTTGCCATCGATGGGAAGTTCCGAACCTCGATCCTGACCGATCCGCCGAATGGCCGGATGCCGTCGCTTTCCGAGGCCGGGAAGGCGCGCCGTGCCGACCTGCACCCGTACGCCTACGAGAACACCGGCAGCGCCTGGTGGCTCGAGACCGGCGACGATCCCTACGACGGCCCGGAGACGCTGTCGATCCTCGATCGCTGCCTGTACCTGAGCGCGGCGGCAACGCCGGCCCGGCCGATCCTCTACAACAACCTGAAGACGATCACCCAGACCGACGACCACGTCGTGATCCTGGTCGAGTGGATGCACTGGGCCAAGGTCGTCCGGCTCAACTCCGAGCACGCGCCGCCCGAGATGCGGTCCCTGGGCGGCGACTCCATCGGCTGGTGGGAAGGCGACACCCTGGTGGTCGAGACGACGAACTTCCTCGATCGGCCCGGCGTGCCGCGCGAGGGTCTCAAGGTGATCGAGCGCTTCAGCCGCGAGAGCGCGGATGGCCTGCTCTACGAGTTCACGGTTCATGACCCGGACTACACGGCGCCCTATGGCGGCGAGTTTCTCTGGCCGCAGACGGAAGAGCTGAACTACGAGTACGCCTGCCACGAAGGCAACTACGCGATGGGCAACATCCTTCGCGGCGCGCGACTGCTCGAGCGGGAGTACCGCGAGCAGAAGGGTCAGGCGGGCAGCACCGGCTCGGGGGACGAGTAGGCCCCGCAGCGAACATGCGGACGTTCTCCTACGCGGCCTGGGACCGCCTGCTGGCCGAGGTCGTCGCGGAGGACGGCAAGGTCGACTACGAGCGTCTGGCCGCGCGGCGGCCGTTGCTGGAGGAGTTCATAGCCGAACTCGGCGGCACGTCGCCGGACAGTCGTCCGGACCTGTTCCCGAACGAGGAGGATGGGCTCGCCTACTGGATCAACGCCTACAACGCGTTCACCCTCCACGCGATCGCTGAGGAGTACCCGATCCGGTCCGTCTGGAAGACGCGCGACGGCCGGTTCTTCCAGCGCCGGCGGCACGTCGCCGGCGGTTCGACGGTCAGCCTCGACGACATCGAGCACCAGATCCTCCGGTCCGACTACGCCGAGCCGCGCATCCACTTCGCGATCAACTGCGGCGCGAACGGTTGCCCGGCGGTGCGTCCCTCGGCGTACCGCGGCGGTGGCCTCCGCGACACCCTGCGGCAGGCGGCCGAGGCGTTCCTGGCGAACCGCTGGAACTGCCGCGTGGACCACGAAGCGGAACGGATCCACGTTTCCCGTATCTTCCGCATGTACGCCGAGGACTTCGCCGGCGGAGCGGGGACGCGCGAGGAGTACCGTCGCGGCGTGCTGGGTTTCGTGGCCGAGCACGCGGGCCTCGACCCGGAGCGGATCGCCTCCTACGAGATCGTCTACAACACGTACGACTGGGGTCTCAACGACACGCACCGCGATCCGAACATCGGCCCGATCACGTTCCATGAGCCCGTTGAGCACTTCTCGGAAGCCGACGGCGAACTCCGTGAACTCCATCTCTACGAGGGCAACTTCTGCAACCGGGCGTGTTCCTGGTGCACGATCAACGGCTCGCCCGAGGGCTGGTACGAGCGCTACACCCCTGAGGTGCTGGACCAGGCGGTGCGCTCTCTCGCCGCGGACGGCAATCTGAAGTTCTACGGCGGCGAGCCGACCCTGCACACGCGGGAGATTGTCGCCGCCATGCGCTATGTCCGCGAGCGTGGTTTCACCGGTCTGATCACCGTGTTCTCGAACGGCATCCAGGCGGAGAAGCTGATCTCGATCCTCGAGTCGGATCCGAAGAGCGAGGCGGTGCTCAACTATTCGATCTACCACGGCAGGGATGCCGATCCGATGCCGGCCTACGCTCGCGAGCGCCTGGAGGACTGGGCCCGCGCCAACCCGAGCCGCATCTTCCAGGGCTACAAGGTGCTGTTCCACGCCGGCGCCGGCGCCGATCAGGAGTTTTCCCGAGACCGGGAATCGGAGTACCACGGCATGGGCAATCGCTGCGTCCGCTGTTTTCCCGTGCTGACCACGAAGGGCCGGTTCCATGCCTGTCCGTTCGCCGCCGAGATCGACTCGCCCCACTTCGACCTCGGCGCCGTCGGCTCGGACTCCGGCACCGTCTTCGAGAACTACCGGACGTTCCTGCGCTGGGTGGACGACGAACTCGATCCCGCGGCGGCGGCGAAGGGTGTCTCGAGCTGCGAGATGTGCCACAAGCACCTGGGCCAACTGCCGGTTCCCGAGTTCACGGCGGGTGAGAGTCCGGCATAGAGCAGCTTCGACGCTGCTCGCCCTGGCCGCGCTCGCCTACGCCGGTCTGTTCACAGCGAACTCCCTGGTCCGCGTGCGGACCTTCAGCGCGGACTCGATGAACTACGTTGATGTCGCGCGCCGGATAGCCGCCGGCGACGGGCTCGTGCAGTCGACTGGCGGCTTCAACCAGCCCTTCTACCTGTCCGGCGATCTCGACCTGCCCTCGGCGTTCACGGCGCAGCCGCCCGGCTATCCGCTGGCGATCGCCTTCGTGTCGAGGTTCGGGATCGGGGCGCCGGACGCAGCGCTGGTGGTCTCGGCGTTGTCATACGCCGCGGTTCTCTTCCTGGTCTACCTGCTCGGAAGGCGCATCGGAGGTTCCGTGGCCGGTGCCATCGCGGTCGGCGCCGCGCTCCTGTTCGTGCCGCTGACACACCTCGGCCGAGCCGCCTTGAGCGAGTGTCTCGCCGTCGCAGTCGTGTTGGTGTTCTTCCTGCTCCTCGATCGATACCTCGGTGAGAGGCCAGACCGCGGGGACCGTGCGGCCTGGAGCGGCCTGCTGGCGCCTCTCGGCCTGGGCCTGCTCGCAGGCGCTGCCTTCACCCTTCGCTACTCCCTGTGGCCGCTGCCGCTGATCGGTGTCTTGGCGTTGGGGCTCAGCGGTAGCGGTTCGCAAGCGGGCCGAAGCCGCCAAGGGAAGGGGTGGTGGGTGCTGGCGTGCGGAACCGGGGCCTTCCTGCCGATGGCGTGGATGCTGGGCCGCAATCTGTACGTCGAAGGACATCTCCTGCCGCCAGCGATGGCCTCCGTGACGACGCTGCTCGAGAGCCTGAGCCATGCGACGACGGCCGTACTCGGCGGCTGGCGCTCGACCTCGCTTGGCAACTGGCCGGACGCCGCGGTTCTCGTCGTTGTGCTCGGGCTTCTCGGCGCACTCGCGGTCCGGAGAGCCAGGGACCCGGGCCGTCCCCAGCCGCCGGCAGTCCTACCTCTGCCGCTGCTCATCTGCCTCTGGGCCGTGCTGTACGTCGCTGCCGTCGTCTGGCGCAGCACCCAGGCCAACTTCGACCCGATCGGCGTTCGGTTGGCGTTGCCGGCGACCGTTCCTCTCATGCCGGTGTGCGCGGCCCTCGTCGTGGCGGCCCTGCCTTCGGGACGCCGTGTCGCCTGGCTGCCGGCAGCCATCCTCGTCGCCTGCTTCGGCATCGCCTTCGTCCGCGAGGCGACTCTCTGGTCGACGGGCCCCGACGCGCGCGCCCTGGAGTTCAGAAGCGAACGCCAGCAGTGGCTACGCGACCACGCCCTCCCCGGCGATCTGGTCATCGGCGGCGGCACGATGGACGTCCCCTTTCTGGTCCCCGGCAGCCATGCAATCTCCTATGCGGGATTGCCCTACACGGAAGTCCTGACCTACGGGGACCTTGAGCGGATCGCCGACCGCCACTGTCCGAACTTCAACCGCCTCCACCTCGTCGTCCGGCCCACCGTCCAACTCGGCGGCGGCCGCTCCGACGAAGATCCCCGCAACTGGCTCGGCCCCTTCATAGCCGACGCCCGCGCCGGCCGCTACGAGACCTACCCGTTGCTCCAACCCCTGGCCACCCTGAGTGAAGCCAGGGTCTACCAAGTCACCTGCCCCTGATCTGGCGGGTAACTCGCCGCGACGCTACGCAGGCGCCTCGGCGACGCCGGAGGCGCTGGCGCCGGCCCAGCGGTTGAAGCCGAGGTCGCCGCGGACGTCGGCGGTGCGCTCGAGCATCATTGCGTCGCTGGGGATGCCGGTGGAGTCGGCGACGCGGACGAGGCCGTTGAAGATGCCGACCGTGGCGGCGGCTTCGACGAACTTGGCAGGGCCCAGGGTTTCCAATGCCCTGGCGCGGGCGGCGTCCAGGTCGTCGGCGGCCCGGACGACGGCTTCGGCGAAGGCCGTAAGAACCGCGCCGTCCTCGACGCCTCCGTCAGCGGCGTCCTCCACCGCGGCAGTCAGGTCGACCTCCGCTCCTACCGCCTGGCTGCTCGCCCGGAGCAGCATGGTGTGGGCGGTCGTTCAGTAGAAGCACTGGTTGAGGGCCGAGACCCTCGCCGCAAGCAACTCCACCTGGGGACGGGTGAGGGGACGGTGGTCCCAGACCATCTTCTCGAAGTCGGTCGCCGTGCCCGAGTACATGGCGGCGACCATTCGGAAGAAGGTCCGCACGCCTGCCGGCACCAGGCTCAGCGCCCGGGCCACGTTGGCACGGCTCCAGTCGACGACCTGAACCGGCACCCAGGCGCCGATGTCGCCCATGCCCTCCGGCCGCTCCCTGGTCGGTTCGCCGGTCTCCGGTTCGGGCAGGGGCTCGTGCTCGATCCCCATCGCTTCGCAGAAGGCGTCGGCGGCGACCGTCGTGACGACGACGGAGGCGAGTTCGACGTAGCGCGCGTCACCGAGCTCGGCGATGATCTCCTCGGCCCACGCGCGGTCGAGGTGCATCGGGTCGGCGCCGATCTTCCGCGCCGCCTCGATGGCCTTCTCCGGCAGTGCCGTGTCCGGCTCGCCGCGGTTCCGGCTCCAGGGAGGCTCGTTGCGCTGGACGCGCTCGACGCGAGCGAGAGCGGCGACGGCGACGCGCTCGGGCCCGGTCCACCAGGTGCCGGCACGGCCGATGTCGGCCCACGACTTGCGCAGAGCGGCGGTCATGTCCTCGCGGACGGGAACGGGGAATCGGCCAGCGTCGAAACTCATCGTGTCGAAGCTCACGGGCTGCTGTCCTCACCCGTCTTCTCGAGGTGGCGAGCGCCGCTCAGCGTGTTGTAGACCGCCCAGTTCCCCTCGTGGCAGGCGTACTCGAACATCTCGTTGTCCGGGTCGAAGTAGAGCGGGATGTTCACCATCCAGGTGTCCGTGTAGTTGACCGGATCGTCGATCGTCACCGTCCAGTCCACCGTGTGCTCGTCGACCCGCGTGAAGCGTTCCACCGTGGCGAGCTCCGTGCTGACCGGAATCCCCTTGATCCGGCCCTGGGAGCCGCTGGTGGCGATCCAGCCCTTGTCGGAGAAGTTCTTCGTTTCTACGACCAGGGTGTCGCCGTCCCAGTGGCCGCGGGAGTCGCCGTTCCACAGGTGGAGGTCTTCGGGGATGCGGCTCCGGCCGTCGACCGGGATGAAGCGGACGTCGTTGATCATCTCGGAGTAGATGACCACGTACTCCGGCGTCTGGGCGATCCGGTAGTTGTTGTTGTAGCCGGCCGGGAACAGGTGCCCGGGGACGCCGCGGGTGATGCAGCGGTCCCAGACGCTCATGTACTCGTACGAGTCGAACATCCTGACCAGGTTGTCGGCGCGCACCTGCTGCGCCTCCGGCCGCACCGGGACGCGGCCGGTCGGGGGGTCGACGACCAGGGAGGTCCGCCGGCTGCCGACGATCCTGGTACCAAGTTCCAGCCAGTGCAGGTTGTAGGCACCGACGTTCTGACCGGCCTCCGCCTTCTGCGCAGGCTGGTCGGCGCGATTCTGGATCATGGCCTGCCGCGCGGCTTCCGCCTGCGCGACCTCTTCTTCGGTCAGGAACGCCTTGTCGCCCATCTCGACGGGCCGCTCGAAGGGCGTCAGCGTGGTGTTCGTCCACAGGCCCTGCAGGTCCGGATGGCCCCAGGGAGTGCGAGGCGTCTTCCAGTCGTCCGCCGCCAGAGCAGGCGCCGCGAGTAGTGCCGTCGCCACGGCGAGAGCGAGCGTGGTCCGTCCGATCATCGGTGACTTCCTCCGTCTGCGTTCGGTGCCTCTGTCTGCTTTGGGTGGCTTTGAGGCTATCAAGCGCGCCGTCGTGTCAGTCCTCGCTCATCAGCGCCTGCGCCCGTCGCCAGCGCTCGACGATCCGGTCTTCCCGCTCGTAGTCGAAACGTCCCGTGCCCGCGGCGTAGAGGTCCTTCTCGTCGGGCGGGTTGTCGTGCAGATGGCGAGCCGTGACGCGGGTCGCCGTCTCCGGATCGACCACGTCGCGGTAGCCGAGCAGGGTGCGGGCCTTCGACATGTCGAGAAGCTGGTTGGACTTCTCCGCGAGCGGGAAGACGCCTCGACAGAAGGGCGCCGGCACGCCGATCAGCTCCATCTCGGCGTCGAGCTCGTCGAGGATGACCTCCGCCACGGCGCGGCAGCTGATTACCCGTTCGTCGCCGGCGTTGAAGGCCTCTCCCGCCGCCTCGGGCCGGGTAGCGGCGAGGTAGACGAGCCGGGCCAGGTTCTCGGCGTAGCCACGCTGGAAGTAGGTCACACCGTCGTGGGGGAGGATCATGAAGGGTCGCCGATCGAGAATGCGCCTGACCACCGCCCACTCGTGGTTCATGGGCGTACGCGGGCCGTAGACGCCGGGATAGCGCAGAATGACGACCTCGAAGTCGCCGCGCCCGTGCTGCTCGAGGAGCTGGTCTTCGCCCGCGGCCACTTTGCCGGTGTAGTTCTTCGCGTCGTACTGGCGCGGCGCGAACTCCGGTATGGGCAGCGGAATGCGGCCCTCCGGCGTCGGCGGCTGCGAGCCCCTGTAGACGGGCTGGCCGGTGATGCCCACGAGGCGTCTCGTCTTCCCCGCGAGTTCGTCGGCCAGGGTGCGCAGTCGGCCGTACATGCACACCGCGATGTCCCACTCCCGTGAGGCGATCCTGGCGCGGATGTCGTCGCGGTCGCGGGCGTTGCCGAGGATCCGCTCGACCGGACCGTCGAAGTCGACCGGATGGCGGCCGGAGTGGAAGATCGAGACGTCATGTCCCGAGCCGAGGAAGCTGTTCACGATCGGCGGACCGGTGGGGCCGGTGCCACCGACAACTAGTATGCGTGCCATGGCGCGGAGTGTACGCGGGTTGTCGGCGGGACTGGCGTTCCTGGCAGCGGCCACCGTGGTTGTCGGCGCGCAACAGCCGGAACCGCCGCGGGTCTTCACCGCGGAACAGGCGGAGCAGGGCCGGGCGCTCTACGAGGCGATCTGCATCGAGTGCCACCTCTCCAGTCTGGCCGGTGCGAACGAGGCGCCGCCCCTGCGTGGCGCGGACTTCCTCGAGGCCTGGGGATCGGGCGCCGTCGTCGACCTCGCGGACACGATCCGGGTCACGATGCCGCCCGAGAACCGGAACTCTCTGACGCCGCAGCAGAGCTTCGACCTCGCTGCCTTCGTGCTGCTACGAAATGGCGCATCCGCCGGCGATGAAGCGCTGATGCCGGACAGCTCCGGTCTCGCTGTGTCGCTGGGCAGTCTGGGGTTGGGGGGTGCAGCCGCCTCCCCGAGGGACGCAGCCGTGGCCGCGGAACGCGACGTCAGCGCTCTTGCCGAAGCGGAGGAGGAGCGCGTCACGCCGCCTGGGGAACGGGAGATCGAGGACTTCGAACCGGTGACGACCGGAATGCTGCTCGACCCGGCCCCCGGCGACTGGTTGATGTTCCGGCGGACCTACGACGGTCAGGGCCACAGCCCGCTGGATCAGATCGACACGGACAATGTCGGCGACCTGCGGATGGCCTGGTCATGGGCGATGGCCGACGGCGTGAATCAGCCGACGCCGCTGGTCTACCGCGGCGTCATGTACCTCGCCAACCCGGGCAACATCATCCAGGCGTTGGAGGCCGACACCGGCACGCTGATCTGGGAGTACGACCGGGGGCTGGAGGGCGATCTGGCGCGCGGGTTCAACCAGCTCCGCAACCTCGCGATCTGGGGCGACAGGATCTTCGTCGCCACCAAGGACGCGGCAATGCTCGCGCTCGACGCCCGGAGCGGGCGGCCGCTCTGGGAGACGCAGATCGCCGATCCGGAGAAGCGGTACCGGAACACGAGCGGTCCGATCGTGGTGCCGGACGGCCGTTCCCAAGGCGGTCGCGACGCGGGAGTCGGACGAGCCGCCCAAGGAGATGGGCTCGTGGTGAACGGCATCAACGGTTGCATCCGCTACTACGAGGACAGTTGCTTCATCACCGCCCACGACGCCGAAACCGGCGAAGAGCGGTGGCGCACGTACACCATCGCTCGTCCCGGGGAGCCCGGAGGCGACACCTGGGGCGATCTGCCGCTCATGCTGCGCGGCGGCGGCGACTCCTGGATCCCCGGTAGCTACGACCCTGAACTGGAGCTCATCTACTGGCCGGTGGCACAGGCCAAGCCCTGGGTGCCGGCGAGTAGAGGCCTGACGATCGACCACGAGGTGCTCTACACGAACTCGACCCTGGCGATGCGGCCCGGCGACGGGGAGATCGTCTTCTACCGGCAGCACGTCCCCGGCGAGGCCCTCGACCTCGACGAGGCGTTCGAGCAGGTCCTGGTCGACCGCGGTGGACGGAAGTTCCTGCTTACGTCCGGCAAGCACGGCATCCTGTGGAAGCTCGACCGCACGGACGGCTCCTTCGTCGCGCTCGAGGAGATGGTGTTCCAGAACGTCTTCGATTACATCGACCGCGAGACCGGTGAGGTCCGCTACCGCGAGGACATCGCGTCGGCCGAAGTCGGGGAGTGGGTCTCGGTCTGTCCCAGCACGGCCGGAGGCCACAACTGGCAGGCCTCCTCCTACAGCCCCGCGCACGGGTTGCTGGTCGTGCCGCTGAGCCAGAGCTGCCTCGACATCTCCGGCCGCGAGCCACGCTTCGAAGAGGGGGCGGGCGGCGAGCGGGCGGACCGGAAGTGGTTCGAGATGCCCGGTACGGAAGGACGCCTCGGCAAGCTCGCGGCCTACGACGTGGACACGATGGAGGAGGTCTGGAGCATCGAGCAGCGGCCGGCCTTCCTCACCGCGGCCCTGACCACGGCCGGCGGCGTCGTCTTCGCCGGCGACATCGACCGGCGGTTCCGGGCCTGGGACACCGCAACGGGTCGAGAGCTCTGGGGAACCCGCTTGCCGACCTCGGTGCAGGGCTTCCCGGTCAGCTACGAGGTCGACGGTGTCCAGTACGTGGCGGTGTCGACGGGGCTCGGAGGCGGCAGTCCGCGTTTCGTTCCAGCCCGAGTCAGCCCGGAGATCCGCTATCCGCAAAGCGGTAACGGCCTGTTCGTGTTCCGCCTCCCGTAGCCTGGCCTTCGCTATAGTCCGCCATCATGAAAGAGTTCAGCTTGGCCGTGTCGCTGCCGGCGATGCTGCTTCTCGCCGTGTCTGCGGCGGCGCAGGTACAGGAAGGCGCTCACCAGGCGCCGAGGACGCCGGACGGCGATCCGGATCTCAATGGCATCTGGCAGGCGATGAACAGCGCGCACTGGGACCTCGAAGCTCACCAGGCGCGGCGCACTCCGGTGCCCGAGTATGGGGCCTTGGGCGCGATCCCGGCCGGGCTGAGCGTGGTCGAGGGCGGCGAGATTCCCTACCAGGACTGGGCGCTCGAGCAGCGCAACGCGAACCGGGCGGACTGGCTGAACCTGGACCCGGCGGCGAAGTGCTTCATTCCGGGCATTCCGCGGGCCAACTACATGCCGTTGCCGTTCCAGATCGTGCAGACCCCGAAGGCGGTCTTCTTCGCCTACGAGTGGGGCGGCAACAGCCGCGCGGTTCGGCTCGACCGCCCAGGCACCAGAGCGGTGTTGCCGTCCTGGATGGGCTACTCGCTCGGGCGCTGGGAGGGCGACACTCTGGTGGTCGAGGTCACGGACCAGGTCGCCGACACCTGGTTCGACGCCTCGGGCAACTTCCACAGCGAGGAGCTCCAGGTCGTCGAACGCTACACGCGCACCGGACCGGACTCGATGCACTACGAGGTGACGATCACCGACCCGAACGTGTTCACCGAGCCATGGACGATCAGCATGCCGCTCTACCGGCGCCTTGAAGAAAACGCGCGCCTGCTCGAGTTCAAGTGCATTCCGCTCGGGGGAGAGGACGCGGCCTACGGCCATCTGCGCCGCGGGGCGACGCCAGAGTGAAAGGAGTCGAAGTCATGAAGCACCGACTGTCCGCAAGCACCGTCGTTCTCGTCGTCGCCGCCCTGGTCGTCACCGGGGCCGTGTACGCCGAGGATGAGAAGCTCGTCACGTCCTGGGGCGTTCCGGACCTGCAGGGCACCTGGGACTACCGCTCGATCACGCCGCTCGAGCGGCCGGCGGAGTTCGGTGACAAGGCGACCCTGACCGCCGAAGAGGCGGCGGCCCTTGAGCAACGGCGCCGGGAGGCGCGTGCCGCGCGCGAGGCGCAGGGAGGTAGCGATGTCGATCCCAGCCAGGGCGACGTCGATGTGGGCTACAACTCCTTCTGGCTCGACCTAGGTGACAAGGTCTCCGGCACGATGCGGACGTCCCTGGTGATCGATCCGCCGAACGGCCGCTTGCCGAAGATGACGGACGGGGCGATCCGCCGGGTGAACGAGCGCTACGCCCTCTGGGGCCAGCCGCCGGCCGGCCCGGAAGAGCGGAACTCGTACGAGCGCTGCATCATCGGCTTCAATGCCGGTCCGCCGATGACGCCGGGCGCTTACAACAACATGATGGAGATCTTCCAGTCGCCGGGCTACGTCGCGATCATGACCGAGATGATCAACGATCACAGGGTCATCCCCACCGATGGCCGGGAGCACGCGGACGAGAGCATGCGTTTCTGGAAGGGCGACTCGTCGGGTGTCTGGGAGGGTGACACGTTCGTCGTGACGACGAAGAACTACACCGAGCACACGGCCTACCGGGGGACCGGGCCGAACCTGATCCTGACCGAGCGCTTCACGCGCACCGGTTCGGACGCCCTGCTCTACGAGTACACCGTCGACGACCCCGAGTCCTTCGAAGCTCCCTGGACGAGCGCCCTCGAGATGCGGCGGAGCGACGACCCGGTCCTCGAGTACGCCTGCCACGAGGGCAACCGTGCGATGACCCTCATGCTCCGCGGCGCCCGCCACCGCGAGCAGCAAGGCACCGCCGAAGACGGCAAGGACTGGCTGGCGAGCTGGTACGGCGGCCAGAACCGTGTTGACGCTGCCCGGGAGGCGCTGGAGGCGGCGAAGGAGGAGCAGGACCAGTGACTGATTTCGAGTTCTTCATCCTGCTGGCCGTGGTCTTCATCGGCCTGGAGGTTGTTGCCTCCTTCGGCGTGCTGGACGACGACGAGGAACCGAGCCAGGCCACCAGCGACGGCTGATCTACTGCTCGGTCGGGTCGGCGCCGTCGCGCGGCGCGCCGGTGCCGGAGGAACCCATGAACAGGCTGCGGCCGTCGGGAAGCTTCATGTCACGGCCGCTGCCGCGGCAGTTCGGCGTGCAGAGCTGGTCCTTGCTCTGGTAGCCGCGGACGACGACTTCCGTGCCGGGCCTCAGCAGGGTGCGGGTCAGACCGCGGCGCACCAGGGTGTTGGGCGTGCCGGCCTCAAGTTCCCATGTCATGGTCTCGCCGCTGTCCAGGGTGGTTTCGACGTGGACCCATGCGTGCGGGTTGATCCACTCCACCTTGGTGATCTTGCCCTCCACCTTGATCGGCAGGTTCGCGTCGAACTCCGCGGAGAAGGCGTGATGGGCGAGGGAGGGACCGGTCGCGCTCAGGGTCAGCGCGAGAATGGCCACGGGCAGGACTCGGTGGACTCGTCGGGACATCTGGACCTCCTGTTGAGCGTTGATCTTAGTTGAGAAGGCGATCTCCCAGTTGGGAGTATCATCCTCCGCACAGGCCCTCGTGTTGCTCGCGATCCGGTTGGTAGGTCGACGCCTGCCTGACGACGAGCCGCTCATCACTGTCCGAACCGGAGTAAGGAGGCGAAATGCACGCCAAAACCCTGTTGATCCTGCTCACGTTGCTCCTGGTGGCTAGCTGGGGAACGGCTTTCGCTGCTGGAGCCGGCAGCGATTCCGGCGCGCCTCCCCCCCAGGAGGACGAGGAGCACGACGACGAGGACCACGAGGGTGAAGAACACGGCGAAGAAGAGGGCGTGCTCGACTTTCACGCCCACGACGTGGTCGTCGTCACCGG
The DNA here is from genome assembly GCA_009843505.1 of Holophagales bacterium. GTDB lineage: Bacteria > Acidobacteriota > Thermoanaerobaculia > Multivoradales > Multivoraceae > Multivorans > Multivorans azotirespirans. The sequence continues at coordinate 703,209 of VYDI01000034.1, read as the reverse complement.
CTCGGCGATCGAGGAACCGGCCGTCGACCTCCCCTACGCCGTCGAGATACTGAACCGGGAGCTCCAGAAGGAGCAGGGGTCCCTGCAGGCGGTCGATCTGTTCAAGAACCTGACTGCTTCGTCCGGCGTCATCGGCGAGGCGAACAGTTGGTACAACGACCAGGGGACGGCGGTGCCGGAGAATGTCGCCAACGTGAATCTCCGGGGCCTTGGGGCGTCGCGGACCCTGGTCCTGCTCAACGGCCGGCGCCAGACGGCGCTTCCGGCCCGGTTGTTCGGCGGCCGCTTCGTCGACATCAACGCCTTCCCTTCGATTGCCATCGATCGCATCGAAGTGCTGAAGGAAGGCGCGGCCGCGATCTACGGTTCGGACGCCGTGGCCGGGGTCGCCAACTTCGTCACCCGCGACGAGTTCACCGGGTTCGAGGTCGCGCTCTCGCACGAGAGCATGGACGGGGCCGGCGACTCTTCGGCGGGCGCCATCTGGGGCGGCAAGCTGGGCGGTTCGGACCATCACCTCGTCTTCTCGCTCGAGCGCGCGGAGCGTTCGCATCTCGGCGCCCGGGAGCGGCCGTACACGCTTCAGGATCGGGCCACCGGTTGGTTCTGGGGTTGGTCCAACACCGGCAATCCCGGCATCTTCCTGCAACCGAACCTCACGGGCGGCGAGAGTTCCTCCGCGTTCGTCGAGGAGCTGGCCCGGGCACGCAATGGCACTGCCGGCACGGACTACTTCGTCGATCCCGCATGCAACGGCCTCGGCGGCTACGACCGGGGCTGGACCTGCGCCTTCCGCTATCAGCCGTGGGACAGCCTGATCGAGGCGACCGAGACGAACCGGTTCTTCGCCGAGTTGAACGGTCCGCTGGCTGAGGGCACGACGTACCACGTGGAGGCACTCTTCGCGGAGTCGAACATCCCCAACTACGTGACCACGCCTTCCTTCCCGCCGGTGTCGTTGCTGGACGGCCTGCAGTTGATCTCCAACGACCACCCGGGGCGCCGGGAGTTCTGCAACAGCTCCCCCGGAATGGGCGGCTTCGCCACCGGGGAAGACTGCCTGCAGGACGACTGGTACTTCTACGGTCGCCTGGTCGGCAATGCGGGTCCCGGCCGCGGCCTGGAGCGGGGCACGGAGACGACCCGAATCGCAGCGAACATCGACCACGAGCTGTCGATCGGCGGCAAGGCGGCCAACCTGGACGTCGGGGTGAACTACTCGCGCGCGACGGGCAACATGAACCACCCGGCAGAGTACGCGTACCGCAAGTTCCTCGCCTTCCGCGGCTACGGCGGCCCGAACTGCGGCGTCGGCGTGGTGGCCGACGACACGAGCCCCTCGGGGATGCGGCTTGGGGATACCGGTTCGGCTCAGGCCGGCACCGGCGACTGCCACTACTACAACCCGTTCGGCAACGCGATCGAGTTCTCGGCCCAGCCGGGTGCACCGTGGGAGAACAGCCCAAATCCGATGTACGTCGCGGGCCTGCAAAACAACCGAGCCATGCTCGACTGGATCAACGAACAGGTGAACGTCGAGAACGAGGCGGAACTCGTCGTCGCCGAGGCGACGCTGTCGGGCAACTGGCTGCCTGAGAGGCTCGACTACGCGTTCGGTTATCAGTACCGCCACGTCGATGTGAGCGCGATCCCGAACGCGGTCGGCAACTACGCACTGAATCCCTGCGTGGTGCCTGGCGACCGGTCCTGTGTCGACCCGGCCACCGGAAGGCAGAGGGGGGCGCGCGCCGGCACCTTCACCTTCTCCTCGGGCTACTACCCGTACGGCGACTCCCAGGCGGTTCACCGGACGTTCGGCGAGCTGTCCGTCAACGCGCTCCGTGGCGACATGCAGTTCGCGGCGAACTACGAGCTCCACGACGCGATCGACAGCTTCGATCCGAAGTTCTCGGGCCGCTGGCAGCTCTCGGCGGGCGAAGGTCACGTGCTGTCGTTCCGCACGTCGGTCCAGACGACGTTCCGGGCCCCCTCGGTCGATGATCTGAATGAGGAGGTTCGCACCACGCTGGAGTACCTGAACACGGTCGGCGTCTACAAGGCGGTCGACGCCTTCGGCAGCCGGTCACTGCTGCCGGAGCAGGCGTTCACCTACAACCTGGGCCTGGTCCTCTTCGCCTCGCCCGGTATCGACGTGACGCTCGATTACTGGAGCTACGACTTCGACGACGTGATCGCCCCGCTGCCGCAGCAGGAGGTCGTGCGGCTCTACGCGGAAGGCTACGGCGGCAACCAGGCGGCGTTAGGCGCGGTCATGGGGAGAGTCGTCTGCCCCGGCGGCGCAACGGACGGTTCCTGCGTTCCCGGCGACATCGAGAGGGTGCGGATCGACCTGATCAACTGGCCGGGCATCAAGACGTCTGGCTTCGACTTCCACCTTCACGGTCACATGGATGCGGGCCCGGGGGAGCTGTCCTTCGGCGTGGACAGCACGTACACGCAGAGCTACGAACTGAAGAAGCTCGAACTTGACGGCGTCGTCTACCGTGAGCAGAAGGACGTCGTCGGCCTGCTGAACCGTGACACGCCGATCGCGCCGCCGCTGCCGGAGATGAAGACACGGGCCTCGCTCGGCTATCGCTGGGGCGATTACAGCCTGATCGGTTGGGCCAACCACATCTCGTCCTACGAAGACAGCAACGTGGCCTGGACACCGCCCGAACTGCTGCCGATCGATGAGTGGCTCACGTTCGATCTGACGTTCCTGTGGCGCTTCCCGCGGTTCGGTTTCGATCTCGCCCTGTCGGCGATCAACCTGACCGACGAGGACCCGCCGCTCGTCTTCTTCGAGCAGTCCTTCGACGCCCTGACAGCGAACCCGAAGGGCCGTCGCCTGAAGGCGGTCATGAGCTACCGCTTCGGCAACTAGGAAACTGGGTGCGCGGGTCCTCTGACCCGCTGCCGCCGAAGGCGGCCGGAATGGCGCGCCGGCCGTCGGGCCGGCTCCGCCTAATAGGATGGCGGGGCAGAGGCCCCGCAGGAGATTCCGTCGACGATGCCCAACACCCCGCTCGCGGTGGGCGCCCTGGTCATCGTTCTCCAGGCGTTGTCCGTGGCGGCACAGGAGGTCGGCGACGACCCGCGGGCCGAACCCTCGTCGAGCGAAACCGGCGACCGCGTGCAAGCAGACGTCGACGAGACCTCGCTCCGCTGGCTCGGCATCGCGCGGGTCCGGTACTCGATTCCTCTTGACTTCTCGGCAGGTGCCGGAGCCGTTCTGGCGCGGATGCCCGCCAGCTACGACTGCACCACGTTCTGCGAGTACCGCGGGTTCGTCGCGCAGATTGAACCAGGTTCCGCGGGAGGACAGCTCGGCGTCGGCTATGCGCGCGTGATTGCCACGCACAAGCCGCGTTCCGGCTTCCTGAACAACGTCTACGTCGGCTGGAGCGCTCGCGCCGTCCTGGTCCGCACCTGGGGAGACTCCGAACTCGATCCGGCGCGCCAGACGCTGGCCGGCTTCGAAGGGCAGTTCGCGCTGCCTCGCATCACGTTCAACCTGGGCGTCCTGCGGCGGATCAGCTCCGCTCACGAGGACGCCGACCGCTACGTGTACACCGCCGGCATCGGCTGGGGGTTCTGATGCCGGGAACGGCGCGACCGGCATCCCCGCGTTTCGGACTCGCCGCTGTGGTCTTGGCGTTGCTTCCCGGACTCGGGGGCGCCGGGGCCGCATCGGGTCTCGAAACGGACCAGTTCTTCGCCTGGGGCCGCCACCTCGAGGACATGACCGAGGTGCTGAACGCCCGGGTCAACCTGGAACTCGAGCGCCTGGTCGCCGAGCTGAACCGGGAGGGCAGGGACCGGCGGTGCCAGAAGGTACGGTTCCGGTTCTTCAAGCGTCATCGCATGCTGTTCTTCGACGGCTTCGAGACCTGGTCGGTGAACTCGCCCCTGGTCAGCCGGTCGCCCTCGGGCTCCGAGGAGATGCGGGAGTTCGAGCAGAAGTACATCTACGGCGGCACGTCGCCCCTGTTCGACACCGGCCGGTGGATGCCGCCGAGTCCGACGGTGGAGGTCGACGGCATACGGCTTGGTACGGACAAGCTGACCCACTTTCTGGGAACCGCCTGGTACTACCACCGGTGGTACCGAAAGGCCCGCGCGCGGGGCGTCACGGCCACCGAAGCGGAGGATCGGGCTGTACATCGGGGTCTGCAGCATGAGATCACGATCCTCGGCAGGGCCGTCTCGGGCGTTCTCTCCCTGGCCGACCTGGAGGCCAACTACGAGGGCATGTGGTTCTACGAGCACCTCTGCGCCGGTGACGACCCCCACATCGTCTACGATGAGGGAGTGTGGCGCCTCCGCAGACCGTTCGATCTGCGCCACTATGTGACGCCCGAGTGGGACGAGTCCTACCAGCCGAACATCTACGTGCGCCGGAAGTGGCGAAAAGTGAAGCCGCGGATGCTGGGATACTGTCCGATGCTTGAACACCCGCAGGTGAGGGCGAGGCGTCAGGAGTATGCGAAGAGGGACCGGGTCACGGAGACGGAGAAGCTGATCGATGAGATGGTCGCTGCTGGAAAACTGCCGGACCCGTCAGGGTTCTCGATCGAGAGCGTGTGTCGTGAAGCTGCGAACTGAGGCGCTCCTCGCGGCCGCGCTGCTGGCTCTGGCCTGCGGCGCTTCGGCCCCGGAACCGGCCGCGGAGACCGAAGCCGCCGCGGTCGAGCCGGCGCTCGAGCGAATTGGCCTCGGTTCCTGCCTGAGGCAGGACCTGCCGCAGCCGATCTTCGACGCGATTCTCGACGACGACTTCGAACTCTTCGTGTTCCTCGGCGACAACGTCTACGGCGACGTCGAGTCCGAGGACCTGCGTGAGTTGCGGGACGCCTACGCGATGCAGGCGGAAGCCGAGGGCTTCAGCCGGCTGCGACAGGCGGGAGTGCCGCTCGCCGCCACCTGGGACGACCATGACTATGGTCTGAACGACGCCGGCGCCGACTTCTTCGGCCGCGAAGAGGCGCAGCGGATCTTCGAGGACTTCTGGGACGTGCCGCCGGATTCAGAGCGTGCCTCGCGGCCGGGGGTCTACGACGCCGTGACCTACGGCCCGCCGGGTCAGCGTGTTCAGCTCATCCTGCTCGACACGCGGTACTTTCGCTCCCCGCTACGGCTGACCGACGAGCGCGGTGCGCCGGGCAAGGAGCGCTACATGCCGGATCCTGATCCATCGAAGACGATGCTGGGCGAGGAGCAGTGGGCGTGGCTTGGCGAGGTGCTCCAGGAGGAGGCGGATCTGCGCATCCTCGCGTCGTCGATCCAGGTGATCGCCGATGGACACGGTTACGAAGCGTGGAAGCAGATGCCGGCCGAGCGTGATCGCCTCTTCGCCCTCCTGCGCGAGACGGGCGCGAACGGCGTGGTGATCATCTCCGGCGACCGCCACCGCGGCGGCATCTACCGTCGCGACGACGCGCTCGGCTATCCGCTTCTGGAACTCACCGCGAGTTCCCTCAACTCGGCGTTCGCCAGCGAGGAAGAGGCCGGGCCGTACCGGGTGGGTCCGACCTATCGGCCGGAGAACTACGGTGCGCTGTCGATCGACTGGACTTCCCGTTCGGTGACGCTGGAAGTCCGTGGCATGGACGGCGAGCCGGCCCTCGGAGAAACGCTCGGTCTGGACGACCTGCGAGCCGGCGACTAGCGAGGTAGAACGACGGAGGACCGGCGCTACGCGCCGGCTGCCGGCGGGGACGCCGGCGCACCCAGTATGGAGGCACTACAATGACGACACAGGAGCTCGAGCCCCAGGAGATCAACGGCGTTTCTCGGCGTCAGGTGATTCACGCCCTGTCCCTGGCCGGCGCCGCTGGCTTGCTCGCCGGTTGTAACGGCGATGCGACGACTGCCGCGGATAGCGCCGCCGATGTGGCCGCCGGGCCGATGCCCGACGACCTGTGGCTCGCCGGCGCCGGCGAACTCGCGGCGGCCATCCGCCGCGGCGAGGTCTCGAGCGTCGACGTGATCGAGTCGCACCTGGCCCGCGTGGAGGCGGTGAACGGCCACCTGAATGCCGTCGTGCGCGTGCTGGCCGACGAGGCCCGCGCCGCCGCTCAGGCCGCCGACGAGGCGGTGGCGGCGGGCGCCGAACTGGGTCCGCTGCACGGCGTGCCGATCTCGGTGAAGGACAACATCGCCGTCGCCGGCACTCCGACCACGAACGGCGTGCCGGCATTTGCCGAGGAGAACGCCGAAGAGGACGCGCTGATCGTGACGCGCCTCAAGGAGGCCGGGGCCATCGTCCTGACCCGGACGAACCTGCCCGATCTCGGCCTCAGGGTTCATACGGACAGCTTCCTCTACGGCGTCACGCGCAACCCGTGGGCCGCGGACCGCAACGTCGGCGGTTCGAGCGGCGGCGAAGGCTCCGCGCTGGCGAGCGGGATGAGTTGCCTCGGGCTCGGCAATGACATCGGCGGTTCGCTCCGCATTCCGGCCCAGTGCAACGGCATCGCGTCGCTCAAGCCGACGTTGGGGCGCATCGCGAGCGCCACGGGAGGCAGCATGTCGGGCCAGTTGATGGCCGTCGACGGGCCGATGGCGCGCCGCGTCGCCGACCTGCGGACCGCCTACGAACTGCTCGGGCGCTATCACCGCAGCGATCCGCTGTCGGTCCCGGTGCCACTGGATCTGGAAGCGCCGGCGTCACCGGTGAAGGTCGCCCTGGTCCCGGAGCCGAGCGGGGGCTCCACCCACCCGGACATCGCTGCCAGCGTCCGCGCCGCGGGAGAAGCGTTGGCGGCCGCGGGCTACGAGGTGGAGGAGGTAGAGCCGCCGATGGTCGCGGAGGCCCGCCGGGCATGGGAGGTCCTGCTGGGTTACGAGCTGAGCGTCACGCGGTCAGCGCTGGAAGAGATCATGTCGCCGGCTGCCTTCGACTTCCTGGACCGCGCGCTCGACCTCTTCGCAGTCGAATCGCCGGTCGAATACATGGCGGTGTACGGTCAACGCCACGCGATCGCCAGCGCCTGGCAGGAGTTCCAGGAGGACTATCCTCTGATCGTCGGCCCGATCATGACCGAGCCGCCCTTCGTCATCGGCCTCGACCTCGAGGACCCGGGGGCGGTCCTGGACCAGATGCGGTTCGAGGTCGCGCTCAACCTCCTGGGCCTGCCCGCCGTCTGCGTGCCGACGGGCGTTGCCAACGGCCTCCCCCAGGTGGTCGAGGTGATCGGCGGCCGCTACCAGGAGGGTCTCTGCCTCGAGGCGGCCCAGGCGATCGAGGACGCGCTCGGCATCATCACGCCGATCGATCCCGTGATGGCCTGAGCGCTCGCCGCCGACTCAGTGGATCTCCGCCGCCTCGCCCCAGGCGGCCTTCAGCTTCTCGAAGTCGAAGTCCGGCTGCTTGGCCGCGTCGATGATGACTCGTTCGCGCCGGGCGATCAGGTCGGCGGCCGCCTCGACCTGGTCGGCCACGTCGGCGGGGATGACCACGGCGCCGTGCTGGTCGGCGTGGATCAGGTCGCCGTCCGAGACTGCCATGCCGGCGACGGTCACCGGACCGCCGTAGTCGACCACGTGGACGAACGCATGTGACGGCCCGACCCGACCGGCGAGGAGCTGGAAGCCCTCGGCGACGTCGTCCAGGTCGCGGATGCTGCCGTCCGTGATCACGCCGAGGCAGCCCAGGCCGCGGTGGATGTTCGAGTTCACCTCGCCCCAGAAGGCGCCGTAGCCGCGGGCCCCGTCGTCGAGGTCCTGGATGACCGTGATCGTCGGGCCGTCGCCGGAAGCCAGGTAGTCGTAGTAGCCGACGGAGGCGCGGCGGGCCTGCTTGGGATCGGCCGCGTTCGGGTGCTGGGCGCGGATGCGGGCGGTGCGCGCGAAGCCGACGATCGGCGGCAGATCGGGCCGCGCGCACACGAGCGGGTCGACGGTGTAGCCGTGGCCGCGCCGCCTGGGGGCCACGACCTCCAGCGCGTTGCAGACGGTGGGCGTGTCGAGGGAACGGAGAGCGTCGAGAACGGCGGAAGAAGTCATGGGCGCGCAGTCTAGCTTGCATCGCTGTTGACGCGGCGGGAGATCGTGTGTAATGTTGACATCGTCAACAACGCGGAGGAGAAACCGTGAACGAGGAACTGAGCCGGTTCGTACGAGAAGCACTGTCGCGGGGCGCGAGCCGCGACGAGATCCGGGAGGCGCTGGCCGATGCGAGCTGGCGGCAGGACGACATCGACAAGGCACTCAGCGCCTGGGTGGACCGGGACTTCGTCGCGCCGATCCCGCGGCCGCGTCCGTATCTGGGCGCCCGCGAGGCCTTTCTCTACCTCGTCCTCTTCGCCGCGTTGTACACGGCGGCGATCAGCTTCGGCAACGTGACGTTCGTGCTGATCAACCGGACCTTCGCCGACGTGGCGTTCACTCTTCCGGCCGCGGCTTCCGCCGAAATGCTGCGCTGGGGGCTGGCCTATCTCGTCATCTCCTTCCCGGCATTCCTGCTGGTTCAGCGGATGGTGAGGCGCACGTTGCGCGACGATCCGGACTTGCGCTCGTCACGGATCAGGAAGTGGCTCACGTATCTGACGCTGTTTGTCGCGGCGGGCGTTCTGGCCGGTGACCTGATCGCCCTGGTGTTCTTCGGTCTGGGTGGCGAGTTGGCCGTACGGTTTCTTCTGAAGGTCGGAGTGGTGGCGGCGATTGCCGGCAGCGTGTTCGGCTACTACTTCTGGGATCTCCGCCAGGATGACGCGGAAGGGGCCGAGGGCGGTCAGGCGCCGAAGCTGCCGACCGTCTTCGCCGGCGTCTCGGCGGTCGCCGTCCTGCTGGCGGTCGTCCTGGGACTGGTTGCTGTTGGCTCGCCCGGCCAGGCGCGCGAGCGCGGGCTGGATGTCGCCCGCGTAGGGAATCTGCGGGACATCGTTCGGGGCGTCGACATCTACTGGGAACGGAATGGTTCCCTGCCCGGGGGCCTGGAGTCCCTCAGCGGCGAGCGGGACATCAACATCGTGTCGATCGTCGATCCCGAAAGCCGGGAGCCTTACTCCTTCAGGGCTACGGGCGACAAGGCGTACGAACTCTGTGCGACGTTCAGCCTCGATGCGCCCACCGATCAGGCGTCGCTACGGATGTACCCCTACCGTGAGCGGTTCTGGAGGCATCCCGCCGGAACCCACTGCTTCGACCTCGAAGCGATCGAGCCCGACGCCCGGCGCTGGTGAAGGCCTGGCTTCAGACGGCGACCTGGACCTGAACCCGCTGGGAGAGCCGCGCACCCAGGAGGTGTGAGGCGTCCGCCACCATCTCGTGGAGGATCTCGCTGGCCGGGCGAGCCTTCTGCAGCATGCCGGAGGCCTGGCCGGCGGCGTTCATCAGCAGGTCGTCCCGTCCGGCGGTGCGGATGGAGTGGAGCAGGTCGCGGGTGAGCACGCCCTGGAGCCCCATCGGCAGCGCCCGGATGCCGCTGGCTTCCCAGGCCTGGATCAGCGGATTCGTGATGTTGCGCATCGTCTTGCCGCTGTAGAGACGGGTGACCACCGTGTCCTCGGTGGCGGCTTCCAGGATGCGCTGCTTCTGCAGGGCGGGCTGGTTCGCCTCGTTGGAAACCAGGAAAGCGGTGCCGCACCAGGCGCCGATGGCTCCCGCCGCGATGACCGCCGCCAGGCCGCGGCCGTCGGCGACGCCGCCCGCGGCAACGACCGGGATCGGCGCGACCGCGTCCATGACCTGGGGCAGGAGCGCCAGGGTGCCGATCTTGCCGGTGTGGCCGCCGGCTTCCGTGCCCTGGGCGACGACGATGTCGGCGCCGCCCTCAGCGACGCGCCGCGCGGCGCGGGCGTTGCCGACGAGGGAGACGATCTTGATGCCAGCGTCCTTGAGCGCTCTCGAGAAGGGTGCCGGGGAACCGAGGCCGGAGGCGAACACCGGTATCTTCTCTTCCAGCAGGACTTCCATCTGGGCGCCGGCGTAGCTCTGGCCTTCGGGCACCGGCCAGCTCGGGGCCGGGGGCGGGGCCTCGATCCACTCGATGCCCAGGCTCTTGGCCATCTTCATGAGCGCGTCGCGCGTTTCCGCCGGCACCAGGTCGCGGGTCGGCACCGTTGCCGAGATCGGTCCGCTGCCCGCCTTCTCGAGGAAGTTCGAAGCCAGCAGCAGGTCGACCCCGAACGGCTTGTCCGTCTTCGCGCGCACCTTGTTGATTTCAGCCCGCAAGTCTTCGGGGCTGTAGGCAACGCCTCCGATCACGCCCAGGCCACCTGCCTCGGAAACGGCGGCCACCAGGTCGGCCCTGGCGACGGGTTCTGCCCCGCCCGCCACTGGTCCCATGCCGGCGGAGAACACGGGATACTCGATCCCGAGCATGTCGCAGAGTTCGGTGCGCAGGAAGGGACGGGACATGGCGGCTCCTCTCGATTCTGAGACCGGCAGCGCCAAGGGGCGCCGAGGTCGGCTGCAGTGCGGACGATTGACGGTTGGATTCGTTGTTCGGCCCGCGAGTATACGCGTGCGGCTCGTGGCTCAGAGCAGGTCGAGCTGGGGAATGCGGAGCTGGTTCGCGACCGCTTCCTCGACCGTATCGAGCCAGCCGTCGCGATCCTCCCGCTGGAGGACCAGGACTCCGATGCGACGGTCCTCCAGCTCGTTCCAGAGGCGATCGTCGATCTGCTGCCGGAAGGCGGGGTCGATGGCGCGGACGCCGTCGGGTTGCGCCTCGCTGCCGTGCAGGATCGGAACGTAGACCTTCAGGTCGTACGTCGTGCACCAGGACTCGATCAGGGGTTCCAGGGCCGGCTGGCGGCCACGGGCGAACAGAAGGTAGACGTAGTTGTCGAGGACGCTGCGGTCGCAGATCACGACCGGCGAACGGGCCTCGGCGGCCAGTTCGTCGGCGATCTGGGAATGGAGGATCCACGACTGCGCCTCCAGGGTCGTTCCCTCGTTGAGCGGCAGCGGGCAACGGCGCGCTACCTCGACCACGACGTCCAGGTTGATATCGCGGCGTTTCAGGCGGGCGGCGAGCCCGTAGGCGAGGGTCGTCTTGCCGACGCCGTGGGTGCCGATGAAGGCGATCTTGTAGGACATTGGACAGCGTTCAGACTACAGCCGTTGCCGCCGGTCGTGAGAGGATCGCGCCGAATGCGCCCTCTCCGATTCGCCGCTGCCCTGATGCTCACGGTGGTGGCGTGTGGGCCGGCGCCTGATGAATCGGCGAGCGGTGACTGGCCTGATCGTTCACCCCGGTTCGACGTTGTCGAGGAACTGCGCGCCGACCTGCTGAGGCCGCGCGCCGAGGCGGACGGTGGCGGCAGTGCGAGCGTCGAGGAGCTCGGTGGGCCTGCGGTCGCCGGTCAACCCGGAAGCTGGAGGATCGTCTATCGGGCCGGACCGTTGGGGGTTGCGGTCGACGGGGCCGTCTATCTCCAGGTGTCTCCGTTCTGGGCCTGGAGCACTCCTCAGGTCGAACGCGAAGCGGCTCTCGGATTCACGAGGATTGCTACCGACGCCGAGGGTGTGGACCTGTCGGCCGAGACGCCCGATCAACAGTTGCTGGCCGTTCATGTCGGCGGCCGTCCCTTGCGGGAAGGGGAGCGGATCGAGATCACGTACGGCGCCGGTCCGGCGGGCGCGCTGGCCGACCGGTACGCCGAGCGCGAGTCGCGCTTCTGGGTCGCCGTCGACGGCGACGGCGACGGAGTGCGGGAACTGATCGCCGAGTCGCCTGCCGTCGACGTGATGCCGGGGCCGCCAGCACGATTGCTGCTCCACCTGCCCTCGACCGCCCGGCCGGGCGACCGGGTCACGCTCACCGCGGCGCTGGTTGACGCGGTTGGCAACGGCTGGCCGGCGGCAGCCGGGACGCTTGAACTTCGATTGCCGGCGGGTGCCAGCCTGGTCGACTCAAGAGTTGATTCCGCGACCGACGTGGAGAGGGCACTCTCCCTGGCACTCGCCCTGGAGGATCGAGGCCGGCTCGTCATTCCGCTTCGGCTTTCCGCGGAGGCCGGCGGTGTCATCAGGGTGCGCGGCCAGTTGATCGGCACCGCGGCAGAGCCCGGATTCGAAGCGGAAAGCAACCCGTTGGTGGTCGCGCCGGCCGGCCGGCGCGTCCTGTGGGCCGATCTTCAGAACCACTCGGGCCTTTCCGACGGTTCGGCGACACCGGACGATCTGCTGCGCTACGCGCGGGAGGTGGCAGCTCTCGACGCCGCGGCGGTGACCGATCACGACCACTGGGGTATGCGGTTCATGGACGGTGAGCCCTCGATCTGGCGGCGGACGCTGGACGCGGCAGACGCCCGCAACGAACCGGGACGCTTCGTCGCGCTGGCCGGCTATGAGTGGACGAACTGGGTCGAGGGGCATCGCCACGTCGTCTTCTTCGAGCCGACCTCCGCGGCCGCGGCCGGCCTGCTTCTCAGTTCGATCGACGAGCGATACGACGAGCCGAGAGAGCTATGGGCCGGCCTCGAGGGCGTGCGGGCGCTGACCTTCGCCCACCATTCGGCCGGGGCCCCGATCGCCACGGACTGGTCTTCGCCGCCGCCGGCCGAAGTCGAGCCGGCTACCGAGATCGTGTCCGTCCACGGGTCGAGCGAGGCTGCCGACTCACCGGGCATGGTCGTTCGGAACGCCCTGGCCGGCAACTTCGTGCGCGACGCCCTCGATCGAGGCTACCGGCTCGGCTTCGTGGGCTCGAGCGACGGCCACGACGGGCATCCTGGCCTGGGCCACCTCGCGTCGCCGAGCGGCGGCGTGGCGGCGATCCTGAGTGACGAAGTAACCCGGCAGGGGATCTACGAGGCGCTGCTCGCGCGTCGGACCTATGCCACGAACGGACCGCGGATCGTGGTGCGCGCGAGCTACGCGGGGTGGCCGATCGGCGCCGACATCCCCGCCGTAGCGGCCGCCGCGGGCACCGTCGGCCCGATCGCCGGCGTGCCGGAAACCACTCTGGTCGTGCGGGCCATTGCACCGGGGGAGATTGCGCGCATCGAAGTGGTCAGCCGTCAGGGCGCTGCCGGCGCAGGCGCGCTGACAGGCGAGGCACTCTGCGGGGAAGCTGAGCGCGGTGAGGGTGAGCGAGAGTGCAGCCTCACCGTGCCGCTGCCCGGGTTTCAGGCTGGCGGCTACCTCTACCTTCGTGTGGTCCAGGAAGACGGCGGCGCCGCCTGGACCAGCCCGTTCTTTTTTCGGTAAGAGGGGCCTACTCGGCTGCCTCTTCTTCCACGTGCACCATGATGTACTGCGACAGGCCCGGCTCGTCGAGCGTACGGTGCTCGCCATCGCCGATCTGGAGACAGAGGTAGTGCTCGCCGGGGCTGAGCTCGAGTTCGATCGAGTCTGAGCCGTCTCCGAAGTGGATCCACGGGTCCGCTGTGGGGATCACGATGCCCGGCTCCAGGCACTCCCCATCGATCGCGATGTGGTAATGGCCTGCACCCTCGTTGATCGCGCCGTCGCCCACCGGCTCGATGATGAAGTTCTCGGCCGCGAATTGCAGGTTGATCAGACTGGGGATCGTGGCGTGGTTCTCGAGGTCCACGAAGTAGACGCGCGGCGCGCCGTCGTCGGCCGCTTCTTCGGCGTGGTCCATGTCGCCTTCCGCGTGGCCGTGGTCCGCGTGGTCGTCGTCGGAGCCGCCTCCGCATGCGCCAAGCGGGAGCAGCAACAGGGCTGCCACCAAAGTCAGGGAGTGGCGGTTCTTGGCGAGGTCGAGGAGCATGTTCGTTTCTCCGTAGTCCTAGGCGTGCGCGGTCGCTGTCGCACGGAGGCCGAGCCCGGCCACGACCGCGAACAGCAACGCGAAGACCATGTTCGCGATGCTCCCGTCGCCGCTCGCCAGCCCCATCACCGCGATGACCAGCAAGGCCAGGGCGATGATGATCGAGAAGACGTTGCCCATCTTCCGGGCGTCCTCCTCGCTGCCGCCCATGCAGCCGATGCGGACCAGGAAGAAGGTCAGGACGGCGAAGAAGGCGAGGAGGTTCCACCAGGACCCGGCCGCTGCATGGACCATGGCCTGGCTGGCCCACCAACCGGCGCCGAGAATGTACGCGATCGCAAACATGAAGTTCTTGAACATGGCGAGCAGGAATGTAGCAGCTTGCGCCGTAGAACGCTACGCGTGAGTCGATGGCGCTAGTTGGCCGCCACCGCGTGCTCGAGCACCTCGGCGTACTTCTCGTACGCGGCCTGGCGGAGCTTCGGCAGGTGGGTGGTCGGGAAGAGGTCGTCGGTGCCGGCGTACTCCCGCAGGAGCTGCCTCGCCACGGTGATCTTGTGGACCTCGGTCGGTCCGTCGGCCAGGGCCATGTGGAACGAGTCGATGACGCCGGCGGAATAGGGCATCTCGTTCGAGACGCCGAGCGAGCCGTGGATCATCAGCGCCCGCGAGAAGACGTCGAGGTAGACCTTCGGCATGACCGCCTTGACCGCCGAGATGTCCTTGCGGACCATCCGGTAGTCCTTGTACTTGTCGATCTTCCAGGCGGTCTGGAGCACGAACAGGCGGAACTGCTCGATCTGCGCCCAGGAGTCGGCGATCTTCTCCTGGACGAGCTGCTTCTGAGCCAGGAGTTCGCCCTGGGTCTCGCGGGAGAGCACCCGCTCGCACATCTGGTCGAAGGCGGTGCGGACCTTGGCGATCGTCCGCATCGCGTGGTGGATGCGACCGCCGCCGAGGCGGGTCTGGGCGACCACGAAACCCTGTCCACGCTGGCCGAGCAGGTGATCCTGTGGGATGCGGACGTCCGTGTAGCGGACGTAGCCGTGCGAGCCCTCCTGCTCGCCGGCGCCGACCGCGACATTGCGGACGATTTCGACGCCCGGCGTGTCCTTCGGCACGAGGAACATGGACATCTTGTTGTAGGGCGGTGCGTCCGGATCGGTCACCACCATGACGATGAGGAAGGAGGCGTAGCGGGCATTCGAGGAGAACCACTTCTCGCCGTTGATCACCCACTCGTCACCGTCGAGGACGGCGCGGGTCGTGAACACCTTCGGGTCGGAGCCGCCGTGCGGCTCGGTCATCGAGTAGGCCGAGACCATCTCGTTGTCCAGCAGCGGCTGCAGGAAGCGCGCCTTCTGTTCGTCCGTGCCGTAGTGGGCGATGATCTCCGCGTTGCCCGAATCCGGCGCCTGGCAGCCGAAGACGATCGGCGCGTGCGGCGCCCGGCCCAGGATCTCGTTCATCAGCGCCAGCTTGACCTGGCCGTAGCCCTGGCCGCCGAGGTCGGGACCGAGATGGCAAGCCCAGAGCGCCCGCTTCTTCACTTCCTCCTGAAGCGGCGGGATCAGCTTCTGCCGCTTGGGACAGGACAGGTCGTAGGGGCTGCCGAGGACGAAGCGGAGCGGTTCGATCTCGTTCGTGACGAACTCGTCCATCCAGTCCAGCTTGTCCTGGAATTCAGCATCTGTTTCGAAGTCCCAAGCCATCGTTCTCTTCTCCTCTAGACCCTTGTTCGTGAAGGCCGCTTAGCGTACAGGATCGCCACGTAGACTCGCCGGATGTTCCCCAACGACGTTCTCTCACTGGGTGCGCCGGCGTCCTCGCCGGCATCCGGCTCTCGCGTGGCCCCGGTCGCCCTGGTCCTCCTTCTGCTTCTGGCCGCCGGCTGCGGCAGCGACCCCCACGTGAGCGACCAGCCGCCAGTCGGCGAATGGCGCCACTACGCCGCCGACCGCGCCTCGACCAAGTACTCGCCGCTGGACCAGATCAACCCGGCCAATGTCGACCGGCTGCGCGAGGTCTGGCGCTGGACGTCGGTCGAAGCCGAAGCCGACACGGAGCACCGCGGCGGCATGTACAAGAGCACGCCGCTCTACATCGACGGCACGCTCTACATCACGACCTCGCTCAGCCAGTTGGCGGCCATCGACCCGGGCACGGGCGAGACGCTCTGGGTCTACGACCCGCGGAGCTACGACGCGGGCCGCCCGGCCAACGCCGGTTTCCAGCACCGCGGGCTCGAGTACTGGAGCGGGGAGATCGACGGCGAACCGGCTGAACGGCTGATCTACGCCGCCCACCACCGCCGGCTGATCTCGCTGGACCGCCTGACCGGCGAGCCGGACCCGGCATTCGGCGACGGCGGCATGGTGAACACGGCCCTGGGCCTGGGCCGCGAGATCAACGAGGGCCAGTACACCCACTCGGCGCCGCCGATCGTCTGCGCCGACGTCATCGTGCTGGGCTCGATCATCTCTGACGGGCCGCGCGGACCGAAGATGCCGCCCGGCCACGTGCGCGGCTATGACGTACGCACCGGCGAGCAGCGCTGGATCTTCCACACGATTCCGCGGCCCGGCGAGTTCGGCAATGACACCTGGCTCGACGGGTCCTGGGAGTACTCAGGCAACACGAACGTCTGGACGATGATGAGCTGCGACGACGAGCTCGGCATGGTCTACCTGCCGGTGTCGACGCCGACGAACGACTGGTACGGCGGCCACCGGCGCGGCGACAACCTGTTCGCCGAGAGCCTGGTGGCGTTGGACGCCCGCACCGGCGAGCGGAAGTGGCACTTCCAGGCCGTTCGCCACGGTCTCTGGGACTACGACCTGGCCTCGGCCCCGAACCTGGTCGACGTCACCGTCGACGGCCGGCGGATCAAGGCGGTCGCGCAGGTCAGCAAGCAGGGCATCACCTACGTGTTCGACCGGGAAACGGGCGAGCCCGTGTGGCCGATCGACGAGATCCCGGTGCCGCAGACGGCGGTGCCCGGCGAATGGAGTTCGCCTACCCAGCCGATGCCGACGAAGCCCCCGCCCTTCGAGCGGCTCGGCTTCACCGAGGTCGACCTGATCGACTTCACGCCGGAGCTTCGCGCCGAGGCGCTCGAAATCGCGGCGGACTACGTGCTGGGGCCGATCTACACGCCGCCGCTCGAGGTCAGGGAGGGCGGCAAGCTCGGCGTGCTGACGCTGCCGTCCGCCGCCGGAGGCGCGAACTGGCGGGGCGCCGCGGTCGATCCCGAGGCGGGCGTGCTCTACGTGCCGTCAATGACCAAGGTGATGAGCTTCGGTGTGCGGCCGGCCGACGCGGCGCGCTCCGAGTTTCGTTACGTCGACGCCCTTGGCCTCCTGGAGGGGCCGCGCGGTCTTCCCCTGGTCAAGCCGCCCTACAGCCGGATCACCGCGATCGACCTGAACACGGGCGAGCACCTGTGGCAGGTCGCCCACGGTCCAGGTCCGAAGGACCATCCCGCGATCGCCCACCTCGATCTGCCCGACCTGGGCAGTGCTTCCCACGGCATCCTCTCGAACGGCGGTCTGGTGCTGACCAGGGATCTGATCTTCATCATCCAGGCCGACTACGACTCGAGCCGGATGACCTTCATGGGTAACGCCGGACACATTCGCGCCTACGACAAGCGGGACGGCGCGAAGCTGTGGGAGCACCGCGTCGAACCCACGCCGCACGGCACGCCGATGACCTATCTCCACGAAGGGCGGCAATACGTGGCCTTCACCGTTGGTGCCGGCCGCGGGGAACAAATCCCGGCCCTGGTGGCGTTGGCGCTGGAGTAAGCCTGTAACAGGGAGGTCCAGCCCCATGACACGGCGGAATGCGCCCTGCGGCGCTGTCTTCGGTTCGTTGGTTCTCGTCTGCTTCGTCATCCTCCATCCGCTTGGCGCGCCCGCTACTGCTCAGCAGGTACCGGCGCCCGCTCCCGGCCAGGTCGTTGTGCTGGGAGCAGACGGCCAGCCCGCGGGCGAGGCATCGGTCACGGTGCTGATGCCGGGCCGTGGCGGTGTCTCGCCGGCGGACGAGATCCTCGTTCGGAGCGGAACGGCGGAGAACGGCGTCATCGAGAATGCCGTGCCGCGTCTGCACGGCCTGATCCTGGTCGTCGACCATCCGACGCACCTGCCGTTTGTTGGCCAGTACCCGAACCGGCCGCCACCCAGTGAGATTCGGCTGCAGGCTGGGCGGACAGCGGAGGGTGTCGTGCGCGAGGCGGACGGCGGGCGAACGGTAGAAGGAGCCCAGGTCTGCACGGTGTGGCAGGACCCCAACCTGCCCGACTGGTTCGGAACCTTGCGGCGCTGCGCGGAAAGCCGGGACGGGGGCGCGTTCGAGCTGGCGGGTCTTCCGGCCGGAAACGTCCAGGCGACGGCCAACGCGCCCGGCTTCGAGACGGACTCCCGGACCATCGAGCAGGGGCGGCGGGCCCCGCGTGTCGTCTTCGAACTCGTTGCCCGAGAAGAGCCGGCCACCGAGGCGGAAACGGGGCCCGCCGGCGCCGGCGAAGTGCGAGTCGAACTCGTCGGCGCCGCCGGAGAACCGATCCGCAGCTTCACGATGCGGACCAACGCCGTCGGCCGGATGGGCGGCGCTTCCCATGACGTCGAGGATGCCGAGGGTCCGGTGCTGGTGCCGATCAGCCCTTCCTTCGGCGGCGACACGACGGTCGACCTCTCGTTCCGGGCCGAGAACTACCTCGAGTCTTCGCTCATCCGCGTCGCGCCCATACCCGGCGGTGAGATCGAACTCGGTCTGATCGCTCTCCACCCGGGTTCGGTCGTGCAGGGGCGTCTGTTCGACGCGGTCGGGGCCGAACCGGCGGCCGGCTGCCTGGTCGAGCTGCTCCCACCAGGCGCGGGCGCCGTCGCGGCCCTGATGCTGCGCCAGCGTCACGTGACCGTGTCCGATCCGGAAGGCGGTTACATGTTCGGCGGCCTGCGGGCAGGCCGCTACCACCTGCGTCTGCAGTGCCCGGAGGTGCCGGTCGCGGATCGGCTGATCGTGCTGGGGGCGAATGAACTCGCCGACCAGGGCGAATCCTGGCTGGATTCCGGCCGCCCGGTCGCCGTGCAGGTCACGGGGATCGACGGCGGGACGGTTCGATTGCTGGACCGGTTCCGGGAGGTTGAGGCGCCGATCGTCCAGGCGACGTTGCAAGTGCCGGCGGAAGCGGAGGCGAGGCAGCGGAGTGGCGAGGACTCCAGAGTGCGAGCGGAGTTCATGGCGGCGCGCGACGTCTATCGACTGGAGGTCCTGGACGCTTCGGGCCGGCTTCGCGTTTCGCAGGAGGTTGCCGTCGAGGAGGGCCCGGCCGAGGTGCAGACGATCGACGTGGCGATAGCGACTCGGGTCATCGAGAGCGTGCTGGTCATGGACGGTCGCCCGGTGAGCGGCGGCCACGTCTCCTTCAGCCGTGTATTCGAGCCGTCGAGAAGCTCCGGGAAGCTCCAGATCGTTTCGCAACGGCCTGGCGGGTCCCGTCAGCAGCGTGTGCTGGGCATCCCGCCTCAGGCAGTGGGTGGCGCCGTAGGCACGGACGGTGCCTTCGAGGTGGCGGGAGCGCCGACAGACCTGCTGTGGATGACCTGGCGTGCCGAGGGCGGAAACGTCGGACGGTTGTGGCCCGAAGGCCCGCTGCCGCGGATGGATCTGAACGGCGTTCGGGTGACGGGCGAACTGCTCGACGTCAACGGCGCGCCGATCGGTGGCCAGGTGTCGCTGATCGGGGACGTCGGGCGTACTGTCGCCTACGCGGAGGCCGGCGACGATGGCCGCTTCGAGTTACCGCCGGCGCCGCCGGGTCCGTACCGCCTCAAGGCGTCTGCGGGAGTGTCGCCGACCCGTGTGAGGGAGGGCAGGAGTAGCCTGGCTGGAACCGTGGTCCAGGATCTCGCGCTCGGCACCGAGCCGCCGCCACACCTGGTGTTGCGTGTCGAAGACGCGGAAACGGGCGTACTCGAAGTCGAACTCCAGCGCGCCGACGGCAGTCCGGCTGCCGGTGCGTGGCTTCACTTCGTCAACGCCTCAGGCGACATGGTCAACACCAGTTTGGCGTCGGCGGCCGGGCAGGCCAGTCGGGATCTGCCCGCCGGTGACATCTCGCTGGTCTGGAGCGATGGCGCCGCCTGCACGGGCGGCCTTGGGGTCAACGTTGAGGCGGGCCGCACCGCCACGGCGCGGGAATCACTGCCGATCGGCCGCCTGCTAGAGCTGCGATGTCCGGCCGCGGACTGCGGTGGCGAATCCCTCTCATTCCTCAGCGTTACCACTGAGTCCGGTGCCGAGATCGCGAGCCACCTGACCGGCGCCCGCGAGGCTGTGCGTTTCTCCGACACCGGCCGGTTCGGGCTCGGCTGCGTGACGCCCGGCGCCTACGAGGTCTCGTTCTGGGCCTCGGGCCGCCGCTGGGGCGCTGAGGTGAATGTCGGGAGCAGAGGAAATCTGGAGGAGCCGGTGGTCGTGAACGGCCGGGCCGCGGGGCTCTAGCTTCGCGGCCTACCGCGTCCCCGCAAGCACGGCTTGCAGCACCTGTGCGGGCCGGGCGAAGTCATTCGCCCCGCCGAAGCGACCGACCTCCCGGCCGTCGCGGTAGATGATCGCGGTCGGCAGGCCCGTCACCTCGTTGCCCGTGACTTCCGGGTCTTCCCAGCCGCCCGGAGGGGAAGCCAGCCCGTAGTACTCGAAGGTGACCTGCGTGCCTTCGAGTCCGGCGTTGACCTGGAGGAGGTTGGGCAGCACCTGCTTGCAGACGCCGCACCAGGTGCCGAAGAAGACCCTGACCCGGGCAGGCTCGGTGTCGTGGAGTGCGGCCATGGCGGCGGCATTCGGCTGGAACGCGTCCATACCGACGCGATAGCCGGGCGAGTGCTCGAGCAACTCGCCAAGGGTGCGGTCGCCGATCAGCGGGGGCCGGGGGAGGATCTTCACGTCGCGGCCCTCTAAGGGCAGGACGATCGTGGTCTGGTCTGGTCTGGCCTCGCCGATGTAGGACTTGTCCGGTTCGGCGACCACGTCGTAGCCGGGTCCCGACGCAAGGAGGTCGGAGCCCTGGAGCCGGTCCACGGCCATGCTGCGGGCCCACAGCAGGAGGGGGTCACCCAGGGAGTCACTGAGGATCAGCATCGATGCCGCCCGCTGGGAGAGATAGAGCCTGGCCCCGGAATCGGTTTGCCCGTCGATCTCGAGAATGTAGTCGTCGATGGGAAGGAAGCCGCTCAGGACCGGGTGCGCGGTCTGGGCCGGAAGCTGCGCGGCAACTGCCACCATCAATGCGGGCAGAACCCAAAGCGTTGACGTAGTCCGTCGGGTCGTCACGGCGGGGGATCCTAGCGCGGGCGCGGCTTCAGGCGACCCTGGAGCCGGCGGGCTTTTCGTCGATCTGACGCTGGAGCTGCCTTGCGCGCGACCTGGCCGTGGCGACCGTGCGCTCCTTGACGTCCTCGTAGCCGCGGATGGAGTCGGGGAGCTCGGCCAGCTCGACGACCAGCGGCGCGGAGTTCGAGTCGAGCCGTTCGAGGGCCCCGTGCACCAGGCCGCGGTACCAGTCGAACAACCCGCGCTCGAGGCGGCGGTGCCTGGTTGCACCGAAGACGTCGAGCGCGGTGCCGCGAAGCCCGCGCGTGGCGTACAGCAGCCGGAACAGCGAGCGCGACCAGGCCCCCAGGCGGATCTTCCGCTTCCAGCCGAACCGGCGGAGCGTCGGCGGGTGGAGCAGGACCTGGCGGGACAGCGAGCCGTCGTAGTCCCGGGAGACCTGATCCCAGGTCGGGTCCTGGAGCCACAGGCGCGCGACTTCGTACTCGTCCTTGACCGCGAGGAGCTTGAAGCCGTAGCGGGCCGCTGCCTCGCGTACCGCGGTGTGGCCCGGCAGCCTCGACTCCTCCGCGTCCGCCACCTCGCCGACGAACCCGAGATAGCGCTCGGCGAAGCTCCCTCCGCCGTAGAGCAGCAGGTCGGCGACTCGGCCGGGCAGGAGGCGGTCGAGCGACCCTCCCCGCGGCGCGCCGGCGAGGAGCCGGTCGAGTTCCGGCGCTAGCTTCGGCGCCCAGCGTTCGAGCCGCTCGCGGGCGGCGTCCACCGCCGCGGCCGCGGTCGGCGCCTCGGGTTCGGCAAGCCCGGCGGCGCGCCGGAACCGCTCCGGATCGGCGACGGACAGGCGGCCGTAGCGGAAGGCCTGGATGTTGTCTTCGACGGCGACGCCGTTCGCCACCAGCGCCTGCTCGATGAAGCGCGCCTGGAGCGGCAGCAGGCCCTGCTGGTAGGCCGCGCCGACCAGGAAGATGTTGCCGGTGACGCTGTTGCCGAGCAGGCGCTCGGTGGCGGCCTCAGCATCCACGAAGTAGCTGCGGTCGCTGTCCGTGAACAGGGCGAGCCGCTTGCGCAGCTCGTCGAGAGGGGGCATCCGCGCGGCGCTGTCCGTGATCACCGCCGCCGGGCTGATGCCGGCGGTGTTGCCGACCACGGCCGTGGTCTCCTGCGAGAACCGCTTCAGGTTGTCGGGTGCGATCGTGGCCAGCAGGTCGAAGGAGAGTGCCAGGTCGGCCTCGCCGTTGCCGAGCTTGTTGGCCCGGGGGATCGGTCCGCGGCTGAGCAGCAGGTTCGACACGACCGCGCCGCCTTTCTGCGCAAGTCCAGTCTGGTCGAGGTGGACCGCGTACCGGCCCTCCATCAGGGCCGCGGTGACGAGAATCGCGTCGACGGTCACCACGCCGGTGCCGCCGATGCCCACGAGCAACGCCCGGAAGGTGGCGTCGTCCGGCAGTTGACGGACCGGTTCCGGCGTCTCGTCCCCGGCGAGCGGCGCCGCGGCGGCGCGGCGAACCGGCTTCGTTCCGTCTCCCAGCTCGACGGTCATGAAGGCGGGACAGTCGCCATCGATGCAGGAGTAGTCCAGGTTGCAGGACGACTGGTGGATCTGGGTCTTGCGGCCGTACTCGGTTTCGAGCGGCGCCACGGACAGGCAGTTCGACTTGGCCGCGCAGTCGCCGCAGCCCTCGCACACGGCGGGGTTGATGTAGACCCGCTGCTTCGGCGTCTCCTGGATTCCGCGCTTGCGCTCGCGCCGCTTCTCGGCCGCGCACTGCTGGTCGTAGACGACCGCCGTCGGGCCCTTGATCGCCCGCAGCTCCTTGAGGACCTGGTCGTAGTCGCGGCGGTGCCGGATCTCGACGCCGTTGTCGTCGCGATGGGGGAAACGCTCGAGATCCTCGGTGACCAGGACGACCCGCTTCATTCCCTGGAGCTGAAGCTGCTTCGCCACACCCATCGAGCTGAGCAGCCCCACCGCGTCCTGACCGCCCGTCATGGCGACGGCGGAGTTGTAGAGGATCCGGAAGGTCATGTGGAGGTCGGCGGCGATGCAGGCCTCGATCGCCTTGCTGGCGGAGTGGGCGTAGGTGCCGTCGCCGACGTTCTGGAAGACGTGCTCCTGCTCGGTGAACGGCGCGAGACCGATCCAGCAGGCGCCCTCGCCGCCCATCTGCGGCAGCCAACTGACGCCCCGGTCCATCCACATCGCCATCGCGTGGCAGCCGATGCCGCCGCCGGCGACGTCCGACCCTTCGGGAAGCTGGGTCGACGTGTTGTGGGGACAGCCGCTGCAGAAGTAGGGCATCCTCGGTAGCGCGGCCGGCAGCTTCGTGGCCAGCTCGGCGGACTCGGCGCCGGCCCGCAGGTGGGCCAGCTTCTCGGCCGGCACGGCGTCCGGCAGCCGGTGCGCCAGGTACGCGCCGAGGATCCGCGCCATGTCATGGCCTTCGAGTTCCCCGTGCATCGGGAACAGCGTCTCGCCGGCGGGCGTCTCCTTGCCGCCGACCAGGGGCCGGTCGGGCAGGTTGTAGAGAACCTGTCGGATCTGGGTCTCGACGAAACCGCGCTTGTCCTCGACGACCACGATCTCCTCGAGACCCTGGGCGAACTCGCGCAGGCGCCGAGGCTCGATCGGCGCGATGCAGCCGAGCTTGAGCACCCGGATGCCGTGGCGGTCGAGCGCGGCTTCGTCCAGCCCGAGCAATTCGAGCGCGAGACGCAGGTCGCGGTAGGGCTTGCCGGCCGCGACCAGGCCGATCCTGTCGCCGGGGCTGGCGCAGCGGATGCTGTCGAGGCCGTTGGCATGGATGTAGGCCAGCGCGGCCGCGGTGCGCTCGGAGAAGATCTGCCGCTCGAGCTCGATCGAGTAGGGGGGCAGCAGCCGCATGTCGAGTTGCTTCTCGAACTGGCGGCCGCCTATCTCCAGATCGGGCAGGACGGGCGGTGCCGTCCGCGGCAGGTCGACGACCGCGCCGCCGTCGGCGACGTTGGTCACGATCTTGAGCCCGGTCCACAGACCCGCGTACCGGGACAGCGCGATCCCGTGCAGCCCGAACTCCAGCACCTCAGCCGGGTCGCCCGGATACAGCACCGGGATTGAGAGGTCGAAGAGGCTGATCGTGCTGTCGCCTGGGATCGTCGAGCTCTTGCAGGCGGTGTCGTCGCCGGCCAGGACGAGGACGCCGCCGTGCTTGCCTGTGCCGATGAAATTGCCGTGGCGGAAGGCGTCGCCGGTGCGGTCGACGCCGGGCGTCTTGCCGTACCAGATGCCGACTACGCCGTCGAAGCGTTCGTGGGGAAAACGTTCCAGGAGCTGGGCGCCGTAGATCGCGGTCGCCGCCGTCTCCTCGTTGATCGCCGGTCGGCAGACCACGTCGTGATCCGCCAACAGCCTGTTCGCTCGCTGAAGCTGCTTGTCGTACTCGCCCAGCGGCGATCCGGGATAGCCGCTGATGAAGGCGCCAACCCGCAGGCCGGCTTCCCGGTCGCGGCGATGCTGGTCCATCGGTAGCCGGACGAGAGCCTGGACACCGGTGATTGCGACGCGGCCTTCAGTGAGCGTGTATTTGTCGTCTAATGAGAAGGCCGTCATTACCCCTTAGCCTATCGCGGGCGTCGGCCGGCATGCGGCCTGTCCCTGTCGAGTCGTCAGCCGGCGCGGAACTGGACGAACCAGTCGCGACCGGAGGCTGCGGGCCGCCCGCCGAGGATCGTTCGCTTGATCGCCCGGACGCCCCGCGGGGGATAACCGGCGATCGTCGCGGAAAGTTCCCGGGCGCGGTCGAGCACGGCGTCGTCGGCAACGACCTCGGCTGCGACGCTCATGCTCTCCAGCTCCAGACCCGTGTAGCGACGGCCGACGATCGCCAGCCGGGCCGCCACGCTCTCCGGGTGGCGCAGCCTCAACCAGGCCATGTTCATCGGCGCCGCCATGCCCATCTGGATCTCGCCGACGTGCAGGAAGGCCTGTTCGCCGGCGATCACGAGGTCGGCCGCCAGCGCCAGCGCCGAGCCGGCGTTGATGGCGAATCGCTCCAGGGCCACGACGATCGGCTTCGGGCAGTCGTAGAGAGCCGCGTGGACGTCGAGCCAGAGGCCGCTGAAGGCGGGCATCCAATCCGGCGGGGGATCGGCCCGGAACTCGCCCAGGTCGAGGCCGGAGCAGAACGCGCCCCCGGCGCCGCGGATCAGCAGCACGGCGACCTCGTCGTTTTCGGTCGCCGCGACGATCTCCTCGTGCAGGCGTCGCGCCAGCGGGCCAGTCACCGCGTTCCTGCGGGCGGGTCGGTTCAGGACGATCTCGGCGACGCCCTCCTCGCGCGTCGAGAAGACCGGATCGTCGGTTGCGGTCACGTCAGTCGCCCTGGGCGTCGACGAACCAGTCGCCCGGGAGTGGCCGGCCTTCGTAGAGCCGCCCCTGGAAGCGCCTCATGCCGTGCAGCCAGCGGTCAACGTCGGTCGCCTTGCGCCGGACGTACTCCGCGACTTCGGGGTGGGGGAGCACCCAGAAGCGCTCCTGGCGGACCGCCTCGATGCAGGCGTCGGCGGCCTGTTCGGCCGTGAGGACGCCGTCGCCCGAAGCCACGCCGACGGACAGGCCCCGCCGGCGGTTTCGGTCGGGGCTGTTGGCGCCGATGTTCGTCTTTACCGCCTGCGGGCAGTGCACCGAGACCCGGATGCCGTGGTGGCCATGAGTGATCGCGATCCACTCCGCGAGCGCCACCGCGGCGTGCTTGGTCAGTGAGTAGGCGAGCGAGCCGATCTGGGTCAGCAGGCCGGCCGCCGAGGCCGTACTCATGATGTACCCCTCACCGCGCTCGATCATCGAGGGCAGGACGGCCCGCGCGGCGTAGACGTGGGACATCACGTGGACCTCCCACTGGTCGTTGATCTCCTTGTTGGGGACTTCGAGCCCGCCCATCGTGACGAAGCCGGCGTTCGACATGAAGAGGTCGATCGGGCCGATATTCGCCTGCGTCGCCGCGACCAGATCGCGCACCGCGCCCTCGTCCGCCACGTCCAGTCCGATGCCCGTGCCGCCGATCGCGTCGCCCACCTCCTTGGCTCCGGCCTCGTCTCGGTCGGCGACGACGACGTGCCGCGCGCCCTCGCGGTGGAACGCCTCGGCCAGCGCCTTGCCGATCCCGGAGGCTCCTCCGGTGACGACCATGATCCTGTTCGCGATGTCCACTTTGTTGCTCCCTTCTGCGTTGGGCTGTTCTGTCTGTTGTCCGCTGAGCGGGCGGTAATCCTAGGCGAGCCCTGGGAACGGTCCCGATCGCTTGACGAAAAGCCCGCGATCTGTTCGTCTTCACGAACGGTTCACGCGGGTGCTGGCAGCGCCCCCGGGAGTGAGAGGAATGGCGCGGCATCGAACGAGTCTGCTGGTTGCTCTGATCGTCGTAGCGATCATGCCGCAAGCTGCCCACGCGTACCTTGATCCCGCGTCGGGCAGCATGATCCTGCAGGCTGTGATAGGCGGCGTGGCGGCCGCTGCGCTCGCCTTCAAGTACTACTGGCGGCGCATTCTGGCTTTCTTCGGCTTCGGCGGCACCGACGAGTCCGAGTAGTGCGAACGGGGGCCGTGCGCGAGTCCCAGGCCGAGCCTTCGTCCTTCCGCGATCCGGCGGGGCAGGTGATCGAGGGCCGGGACGGCCGCATCTTCCGAAGTGTCGCACCGGCAGCCGTCGAGGAGTACCGCTTCGTACGGAAGTGCGGCCTCGTCGACGCCCTGGTCGTCGAGGGGGGACTCGTGGCGGCGGAGGAAGTGGACCCGGTCGACGTCGGTGTACTGCCCCCGCCCGGTGGGCTGGTCCTGGAGCACCCCCGCGTACCGTTCATCTCCTACCCGTACGAATGGCCTTTCTCGCTCCTGAAGGCGGCGGCGCTTCATCACTTGGAACTACAGATCCGGCTCCTCGACAGGGACATCTCGCTCTCGGATGCCAGCGCGTACAACGTTCAGTTCAAAGGCGCGAAGCCGGTGTTCATCGACTGGCTGTCGCTGCGGCGCTATCGCGAAGGCGAGTACTGGGAGGGCCACTCGCAGTTCTGCGAACAGTTCCTGAACCCCCTGTTGCTGGCGGCGGAGTTCGGCGTTCCCCACAACGCCTGGTATCGCGGGATGCAGGAGGGGATCCCGGCTCGCGAAGTGGCGGCCCTGCTGCCGCGCCGAAGACGCTGGTCGCCGCGGATGCAGGCCCATGTCCTGCTGCCGCTTCGCTTTGAGCGGCGTGCCGGGTCGCGCAGCGATGCGGCGCAGCGAACGCGGAAACGTCCGCTGCCGCGCAGCGCCTACCGCGGCCTTCTGACCCAGCTTCGCCGCTGGATCGAGAGCCTCGAGCCGAGGGGCACGGATACGACCTGGAGCGACTACTCACTGCTGACGAGCTACGACACGGGCGAAGCCTCGCGCAAGGCCGAATCCGTGCGTTCCTTCGTCGCCGAGGCGCCGCCCGAGCAGCTGTTTGATCTCGGTTGCAACACGGGCGAGTTCTCGGCGATTGCTCTCCAGGAGGGCGTCCGCGACGTGATCGGCTTCGATTCCGACTTTGGCGCGCTGGAGACCGCCTGCGACCGAGCGCGCTCGGATCGCCTGCGCTTCCTGCCCCTCTACCAGGATCTGGCCAACCCGTCGCCTGACCAGGGCTGGTCGCAGACGGAAAGGCGCTCGCTGGCGCGCCGCTCGCGAAGCGCGGGCGCCGTGGTGGCGCTCGCCGTCCTCCACCACCTTGCCATCGGCCGCAACGTGCCGTTGTCGCGGATCGCTGCCTGGCTCGTCTCCCTGGCGCCGCGCGGCCTGGTCGAGTTCGTGCCCCAGGGGGACCCGCGGGTCGACGACCTGCTCACGTTGCGAGGTGATCGTTTCGCGGACTACACGCCGGAGGCGTGGGAGGCGGCGCTGGAGCCGTATGCGGCGATCAGCAAGGAGGAGACGGTTTCCGCCAGCGGCAGGAGGTTGTACACATACGAGCGTCGGTGAGGACCAACCGCTACTGGTTCGGAGCTGCCGGCCGCAACCGGATCACTAGTCCTTCCTGTCGCTGACCGGCACCGGCGTTCAATGGAATCTGGGTGTTCTCGTAGCCCTCCCGCGTCACCAGCAACCGCTCGGCGTTCGCGCGTAGTTCGAGTTCGAACCTGCCCCCATCGCCGGCGAATGAGTAGGAGGCGTCGCCGACCGGGGACTCGGGGTCCGTACCGCTGGCGAGCACGCTGATCGTGGCCGCCTCGGCGGCCACGAGCTGCGCAAAGTCGAGCGGCCGGCCGGTCTCGTCGTCGATGACGATCCCGGAGAGAGTGGCCAGAGCCGGCCCGAGTTCGATACGGACACCCTCCAGGTCCGCCTGCAGTTCGATCGATCGAAGTTCCATTTCACTGAAGTCCGCCGCGCCGATAGCGACCTGGTTCAGACCGGGACTGAGACCTTCCAGCACGAAACGCCCCTGATTGTCGGTCGTCGTGGACTGACCGCCCGGTTCGCCGGGAGAAGAGGCCGCCAGCCGGGCGCCAGCGACGGGCGCGCCGCTGTCCAGTACCTGACCGGCGAGGCGAAGGCCCCGTTCAAAAGGTAGTTCGACGAAAACCTCGGTCGTCCCCCGCTCGATCGTCGCCGAGCGCTCTACGCTTCGGGCCGACAACATGTCACCCTTCCTCGCGGTGACCCTCCACGTTCCTGGACCGACGCCTTTGATGACGAAGTCCCCAGCGGCGTCCGGCGTCGCCTTGCGCAGGCGGGTGTCCTGCCAGGCCCTGACGTCCACCTGCGCAAGATCGGACGGCGTCAGTCCGGTGACGACGCCTTCGATCGAGGCTCCCGGTTCCAGCACGATTTCGATGCCGTCGACGTTGGCGTCGGCGATCTCGATCGGTTGGGCGGGTCCGCCGTCGGCGTAACCGGGTGACCGTGCCGTGACGATGTAACGGCCGGGTTCGAGGCCTGTAACACGGAACGCACCGCTGTCGTCCGCAATCGTGTTCGCCCGGTGGAACTCCGTATCCGGCGAGAACTCGGTTGTTGCCTCGACGGTTGCCAGAGCGAGGAAAGAGCCATCATCGGACCGGACCGAGCCGATGATCTCCGCGCCGGGATGAAGCGCGATGTGCAGTTCGTTGGGTCCAGACGAGAGCTGCACCGGACGTAACGCGTCCCGGAGTTGCCCGTGTTCGACCTTGACGTCGGCGGTGCCGGGATAGATGTCGACCTGGGTCCGTCCGCTGCCGTCGGTGCGGCCCCACCCCTGGAAGTCGGCCTCGCCTTCAGGTCGGACCTGGACCACAGCGTCGGCGACGGGTTCGCCGGGCAACGTCGTGACGAAGACCGTCAATCGGTCGCGTATGCCCAGGATCAGTTCGATTTCGTGCTGATCGCCCGTAGCCAGCTCGATTGCCTCGACCTTTGCCGCTGCTTCACGGTGACTCGCCTCGGCCGACCAGGTGCCCGGTACCAGGTTGTCGAAGCGGAACCGACCTTCTGCGTCCGTCGAGGCCCGGGGGAACATTTCCCCCGGCTCCCACAGGCGCGGGTCGCCGTCGACTCGGTAGTCCCGCTCGACCACGAGTCGGACGAGTCCCCCGACAACGGCATTCCCGCCGTTGTCGATGACGCGGCCGTGGAGCGAGGCCCCGGGGACGAGTTCGATCCGGACCGGAGCTTCGCTGTTGGTGCGGACGCCCGGCCGGACCAGGAACGAGTAGCCGGTCGCCCGCACGGCGAGGTCGACGAAGTCGGAGGAGAGGCCGACCAGCCGGAAACGGCCGTCGGCGTCCGCTGTCGCCTCCCTCTCCGCGGATCGGCTGGTCTGGTAGCGACCACGCGCCCGGATTGCGGCACCCGCGACGGGTTGTCCGTCGGAACCGGTGACGATGCCGTGGATTCTCCGGCCGGCCGGCAGGGTGAAGCCGCCGAGGTCGAGGTCCGAGTCGCCTGCCTGGACGTCGATGTCCGAGGGCGAGCGCTCCGCGTACTCGGGGTGGGTGATCCGTATCTCGTACGTACCCGGGGCCGCGGCGGGAAATGCGAAGGCGCCGGTCCCGTCGGTCGTCGTGGCCGCGGCCGGCGCGTCGAAGCTCGACCGGAACTCGGCCTTGTCCAATGGCCAGAACAAGGCGACATGGGCAGCGGCCACGAGGTCTCCCTGGTCGTCGACGACCGTGCCGACGACCCGACGGCCCCTCTGCAGCACGAGTTGGACCGGCTCGATGGCCCGGCCCGATTCGAAGGGGGGAAGATCGACCAGAGTGTGGGCGTAGCCCGGTGCGTGGGCAGTCAGACGGTAGGTGTAGCCGTAGGCGGTCTCCTCCACGCGGAAGGTGCCGTCCGGGGCGGAGGTGGTAGGTGACGGGTCAACCGGGTAGCCGGGGATCACGGCGCCGGCGCGCGGCGTAGCCCAGATCTTCGCTCCCGCTACGGGTGCGGCTGAACTGTCCGTGACCAGGCCATGAATCGGAACCGAAGGTTCCAGCCCGATCCTCACTTCCTCGAGACGCACCGCGTCGGAAACGGCGGCGTCGGTCCTTGCGGATCGATAGTGCGAGGCTGCTACGAGCAGCCGTATCCGGTGCCCTGCAGGCCGCGTGCCCAGTTCGAAGGTGCCGGTCGGTCCGCTGGAGTCGCCGATCCCCGGGGAACCCTGGACCCAAACCGAGGCGCCCTGGATCGGGAGGCCCGAGGCGGTATCTACCACTCGACCGGGGATCCGGAGCGGGGCTTCGAGGCGAACCTCGACCGCTTCCTCCCGGGTGGCCGCGGCGGAGGTGGGCACCGGAACCTCGGCGAAAGCCTGGTCCAGGCGTTCGAGGCGCCAGATCGCTTGGGAACCGTCGACACCGCCGACCACCGCCTCGCCGTTCTCGTCGGTCACGGCAAGCGGTGCTTGCTGGCTGGCGCCGCGGATCAGAACGCCCGGCTCCAATCGGCCTTCGGGGCCGCGGACGCGAAGTCGGATTCCGGCGGAGCGCTCCAGGTGGAACACGGCACGGCCCGATTGCGTCCAGGCTTCTCCCAGGCCGAAGTCATTCGCATGGACGGCGACGTAGGCTTCCTCTGTCGGCATGAGGAGCCGGGCGATCCCATCCGCGTCGGTACGGGATGTGCGACGATGATTGGTGGGGTAGATCTGCTGAGCCTGCAGTCGTGAGCGTCTCCCGTCGCGCGCCTCGTGGCGCCTCTGGCGGTTTGCGCCGGTGTAGCCAGGTGATCTCCAGGGGTGGGGATCCGCGATGACCAGGGCGCCTTCGACGGGTTGGTCGTCCGCATCCAGCACGCGGACCGCGACGCGGTGGCGGCCCGGCACTTCGATCCGTTCGGCGACCTGGAACCCCTTGAGTGGCGTCAGTGCGGCGTGTACAAGGGGTGCGGTCTCGGCCGGTCGGTTTGCCGGCACCGGGGGCCAGACCTCGATCCGGTACGGCCCGGCCCATGGCGCCGACAGCGAGTACGACCCGTCCGATCCGGAGATCGTACGGTCGACGGCCTCCGGCAGTGCACCGGTTGCATCCAGCAAATGGAGACCGATTTCGTAGTCGCTCGGGTAGGGCCGGAGGACGATTTCGACATCGGCGAGCGGAGCGCCGCGCTCGTCGACGAGGGTGCCCGTCACGGTGTTTGGCCAGTCGGCTGGCTGCGCGGGAGCTGGGCCGACGGTGACCGTGGTGAGGCCGAGACACAGCAGTGCTCCGAGCAAGCCGAAATGCGATTCTCCTGCGAACTGGCACATTCGTGGATTCTAGAGGTTGCGCGGTTCAGGCGGCCCGTGCGATCAGTCTGACCGGTCGGCTCACGGCTGCAGTCGAGCCCGGCTCATGGCTACTGATCAGGAGCGTCGGGAGGTGCCGGCTGCAGCCGGATGACCAGTCCCTCCATGTGCTCGCCGGGCGCGATGTTCAGGGGAATCTGAGCACTCTCGTAACCGTCGCGAGTTATCCACAAGTGATCGGCATTCCTACGCAGCTCGAGTTCGAACGTGCCTTCGGGCCAGCTGAACGAGGAACTGGCGCCGACGAACGATGCGTCGGCGGCTTGATCAGCTGCGATGGCACCGATCGTGGCCGCGTCGGCGGTGACCAGATTCGCAAGGTAGATCGGTTGGCCGGTCAGGGCGTCGACGACGACGCCGGTAACGGTGGCCGCTGCCGGCTCAAGTTCGATGCGGACCCCTTCCAGATCGGTCTGCAGATCGATCGAGTGGTACTGCGAGCCGGTGTAGTCGGGCCGGCTGACGAAGACCTCATTTGGGCCGGCCTCAAGCCCCTCCATGGCGAAGCGGCCTTCGTGGTCGGCCCGGACGGTCACATCGCCCACCGACAGCATTGCGCCGCGAAGCGGCGCGCCGTCTTCAATCACTTGACCGGACAGGCGCAGCCCGCGCTCGAAAGGCAGTTCGACGAAGACTTCGGTCATACCCGGCTCGATCGTCACGGTCCGTTCGACGGTGCGCTCCCAGTCGCCCTTGACTCCTCTGACGACCCATCCCCCCGGGCCGATTCCCCGCACGGAGAAGTTCCCCTCGGTGTCGGTCGTTGCGTCGCGGGACCGGGGCCCCTTCCGGGCGTACACCCGTGCGTGGTTAAGATCGGCAGGCGACAGCCCGGTTATGACGCCGACGATCGAGGCTTCCGGCTCCAGTACGATTTCGATGCCTTCGATGGCCTCGTCGCCGATCTCGACCGGCTCGTCCGGGCCGCCGTCCGCATAGCCGGGTGAGCGAGCCGTGAGAATGTAGCGGCGGGGTTCGAGCCCGGTGATGCGAAACGCGCCGCTCTGGTCGGAGACGGTGTTCGTCTGGTGCGACTTGAGATTGCGGGAGTACTCGGTATCGGCCTCCACGGTAGCCAGGGCAAGAGGGGCGCCGTCGTACGAGCGCACCGTGCCGCTGAGCTCCAGGCCGGGCCGAAGCTGGAATCGAAGCTCGTTGTCGCCCGGATCGAGCCGCACTTGCCGCGACTCGTCGCGGAGCGTGCCGTGGCTGACCTTGACCGTGGCCAGCCCCGGGTCGATGTCGATGACGTCCCGCCCGCTGCCGTCCGTGCGCCCGTAGCCGGTCGGAAGCCGTTCGCCTGGTGTCTCCACGTGGATGTGCGCGTCGGTCACCGGCTCCCCGACCTCTGTCACGACGGTGACGATCAGCCGGTCCCCGGTCCGCAAGAGGAGTTCGATCTCCCGTTCTCCGCCGGGAGTCAACTCGATTCCGTCGAGCTTCGCGCCCTCCGCTCCCCTACTTGTCTCAGCCGACCAGGTGCCGGCAGCGAGACCATCGAACCGGAACCGGCCGTGCTGGTCCGTGACCTGGGAGCGGAACCCGTCAGCGGCGTCCCACAAGCGTGGGTCGCTCCTTCTGCTGAAGTCGAACTCGATTCGGAGGCGGACTGGGACGCCGCCAACGCTTTTGCCACCGTTGTCGAGGACGCGGCCATCGATGGAGGCACCGGGCTGGAGCGCGATCAGCACCGGATCGTCGCGGTCGACGCGTACGTCAGGCTCAACGTGCACCGGGTAGCCGCTGGCCTGAACGCCAAGGTCGGCGAGGTCCGAGGCGAGTCCGCGGAGACGGAATCGGCCGTCGGCGTCAGTGGTGGCCGTTCTGGCCGGAGAGTCGAACCGATGTCGCTCGTGGGCCTGAATGGTCGCGCCGCCGACCGGTTCTCCGTCGGGGTCCCTGACGATGCCGTGGACCGCTCCGCCGGCCGCCAGGGTGAGATCGCCGAGATCGAAGTCCGACTCTCCGGCCGGCACCTCGACGCGGGAGGGTGGCCGATGGGCGTAGTCGGCATGGCTGACGAGGATCTCGTACGTTCCCGGTCCGGTGGCGGGGAGTGCAAAGAGACCCCGACCGTCGGTTGTGGCGGCTCTGGCCGGGGCTTCGAGCCCCGACCGAAAGTTCGACTGGTCGAGAGGCCAGAGCAGCGAGACCTGAGCCTGCGCCACCGGGTTTCCGTCGGTGTCGACGACCGAGCCGAGGACGCGCCGCCCCTTGCTCAGCGCGAGATGAACGGGGTCGACGGGAATGCCCGGCTCCAGGGGCGGCAGGTCGAGGAGGGTAGGGGCGTAGCCTGCCGCTTGCGCGGTCAAGCGGTAGGGATGTCCGTACAGGGCTTCCGCTACCCGGAAGAAACCGTCGAAGCCTGAAGTGGCTGGACGGGACGACAACGAGAAGTGGAATGGAACTCCATCGCGGCGTGGTTCGGCCCGAATGCTGGCCCCGGCAACGGGTTGACCGGCTTCGTCGGTGACCAGGCCCCGAATGGGTGCTGAGGGCGTCAATCCGATCCGCACTTCCTCCCGGTTGGACAGGTCCGCGGACCTGATGTCGACTCGCTCGGGAAGGAAGCCGGTCGCCGTCGCCTGCAGACGCGTTGCTTGCTTGGCGCGGCGGGTGCTCAGGTCGAATGCGCCGGTGGGATCACTGAAGGCGTGGCGGCCGGGGAACGACTGGACCCAGATGGCCGCGCTGGCGATGGGCAGGCCGGACGCGACGTCGACGATCCGGCCTGGAATCCAGAGGGGATCTTCCAGCCGCACGTCGATGACGTGCTCTCGTTGCTGCGATTCGGTCGGAGTCGCCACCGGGAGGGAAACCCGGGCGAATGCACCGTCGGCTGCTTCGACTTCCAGGGCGGTCTCCGCGCCAGGGGGCCGTCCGATGACCGCTTCGCCATTGCGGTCGGTGATGGCCAAGGGCGTGTCAAAGCCGCCGAGGGCGCCTGGCGTGCCGAGAGTCGCCAGGGCGTCCGAGGCATCGGCATTCATGGTTCTCTCGCGAGCGCTCTCGGTCCGGATGAGCACACCGGGCGCGGGTGCGCCGGTTGGACCGCGGACGCGAAGTCGGACGCCGGGATCTCGCTCCAGCCGCAACACGGCGCGGCCGGATCGCGTCTTGCCTTCTCCGAGGACGAATCCGCTCGCCGAGACGACGACGGTGGCCTCGGCGGTTGGCATCGCGACTCGCGCGATTCCCTCGGCGTCGGTGCGAGACGAGGCGGGATGGTGTGTCGGCAGGATGAACTGAGCCGACGGGCGAGAGTAGTCTCCCGAGTTCAGTTCACGAGCGATCCGGTTGAGAACGCCAAGGGTGCGACGCGACACCCAGACGCTGGGGTTTGCCACGACCAGTGCTCCCTCGATTGGCCGATCGTCCGCATCCAGCACCCGGACGGCGATGAAGTGGCGATGGGGCACGTTAACCGTCTCGGCGACTTGCGACCCCTTGAGCGGAACGATGACTCCCTGGACCAGCGGCATGGCGGCGCTGGACTCGTTCGCCGGCGTCGAGCGCCCGAACTCCAGCCGGTAGGGACCAGCCGCGGGCGCCCCGAGGGAGAAGACTCCGTCTGCGTCTGAGCGGACCCGATCAACCGCCTCCGGCAGTGCGTCCGAGTGGCCGAGAACGTACAGATCCGCTTCGAAGGCGCTTGGATACGGTCGCAGAACGACCTCGATGTCGGCGGCGGGAGCGCCGCTGTCGTCGACAACGGCGCCTGTGATCGTGTTGTGCGAATCGGCGGGTTGGGCGGCGAGGGGACCGGCGGCGAGGCCGGCGAGGCCGAGGCACAGCAGTATCCGGGGCATGGCCAAGTGCAACCCGCACCCGCGACAGGTCATTCCGAGAGTCGAGGGATGGCGTTCGCGGTCGTCCCGGCCTCGAAAGCGGCTGCGATGCCGAGCGTGATGCGATCGCTGCCACGCGGAGACACGATCTGCAGGCCGACCGGCAGACCGGACGGGCCGACTCCGCAGGGCACGGAGATCGCAGGACAGCCGGTGACAGTGATCGAGTAGCAGGAGGCCATCCAGTCGGTGTAGCTGGCCATCGCCTGACCTTCGATCTCGACGGGGTAGGGCTGGTCGACGTCGAAGGGAAGCACCTGGACTGTCGGCAGCAGCAGGGCGTCGTAGCGCTCGAAGAACCCGACCACGCGGCAGTGGAGACGGGTGCGCTCCGCCTGGGCGGTCGCGATGTCCGGGCCGGTGAGCGCCAGGCCCCGTTCGACCTCCTCGATCACGGTGTCCTTCATCTGATCGCGGTGCCCGGGGAACACCGGCCCCAGCTTGTCGGCGAACAGGTTGGCGCGCAGGGTGCGGAAGATGCTGCCTGCGCCGGACAGGTCAGGCGCCGCTTCTTCGATCTCGGCGCCCAGGTCCCGGAACACCGGCAGGGCGGCTTCGCAGACCTCGACGACCTCGCGTTCGACCGGGTAGCGGCCGAGGTTCGGGGTCCAGGCGAGGCGCAGCTCGCGGAGGTCGAGCGGCTCGACCGGGTGGAAGGGCTCGGAAGGGCGTGCGAGCGAGATCGGGTCGCGCGGGTCCGGTCCGGCGATGACCGAGAACAGGAGCGCCGCGTCGGCGACGTTTCTTCCCATCGGCCCGAGCACGGCGAGGTCGTCCCAGCCCTGCTCGGGCGGTACCCGGGGCACGCGGCCCGGCGTCGGCCGGAAGCCGACGACGCCGCAGAAGCTGGCCGGGTTGCGGAGCGAACCGCCGAGGTCGCTGCCGTCGGCGATCGGCAACATGCCGCTCGCGAGCGCGGCCGCGGCACCGCCGCTCGAACCGCCGCACGTCCGGGTGGGATCCCAGGGGTTGCGGGTCTTGCCGAACACCGGGTTGAACGTCTGCGAGCCGGCGCCGAACTCGGGCGTGTTCGTCTTGCCGATGACGACCGCTCCGGCGCGGCGGATCCGTTCGACGATCAGGGCGTCGAAGTCGGGGACATTGTCCGCGAAGATCGGCGAGCCGAAGGTGGTGCGGATGCCGTTCGTCGGCACCAGGTCCTTGATGGCGGTCGGCAGGCCGAGCAGGGGCTTGGCGGAGGCGGCCTCCAGATCGCGGCGGCGCAGGTCGTCGGCGGCCCGAGCCTGCTCGAACGCTTGGTCGCGGTCCAGCGTGCAGATCGCGTTGAGTTCCGGGTTGCGCCGGTCGATCCAGTCGAGGTGGGCTTCAAGCACCTCGACCGCCGAGACCTCGCCGCTGGTGAACAGCCCGGCGAGGTCGACGGCGGTGCGGGTGCAGAGGTCGGGAGCGCCCGCCGCGGGGCCGCGCCGCCCGGTGGCGGCCGTCACTCGGCGCCGGTGCTGGCGGCTTCCCCGGCGGTCACGTGCTCGGCGAGGAAGGCCCGGATCACCCGGAAGATCTCCTGCTGCTCGTCGGGCGTGAAGTTGCCGTGGCCCTTGCCGGGCACGGTGTGGATCCTGTTCACGACGCCCGCCTTGTCCAGCTTGGCGTGCAGGTCCAGGGCGTGCTGGTAGGGCACGATGTTGTCGACGTCGCCGTGGATCGTCAGGATCGGCGGCAGTCCGGACCGCACGTAGGTGACGGGCGACACGCGCTTGGCGAGTTCCATGCGGTCGCTGCGGGAGCCCATCCAGGCGACCGCGTAGCTCTTCGCGTTGACGCCCTCGAGCAGATCGCCGACGTCGGTGATCCCGAACCAGTTGACGATCGCGGCGACCGGCATCTCGTACTCGTCGGCGGCAGCCCAGCCCGGACGGTCCGCGTCGCGGCCGGGGCAGAGCCGGTCGAGACCGGCGGAGGCCGGCAGCATGCCCGTGGTCAGGGACAGGTGACCGCCGGCCGAGGCGCCGGTGACGACCAGGCGGGAGGTGTCGATGTTGTAGTCCCCGGCGTTTTCGTAGACCCAGCGCAGCGCGCAGCGACAGTCCTCGACGGCGCCGGGCGCGAGCGCGTTGCGGCCAAGCCGATACTCCACGTTGACCACCGCCCAGCCCATCTCGAGATACGGGAGTGCCCGCAGCACGCTGGACTCCTTGGTGCCGCCGACCCAGCCGCCGCCGTGGATGTAGATCAGGGTGGGCACCGGGCCCTGGCCGCGTGGGGTCATCACGTCCAGCTTGGACTCGTAGCCGTCAGCCGTCAGGTAGGTGATGTTCGGAGCGACGCGATAGCGGCTCATGATGTCGACTGTCACCGACTCGCCGTCCTGGGCGAAGCCGGGGACCGATGGCGTGAAGAGCAGGGCGGCGATGGCGATGGCCGCCGCGACCGCGGCGCTGCGCGACGTTCGGTTGAGGTGAGTCACTCTGGACCTCCCTTGTTGGATCGGGATGTTGCTGGTGAGGGCGAAGTGTAGCGATCAGGCGACGATGCCGCGGCCACGGTAGGCCCCGATCTCGTCGGCGGAGAGCCCAAGGACGTCGGTGAGGACGATGTCGGTGTGCTCGCCGAGCAGGGGCGCCCGGCGAGGGCTGATGTCGTGGCCTTCGATACGGAACGGCGGACCGACGAGTTCCAGGTCGCCCCACTCCGGGTGCTCGACGGTGGCGAAGGAGCCGCGGGCCCGCAGGTGAGGGTCGGCATACAGATCCCGGGCATCGCGCGACGGAGCGGCGGCGACGTCGGCCCGCAGGAGTTCGCGGGCCAGCCAGTCACGGTCCCGCTCCCTGGTCCAGGCGCCGACAATCGCGTCGAGTTCCGTTTCGTTCTGCTTCCTGGCCGCTGCGGTTGCGAACCGGGAGTCCTCGGCCAGCTCAGGCCGGCCCATCGTCGCCGCGAGCCGGGCGAACTCCTCGTCGCCGTGCACCTCGATGGCGAGCCAGCGGTCGATGCCCCAGCAGCGATAGACGCCGTGCGGCGCCGAGGAGCGGTGCGAGTTGCCGGCACGTTCCGGGATCTCGCCGGTCATCTCGTACTCGAGCAGTACCTCGCCGAGGATCGAGCTGACGCCCTCGCACTGTGAGTAGTCGATGAACTGGCCTTCGCCGGTGCGGCCGCGGTGATGCAGTGCGGCAACGATCGAGAAGGCGAGCGTGATCGCGTTCATCAGGTCGACGTCGCCGCCGCTGTGAGTCGGGTGATCGTCCGGGTAGCCGGAGATCCAGGCCCCGCCGGCCACGCCCTGGTGGACCATCGCGTAGCCGAGGTACTCGGTCTCCGGGCCGCCGTGGCCGCGGCCCGACGACGAGGCGACGACCAGCGCGGGATTCACCCGGCGCAGGGTCTCGTGGTCGAGGCCGAGCTTGACCATGGCGCCGGGACGCATGTTGTCGTAGATCACGTCGCACTCGCCGGCGAGGCGCAAGGCGAGTTCGCGGCCTTCCGCCTGGGACAGGTCGAGCGCCAGCGACCGCTTGTTCAGGTTCATCGTGTTGAACGCCATGCCCGCGTCCTGGCCGATCTTCAGCGGCGCCTCCTCGGCACGGGGCCAGACCACCGAGCGGCGGGTCAGGTCGAGGCGCTTGGGTCCCTCGACCTTGATCACTTCGGCGCCCAGGGTCGAGAGGAGGACGCCGGCGTAGGGGCCGGCCCAGACCCAGGCGAACTCGGCCACCCGAATGCCCTCGAGCGGGAGCTTGGGGTTGGCCGGTCCGGCGGGCGGGACGCCTCCGGCCGGACTACCGTTGGCCTCTCCCGAAACCTCGGCGCGGACCTCGTTCGAATGCTCGCCGAGCAGCGGCGCCGGGCGCGCAACACGGGGCGGCGACCCGGCCATCCGGTACGGCCAGCCGGCGTAGCGGCGTTTCCCGGCACGGGGGTGGTTCACCTCGACGAAGTAGTCGCGGGCCAGGTACTGCTGGTAGTCCATCACGTCCGCGGCGTCGTGGATCGGTCCGACCGGGATGCCGAGTTTGGCGGCGCGGTGGTAGAGATCGTCGCGTTTCTGTTCGAGGGCCCAGGCGTCGACCTCGGGAGCGATGTCCATCAGGTGGTGGCTGCGGTAGGCCATGTCCTTCCACTCGTCGCCCTGGCACCACTCGGGATTGCCCATCAGTTCGCGGAAGAGTTCGAAGTGGTGATCGTCGAAGGCGTTCAGGATGACGTAGCCGTCACTGGTCTTCAGCCTGCCCATGGCCGGTGGCCGATCCGGCACCCGTGACCAGGTCGTCTCGTGGTAGCGGGCGCTGGCCGCCAGCGGCGCCACCATGCTGATCATCACGTCCTGAATCGAGACGTCGACCCGGGCGCCGCCGCCGTGGCTGCGTTCGTAGAGCTGAGCGGCAACCGCCAGCGCCGTCACCAGGCCGGCGTGGTAGCCGGCCTGATGGCCGCCCAGGGCGACCGGCGCGCGGTCGATGTCGCGTGACCGGGCCGGCATCTGGTTGACCAGTCCACCGCCGTGCATGAGCGTCAGCTCGCTGGCGGGCGCTCCCGAGCGCGGTCCCGAGAGGCCGTACGGCGTAACCGCCGCCACGATCAGATCCGGCGGTGTCTCGGCCGGCGGTTCGCGGTCGACAACCAGGGCGTCGGCGGTCTGGAGCAGGTCGTCGAGGGTCGCGCGATCGGCTTCGTCGTCCAGGTCGAGGACGACGCCGCGTTTGCTCGTGTTGCAGTAGAGGAACAGCGGCGAGCCTTCCGGGTCGGAGCCGTTCGTCCGGCGGGCGTGATCGCCCGCGGGCGGTTCGACCTTGATGACGTCGGCGCCCAGGTCGGCAAGCAGCTTGCCGCAGTACGGGCCGGCGACACCCTCCGCGAGTTCGACGATCCTGAGCCCGGCGAAGGGGGCCGGTTCCGAGGCGTTCGGTGGAGTCATCGGAGCTTGTAGGCCTCCCTCGCGGATCGCAGCCAGTCGTGTTGGTCCTTGTCGCCGAAGTAGTAGAAGACGGCTCCGTTGGGCAGCATGAGGACGCCGATGCCGCCGTAGCCGAGCATCTGGCGCACCCAGACCTGCTTCGTGCCGGTGCCGTCGGTGACCTGGATCTGCCGCGACCAGATCGAGTTGTTGTACTTGTTCGGGTGGCCGTTGTGGACGGCGTCCAGGCCCGGATCGTCCACATCTTCCTGCATCGCGGCGGCCAGCA
This sequence comes from Holophagales bacterium, assembly GCA_009843505.1. GTDB lineage: Bacteria > Acidobacteriota > Thermoanaerobaculia > Multivoradales > Multivoraceae > Multivorans > Multivorans azotirespirans. The sequence goes on along the minus strand of VYDI01000034.1, from coordinate 662,441 downwards.
TGCCCGGATGGAGCAGTTGCCGGTCGCCGATCCGGCCGCCCTGGACGTTCAGCAGGTTGGCGATCTTCAGGATGTCGTCCGGAGTCCAGAACATGCCGTAGCCGCCGAAGACGTAGCCGTCGGTCCGGTTGTCCGTGCGCAGCGACTGGAGCGCTCCGGCGGAGAGACCCAGCGGCCGGTAGACCTCGGTGGCCAGGAACTCCAGCAGGTCGGCGGGCTCCTTTGGCGAGGCCCCCGCTTTCTGGCCCAGGTACCCGCTCATGGCCACGGACAGCAGAAACGCGTCCGTCGTGTGGTACACCCAGCGCTCTCCGGGCGGCTCCCTCGTTGGGTAGGCGAGGGCGCCCCGCAGCTTGCGGTTCCGGTGCTCCGGCACGAAGAAGTTCAGTTCGGTCGTCGAGTTCTTCTCGTCGTCCTGGTTGCCCGTGTCCCAGTAGTGACCGGTCGCCATGTCGAGGGCGTGCCCGAAGGTCACGCCGTGGAAGCTGCCCCTGGGCGGCTTGGGCACGTAGTCCCTGAGCTCGAGTTCGGTCACCTCGAAGCCGTCCCGCTGCGCCAGCCGCATCAGCGCGACGGCGGCGACCGCGGTCTTGGCCGTCGAGTAGGACGGCAGGCGGATCTGCTCGGGATACGGGTAGTCGCCGTAGCGGGTGTGGATCGGGCCCTGGTAGTGGATGCCACCGAAGGAGACGCCGAATGCGGTGAGGTGCTCGCGGTCGAAGCCGCCGCCGAACGCCTGCGGGTAGACCTGGGCGCGCGGATAGTCGTCCCGAATCTGCTCGATCGGCCGGACCGGCAGCCGGGAGGCCGCCTCGGCGGCGTAGGCCTCGAGTACGGCCCCTGCCTCGGGCGGCTCGCCGGAGGTGAAGCGCGTGGGGCCCGCGCTCCAGAGGTCGAACTTGAAGTACTTGCAGGTCTCCTGAGTGGCCTGGAAGGCCGCCGGCGAAGTGGCGCTGCCGTCGAACAGGAAGGACACGACACCGTGGTAGGCGCAGTTCTGGTTGCGCTCGACCAGGGTGATCGGCAACGAGGCCCGGCTCCTGCCGCCGTCGCCGTTCTCGCTCCAGATCCGGCCCGGTCCGACGATGACGTTCCAGTAGGCGTCGCCGGTGTAGCGGAGCGCACGGTTGACGGGCACCAGGTGGGAGCCGCTCTGGACCAGGACGACGTCGAGTCGCGGGATGCGGCGCAGGGCGGAGACGATCGGCGGCTCATCCGCCCGCAGGTAGGTGTCGTGGTGGACGGTCCATGAGGCTCCGCCGCCGCCGAAGAGCTGCAGCGTGCCTCGCATCTCGTGGCGCGGCGGCGCGGCGTTCTCCGGCAGGGCGAAGGCCGCGTTGTCGACGAGGGTCGGATGCTCACCGGCCAGGAGCTGGGATGCCGGCAGCGCGGTCCGGGCGACGTCACCCGAGCCTGCGAGGGGATCGCCGGGCAGGTCGCCGGCCGCCGCCGCGGGCTGGACGGCGGCCGCGCAGACGGTCCAGAGCAGGGCCGCGCATCGGGTCATGGCGGCTGATGGTAGCTTGCCGGCGTCGCCCGGATGCGTCGCCCGCCATGTACGTCCACCTGATCGACGGCACCTACGAGCTCTTTCGCCACCACTTCGGCGCGCCGAGCTATCGCAACGACGACGGGCTCGAGGTGGGGGCGGTGCGTGGAGTCGTCTTCTCGGTGCTCGGCATGTTTCGCGACGGGGCGACCCACGTGGCAGTGGCGACCGACCAGGTGATCGAGTCGTTTCGCAACGAGATGTGGCCCGGGTACAAGACCGGCGAGGGGATCGAACCGGAGCTGCGGGCCCAGTTCCCGGTGCTGGAGGAGGCCCTGGCCGCGCTCGGGGTCACGGTGTGGCCGATGGTGGAGCACGAGGCCGACGACGGACTCGCCAGCGGCGCCGCGATGGCGGCCGCGGACGAGCGGGTCATCGAGGTCCGCATCTGCACGCCGGACAAGGACCTGGCCCAGTGCGTCGACGCCGGTCGGGGCGGCAAGACGGTGCAGGTGGACCGCCGGCGCGGCCTGCGCTGGGAGGCAGACGGCATCCGCGAGAAGTTCGGGGTCGAGCCCGAGTCGATCCCGGACTACCTGGCGCTGGTCGGTGACAGCGCCGACGGTTTCCCGGGTCTCCGCGGTTGGGGCGCCAAGTCGACGGCGACGGTGCTCGCGCACTACCTCCACCTCGAGGAGATCCCGGACGAGCCGTGGAAGTGGGCGGTCAAGGTGCGGGGGCGGGACCGTCTGGCGGCGACGCTCCGCGAGGAGCGGGCGTCGGCGGAGTTGTTCCGGGAGCTCGCGACCCTGGTCCGCGACGCGCCGGTCAGCGGTTCCGTCGACGAACTCCGCTGGCGCGGCCCGCGGCCCGAGCTGGGGGCGGTGGCGGGACGGCTGGCGGCGCCCGGCCTGGTCCAGCAGGCGGAGCGGGTGGCGGCGGACTCGGCGTAGGATCCGCTTCGTTGTGAAGCTGATCGACAAGCTGCGCTCGGCGATCGCCGAGGAGCGGCCCTTCTACTCGTTCGAGTACTTCCCGCCCAAGACGGAGGCCGGGATCGAGAATCTCTATGCGCGCATCGAGCGCATGGGGCGTCTTGAGCCGGCGTTCGTCGACGTGACCTGGGGCGCCGGGGGCAGCACGGCGGAGCTGACGTTCGAGCTGGCGAACACGATCGAGAACGTGCTTGGTCTCGAGACGATGATGCACCTGACCTGCACCAACATGCCGCGGCGCCGGATCGCGGCGGTGCTGGACGACTGCCGCGCGCGCGGCATTGGCAACATCCTGGCGCTGCGTGGGGATCCGCCCCGCGGCCGGGGGGCCTGGTCGCCGATCGCCGACGGCTTCTCGCATGCCTCGGACCTGGTGCGGTTCATCCGCGAGGAGCATGGTGACCACTTCGGCGTTTGCGTCGGCGGTTACCCGGAGGGTCACCCGGAGGCTTCGAGCCGGGAGCGCGATCTGGACCATCTGGCCGAAAAGGTGGCGACCGGAGCGGACTTCGTGATCACGCAGATGTTCTACGAGCCGGAGCTGTACTTCCGCTTCCTGAAGGAGTGCCGGGAACGCGGCGTCGATTGTCCGATCGTTCCCGGACTGGCGCCGATCAACGGCTACCTGTCCTTTCAGCGCATCACTGGCTTCGGCGCCAGCGCGCCGCCCGAGATCGTCAGCGAAATCGAAGCGCGCCGGTTCCACGACGCTTCGGTTCGCGAGTACGGCCAGGATCTGTTGACCGGCATCTGCAGCCGCCTGCTCGAAGGCGGCGCCCCTGGGCTTCACTTCTACACCCTGAACCTCGAGCGTTCGGTGCAGGTCATCCTCGACCGCCTCGACATCGTGCCGGAGCGCATCGAGCGCGTCTTGCCGTGGCGAAGCGCGACGGCGGTCCAGCGGCCCAGGGAAGACGTCCGTCCGATCTTCTGGGCCAACCGTCCGAAGAGCTACCTCGCCCGTACCCAGGACTGGGACGAGTTTCCGAACGGTCGCTGGGGCGACGCCGGCTCACCCGCGTTCGGCGATCTCGGCGATCACCATCTCGCGTTTCGACCGATCAGGGCCGATCTGGCCCGTGAGCGGTGGGGCCGCGAATTGCACTCCATCGACCAGGTGCGCGAGGTGTTCGCGGGGTTCTGCCGCGGCGATGTCGACGGGATTCCCTGGTACGACTGGCCGCTGGACCTGGAGAGCGAACCGCTACGCAATGCGCTGGTGCGGCTGAACCTGGCGGGACTGCTCACGATCAACTCGCAGCCGCGGGTGAACGGAGCTCCGTCCGATGATCCGGCGGTTGGCTGGGGCGGCGCCGGAGGCCGCGTGTACCAGAAGGCGTACCTCGAGTTCTTCGTGGCGCCGGAGCAGGTGCCGACGCTACTGGCGGCGTTGGACGCCGGACCGAGCCTGACGTATCACGCGATCGACCGGTCCGGCACGGCCCACAGCAACTGCGACACGGTCAACGCCGTGACCTGGGGCGTGTTCCCGGGTGAGGAGATCCGCCAGCCGACGATCGTCGATCCGCGTTCGTTCGAGGTGTGGAAGGACGAGGCTTTCGACCTGTGGCTGTCCTCGTGGGCGGCTGTGTACGACGAAGGAAGCGAGTCGCGACGGCTGCTGCAGCGCATCCACGACACGTACTTCCTGGTCAACGTGGTTGACAACGACTACGTCGACGGCGACCTGCTGGCCTACCTGATCGAGGCCGCTCAGGCCGACGAGCCGCCGTCCATGACGATCGTCGCCCCCGTCACGTAGCTGCCCATCTTCGACGCCAGGAACACGGCCGCGCCCGCGATTTCGTTCGGCTGCGCGTGCCGGCCGACCGGCGTCCGGCTGGCGATCGCCTGCCGCTTCTCCTCGGAGTCGACGAGCACGCTGGCGAAGTAGGTCTCGACCACGCCGGGAGCGATCGCGTTGACCCGGATGCCGAACTGACCGAGTTCCTTGGCCCAGCCGCGGGTCATGTTGAGCACCGCCGCCTTGGTCAGCGCGTAGGTCAGCTCGTTGGGACCCGGCCGCAGACCGGCGATCGAGGCGACGCTGATCACGTTGCCCGATCCCTGCTTCTTCATCAGGCGCGCGGCCTGCTGGATGTGGACGAAGTAGCCCTTGAGGTTGACTTCCAGAGTCTTGTCGAAGGCCCACTCGGGCATGTCGACGGCGGGTCCGAAGTACGGGTTCGTGGCGGCATTGTTGACGAGGATGTCGAGCCGCCCGAACTCGCTCTCGATGCGCTCGAACAGGCCCGCGATCTGTTCCACGTTGCCGGCATGGCAGGCGATCGGCACCGCCTTGCCGCCGTCGGCCTCGATCGACTCGGCGACCTCGTCGAGCCCCTCCTGCTTGCGCGACGCGAGGATGACGGTCGCGCCCTGCTCGGCGAAGCCGCGGGCGATGGCCTCGCCGATGCCGCGCGAGGCGCCAGTGACGAGGGCGATCTGGTCGGTGAGGCTGAAGTCGAGAATGGCCATGGGCGGGTCTCCTGCGGGTTGCTTCGTTTCGGCGCGTGAGCATACGCCGAGCGCCGGCGCGGTCGCCGACGGCTGCTAGCGTCGCGCGGCCGTGGCCGAACCTCCCTGTTCCAACCTGCGCGTGATCGAGGTCGCCGGCTCGCCTGCCGGCGCCTATGCGGGACGGCTGCTGGCGGTGTGCGGCGCCGAGGTGCTGCGGCTCGAGCCGCCGGGCGGCGATCCGTGGCGGGAGGTCGGAGAGCGCTGGCGGGGCGTCGGGGCGGAGTACGCCTGCCTGAACGTCGGTAAGCGTGCCGCGCGGCTGCGGCCGAGCGAAGATCGTGGCCGGGCGCGGGTCCTGGAACTGATCGAGCGCGATGGCGTTGACGTCGTGATCGAGAGCGCCGCGCCAGGACCGCTCGAACCCCTGATCGACGAGACCGATGTGCCGCACGCCGTGTTGCTGCGAATCTCTCCGTTCGGCCTGGGGGCCGGGGCGCGCGAGGTCCGGGGCGAAGCGGGCCCGCCCCGTTCGAACGGTTTCACCGACGATGCATGGTCCGGCCACCTCTACCTGAACGGCGCTCCCGATCGCGAGCCCATCGCCCGGCCGGGACTGCACTCAGCCTGTCAGGCGGGCGCCCACGCCGTGATCGGCGGTCTGGCGGCTCTGCTGGCACGGCCCGCGATCGGTCGCGGCCAGACGATTGACGTCTCCCACGTCGAGGCGCTGGCCGCTCTGCATCAGTACACGACGGTGATGTGGACCCAGGCCGGGTACGTCCTCGGCCGGGTCGGCAACTCCCAGGGCGGGCCGTGGCATCCGGTCGGCGTTCATCGCTGTCAGGACGGCTACGTTGCCCTCTCGATACCGAGCCGGGAGATGCTCGAGCCCTTCCTCGAGGCGGCGGGCCTGGCTCATGTCCTGGAGGACCCGCGCTTCGCCGAGGATGCCGATCGGGCTCAACACCGAGAGGAGTTCGACCGGGCGATCGATCCCTGGATGATGGCCCACACCGAGGCCGAGATCATCGAGCTGGGCGAGCGGGTCCGCGTGCCGATCGGTCCGGTGATCGACGCGCTGGAGGTGCTGGACGACCCGCACTTCCGGGCCCGCGGTTTCTTCGTGCCGATCGACGGCGACGGCGGGCCGCTCGTTCCGCGTGGGCCGTTCCTTCTGAACGGCACGTCGTTGTCGTCGGCCATCGATTCCTCGGTTGCGGGAACGGCGCCGGCGATGGACGGGGTTGCCGGTTGGCAGGCGCGGAAGACCGGCATGGCTCGAAGGTCGTCGCCTTCCCCGTTGACCGACGGGCCCCTCCATGGCCTCCGTGTGCTTGATCTCACCAGGGTCTGGGCAGGACCGTTGGCCATGCGAATGCTGGGCGATCTCGGCGCCGATGTGATCAAGGTCGAGGCCGCCTGGGCGCGTGGGCCGTCGACCCGGTCGGCAAGGATCGCCCGTCTCACACACCTGTTCCCGGAGAACGATGCCGGGAGACGCTCGTACAACCGCAACGCCGCGTTCAACAAGATGAACCGGAACAAGCGGTCCGTGACCCTTGAGTTGAGCGAGCCGGAGGCCCGAGGCATCTTCGAGGCCCTGGTCGAGCGGGCGGACGTGGTCTGCGACAACTTCAGTCCCCGGGTGATGCCCAAGCTCGGCCTCGACCCGGATCGACTGCGGGAACTCAACCCGGGCGTCATCGCGGTCTCGATGCCCGGTTTTGGCAACTCGGGCCCCTACCGGGACCGGCTCGCGTTCGGTCCGCTGATCGAGTCAGCGATGGGACTCACGTCCGCGCTCGGGTACCGGGACGGCGGCCCCCACCGGTCGGGCATCGCGTGGCCGGATCCGATGACCGCCCTGCACACGGCCGTCGGCACGTTGGCCATGCTGTACGGCCGGTCGCAGTCGCCGAAGGGACGGGGCGGCACCGTCGAGACGCCGATGGTGGAGGCGATGGCCACGATGTTCGGCGATCACATCCTGACTGCACAGCTTCGCGGGGCCGCCGAACCGAGGCGCGGCAATCGGCATGCGCGGCGGGCGCCCCAGGGTTGCTATCGGTGCGCTGGCGAGGATCGGTGGATCGCGATCAGCGTCGAGAGCGACCGGGAGTGGCGGGCGCTGTGCCGCATTGCCGGCCTGGCGCCGCGCTTCGCTTCGTTCTCGCTCAGAGAGCGGCAGGCAGACGAGGACCGGATCGACGAGCTACTCGCGACGTGGACCCGCGGCAGGGAGCGGGACGACCTGGTGGCGAGGCTGCATCGCGCAGGCCTGACGGCGGCCCCGGTCGCCGACGCCCGCGATCTGGCGGAAGACTCGTTTCTCGAAGCGCGGGGTTTCTGGGCCGAAGTCGATCATCCGGAAGTCGGCCGGCGCCGCTATCCGGGCCTGCCGATCCACCTCAGCGCCACGCCGCCGACCTACCGCCGCGGCGCGCCCTGCCTGGGCGAGCACAATCGGGAAGTCCTGGTCGAGATGCTGGGGTTCGAAGATCTGCGAGTCGATGAGCTGGAACGGGCCGGTATCCTGCGCGACACGCCGCCTCCGGGTGCGACGGGTCGGGGTGTGAAGAAGGACTGACGTAGGGTGGCACGGGATGAAACTCGACTCTGTCCTCGAGGCCTGCCTCTACGTTGACGATCTCGACGCGGCCGAGACCTTCTACACCCAGATCCTCGGACTCACGCTCCACTCGAAGCTCGAAGGCAGGCATGTCTTCCTCCGCTGCGGCAGCCACATGGTCCTCCTCTTCAATCCGGACGCGACCTCCGACCCGGACTTGACCCCGCGTGGTCTCGGACTCCACGGAGCCCACGGACCCGGTCATCTTGCGTTCGGGGTGTCGGAGGAAGAGATCGACCTCTGGCGGGCTCGTCTCGAAAGCCACGGCGTTCCGGTCGAGCAGGAGATCGACTGGGGTGGCAGCCGGGGGCGGTCCATCTACTTTCGCGATCCAGACGGAAACAGCCTGGAGTTCGCGACGTCCGCGTTGTGGGGGTTGAGCTAGCCGCCTGGCCGCTAGGGGTCGAAGGAAGGGTGGTTCGCCACCGGCAGGTGGGGGACGTTTCCGGACGGTTTGCGCAGGCTCAGCTCCTCGAACAGCAGATCGGGGATCGAGACCGAGACGACTTCACCGAGACCGAGGGCACTGAACGCGCCCGCCAGGAATGACGGGATCAATCCACCGGCGGGCGTGTGGGGGAAGCTGTACACGGTCGAGGTACCGGACACGGCCACGATGTCGCGGAACGCTGCCTCGGTGACGGCGACCAGCTCCGCCTTGGGAATCAGTTCCTCCCGGCCGTCCGGGAAGACCTTGTAGGCGAGGCTGGTGTTGCCCAGCCCCGGACCTGTCCGGGGTCCCGAGCGGAGGAGGCTCAAGCCCGACGCCGGACCGGCCCCCGCCTCGGGCCTGCCCATGCGGCGCACGACGATGCCGTAGTCGGTTCCGCGCTCTTCGACGAGCAGCATGAACTCGGCGTGGAGTTCTTCATCGTTCATGTCGCTGCGCGAGCTGACGATCAGGTTGCTTGGCGCTGGACCATCGCCGCGCCGGTTCGCGGTGCTCTTCTCGATTCCCGGGACCGGATTCCGGGAGGTGAGCAGAGACTTCAGGATGCCGTTCTCGACCAGGGCCTTCGACCTTGCCTCGACGCCGTCGTCGTCGACAGGGTAGCCGCCGAGGAAGCCGTCGCCGTCGGCTGAGGGGTCATCGTGAATGTTGAGGAATCGAGGCAGGACCCTGGCCCCGATCCGGTCGAGGAAGGGGTTGCGGCTCTGTTGCAGCATGCGCGCGAAGTTCGGTTCGGCGTCGGGTACGCGGTTCCCCAGCAGCCTGGGCACCAGCACCTGAGCGAACAGTTCGGCGGCGGCCTGACCTTCGAAGAGCACGGGGCCGCTGTATCGATCGAGGCCCTCGGCAGATCGTCGTGCGGTCAGATTGGCGCCCATGGCGGCAATACGCGGTTCCAGATCGTCCTGGTCGCTGATGTCGTCCCAGGAACGACCGCGGGCCGCGACGGAGTCGTTCAGAACCGTACCGTCCGTGGCCTGGGTGCGCGCCTCGACGACGATCGAAGCGGTCGGGTCGGACCGGATGAACGCGGTTCCCTCACTGTTGAGGTAGTAGGTGCGCCGGTTGCCCGCCGAGGCCGAGACGTTCGAACTGAAGATCTCGGGCAGGTCCCTGAACGCCGCGGAAAGGTCCCGGGCGCGTTGTTCGAGCGCCGCTCGGGACGGGAGGTCGGGGTCGGCCTGGTCGAAGTACGCGAACTGCTCTTCCGATGAGAAGTCGGCGATGTCCTCGGCCCGCGTTTCGTTCTGGAGCACCGCGCGTTTCTCGGCCAGCGACTCCAGTGCGGCCTTGTATGCCTGGTCCGTGGCGAGCCAGATCTGCCGCCGGATCTCCCGGTAGTCGTTCTCCAGCGGCAGGAACCCCCCCGACGCCAGGCTCGACGGGAAGAGGGACATCGAGCCGAAGTTCGTGTTGTCGAAGGACGGATCGCCGACGCGCACTTCGACGCTCAGTCGCCGGCTCTTGTCTTCCGAACTCGACAGCAGTGCCCCGAAGCTCCCGGCGGCGTTCAACTGTTCGGTTTCCCGCACGGTGTACGCGAGGAAGTACGGCCTTTCGAGTCCCTCCAGCTCGAGTTGCTCGGTGCTGCGCGCCAGTTCGTCGCGCATCGCCTGCATGATCACGTTGAGTTGGGCTTCTTCCTGAGCGTTCACCGCGGGGAGCGGGACGAGTGACAGGGTCACGAACGCGGCCAGAAGAGTGGTCGGCGCTAGCGGCGACCTGCGCTTAAGCAAGGACAGGCGCATGTCTAGAAGTCCCCCACAGGAGCGGGCAGGAGGGGTGGTCGATCCTGGGACTTCTCCTTCTTCTGCACCTCGATCTGGGATACCAGGATCGACGGTGCTGCGGCGGACACCGGCACCATGCCCGACTCGGCGCCGCAGAAGCCGTTGAACACGCCGATCGTGTCGTCGGCCGCGACCACGCGACTGAACGTCGTGAGGGGTGTACCGATCAGGTCGACCCCGCGCACCAGCTCCTCGCGGCCGTCCGGATAGACGCGGTAGACGAGCAGCGGCGTGACGTTGAAGGAGTTCGGCATCATCCGTCCCGTGAAGGTGAAGCCGCCCTGGATCTCCTCGATGCGAAGTCCGAACGGTCTCTCCGCTGCCTCGATCGCTTCGACGAATCTCTCCGTCAACTCTTCGCTCGTCAGCGGATCGGATACTTCGACGATCAGGTTCGACTGTCTGGCCACCGGCTTGCGACCGGGCTGCTTGCGGCCGTGGCCGTTGGAACTCGGGAAGCCGTCGATGGGAGAGCGGGACATCAGGAAGTTCTTGAGGACTCCCTTGTCGATCGCGGTCACCCGGCGAGCCGCGACGCCCTGGTTGTCGTAGCGATAGCTGCCGACCAGGTCGGAGGGCCCGTAGGTCCTGATCGTCGGATCGAAATGCACGGAGAAGCTCTCCGGCAGGACACGCTCGTTCAGTTGATCGCGGAACGTCTGGCTGTCGTCGGCTTCCTTCAGGCGATGACCCTCGAGCCGGTGTCCCAGGATCTCGTGGAAGAAGACGCCGCTGGCTTCGCCGGACAGGATCGCCGGACCGGTGTACGGCTCCACGAGCGGGGCTTCGCGCAGGGCCAGGAGGATCTCGATCATCTTCCGGACGTCCCGCTGGACGGTCTCGTCGTCCGGTAGTCCGTCGAGCGTGAAGGAGCTGTAGCTCTTGTAGAGCGGCAGTTCCATGCCGTCGTCGGCCTTTGTCATGGCCGAGACAAAGAGACGGTACCTGGTTTCCGAGGTCTGGATCTCGGAGCCCTCGCTGTTGACGAACCAGCGCGTATCCGTGCCGGCGGTAAGGGATGCCGAGGCCCGCAGGAACTCGCCATGTTCGGCGAACGGTGCCGAGTAGCGCCTGACCCTGTCTTCCCATTCGGCGCGGTCGTACTCAACGGGCCGGGGCTCGTCGACGGCCTTGGACGGGGTCTCGCGAGAGAAGTCGTCGGACTGGTCCTCGGCCTCGACCTTGACCTGCACGTTCGTCTTCACCTGGGTGAGTTGCTCCAGGGCGCGTTTGTACTGCCTGTCGGTTTCGCTCCACAGGATGCTTCGAATCGCTGCCGCATCGTCGTCGACGGGCATCCGGGTTCGGCCGGTGCGAAGGAAGGACAGCGAGCTGAAGGTGTCGCGGATGGGTCGGGTGTTGTCCAGGGAGTAGTCGCCGACGCGGAGGTCGATGTCGAGCAAACGCTCGTGACGCTCATCGCTGCCGGTGAGAGCTCCGAACGAGGCCGAGGCGGACGCGCTCCGGCTTTCCGAGATCTCGTAGCTCAGAAAGTACGGCGGCGTCTCCTCCTCGCCGAGCAGCTCCATGGAGCGGTCGAGCTCCGCCTTCATCGCGTCCAGGACACCCGATTGGCCGGCCGCCGGCGCCGCTGCGAGAGCGATGCCGCAGAGGCTGATCAGGAGGTGCCGCAGGCGCAGTCTGCTCAAAGCACGGCCGCCTTCGCGATTCCACTGAACCTCGGACATACACACGCCTCCCCTCGATAGTGGGTCCGGTTGTTCTTGCCGAGCGGACTAGCCGCCCGTTCGCGCTTCGACTTCCCTCTCTTCAAGGCGCGCTCCGCGCAGCGTATTCCCGAGGGAGTAGTTCCCCTCGTGGCAGGCGTACTCGTAGAGCTTGTCGTCCGTCGCGGGCCAGGTGTACTCGACGGTGTAGGGCGCTTCCCAGTCACCGTTCTCGACGGTGAACCGGTAGAGGACGGTGTCCCCGTCCTGGAACGAGAAGCGCTCGACGACGTGTTGGTCGGCGGGCGGCGAAGGGTCGCCGTAGAGGGCGAAGGTCACCCAGTTCTCTTCCTGGAAGTTGGTCGTCTCGACGACCAGCGTGTCGCCTTCCCACCACGCCACGGAATCGCCGGCCCGCGAGCGGTATCCGGGCGGTGCGTGGCGTGCCGCTTCCCGGGACGGGCTGATCGGGATGATCCGCGCGTAGTGCATCCACTCGATCAGGATCATCAGGTGGCTGTCGGTCTGCACGACGGTCTTCAGGTTGTTGTAGAACTTCGGGTAGATCGGGATGGTCCCTTCGAGCGAGAAGATGCAGCGATCGGCAATCGACAGCGACTCCGGGTTGTCGTAGGGGCCCGCTTCGCGGTCCCGCCACCACGCCCTGCCCTGGTTCTGGAGGAAGAACCCGTAGACGCCTTCGCGGCGCGCCTTTCCGCGCTCCGTCAGCGGCGGGAAGCGGCCGTTAGGCGGATCGACGATGAGGGAGGTCCGGTACCGCCCGCCGACCTTGACCGCCGACGTGCCGCGGTCCATGAAGAAGTAGTTGTAGCCGCCGACGCTGGCGCCCGCGGGCGGGGCGTCGCGGTCCGGATCACTGGCCCGCGACGTGAGGTCGATCCTCGCTGCTTCCTGCGACCGGATCCGCTCCGCCTCGTCCTCGGTCAGGTGAAGGCGATGACCAAGTTCGGGGCTGCGCTCGATGGGCGTCAGGGTGCTGATGTCGTAGTTGCCGGAGAAATCGGGCTTTCCGCCGGACGTTCTGGGGATGCCGTCCGCCGCGGCGGCAGCGGCGATTCCGGTCGCGAGAGTGAAAGCGCATGCGACCCGGATAGCTCTCGAGATGCTCATCGGGCGCCGCCGCTTTGGGCCGCGACCTGCCGTTCCTCGAGACGTGCTCCTCGCAGGGTGTTGCCGGTCGCGTAGTTGCCCTCGTGGCAGGCGAATTCGTAGAGCTTGTCGTCCGTCGCGGGCCAGGTGTACTCGCCACTGTAGGGCGTCTCCCAGTCTCCGCTCTCGAGCGTGAACCGGTAGAGGATGGTTTCAGCGTCCTGGAAGGAAAAGCGCTCGACGACATGCTGGTCGGCCGGCGGGGACGGCTCGCCGAACAGTGTCGTCGCGATCCACTTCTCTTCCAGGAAGTTCGTCGTGTCGACGACCAGGGTGTCGCCGTCCCACCAGGCGACCGAGTCGCCGGCGCGGGAGCGAATCTCGGGCGGCAGGTGTCGAGCTTCCTCCCTCGAGGCGCTGATCGGGATGACCCGCGCGTAGTGCATCCACTCGATCAGCACCATCAAGTGTGTGTCGGTCTGCACGATCGTCTTGATGTTGTTGTAGTTCTTGGGGTAGATCGGGATCGTCGCCTCGAGCGAGAACAGGCAGCGGTCGGCGATCGACAGCGACTCCGGGCCGTCATAGGGACCGACTACGCGGTCGCGCCACCACGCCGGCCCGGTGTTCCGCTTCGAGAATCCGTAGAGTCCGTTTCGCCGCGCTTCTCCACGCTCGGTCAGGGGTGGAAAGCGGCCGTTCGGAGGGGCGACCAGGAGGGAGGTGCGGTACTTCCCGTCGACCCTGACCGCCGACGTGCCCCGGTCCATGAAGAAGTAGTTGTAGCCGCCGACGCTGCCGCCGACCGGAGGCGCTGTCCGATCAGGGTCGCTCGCCTGCGACCTGGTTTCGATGTTGCGAACCTCCCGCAGCCGGATCTCCTCGGCTTCGGATTCCGTCAGGGTCAGGCGTTCGCCCAACTCGGTACTCCGCTGCACCGGCGTCAGCGAGCTGATGTCGTAGTTGCCGGAGAAGTCGGGTTTGCCGTTTGGGGTTCTGGGGATGTCGTCCCCTGCCGCGGCTCCGCCGGCGCCGACGGCGAGAGTGAGGATGAAGGCAATGCGGGTTCTTCCCTTGATGCTCATGCGAGCCCCTCCCAGCCGACTTCGTTCCATACGCGGGCCAGTTTAGAACGGCCTCCCTAGTCGCCGGGCACGTACCAGATCGGCGACGACCAGGCGCGCTCCTGGATCGTCGACGGCATGTCGGGATTCGGCTCGACACCGGCGCGGAGCGCGTCCCAGGTCGACCAGCGGCAGGTCGGGTTCTCCAGCACGCGGACGTAGTACACGGCGTGCTTCGCGGCGTCGAAGTCCGGGTCGGTCCACAGGGAGGAGAGTTCGGCGGCGCCCAAATCCTTCGAGATGCTGCAGTCCGTCAGATCGACCGCGGCGCCGTTGTCCGGGCAGCGGAGCGGTTCGCCGGACGGGACCCCGCCATCGGCGCAGGCGATGTCTACGACCTGTTCACGCGGCTCGCCGCCTTCGACCCAGGCCTTGACCATCTGGAGGCGCTGGAGCGGGGCGCTGTCCGCGTCCCGCGCCGCCCAGACCAGGAAACGCGGACTCCTGCCCTCGTCCGCGACGAGATCGCCGCCCATCGGCACGCCGCCGTCGTAGGCGGCGGCGACCATCTCCGGGTCGGAGGTCAGGTCATCCGCGTAGCCGTAGCCGGCGAAGAAACGGATGCGCATCCGCGGGCCGCTGGTCGCGAACGTCTCCTTGCGCCGGAAGGCCTCGTAGATCGAGTCGCGGGTGTTCTCCTCGGCCCAGACACCGGCCAGACCCGAGCCGCCCCAGTACTTGAAGCTGTTCTGGGCGTACCGCTCACCGTCTTCGGTCGGTTCGTCGAGCGGCACCGAGCCGCGGCCCTGGCCGGTTCCGTCGCCGACGCCGACCTTGCCGTGGAAGTTGTCCTCCTCCGGCGTGCCGGCCGAGTTATGGGTGTCGGTCGCGCCGACCACGCCGAAACGGAACGGATTGAAGCCCTGTGTTTCCTGAAGCACGAGACCGTTCAGGTAGGCCTCGCGAACGTAGCTGCCCTTCGGTTCGCTGTAGAGCGTGGTGGCGATCCGGTAGGGGAAGATCTCGAACTCGCCCCACTCGTCGTTCGGCGACAGCAGCGGATGGGTTTCCGAGGTGCCCTTGACCTGCGTCATCTCGACCAGGGGCTCGTTGCGCATCCTCAGGTCGGCGTACGCGGCATCGAGGGGTTCACCGCCCACCGTCTCCAGCTTGAACATGTGGCCGTTGCTGCCGTTCGAGTTGTGCGGAATGGCGAGGCCCTCGATGTCTGCCTCACGCAGGCCGTCGAGCCAGCGCCAGAGGTCTTCAGGGTTCCGCGAATCGGTCGAGGCGAACGGCTTGGGCGGCACGTTGCTCCCCTTGAAGATGACGTTGCGGTGCAGGTTGCCTCGGTCGTCCGACGAGGTCGTGTACTCGTAGCCGACGAAGGTCGTGAAGTTGCCCGGGTCGTTGTGGGCCTCCGCGGCATCGATGATCTCCTGCCACGCGGTGCGGGCGGCCAGGTCCACGGCGTCGGCCGGCAGCGCGGCGAACTCGCCGCTGCGCAGCCCCTGGATGGCACGGGCGAAGCCACCGCCGCCTCGGAGATCCGCCCCGAGAGTCGTCTCGTAGAGGGCGCTCCCGGTGTCGTCCATCGCCGGCATTGCGCCAAGGTACATGCCGTGGTCCGTAACGGCCTGGAAATCGAACGCTCCGCTCTGGAGCTGGAGCTGCTGGCCGCTCGGATGGGGGATCGCCTCGCCCTTGGCGAAGCGGTAGGCGTCGTCGGGACTCGTCCGGGTCTGGAACAGGTAGGCGTCGAACGAGAACCGCGTGTGGACGTGGAGGTCGCCGAAGTAGGCGTCCCGGAGCGGATTCGGCGCCGGCGCTTCGCCGGTCGCGAACGCGCCGCCGCCTGCGTCGTCGCCGCCTCCGGTGGAGCAGCCGAGCATGGCGAGCGAGAGGATGGCGATGGCCGCGAGGACCGAGGCAGTCTGGCGCATGACGATCTCCTTTTGGAGGGATTGCGCGTAGATTAGCGCGGATGAGGACCAGGCTCCCGATGGCGACAGTCGTGGCGGCGGTGGTGCGTTGGCGGCGCTGGCAGGAGTTCCTGTACCGGCTGGTCAAGGTGCTGGCCGGGGGTCGGGTGCGGTAGCGGCCGGTGCGAGGAGAGGCAACTCGACAGCGGCGCCTCTCAGCATCAGGGCGAAGACCCGGTGCCGTTCGGCGAATGTGGCCGGGTCCGGCGCTCCAGGAACCGTGGCGCGAAACCCGGTTCGCAGGAGCCGGTCGTCGCCGTGGCGCGTGGCGACATCGGATCGCTCCCGGTTGGCGCCCGTGCTGGCCAGGAACTGCCCGTCGCGGTAGATGACGATCTGGCGCGGACGTTCGCGGCGTTCGAGGTCGGCGGCCCAGCCTTCGATGACAGTGGCTCCGCCCCTGCTGGTCACCAGATCAAGTGAGCCGTCGAAGCCGTCGCCGGGTGCTTGAACTGGGAGTCGCCTCCCGTCGGTGATCGGCATCGTCTCCGGGCCGCGCCTTCGGCGTTCGAGTGGCTTGTAGGTGAAGCGGAGGCGTGTGGCCTTGCCTCGGCGTGAGATGGCGTAGGCGACGACGCCTTCGCGGTGCAAGGCTTCGGCGAGGGCCTCACCCGCGCCGAAACGCTGGCGTTCGGAGACGCCTGGCGGCGGCCGGAGCAGGAAGCCGCTTTGCAGGTGCTGGTCGCCGTGGTGTTCCGCTACGTCTGGTCGTTCCAGAACCACGTCGCTCTTTCCGAACGGGCGTCCAGCCAGAAAAGCGACGACTTCCAAGACACCGCCCGGCTCGCTGCGGTCGACTGCCCAGCCCTGGAGTTGGGACCAAACCTCGAAACCGCCGTCCAGGTTCCCGAACAGGCCTTCCGGATCGGGACGCACGATCCGGAACCGGTCGCGGGTAGCGTCGAGAGCGCTTCTGGAGCGTCGGACCAGCGCGTCGTTGCGGCCTCGGTCGTCACGGGAGATCGCGTAGACCGGGTGCCGCGCCCGGCGGACATGCTCCAGTTCGACGTCACCGCCATCGTCGCTGACCAGGAACACATCTAGCTGATTGAGCCCTGCCCGGAGCCCGGCTTCCGGCAGGACCGCAGCGATTCGGATGCTCCCGTCCGGGCCGACGTGGGGCTTGACGGTGGCTGCGATCACGCCGTTCAGCGCGACCGCTACGTCCCGGTCACCCGGGGGGCGCCTCTGGTCCAGGAAACCCTCGACCAGGGCGGGGACGACTGGCTGGTCGGGGACGACGTGGTCCCAGACCCAGGCGTTGTCGACCTCGATGGCGGACTCGCCCTCGCGGACGGGGAGATCGGCAGCGGCGCGGCCGTGGAGTTGCGGCCGGACCCCGATCGTCATGGGGTTGTTCGATTCACCCAGGAGAGCCGTCAGTTCGGCGACCCGACCTTGCCGCCACGACCCGCGGTCGGCGGCGATCTCGACGTCGCCGGCGTACTTGCCAGCGATTGCCAGTTGTTGCGGCTCGCCTTCCGGAAGCAGCGCTGCGTTTGGGTCAGCGCCCGCCAGTTCGAGGATTCGTCGGGCCAGTCCGACCAACGACACGGGCGCATCGTGGACTGCAGGTTGCTGCTGGAATGGCGCCTTGATCACCAGTGGGACACTCGCGAGGTCGAGCGGCTGCCCTCCCTCGAGCTCCGTGAGTTCCAGCAGCCGGCGGGATCTGCCCGGTCGGAAGGCGACGCCATGGTCGGCGGTGATCGCGATCAGGCTTCGATCAAAGAGGCCGGTGGCTTCCAGATGCGCCACGAGTTCGCCGATCAGGCGGTCCACGAACTCGACCTGCAACAGGTAGCGCTTGCGGTGGTGCAGGACGGGCCAGGGACTCTCGCTCCAGACCTCCCGTTCGAGTCCGTGGACACCGCCCCAGGGCGTCTCGTAGCGGCGACCGGAGGGCAGGTACTCCCAGGGTACGTGGGGCAGCATCGAATGGAGGAGATAGAAGCCCGGTCGCTCGTTCGGACCTCCGATCGCCTGAACGAAGCGCCGGAACTCGGCCGCCCGGTCGGTTCGGCTCAGGTGGAACAGGGCGCGCGGAACCGGCTGGTCGGTCGGCGGCGCCTCGGCCGTCCGCGGCGCGTCGCGGCCGAAGCCGCTCCAGGTCTGCGTCACCTCCGGCAACCGGTCGCTCCAGGGCGACGGCAGGGTGAGTCTGAGCCAGACGAGCGTAAGGTCGGAAACCAGGAGGCTGACGCGCTCGCGGGTTGGCGGCCGCGACTCTGCGAGCAAGTTGAGTTGCGGCGGGCACAGCGAGGTGATCGGCTCGGCAACGTAGAGGTCGTGGCTTGCTGCAAGCAGGGTGAACAGGTTGACCGGGTGCTCGGCGGCCGTCGGGAGTTGCCCCTGGCGGGCAGCGGAACCGGTCAGCATCGCCGGGACGGCGAGTTCGGAGACGTCCGCGGCCGCCGTTGCGTTGGGGTACCAGGTGGCGCGGTCGGCTAGTGCTGCCAGATTGGGGAGGCGCTCCCGGTCGATCGAGCCCGTCCGGTCCAGAATCGAGGTCAGGGACCATTCGTCGAAGATGACGAGGACGATGGGTGCGCGGGCGCCGGTGTCGGTCTCGTCCACGGCGACATCGCGGCTCGCGAAGGCGGCGCTCTGCCGGACGCGGGGGTCGATCATCAGCAGGGCAGGGACGATGACCACTGCGGCGGACAGAAGCAGGCCGAAGGAGCGAACACCCTGGAAGCGGAGGTAGGCCCAGGCGGCGGCCGCGCCCGCGATGGCCGCGGCGGGAACGGTTGCGACCGCGGGCAGGTTGTGGAGCGCCTGAAGGCCGACGATCGCGGTCAGGAGGCCGGTCGCGGCTGCCGCGGCCGGTCTGGTCCAGGGAGGCCGTAGGACCCGCGCCAGGAGGGTCGGTGCGCCGAGCACCAGCGTCGGAACGACCGCCAATAGAACGACGAGCATCAGCAGGTCGACGAGGGAAAGATCCCGGATGGCGAAGAACTCCGGCGCCCGCCGCAGCAGGTCGTAGAGCGGTTGGGCGAAAGCGAGGCTCGAAAGCCCCGCGATCGTCGCAAGGCCTGTTACAAGAGGCCGCTTTGGGTCGCGCCGGTCTGGCCGCTGGCGCTCGGACATGGGCAATCATGCTACTTGGGTGCTGTAGCCTGCCACCGTCATGGGGGTTGACGCGCATCGCGGCACGACCCACCCGGTCGACATCGGTGGGGTGGTCGTTGGCGGAGGCGCGCCGGTGGTCGTCCAGTCGATGACCAGCACCGACACCGCGGACATCGAGGCGACGACTGCCCAGGCGCTGGCGCTCGCTGAGGCCGGATCTGAGCTGGTGCGGGTCACGGTGAACGTCGATGCGGCGGCGGTCGCCGTGCCCGAGATCCGTGCCCGGCTCGACGCCGAGGGTTGCGAAGCGCCCCTGGTCGGCGACTTTCACTACAACGGCCACGTCCTCCTGGAGCGGCATCCGGCTTGCGCGAGGGCTCTCGCGAAGCTGCGGATCAACCCCGGCAACGTCGGCCGCGGCGGCCGGCGCGATCCCCAGTTCGCCGCGATCTGCGACGTGGCGCGGAGGCTCGGCAAGCCGGTTCGGATCGGCGTCAACGGCGGGTCGCTGGATCAGGACCTGCTGGTGGCGAAGATGGAGGAGAACACGGATCGCGACCTCGGCAGGACGTCGGAGGAGATCGTCGGCGAGTGCATGGTGCTGTCGGCGCTCCGTTCCACCGAGCTGGCGCTCGACTGTGGCCTGACGGAGGAGCAGATCGTCATCTCGTGCAAGGTGTCCTCCCCGCCGGACCTGATCGCCGTCTACCGCGACCTGGCGAGCCGCACGCGGCAGCCGCTTCACCTCGGCCTGACCGAGGCCGGTATGGGCCTCAAGGGCCTGGTGTGGTCATCGTCGGCGATGTCCGTGCTGCTGACGGAGGGCATCGGGGACACGATCCGAACGTCCCTGACCCCGCGGCCCGGCGGCGATCGCCGCGAGGAGGTCCACGCCTGCCGCGAACTGCTCCAGGCGCTGGGGCTCCGCGCCTTCGCGCCCAGCGTTACCGCCTGCCCGGGTTGCGGCCGCACAACGAGCACGATCTTCCAGGAGCTGGCGCTGAAGGTCGAGGACTTCATCGAAGCGAACATGCCGGAGTGGCGCCGCCGCTTCGATGGCGTCGAGGAACTGAAGCTCGCCGTCATGGGCTGTGTGGTGAACGGTCCGGGCGAGTCAAAGGCTGCCGACATCGGCATCTCGCTACCCGGCACCGGCGAAGCGCCGACCTGCCCGGTCTACGTCGACGGTCGCCAGTTCACGACGCTTCGGGGCACCGCCGCGGAACTGTCGGAGCAGTTCACCCGGATCGTCGGGGAGTACGTGGAGAGCCGCTATCCGGCCAAGCCGTAGACGCTTCTTCTCTATGGCAGATCGCGGAACTCGGGGCTTCGAAGCCAGTCCCTGGCGAAGCGCTCGGTGATCTCGTTCATCGCGGCCTGGGACCTCGGGTACCGGCCCTTGTCGTCGGTGTCTGCGATCCAGCCTGCCAGCGCTTCGCGCATCTGGTTCAGCACGCCGGCATAGGCGGGATCTTCGGCCAGGTTGACTACTTCGTCCGGATCACTCTCGAGATCGTAGAGCTCTTCCGCCACGCGTTGTCCGTAGGGCGCGGCCTGGGCTGGCGTTAACTGGCCTTCCTCGGCCAGTCGCCGGATCGTCAGGAAACTGCTGTCATCCGGATCGCCCGCGAGGTCGATCATCTCCCGATGGCCCCAATTGATGAGCGGTCGGTCCAGCAGGAAGTTCCTGACGTAGTGGAAACGCGGCCCCACCACCGATCGGACCCGGTCGATGACGTTCGACATGCGGTCGGCCGAGGTGAACACGTAGTCGCGGCGGTAGTCCGGACCGAAGACGTCCTTCGCGTCCATGAACTCGGGCACGTCGAGGCCGGCGAGCGCCAGCGACGTGGCCGCGATGTCCATCAGGCTGACGAGATCTGCCCGTCGCGTGCCGGGCTTGACGACCTCCGGACGTCCTGGCGCAACGACGATCAGCGGAATCCTCAGGCCTTCGTCGTACGAGAACTCCTTGCTCCGGGGCAGATCCGAACCGTGGTCTGAGAAGAGCACGAGGACGGTGCTTTCCCAGAGTCCGTCGGCCTTCAGTTGCGCCACCAGCTCGCCCACCTGGTGGTCAGTGCGCAGGATCGAGTTGTAGTGGTCGGTGATGTGCCGGCGCACCTGGGGGATGTCGGGATACTGCGCCGGCACCGGCACGTCCGCCGGATCCACGGGCCCGAGACCGAGCGCCTTCAACTCGTCGGCGATGGTTGCGACGGCCTTGCCGCCGGCCACCTTCGTCTGCCCGAAGAACGGCCTGCCTTCGGGCACGTCGCGCCAGTGTCCGCCACCCGGCGGGCCCTTCCAGGACGGGATGTCCGACGGCTTGGGGCCGATCGTGTAGAGCTTCGCGCGGTCGTAGGTGAAGTTGAAGTCGTCCTTGCTGGCGTTGTAGGTCTCGTAGCCCGCGGCCCGGAACAGTTCAGGCACGGTCACGACCCCTTCCGGCAGATGGATGCGGTAGCCGGGAACCCTCCCCGAACGATGGTCGTGCGCACCGATCCGAATGGCGTAACTGCCGGTGATCAGCGAGGAACGGGTCGGGCTGCACACCGGCGTCGGCGCGTACGCCCGCTCGAAGAGCACTCCCTGTCGCGCCAGCGCGTCGATGTTGGGCGTCTCGACGAGGTCGTGCCCGTAGCTCGAGTACCAGGGCGACTGGTCGTCGATGTCGATCCAGAGAACGTTGGGTCGGACGGTGTCTGGTTGCGTCGCCACGGCCCCCGCGAGCAACGCAACCAGAGCCAGGAAGATCACTTCGCCAGGCGGCCGTCGAGCTCGAGTTCCGCGGCGATACCCTGCATCGCCGCCAGCACGTTCCCGGCGTGCTGCCAGAGTTCGAGTTCACCGTCGAAGCACTCGCGGCTGAAGTCGGCCGTGACCTCCTCGACGTGCTCGCGGTCGACGCCGGCGGCGAAGGCTCGCTGCTTCCAGCGCTTGCGGACGGACTTGAGGGGCACGTCGCGCACGTCCTTGCTTGGGCGGATCAGGGCGGCGGCGCTGATCAGGCCGGTGATCTCGTCGCAGGCCAGCAGCGCGTAGTCGCGCGACGTCTCCCGCTCGACGCCGGTGCCCTCCGTGTTGTGGGAGAGGATCGTTCGGATGATGTCCTCGTCGAGACCGCGTTCGCGGAGGATCGCCGCACCGTCGGCGGGGTGCTGCTCGAGGGTCGGGTGGATCTCCCAGTCGAAGTCGTGGAGCAGTCCGGCGAGTCCCCAGGATTCCGCGTCGCCGCCCAGCTGTTCGGCGTACCAGCGCATGGCGGCCTCAACGGCCAGCATGTGTTTCTGCAGTCCCGTCGCCTTTACGAACTCCTGCACGGTCCGCCACGCTGCTTCTCGGTCCATCCCGGTCGATCTCCCGTGTCCCTTGATTGGCGGGCGATTGTACGCGCTTCGCGGCGCGACGCCGCTCGTTGAACGGCGCGGCGTAGCTACAATCCGGGCGCCATGACGATGGGTGGAGGACCGCACGCGCGGAGGATCAGCTTCGGTGGGCTGTCGGGCCCTCATGCACGTGACCTGCTGCTGCTGGTGGGGGTGCTGTTCGTCACCTTCTCGATGCAGTTCCTGCCCGGGCTGGCCTTCGTGCCCGAACTGATGCGGCTGTCGAGTTCGGTGTGGCAACAGGGGATGATCTGGCAGCTCGTCACCTACCCGGCGGCGGGCTGGGGCGGGCCGTCGATCTGGTTCCTCGTGGGACTCCTGATCTTCTACATGTTCGCCAACGATGTGCGCTGGGCTCTCGGCAGGCAGCGCTTCTGGAACCTGGTCTGGATGTCGGCCGGGGTGGCGGCGGTGGCGGCCTGTCTGGTCCAGTTGCTGGTGGGCGGCGCCGGTCCGAACGCCTTTAGGCTGATGCAGGGCCAGCAGATGCTGCTGGCGATCGTGATCACCGGGTTCGCGGTGATCCGGCGCGATGCGACGATCATGCTGTTCTTCGTGCTGCCGATCCGGGCGCGGTGGTTCATCTGGATCGAGATCGCGTTCGCCTGGATCGGCTTCCTGGCCACTTCCGACTTCGCCGGCTTCATCGGCATCTGCACCGCGGTCGGCACTGTCTTCGCGCTGCTCCGGCCTGGGCGCACCCGCGGCTTGATGCGCGAGTCGCGGCTGCGGCTCGAACGCTGGTACATCCGCCAGAAGCTGAACCGCGGCCGCCGCCGTTTCCGCGTCGTCCCGGGCGGCAAGAAGCCGAAGGACGACGACCGCGTGCGCCGCGGCCCCTGGGTCAACTGAGAGGCGGCTACCCTCCCCTCCGCCGCGTACCAGGCTGGTCTACGCGGCTCATGAGTCGAAGGGCGAGCAGGGTTGCTGCCAGCGCGAGGACGTAGTGCCACCAGGCCGGTTGTTCGGGGAGCCGGATCTGTTCGAGCCTCGCGCTGCCGAGGGCGAGAGCGTTGTGCAGGGCGTGCCAGGCCATGGCGGGGTAGATGGAGCCGGACCGGATGACGGTGACGACCAGGAAGATCCCCAGCAGGGAAGTCGGCGGGATGCGGAACAGGTCGACGTGAAAGAAGCCGAAGGCGATGCCGGCGACCAGGACGAGCTGGAGGGTGGTCAGGCGGTGCTTCAGGCCGTGGAGCAGGACGCCGCGGAAGGCGACCTCCTCGAAGAGCGCGGGCATCAGGGAGAAGAAGATGAGCATTTGCCATAGCGGCAGGCCGGCTCCCATGTTCTCGGCCATCGCCTCGATCCAGGCCTCCGGGATGGGCATCGCCAGACTGGCGAGCCGGACGACGCCGTCGGCCAGCAACAGACCGGCGGGAGCGCCGAGCAGGACGCCGAGCCACGCTCCGGTCGGCGGCGCCCGCAGTGACAACGCTTCCCGCGGGGGTAGCCGGTAGCGGGCGATCATCAGCCAGGCGGCGGCACCGAAGATGGCCATGTTGATCGAAATCAGCAGGCGGCTGTCGATGTTGCCGCCGATGTTGAGTTGCCAGACGAGGAGCAGGGCCCAGAGAGCGGCGAACCAGCGCGCAACGCGGCGCGGGAAGAGCGCTGGCCCGCCGGCGAGGTCGGAGGCGTCGAGTTCGCTGGCGGTGATCAGCTTCTCTGCCGACAACGTGCGCAACGAAGCGCGGGCGAGCAGGGCGGCGGCGCCGCCGGTGACGGCCCAGGCGGCGGCGAGGAGCGGCCAGTCGTAGTGGCCGGTCAGGATCTCACGGGCCGCGACGCCAAGGTTCGCGATCGGCAACAGGACGATCGCGCTGCGCAGCTCGACGCCGGGCAGGACGGGAATCGCCGCCACGGCCATGGCGACGAGCATCACGGGCGCGAACAGCAGCTGGGCTTCCTTGTACGTCTTCGACCGGCCGGAAACCAGCAGCAGGCTGCTCGAGAGGAGCACGGCGGCCGGGGCGTAGAGCAGGAGCAGCAGCAGGCCGGCGCCGATGGGGATGACCAGTTTCATGCCGGCGGGCGGCGCGATCAGGTCGAGTTGCATCCAGACCACGATGTTCACGATGTTGAGCACGCTGGTGGCGAAGGCGACGGCGAGGATCGACAGGTTCTTCGCGGTGACGATCTCGACCCGGCTGGCGGCGGTGGTCAGCAGGGTTTCGAGCGTGCCGCGTTCCTTCTCGCCGGCGAGCGCGTCCGTGGCCACGATCGAGCCGCCCGCGAGCATCATCATCACGATGATCGCGGTCAGGAGGCGTCCCAGGAACAGCCCGGAGGTCTGTTCCTCGCTGGCGGTTTCGATC
The DNA here is from genome assembly GCA_009843505.1 of Holophagales bacterium. Lineage (GTDB taxonomy): Bacteria > Acidobacteriota > Thermoanaerobaculia > Multivoradales > Multivoraceae > Multivorans > Multivorans azotirespirans. The sequence continues at coordinate 638,025 of VYDI01000034.1, read as the reverse complement.
CGCTCAAGCGGCAGCAGGTCGTCCGGCGCCGACGCGAAGCCGGCGGCCGCGAGCCGTCGTTCCCTGAGTTCCGTTCGGGTGCGCTCGAGCGCCCGCCTCAGGAACCCCTCGGCGGAGTCCGAGGCGTCGAGGTCGGCGCGGTACGAGAGGACGATGCGCGGCGCGGCCGCGCCGGCGTTCCCGACCGTCTCGCGGTCCACGTCCTCGTCAATGGCGTCTTCGTCGCCTGTTTCGGTCCAGGCCACATGGACGTGGAGCTGTTCCTCGTCCAGGGCGGCCGCGACGTCTTCCGGGGCTTCGACTCGCTCGAACCGAACAGCCGGGCCCTCCGTCGGTTCGCCGTCGGCCCGGCCGTCGTCGCCGACGACGGCCAGAGCCCGCTCGAGCCACGTCCGCGCGTCGGCGGCACCCGCGACGCTGGCCGCTTCGTCGGCCACGGCGTAGGTGTAGGTGCGGCTCTCGATTCGTTCCTGTCGGCGCTCCGTGGTCAGGGAGGTCAGGAACCACATCAGCGGCCACAGGACGAGCGGCAGGGCGACCGCGAACACGAGCACCCGCGGATTGCGGGCGAGCTGGCGCAGGTCGTTGACGACCAGCGCGGTGACGGTGCGGCGGTTCATCGGCCCCGCGTCAGCCTGTCGTGTCGTTGCCGGTGACGTAGTGGACGAAGATGTCCTCGAGATAGTGCTGCGAGGTCGCGGCTCGCAGCCCCTCGAGGTCGTCGCAGGCGCGGATCCGTCCCTTGTCGATGATTGCGATCCGGTCGCACAGGCGTTCGGCCTCGCTCATGATGTGGGTCGAGAACAGGATCGCCTTGCCGTCTTCGCGCAGTTCCTGGATCGCCTTCTGCAGGTCGAGGGCGTTCAGCACGTCGAGTCCGACCGTCGGCTCGTCGAAGATGAGCACCGGCGGATCGTGGACGACCGTGCGGGCGATCGACACCTTCTGCTTCATGCCGCTCGATAGCTTCTCGATGCGCGCGCCGGCGTAGTCGCCGAGGCCGAAGCGTTCGATCATCTCCTCGACCCGGCTCCTCGTCCGCTCGGCAGGGTACTTGTTGACGCGGGCGAACAGGGTCAGGGTCTCGCGTGCCGTGAGCCGCGGATAGAGCGCGGTGCTCGCGGAGTAGAAGCCGAGGTTGCGACGCACCTCGACCGGGTCGGAGACGACGTCGTGTCCAAGCACGCGGGCGGTTCCGGCCGTCGGCTGCAGCACGGTCGAGATCATCCTGAGCGTCGTCGTCTTGCCCGCTCCGTTGGCGCCGAGCAGGCCGAAGATCTCGGAGCTGCGGCACTCGAAGTTCACTTCCTGGACCGCTCGTACCTCGCCCCGGGACTGATCAAAGAAGTTCTTGGACAGGTCCTGGACCTCGACCTGGACTGTGCTCACGCCTTACCTCCCGCCGGTCGCCAGTGCTGACGCAGGAACTGGAACAGGTTGCCCTCGAAGGAGCCGGTGGCGATCTCCTCGACCCGCAGGATGCGCGATGCAAGCCACAGGCAGGCCGCGATGGCGGCGCCGTTCGCCAGGACGGTGATTCCGAGCTGCAGCCAGAGGACGTTGCCGGCGATCGCCTGGCGGAGCAGCAGCACGACGTTGACCACCGGGATGCCGGCCAGCGCCGGCGTGAACTCCATGCTCGGGTCGTTCAGTACCACGACCGGGAAGATGACCAGCAGGATCACCGGCGTGACCATGGATTGACCTTCCTTGAAAGTACGGGCGAAGGCGGCGAGGATCATCATCGCGGCGGCGATCAGGGCTCCCAGCAGGACGGCGGTCAGGAAGAGAATCGGCAGCGAGGTCAGAGGCAGCTCGAAGGCGAAGCCGCTTCCCCCTCCGCCTCCCATCCGGGCAAGCAGCGGCCCGAGGAAGGAGCGGAAGGAGACGACCATGGCGGCTGCGTTGAGGGCTCCGGCGACAAGGCCCATCGTGGCCACGTAGAGGTACTTCGCGGTGACGACATGGATGCGCCGGGTGGCGAGCGTGCTGGTGGTCTCCCAGGTGTTCCGCTCGCGTTCACCGGCGGTCGAGTCGATGGCCGGGTAGACGCAGCCGTTCGCGATCATGAGGACGAAGAAAAGCGGGATCATCATCCCCATCAGGAACTGCCCCATCTGGCGGCCCGTGGCGAGGTTGTTCGAGCGCAAGTCGAAGACCTGCCACTCGGCGCCTTCGAGGCCGTGCTGTTCGGCGATCCGGTCCAGCCAGACCGATCGTTCCGCCGAGAGCGCCCTTTCCAGTCGACCACGGGCGGCCTGCGACTGGTCGCTCGAGCCGTTGCTCAGCAGCGAGACCTCGGCGTTGCCGGGAGGATCCACGGTGGTTTCGAAGATCAGGGCGGCGTCGAGTTCGCCGGCCAGCAGGCGGTTCTCGACGCCCTCCCGGTACGCGGCAGCAGCGGTTCCCGCCTGCGCCTCGACCTCCGTGATCTCGATCCGCCCTTCGTCCTCTTCGAGCCGTTCGAGCAGGCCCCGGTGCTCCGCCGGCAGACCCGCGATCTCGACCCGCGAAGCGAAACTCTCGAAGCGCGCCGTGACGAACAGGATGCCCGAGAACATGACCCACATCATCAGCGGGTACATCAGAAGCGGGATGAGGATCCCGTTGATCAGAACGGCCCGCTCGCGCAGGGCGGCGCGGAGTTCGCTCAGATAGAGCAGGCGAATGGCGGTCCAGTCCATCGGGAGGGCCGGGGCGGTCGGAGTATAGGAGGAGCCGGAGGCCCGGTGTCTTCTACGGAGGAACCGGGCTCGCGGTTCAAGCCCGCTGAGCGACGTCCCAGGCCAGTCCGGCCGTCCGCGGCACCGACTCGCCGACTTCATTCGCGTGGGCGCTGGCGGCCGTGCCGTCCCGGACCCGGCCGGCGATTCCCTGGGCGATGCCCGCGCTGCGGAAGAGGTTGTAGGCGAGGTAGAAGTTCCAGTGCGCGATGCCGTCGCGGCCGGTCCGGCGGCAGTAGGCGTCCCGGTAGGTCTCGAGGGTCGGGATGCCGAGCGCCTCCAGGTCGCGGCCCTTGAGTCCGCCCTTGTCCTTCGGGATCTCCCACTGCATCGTGTGGTAGCTGAAGTCCGCCAGCGGGTGGCCGAGCGTGCCCAGTTCCCAGTCGAGGATGGCGATCACCTCGGCCCGTTCCGGGTGGAGGATCATGTTGTCGAGCCGGAAGTCACCGTGGACGATCGTCGTCTCGTCGCCGGCCGGGATGTTGGCCGGCAGCCACTCGATCAGCGCGTTCATCGCCGGGATGTCCCGGGTCTCCGAGGCCAGGTACTGCTTGGTCCACCGGTGGATCTGGCGCGCGAAGTAGTTGCCGGGCTTGCCGTAGCTGGAGAGCCCGACCGCCTCGTAGTCGACCTCGTGCAGCCTGGCCAGGGTCCGGTTCATTGCGTCGTAGATCGCGGAGCGCTCGGCCGGTTCCATTCCCGGCAGCAGCGCTTCCCAGAGGATCCGGCCCTTCACGTGCTCCATCACGAAGAACATCGTGCCGACCACCGACTCGTCGGTGCACAGACAGTAGGTGCGCGGGACGGGAACGCCGGTGTCGCGGAGCGCCGTCATCACGCGGTACTCGCGGTCCACCGCATGCGCCGACGGCAGCAGCTTTCCCGGCGGCTTGCGGCGCAGCACGTAGCTCTTGCCGCCGGCCTCGAGCAGGTAGGTGGGGCAGGACTGGCCGCCCCTGAACTGCTGGACCTGGAGGTCGCCCGAGAATCCTTCGACGTGCTCTTCGAGGTAGCGCTGAAGTGGCGCCAGGTCGAAGCTGAGGCGCTCCGCGACCTCCCTCGTTCCCGAGAACTTCTCCTGGCGGCTTTCCGTCATCGGCGGCGCATGTTAGCGCGCCGTCCGCCTCTACTTCGCCGGCAGGTAGACCTCGCCGCCGGCCTCGCGGAACTCCCCGGCTTTCTCCTTGAGCCCGGCTTCCAGGGCGTCCGCGTCCTCCAGCCCCTTCTCCGCGGCGTAGTCGCGGATCTGCTGGGTGATCTCCATCGAGCAGAACTTCGGCCCGCACATGGAGCAGAAGTGGGCGACCTTGGCGCCTTCCTGGGGCAGGGTCTCGTCGTGGAAGGCGCGGGCGCGCTCGGGGTCCAGCGAGAGATTGAACTGGTCCTCCCAGCGGAACTCGAAGCGGGCCTTGGAGACCGCGTTGTCCCGGGCCTGGGCGCCCGGGTGGCCCTTGGCGAGATCGGCGGCGTGGGCGGCGATCTTGTAGGTGATCACGCCTTCGCGGACGTCCTCGCGGTTGGGCAGACCGAGGTGTTCCTTGGGGGTGACGTAGCAGAGCATCGCGGTGCCGAACCAGCCGATCATCGCCGCGCCGATGCCGGAGGTGATGTGGTCGTAGCCGGGGGCGATGTCGGTCGTCAGCGGCCCGAGGGTGTAGAACGGCGCCTCCTCGCACCATTCGAGCTGCTTGTCCATGTTCTCCTTGATCATGTGCATCGGCACGTGACCGGGGCCCTCGTTCATCACCTGGACGTCGAATTCCCAGGCGCGGCGGGTCAGCTCACCCTGCGTCCTGAGTTCGGCGAACTGGGCCTCGTCGTTCGCGTCCTCGATCGAACCGGGCCGCAGCCCGTCGCCGATCGAGAAGGAGACGTCGTAGGCGGCCATGATCTCGCAGATGTCGTCCCAGTGGGTGTAGAGGAAGCTCTCCTGGTGGTGGGAGAGGCACCACTTGGCCATGATCGAGCCGCCGCGGCTGACGATGCCGGTGCGCCGCTTCGCCGTGAGCGGCACGTAGCGGAGCAGGACGCCGGCGTGGATCGTGAAGTAGTCGACGCCCTGTTCCGCCTGCTCGATCAGGGTGTCGCGGAACATCTCCCAGGTCAGCTCCTCGGGCCGGCCGTCGACCTTCTCCAGGGCCTGGTAGATCGGCACCGTGCCGATGGGCACCGGCGAGTTGCGCAGGATCCACTCCCGCGTCTCGTGGATGTTGCGGCCCGTGGAGAGATCCATCACCGTGTCGGCGCCCCAGCGGATGGCCCAGACCATCTTCTCGACCTCCTCCTCGATCGAGGAGGTGACGGCCGAGTTGCCGATGTTCGCGTTGATCTTGACCAGGAAGTTGCGGCCGATCGCCATCGGCTCGAGTTCCGGGTGGTTGATGTTGGCGGGGATGATCGCGCGGCCTCGGGCGACCTCGGCGCGCACGAACTCGGGCGTGATCGTCCGCGGGATCGCGGCGCCGAAGCTCTCGCCGCCGTGCTGGGCCGCGATCTCGCCGGCGATCTGCTCGCGGCGCTGGTTCTCGCGGATGGCGATGTACTCCATCTCCGGCGTGATCTCGCCGCGCTTCGCGTAGTGCATCTGGGTCACGCGGCTGCCGGCCTTTGCTCGGAGCGGCCTGCGACCGGCGACGAAGCGCACGCGGTCGAGCCGCGGGTTCGCGGCGCGCTCGCGTCCGTAGAGCGACGAGACCCGCTCCAGCTCCTCCACGTCGCTCCGCGCCTCGATCCAGGGCAGGCGCAGGGGCTCCAGGCCGCGGCGTACGTCGATCTCGACTGCCGGGTCCGTGTAGGGCCCCGATGTGTCGTAGACAACGACCGGCGGGTTGTGCTCCTTCGGTCCCAGCGCGGTCAGGCCGCTCGCGGCCGACGGGCCGGAGCCGGCGGTCGTCGGCGACTGGGAGATCTCGCGCATCGGCACACGGATCGAGGGGTCCGATCCCTCGACGTAGACCTTGCGCGAGTTGGGGAGGGGCTCGCGGCTCAGCAGGGGAGCCGCGGTCTGCGGGATTCGGTCGGCGATCGTCATGGCTGCATTCCCTACGTCGGTGTCAACCGTTTCAGGTTCGAAGGCTCCCGTGCACAGGCCTGTCGGCCAGCACGATCTCAGGCTGTCGTTTCAGCCGCACCCAGCGTGCGGGCCACGATAGCAGCCGTTGCGTTTGCACGGGTCCGGCAGGCGTCGTCCGGACGGCGGCCGGACCGATCGGGCGAATAGAATCGAAGCGCCTCGGTACGCATCGAGATGGACATGGATCCCACAAACAGGCCAAGGACGGACCCGGCCCGCCAGGACGTCGACCCGGCCGAGACGGCCGAGTGGCTCGAGGCCCTGGACGCGGTGATGGAGCGCGAAGGGCCGGAGCGCGCGCACTTTCTGCTCGAGACCCTGGTGGACAAGGCGCGGAGGTCGGGCGCCTACCTGCCCTACAAGGCGACCACCGCCTACCTGAACACGATCCCGGTGCAGGCGCAGGAACCGTTGCCGGGCGACGCGGACATCGAGTGGCGGATCCGCAGCATCGTCCGCTGGAACGCGATGGCGATGGTGGTCCGCGCGAACCACGACTACGAGGGACTGGGCGGACACATCGCGTCCTTCGCCTCCGCCGCCACTCTCTACGACGTCGGCTTCAACCACTTCTTCCACGCCCCGTCGGAGCAGCACGGCGGCGACCTGGTCATGGTCCAGGGGCACTCTTCGCCGGGCATCTACGCGCGCGCCTTCCTGGAGGGCCGTCTGAGCGAGGAGGAACTGCTCCGGTTCCGGCGCGAGGCGCGGCCCGGCGGCCTGTCGTCCTACCCCCATCCCTGGCTGATGCCGAGCTTCTGGCAGTACCCGACCGTGTCGATGGGGCTCGGCCCGTTGATGGCGATCTTCCAGGCGCGGTTCATGAAGTACCTCCACAACCGCGGCCTGGTCGACACCGAGGGGCGCAAGGTCTGGGCCTTCATGGGCGACGGCGAGATGGACGAGCCGGAGTCCCTGGGATCCATCTCGCTGGCCTCGAGGGAGAACCTCGACAACCTCATCTTCGTCGTCAACTGCAACCTGCAGCGGCTGGACGGTCCGGTGCGCGGCAACGGCAAGATCATCCAGGAACTCGAGGCCGTGTTCCGCGGCGCCGGCTGGAACGTGATCAAGCTGGTCTGGGGCTCCTACTGGGATCCGTTGCTCGCCCGCGACCGTCACGGGCTGCTGCGTCGGCGTATGGAGGAGGCGGTCGACGGCGAGTACCAGGCCTACAAGGCCAGTCAGGACGGCGGTTTCGTGCGCGAGCACTTCTTCGGCAAGTACCCGGAGCTCAAGGCGATGGTCGCCCACCTGACCGACGAGGACATCTGGCGGCTGAACCGCGGCGGCCACGATCCGCACAAGATCTACGCCGCCTATGCGGCGGCCATGAAGCACACCGGTCAGCCCACCGTCATCCTGGCCAAGACGGTCAAGGGCTACGGCATGGGCGAAGCGGGTGAGGGGATGAACATCACCCACCAGCAGAAGAAGATGGGACTGCGAGCCCTGATGGGTTTCCGCGACCGGCTCGACATCCCGGTCTCGGACGAGGAGCTGGAGGAAACCCCCTTCTACCGGCCACCGGACGACAGTCCTGAGGTTCGCTACCTGAAGGAGCGCCGCGAGGCCCTGGGCGGCTACCTGCCGGCGCGGGAGGTCGAGGCCGCGCCGCTCGAGGTGCCCGACCTCTCCGCCTTCGACGCCCTGCTTCGGTCCAGTCGCGGCCGCGCTTTCTCGACCACGATGGCCTTCGTGCGGCTGCTGACCCTGCTCACCAGGGACCCGGCGATCCGCAACCGCCTGGTGCCGATCGTCGCTGACGAGGCGCGCACCTTCGGCATGGAGGGCATGTTCCGGCAGCTCGGCATCTACGCGCCGACCGGCCAGCTCTACGAACCGGTCGACGCCCACAAGATCGCGCCGTACAAGGAGGCCCGCGACGGCCAGATCCTCCAGGAGGGGATCAACGAGGCGGGAGCGCTCTGCTCCTGGATGGCGGCGGGCACCTCGGCCGCGAACCACGGCTTCCACATGATCCCGTTCTTCATCTTCTACTCGATGTTCGGATTCCAGCGGGTGGGCGACCTGATCTGGGCCGCCGCCGACATGCAGGCGCGGGGTTTCCTGATCGGCGGCACCTCCGGTCGGACGACCCTGAACGGCGAAGGTCTGCAGCACCAGGACGGCCACAGTCACCTGGCCGCGTCGACGGTGCCGAACTGCGTCTCCTACGACCCGACCTACGCGTACGAGCTGGCCGTCATTCTCCAGGACGGGTTGCGCCGGATGTACGCGGACGGCGAACCGGTCTTCTACTACCTGACGACGCTGAACGAGAACTACGAGCACCCGAGGATGCCCGAGGGCGCCGAGGACGGAATCCGGCGCGGGCTCTACCGGATCCGACCCGGTTCGCGGCATCGGAAGCGCGCCACGCTGCTCGGTTCAGGCGCGATTCTGCGCGAGGCGGAGGCCGCCGCCGAGATGCTGGAGGAGGACTGGAAGGTGTCCACCGAGGTGTGGTCGGCGACCAGCTTCAACAGGCTGCGGCGCGACGGCATCGAGGTGGAACGCTGGAACCGCCTCCATCCGGGCGAGGAGAAGAGAGTGTCCTACGTCCGGCAGTGCCTGACCGGGCGCGGCGGCGTCACCGTCGCCGCGAGCGACTACATGAAGGTCTACACGGACCAGATCCGCGCCTTCGTTCCGGGCCCCTACCGCACGCTCGGCACCGACGGCTTCGGCCGCAGCGACACTCGTGAGCAGTTGCGGGCCTTCTTCGAGGTCGACCGCCGGCACATCGTGGTCGCGGCGCTGGCCTCCCTGGCCGAGAACGGCGAGATCGAGTCCGAGGCGCCGGCGAAGGCGATCGCTGCCTACGGCATCGACCCGAACGCACCGAACCCGGCCACCGCGTGAGCGACAAGGTTCCCGTCGTCGTCCCCGACATCGGCGACTTCGATCAGGTCGACGTGGTCGAGGTGCTGGTCGCCGTGGGCGACGACGTTTCGGTCGACCAGTCCCTCATCACGCTGGAGAGCGACAAGGCTTCGATGGAGGTGCCGTCTCCAGCCGCCGGCCGGGTGGTCGAGATCGCGGTCGAGCTCGGCGGCCAGGTAGGCGAGGGCGACCTGATCCTGACGATCGAAGCGGTCGAGCTGCCGGCAGAGGAACGGGAAGAGACGGCCGGGCCGTCCGAGGAGTCGGAGCCGACCACCGTGGAGGCGACCGTGCCTGCGCCTTCCGCGGCGCCCCGTCCGTCGCCCTCGCGACGGCGGCCGCCGCCACCGGCCAGGGGCGGTCCCGCCACGTCGACCAGTCCGCCGCACGCAAGCCCGGCGGTGCGGAGGTTCGCCCGTCTGCTCGGCGCTGATCTCACGAGTGTGTCCGGCAGCGGCGCCAAGGGCCGGATCCTGCGCGAGGACGTGGAAGCCTTCGTCAAGGAGGTCATGACGGGCCGTGGACCGGCAGCTGGCGCGGGCATTCCGCCGGTCCCGGAGATCGACTTCTCGAAGTTCGGTCCGATCGAGTCGAAGCCGCTCGGCCGGATCCGCAGGCTGTCGGCGGCGAGCCTCCAGCGGAGCTGGCTCAACGTCCCGCACGTGACCCAGCACGACGAGGCGGACATCACGGACCTGGAGGCGTTCCGGCGCGCCCACCTGGACGAGGCGCGCGAACGCGGCGTCCGGCTCACGCTGCTGGCCTTCCTGATGAAGGCGGTGGCGGCGTCGCTCGCCGAGTTCCCGGAGATGAACTCGTCGCTGGCGCCCGATGGCGAGTCGTTGATCCTCAAGCGCTACTTCCACCTGGGGGTGGCGGTCGATACGCCGGACGGTCTCGTCGTGCCGGTGGTGCGGGACGTCGACCGGAAGAGCGTTTACGCCCTGGCGGGCGAGCTGGGCGAGGTCAGCGGCCGCGCGCGGGAGCGGAAGCTCCGGCCAGCCGACATTCAGGGGGCCACCTTCACGATTTCGAGCCTGGGCGGCATTGGCGGCACCGCCTTCACGCCGATCGTCAACGCGCCGGAAGTGGGGATCCTGGGCGTCTCGCGTGCCGTGCGGCGGCCGGTCTACATCGGCGCGGGTCTGGCGCCGCGGCTCATGCTGCCGGTCTCGCTGTCGTACGACCACCGGGTGATCGACGGCGCTTACGCAGTGCGCTTCACGACCCACCTGTGCTCGGTGCTCGCCGACATCCGCCGGGTCGTGCTTTGACCGAAGCGATCCGAATCGTCGTCCCGGACATCGGCGACTTCGAGTCCGTCGACGTGGTCGAGGTGCTCGTTTCGCCGGGCGAACACGTCGACGTCGAGGCCGGGCTCATTACGCTCGAGAGCGACAAGGCGTCGATGGAGGTGCCGTCGACGCACAGCGGCGTCGTCCTGGAAGTCGCCGTGTCGCTGGGCGACAAGGTGTCGGAGGGAGACCTGATCGCCGTCCTTGACCCCGGCGACGAGTCGCACCCCGATCAGCGGGCGGAGCGGCCGCGGCATCCGCACGCGCCACCGGAGGCGACCGGAGCGCCGTCCGGTGCGGAGGCGGCGCCTGAAGCTCCGGCGGAAGAGCAGGCGTCGCCGGTCGAGGCGGCGACTCCCTCGCCGTCTTCGGCGCCGAAGAACGTGGACGCCGACGTGCTCGTCCTGGGCGCCGGTCCCGGCGGCTACACCGCGGCCTTTCGGGCCGCGGACCTTGGCCGGCGGGTCGTGCTCGTGGAACCGCACGCCAACCTCGGCGGCGTGTGCCTGAACGTCGGCTGCATTCCGTCGAAGGCCCTGCTGCACGCCGCGCGTGTGGTGGAGGAGGCCGCCGAGTTCGCGGCTCACGGCATCGACTTCGGCGCGCCCGCCATCGACCGGGGCAAGCTGGGCCGCTGGAAGGACGGCGTCGTGGGCCGCCTGACCGGCGGGCTTGCGCAGCTCGCCGAGCGGCGCAACGTGGAGGTGGTGCGCGGCCGCGGCCGCTTCACCGGTCCTCACGAAGTCGAAGTCGAGGACGGCGAGAGAGGCACGCGCACGTTGAGCTTCGGACAGGCGATCGTCGCGGTCGGCTCGCGGCCGGCGATGATCCCCGGTCTGCCGGAGGGCGATCCGCGGGTCTGGGACTCGACCGACGCCCTGGAGCTCGACCCGGAGTTCGAACCGGGCGGCCGGCTGCTGGTGATCGGCGGCGGCATCATCGGCCTTGAGATGGCGACGGTCTACGCCGCTCTGGGCTATCGCGTAACCGTTGTCGAGCTGCTGCCGGAACTCCTCACGGGGGTCGATCGGGATCTCGTGCGGCCGTTGCAGCGGCGGCTGGGCGCCCGCCTCGAGAACGTCCATCTGGCGACGCAGGTCACTGGCGTGAAGGCTCAGAAGAACGGTCTGATGGTTTCGATGGAGGGCGAGAACGCTCCGGGGTCCGGCCTGTTCGGGCGCGTCCTGGTCGCGGTCGGCCGCCGTCCGAACAGCGATCGCTTCGGCGCCGACGCCGTCGGCATCCACGTCGACGAACTGGGTTTCGTGCCGGTCGACGACCAGCAACGCACGAACGTGCCGCACATCTTCGCGATCGGCGACCTGGTTCCCGGGCCGATGCTGGCGCACAAGGCGACCCACGAAGGCAAGGTGGCGGCCGAGGTGGCGGCGGGGGAGAAGAGCGGCTTCGAGGCGCGGGTCATCCCGTCCGTCGCCTACACGGACCCGGAGGTGGCGTGGGTCGGACTGACCGAGACCGAGGCGCGCAAGAAGGGCACACCCTACGAGAAGGGCACATTCCCGTGGGGCGCCTCCGGCCGCGCCCTGACGCTGGGGAGGTCCGAAGGTCTGACCAAGCTTCTGTTCGATCCCGGCACCGGCCGGGTGATCGGCGCGGGAATCGTCGGCGTCAACGCCGGCGACCTGATCGCCGAGGCGGCCCTGGCGATCGAGATGAACGCCGACGCCGCCGACCTGGCGCTGACCGTCCACCCGCACCCGACCCTGTCTGAGACGGTCGCCTTCGCCGCCGAGGCGTACGAGGGGACGATCACCGATCTCTACCTGCCGCGACGCGGGAAGCGGTGACGCCGCCGTCGACGTGAGCCGTCTCGACAAGTGGTTGCAGGTGTCGCGGATGTTCCGCGCGCGCTCCAGGGCGACCGCGGCCTGCGCCGCCGGCCGCGTCACGGTCAACGGCCAGCAGGCCAAGGCCCACCGTCAGCTCAAGGTCGGCGACCGGGTCGAGTTCAGGATCCGTGACTGGCAGCGGGTTCTCGTCGTCAGGGAACTGCGCGACCGGCCGCTGCCGAAGGCCGAGGCGCCCCGGCTGTACGAGGATCTGAGTCCACCGAAGCCGGAGCCGCGGAAGCGCGATCCGTTCCTGGCCCCCGAGCCGGCGCGGAGACGCCGCGGCGCCGGTCGTCCGACCAAGCGGGACCGCCGGTTGATCGACCGGCTACGCTGACGCTCGGGCGCGCTACAGTTCGGTCACCATGCCCACCAGATCGTCCTTGATCCGATTCGCTGCCGTCGTTGCGCTCGTCACGCTGTCCGCGGCCGCCTGCACCGGTCCGCTGCCGGAGCGCTCCACGGGTCCCTCGGGCCCGGCATACGACCCCGCTACCGACCCGCTCGTCAACCCACCGACGCTGACCGAGCCGTACCCGTTCGATCGGCCGGAAGTCGTTGCGCGGGACGACACGCTCGTGCGTTACATGCTGGGTGATCCGCGCACGCTGAACCCGATCTTCGCCATCTTCTGGGAGGACTACTACCTCTCGGGTGCGCTGTTCCAGGCGCTGACGACGCGCAACGCGGACATGACGACGGTGTGGAACCAGACCATGGTCGAAGAGGGCGTGATGGCGGACGACTGGAAGAGCGCCCGCGTGCGTATCCGGCCGGGGCTGACCTGGCACGACGGCAGGCCGTGGACGATGCACGACCTGAAGTTCACATACGACATGGTGGCCTCGGACGACGTGCCGGCGGCGATGTACAAGCACGACGTGGACCAGGTCGAACGGATCGACGTGATCGACGACCTGACGGTCGAGTTTCACTTCAAGGACGCGCTGGTCACGAACATGCTGGCGATGCGGGTCCCGCCGATTCCGCGCCACATCTGGAACAACCCGGAAGAGCTGGCGAACGACCCGACGATGCGGAGCAGCGAGTACTTCAATCACTACGCGCGCGAGGAGGTCATCGGCTCGGGCCCCTTCAGGTTCGTGTCCTGGACCCTGACCGACAAGATCGTCGTCGAACGCTGGGACGACTTCCCCGACGCCGCCCGCGTGGCACCGTTCAAGAGGGTGATCTACCGGCCCCAGAGCGACCGCAACCTCGGCCTGCTCTTGTTCAAGAAGGGCGAACTCGACGAGTACTGGTTCACGCCGCAGCAGTTCGCCACGCAGAGCAACGACGAGGAGTTCGAGCGGTTCGGCGTCAAGGGCTGGGCGCCGGCGCGGCGTATCTCGAGGATCGGCTGGAACCAGGACGGCAGCAACCCGTTCTTCACCGATGTTCGGGTGCGGCGGGCGATGACCCATGCCTACGACCAGAAGCGGGTGATCCGGGACGTGACCTACGGCGTCTACCTCGAGACGGACCAGCTCTGGGACAAGGAGCACATGGGCTACAACCCGGACGTGCCGAAGTACCCGTTCGATCTCGCGCGCGCCGGCGAGTTGCTGGACGAGGCCGGCTGGCTACCGGACCCTGACGACGGCTGGCGCTACAAGGAAATCGACGGCGAGAAGGTCAAGTTCTCGTTCGAGCTCGAGCTCGCGCAGACCTTCGCCGATGCGGTCAAGATGGCCGACATCTACCGCGAGGATCTGCGGAGCATCGGCGTCGAGCTGACGCTTCGCCAGTTCGAGAACGCGACCCACGAACAGCACCTGCTGGAGCACGAGTTCCAGGCCCACGCCGATGCCGACGAGGTGACGACCGATCCGGACCAGTGGACGATCCGTCTCCATTCGACGAGCTACGACAACGCTCGCAACTACGTCGGCTACAAGAGCGACCGGGTCGATGAGTTGCTGGAACGCGGCCGGCGCGAGTTCGAGCCGGAGGCTCGCGCCGCGATCTACCGCGAGCTGGCCTACGTCGTCGCCGAGGATCAGCCGTTCACGATGATGTGGAACTACTCCGAGATCCGCGCCTTCAGCAAGCGCCTCCGCGGCATCGAGTTCGCGCCCTCCGGCGTCTTCCTGTTCCAGCCGACTCCGCCCCCCGGCAGCGACTGGTGGACCAGCCCCGGCTGGTGGACGCACCGCGACGACGTCGCCGCGTACGCCTCCGGCGGCTGAGGCGTCGGTTGCACCCGCCCGTGCGGAGGCCGTGGGAAGGGGTCCCTGCGGACGCTCGCGCCGGCTTGGTGGATGGGAAGGTGGGCGCTCGCTTCGGTCGACTGCGCTCCGCTGTGTTGTGGGCTACTGGGGGTTGACCGGCAGTCGCTTGTCTCCAGCCCGCAGGGACCCCTTCCCACGGCCTCCACACGGGCTGGAAGCTGCGCGCTGCGAGGGGCGTCCGCGTCCTAGCGAGTCCGTGTAGCTAGCCGCGGGTGCCTTGCGTATGGTTCATGGGTAAGGCAGACTAGCGAGATGAAAGTACAGCAGCCAACTCGCTTGCCGGAATCGACGATTACTTCCCGGGGGCAGACGACCCTTCCCAAGCAGGTGCGCGAAGCGCTTGACCTGAAGGCGGGGGACAAAGTGCGCTACCTCATCTGCGACGGGGAGGTCCGCATCGCGCCCGTACTGCCGATCGAGCGGCTGCACGGCATTCTGAAGTACGACGGCCCCCCCATGAGCCTGGAGGACATCCAGAGAGGGATCATCGAGGGGGCCTGCCGCAGTGCGCTGGGGGACGACTGGTCGCCGGAAACGCCAGAGGAAGCGGAACGGGTCGCCGTCGGAGGTGCCGGTCGTAAGTGATCGCTCTCGACACAAATGTCCTCCTTCGGTTCTTCCTCCGGGACGACGAGGAGCAAGGGGAAGCGGCGGAGAAGCTGATGCTGCAGTTGACGCTCGACGAGCCGGGGTTCGTCAGTCGAGAGGTTCTGGTCGAGCTGGTTTGGGCACTGGAGTACACCTTCCGTTTTGGGCGAGAGCGGATCGCAAGCTTCCTCGATCAACTCGTCCACGTTGCGGCGGTCGAGATCGAAAGCGCGAGCGACGTAGTGGAGGCCACAGGCGGCTATCGGCGTGGCGGCGCCGACTTCGCCGACCGGATGATCGCGGCCGCGGCTCGACGGGCCGGGGCGGTGCCGCTTTACACCTTCGACCGGAAGGCGGCGCGGCTGCCGGGGGTCACTCTGCTGGAGCCTGGCTAGCCCGTTTCTCGTTGGTCCGCGCGTACTCGAGGATGTTCAGCAGGCCGTAGTTGCCCTCGTGGCAGGCGTACTCGAAGATCGCCTGGTCTGACTTCTTCATTTCGACGCGGGCGCTCCAGCGGCGCTCGAAGGACTCCGGGTCGTCGATCGTGTACTCGTAGAGGAGGGTGTCCTCGTCGTAGCGGGTGAAGCGTTCGGTCAGGAGCATGTTGCCCCCGGAGCCGGCGAAGCTGATCCGGGGATCGAAGTTCCGGGTCTCGACGACCAGGGTCTCGCCGTCCCAGTGGCCGCGCGAATCGCCCTTGAACTGGCGTACGTGCTCAGGCAGACGGGGCTGGTCGTCGAGGGGGACGATCCGGGTGTCGTGGACCATCTCGTTGAGCAGCGCGACGGTGTCCGGCGTTACGAGGATCAGCACGTTGTTGTTGTAGCCGCCGGGGTTCATCGGCGGTCCGGCGTTGAAGCCCATCAGGCAGCGTTCCCAGAGGTTGCGGTCCTCGGGACCGGCCGGCGGGCTGGCGCGCAGGTCGCGGCGTTTCTCAGCTCGGCGCCGGCCGTCTTCGGTCATCGGCGGGATGCGGCCGTTCGGCGGGTCGAAGATCAACGAAGTGCGTCGTGACGGTTGCACGTTGCGCCCGTGGTCGAGCCAGTACGGGGCGTGGACGCTCGGGCTCCGCTTCTGGGCCTCGGCGCGGCGCGCGATCGTGTCGCGTTCGAACTGGGCCGCCTCCTCGACGGTGAAGTACTCCTTTTCGGCATGGGCCGCGGGTCTCTGAAGCGGTGTGGCGGTGGCGAAATCCCACAGCCCGTCGATGTCGCCGGGCGGGGACCAGGCCGAGCCCGCCTGGGCGCAGAGCGGGGCGCTGGACACCGCAGCCAGTAGCAGGACGGCCGGGAGGAGATCGCGCTTTCTTCTGGTGGGGGACACCGGCGTTCAGAATAGCGCCTGCACCGCCTCCGTCAACCCGGTTGGGTGTAGGCTCCGCCGCCCATGCCGCAAGCGCTCACCCTCGTGATCGGCAACAAGAACTACTCGTCGTGGTCGCTCCGGCCGTGGGCCCTGATGACCGAACTCGGCATCCCGTTCGCCGAGCGGATGTTGAAGTTCGACTCGGAGGACTGGGAGGCGAACATCGGTCGCCTGTCTCCTACGCGCCTCGTACCCGTGCTCTGGGAGGGCGATCCGGGGAGCGGCTTCGCCACCTTTGACACCTCGGCGATCGTCGAGCGGCTGGCCGACCTCTATCCGGACCGTGGCCTCTGGCCGGCGGATCCGCGAGCCCGGGCCCGCGCCCGGTCCCTGGTCGCGAACTTCCACTCCGGCTACGCGGCGCTGCGCTCGGCGATGCCGATGAACATCCGCTCGCACCACCCGGGCAAGGGACACGAGCCGGAAGTCATCGCCGATATCGAACGGCTGACCGCCCTCTGGGGCGATGCCCGCGCCGAGTTCGGCACGCGGAGTCCGTACCTGTTCGGCAACTTCTCGGCCGCCGACGCCTGCTTTCTGCCGGTCGCGTCGCGGTTCGCCACCTACGATCCTCCGCTGGACCGCGAAGCCCAGGACTACTGCCGCGCCCTGCTCGACACGATGGCGATGCGCGAGTGGAGCCGGGCAGCCCGGCTGGAGACGGAGTTCGTGCCCATGGACGAGCCCTACGCGGATCCTCCCTGACGAGGCGCCTCGCCGATCAGGGTAGGACCAGAGGCCCCAGGACCGAGCCCCACAGGGCAATGCCGAGGGCAACCCCGAGCAACGGCGGCACGACGGCGCGCAACCTCTGGCCGCGAGGAAACCCGGTGACGAGGAACCAGTAGCTGAGCACCAGGCAAATGAGCCCGGGCAGAACGGCAAGCGATGCGGGGACTCCCGTGATCGCAGCAAAGTTGGCTTCGTCCTGGTTTCCCCTGAATCCGCCGCCAAACAGGTCGATGACGATCACCGGAATCGCCGCCATACCTTGCAGGGGAGCGACGAATCCACTTCCGAGAACCAGCGAAAGGGGACCGGGACCGTATCTCCGGACCCAGAGCACGAAGCCGATGGCCGTCAGGTAGGAGACGATCGGCCCCGCGGCGGCGCTCAAGGCCACCTGCCACGGTTCGGCAATCGCGGCGGCCGCCTCGACATCTCCGGCGCGCCAGAGCCGGCGGAACTCGCTGGAACCTGTCCAACTGACCGAGGCGTAGCGCAGGACGTTGTCGGGGAATCCACAGGCGACGTTGACGGCGAAGTGCCCCAGTTCGTGAAGCTGGATCCCGATGGGAGCGGCGATCGCGCCACCGGCCAGCCCGGCCAGCCACTTGCCGCCTCGCAACCACTCGCGGAACGGGATCTGCGCTGTTCCCTGGGGCTCCGTGTCCGGCACGGTTCCCCTTAGAGAGACCGGTCCAACTCAAGCACAAGCGCCACGACCAGGTCGTGAAGGTGGTTCATCGCAGCTTCACTGACGTGCTCGATTGTGTCTCTGCTCGAGTGGATGATCCGGAAGACCTCGGGCACGAAGCCCTCGCGGAGCCCCGACTGAGCGCCCAGGTTCAGCGCGAGCCACATCTGATGCGACGCAGCGGCGTCGTTCACGGCGACCGAGACGTTGGGGATTCCCGCGGCCTGAAAGGGACGATCGTCGCTCGGGGGATAGCGGGGGAAACCCATGCACGTGAGCTCGCTCACGGCGCAGGCGACGCGGAGGCTCCGGTAGACGGTGTCGTTTCCCTCGTGGGACGTCGGTCCGTACATCAGCGTCTCGTCGCCGATGACCACGTCGACGTTGACCATGGCGGCGACACGGGCGGCGTCTTCCGCCTGGACGTAGGCCCGAGAGCCGAGGAGTCCGGCTTCCTCGAGGTCGAAGAGAACGACCCGGACGCGGTGGCTCAACTCGTGTCGTTTCAGGGATTCCGCGACCCTGGTCAGGACGACCGAGGCCGCGCCGTTGTCCACGGCGCCCCCGACGACCGTTCCGTCCGGGAGCCTGGCCACGTCGTAGTGCGCGCCGACCACGATGTCGCGACTCCCTTCGCCGACCGTGGCGATCAGGTTCTTCCCTGTTGCTCGCGGTTGCCGTTCACTCGCCGTAGCCGGAAACTCATGTACTTCAGGATCGAGCCCCCGCTCACGAAACATGCCGAGCAACTCGTCTCCGCGATCCACCGTCTCGCGGCCGACGATCCGACCCAGATCGTCGAGCAGGCCGGTCAGTGGGCCTTGCCGCGGTTCTGCCGGGATCGGCGGGCTTTCCGGGCCCGGGGCGGCGACGCCGGAGCACGCGAGCGCCATGCAAGCGCAGAGCGCGGCGCCTGCCAGCCGGCGGTGGCGGTGGTGGCCGCCTAGGTGCACTGGGGTCGTGGGATTCTCCCTTTTCGTGCGCGTCAGGCGCCCTCGCCGACGATCACGTCCACCTGGTCCTGGGGCGCGTAGAAGTACGACCCTGGCCGGAAGTCGTAGCCCAGGTCGCCAAGCAGGCGGCGCTGCCGCGGCGTGCAGCGCTCCAGGACTTCGGGCGTGGGCTCCGGGTCGTAGGTGCGCAGGAACAACTGGCAGTAGTTGTAGAGGATCGTCTTGCGTGCGCGCGGCGACGCGTTGACGGACGGGCCGTGCCAGAGCGAGTGCGGGAAGAGGATGCAGTCGCCGGCCTTGCCCTTGAGCTGGACCGCGCCCGGCGTCTTCGGCCCCGGGGCGGGGTAGGGCTGGTCGGGGAACGGCCGCATGTGGCTGCCGGGGAAGACGGTGAAGTTGCCGCAGTCCTCGTCGGTGATGTCGGAGAGCAGGTACATCCCCTTCATCGCCAGCGGCAGGCTGGTTTCGGTGACCCGAATGCGGCGGAGCGCCTCGCCGCCGTCGGTGTGGGTGTAGCCGGGCCACCTCGGATTGACCGGCCGCACGATCGCCTGGCTCATGCTGAGCACGACGTAAGGGCCCATGATGTCGGTGACCAGGTCGAAGACGGGCGAGGCGTCCATCAGGTCCAGGAACGCCTGGTCGTAGTGGAGCAGGACCCGGCGGTCCATGAAGCCCTCAGGGTCGCGGTCCACGGCGTGGTCGAGCCAGGCGTAGTGGCCCAGCGGTCCGTCGGGGCTGGGTTCCCAGCCGGGCAGTTGCCGGACGCGGTCGAGTTCGGCGTCGAAGAACGCGACCTGCTCAGGTGACAGGGCCTGCTCGACGCGGATGTAGCCGTCGATCGCCCATTGTTCGCGCTGCGCCTTGGTCAGTTTCTGCATGCCGGATGTCTCCTGCTGCGGCGCCGGGTCGGTAGCCGCGCCCTTGTCGTTCGCCTAGAGGATAGCCGGCGGAAAGGCCTTCACTCGCGGTCCGTGGTGTCCGCGTGAGCGTCTTCCGTGACCTCTTCCGCATTGTTGGCGCGTGCCGAAGTCTCCGGGTGACTGGAGAGGCCTTCGGCGGCTTCCTCTGCATTTCTGGCGCGCAGCTTGGCGCCAGGATGACTGGCGAGAAAGCTGGGGAGGTTGCCGGTGCCCGCTCTCTCCTCGAGGCGTTCCAGGATGTCGCCGAGACGCGTCGGCGCGATACCGGCTCGGAAAAGGTAGTCGGTAGCGAACTGGTCGGCTTCGCGCTCGAAGGAACGGGAGTAGCTCAGTGCGATGAGGCGTTCCGGACCCAGCAAGGCTAGTGCGGCGACGGAAACGTCGCCCGTGAAGGCGGTCCAGAGGACGAGCATGGACGACGTCTGTGCGAGGCGACGAATCACGTGGCGGCCGTTGACGTGTCCCAGTTCGTGGGCGAGCACTGCCACGATCTCCTCGTCGTGCTCAGCCAGGTCGACCAGTTGATCGGTGATCACGATGGTGCCTCCGGGCAGGGCGAACGCGTTCGGTCCGAGTCCGTCGGCGGAATGGAAACGGAGTTCGCTGTTCTCGACTCCCATGTCCTCTCTCATCGCCGCGAACTCGGCCAGGATCTCGTTTCGCCGGTTCGGCTCGAGTTCGGACGGTTCGAGGAGATTGAACTGTTGGAAGAGGGTCAGGGCGTTCTCGCCGATCAGCGCCTCGACTCCCTGCGGCGTTGCCGCGACGGCGAGCCCCGCAACGGCCGGCGCTCCCCACCTGGTGAACGAGTACAGGATCGCCGCGGTCACGACAAGCGCGGCGGCCGCCCCGCGCCAGGTGCTGTCCAGACGGTGGACCAGGCGCCCGAACGTCTCGCTGCGCGGTTCGCGGTCTCGCCGCAGACGGGCTCGAAGCTCGTCCAGAGCGTCGTTGTCCCGTACCTCGCAGACTGCGCCGCCGGGCAGGTGGATGAAGCGCGGCGTGTCAGAGATACGGTTCGGTATCCGGACCTCGGTGGCGACCAGCCGTTCTGCCGAATCTTCAAAGGCCACGACCCACTCGCCGCTCGTGGTGATCGCGATGGCCGCTTCCCTGCACCTGGAGTCATGGCCGTCGAAGTAGCGGCACGGAATCGCGCTCATATGCCGATCTCCAGGCCGAACTCGCCTGCGGCCTCGGCGCCGGTGGCGCCGACGCGTTGCCTTTCGCCGCTCTCGAAGGAGTTCGCATCGTCACGCTGGAAGACGAGAAACTGGCCCAGAACATAGCGCAGGACGCGAATCCGGGCGAAGGGAACGAAGAGGCCGAAGGTGGCCATGATCGCGACGGTGTTGCTGGCGTAGAGCCAGAGCATCGTCGAAAAGGACAGGTCCAGCTTGAACTCGTTGTTCCCTAGCCGGGAGGAGTTCCATCGATAGCTGAGCAGGCGAGTTCGCAGGTAGGCGGCGATGAAGAGGAGGACCGAGCCACCAAGGACGACGCCGCCGATCATCATGAAGGCCACGTCCGGGACGGCCGTTCCTGGGTCGGAACTGGAAGCCATCGTCCTTGCGACCACAACGGCGAACAGGAGGATTCCGCCCCCGATGTAGAGGACACCGACCACGATCACGGTGACGACGTACATCCCGTAGTACGGCCTCGGTGTGCCGACATAGCCGAACGTCCTGTTGCCGAAGCTGGACTCGGTGACGAGGAAGCGGTCGCGCCCGAACACCGTGAAGGGTCTCGCCAGGCCGAGCGTTGCGATGGAAGCGACCCAGGAAAGCGGATACCAGACCGCGGCGTCCCAGTACTTGCCGCTGAAGCCGAAGGCTATGCCCCGGTACTCCGAACGGCGCAACTGGAAGGAGCGGGCTCGGACGACGACCCAGGGCACGAGCGGCATCAGTGCGAGGAAGGCGGCGTAGTAGTACCAGATGGACAGGATCTGGGCGAACCAGAGCAGAACCAGGACCGTGGCGACCAGGAGTCGCCCTCTCAGAATCGCAACCGGGTTCGCCGTGTAGTCGAAAGCGTCGTCTCCGAGCCATACGTTCCCGTACAGGTATCGCCGCGCCCGCACCTTCGCCCAGGCCGAGTAGATGCCCAGGGTCAGGAGCGTCAGGGCGACGTTGACGATCCAGATCCGGAAGTACTCCCGGCCGTCGCCGGTGAAACGTAGCTGCCGGGCCTGGGAGGAGGTTTCGGCGACACTCCGGGAGTGAAGCTCCGGCGGCGACACCGGCGATTCGCCGCCCGGATCGACTGGTCCGGCGTCGTCGTTCATCCCGCGCAGATTACTAGGTGCGATCCGGGGGCCGACGCCTTCGGCAGTCGGCGACCGCCGGCGGATTCCGTGCTCCGCCGCAACTCCTTTGTTTTCAGAAGTTGCAGGGAATCGCCAAACCGGTATGCTGGTCCCGGTGGCTGCTTTCCGCAACGCCTTTGGTCCGCTCTGTTCGGGGTATCATGCCGGCACAGTTTGGTGCAGCGAGCCGCCCTGGCGCCCACCGGCGGAACTCGCGGCGGACGGCCAGCGGAGGATGAGATGAAGGGATCTGCACCGATCGGCTCAACGGCTCGCGCGCGAACGGGGCGCGGCGCACCGCGAAGGCCCCGAAGGGATCGAGTCCAGGCGTGTCTCGCCCTGGTGGCGCTTGCCATGGCGGTCGGGCCGCTTTCTGCTCAGGAGGCGGAGCAGGCCAGCGAGCTCGACCGGGTGCTTGCCATGCATCACGAGGCCCGGGGCGGTCTCGAGAAGCTGCGCTCGATCCAGACAGCCAGGGCCAGCGGGACGATGTTGGTGCAGGGCATGGAGGCTCCGTTCACGATTCACATGCGCCGCCCGAATCAGGTCCGCGTGGAAGGCGACTTCGGCGGCATGGCCCTCATTCAGGCGTTCGACGGCCAGCAGGCGTGGGGCCAGCAGCCCGGTCAGCCCAGACCGGCCGTCGTCGAAGGAGAGCTGGCAGCGGTGCAGGCCGCCGACGCCGCCCTGGGCAGCCCCTGGTTCGAGTACACGGAGTTGGGTTACCAGGTGGAACTTGCCGGCCGCGAGGAGATCGAGAGCGGCGAAGCCTGGAAGCTCGTGGTCACCGCTCCCGGCGGTGTGACGCAGCAGGTCTTCATCGGCGCGGACGACGGGCTCGAGAAGAAGAGGGTCTATCAGACGGACTTCGGCTTCGGCATGGAGGAGGCCACAACCCGTTTCGAGGACTACCGGGAGATCGACGGCCTGATGCTGGCGCACCGGCAGGTCCTCGAGAGTTCGATGGGCGAGATGCCCTTGACTCTGGTCTCCTTCGAGATCAACCCGGAGATGGATTCCGACATCTTCTTCATGCCGGGTCAGATGGCCGACGCCTCCCTCGGCCTGGACGATGTGGTGTCTCGCTACCGGAACTCCCGGGGGGCTTCGGCGGCCGAGGTGCAGACGTTGAGCGCTGGCGGCACCGTCGTCATCGCCGGCTTCGAAGTGCCGATGACGGTTGCCTTCGCACGTCCCGATTCGTTTCGCATCGACATCGACATGCAGGGCCTGGCCATGATCATCGCCTACGACGGGGAGATGGCGTGGAACGTGTCGCCGATGTCGGGCGTCATCGAGCCAACGGCGCTGCCGCAGGAGACGATCGGGGCCTTGGGGATCCTCTCCGACTTCCTCTGGGGCAGGCTCGCCGACAGCGAGGAGTCGGGCTTCGAGGCCTCGCTGGCGGGCATCGAGCAGGTCGAGCGCGACGAGGCCTACCGGCTGGACATCACGACTGCGGACGGCGAGGCGCGCTCTGTCCATCTTGGCGGCGAGGACTTCCGGGAGCGTCGGGTCGTCTTCAACGGGTCGTTCCTGGGGTCGACGGGAGAGATCGAAGTGACGATCGGCGACTACATGGACGCGGGGGGGTTGATGGTGCCGGGGAGGATCCGGATAGCAGTGGAGGGCCTGGTCGTCGCCGAGTTGAGGATCCAGGAGGCTGAAGCCGGGGCGGAGGTCGATCCTGCTTCGTTTACCATGCCCGCTCCCGCCGACCCGGAGACGCCGGGTCCGGCCCCCTAGGAGTTGTGCATGTTGAATCTCACTGCCGCCTCGATCACGCGAGCACCCGCTGGCCTTGTGCGCGGCTGCTTCCTCCTGGCCTCCGCGTTCGCTCTGGCGGTGACCGCTTCCGCGGCGGTTGCTGCCGGGTCGGAGGCTGACGACGCCGACGGTACGGAGCCGGCCGAGGACGCCGCCCTGGCCGAGACGATCGTCGTCACCGCCTCCCGCGCCGAACAGGAGCTGGGCCAGGTGACGTCCAGCGTGTCCGTGCTCTCCGGCGAGGAGCTCCGGGCCAGCGCTTCCCTGGCGCTCGACGACACGATGCGCCGGGTGCCTGGCTTCAGCCTGTTCCGCCGCAACAGCTCGATGGTCGCTCATCCGACCAGCCAGGGTGTCTCGCTTCGCGGGATCGGACCGAGCGGCGTCAGCCGCACGCTGGTACTGCTCGACGGCCTGCCGCTCAACGATCCGTTCGGCGGCTGGATCTACTGGGGACGCGTCGGGCGCGAGAGCCTGGACCGGATCGAGGTCGTGCGCGGCGGCGGTTCGAGTCTCTGGGGCAACTCCGCCCTGGGCGGCGTGATCCATCTGGTCACCGCGACCCCGTCGGAATCGGGACCCGGGTTGAGCCTCTCGGCGCTCGCCGGCGACCACGGCGTGCTGTCGGGCGACGCCTGGTTCGGGCAGGGGTTCGAGAACGCGTCGTTGACCCTGTCGGCGAGGAGCTTCGACATGGACGGTTACCCGGTCGTGCGGGATGACCAGCGTGGGCCGATCGACGTCGACGCGTTCTCGGAGCAGACCAGCGTCGGCGGCCGGCTGGCGTTCTCCGCCGGCGAGTCGGTGCAGTTCAGCATCGGCGGCGACAACCTCTCCGAGGACCGCGGCAATGGCACGCCGCTCACCGGCAACGACACGGACCTGACGTCCTTCCGCTTCAGTGCGGACGTGGTGAGCGGCCGGGGCGATACCTGGACAGTCCGCGGCTTCACACACGAGCAGGAGTTCGCCAGCCGGTTCAGTGCCCAGCAGGTCGACCGGTCGTCCGAGCGGCCGGCCCTCGACCAGTTCCTGGTCGACTCCGAGGCCACTGGCCTCGGTGCGCAGTGGGAGGGCGAAGTCGGATCCGGCCTGTGGGTCGCGGGCGCCGAGTGGCGCAGCGTCGACGGTGCGACGAACGAGGACTTCTTCTACACGACGCAGTTCAACCGGCGCCGCATGGCCGGCGGCGACCAGTCGATTACCGGCGCGTACGTCCAGCGGCGGGCCGACTTCGGCGATCGCCTGACGCTCGAACTCGGGGCTCGCATCGACCGTTGGCAGACGGGATCCGGCAGCCGGCTGGAGATCAACAAGGCCGACGGCTCGATTCGCCGCGATGACATGTTCGAGGACCGGGAGGAGACGGCGGCGTCGCCGCGGATCGGTTTCCTCTACGCACTCGACCTCGGCTGG
Source organism: Holophagales bacterium (assembly GCA_009843505.1). GTDB lineage: Bacteria > Acidobacteriota > Thermoanaerobaculia > Multivoradales > Multivoraceae > Multivorans > Multivorans azotirespirans. The sequence goes on along the minus strand of VYDI01000034.1, from coordinate 613,227 downwards.
AGCCTGCGCGGTTCGGTGTACGGGTCGTTCCGGGCGCCGACCGTCAACGAGCTGTACCGGCCCTTCCGGGTTCGCAACGACATCACGGAGGCGAACGAGGCGCTCGAGCCGGAGCGGCTCTCCGGAATCGAGTTTGGCGCCGTGCGTTACCAGGGCGGTTCCAGGCTGTCGCTGAACGCCTTCCTCAACAGGGTCGAGAACCCGATCGCCAACGTGACGCTCGCGTCGATCGCGAGCAGCCGGTTCTTCCGGCCCTGCGGCTTCGTGCCCGGCGGCGGATCCTGCCGGCAACGGCTCAACCTGGACCGGACCCGCATTCAGGGTCTCGAGGCGGAACTCCGCCAGCGGCTCGGCGACGACTGGCGGCTGGACGTGTCCTATCTCTATAGCAACGCCGAGGTCGACAGCGCGGCCGACTTCCCGGAACTCGAGGGGAAGCGGCTGGCGCAGACGCCCGAGCAGTCGGCGAGCTTCGGCCTCGAGTACTCGAATCCCGACGTGCTTCAGGCCCGCCTGGGACTCCGCTTCGTCGGCGAGCAGTACGAGGACGATCTGAACACGAGGCCGTTGTCCAGCTTCGCCGTCGTGGACCTGAGCGCTGCACGCGCACTCAGCAGCCGCTGGCATGTCTTCGCCGGTCTCGAGAACCTGCTCGACGAGGAAGTGCAGGTCGGCATCTCCGGCACCGGTCTGGTCACGATCGGCGCACCCCGCATGGTGCACGTAGGGGTGCGCCACGTTCTGAACCCCTGAACCGAAGGGGCAGCCTTGGCGAAACGAGTCACAGCCGAGACCCTCTCCCGCCGCCAGCGGGAGATCTCGGTTTCGGAGTTCTTCGCCAAGAACCGCCACCTGCTCGGCTTCGATTCGCTTCGCAAGGCGCTCCTGACGACCGTCAAGGAGGCGGTCGACAACTCACTCGACGCTTGTGAGGAGGCGGGCATCCTGCCCGAGATCCGGGTCGAACTCGACGCGGCCGAAGGGGACAACCGGTACGTCGTGCGGGTGACCGACAACGGCCCGGGGATCGTCGAAGCGCAGGCGCCGAGGATCTTTGGGCAACTGCTCTACGGGTCGAAGTTCCACAGCCTGAAGCAGAGCCGCGGCCAGCAGGGGATCGGCATCTCGGCGGCTGCGATGTACGGCCAGTTGACGACCGGCAAGCCGGTGTCGATCGTGTCGCGCACCGGCGCCCGTTCGCCCGCCTATGCGATGCAGGTGGTCATCGACACGAACACGAACAAGCCGAAGGCGGTCGGGAAGAAGAAGCTCGACGACTGGGATCTCGATCACGGCACCCGGGTCGAGCTGGAACTCGAGGCGCAGTACATGAAGGGCCGCCAGTCGGTCGAGGAGTTCCTGCACCAGGTGGCCGTGGCGAACCCCCACGCAACGTTGCACTACAGGGATCCGCACGGCGAAGAAACGGACTACGTCCGGGGCGTCCAGTCGAACCCGGCGGCGCCGAGCGAGATCAAGCCGCATCCGCATGGCGTCGAACTCGGCGTGCTGATGAAGATGTTGCAGTCGACCAGGCACGCGACGATCAGCCAGTGCCTGTCCCGGGACTTCAGCCGTGTGTCGCCGCAGATGGCGGTGGGGCTCGCCAAGCGGGCCGGGATCGATCCGAAGGCGCGTCCGAACACGGTCGTCCGCAAGGCCGCCGACGAGCTTTACCAGGCGCTCAACGACTCCGCGACCCGCATCCGGCCACCGTCGACCGACTGCCTGTCGCCGATCGGCGTGCAGGAGCTGCTGGCCGGGCTGACCAGAGGCATCCGGGCGGAGTTCTATGGGGTCGAGACGCGGCGGCCGGCCGTCTACCGTGGCAATCCGTTCCAGGTTGAGGTCGGCCTGGCCTGGGGCGGCGACCTCCCCGCCGACGACCTGGCCAAGGTGCTCCGCTTCGCGAACCGCGTTCCGCTGCAGTACCTCGCCGGCTCCTGCTGCATCACGAAGGCGGTGATGGACGTCTCCTGGCGCAACTACGGCCTGACCCAGTCGCGGGGTGCGCTGCCGTCAGGTCCGCTGATCGTCCTGGTCCATCTCGCCTCGGTGTGGGTTCCCTTCAGTTCCGAGAGCAAGGTTGCGGTGGCGGACTACGACGAGATCCGCAAGGAGATCAAGCTTGCCGTGCAGACCTGCGGGCGCCGGCTCGGGCAGTACGTCAAGCGCAAGGCCCGGGCCAGGAGCGAGGCCCGTCGCCGGGAGGTGTTCAACCTCTACATCGAGGAAGTCGTCAGCTCGGTGGAGGCGATCACCGGCAAGGACCAGAAGCTGTTCCGCGATCGATTGCTTGCGATCAGTCGCAGGAAGACGGAGCTGGCGGGAATGCTCGAGGAGCAGGAGACCTCCGGCGACGAGCTGGAAGCCTGCGAGAACGTCCTCGTCGTCGATCCGAACGCCGAGCCGTCTGTTGCCGAAGACGCCGAAGCGGTGGCCACCGAGCATTTGCCGCCGCCGCTTCCCGCGGAGGCCGAGCGTGATCCCGGGTCGCAGCTGGAGCTGGTATGACGTCTGACCGGCTCAAGATCCCGGCCAGCCTCGACGCGAAGGCCAAGATCGAGTTCCTTGCGAAGAAGACGATCGCGATGGCTCGCCGCGAAGTCGACCCCTACGTCGACATCCCGTCGCGGACGCTCTCGAACGTCACGTTCTCGAAGCGCAGGAAGATCATCGAGATGGGCGACGCGACCCAGCGTCGCTCGCTGTTCAACCTGAACCAGGCCCGCAAGTACATGCAGACGCTCCTGGTTGCCCGCGGCTGCACCCAGCTCCTCGACGAGCAGAAGACGACGAGCATCCGCGATCTCTACTACATGAGCAAGCACACCCTGGCCGACGGCAAGGAGAACACCTTCGAAGGCCAGGAGGAATCGGACCCGATCATCGAGGACCTGGAGGTCACGCTGGGCGCGCTGCGCGAGGAGCTACACCTGTTCGCGGCGAAGCGCGGCTCCGTCGTTGGCCCGCTCACCCTCGTCGACGCCGGCGACGTGATCGACCTCTCCCGAATGGGCTCGGGCGGCTGGTCGGTTCCCGGCATCGTCGAACCGGACACGATCCGCTTCGTCGGTCACGGCGCGAAGTTCATCCTCCTGGTGGAGAAGGAGGCGGTCTGGGCGCGGCTCAACGAGGACAAGTTCTGGAAGCGGCACAACTGCATCCTCGTGACCGGCCAGGGTCAGCCCCCGCGCGGCGTTCGGAGGCTCCTGTACCGGATGGTCCACGAGCTGGATCTGCCGCTCTACGTCTTCGTCGACAACGACCCCTGGGGCTACTACATCCACTCCGTCGTCAAGCAGGGCTCGATCGGCCTCGCCTTCGAGTCCAAACGGATGGCCGTTCCCAAGGCCCGCTTCATCGGCCTCTCCAGCTTCGACCCCGCCGCCTACGACCTATCCGAAGACGTCAGCATCCGCCTGAACGACCAGGACCGCTCCCGTGCCAGGGAGATCCTGAACTACGAGTGGTTCAAGGCGAGGTCCTGGCAGAAGGAGATCAAGAACATGCTCAGCGCCGGCGTCAAGTGGGAACTCGAAGCCCTCTCCAGCAAGGGCCTCTCCTTCGTCACCGAGGAGTTCCTGCCGAAGAAGATCGCCGACCGCGACTGGATCTAGCGCCGTGGGCGCCGGGAGGCGGTACGTCCGCACCCGTCCGCTTCCGCGCCTCAGTCGCTGCGGCAGGCGTCCGGGAAGGCGGTCACGTCGGCTACGGCCGGCGACGGCTCGCCAGGGTCCTTGACGTACTGCCTGATCGCGCCGGTGACCGTGTCCCGCACCATCAGGTCGAGTCCCAGGTCCGTCGCCGCCGCCGCGAACACCCAGTGGTGGCCGTAGCCGTCGCAGGCGTCGAGCACCTTCACCAGCATCTCCCAGTTGTTCGGACCGAAGAAGTGGAACAGACCGGAGTCCGCCGTGCGAGGGCTTAGCACCCTGCCGGGCCCCGTTTCGCTGGACTCGTCTCCGGCCGCGGCTGCCTTCGACCACGCCACCGACACCTCGTACCGTCTATCGAGCAGGCATAGCGTCGTCGCTGACTCGGCGCAGCCACCTTCCTCGGACGAGGCACTGGCGCCGACAAGCCATGGGGACGGTGTCGGGTCGACAGGCTCGGGCGCCGGCGATGCCGCGGTTGAACGGCCCTCGCAGATCCCGGCGAATGCTTCGCTGTCCGTGATCGCGTCGGCCCGGCGACCGTTCTCGTTCAGGTACTCCCTGAACGTCCCCGTCACCGTGTCCGTGACCCGGATCCGGTAGCCCAGCGTCGTCGCCGAAGCTCCGTACACCCATGCGTGTCCGTTCACGGAGCAGCCATCGAGCACCTTGATCAGGACCTCCCAGTTGTCGCCGGACTCGAAGAAGAAGTAGAACAACCCTGAGTCGTTCGTCCCATGATGCACGACCCGGCCGAGACCGCTCCGGCCGTCGCCGGTCCACCAGTCCATCTCGACGGCGAAGCGCGAGTCCTGGAGACACCGGGTCTGGTCGTCCGCCACGCACGTGCCGGCTGGTTCGGCGGCCTCGACCAGGAAGGTCAGGGAAGCGGTCGACTTGACCGACCCGTCGCTCACGAGCAACGCCACCTGGTAGAAGCCCGGTTCGGACCAGACTTGCACCGGGGAGTGGTTCGAGTTGGTCTGGCCGTCGCTGAAGTCCCAGAGCCGGGATTGCACGGACCCGCTGCTAGCGTCGCTGAACGACACCTGCTCGCCGGTGCGGGCGCGGCAGAGCGATTCGTCGCACTCGGCGTCCGTCGTGATCGCGGCACGAGGCGGACCCGTGCGGATGTAGATGCCGGAACCGATGACGGCCTTCTGCTCCGAGTTGGGCACCGAGAAGCTCACGGCGTAGCCGAGCTTCGGGGAACCGGTGTCCTCGTCTCCCATGACGGCGGGGTCGTCGTAGTAGTACTCCAGGAACTTCCGGCCCTCACGCCGCGCACCTCCGATCAGCTCCTCCGCGAACCTCACGCCGTTGATGTCCGTCCGCGTCATGTCCGTGGGCGTGCCTTCGACGTCCGGCCTGGTTGCGTGAAACAGGATGATGCCCGAGCCACTCACGACCCACAGGTAGATGGAGCCCGACTTCCAGTCTCCTCCTTCCGACCGGAAGGCGTTTCTGATCCCGGTAAGGGTGGCGTAGCCTTCGGAAAGGACGGCTTCGCGGTACACCCTGGCCGCTTCCTCGACGAAGGTGATGAGCGTCTCGCGGTCCGCGACCTGCGATGCGGTGACGGCCGGCTTCGGCAGTTCCGGGATCAGAACCGGGACATGGGAGACGTCCTGCGAATAGCCGCCGACCAGCACGAATGGCCTTCCGGTGATGCCGGACCTGTAGGTGACAGCGTATGCCGTCTTCGGCTCCCCGTCGTGGTACCTGACGAAGCCGCCGCCTCGGGCAGCGGCCTCGAGGAGGTCCTCGACGACTTTGAGCCCGTTGTCGTCCTCGACAGCCAGCAGGTTCTTGCTCTCCGCGGTGCGATCGTTCCCGTGGATGAAGGGCTCCCCGCTCGGGAGGAAGATGATGAGGAACATCGATCCGGACTTCCAGTCGCCCTCCGTTCTCAGCCTCTCCCTTAGCTTTGCCCCCTCGTTTACGGTCGTGATCGCCTCGATTTCCGCCTTCGCCCCCAAGACGAAGGCCTCGAGGGTGGCATCATCCTCGACCTGGCTGGCAGTCGTCTGGGCCTCGGCAGCCCCACTCGCCGACGTGATCCATGCCAGAACGGTAAGGGCGAGCGCTCCCCCGCGGTTCAGTCGCATCACTATCTCCCTGTTTCCGGCCTGACCTGTCGGTAAGAAGCGATTCTAGACGGGAACCCGCAGGACAATCGACGGACTGGCCTCTACCACTCGCCCAGCTCGACCTCCGGTGTCTCGGGCAGTTCGTCGGCAAGCAGCCAGCGCGCGAAGAGAACGCCCTCGTTGTAGCCGGCGGTGCTGATCCAGTTCTTGGGCGCCTCCCTGTGGCTCAGGTAGATGACGTAGCTGCCGTCCGGTTCGGCGATGGCGGTCTGCTTGTTGACGCACACCGGGAAGTCCTCGTAGTTCATCGACTGCATCAGGTAGTTCCACGTCTGGAGGCCCCAGTAGCACGCTTCCGGTGACCGGAAACGCACCTTCAGGTACTCGTTCTCCTGCAGCCGGAAGCGACAGAAGCAGTAGATGTTGTCGACGGTTCCCCAGCCGCCCTGCTCCGGGTCGAACTCCCACGGATCGCAGAACTCGTTGAACGGCAGGTGGACCGGCAGCGGGGCGATCCAGGTCGTGCACATGAAGAACATCGCCATGCTGCGGATGCGCCGCGCCAGTTCTGCGTCGTCCAGCGGCGGCGCGGGCGGCTGCGGCGAAGCGTTCTCGATGCTGAGGATGCTCTCTTTCGACGACGCGCGGTCGAGGAAGTACTCGCGGGTGAAGAGCGACACCGAGTCGGGGTCGATCCGGAACTCGTTCGGACCCTGCGGATCGGGTGTCAGCCTGATCTCGAACGACCCGTCGTCCTCGAACGCGATGTCGCGGTGGTTGACGTTGAGCGTCACCCGGTCCGCCAGCTCGCCGTTGGGATCTCCGCCGTAGAGGCAGAAGCTCAGGTAGCAACTGCCGAAGTGCCGCCCGCGGATGACGTATTCCTGGTCTCCCCGGACCTGGGAGAAGTAGTAGACCGAGTCCACGTTGTCGCCGTAGAGCTTGCGGGTTCCGTCGGTGAGCCGCACGAGCCGGGGCCGCAAGGGGTCGTTGTGGAGGTAGAAGTCGACGGTTATCTGCATCAGGTGGAACAGGTGCTGGTAGCCGTCCACGTGCCCCTGGTGGTCGAGTTCCTTCTCGGGGTCGAGGAACGTCTGCTCGGCGTTGCGGATCACGTCCAGGAACTCGTGCAGCGCCTGTCGGCTCTCGAAGTCGGGTTCGCTCATCGCTGTGTCTCCAGGCTCATCTCTGGGTTTCCAGAAAGGTGAGATAGTGGGCGTACTCGTTCTCGATCTCGGCCCGTGTCGTGCCCATCTGGTCCAGCGAGTACTCGTGGACGCCGTGCTTTCCCCGGCGCTCCTGCTGCAGGAATCGCTCCATGCGGCGCCGGTCCTCCGGTTGGAGGTCCCAACCGAAGCGGGAGTAGATCGCGTCGACGACCGACATCTGGTCCTTGACGAAGTCGTCGAAGAACACGTCGACCATCTGTTCCTCGCGGTCGAGCTCCCGGCGGTCGTGCAGGAACCGGGCGAAGTAGTCGGCCCAGGTCAGGAGTTGTTCACGCGCCGTTCGCGCCGTGTCCTCGTGGTCCGAGTAGAACGACCGCATCGACGAGATCACGCTCCCGACCGACGGCACGACGTCGACCGGGTGACGGTGGGTCACGATGACCCGGGCATCCGGATAGACCTCGAACAGAGCCCGCAGCCGCATCAGGTGGACGGGCGACTTCATCAGCCAGCGACGGGAGGGAACGCCGCCCGACTGGAGGAACTGGAGGAAGCGCCGATGCCAGCGCAGGTTCTGCACCTGGTCGGCCTTCGGGAACCAGTCGAGGTACTCCGGCAGCCAGGCCATGGCCACGTACTGGAAGCTCGTGAAGTTGAGCGCCGTGATGCCGATGCACTCCTGCGGCGAGTCGGCGGTCATGTAGTGCTTGCGCCGGAAGTCCGGCACGAGCCGGAAGATCTGGTCGAACTCCTTGCGCACGGTTTCGATCCGCTCGTTGTCCCGGTAATCGTCCGGATTCGGCGCCGGGTGGGGCAGGAGGCACTCCCAGGACAGCGGCGCCCGGTGGTTGCGGTCCAGGTGCAGCAGGGCGTGGAGGATCGTCGTCCCGCTCCGCGGCATGCCGGCGATGAAGACCGGCGCGCGGACCTCTTCGTCGCCGATCTCGGGGTGTTCCGAGAGCGCTCGCTCGACTTGGGAGCGCGAGTCGGCCGAACGCTGCACCGTGCCGCGCGCCGCCAGCCGACCGAACGTGCTCAGCCGCGCGTGCGTCTCGAGCCCGTGCACGAGACGCTCGAGTCCCTCCCGGAACATCGGGTCGCGTACCTCGAATCCGCTGACTCGACGCGCGTTCTCCAGAATCCGCTCGGGCGTCAGCCTGAAGGGCGTCAGTCCGCAGCGGCCGGCAACCGCTCCGACACGGTTGACGGCCCTGAGCGCGACCGGCTGCCGGATCCGGATCGACGGGTTCGCCAAGCTCAGGTCAGCTTCTTCAGCTTGGCGGCAATCGACATGTCGCCCTTGACCTTGATCTTCCCGGACGCCACGGCCATGAATGGCTTGATCTCCTTGCGCTGCAGCTTGCCGAACGTGTCGAGCGACATCCGCACCGTGCAGTCGGTCTCGACCTCCTGCCCCGACACCTTCGACACGACGTTCGCCTCGCCCGTCCCGTCGATCAGCATCTGCTCGTCGTCGAGCAGGAACAGCAGCCTCTTCCCAAGGGGATCGATACCCCCCGCCTTCACCGCCATATCGGCAACGAACTCATCGATCGTCATCACAAGCTCCTGGTCGTGGAACCCGCGAACCCTAACCCACGCTGAGCCGGCGCCGCTGGCTAGTTCAGCGCCGCGGCCGCCTCCGGAAACGCCTTCAGTACCTCCCGCGCCATGTCCCATCGGTCGAAGCCCTGGCGGCCCCAGTCGAGGCCACGACGGACGATGACGAGGTCGTGGGAGGGGACGATGACGACGTACTGGCCGCGGTTGCCGGCGGTGGAGTAGGCGTCCCTGGGGATGTCCTTGCGTTCGTCGGGGACGAGCCAGAACTGGCCGCCGTAGAAGTTGCCGCGGTCGGCGGTCGAGGGGGCCGGAGTGCGGACGAAGTCGATCCACTCTTCGGAGAGGAGGCGCTCGCCGTTCCAGAGGCCGTTCTGGAGGTAAAGGAGGCCGAAGCGGGCGAGGTCGCGGGCATTCGTGTAGACCTGACTGCTGAGGATGAAGTCGCCGAAGCGGTCGGTGCTGAGCAGGGTGCTCCGCATGCCGATCCGGTCGAGCAGGCGCCGGCGGGGGAACTCGTGGTACTTCTTCTCGCTGCCGAGGGCGCGTTTCATCGAGTAGACGGCGAGCAGGGTGTCGTAGTTCTCGTAGTCCCAGTTGGCGCCCGGCTCGCGGATCAGGGCCCGGCGGCGGGCGCCTTCGACGGAGCTGGCGCCCGCCCAGTAGGACATGCCGGAGCCGACGGCGTACTCCTGCCCGCCGTTGTCGACGGTCTGCAGTCCGCTCGACATGTTCAGCGCGTGACGCAGCGTGATCGCCGAGCGCGGGTCGGTCTCTGCCGCGGCGGCGTCCTTGGGAAGGAAGTCGAAGCCGAGCGGCTCGTCGAGAGCCAGCTTGCCGTCGTCGACGAGCATGCCGATCAGTGTCGAGGCGATGCTCTTCGCCGTCGACCAGGTGCGGGTGCGGGTCGTCCTGTCGACGCCGTCGGCGTAGCGCTCGTGGACGATCTCGCCGCGATGGACGACGAGCAGGCTCAGCGTGACCTGGTAGGGCGACTCGCGGTCGAAGGCCCAGTCGGAGGCGGTCTGGAGTGCGGCCGCGTCGACGTCGGACGGCAGTGAGACCGGACCGGCCCTGTCGCCGTCCGGCCATGGGATCTTCGCCGCGTCGCCTGCGGGTGGCGGCATCTCGATCGCCGGTAGGCTGTCGATGTCGTCCAGCGTCTGGTCGGGCGCCAGGACGACGCAGCCGATTCCCTCGCGGAAGGCGGCGCGCATCTTCGGCACGCCGTGTCCCGAGCCGACCGTCACGGCCCCGCGTTCCCAGTCGACCTCGTAGTCGCCGCCTTTCGCGGTTCCGACCGGTTCCGGCAGGTAGGCAAGTTCCTGCGCGAACACCTGCTCGAGGGTCCGGTTGGACGTGAACAGCCCGTTGCACATGAAGATCGCCTGCTGGCCCAGACGGACCATCTGCCGCTGCGGTTGCCAGTAGTCGTAGGTCTCCTCCTGCTGGGCGGCGGCTGGGAGAGCAGTCAGCAGGATGGAGGCGGCCAGAGCGGGACACAGGAGCTTCATGGGTTTCGATCCTCCTTCAGCACAAGGTAGCAGCACCGTCGCGAGCGCCCAGCCAGTACAGGTTCTGGCGGCCTCCGGGTCCGTCGGAGCGGTAGCGGGCGACTTCGGTCAACGGGAAGCCTTCGACCAGACGCTCGAGTTCCAGTTCGTCGGCGTGGTGGCAGTAGCGGCGGGCCTGGTGCGCGGGTCTTCCGACCCGCTGCCGCCGGAGGCGGCGGGAGGATCGTCGCCGGCTTTGCCGGCGGCCTTCGGTGTCGCCCGGTCCCCAGCGCAGCAGGTGATCTCCGGGCTCGAGTTCCGCCGGGTCGACGCCAGCTTCCGAGGCCCAGTCGAGCCGGCGGCGCTCGAGTCCGGGGTCGTCGGCGAACTGCCAGCAGGTGAGGGCGAGCAGACCGCCGGGCGCCACGGCGGATGCGGCGCGTTCGAGGGTGCGGCGCCGCGTGTCGAAGCCCGGGATGTGGTGGAGGACGCCGAACAGGGTGACGAGGTCGCAGGTCGCTTCGTCGAGGGCGCAGTTCTCGATGTCGTCGGTCCTGAAACGGATGTGGTCAAGGCTTGCGGTGGCAACTCGGGCGTGGTCGATCAGCTCACTGCTGAGGTCGATGCCGTCGTAGATGAAGCGTCCGTGGCTGAGAAGTTCGGGGTTGTGCTGCAGGAACAGGGCGAAGCGTCCGTTGCCGCAGCCGAGGTCGAGGACCCGCAGGGGACGGTTCGTCGGTTGGGCCGTGGTCTGGACGACCCGCCGCCAGCCCGGCCAGCCGCCGGGGTGCCGGGTGCGGTCGAAGTCGGCCGCGTGCCGGCTGTAGAAGTCGCGGTTGATCCGGCGGAGGGCGGCTTGGGTTGGCGTGTTCATGGCCGGCGCACCGGCAGTGGGCGCTACGGTGCGCCCAGGCTGAGCCCGCCGTCGACTGCGAGCAGGGCTCCCGTGATCCAGTCGTTCGCCGGGTCGCAGAGGAAGACGACGGCGCGCGCGACGTCGTCCGGCTCGCCGACGCGGCCCATCGGCACCTCGTCGTCGAAGCCTTCGAGGAAGGCGGCGGCCTCGTCCGGCGGCATGATCGTCTCGAAGATCGGGGTACGCACGACACCGGGAAGCACCGCGTTGACCCGAATGCGGTCGCCGGCGAGTTCGGCCGCGAGGCTGCGGGTCAGCGCGTCGACGCCGGCCTTCGCGGCCGTGTAGACGGAGCAGTTGGCGAGCGGCGATTGGGTGAGCGAGGACGAGATGTTGACGATCGAGGCCCCGCCGCGACGCGCGCGGAGGTGGGGGATCGCGGCCCGGGTCGCGAACAGCACGCCTTTCAGATCGACGTCAACGACGAGGTCGACCGGGTCGGGTTCGGCCTCGTCGCCCTCGGCCGCGAGCGGACCGGCGCGGTAGACGCCGGCGCAGTTGACCAGCATGTCGAGCCCGCCGAGTTCGCGTGCCGCTTCGTCGACCATCTGCCGCGCGCCGCCAGCACTCGAGACGTCGCCGGCGACGGCGACAGCGCGAAGGCCGAGCGCGCGCAGATCGGCGGCGGCCGCTTTCACGACCTCCCGGCGGCGACCGCCGAGCGCGATGCTGCATCCGCCCCAGGCGAGGGCGCGGCCGATCGCCAGTCCGATGCCGCTGCCGCCGCCCGTGATCAGGGCCGCCCGCCCCTCGAACTGTGGCCCGGTGGCCGTCTCGCCGGCTGTGGTCGTCATCGTCTCGTTGCCCCCAAGCGCCCGGTGCCGCCGTAGTAGGTTCCCGTCATGGCGGCGACAATAGCCCCGAAGCGTTTCTCGTTCGAGCCCGAAGAGCACGCGGCGGAGCTCGACGCGATCATCGGCGCCATCGAGAGCGCGTCACGCTTTGAGGAGCGCGACCTCGACGAACTGCTGCGCCGCCACCCGAAGAACGGCAGGGGTTTCTTCTCGAAGAGCGAGTTGATCCGCGGCTACCGCGCGCTTCGGCCCGGTGCGGCGGGCGAACGGGCGTTCGTCGACCGGGTTCGGATGAAGCCGGTCCGCACCCGGAGCGGCGTGGCGCCGGTCACCGTGCTGACCAAGCCCTTCCCGTGCCCGGGCCGGTGCATCTTCTGTCCCAGCGACGTGCGGATGCCGAAGAGCTACCTGTCGTCCGAGCCTGGGGCCCAGCGGGCCGCCGAACACCAGTTCGACCCCTACCGGCAGACTCTCGCCCGCCTCCGTTCCTTCCGCCACACCGGGCACCCGATCGACAAGGTGGAGCTGATTGTGCTCGGCGGCACCTGGTCGAGCTATCCGGATGGCTACCAGGTGTGGTTCATCCTGCGCTGTCTCCAGGCGATGAACGAGTTCGTCGACGTCTCGTCCGAGCCGGCGACGGATCCGCTGCTGACGTTCGCGCCTGCGGTGGACTTCCGGCAGCTAGAGGAGATCGTGGAGGGCGCCGAAATCGAAACGTCGGACGCGGCAGCCGGCCGCGGCTACAACCAGGTCGTCTCCGACTGGACCGCCGCTCATCCGCGAGCGGCGTCCGAGGCGCGCGAGCAGAACGCGGACTGGGCCGACCTGCTGGCGGCGCATCGCGAGAACGAGACCTCGCCGATCCGCTGTGTCGGTTTGTCGCTCGAAACCCGGCCCGACCGCCTCGACGCGGCGGAGGCGCTGCGCATGCGGCGGCTGGGGGCGACCAAAGTCCAGATCGGCATCCAGAGCATGGACGACGAGGTTTTGGCGCTCAACGGCCGCGGCCACGACACGACCCGGTCGCGGCGCGCCGTGCGCCTCCTGCGCCAGGCCGGCTTCAAGATCCAGGCGCACTGGATGCCGAATCTCCACGGTTCCACGCCGGCGAAGGACCGGGAGGACTTCGACCGGCTGTTCGCGGATCCCGACGTACGCCCGGACGAGCTCAAGGTCTATCCCTGCTCCCTGATCGAGAGCGCCGAGCTGATGGCGTACCACCGCCGTGGCGACTGGCGTCCGTACGAGGCGGACGAGTTGCTCGACGTGCTGGTCCACAGTCTGGGCGGCGCGCCGCGCTACTGCCGCCTCAGCAGGGTGATTCGCGACATTCCCGGCACGGACATCGTGACCGGCAACCGTACGACGAACCTGCGTCAGGTGGCCGAGGCCGAAGCGTCGGCGCGCGGCGTCCGCTGCCGGGACATCCGCGCCCGGGAGGTCGGCGGCCGCCCGGTCGATCCGGGCCGGCTTCGCCTGCGGCGCACCGACTACGAGGCGTCTGGCGGCCGGGAGACCTTCCTCGAGTTCGTGACCGCGAGGGACCGGATCGCGGGGTTCCTGCGGCTTCGCCTGCCGGGGCCGGCCGGCACGGACGGAATCTCGCTCCCTGAGCTGGCAAACAGGGCGATCATCCGCGAGGTTCACGTTTACGGAGCGGTTGTCGGCCTGGGCGAGCGGGGGGAGGGGCGGTCGCAGCACGTCGGCCTCGGCCGGCGCCTGATCGCCGAGGCCCTGGCCATTGCGGCCGGCGCCGGGTTCGAACAGGTCGCCGTCATCTCCTCGGTCGGCACACGCGAGTACTACCGCCGGCTCGGCTTCGAGGACGGCGAGCTGTACCAGCACCGGTCGGCGCGGGAGCCGCTGGAGGCGCCGTCGTGAGCGCGTTGACGACCGACCTCTACCAGTTGACGATGGCCCAGGGGTACTGGCGGCACGGTCGCCACCTGGACCGGGCCAGCTTCTACCTGTCGATTCGCCACACTCCGTTCGACGGCGGCTTCGCCGTCGCGGCCGGTCTGGAGCAGGTCGTGGAGTTCCTCCTCGACCTTCGCTTCGAGCCCGAGGACGTCGAGTACCTGCGAGGCCTTGCCGGAAGCGACGGCCGAGCCCTGTTCGCGCGTGACTTCCTGGACGTGCTGCCGACGCTCGACCTCTCCGTCTCGCTGGCGGCCGTCCCGGAAGGCACGGCCGTCTTCGCGAGGGAACCGCTGCTGCGGATCGAGGCGCCGCTGCTGGTCGGCCAGTTGATCGAGACGCCCGTTCTCAACATTTTCAACTTTCAGACGCTGGTCGCGACCAAGGCGGCAAGGCTCTGCCACATCGCCGCGCCGGGTCAGCCGGTGCTGGAGTTCGGTCTGCGACGGGCGCAGGGCTTCGACGGGGGCTTGAGCGCCAGCCGCGCGGCGTACCTTGGCGGCTGCTTCGCGACCTCGAACGTCGAGGCGGGCCAGCGCTTCGGCATTCCGGTGCGCGGTACTCACGCCCACAGTTGGGTCCAGGCCTTCGACTCGGAGCCCGAGGCCTTCGACGCGTTCGCCGAGACGATGCCGAACAACTGCGTCCTCCTGGTCGACACCTACGACGTGGAGCGCGGAATCGAGCATGCGATTGCCACGGCGCGCGCGCTGGACGGGCGCGGCCAGCGGCTGCTCGGCATCCGCCTCGACTCGGGGGACATGCTGTCGCAGAGTTGCGCGGCGCGTCGCCGGCTGGACGAGGCGGGACTCGAGGACGTCGCCATCGTCGTCAGCGACAACCTGGACGAGAAGAAGATCCGGGAGCTGCGGCAAGAGGGGGCGGCGATCGACATCTGGGGCGTGGGCACCGCGCTGGTCACGGCGGCGGGAGCGGGCGCGCTGGGAGGCGTGTACAAGCTGTCGGCGATCCGGCGCAGCGGCGAGGAGCGGTGGCGGCCGGTATTCAAGTTCGGGGCCGGGGTGGGCAAGGCGTCCCTGCCGGGGCGGCTGCAGGTGCGGCGCTACCGAGCGGCGGACGGCGGCCTGGAACGGGATGTGATCCACGCGCTCGACCAGGCGGGGGAGGCCTCCGGCCTGGACGATCCGGGGGGCCAGGATCTGCTCGTGCCGGTGCTGGAAGAGGGCCGGCTTCTCGATCCGCTGCCGTCGCTCGACGCCGCTCGCGAGACGGCGGGGCGCGAGGTGGCTTCACTGCCGCCGGCGCTGCAGGACCTCGAGGCTCACGGGCCGCCACCGGTCGAGGTCACGGCGAGCCTGATAGAGCAGTGCGACCGGCTGGCGGCCTCGCACGCGCCGCCTGCCCGCTCGGCCTGAACCGCCGGAAACGGCGCTTCGGCCGCCGGTCGTTCATAATCCCGCATGGCCGCAAGGTTAGACAGGTCAGCAGTTCGGCGTTTCGACGACCTCTACGAGCACGGCTTCGCCCGGGTCGCGGCGTGCCTGCCGCGCGCCGAGATCGCCGATCCGGCGACGAACCTGGAGCGCACTCTCGACCTGGCGCGGAGCGCGGACCGGGACGGCGCCGTCGCCGCCGTCTTCCCCGAACTCAACCTGAGCGGCTACTCCCTGGACGACCTGTTCCACCAGGCCGCGGTGCTCGATGGCTCGCGCGCGGCGCTGCTGGCTCTGGCGGAGGCCTCCCGGGAACTGCGCCCGGTGCTGATCGTCGGTTTGCCGCTTCAGGCCGACGGCGCCGTGTTCAACGTCGCCGCCGTGGTGCATGGTGGCCGCATTGCCGGTGTCGTGCCCAAGGTCTATCTGCCGAACTACCGCGAGTACTACGAGAAGCGGTACTTCGCAGCCGCCGAGTCGCGGCGGTCGGACGTCGTGTCGCTTGGCGACGAGGACGTACCCTTCGGCGAGGATCTGCTGTTCGATGTGGGCCCCGTGCCGGGTTTCCGCTTCCACGTCGAGATCTGCGAGGACCTGTGGTCGCCGCTGCCGCCGAGCACCCGGGGCGCCATGGCGGGAGCCACCGTGCTCTTCAACCTGTCGGCGAGCAACGTGACGATCGGCAAGGCGGACTATCGGCGCCTGCTGTGCGCGTCGCAGTCGGGCCGGTCGATCGCAGCCTACGTCTACGCCGGAGCGGGCGCCGGAGAGTCGACGACCGACCTGGCCTGGGACAGCCACGGCCTGATCTGTGAGAACGGAGAGCGGCTGGCCGAGTCCGAGCGTTTCAGCCAGGAGCCCCAGACGATCGCCGCCGACATCGACCTCGAGCGGCTTTCGCAGGAGCGGCTCCGCATGTCGACGTTCCGGGACGCGGTGCGCCGGGAGTCCTTTGCCGGGGAGTTCCGGCAGGTACCGGTGACGGTGGACCGGCCACCGGCCGCGGTGGCGCTGCGGCGGGAGATCCCGCGCTTCCCCTATGTGCCGGCGGACAGCGCGGAGCGGGACGAACGCTGCGCCGAGGCCTTCGACATCCAGGTGTCGGGACTGGTTCAGCGGCTGCGGGCCACCGGCCTGGAGAAGGTGGTCATTGGCGTCTCCGGCGGACTCGACTCGAGCCACGCTCTGATCGTCTGCGTGCGGGCGTTCGCGCGGCTCGGGCTGCCGGCGTCGAACATCCTCGCCTACACGCTACCCGGCTTCGGCACGTCGACCCGCACGTACGACAACGCGAACCGGTTGATGGAGTCGCTCGGCGTTACCGCGTCCGAGATCGACATCCGGCCCCCGAGCGAAGAGATGCTGAAGGCGATCGACCATCCGTACGGGCGTGGCGAGCGCGGCGAAGGCGTCTACGACTCCACTTTCGAGAACGTTCAGGCCGGTGAGCGCACGGCCCACCTGTTCCGGCTCGCGAACCTCCACCGGGGTCTGGTCATCGGCACCGGCGACCTCTCGGAACTGGCGCTGGGCTGGTGCACTTACGGCGTGGGCGACCAGATGGCCCATTACAGCGTGAACTCGTCCGTGCCGAAGACCCTGATCCAGCACCTGATCCGCTGGGAGGTCGAGCGCGGCGAGTTCGGTGCTGCCGCCAGCGAGACGTTGCAGTCGATCGTCGACACGGAGATCTCGCCGGAGCTGGTGCCGCCAGAGGATGGCGGGGAGGCGGGCAACGGCGAGCCGGCGCAGTCGACCGAGGAGGCCATCGGGCCGTTCGAGCTCCAGGACTTCCATCTCTACTACCTGAGCCGGTACGGCTACCGGCCGAGTCGGGTCGCCTATCTGGCCCATCGAGCCTGGGGAGACATGAACCGGGGCGCCTGGCTCGACACGATTCCCGAGGCTGAGCGCCGCGAGTACTCGCTTGTCGAGATCAGGCACTGGCTGGAGATCTTCCTGGTCCGCTTCTTCGGCACCAGCCAGTTCAAGCGCTCGGCGCTGCCGAACGGACCCAAGGTGGGTTCGGGCGGGTCACTGTCGCCGCGAGGGGACTGGCGGGCGCCGTCGGACGGCGGCCCGGCGGTCTGGGTGGAGGAGCTGCAGCGCAACGTGCCGTAGGCGGTCAGACCCAGTCCGAGGCGTCGTCCCCGGAGTGCCCGATGTGGACGCCGGCTTCCTGCCAGCCCGTCATCGCCGCTTCGACCTCGGGAGTGAAGTCGACCAGTAACTCGCCGGGCGTCGCGGTGTCCGGCACGGCGACCGCCGACATGCAATCGGCCAGCACATGCAGTCTGCTTGCCGGGATGTCGCGGGACTGCATTTCGGCCAGCAGATCGTCGACCGTGTAGCGGACGCAGTGGCTCGCGGCCTGACCGGCGACGATCACGGCGTCGGCGCCGAGCAGCCAGTCGATCAGCGCCTGATTGCGCCGATCGAGTTCCTCACCATCGTGTCGGACCAGCACTTCGGGCGCGAGCACGGAGTAGTACTCGGTGAGAGGGTTCGTGCCCTTGATCAGGATCGGCGTCTCGGCGCCGCGCGCGTAGCCGAAGAACAGTCGCGCTTCCTGCACGGCGCCGACCAGGCCGTGGCCCTCGCTGCCGAGGAAGCAGTGCGGCGGCCACAGGTAGAGGCGGTACTTCCCGGTCGCCTCGAGTCGGCGGCAGTAGTCCAGGGTCTGGCGCCTCAGCCACTCCGCGGTGCCGTCCCCGAACCAGCCAGCCAGAGCAGGATTGGGCACCGCCGAGCCGGCTTCGATCTCCGATGCCAGTACTTCGCGGTAGCCGTCGAGCTGCCTGCCCGAGCCGTCGACCCAGAACGAAGAGAAGAAGATCTGCTGCGGTGTGTGGCTGTCGAGGCTGGAGGCGATCTCGGTCAAGTTGCCGAGGTTGCGGTAAATGAAGCGGACGACGCGGTCGGTGTCCTCGATCGCGCCGCGGCCCGAACGGCCGCCGACGTAGAGCGCGCCCTCGCGCAGGCAGAAGTCCCGCTGCTCGTCGACCAGCAGGAGGACGCGGCGGGCTTCGTCGCCCGTCGCGGGAGTGAGGTTGTGGCGGCTACGCCATTCGGCGGCCGCGATCGCGACCTGGTTCGGGTCGGGGTTGTATGACCATTCGCCGCTGCGGTAGGGATCGCTGTTCGGACCGGTGCCGGCTGGCAAGGGTAGAAGCGCCATGTCGGGTGGAACGCTAGCAAGGGACTGCTGCTACTCTCGCGCCCTTCCATCAAACGGCCATGAAGCGGCCCCGCAAGCGAACAGGAGCAGGCAAGTGAGCTACGAGTTTCTCCAGGTCGAGAAGAACGATCACGTCTGGGAAGTGACCCTCAACCGGCCGGAACGCATGAACGCGATCCACCCGCCGACGAGCCAGGAGCTCGACTCGGTGTTCAACGACTTCGCGGCCGACGACGACGCCTGGGTGGCGATCCTCACCGGCGCCGGCGACCGCGCGTTCTCGGCCGGTAACGACCTGAAGTACCAGGCCGAGCACGGCAGCAAGGTCGTGCGGGCCGGGATGAAGGGCGTGCGCGGCGGTTTCGGCGGCATCACGGCCCGCTTCGACCTGCACAAGCCGATGATCGCGGCCGTCAACGGCTTCGCCCTCGGCGGCGGCTTCGAGCTGGTGCTCGCCTGCGACATCATCATCGCCTCCGAGAAGGCGACCTTCGGCCTGCCCGAGCCCCGGGTCGGCCTGATGGCCGGCGCGCTGGGCGTTCACCGGCTGCCGCGGCAGATTCCCTACCACCAGGCGATGGGCATGCTGCTGACAGGCCGCCACATCACGCCCCAGGAGGCGAAGGAACTCGGAATCGTCAACGAGGTCTGTGCCCACGAGGAGCTGCTCGACAGGGCCCGGGCCTGGGCGGCGCAGATCCTGGAGTGCGCGCCGCTGTCGGTGCGCGCCAGCAAGGAAGCGGCGAACAAGGGCCTCGGCATGGCGCTCGAGCAGGCGGCGGGTTCGATCTTCCCGTGGACGGCGCAGATGAACCAGTCGGAGGACCTGGTCGAGGGTCCGAAGGCGTTTGCCGAGAAGCGGCCGCCGAACTGGAAGGGCCGGTAGGTCGCCAGGGCGCCCGGGTCCGTGGAGATCGAAGGCAAGGTCGCCGTCGTTACCGGCTCGTCCTCCGGGGTCGGCGAGGCGACCGCCGAACTGCTGGCGAGCCTGGGCGCGTCGGTGGTCGTCAACTACCACAGCGGCGCCGAAGCCGCGGAGCGGATCGTCGGCAGCATTCAGGAGGGTGGCGGCAAGGCGATCGCGGTTCAGGCCGACATGCGCAAGGACGCCGACTGCCGCGGGCTCATGGAATCCGCGGTGGATGCCTTCGGCGCGCTCCACATCCTCGTCAACAACGCGGGGATGACTCACTTCATCGCCCACGACGACCTCGAAGGCGTCACCGACGAGGTCTGGGACGACATCCTCGGCGCCAACCTGCGCGGCGTGTTCAACTGCACGCGCGCGGCCGCGCCGCACATGAAGGCGGCGGGCGAGGGGGCGGTGGTCAACGTCGCCTCGATCGCCGGAATCGGCGGCGGCGGCAGCAGCATCCCTTATGCGGCGTCGAAGGCCGCGGTCATCGTGATGACGAAGTCGCTGGCGCGGGTGCTCGGCCCGGAGATCCGGGTCAACACGATCGCCCCCGGCTTCATCGAGGGGCGCTGGCTGCGCGGCGGGCTCGGCGACGAGAACTACGACAAGGCCCAGCAGCATGTGAGCGCGGGGTCGCCGCTCAGGGGCGTGGCGACTCCCGAGACCTGCGCCGACGCGATCCTCGCCCTGATCGAGCGCAACGTGTTCGTCACCGGCCATACGGTGACGGTCGACGGCGGCTGGAGCCTCTAGGCCCGAGTTCGGGCGCTAGCTTGCTCGCAGCGTTTCCCGCTGCACCGTCAGCGCCTCGATCCGGTCGCGGTCGACTTCGACGCCCAGGCCGGGGCGGTCCGGCACGTCGACCCAGCCGTCGCCGTCCATCGTCCACTCCGGCGACACGATGTCGCGCGCCCAGTAGCGGTTGCTGGGGCTCACGTCGCCCGGGATCGTGAAGTTCGGCAGCGAGGCCAGGGCGACGTTGTAGGCGCGGCCGATGCCGCTCTCCAGCATGCCACCGCACCAGACCGGAATGTCGTTTGACTCGCAGAGGTCGTGGATGGCCTTCGAGGCCGTGAACCCGGCGACGCGGCCGGGCTTGATGTTGATGATCCGGCCGGCTCGGAGCCGGATCATGTCCTCGGCGCGGGCGATGTTCGTGATCGACTCGTCGAGGCAGATCGGGGTCCGCATGCGCCTCTGGAGCTCGGCGTGGCGGGCGACGTCGTCCCAGGCCAGGGGCTGTTCGACCATCACCAGGTCGAGATCGTCGAGCTGGACGAGGTGGTCCGCGTCGGCGAGCGTGTAGGCGTTGTTCGCGTCGGCCATCAGCGGCGCGTCCGGGCCGAGACGCTCGCGGACGGCGTGCAGGTAGTCGAGATCCTGGCCGGGCTTGATCTTCAGCTTGATCTTCCGGTAGCCCTCGCCCAGCGCCTTCTCGGCCTTGTCGGTGAGTTCAGCGGGCGAGCTCTGGATGCCGATCGAGATGCCGGTGCCGATTCGCTGCCGGGTGCCGCCGAGCCGCGACGACAGACTCTGGCCCGCCTTCGTTGCCGCAAGGGCCCAGGCCCCCATCTCGATCGCGGCCTGGGCCATCTCGTGGCCGCGGAGATCCTCGGACAGGGCGGCCGAGACTTCCTGAGGCGTCTCGAAGCGCCGGGCGAGTACGCGCGGCGCGAGCCACTCGCGGATCGCCAGGGTCGCCGTGTCGATGCTCTCGGGCGAGTAGTTGGGGAAGTCGCCGGCCACGCACTCGGACCAGGTCGAGGCGCCGTCGCGGTCGACCAGCTCCAGCAGCAGGATGCGCCGGGTCGTCGTGACGCCGGACGAGATGCGGAACGGCTCGACCAGGGGCAGTTGGATCTCGCGCAGGGTGATCGAGTCGATCTGAAGGCTCATTGCGTCTCCGTTCCTTCGAGCTTCTCGAGCCGGTAGTAGTAGCGCCGGTTCAGCAACGTGTGGGCACCGGCGTCCCCGCCGGCATCCGGCTGGGGATTCTCGCGCCAGGTGAACCCCGTGACCGCGTAGTCGTCCTCCAGGTGCTCCTGAAACTGCGCCCGGGTGCGGCGCCGCCAGGCGGAGGCGTCTTCGGGCGCCGAGCGCAGGATGGAGCCGATGGTCGGCGGCACCTCGACCCAGGCAGTGTTGACCAGCGCCTCGTCGACGGGGAAGGGTGGCGTGTCCCGGGTCGGTCCGGCCGCCGGGCCTCCCTCCATCAGGCCCGCGACCCGCTCGCTGCCGATTGCCCAGGCGACGATGAAACGGTCCGTCCCCAGTCCGCTGTGCAGGATGCTGCCGGTGTCCTCGCCGTACATGTCCACGACGTACTCGACCGGCAGCGCTCCGAGCCGGTTCAGGTTGAGGTTCGCGTTCCGGGCGACCAGTGGGTCGTAGGTCCAGTACACCGTCTCGACGTCGAGTTCCAGCAGGAACTCGCGCTGGAAAGCCTTGAGTTCGCGGCCCAGCCCGAGGCCGCGGGCGTCCCGCGTCACCGCCAGCATGTGGGACCAGTGGGCGCGCTCCCCGAAGCGGAAGCCGCTCATGCCGTAGATGAAGCCGAGCATCCGGTCGGCCTCGTCGAAGGCGCCGGCGACCACGCCGCCCATCTTCTGGGAGATCTTGAGCATCGGCGGCGGCACCGCGTCGTCGAAGCTGTCGCCCCAGGTCTCGCGCTGGAGATCGACGATCGCCGCGTAGTCCTCCTCGGAACTCGCGTTCCGGAGTTCGATGCCGGAAGCCAGCCGTTTGCGCATGGTGGGCGATCGTACAGCCACGCGCGGGCACAGGCGTGCGAGCGGAGAGCGCTATTGCGGCCGGCGACGCCGGTTGACGCTTGCCGGCACTCAGTCTAGTCTGAGACTAGTTAGACTCGGTGCGACCCGGGAAGGAGCGCGGTTCCATGTCTGAAGTCGGTGTGTTCGAGGCGAAGACCCACCTGCCCCGCCTGCTCAAGCGTGTGCAGGCCGGCGAGAGGTTCGTCATCACGCGGCATGAGCGGCCGGTCGCCGAACTGATCCCCTACCGAGGGGCCGATATGGACCAGGTACGCACCGCGATCGAGAACCTGAGGGAGTTCCGCAAGTCAAACAGCCTGGGCGGCCTGTCGATTCGCGAACTGATCGAGGAGGGGCGTCGCTACTGATGGCGTTCGTGCTGGACGCTTCGATGACCCTGGCGTGGGTCTTCCCGGACGAGGCGACGGAGACGACCGACCGATTGCTCGAGTCATTGCTGGAACGCCAGGCGTATGCGCCCGGCCTCTGGCCGATCGAGGTGGCAAACGCCTTTCTGGCGGCGACGCGCCGGCACCGACTCGAGGCGAGCAGATGGCCGTGGATTCGACACTCGCTCGACTCTCTCCCCATCGCGGTCGAGCCCGTAGACCCGGCGCGTGTCGGGAGCGCCGTTCTCGAACTCGCGCATGATCGCGGAATCTCCGTCTACGACGCGATGTACCTTGAGTTGGCGCTGCGCATGGGGCTGCCGTTGGCC
This sequence comes from Holophagales bacterium, assembly GCA_009843505.1. Lineage (GTDB taxonomy): Bacteria > Acidobacteriota > Thermoanaerobaculia > Multivoradales > Multivoraceae > Multivorans > Multivorans azotirespirans. The sequence continues at coordinate 590,652 of VYDI01000034.1, read as the reverse complement.
ACTCTCGACGAACGACTTGCGGCCGAAGCACGGGCCGTGGGCGTGGAGGCGCTGGGCGGGTGATCGCGCCTTACTGAGCCACGTCCGCTTCCTGGAACGCACGCGCCCGGAACAGGAAGTCGATGATGTTGCCTTCATGCGGCTGTAGCCAGTTGAGCTGAATCGTCGGCACCGGACCGAGGTTCAGGCGGTCGACATGGGTAGCGTCGATCAGTTGGCGCCGCCAGCGTTCGTCATTCGTGATCGCGCTGCACACAAGGGTGTCGTCGATCGCGCTCAGCATCTTCTGCTGCGGGCACTCGACGACCGAGACGAAGGGGAACATGTACTCGACGTTCGCCGCTTCTATTCCTGCGTCGGCGCAGTGGAGGACGGTCGGCAGCAGGTAGTCGCAGCGTTCGCGTTCGTCGAGCCGACCGTTGCCGCGAATCTCGGAAGTCAGGTCGCGCACGCCAGGTACGTCGACCTGCCGCTCGATCATGCCGTCGATCGCCTTCGCCATCCCCGGAACGGTGAAGGCTGCGAGCGGAGACTTGGGGTCGTCGGCCGGCTTGGGCAGCACGGGCGCCAGCCGCTCGGCGAGGGCCTGGGCGATCTCCTCCGTGTGGCGCGAAGCCCAGACGCCTGAGCAGGAGATGCAGCTCCGGCCGCTGTTGACCAGCACACTGTCGACCATCACGTCGAGGTACTGCTCCCAGTCGTCGACGACGTCGTCGCCGAGCAGGATCTTGCTGAAGCCGGGGCCGTGCGGCTGCACTCGGGGATCGTTCTGATAGCGGGCGACCGTATCCGCGCCGCCGAAGATCATGCTGCGCGAGCAGGAGGCGAGGACGGCCGCGCCGATATCGCCTTCCCCCGGGTAGATCGAGATCGCCTCGCGTGGCACGCCGGCCTGGGCGAAGGCCTCGGTCATCCGGTAGGGCGTCCACGGTTCCTGCGGTCCCGGCTTGAACACGAGACCGATCTGAAGCGGGATGACCGGCATCCACAGCGTGTGCACGCCCGGCGAGTTGGACGGCAGCACCAGACCGATCACCGGCGCCTGCGCCTGGTAGCTGACCGGCACGCCGCGTTCCTCGACGCCGTGGCCGCGGGCAAGGATGTCCAGGTCGAGACCGCGGGTCAGCGCCTCCAGCACCTCGCCCATGTTCGTCAGCACGAAGTGGTTCTTGTCCATATTCGCCCGGCACATGTGCTCGGGCAGGCCGGTCGTCGCCGACTGGTAGTGGACGAAGTCCTCCGGGGTCTGGCTGCCGCTGCCGAGAGGCAGGTCCGCGTTCAGGTAGAGGTCGGCGGCCTCTATCACCATCGAGATCAGTTCGCTGGACGGGATCTCGCGCAGGATGTCGCGGGCGCGCTGGGCGCGGCGCATGTCGCGCTGGACCAGGCCGGGGTTGGTCTGGTGCAGCGTGGCCAGCTCCTCGCCGGTCTCGAAGTGGACGATCGTCGCCTTCTCGAGCGACTCGTAGGGCTTGCCCCAACGGATGGCGGGGATGTCGATCATGCTGGTTACCTGTAGGCGGCCGGCCGGGTGGCCGAAGGATGAATCGAGCGTTCGGAAGCGGCGGAATGGTAGCACCGGGCTGTATGGAAAAGGCCTTTTCCCTGTGCATCAGCGCGGCGCGGACGCCGCGACTCTACTGCTAGCCTTCGCCGGCCATGGAGGACCGTCGCACCGTTCTGAAATCGGCCCTGGCGCTGGGTTTGGGTGTGCGTGGCCTGAACGTGCTCCAGGCGCAGGTAGACGATCCGCGAAAGGCCCGGCCGCAGGAAGGCGACCGCTTTGTCTTCGCCTTCGGGCCGCGCCAGGGCGAGACGGTCCGGGTCGATGACGTTCCCCTGGCGAGCGAGCAGCTCATCTGCTACGCGATGGACCCGTCGTCCGGCGCCGTGCGTGACGGCTCGCGCCTGAACCAGGTGCTGCTGTTGCGCTTCGAGCCCGATTCGCTGACCCCGGAGACGCGGGAAGCGTCCGCGGACGGCGTCGTCGCCTACTCGGGCATCTGCACCCACACCGGCTGCGACATCGAGGACTGGTCCGACGAGGCGGAGTTCCTGGTCTGTTCCTGTCACGACTCGGAGTTCGACCCTCGGGACGGCGCCGAAGTCATCTCGGGCCCGGCCCCGCGCCGGCTGCCGTCGCTGCCCCTTCGTTCGGAGGACGGCGTGCTCGTGGCAGCCGGCGGGTTCAGCGCGACGATCCGGTTCGAGAAGGAGTTCTGACGATGGTGGATCGGCAAGCAGTGCTTCGACGGACGGTCACTCTCCTCGTTGTCTGCGCCGTCGTGGCGCCGGCGATGGGCCAGGAGCGGCCATACCGCGCGGTCACCCAGGAGCGGCTGCTCGCCCCCGAGCCCGAGAACTGGCTGATGTACAGGCGCACTTACGACGGCTGGGGCTACAGCCCGCTCGACCGGATCGACACGTCGAACGTCGCCTCGCTAGCGCCGGTCTGGACCTTCTCGACCAGCATCAACGAGGGCCACCAGGCGCCGCCGATCGTCAACGACGGCGCACTGTTCATCACCACGCCGGGCAGCCGCGTCCTCGCGCTCGACGCCCGGACAGGCGAGCTGCTGTGGCGCTTCGTTCCGGAGCTCCCCGAGGATCTGCAGCAGATGCACCCGACCAACCGCGGTGTCGCGCTGTGGGGCGACCGGGTCTACGTCGCCACCGTCGACGCCCGCCTCTTCGCGCTCGACGCGCGGACGGGAAGGGTGGCCTGGGAAACGGCGGTCGAGAACTACGCCCGCGGCTACTACATGACGCTCGCGCCCCTGGCCGTCGAGGGCAAGGTGATGGTCGGCGTGTCCGGAGGCGAGTGGGGCATCCGCGGTTTCGTCGCCGCCTACGACGCCGACAGTGGGGACGAACTCTGGAAGACCTACACGATTCCCGGTCCAGGCGAGCCCGGCCATGACAGTTGGTCCGGCGACACCTGGCGGACCGGCGGCGTGCCGGTCTGGGTCACCGGCACCTACGACCCGGAACTGAGACTGAGCTACTGGGGTACCGGCAACGGCGGTCCCTGGATGGGCGACGCCCGGCCGGGCGACAACCTGTACGCCACCTCGGTGCTGGCGCTCGACGTCGACACCGGCGAGTTGAAGGCGCATCACCAGTACCACTGGAACGACAGTTGGGACTGGGACGAGGTCGATCCGCCGCTGCTGATCGACGTCGAGCGCGGCGGTTCGACCCGCAAGGCGCTGGTCCATCCCGGGCGCAACGCCTACCTCTGGGTGCTGGAACGGAGCGCCGACTCGATCGATTTCCTGGACGCGACGCGTTTCGTGTACCAGGACGTGTTCACGTCGATCGACCCGGACACCGGCCGCCCCGAGTACGACCCGGCGAAGACCCCGGGCACCGGCGAGCGGGCGGTGTTCTGTCCGTCCTGGTCCGGCGCCAAGAACTGGCCGCCGGCCGCCTGGAACCCGGACACGAGGTTGCTCTACATCCCGGCCAACGAGAACACCTGTTCGTACCTCGAAGGGGTCGAGGCGGAGTACCGGCCGGGGCGTACCTTCATGGGCATGGAGGGAGGCTTCGTGTCGCGGGAGGGCGCCGACCACTACGGCGAGCTCCAGGCCTGGAACCTCGACACCCGGGAGAAGGTCTGGACCGTCGAGTTCGAGCGCAAGTTGTGGGGGCCGGTCCTGACGACCGGCGGCGGTCTCGTCTTCGTCGGCGGCACGAGCGACCGCTACTTCCGCGCCTTCGATGCGGCGACCGGCGAGCTCCTGTGGCGCCAGCGGACGAACTCCGGCGTCACCGGCGTGCCGACGGCCTTCGAAGTCGACGGCGTGCAGTACATCGCCGTCCAGTCGGGCTGGGGCGTCGACGCGCAGCGTGGCACGAACCACCTGGACGGTGCGATCGGCACCCGGACCTACGTGCCGCAGGGCGGCGTGCTCTGGGTCTTCGCGTTGCCCGACTAGCGGCTCTGCCCGGAGGAGTCGCAGCGGCGGCTGGTGCTGTAGTCTGCCGCCCCCCAAGCCCGGGATCACGGCAAGCCGCCGCTCACCGCAGGACCTAGCCCGATTGGAGTTCGCAGATGGAAGTCGCCAGCGCAGACGCCCAGGCACAGGCCGGGGAACGACTCGATGCCCACGTCCGGGACATGATGGAGTGGCACTTCAGCCCGGAGACCGGAACGCCGTTCTGGCTGGACTTCGCCTCGAAGCTCGACTTCGACCCGCGCAGCGACGTTGCCTGCTACGCGGACCTGCGCAAGTTTCCGCCGTTCGAGGACGAGTGGCTGCGCGGCGGCCCGGTGCGCCGCTGGGTGCCGAAGGCCATGGCCGACGACCCGATCTACGTGTTCGAGACCGGCGGCACGACGGGCATTCCGAAGAGCCGCGTGGCGCTCAACGACTTCCGCACGGACTACGAACTGTTCAGCGCGAGCCTGCCGGACGAGCACTTCCCGCCGGGAAGTAACTGGCTGATGCTGGGGCCGTCGGGCCCGCGCCGCCTGCGCCTGGCGGTGGAGCATCTCTGCCAGTACCGCGGCGGCATCTGCTTCTGCGTCGATCTCGACCCGCGCTGGGTGATCAAGCTGATCAAGAAGGGCTGGATGGAGCACCTGGAGGCGTACAAGGACCACGTGATCGACCAGGCGCTGGCGGTGCTCTCGGCCGGTCACGACATCCAGGCCATGTTCGCGACCCCGAAGCTGCTCGAGTCCCTGTGCCTCGCGCTCGAGGACCGCGGCCAGACCCTCGCGGACACGGGGATCAAGGGCATCTTTTCGGGCGGCACCGAGTTCACACCGCAATGGACCCGCTTCGCGGTCGAGGAGCTACTCGACGGCGTCTACATGACGCCCACGTACGGCAACACCCTGATGGGCCTGGCCGCGTCGCGGCCGGTCACGGCGGCGGACGGCTACACGATCGCCTACTACGCGCCGCAGCCGCGGGCCGTACTCGAGGTCGTCGACCCGGACGACCCGGACCAGGTCGTCGACTACGGCGCCACCGGCCGCGTACGGCTGACGACGTTGACCCGCGAGTTCTTTGTGCCCGGTTTCCTCGAGCGCGACGAGGGCGAGCGGGAGCAGCCCTACGTCGACTACCCCTGGGACGGCGTCAGCGGCGTACGGCCGTTCGCGAGGCTGGCGTCGGCGACGACGGTCGGGGTGTACTAGGAATCGCTCGCTAGGGGGCGGCGCGGTTCCGGTAGAGCGACGGGTCCACCACCTCGGCCATCGCCCTTTCGTCCAGGCCGTCCACGAGACTGGCGATTCGCGTGGCCGCCTCTGCCGGGTCCCGCAGCGCCTCGCCGTACTCGACCTCGATCCACTCGAACTGTGGCGCCGTGCGCAGCAGGTAGTTCACTCGCCAGAGCTGGTCCTGCCAGAGCTCCATCATCCGCTCGTCCGGTGTGTCGTCGGTCTCGCCCCGGCGGTCCAGCATCTTGCGCTGGGATGCGAGCACTTCTTCGAGGTCGCGGCGCATCAGGATGACCCTGTAGTTCAGATTGGGCGGCAGGTCCTTGAGCAGGAAGGAGATGACCTTGACCGCGCGGCCGCGTGAAGCGCGGAGCCAGGACTTGTCGGTAGCGGTCGCGAGGTCCTTGACCCGCTCGTCCTCGTAGTAGCCGCGCGGGTTGTCTTCGTCGGCTTCGCGCTCGCCGTCGGTCACGATCTCCACTCCGCCGGCCTCAAGCATCTTCATCGCCATCGAGGTGCCGGAGCGGGGGAGACCGGAGACGACGATGATCGGCCGGCCGAAGCGAAGCCGCCGCCAGAGAGTCTTCCCGTACATGGCCACGGGATGCTACCCGCGGCTTGGTATGCTCCGCACCGTTCCGCGCTGTCTGGCACCGGGTGCTCCCAGGCGCGCGATCATGGAGGAACCGTTGCCAGCTCCGCGTCCTGCAACCGTCGCGCTGGCGCTTCTGGCGGCGCTCTTCGCCGCCGTGCCAGCGGCCGCCTACATCGGTCCCGGGGCCGGGTTCGCGCTCATGTCGTCGTTCCTGGTGCTGCTGGCGACCGTGGCGCTGGCGTTCGTCTCGCTGCTGGCGTGGCCGGTGCGGACCCTGTGGCGGGTCGTGCGGCGCAAGAAGCCGCCGAAGGCGCACGTCAGGCGGCTGGTCTTCGTCGGACTCGACGGCCAGGACCCGCGCCTGACGGAGAGGATGATGAAGGAGGGCAAGCTGCCCAACTTCCAGCGCCTCGGCGAACAGGGGAGCTATCGGCGGATCGCCAGCACGTATCCCGCGCTGTCGCCGGTGGCCTGGTCGACTTTCGCCACCGGCGCCAATCCCGGCAAGCACAACATCTTCGATTTCCTCGACCGGGACCTGCGCAGTTACCTGCCGAAGCTCTCCTCGGCCCATATCGGCCGGGTGGAACGGTTCCTGAAGCTGGGCAAGTGGAAGATCCCGTTGCAGAAGCCCGAGATCCGCATGCTGCGGCGGTCGAAGCCGTTCTGGACCGTCCTCGGTGAGCGCAACGTCTGGAGCACGGTGCTGCGGGTACCGATCACGTTCCCGCCGGACCGCTTTTACGGGGCCCAACTGGCGGCGATGTGCGTGCCGGACCTGGTAGGCAGCCAGGGCACGTTCCTGCTGTACACGACCCGTCCGGCGACGGATGCGATCCGGGAGGGCGGTTTGCGGGTGCCGCTGAGTTCCAACGGTTCCGGTCCCGATCACTTCGACTGCGTGGTAGAGGGTCCCGAGAACAGCTTCCTGGAGGGTGATCCGCCTCCTCCTCTCCGAGCGCCGATGGCGGTCGATGTCGACCGCAAGGAGAAGACGGCGTCGGTCAGTATGGCGGGGGAGACGGTGGAACTCCGCCAGGGAGAGCTCTCCGACTGGGTGCGTCTCGAGTTCCGGGCCGCGCCCGGGGTCAAGGTCCACGGTCTGACCCGGATGATGCTGACGGAAGCGGGAAAGCACACGTCGCTCTACCTGACCGCGATTCACATCGACCCCGAGAAGCCGGCGATGCCGATCTCGCATCCGTCCTACTACGCGCCTTACCTGGCCAAGCGGGTCGGCGACTTCGCGACTTTGGGCCTGGCCGAGGACACGACGGCGCTCAACGAGGGCGTGACCGACGACGCGACGTTCCTCAAGCAGTCGTACGACATCGACCGCGAGCGCGAGGAGATGTTCTTCGCGGCGCTCGAGCGTTTGCGCCGCGGTTCCCTGACCTGCGTCTTCGACGCCACCGACCGCATCCAGCACATGTTCTGGCGCTACATGGAGAACGGACACCCGGCCGCGAACGGGCGCAAGACGGGCAAGCAGCGGCGGACGATCGAGGAGCACTACCGGCACAACGACGCCCTGGTCGGCCGGGTGATGGAGAAGCTGGGCGACGACGATGTTCTCATCGTGCTCTCGGACCACGGCTTCGCCTCTTTCCGGCGCGGCGTGAACCTGAATCGCTGGCTGCTCGACCATGGCTACCTCGTCCTTCGCGAGGACGCCAACGGCAGCGAGGAGTGGCTGGAGGGCGTGGACTGGTCGCGCACCCGCGCCTATGCGCTCGGGCTCGCGGGCGTGTTCCTTAACCTCGAGGGCCGCGAGGCCTCGGGCATCGTGAAACCGGGCGAAGAGGCGAGGGAGCTCAAACGCGAACTCATCGAGACCTGGACCGGCCTGCGCGACGAGGAGCGGCGGGCCGTCGGCATCAACGCCGCCTTCGACGCCGAGGACCTGTACACCGGCCCTTACAAGGGCAACGCCCCCGACCTGATCGTCGGCTACAACGACGGCTACCGAGTTTCCTGGGACTGCGCCGTCGGCGTGGTCGCGGGTCCGGTCTTCTCCGACAACACGAAGGCCTGGAGCGGCGACCACTGCGTCGACCCGCGGCTGGTTCCGGGCATCTTCTTCAGCAGCCGCCCGGTCGACCGCGGCGACGACCTGTCGCTGCTCGACATGGCGCCCACGGCGCTGTCCCTGTTCGGCATCGACAAGCCGGACTACATGGAGGGAGAGTCGGTGTTTGTCCCAGCGGGAATGGCGGCGTGAAGCGGCCGCTTCTGGCAGCGGCGGCGCTCGTCCCGGTCGTCCTCGCGATCGGGTGCGGCGGCGGTGGCGTCGGCCCGTCCGAGGGGCCGAAGGTCATCGTGCTCGGCTTCGACGGCCTGGACCCTGGGCTCACCCGGCAGTTGATCGACGAAGGGAGGCTGCCGAACTTCGCCCGGCTCGAGACCATGGGCGGCTTCACGGAACTGGAGACGACGATCCCGCCGCACAGCCCCGTTGCCTGGTCGAGCTTCATCACCGGCATGGACCCGGGCGGCCACGGCATCTTCGACTTCCTGCACCGGGATCCGGAGACGATGATCCCGTACCCGTCGACCGCCGCCGCCTCCTCCGGCGGCCTCTACCTGGACGTCGGCCCCTGGCAGTTCCCGCTCACTGGCGGCGACTACGAGCGGTTCCGGCACGGCACCCCGTTCTGGGACGTGCTGGAGGAGCACGGTGTGCGCACGACGGTCATCCGCATGCCGGCGAATTTCCCGGTTTCGGGTACGGCGAGCCGTGAGCTCTCGGGTATGGGGACGAGCGACATCCATGGGACGGACGGCACGTTCACCTTCTACACGTCGGAGCTTTTTGCCGACCGTGACATCAGCGGCGGGGACATCGTCGAACTCGACATCTACGACAACGTCGTCGAGGCCGACTTGCTCGGGCCCGACAATCCGTTGCTGCGCGAGCCCGAGCAGATGACCGTGCCGTTCACCGTCTACCTCGATCCGGAGACGGAGAGCGCCAAGATCGAGCTCGGCGACCAGGAGATCGTGCTGGAGGTCGGCGAGTGGAGCAACTGGCTCGAGGTCGACTTCGAGATGATGCCGACCCAGCACCTGCGCGGAATCTGCCGGATGTACCTGCGCGCGCTCGAGCCGGAGTTCGAGCTCTACGTCAGCCCGATCGACCACGATCCGATCTCGCCCTCGGCGCCGATCTCGACGCCGCCCGATTTCGCGGCCGAGCTGGCGGAGGCGGTCGACCGCTTCTACACGGAGGGAATGCCCGAGGACACGAAGACCCTGACCGAGGGCGTCTTCACCCCGGACGAGTTCCTGGCCCAGGCCAAGATCGCGGGCGACGAGGTCGCCGAGCAGTACGGCTACGTCCTGGACCGCTTCCTCGAACAGCGGGGAGGCTTCCTCTTCTACTACTTCGGCAACGTGGATCAGATCGGCCACGTCCGCTGGCGGTCACGCGATCCGGAGCATCCCGCCTACGACCCGGAATCCGATGCGGCCCACGCCGACCTGATCCCGACCCTCTACGAAGGGCTCGACGCGATCGTCGGGCAGACGCTGGATCGGCTCGAAGCCGAAGCCGGCCTCGGTGACGGCGGCGCGGACGAGCCGCTGCTGATCGCCATGTCGGACCACGGCTTCGCCTCCTGGCGCCGCGCCTTCCACCTGAACGCCTGGCTGCTCGAGCGGGGCTACCTGACGGCGCGAAGCCCGGATCCTTACGCGGACGAGGGCTTCCTCCTGAACATCGACTGGGACAACACCCGGGCCTACGGGATCGGCTTCTCGGGTCTCTACGTCAACCTGCGCGGCCGTGAGCGCGACGGCACGGTGACGGCGGCGGAGCGCCTCGACCTGGTCCGGGAGTTGAAGCGGGAGCTGCTGGCGGTCGTCGATCCAAAGACCGGCGAACCCGCGATCACGGAGGTCCACCTTCGCGAGGACTACGCCTTCCAGGAAGGGACCGCGATCGGTCCCGATCTGATCGTCGGCTACGGCAAGGGTTATCGCGGGGCGACGGAGTCGGCGTCGGGCGAGGTCGCGGGCGAGGTCTTCAGCGACAACGACAGCGCCTGGAGCGGCGATCACATGATGGACCACCGCCTGGTGCCGGGCGTGCTCCTGCTCAGCCGTCCGCTTGGCCGCCCCGCGCGGAGCATTGTCGACCTGCCGGGCTCGATCCTGGCCGAGTACGGCGTGGAGGGGTTCCCGCCCCTGGCGGGCGGCGCCGCGACGGGTTCGCCCTGAACCGGCGGGAACGGGATCGGTAACGAAGGAGAAGAGGAATGTTCGGCGGCGGCAAGGTCAAGCTCGACAAGGAACTCATCGCGCGCGTCAAGCGGTACAGCGACATCGCGGGCTACTCGTCCGTCGAGGAGTTCATCACGCACGCTCTGGAGAAGGAGCTGGCCAAGCTCGAAGGCGCCGAGTCGAGGGAGGAGATCGAGAAGCGGCTCCGCGGCCTGGGGTACATCTCCTAGCGCCGCCAAGACGCCGCCGATGTCCCTTCTGAACGCCGCCCTCCGCGCCGTCTTCGACGTGGCGCTCCGGCCCTTCGCGGCCCTGCCGCCGATCGTGCCGGTGGCCGTTGTGGCGCTGGTCTCGGGCATCTTCGCGCTGCTCGTCTACCGCTGGACGTCGAACCAGCCTGCGATCGCCGCAGTCAAGCGGCGGCTGTTCGGCCACCTGCTTGAGGTGCGGCTGTTCAACGACGACCTGCGGGCCGTGCTGGCGGCCCAGCTTCGGCTGCTGCGCGAGAATCTGACCTACCTGCGGTTGAACCTGGTACCGCTCCTGTGGATGATCGTGCCCTTCATGCTGCTGATCGCCCAGTTGCAGTTCCACTACGGCTACGAGGGGCTCGAAGTGGGCGAGCGCACGCTGCTGGTCGTCGACCTCGCGCCGGCGGACGCAGGCGTGGATCAAACCGCGCCGCGGCCGCCGATCGAGCTGGAGGCGCCGGCCGGCGTCGCGGTGGAGACGGCCGGCGTCTGGGTGCCGAGCCTGCGGCAGGTCGTATGGCGGTTGCGGGCGGACGAGCCGGGGCGGCACGAACTCGTCGTGCGCGCGGACGGCGGGGCGTTCACGAAGAGCCTCTTCGTCGCCGACCCGGAGGGCGCAGCGCAGTGGGTACGCCGCTCGCCGACCAGGCGCCGGGCGGCGATTCTCGACCAGTTGCTCTACCCGGCCGAGCCTTCCCTGCCGCGCGGCGGGCCGATCGAGCGGATCGATGTGCAGTACGGCACCGCCGCGATCTCGTTCTTCGGGCTGTTCGACGTCCACTGGCTGATCGCCTTCCTGATCCTCTCCCTCGCGTTCGCGTTCGCGCTGCGGAACCGCTTCGGCGTCACCCTGTGAGCGCGCCGTCGATCGATGTCGTCATTCCCGCCTACAACGAGGAGGAGTCGATCGGCCTGGTGCTCGCCGACATGCCGGACGACCTGGTGCGCCGGGTCGTCGTCGCCGACAACAACTCGCGGGACGCGACGGCGGCGCGGGCGCGCGACGCCGGGGCCGAGGTCGTGCCGGCGCCGGTTCAGGGTTACGGCAGCGCCTGTCTGGCCGGGCTCGATCATCTGCGGCGGACCGGACCGCCCGAGATCGTCGTCTTCCTGGACGCGGACTACTCGGATCACCCCGACGAGATGCCGCGGCTGGTGGAGCCGATCGCGCGCGGCGGGGCGGACCTGGTCATCGGCTCACGGGTGCTGGGAAAGGCTGAACCGGGCGCACTGCTGCCCCAGGCGCGATGGGGCAACCGGTTCGCCTGCCTGCTCGTGCGCATGCTCTACGGCCACCGCTACACCGACCTGGGGCCGTTCCGCGCCGTCTCGTGGAAGGCGCTCGAGTCGCTCGGCATGGGCGATCCGAACTTCGGCTGGACCGCGGAGATGCAGGTCAAGGCGCTGCGGCGGGGTCTGCGAGTGGCCGAGGCGCCGGTCAGCTACCGCCGCCGGACCGGCGTCTCGAAGATCACCGGCACGGTCTTGGGCACGGTGCGAGCCGGCTGGAAGATCATCGCCACCATACTTCGCTACAGTCGCGGGCCGACATGAACGGGATGACGGGTACCGCCGTGAACGCCGCCGGCGGGGAAGTGCCGGCCAGCGAGATCGAGGTCGAGGTCCGCTACAAGGAAACGGACCAGATGGCAGTGGTCCACCACTCGAACTACCTCGTGTGGTTCGAGCTCGCTCGCACCCATCACTGCCGCGTGGCGGGAATGGCCTACCGGAAGATCGAGGACGAGGGCTACTGGCTGATGGTCACCGGGGTCCAGCTGAAGTACCGCGGCGGCGCCCGCTACGGCGACAGGGTACGCGTCGTCTGCTGGCTCGATCGGCTGAAGAGTCGCGCGATGAGCTTCGGCTACCGGGTGGAGGTCGACGAGCGGGTGCTGGTCGAAGGCCGGACGGACCACGTCTGGGTGGACAAGGCGTCCGGCAACCACTGCCGGATGCCGGAAGTCGTCGTCCCGGTTTTCCGCTCGATGGAAAACTGGCCGCCCAGAGCGGAGCCAGCCTGACGGCTGGCGCGTCTACCTGGCCGCCTGCGGCGGCGGCCGGCGGGGGCGCCGGCGCACCCAGTGGGCGGCCAGTTCCCTAGAAGCAGGCGTAGCCGCCGTCGATCACGAACTCGTCGCCGGTGTGGTAGCTCGAGGCCCTGCTCGCCAGGTAGACGGCGATGCCGCTGAAGTCCTCGCCGACACCCCAGCGGCGCACCGGAACCCGCCGCAGGACCTTCGTCTGGAACGCTTCCGTGTTGATCGCCCGCTCGGTCATGGCGGTGGCGATCCAGCCGGGCAGTACCGAGTTGACCCGGATGCCGTGGCGCGCGTGCTCGACCGCCAGGCCGCGGACCATCGCGTTGAGCCCCGCCTTGGTCGAGGCGTAGTGCTCGCTGCGCGGCGCGCCGAAGACCGCTGACAGGCTGCTGGTTGCCACCAGTGAGCCGCCCTCGCCGCGTTCGACCATGTGCCGGATGGTCTGCTGGAAGGTCTGGAAGACGCCCTCCATGTTGACCTGGAAGATTCGCCGCCACTCCTCCATCGACATGTCGATGAATGGCGTGCCGCGGCCGCCGATGCCGGCGTTGGCGAAGCAGGAATCGACCTTGCCCAGCAGTTCGACGGTCCGCGCGAACGAGGCCGCCACCGCATCGGCGTCGCCGACATCGCAACGCAGGGCCTCCACCCGCGTTCCGTGGCGCGCCAATTGCTCCCGCGCGTTCGCGTTCTTCTCCTCGTTCGTGCCCCAGATGCAGACATCGGCGCCCGCCTGCGCGAGTCCCTCGGCAAAGCCGAGGCCGATTCCGGAGTTGCCGCCGGTGACGAGAGCCACCGATCCGCTCAGGTCGAATGCGTCGTAAGCCAAAGTCGTCCTCCTCCTTCTTCCTTCCCGTCCGTCGTTCGTCGATGCGGCGCGGAGCATAGCGCCGCCGGGCGGCCCGCGGGCTGCTAGCCGAACCAGAGCCGGACCGCGAACAGGATGACGGTGACGGTGACGACCCGCTGGACCCAGGCGTGACCCTTGAGCACGGTGAGCCGCACGCCCAGCCAGCCGCCAGCCATGTTCCCGACCGCGAGGGCTAGACCGAAGGTCCAGTCGACCCGGCCGGAGAGGGCGAACAGAAGCAGCGACAGGCCGGTGAAGCAGAGGATGCTGAGAACCTTCACCGCGTTGCCGCGGACCAGGTCCAGACCGGCCAGCGAGGTTGCGGCGAGGATGAAGAACCCGACTCCGGCCTGAACGAAGCCGCCGTAGACGCCGACGCCGAAGAAGCCGAGCGCCAGGAGACCGACTCGCAGCGACGCCGGCTGCCCTTCAGGCTCCGCGCGCCGCGAGATCAGGGTCCAGAGGGTCACGACGACCATCAGAGCCGCCAGCACCCGGCGAAAGGCGTCGTCGCTGATGATGAGCGCGGCCCAGGCGCCCAGTCCGGCGCCGGCAGTTGCCGGAAGCGCCGCCCACAGGATCGCTCGCCGGTCGAGAACACCGTGGCGGTGGAAGCCCCAGGAGGCGACGGCGTTCTGGAGCAGGATCGCGACCCGGTTCGTGCCGTTGGCGACCCCGGGTGGGAGACCGAAGAAGATGAGGATCGGCAGCGTGAGGAACGAGCCGCCCCCTGCGACCACGTTCAACGCGCCGGCGATACAGCCGGCGAGCGCGAGCGCGGGGTAGACGATAGCCGGCTCGTTCACGGCGAGGAGGTTAGCGCTCCGAAGGTAGACTCCGAAATGATGGCCGATCAGACGACGCCGAGCCGCGGCTCCAGCAACTCGTCGCTGTTCTCCTTCCTTGGCGGCCTGCGCTTCCCGCAACTGTTCGTCGTTCTGGCGGTCGTCTTCCTCATCGACCTGTTCATCCCCGACGTCCTTCCCTTTGTGGACGAGCTGATCCTGGGGCTTCTCACCCTGATGACCGGCACATGGCGCGATCGTCGGCGTCCGCCGGAGAAGAACGTGACGCCGCCGGAGACGTCTGGATGACGATCGGCCGGCTCCTCCTGGCGTTGGCGGTGGTCCTCACCGCGGCCGCCCCGGCGCCGGCCCAGGAGTGGAGCGGCAGCAACGGTTTTCGGGTTGTGGTCACGGACGACGCCGGACAGCCGTTGCCGGGGGTCACGGTCATGGTTCTCCTGGCCGAGCCTGATCGTTCCGGCGGACCGCCGCCGCTGCTGACCGACGCATCCGGCGTGGCGGAAGTCAGCGGTCTGTCGGCGGGCGAGTGGCAGGTCGAACTGCGGCGCGAGGGGTTCATGATCGTGAGCTCCTACCTGAGGCTCGAAGACGGGAAGCGGCCGCAGGTCGGATTCACGTCGCGCCAGCGCACGGGCCCCTTCTGGGCGCCGATGAACGTCGGCTACTCGAGCGTCGGCGGAGCGACGACGACGGCAAGCGCCGGCTCCGCGCGCGCGCTCACGCGGGCCCAGCGACGGGCGGAGCGTCGTGCCGAGCAACGGGAGCGCCGGCTACGACGGGAGAACGTCGCCCGGATCGTCGAGCCGCCGGCGCCGCGGGAGGCACCCGTAGAGGAACCGGCGCAAGCAGCCGTGGCTGAGGCCGAAGTTGAGCCGGGTGAACAGGCACCCGCACCCGTGGAGACGTCCGCACCGGTGGAGACACCGGCCGCGCAGCCAGCGGCCGTGGCGGAACAGCCGGCGCCGGACCCGCCTGTGGAGGAGCGCCCAGCGGTCGAGGAGCCCGAACCCGCACCGGAGCCCGAGCCGGAACCGGTTGCGGTCCGTTTGCTGCCGAACCGAACGCTGCTGCGCGCCGGCGCCTGCCCGGAGTGCGGGCCCGGTGAGTGGTCGGTGGCGAGCAACTGGCCCGCGGCGCCGAGGACGGCCGAAACGGTCGCCTGCGCCCCCGATCTCGCCGAACGGATGGAGCGGGTGGCGAAGATCGTGGAAGCGTCGTTGCCCGCGGACTTCCGGGTCTACGCCGGGTCGCTCGCCGAACCCACCGGCAACGACGTGCTGAGGTTGCTGCCCGATGGGGTGCGCACCGAAGTCCAGGAACTGTTGCTGTCTATCCTCGACCCCGAACGGTCCTGCCAGGTCATGGGCATCTTCCTCCCCGCGGATGCGCGGTTCGTGGGCTTCCAGTACGAGGCCGCTGACCTCCAGAGCCGCGGAAGCTGCCTGCCGGACCAGCCGTGCGAGATCGGCGAGGCCGGTTGGCGGGGCAACCCGGTGATCCACCGCCTCGAGCATGGCACCTTCGTCTACGGCGTGTTCGAGAACCAGTCCTCGCAGCGGCGGCGCGAAGGCAACTTCAAGGTCTACTTCCGGCCTCCCCGCGGCTGGCTGCCGCCGCGCTGACACGCAGGGACCTGCGGTAGTCTCGGCGCAGCCAATTCCCCCGCAAGGAGAGCCGCCATGCCGCTTCCCCGAAAGGTCCTCATTCCCTTCGCCTGCCCCACGCTTCTCGCGTTCCTCGCGGCGCCTGTCGCCGCGGCCGGTGACGACGACATCCCGCGCACCGCGAGCGGGCGGCCCGACCTGTCCGGCAACTATGACGTCGCCAACCTGACGCCCTTCGAGCGCGATCCCCGCCTCGGCGACAAGCAGTTCATGACCGCGGAGGAAGCGGAGCGGATCGCCGCGGGCATGGCCGCGGCCGACGCGGTCGGCGGCTACAACTTCTTCTGGCTCGACTTCGGCAACCAGGCGTACCCGATCGACGGCCAGTACCGGACGTCGGTCCTCACCGACCCGCCCAATGGCCGCATGCCGGAGCTGACCGAGGCGGGGAAGGCGCGGCGGGCGACGGTCAACCCCTACCTCTACCGGAACACCGGCGATGCCTGGTGGATCGAAGCCGGCGACGACCCATACGACGGCCCCGAGACCCTGACGCCCGGTGACCGCTGCATCTATACGAGCGTCGCCACCACGCCGGTCCGCTCACTGCCGTACAACAACCTGAAGACGATCACCCAGACGGACGACCACGTCGTCATCCTGGTCGAGTGGATGCACTGGGCGAAGGTGGTCCGCCTGAACGCCGAGCACCCGCCCGCCGAGTACCGCTCCATGGGCGGCGACTCGATCGGCTGGTGGGAAGACGACACCCTGGTCGTCGAGACGACGAATTTCCTCGACAGCCAGAGCGACCCGCGCGACGGCCTGAAGGTGATCGAGCGCTTCAGCCGCCATGGCGCCAAGGACCTGCTCTATGGCTTCACGGTCCATGACACGGACTACGCCGCCCCCTACAGCGGTGAGCTCATCTGGCCGGGAACCGGCGACCTCCTCTACGAGTACGCTTGCCACGAAGGCAACTACGCGATGGGCAACATCCTCCGCGGCGCCCGGCTGCTGGAGAAGGAGTACTACGAGAAGCAGGCCCAGGGGGCCAGCACGGGCTCGGGCGGGGATTAGGCCGGCGGGTATCGGCGTCGCCCGTCTAGGAGTCCCAACCCGCAGAGTTTCTGGGCGTTTCGCTGCGCCGGCGACGTTACTCGGTTGCGCGGCTCTCCGCGATGTCGAGAAGTTCGTCGAAGACGAAGATCGCTGGGCGGCGACCGCTGGCTGGACGCGCTGCCCGCAGGACGCCATCGTCTCGCAGAGCGTTCAGGATGCGACGGGCTGCTGGTGCCGGCGCCTTCTCCTGGGCAACGAAGTCGGTGCTGCTAAAGACTGGGAACTGAAAGATGAAGTCCAGGGCGGCCATCGCGTACTGGGAGTGGGTGAGTTCCGCGATGTGGTGCTTCATCCTCTCGTAGAGGTTGAGGATCTCCCGGGCCTTGGCGATGTTGTCCTCGGCTTGAGCGCGTACGGCTTGGAGGAAGAACCGGCACCAGCCCGTCCAGTCGTCATCGCGGGAGACTGCTAGGAGTCCTTCGTAGTAGGCGTCGCGATTCGCTTCAAGGAAGGCACTGACGTAGAACATCGGCCGCCGGATCAGGCTCTTCTCGGCCAGGTACAGAGGCACCAGCATGCGGCCCAAGCGGCCGTTGCCGTCGAGGAATGGGTGCAAGGCCTCGAACTCCGCGTGTAAGACGGCAAGTTGGACCAGCCGGTCCCGTGTCTCTTCGTGCAGGTACTTCTCCCACCGGTCCAGGCCGTCGGTCAGCTTGTCGGCCGCGATGGGAACGAAGCGCGCTTCGTTGATGGTGCAGTTCGGTGGGCCGATCCAGTTTGCAACTCGCCGGAAGTGCCCCGGGGAACGCCCCTTACCGCGGGCGCCGCGGAGGAGGACCCTATGGGTTTGCCGAACGACCTTGAGACACAGAGGTAGGTCCCTTAGGAGAATCTGCGCCTTGCGCATCGCGAAGCGGTAGTTCATCACCTCGACGAAGTCGTCGCGGCGCTCCGGTGAGGAGGGTTCCTGTCCGGCCTGGTACTCCAGGACCTCGCGGGCCGTCGCTTGTGTGCCCTCGATTCGGGAGGGTCCCAGCGGGCTAGAGGCCAGCGACTGCCCATGCCCGTCCCTCAACCAACGACGTAGCGGAGCGCAGCCGACCGAAGCGAGCGCCAGGTCTCCTCAACCATCAAGAGGGCGCGAGCGTCCGCTGGGACCCTCCCTCCGGGCCTCGGCGCAGACGGCGCTACTGCAGCGAGAAGTTGACGGTCAGGTTGATGTAGACCGGGACCGGTTCGCCGTTCAGGGTGGCGGGTTCGTAGCGCCATTCCTGGACGACCTGGACGGCGGACTCGGTGAGACCTTCCGGCAGTCCCTTGAGCACCTTGACGTAGCCGACGTGGCCCAGGGTGTCGACGACGGCCTGCAGGATGACGACGCCCTGGATGCGTGCCTGGCGCGCCTCTTCGGTGTAGTTCGGCAGCGGAGCGTAGGTCTTCTTGGGAGGCAGGACATCGCCTTCGACCCACATGGTGCCGGGCGGTCCGGCGGGCGAGGGGGCTTCGGGGAGGTCGAACAGGACGTCGGCGATGCCGTCGATCTCCAGTTGCGGCGCCTCGAAGAGCTGTTCCCGAATGAGCGGTTCGGGCTCGTCGGGAGTCGGGTCGGGAATCGGGATCTTCTTCGTCTTGCGCTGGGGAATGGGTTCCGCCTTGGCAGGTGGCGGCGGCTTGAAGCGCACGGCCTGGACGACGAACGCCTTCGGCGCCTGCGCGGCCTGCAGCGCCCGCGGCCTCATGTTGGGGAAGCTGATGACGAACAGCAACGCGTGGAAGACGATCGTCGCGATGACCGCGATTCGCAGCGGCGTCCTGTTCTCGGGCTCCAGTTCGTATGGCGATCCACCGAGATGGAGGGAACCGGGTGCGAACTTCGACCGGGTGGTCTCGCGTCGCTCGAGCTTGAAGGCCATGGTGGTAGCGGTTTACTGACGCCGGGCTCCACTCGCTGCCGGCTCTGTCCTGGCGCCGGTACGGGGGCTGCCGGCAGCACTCACGAATACGCAACACGCCGGTTAGCGTTTCGCTTCCCGGATTCTAGCTGCCTGTCCTCGCTGATGGGTTGGGCAGCAACTCACGGGCGAGTGCGGCGCCGAGGGTTGGATGCCGGTACGAGAAGCCGGTCTCTTGCAGGACCGCGGGAAAGACCCGGGCGCTGGCAAGCAGGGTCTCCTGAGCCATCTCCCCGAAGGCCAGACGGAGGGCTGGCGAAGGCACTGGGAGCAGAGCCGGACGCCGCAGTGTGGCGGCGATGGCCCTGGTCAGGTCGGCATTCGTGAGCTGTTCCGGAGCGACCAGGTTGACCGGTCCCCGGATGTCGCGCTCGATCACGTGCCGGATCGCGGCCACGGCGTCGTCGATGTGGATCCAGGGAAAGTACTGCCGCCCGGACCCGAGCCGCCCGCCAACGCCCAGCCGGAAAGGCGGCAGCATCCTGGCCAGGGCGCCGCCGCGGGCCGAGAGCACGACTCCGAACCGGAGGATCACGACGCGCTCGCAGACCGTGCTCGCCGTCTGGGCGGCGGCCTCCCACTCGCGGCACACCGAGGCGAGGAAGCCGGCCCCGGACGTCGAGTCCTCGTCCAGCAGCTCGTCGCCCCGGTCGCCGTAGTAACCGACCGCGGAGGCGCAGACGAAGACCCGCGGGGGCTGCTCGAGGCGGCTCAGCGACTCGACGAGCCGCAGGGTCGCGCGGCCGCGCGAGGCGCTGATCCTGCTTCGGCGCGCGGCGGTCCATCGGCCGGCGGCGACGTTCTCCCCCGCGAGGTGAATCAGCGCGTCGAGGCCCTCGGCGGCCGGTGATTCGGCCAGGCCGCGTTCGGGTCGCCACTCGAGTTCGTCCGGTTTGGACGGCGTGCGGCGCACGAGCCGATGGCAACGACTGCCCGAGGCTTCCAGACTGCGAGTGAGCGCGCTGCCGATGAGTCCCGAGGCGCCGCTCAAGGCCACGTTCATCACATCAAGGTAACAGTCGGAACCGGCGACGGTATTCTCGCGAGCGCCGTGCCCGTGCCGCCGACGCCGCCGACGAACCGCCGCCTGGCGGCGATGCTCCGTCGCATCCGGCGCCACCTGGAGGGCTCGGAGCTGCCGATCGTGACCCTGATCGCGGAGACCGAGCGCGATCCCTTCAAGGTACTCGTGTCGACAATCCTGAGCGCGCGGACCAAGGACGAGGCGACGGCGGGGGCGACGAGGCGGTTGTTCGAGGCGGCGTCGACGCCGGAAGCGATCGGCAACCTGCCGCTCGAGGAACTGGAGCGGCTCATCTTTCCGGTCGGCTTCTACCGCACGAAAGCGAAGAACCTCAGGCTGGCGATGAGGGTGCTGCGCGAACGGTTCGGCGGTGAGGTGCCCAGGACGGTCGAGGAGCTCGTCGAACTCCCCGGCGTCGGCCGCAAGACCGCGAACCTGGTCGTCACCGAGGGCTTTCGCCGCCCCGGTATCTGCGTCGACACCCATGTGCACCGGATCACGAACCTCTGGGGCTACGTGGACACGAAGACGCCTCTGGAGACGGAGATGGCTCTGCGCCGGAAGCTGCCGCGCGGCCAGTGGATCAGTCTGAACAAGACTCTGGTCAGCTTCGGCCAGAAGCTGTGCCTGCCGGTGAGCCCCTGGTGTTCCCGCTGTCCGGTCGAGGAGTGGTGCCCCAGGCTGGGGGTCGGGCGGAGCCGCTGACGCCTACGAGCTGCCCGCCTGGTCTTCGAGCGACCAAAGCCGTTCCCACTCGTTGAGCAGACTGCTGTCGACGCGTGTCAGCAGCGCGTGGAAGTAGCCGATCTGGTCGAACACCGCGTCCGTCTTGAACCGGTCCGGAACGCCGCGACTCAGGACCTTGAACAGTCGACTCAGGTAGCGGAGAACGACTCCCTCGGACCGCTGCAGGTCGTAGCGCCTGATGAAGTCGTCGAAGCTCAGGGAGTCCTCGTAGACCTCGCGGCCGACCCGTTTCGGCCGGATCGAGTCGCCGCGCACCCACGGATGGGAACGCCGGAACACATCGAAGGTCGGTTCGATCAGGTCGACCAGGGGTCGTGGATGGGTGACCTCCCGCAGCCGTTCCATCCGTTCCTCGAACGGCACGCGTTTCGCCTTGAGCCGTGCCGCGAGTTCGTCACGTAGCCTGGCGGCCTGACGCCGGAGCACGATCCCGGGATCCTCCAGGATCGCCTCGACCAGGCTGAGCAGGTCCAGGGCGTAGTCCGGGTCCTCGCGGTCGAGCAGTTCCAGGGTCGAGACGAGGTAGAGCGACAGGTCTTGGTGCATCGAGAACTCGATCTGCAGGTCCCGGTCGGCCTCGACGACGTAGCCGCCGCCGGCCCGCGCCGCCATCCGCAGGATGCCGCCGCGGTGCAGAGCCCGCACGAGTTCGGCCGACTGGCCGATCAAGCGGTCCCTGGTTGCGGCGGATTCGTGGCAGGCGGCGATCAACCGTCGCAGCGAGGCGAAGTTCGTGCGGCGGCCACCGTCGCGGGACGACTCGTCGGCCTGGATCAGGTCGAACACCATGCCGTGACGGAGGCGGAAGCGGGATTCCAGCGTCTCGGGGGGATTGGTCACGAGACGCTCGAAGGTGCGCTCGTCCCAGGGCACGAAACCGCGCGGCGGTCGTCTACGGACCTGCCTGCGGCCCCTTCCGCGCGGCGAGGCCTTCGCCTTCAGGCTCCTGCGCCGGTTCTCGATCTCGTGCGCCGGCGCCTGGCAGATCACCCAGCCCAGGTCATCGAACCCCTTGCGGCCGGCGCGACCGGCGATCTGCTGGAAGTCCCGTACCTTGAGGATCGTGTCCTTCTCGCCGTCGAACTTGCAGAGCTGGCTGAAGAGGACGGTGCGGATCGGCACGTTGACGCCCACGCCCAGCGTGTCCGTACCGGCGATGACCTTGAGCAGGCCCGACTGGGCGAGCTTCTCGACGAGCAACCGGTACTTCGGCAGCAGGCCCGCGTGGTGGATGCCGATGCCGAAGCCGAGGAAACGCCGCATCTCCTTGCCGTAGGCCGTGTCGAAACGGAAGTCACCGATTTCCCTGAAGATCGCCTTCTTCTCCTCCCGCGAGCAGAGTCTGAGGCTGGTCAGGCTCTGGGCAAGGCGCGCACAGTCCTGCTGGGTGAAGTTGACGACGTAGATCGGCGCCCGGCCGGCGCTCACGAGTTCCTCGATCGTGACGTACAGCGGCGTCTCGCGGTACTCGTACTCGAGCGGCACCGGTCGATCCCTGCTGCTGACGCGCGCCACGGGTCGGCCGGTCGCACGTTCCAGTGCCTCGCTGATCGGCGCCATGTTGCCGAGCGTCGCCGACATCAGGAGGAAGGTCGTGTCGGGAAGCGTGATCAGGGGCACCTGCCACGACACGCCGCGCTCCGGGTCCGCGTAGAAGTGGAACTCGTCCATCACCACGTAGTCGACGGGCAGGTCCGTGCCCCGCCGCAACGCCATGTTCGCGAGCACCTCGGCGGTGCAGCAGACGATCGGCGCCTTCGGGTTGATGCTGGCGTCGCCGGTCAGCATGCCCACCCGTTCGGCGCCGAACTCGCTGCACATGCGGAAGAACTGCTCGGAAGCCAGGGCCTTGACCGGCGCCGTGTAGAAGCCGGTCCCGCCCTCGCACAGCCCCTTCCACAGCATCGACATCGCGACCAGCGACTTGCCTGAGCCGGTCGGCGTGTCGAGGACCACGTGCCGGCCGGCCATCACTTCGATCAGCGCTTCCTCCTGGGCGGGGAACAGCTCGAAGCCAAGCCCGGCGACCCAGTCGAGGAAGCGTTCCAGGATGAGGTCGGATGAGATCGCGCCCGGGGTTTCGGGCAACCGGTCCGCCAGCCTCGCGCCAGTCACCTGTGTAGCCTAGGGGGCTGTGCTTCGGGAACGCAACGCCGCGGCGTCCTGGCAGTCGCCCGTGATCGTCCTCGTCGGTCCGCAGATGGGCGAGAACGTCGGCGCCGCGGCGCGGGCGATGCTGAACTGCGGGCTGACCGAGCTGCGGCTGGTTTCGCCTCGCGACGGCTGGCCGAACGAGCGGGCGCAGGCGATGGCAACCGGCGCCTCGCGCGACGTCATCGAACGGGCGCAGGTCTTCGAGAGCACCGCGGCGGCAGTCGCCGACCTGCACCGGGTGTACGCCACGACCGCCCGCCGCCGCGACATGCTCAAGCCGGCAATTGGACCGCGGGATCTGGCCTCGGAAATCAAGGACGGCGCCGCCGAGGGACTGCGATCCGGGGTGCTGTTCGGTCCGGAGCGGGCAGGTCTCGACAACGACGACGTCGCTCTGGCCTCGCAGATCGTCCACATACCGCTGAACGCCGGATACTCGTCCCTCAATCTGGCCCAGGCCGTACTGCTGGTCGCCTATGCCTGGTTCGAGGCAGAGTGCGGCGCCTCGGCGCCGCGCGAGCAGGCTTCGGTGACGCCTCCGGCGACGTTGGCGCAGCTCGTGAACCTGTTCGAGCACCTGGAGCAGGAGCTCGATGCCTCCGGCTTCCTGCGGGTGGCGGAGAAGCGTGGCATCATGGTTCGCAACCTGAGGAGCATCCTCCACCGCGCCGAACTCAGGGAGCACGAGGTGCGGGCTCTGCACGGCGTGGTCAGTTCGCTGTCAGGTCGCCGCAAGGACGGAAGGTTGGTGCGGCAGCCGGCCTACACGGCCGGCGCGGTTGGGGAAGATGGCGAACCTGACGAAACCTGAAGAGCCTGGTTGAACCGGACGATGAAGCTGCGTAGTCAACTCATCCTCGCCTTTCTGGTGCTGGCGGTGCTGCCACTGGCCGGCATCGTCGGCTACACGTACGTCTCCTCGGCCAGGGCGTTCCGGGCCGCGGTCGAAGCGGAGTCTCTTGAGGTCACGAGGCAGATATCGGTCGGTCTTCTCCGGACCAGGGACGATGTGCAGGGGTACATGCGGAGGCTTGGCACGATGCTGCCCTTCGACGACCCCCAGTACGCCGACCCGGAGGCCCTCGTGGGGTTTCTCTGGAGCACCATGGGCGATGGCGCGGACTTCGTCGACGGGCTCGAACTCGTTCCCGCGGTCACGCCGGAGCGGGAGTCGGGTGCTGGGCCGGGGGGCCGGACTGGCGGTAGCGGAGGTTCCGGTCCACAGGGGCTCCGGGGCATTGAGGGCCGGCGCGTCTTCTGGTCGCGGAGAGGAGATCCGGAACGTCTTCCGACTGGTGGCCGCTCGGGTGAACGCCCCATGACTGAACAGGGTGAAGCGGAGGACGACGAGACCGACCTCGAGTGGGCGCGCAGGGCCCGGGACTGGGCCGCGCGGGTCTTCGGTGGCCCCGTCTCTACTCCCGTCCACCGGGACGGTGACGTCGTGGCGCACCTGGAAGCCGCGATCCGGCCCGAGAACCTGATGCGGAACGTCCTGCGGCGCATTCCACGCGGTGGCGGCGCGGTGCCGTTCGCATTGGACGCGGAGGGCGAGATCTACACCTCCGAGCCGGAGGAACTGGAACTCCTCGAGGAAGTGCACTGCGCCGGCGACGAACCCCTCCTCGAGGCGCTCGCCGCGGGGCACGAGGACCTTTGTCAGGGCATGAGCGAGTGGGTGGTCGCAACGCAGGCTGCTGCCGGAGGCCAGTTGATCTACGGCATCGTGCGTCCGATCGGCCCCTCCCTGGCCGAGATGAGGAACGCATCGCTCCGCAACCTGGGCGTTGGCGTGGGGATCCTCAGCCTGTCCCTTCTGGCGGTGGCGCCGCTCTCGAACCGCTTGACGCGAAGGCTCAGCCACCTGACCAGGCAAGTCGATCGGCTGGCCCGCGGCGACGCCGCGGCCCGGGCGCGACTGGGCGGCCGTGACGAGGTGGGCAAACTGGGCGAAGCGTTCAACCGCATGGCCCGCGACCAGGAGAAGAGCCGGCAGCAGTTGCTCGAACAGGAAAGATACCGGCGCCAGCAGGAGGTCGACCGGCGCCTGCTGGAGGCGGAGAACGAGCGGCAGACCAGCGAACTCGAGGAGGCGCGAAGGTTCCAGCTCTCGCTGCTGCCCGCCGGCATCCCCGAGCACCCGGACCTGGAGATCGCCGTGTTCCTACGCACGGCCTCGGAGGTCGGGGGCGATTACTACGACTTCAGCCGGCTCCGGCCGGACGGTTTACTGACCATCGCGGTTGGCGACGCAACCGGCCACGGCGCCCGCGCGGGGACGATGGTGACGGTGGTGAAGTCGCTGCTGTCGTCGGCGGACATGGGCCACTTCCGCTCGGTCAGCGGCACGGCCTCGCCGACGCCCGCGGCGCCCGGTGCTTCCGCACTGCTTGACCTGGCCGACTTCCTGTCCCACGCGACAGCGACGATCCGCTCGATGAACCTGGGGCGGCGGGCGATGGCCCTGGTACTGGCGCGCTACCGGGACGGGGCGCTCGACCTGGCGTCGGCCGGCATGCCGCCGGTGCTGGTAAGCCGCTCCCCGGCGGGTGAGGTCGAGGAGATCATGACGTCCGGCGTGCCGCTCGGCACTCTGGCGAACGCGTCCTACGAGAATCGCCGGGTGCGGCTTGAACCCGGCGACGCGGCCCTGCTGATGAGCGACGGTTTGCCGGAGATGCTCGGCGAGGACGGCGAGCCGATTGGCTACGCGGCGGTCGCCGAGCGCTGGCGGGAGGTTGGGCAACGTCCGGCAGGGGAGGCGGTTGCCGAGTTCGAGCGTTGGGTCGAGGAGTTGTCGCCGCAGGGAGTTCCCGCCGACGACGTGACGTTCGTCGTAGTGAGGCGCCGGCCCGTCGAGTGACCCGGGACAAGGCGGAACCGATGTAGAATCAACGGTTACCGTGACGTACCCGGAGTCTGCAGTCGCTGAGGATCTGATCGAGCCGTCGGCCGCGACGGTTCCGGCCGAGCCGTTGGGTGTCGAAACGGAGCCGTTGACCGTCGAGGCGGAGGCGCCCGCACGCCCCGGTCCTCAGGCCATTGAGCCCGGTCTTCCCGAGCACTACATCAACCGCGAGTTGAGCTGGCTGCGCTTCAACAGCCGGGTCCTTGAGGAAGCGCAGGATTCCAGGCATCCGCTGCTGGAGCGGGTCAAGTTCCTGTCGATCTACGGCAGCAACATGGACGAGTTCTTCATGGTCCGCGTCGCGGGCCTGGTGCGGCAGCTCGAACGCGGCGCGCTGGAAGCGCCGCCGGACGGAATGACGCCGTCGGAGCAGTTGGCTGGCATCCGATCTCACCTCGAGCGCGAACGCCGGCTCGCCTATGCCTGCTGGCACGACGACCTGCTGCCCAAGCTGAAGGAAGCGGGGATCCAGATCGTTTCCTACGACTCCCTTTCGGCCAAGAAGAAGCGCAAACTGGGGGCGTACTTCAAGCGCGACATCTTCCCCGTCCTGACGCCGCTGGCATTCGACCCGAGCCATCCGTTTCCTCACGTCTCCAACCTGAGCCTGAATCTGGCGGTGGTCATCGACGACGGCAGTCACGGTGAGCGCTTCGCGCGCGTCAAGGTGCCGCAGGTACTGCCGCGGCTGGTGCGGGCGCCGGGCAGCAGCCGCGACGAACTCGGTCTGGAGTCGGGGCGGGGCAGGTTCGTGTGGATCGAGGAGCTGATCGCGGCCAATCTCGACCTGCTGTTCCCCGGCTTCAAGATTGCGGCCGCCTACCCTTTCCGGGTCACGCGAGACGCCGACCTGGAGGTGGAGGAGGACGAGGCGGGCGATCTGCTGACGGCGATCGTCGAGGTCGTCGGGCAGAGGCACTTCGGCTCCGTCGTGCGCCTTGAGGTGCGCGAGGACATGCCGAAGCGCATCCGGGCGATCCTGGAGCGGAACATGGGGTTGGCGCGATTCCAGGTCGACACGTTGCCCTCGCCGCTCGGCCTAGCCGACCTGAGCGAGATCGCGTTCCTCGACCTGCCCGAACTTCGTGACAGCACGATCCGCCCCGTGCGCCATGCAGCGCTCAGGAGCGACGAGTCCCTCTTCGAGGCGATCCGCCGGCGCGATCATCTCCTCTATCACCCGTACGACAGCTTCTCCCCGGTCGTTCGGCTGCTGCGGGAGGCGGCGGCCGACCCGGACGTGATTGCGATCAAGCAGACCCTCTACCGTGTTGGGGCGAACTCACCCGTCGTCGAGGCCCTGATGGAGGCGCGGGAGAAGGGCAAACAGGTCTCGGTCCTGGTCGAGTTGAAGGCGCGCTTCGACGAGGAGTACAACATCGGCTGGGCGCGGGCGCTGGAAGCCGCCGGCGTTCATGTCGTGTACGGCGTGATGGGGCTCAAGACCCACGCCAAGATGTGCCTCGTGGTGCGTCGGGAGGCGGGCAAGCTGCACTCCTATGCGCACCTCGCGACCGGCAACTACAACCCGGTGACCGCCCGCATCTATACAGACATCGGGCTGCTGACGGACGACTCCGAGATCACCTCGGACGTGGCCAAACTGTTCAATGCGATCACCGGATACGCCCGTGAGGAGCGCTACAGCCGCCTCCTGGTCGCGCCGCACCAGATGCGCCGTGAACTCGTCCGGCGAATCGACCGGGAGATCGAGGGCCACCGGCTGCGTGGTGACGGCCGTCTGATCTTCAAGATGAACTCGCTGGTCGACCGCGAGTGCATCGACGCGCTGTACCGCGCCTCCCAGGCCGGCGTCGAGGTGCTGCTGCAGGTTCGTGGGATCTGCTGTCTGCGTCCGGGCGTACCGGGCCTGTCCGAGAACATCTCGGTGACCTCGATCGTGGGCCGGTTCCTCGAGCACTCGCGGTTGTACTACTTCCGAAACGGCGGCGACGAGGAGCTGTTCACCGGTAGCGCCGACCTGATGCCCCGCAACCTGAACGGCCGCGTCGAACTGCTCTGTCCGATCCTGGATCCGGACCTGCGGCTGGCGGCGCTCCGGGACATTCTGGCACCGCACCTGGTCGACACGGCGAACTGCCGGCGTCTGGAGTCGGACGGCAGCTACGCGCGGGTCGAGTCGGGGGCCGGCAGCGAGCCTTTCGATTCCCAGCGCGCGCTGCTCCAGGGCAGCCACGGCTGGCACCTGGAGTAGCGGCCGGCGTCGGCCGTCTCCGCTTCAGTCGACGTCGGCGAAGTCGGGCGCCCGCTTCTCCATGTTCGCCATCACGGCTTCGACCTGATTCGGGGAACCGATCAGGCCGACCTGCAGCCGCTCCTCGGTTTCGAGACCTTCGCGGACGCCGACCCTCGGGGCGGTGTCGAGCACCTGCTTGGCGGCGCGGATCGCGTGCGGCGAGTTGCCGGCGATCTCGCGCGCGATCGCGAGGGCGTCGTCGAGCGGCTGTTCGGACAGCCGGGTGGCGAGGCCGAGCTCAGCGGCCTCGACGCCGCTGATCACGCGGCCGGTGAAGGTCAGCTCCTTGGCGATGTCGGAGCGCACCAGGTGCCGCAGCAACTGGGGTCCTGCCATGTCGGGGATCAGGCCCCAGACGATCTCGCGCACCGAGAGTCTGGCTTCAGGATGGACGACACGAAGATCGGCGCCTAGCGCGATCTGGAAGCCGCCTCCGTAGGCCACGCCGTGGACCGCGGCAATCACCGGAACGGGCATCGAGTGCCAGCCCCAGGCCGCGAACTGGGCGCGGTTGGCGGGGTTTTCGTCGGTCCGCTGGACCAACTCGCGTGTCGAGGATTGCCTGTCGCCGCCCTGCTGCATGGCGCGGAAACTGCCGAAGTCGAGGCCGGCACAGAAGGCGCGGCCGTTGCCGGAGAGCACGACTGCGCGCACCGACGAGTCCTCGGCCAGCTCGCGGGCGGTGCTGCCCAGGGCGTCGAACATCGCGCCGTCCAGCGCGTTCAACTTGTCCGCGCGGTCGAGACGTACATCGGCGACGCCGGCTTCGATGTCAACGGTGAGGCGGGGGCGGGCGGCTACATCGGTCATTGCGATCTCCGGACGTGGTGGGTTCGAGGGGCGAGAGCGTACCGCAGCTACGCCTCGGCCCAGGCTCGGGATCGCTCGACCGCCCGCTGCCAGCCGGCGGCGAGGCGTCGTCGCCCTGCCGGGGTCGATTGTGGCTCGAACTCGCGATCGAGCGCCCAGTTGCTCGTCACGTCGGCCTGGTCGCTCCAGAAACCGACGGCGAGCCCGGCGAGGTAGGCCGCGCCGAGGGCCGTGGTTTCCGCGACGACCGGCCGCTGCACGCGCTTGCCGAGCAGGTCCGCCTGGAACTGCATCAGGGTGTCGTTGACCGAGGCGCCGCCGTCGACGCGGAGTTCACGCATCCGCGAACCGGCGTCGGCCTCCATGGCGCGGACGACATCGAGGCTCTGGTAAGCCATCGACTCGACCGTGGCTCTGGCCACGTGGCCGGCGGTGGTCGAACGCTCGAGGCCGATGAGCAGGCCCCTGGCATAGGGATCCCAGTGCGGCGCGCCGAGGCCGACGAAAGCCGGGACCAGGTAGACGCCTCCGCTGTCCGGCTCGCTTGCGGCCAGCGCCTCGATCTGGTCCGAACGTTCGATGAGTCCGAGACCGTCGCGCAGCCACTGGACGGCGGCGCCGCCCACGAAGACGGAACCCTCGAGGCAATAGGTGGGCTTGCCCTGGAGCACCCAGCCGACGGTGGTGAGGAGGCCGTTCTTCGACGAAACCGCGCGACTCCCGGTGTTCATCAGGATGAAGCAGCCGGTGCCGTAGGTGTTCTTCACCATGCCGCGCCGGAAGCAGCCCTGGCCGAAGGTGGCGGCCTGCTGGTCGCCGGCGATTCCGGCGATCGGTATCCGCCGCCCGAACAGGCGCCGATCGGTTCGCCCGAAGTCGCCGCTCGAGTTCCGTACCTCGGGCAGCATGGCGCGAGGCACGCGCAGGATGCCGAGCAGCTCGTCGTCCCAGTCCAGGTTGTGGATGTCGAACAGCAGGGTGCGCGAGGCGTTGCTCGCGTCCGTAGCGTGGACTTCGCCGCGGGTGAGGCGCCAGAGCAGGAACGTGTCGATCGTTCCGGCGAGAATCTCGCCGCGTCGGGCGGGGGCGCGGAGCTTGTGCTTGTCGAGCAGGTAGGCGATCTTCGTGCCCGAGAAGTACGGATCGAGCACCAGCCCGGTTCTGGCGCGAAACAGATCCTCGTGCCCCTGCTGTTTCAGTCGCTCACAGAGCGGTGCGGTGATGCGGCTCTGCCAGACGATCGCGTTGTCGATCGGTTTGCCGCTGTCGCGCTCCCACAGCACGACCGTCTCCCGCTGATTCGCGATGCCGATTGCGGCGATGTCGGCGGCGGAGGCGGAAGCTCCCCGGATGGCGGCGCGGGCGGTGGCGAGCTGGGTCTTCCAGATCGCTTCGGGATCGTGCTCGACGTGTCCGGGCGACGGGTAAAGTTGGGGGAACTCCCGCTGAGCGGAAGCTGCGGAGGTACCCTCGTGCTCGAAGAGGATGGAGCGGCTGGAAGTCGTGCCCTGGTCGAGGGCGAGAACGTAGCTCATGGTTGCCGCGGCCTACCAGCCGAGACCGCGAAAAGCCAGGGCGCCGAGCACTCCGCCGGCGAGCGGCCCGGCCACCGGCACCCAGGCGTAGCCCCAGTCGGAGCCGCCCTTGCCCGGGATCGGCAGGACCGCGTGGGCGATGCGGGGTCCCAGATCGCGCGCCGGATTGATCGCATAGCCGGTGGGGCCGCCCAGCGAGAGTCCGATTCCCCAGACCAGGAAGCCGACGAGGAGGGGGTTGATGCCCGTGGCGAAGACCGCCGACAGGTCGATCTCGCCGGTGAGTTCGGAGGCGTTGGCCGCGATGGCCAGCACGCCGAAGACCAGGACGGCGGTGCCGACCACCTCGGTCACGAGGTTGGCGCTCCGGCGCCGCGGAATCTCCGGAGCGGTGCAGAAGACTCCGAGCTTCGCCGCCTGATCGGTGGTGACCGCCCAATGGGGGCGGTAGGTGAAGTAGACGACGACCGCGCCGGCAAAGGCGCCGAGCAACTGCGCGCCCACGTAGGTCGGCAGCAGGGCCGTTTCGAGTTCGCCGATCGACCACAGGCCGACGCTGACGGCCGGGTTGATGTGGGCGCCGCTGATCCGGCCGACGGAGTAGACGGCGAGCGCGACAGCGAGGCCCCAGCCGGTCGTGATCACGATCCAGCCGCCGTCGTTTCCCTTGGTCCGGGTGAGGACCACGTTCGCCACGACGCCGTCACCCAGGATGATGAGGAGCGCGGTGCCGACGAGCTCGGCGACGAAGATGTCCATTCGGGTCTCCTTGTTGAAGCATCCGAGCGCCGCCAAACCTGTCGCGGGCTCCATGTTTGGCCCCAGCCCCCACCGCCCTCCGAGTCCGCGCCGCATGAAGTCACTTCGTGTCGTTCCCCCGGCGCGAACTCGGAGAATACACTTCGCGCCGAAATCCTGAGGAGAGAATCGCCATGGACCGATGGAAGAACCCGTTTTCGAGACAGACCTTCGCCTTTCTGCGCGAACTCGCGGAGAACAACGAGCGCGACTGGTTCAAGACCAACGGCGAGCGTTACGAAGACGTCGTGCGCGAGCCGGCGCTGCAGTTCATCAGCGACTTCGGGACCCGGATCGATGAGGTCTCGCGCCACTTTCTGGCGGTGCCGAAGAAGGTAGGCGGTTCCCTGTTCCGCATCCACCGGGACGTGCGGTTCTCTCGCGACAAGCGGCCCTACAAGACCCACATCGGCATCCACTTCCGTCACGAGCAGCATCGCGACGCCCACGCGCCCGGCTTCTACCTGCACATCGAACCGGGAAGCGTGTTCATGGGCGGCGGGATGTGGCGGCCCCACCCGGAGGCGCTGCGGGCGATCCGGCAGCAGATCGTGGGAGACGCGGACGGCTGGGCCGAGGTCACCGGGGATCCCGGGCTCGGCGGCGAGCTCGAACTGGGCGGTGAGAGTCTGAAGCGGGCGCCGCGAGGGTTTGACGCGGATCATCCCCGAATCGACGACATCAAGCGCAAGTCCTTCATGGCCGTCGCGCGGTTGAACCAGACCCGCCTGCTCGGCGCCGGCTTTCTGGACGAGTTCACGGGACTCTGCGTCGCCGCCTCGCCCCTGATGCGCTTCGTCTGCCGGGCGACCGGCGTCCCGTACTGAAGGCCAGGCGCCCTCTCGGCAGAAGACTGGGTGCGCCGGCGTGTCATCCGTGCGCCCGATGACGAGCGCACGGACTGTGACGCGTGTGGCGCGGAACGCGCCACACGGGTTCTCGCCGGCATCCGGCGCGGAGCGCCGGCTCTGGACCTTCTGCCGCGCTAGCTCGCCTTGGTGCGGCGGCTGTCGACGGCTGTCGAGAGGTTCTCGAACGTAACCCCGAGGCGTTCGGCGGTGAGCGCCGCGAGGGACGTCCGGGCGACGCCGCCGTTGAACTGGTAGGTGCTCCGGCGGGCGTCGTCGAGTTCCACCTGGAGAAACTCCAGACCCAGTTCGTGGTGGTTCTCCTCGAGGGAACGGGCGTGGTCGAGGAAGTGGGTCGTGACGTAGGCCACCGGATCGACGCGGCGGAGCAACTGCAGGACCAGGGTGAAGACCTCGATGCCCTCCGACGGGTTGGTGCCCGAGCAGAGTTCGTCCAGGATGACCATCGAGCCGTGCTCCATCTCCTCGAACAGGGTGCGGATGCGTACGAGTTCCCGGCCAAGGCGGCCCTCTACCTGATCCGCGCTCTCGCGTTCGATCAGGGAGACGAAGAGCCCGTTCTGCACCCGCAGGCGGCCGCGGGCGCAAGGCGCGTAGAGGCCCGACTGGGCGAGTAGCTGGGCGAGCGCGATCGCCTGGATCAGTCGCGTCTTGCCGCCCGAGTTGGGCCCGGTGACGACCGTGATCGGCACGCTGCCGGCGGTACTTACCGTGCAGGGGACGGGCGCCTGTTCCTGATGCAGCAGCAGGGGGTTCCACAGGTCCTCGCAGACGAACGCCGGCCCGGTGTCGTACTCGGGAAGGAGTTCGGGGATGCACATCGCGAGGCCGCGCCCAGCGGCGCGGTCTCTCAGCGCGCGCACCGCCAGGTAGAGCTCCATCTGGCCAAGCAGTTGGATCAGCGGGATCAGGGCCGGGGACAGGGAGACGTAGACCCGCTCGATCACCCGGTTCAGGAGTTCCCGGTTCGTCATCGAGTAGCCGCCGATCCCCAACCTCAGCCGGCCCCAGAAGCGCTTGATCGGCCGCGTCCAGAAGCGGTTGTCGCTGCACTCTTCGAGGGAACGCACCTCGACCCGGCGGATCCGGCCGTCGCCGCCCAGGGAGATGTCGAGGTTCAGTTCGGCGAGCTGGTCTTCATAGTCCAGCAGGGCGGCGAGGGTCTCGTACTCCTCCGTCTCGTGGATCGCGGCCGCTCCCTCGTGGAGGCGCCTGAGACCGGAACGGGCGGTTCCGAAGCCGTCGTGCATGAGGTCGATGACGAGGCGACTCTGCTTCAGGATGTCCAGGTTGTGCGCCGCCGTGTCGACGATGCGGTGATAGCGGGGCGTGCGGTGAAGCGACAGCAGGGCAAACAACTCGCGGTAGAGCTGTTTGGCTGACGCCAGGATTTCGTCGTTCTCGTCCATCTCGCGCAGGATCGACTGCCGGAACTCGATCGTCTGCAGATCGGTCGGGGTAGCGGAGAGGGCGCGTCGGAGAAAGCGCTGGTTGATCGGGTACTGGACGCCGTCCATCGCGACCTCGAAGCTCTCCGCGATCAGGCGGTCGATGAACAGGTCCTGCTCGAAGAACTCCGGCCGCCACGTCGTGGGCGGCGTCTCCGCCTCCGCCATCAGGTCATGGAACTCGGTGCCGATCTCCCGGCCGAGAATGGCGAGGCCAAGCAGGTCCGACAGAGCCTTCCGGTCGATGCCGAGAAAGGGCTCCCGGTTCAGGAGATCCGGGATGGGGATCACGGCGGCGTTCAGCGGCGCAGCGGAGAGCGCCGGCGGCGCTCGTTGAGCGACCGCATTTCACGGTAAGGGGACACTCCCTCGACTTCCCGGCGAGGCAGCGGGTGACCGAGCGCCAGTTCTATCTGGCGGACGATCGGCTTGTCGAGCCAGGTACCGATCGACGA
This sequence comes from Holophagales bacterium, assembly GCA_009843505.1. Taxonomy (GTDB): domain Bacteria; phylum Acidobacteriota; class Thermoanaerobaculia; order Multivoradales; family Multivoraceae; genus Multivorans; species Multivorans azotirespirans. The sequence continues at coordinate 557,088 of VYDI01000034.1, read as the reverse complement.
CACGACCCCTTCGGCGGCGCCGCGTGCGGTGCGGCCGGCGCGGTGGATGTAGTCCTCGGCGGTATCGGGAAGGTCGTAGTTCAGGATGTGCTCGATGCCCTGGACGTCGATGCCGCGGGCCGCGATGTTCGTTGCCACCAGGATGCGATGATGACCAGCGCGGAAACTCTCGAGGGCGTCGACCCGGTGCTTCTGCGAGCGGTCCGAGTGGATGCGCGCGACGCTGTGCCGTCCCCGCTCCAGCACCCGGCACAGCCACTCGGCGTCGGACCGGCGCTTGGTGAAGACGAGGGTCGAGCCGGGGACCGAGTCGAGCAGCGCCAGGGCGCAGCTCTTCTTGTCCTTCTCGTCGACCAGGTAGAGGCGGTGTTCGATTCCGGAAGCGGCGCCGCGGGGCGCCAGGTCGATCCGGAGGGGATCGTCCATGTAGCGCTGGGCCAGGCGTTCGATCGGGGGCGGCATGGTGGCCGAGAACAGCATCGTGTGCCGCCGGCTGGGCACCTGGGTCACGATCCGTTGCACCTGGGGCATGAAGCCGAGGTCGAGCATGTGGTCGGCCTCGTCCAGCACGAGCTCCTCGACGTTGCGGAGGCTCACGGTGCCGCGTTCGGTGTGGTCCAGGAGCCGCCCGGGCGTTACGACCAGGACGTCGGGGTCCCGGCGCAGCTGGTCGAACTGGGGTCCGATCTTCACGCCTCCGATCAGGCAGGCCGAGGTGACTCGCAGGCGGCTCTTGCGGAAGACGTCGAGGAAGGCCTTGGTCTGCAGGGCGATCTCGCGTGTGGGGCAAACGACGAGCGCGCGTACGCCCTTGCCCCGGCCGAGCCGCTGGATGATGGGCAGGACGAAGGCGGCCGTCTTGCCTGAGCCGGTTTCGGCCAGACCAATAAGGTCCTTGCCCGCGATCGCGTCGGGGATCACGTCGGCCTGGATCGGCGTCGGGTGCTCGAAGCCGATCTCGGCGAGCACCTCCAGGATCTCCGGATTCAGCCCGAGACTGCCGAAGTCCCTGTCGGTCGTCTCGACGTGGTGCTGCGGTATCGCCTGCTCTGCAGGTGTTTCACCGGCGTTGTTGGGGGCGCATGTACCGTTCGCCACGGCGGCCATCATACCAGTGCGCCTGGCGCCTGTAAGTGATTGTTGGTCAATGGTTTCACGGCCACGAAGGGTCACTGGCGGCGGCGTAGGCCGAGTCGTTGCAGAAAGCCGCGCCGCGCAGGTGTGAGCTGTTTCGGCGGGTCGGCGCTCCTCGCGACGCGGCCGCCACGGTCGGTCGCTTCGGCCCAGAACTGAAGGCTCCGGCCCCCATGCTCGGCTTGCGTCACCGTCGCCTCGAAGACGATCTCTGCGGTTCTTGCGCCGGCCGCGCCATCCGTGGCGGGCGCCGTCTCAGGCTCGACCGATCCAAGTACCGCTTCGACGACGGCGCCTTCCCCGTCGCGGTCGAACCAGCGCCAGAAGAAACGCACCGAAACCACCTCGTAGTCGTCCCGGGCACGAACCAGCAACACCAGATCCTCGCGGCGGTCGTAGTCGACCTGGTCCAGGCTCGAACCGTCCGCGGCCAGTATCTCGACGGTGGGGCTTCCCTGGTCGAGGTCGTCCAGCGTCAACTTGAGGGTGGACTCGACCTGGGCCAGACGACGACGGTTCCCGGGTGTCCGCTCCATGGCGGCGAGCAGCTCCAGAGCCTCGTGCGGTCGTTCCCAGCCCAGCACCTCGATCTCGCGGATCGCGGCGTCCAGATCGCTCCGTTGCTGGAACACCGCTTCGATGGAAGCGAGTCTGGCGTCGACGGAAGCGATCTCCCTCGCCGCGTCGCCGCGAAGCGACTTGAGTTCGAGGAGCAGTGTTCGAGCCTCCTCCAGGCGGTTGGCCGCCATCAGCCGCCCGGCCGTGTCCTCGATCGCCTGGGCGGCGCGATCCTCGAAGGCGAGGCCGGCCGCGAATCGCGGGTGGCGCCGGGCGAAGTCCTGGGCCAGCCGGAGCGCCGCCACCCGGTCGCTGCCCAGCAGCCCCTCGATCGCGTCGACCTCCGCGGTCAGCCGCCGCGCGTCGTCGACGTGGCGCGATGCCTGCGGGTCGCGCCGGAGTGCGATCATCCGCTCGCGCGACAAGGAGCCCAGGGCGCGGCGAAGACGGTCGACGTCGGCATCCTCGAAGCCGCCTTCGAACTCCAGGGCGGCGAGCAGGACCGGGTCGGTCCCGAGGCGCTCCAGCACCGCCTTCATCGTCTCGCGATGGTCGGGCAGGAGTTCCCCGGCGGCGGGACTGGCGTCGAAGCCGAGCATCAGGCGTTGCGCCTCACGGAGTCTTCCCTGGGCCATCAGGTCGAGCGCGTCGCTGAGTTCGCGCGGCAGGGGCGGTGGCGGCTCGGGCTCGGGACGGGCTGGTAGGGGAGCCGGGACGCCGCGGGAGGCCTCGTCGGAGGTGACGGGCGCGCTGTCCGGTGCCGTCCACCGCAGGACCAGCAGGGCCGTCGCGACACCGATGGCTGCCGCCGCCAGGATCTGCGTCGGCCGCGGCGATGTTGCCGGAACGGTCTTGGGTGACGGCATCCCGGCGATCCTATTGTTGATAGCTTTCGTGGTGTTTGTAGCCAGAGCCCACGGATTCATCGCGCGAAGACCGTTTGGAGGCCCGCGACCATGCCGAAGAGATTCCTTTTTCCGCTCCTGTTCATCCCGCTGCTCGTGCTGGCGGTCCCCGCTCTGGCCCAGGATCCGGGCCCGGCCAACGTCGGCGCCGACTTGCGCGGCGGCGACGTGACCGGCGCGGTCGGTGGCCGGGACAACACGCGCGTGTTCGGCACGATCCTCGACTCCGGCGGGAACCCGCTGCCGGATGTCGACATCTGGTTCCAGAACGACAACATGCCCGCGCCGCGGCTGCGCGCCAAGGGCCGCAAGACCGGTACCTATCTCCTGCGCAACATGGGCCGGATCTTCAGCCGGGACGACTACGAGGGGATCACCGTTCGGGTCACCTTCGAACGCAGCGGCTTCCGTTCGGTCATAGCGCGCGTCGCGGTCCAGCGCGACGGATCCCAGCAGCTCTATCCGATCCTCTTCCGCGAGGGCGAGTCGATGGAGCCGGAGGGCATCCGCACGGTGCTTGCCGGAAGGGTTCAGAACAACCGCGGCAAGCCGGTCAAGGGCGGCGGCGAGGTCACGATCACCTCAGGTGACGGCTCCTTCCAGGCGAGCGGTCCGGTTGAGAAGAACGGCGAGTTCGCGATCGTGCTCTGGGACGCTCCGGAGCGTGTGAACGCGTCCTTCAGGATGACGAAGGGCGGCTCCCGCGACGACATCATCGAATTGAAGCCCTCGCCGCAGGCCGACGTTGTCGTCGCCCAGTTCTTCTACCCGCAGATGTAGCCCCACCTGCCTGGAACTACGCGCCCGCGGAACTCGCTTCGCGTCGTTCGGCGGCGCGAGCTTTCCAGGTCGAGCTACCAGCGAGGCCGGCGTTCCTCGCGCGGGCGGGCCTCGTTGACGCGGAGGGTGCGACCTCCGAACTGCTGCCGGTCCAGAGCGGAAATGGCCTCCTGGCCTCCGGACGCCATCTCGACAAAGCCAAAGCCCCGCGGCCGGCCGGTTTCACGGTCGTTGATCAGCGACACCTCTGACACGTCGCCATGAGCCTGGAACAGCGCGCGAACCGCCTCTTCCGTGGTGTCGAAGGGGAGGTTCCCCACATAGATTCTCGTTGCCATCTGCTGCTCCTGTTCTCGGCCTTGGGGTTCCACTGTGGATCCACGCACGAGAACGACAGGCACATCCTGGTTCGCCGCGTGAGCTCTGCACCCACTGCCTAATGCCGGGACGCTAGCACAAAGGCGGCCAACGAGGGCGTCGGGATGATAAAGTTCTGCGCCCTTCTTGCCGCCCGCCCTAGCCGCCTCCGCGCAGGTCCTCGTAGTAGGCGTCGAAGGCGTCCAGCCGATCCTTGAGCAGGCCCTGGATGACGCCGATCTTGTCGCCGAGTTCAAGGACGCCATCAGCGTCCGGGTCGTAGACGGGCCAGTCGGGCAGACCGTCCCCGTTGGGATCGCCGGTGGCCGCGAAGTTCACCCAGTAGCTCGCCATCGTGTCGGCGAGCGCCCTGTCGGTTTCGTCCCAGGCGTGGTTGAAGGGGCCGATGTCGTCTCTCAACTCGCCGCTGAGGTGGAGGTTGTCGAAGGCGTAGGCGATCTCCGCTGCGTGGTAGGAACCGTAGGTTTCCGCCTCGTCCCATGGCGGCACCCGGGAGAAGAAGTACATTCGCACCGGTCGTTGTCCGGTGCGGTTCTGCAATCTGGCCCACGTCCGCATCTGCCAGGCGAAGAACTGGTCGGCCGTGTTCTCGTAGGCGGCGACACGCGCCTGCTCGTCGTTCTCGGCCGGGTAGACCGCGAGCATCGCGTCGGCGTGCTCGCCATAGGTGTCCGCCAGTAGCTGGCGGTAGTCGGCGACCGTCGTTCCGGCGGCGCCGGCGAACAGGGCGGTCCCTTCATCGCTGTTGAAGCCCACGATCGTGTCGACATCGTTCTGGTCGCCGGCGGCGAACAGATCGTAGACGTCCCGGGGGAACACGTGGCCGTCGCCCACGCCGACGAAGCGAAGCGCGTCGGACGCACTGGCAGCTTCGTAGATCTCCTCGGCGGTGGCGTCTCGCATGGCCGTGAGGTCGCCGGCGGCGAGGCGCTCAGCAATGCGAGCACCTTCGGACTCCGCGTCTCCAAGCTGCGGCATGGGCCAGAAGATGCCGCCGCTGTGCCCGATCGCGCGGTGGAACAGCCCTGCGGCCAGGGGCGTCGCCGTCAGGTAGTTCACGCTCCAGGATCCTGCCGACTCGCCGAAGAGCGTGACCCGGCCCGGATCTCCACCGAAGGCGGCGATGTTCGCCTGCACCCACTCGAGCGCGGCGACCTGGTCGAGGATGCCGTAGTTCCCCGACGCTCCCGACTCGTTCTCGGCCGAGAGTTCCGCGTGGGCCAGGAAGCCCATCGGCCCCAGCCGGTAGTTGATCGTCACCAGCACGACCCCGCGCTCGGCCAGGCTCTCTCCGTCGTAGAGCAGAGTGCCGCCGGAGCCGGTCTGGAGGCCGCCTCCGTGGATCCACACCATGACCGGAAGAGCTGCTTCGGCGTGTTCGGCGCCGGTCCAGACGTTCAGGTAGAGGCAGTCCTCGCTGCGCTCGATCTCGCCGGTCTCGTAGAAGGAACCGGGTGGGGACAGCGGTTGCCAGCAGGAGGCGGAGAACTCCGTGGCCGCGCGGCCGCCTTCCCAGGGGACGGCCGGCTGGGGCGGCCGCCAGCGGAGGTCGCCGACCGGCGGAGCCGCGAACGGGATGCCGGCGAACTTGAGGACTCCGGACTCGAGTGCCTGGCCCTCGACCGCGCCGAGTGCCGTGTTCACGGTCGGCGTCAGGGGCACGACCTGCTCGCCGCCGCACGCCAGCGTCAGCGCAAGGCTGGCCCCCAGGATCGCTCCGCCGGCGCGGCGGGTTGTCGCTTTGGTCGACATCGTTTCAGTCCTCTCTGTCTGGGGCGTTGTGTCGAGTTTCCGGGTCGCTTGCCGGCGCCGCTCGGAAACGCAGGGCGACGCCGTTGTTGCAGTAGCGCAGACCGGTTGGTGCCGGTCCATCGCCGAAGACGTGGCCCTGGTGTCCGCCGCAGCGGGAGCAGTGGTACTCGGTTCGGGGGACGATCAGCTTGAAGTCCCTCTTCGTGTCGACGGCGCCGGCAATCGGCTCGAAGAAGCTGGGCCAGCCGGTGCCGCTGTCGAACTTCGCATCCGACCGGAACAACTCGGCCCCACAGCCCGCGCAGAGGAAGACGCCACTTCGATGCTCATGGTTGAGCACCGAAGTGAAGGGGCGTTCGGTTGCCTCTCGCCGCAGAACCCGGAACTCCTCGTCGCCAAGTCTCTCCCGCCATTCGGTTTCAGGGAGGTCGAGCCGGCCGCTCGCCTGGCGGTTCTCGGTCGTCATGCAGCGGGCATCCTATCTTGCGTCAGAATGGGCACCATGACGACACGACGACCGCCGGTGGACCACATCGTGCGTACGCGCGACCTCTACTCGAGCCTGGGTCATGATCCCTATCGATGGGTTCGCAGCGATGATCCGCCTCCGTGGACCGAGCTTGCGAAGCCTCTGCGGGAGTGTCGAGTGGGGCTGGTGGGCTCCGGTGGTGTGTATCGGGCGGGCCAGGTCGCCTTCCACCATCGGGACGACATCTCGCTGCGGGTGATCGATGCGTCGGTTTCCGTCTCGGAGTTGCGGACGAGCCACTTCGCCTACGACCAGACCGACGCGCGTACGGACCCGAACGTCGTCTTTCCGCTCGACACGCTGCGCACCCTCGTGGCCGAGGGCGTGATCGGCGACCTGTCGCCGCGCGCCTACGCCTTCATGGGAGGGATCTACTCGGCCCGCCGTGTTCGGGATGCACTGGCACCGGAGATCAGCCGCCGGCTCGCGGAGGACCAGGTCGATCTGGCGTTGCTGGTCCCCGTGTGACCGGTCTGTCATCAGTCCGTGGGACTGATAGCGCGTCGGGTCGAGGCGGACGGGATTCCGACCACGTCGCTGACCTCCGCTCTCTCGATCACGCGCTCGGTCAATCCTCCCCGCGCTGTCTTCCTCGACTACCCCCTTGGCCACACGGCGGGGAAGGCGAAGGACCCGGCGCTGCAGCGGGAGATCGTCGCCGCCGCGCTCGCGGCCGTGGACGAACTGGAACAGCCGGGCGCCGTGAAGATGCTGCCGTACCGCTGGTCGGGCGACGACGACTGGAAACGCCAGACGATGCTGAACGGCGACACCCGGAGCCATCGGTCGAGCAGTCCGGAGTACCAGTGCGAGGCCGACCGGATGCTTGCGGCGGCCGCGGGGGACTGTCCGACCTGCGTCTTTCTGTGAGGCCGGGTGCGGAGCGTCGTCCGAGCGAAGGTGGCGCCGGGCGGTGCGACACGCTCGCACCACCCGGCGCCGAACGGGTCCGTGCCTTGCCCCTTTGTGGCACAGACCCGTTCATATGTACGAACGGAAACAGCCGGAGTTCGATCCGGATTCCAGATTCTCGCCGCGGAGCGAGTCCACGGGCCTGACCTCTGTCTGACGGAAGTCTGACCGGCGCGCCCTGCCAGCTCCTCAGAACGGCTTGTACAGCGACAGGTACGCAGCGACCGCCGCCAGCAGCGGCAGGATGACGACCAGCGGCTTGGCCAGCGCCTGGTTGCGATAGGGCAGCGCGAGCGCGGCTCCGAAGCACAACCAGATGACCAGCTTCACCCAGGCCCAGCCGGGCAGGCTGGCGCCGAGCATGCCGAAACCGGCGACGACGCTCAGGACCAGGCCGACTCCGTGCATGGCGGCGAGCAGGCCGCGCAGCTGGTTGTCCTCCTTGCGACCGCCGTTCGCGGCGTGAACCGCTACGCCGCCCGCGGCGGCAAGCACCATGACCGCTCCCAGCACGTGCAGGAGCTTGTAGACCGTGTAGGGCACTCTCGGGTCGGGTCCTCCCCCTGTTGGTGGGGCGTCGGCCTGTTAGCGTATCGCCAATGGCGCCCCTTGAGCGACTCGACGACTGGGACGACTTCGTTGCCGAGCTCTATCCGACACCGGCGGAATCGGGCGGCAAGCGCCGGGAGGACTACCGGGACTTCGAGGCGCCCCCCCGCGACACGGTGCGCGAGTTCTACCGGATGAACCACCGGAACCAGACCTGGGACTTCGTTCAGGACAAGAAGGCCGAGTACCTCACCCTCGACCGGGCCGAACTCCCGACGTGGGAAGCGCTCGAGTTTCTGAACACTCTGGTGGACGACTCGGACCCGGATCTGGACCTCTCCCAGCTCGACCACCTGTTGCAGACGGCGGAGGCGATCCGGGCCGACGGACACCCGGATTGGTTCGTGCTGGTCGGACTGGTACACGACCTGGGCAAGGTGCTCTGCCTGTGGGGCGAGCCGCAGTGGGCGGTGGTCGGCGACACCTTTCCGGTCGGCTGCGCGTTTTCGGACCGGATCGTCTATCCGGAGCTGTTCGAGGGCAACCCGGACGCGGCGGATCCGACCTACTCGACACCCCTCGGTATGTACGAAGCTGGCTGCGGCCTGGACCAGGTTCACCTGTCCTGGGGCCATGACGAGTACCTCTACCAGGTGCTCAGCGACTATCTGCCGGAGCCGGCGCTCTACATGATCCGCTACCACTCCTTCTATGCGTGTCACCGCGAGGGCGCGTACCAGGAGCTGATGAACGACCGTGACCGGGAGATGTTCGCCTGGGTGCGGCTCTTCAACGGCTACGACCTGTATTCCAAGAGCGACAATCCGCCGGATGCCGCCGCACTGCGGCCGCGTTACCAGGGTCTGATCGACCGCTACCTGCCGGCGAAGCTGAACCTGTAGCTGCATCGCGGGGAGTCGTCCGCGGACTGGGTGCGCCGGCGTCCCCGCCGGCTGCCGCCGGAGGCGGCCAGAGTGCCGCGCCGGCCGTGAGGCCGGCTCCGTTCTGCGCGGCGACTCCCGGTGATGCAGGCGGCTACTCGAACCGCATCAGCGCGGCCACCGCGAGGATGAGCATCGCGACGACGTAGAGCTTGATCATGGCGGGCAGGATGAACCGCAGCCAGCGCTGGTAGGGGATGCGCGCGAGGAGCAGCATGCCCATGAGCAGGGCGTTCGTGGGCACGATCAGGTTCATCAACCCGTCGCCGAGCTGGTAGGCGAGCACGGACGTCTCGCGGCCAACGCCGGTGAGGTCGGCGAGCGGCGCCATGATCGGCATCGTCACGTAGGCCTGGCCGCTGCCCGAGGGAATCAGGAAGTTGCAGACGCTCTGCACGGCCAGCATGCCCCAGGCGGAGACGACGGCAGCGCCGGAACCCAGGGCCTCCGCCCGCCCGAGCAGCGAGGCGATGCCGTGGATCACGGTGTCGATGACCCGGGCGTCCGAGAGCACGACCTCGATCGTGCGCGCGAAGCCGATCAACAGGGCCGTACCGGTCAGTTCGGCGGCGCCGCTGGTGAAGGATCTGGCGGTCCGGTTCGCCGACACCTTGCCCAGGACGGCCGAGATGATCGTCACGCCCAGGAAGAGCGCCGCGAGTTCGACCAGGTACCAGCCGTGCACGTTGACGCCCCAGATGAAGACACCGATCATCGCGGCGAAGGAGCCCAGGATGCCGAGCCGGGCCGGCGTGAGATCGGCCGCGCTCAACCCGTGTCCGCCGCCGGAGTAGTCGACGTCATGCACCAGGCTCCGCTCCGGGTCGTTTTCGATGCGGCGCGCGTAGCGCAGGATGTGGTGGATCCCGATCACCAGCATGACCGCCAGAAGGGCCCAGCGCAGCCCGAAGCCGGTGCCGGGGTCCTGGCCGGCGATGTCCTTTGCGATCATCACGGTGAAGGGGTTGATCGCCGCGGTGCCGTAGCCGATCCCGGCGCCGAGGTAGACCATGCCGAGAGCCACGACCGCGTCCATCCCGAGCGCGATGCACATGGCGACCAGGATCGGCACGAAAGGCATGTACTCCTCGGCCATGCCGATCGTCGACGAGCCGACCGCGAACAGGGTCGTCATGCCGCCGACGAGCAGGATCGGCCGGCCTCCAAGGGCCCTGATCGCTGCCCCGATCGCGGCGTCGATCGCGCCGGTGGCGCGGATGACCCCTATCGCGCCGCCGACCAGGAAGACGAAGAAAATGATCTCGGCGGCAGCTTCGAGCCCGCGCGGCACCTTGGTCAGGGCGGCGTGCCAGGGCAGGGGCGCGGCTTCCACCGCGTGGTAGGTGCCGGCCAGGACCTGGCGGCCGTCGCGTTCGTACTCGCCGGCCGGCAGCAGGTAGGTCAGCACCTGCGCGGCCACGATCATCGCGAAGATGAGGACGAGGGCCTCAGGAAACCGGCTGCCGTTGCTGGTCAATGGACCCCGCGCATGCTCCGAGCTTCTCTCCGCTGCTGCTGCCGGCGTTCGATGTTGGCGATCGAGTCGTCGGGAACGGCGTCGATCAGGCGGCGGGTGTAGTCCTCGCGGGGCGCCGCGTAGATCGCCTCCGACGGTCCCTGTTCGACGATCCGGCCGTCGAGCATGACCGCCATCATGTCGGACATGAACTTGACCACCGACAGGTCGTGGCTGATGAAGATGTAGGTCAGGCCGCGCTCCTCCTGAAGGTCCTTGAGCAGGTTCAGGACCTGCGCCTGCACCGAGACGTCGAGGGCGGAAACCGACTCGTCGCAGATGATCAGCCTGGGCTGAACCGCCAGCGCGCGGGCGACCGATATCCGCTGGCGCTGGCCGCCGGAGAACTCGTGAGGGTAGCGCCGCAGGTGGCCGGTCTCCATGCCGACCTCCTCGAGTAGCCGGGCCGCGCGGTCGCGACGGTCGCTACGGCCGTCGCCGATCTTGTGGATCGCCATCGCCTCGCTGAGCATCGCCTCGACCGTCATCCGCGGGTTGAGCGACGAGTAGGGATCCTGGAGGATGATCTGCATCTGGCCGCGCAGGGCCCGCAGACGGCTCGACGGGATCGCCGTGACGTCCTGGTCCTCGAACCGGACCGTGCCGGCGGTGACGTCGATCAGGCGCAGCAGGGCCAGCCCGGTCGTCGTCTTGCCGCAACCGGACTCTCCGACCAGTCCGAGCGTCTGGCCGGGATAGACGTCGAAGGAGATGCCGTCGACCGCGCGAACGTCCCCCACCTGCCGGCGCAGGAAGCCGCTCCGGATCGGGTAGTAGACCTTGAGGTCGCGCACCTCGAGCAGCGGTTCCGTGTCGTCCGGCACGAGTTCGCCGGGTCCCGGATCCTCCGCGTAGCCCAGGTTCTCGAGCGCAGCGCCTGGATGGAGCAGGCGGCCGCGCCCGCGGCCGACCAGTTCGTTCAGCGAGTCCTCGGTGATCTCGCGTTCGGTGATCCGGATCTCGCCCTCGTCGCCATCCTCCTCCACATCCATGAAGTCCGCGACGGTGGGCAGGCGCCGGAAGTCGCGGTCGAGGTGCGGACGGCAGGCGAGCAGTCCCTTGGTGTAGGGATGCCGCGGGTCGTTGAACACTTCGGTGACCCGGCCGCGCTCGACGATCCGGCCGCGGAACATGACCGCGATCCGGTCGGCGATCTCGGCGATCACCCCCAGGTCGTGGCTGATGAACAGGATGGACATGCCGCGCTCGTCGCGCAGGCGGCGGATCAGGTCCAGGATCTGGGCCTGGATCGTTACGTCGAGTGCGGTCGTCGGCTCGTCGGCGATCAGGAGCTTCGGATTGCAGGACAGGGCCATGGCGATCATCACCCGTTGCTTCTGGCCGCCCGACATCTCGTGGGGATAGCTGTCCACGCGGCGTTCCGGTTCCGGGATGCCGACTTCCTCGAACAGCTCGATCGTCCGCCGGCGCGCTTCCTGGCGGTTCATCCCGAGATGGACGCGGAGCGCCTCCCCGACCTGGTCGCCGACCCTGAACACCGGGTTCAGGGAGGTGCCCGGCTCCTGGAAGATCATCCCGATGTCCTTGCCGCGCAGGTTCCGCATGTCGCGGTTCGGCAGATGAATCAGATCGCGGCCGAAGTAGGCGATCTTCCCGCTCTCGATGTTCGCGGTGCTCTCGAGCAGACGCATCACAGACAGCGAGGTCACCGACTTGCCCGAACCCGATTCGCCGACCAGCCCGAGCGTTTCGCCCTCCTGGATCGTCAGATCGATGTCGTCGACGGCCCGGACCGTCTCGCGCTTGCCGTGGAAGTAGGTCCGGAGTTCGCGTATCCGAAGCAGCGGCTGAGCCGCGGCCGACGAGGACACACCGGTTTCGGTCATCGGCGCGACTCTATCCGGCCCCTACGGGTTGCGTGTCACAATCGGCGGATCGTGAAGCGTTTACTCGTGGGAACCGCAGCGGCGATCGCCCTGGCCGCTCTCGGCGCCTGCGCCGGCGGCATGGACGGGGGCGAAAGCGGGAGCGTCGCGCGGGGAACGATCGGTTTCTCGGCGATGACGCTCAAGAACCCGTTCTTCAAGATCATCGCCGACAGTCTGACCGCGGAGGCGGAGCGCCACGGCTTTGACGTCGTGGTCACCGATGCCGAGCGCGACGTGAACCGGCAGTCGCAGCAGGTCGACAACTTCCTGGCTTCCGGCGTCGTCGCGATCGTGCTGAACCCGGTGGACCGGATCGCCATCGGTCCCGCGGTGCGGCGGGCGAACGAAGCCGGGGTGCCGGTGTTCACGTCCGATCTCCAGGCCGTCGCCGACGGTGTCGAGATCGCCGGTCATGTCGGCACCGACAACTACCAGGGCGGGCTGCTGGCCGGCGAGGCGATGATCGAGGCGCTTGGCGAGGCGGGCGGTGAGGTGCTCGTGTTGCACTTCAAGCAGGCCAACTCCTGCGTCCTGCGGGTTGACGGCTTCCGCCACGCGATCGGGGAGTACAACCGGGATCGGACCGAGGGCCGGATCGAGATCGTGGCCGAACTCGAGGGCGGCGGCCTGCGCGACGAGGGTTACCGGGCGATGGCGGACGGCATCCAGGCGTATCCGGACCTTGCGGGCGTGTTCGCGATCAACGATCCCTCGGCCCTGGGCGCGCGCACCGCGCTCGAGCAGGCGGGACGGGCGGACCAGGTCAGGATCGTGGGCTTCGACGGCGAGATCGCGGGTCGGGAGGCGATCCGGGACGGGAAGATCTACGCCGATCCGATTCAGTACCCGGACCGGATGGGTGTGATGACGGTGCAGAACATCGTGCGCTACCTCGACGGCGAGGACTTCGAGCGCGTCCACCTGATCCCGACGGAGCTCTACCGGCAGGCCGACGCCGAGCAGGATCCGACACTCGACTAGGGCTCGGCCGGCCGGCGGTCACTTGCTCGAACTCCATCGGATCAGCAAGAGCTACCCGGGCGTGGACGCCCTTCGCGGCGTCAGCCTGGTGGTGGGCGCCGGAGAGGTGCTGGGCCTGGTCGGCGAGAACGGCGCCGGCAAGAGCACCCTGATCCGGATCGTCTCGGGCGCGGAGCGGCCCGACGGCGGCCGGATCGAGTTCGGGGGCGAAACCGCCGCGTTCGCATCGCCCGCGGAAGCGCGCGAACGAGGAATCGCGGTGATCCACCAGGAACTCAGCCTGGTGCCGCAACTGAGCGTGCGCGAGAACCTCTTTCTCGGCGCCGGCTGGTCCCGGCGGGGGATCGTCCGCCGGCGTTGGGAAGAGCGGGAGGCGCGGCGTCTGCTCGGCTTGCTGGAGTTGGACATCGATCCCGATGCCCGTTGCTCGGAGTTGTCGCTCGGCGCCCGCCAGGCGGTGGAGATCGCGAAGGCTCTGGCGCTCGAACCCCGGCTGCTGATCCTGGACGAGCCGACGGCGGCGCTGTCGCCACGCGAGGCGCGGGCCTTGCTGCGTCAGGTGCGGGGAGTGGCGCGGCGGGGTGCTGCCGCGATCTACATCAGTCACCGGCTTGAGGAGATCGAGGCGGTCGCCGATCGCGTCGCCGTACTCCGCGACGGCGAACTGGTGCGTAGCATCGACCGGCATGAACCTGCCGGCGGCGGCGATCGTCGCCTGCCCCTGGATCGCGATGCGTTGATCGAGGCGATGGTCGGCCGCAGCCTGAGCATGGAGTTTCCCCCTCGACTCCCGCAGGCGATCGGTGAGCCGCGGCTCGAAGTTCTGGGGCTGTCCGCCGGAAGCCGGGTTCGCGATGTGTCCTTCGACATTCGTCGCGGCGAGGTGCTGGGACTCGCCGGTCTGGTAGGCGCGGGCCGGACCGAGGTGGCGCGGATGATCTCGGGCGCCATGGCCTCGGACGGTGGCGAGGTGCGGCTCGACGGCAGGCGGCTCGACCTCCGGTCGCCGCGGCAGGCGATCAGGAGCGGCATCTGCCTGCTGCCGGAGGATCGCAGGGGCCAGGGTCTCGTGCTGAGTCGTAGCGCGCGGGACAACTTCGCGCTTCCCAACCTGGACCGCTTCCGGCGCTGGCGCGGCCTCGTCGATCGCCGCCGCGAGGGGCGCGCCTTCAGTCGGTGGAGAGAGCAACTGGACATCCGGCTGTCCAGTCCCGGCCAGCGGGCAGCGACCCTGTCGGGCGGCAACCAGCAGAAGGTCGTGATCGCCAGGTGGCTCGAGCGGGGCGCGCGGGTCGTTCTCTGCGACGAGCCGACCCGGGGCATCGATGTCGGGGCGCGCTACGAGATCTACGAGTGGATTCGCCGCATCGCTTCGGAGGGCAAGTCCGTGCTCCTGATCAGTTCGGAGCTGGAGGAGGTTCTCGGGTTGAGCGACCGCGTGCTGGTCATGCACGAGGGTCGCATCCGGGGCGAGATCGCGGATCCGGCGAGCGCCGATCCGGCCGGTGTGTTGCGGATCGCCGCCGGTATCGACCGTTCGGAGGGACCTTCCGTTGCCTGAAGACGTCGGTGAGTCCGCCGCCGGTCGCTGGCGCCGCAAGTTACTCGACCTCCTGAGCCGGAACCTCTCGGTCGTCGTCCTGGCCCTCCTCTGCCTGATCTCGAGCGTGGCGACCTGGCGCGAGCAGAACCCGATCACGAGTCGTTCAGGCGCCGCGGTCGCCCGCCAGGTGCTGGAGGCGTGCCCGGCGCCGTGCTCGGTGCTCGTCGTGGCGCGGGACACGGAGGCCGACCGGGTGTTCGCGCGGGCGATCGAGGAAGGCCTCGACGATTCCGGCGTCCGAATCGCCGGCCGCGTGTTCGGCCAGCCGCGTGACGTGCGGCTCGAACTGGAGCGGCTTGCCGGGCTCGACGGTTCGCTCGATGCGATCGCCACCCACCGGATCGCGTCCGATTGGGGACCGGTACGAAGCGCTGGGGCGCGGGTGTTCTCGCCGAGGAGCTACTACTGGCCCACCTTTCTGACGCCACGCAACCTGCTCAACGTGGTGAACCAGAACGCGGACATCGCGATCATCGCGCTCGGCATGACCCTGGTCATCCTGACCGCGGGAATCGATCTCTCGGTCGGCAGCCTGCTGGCGCTGGCCGGCGTGATCGCGGCGGTGGCCGCGCAGGAGTGGTTCGGCGGCGCCGCCGCCTCGCCGGCGGGACTTCTTGCGGCGATGCTCCTGGGTGTCGCGGCCGCTGCCCTGGGCGGTCTCCTCAGCGGGACGATGGTCACCGCGTTCCGGGTGCCGCCGTTCGTCGCCACCCTGGGCCTGATGATGCTCGCTCGCGGTCTGGCGTTGATCCTCGCCGTCGGTCATCAGCGGCGCCTGGTGGGCGGAGGCGCCGAAGGGACGCCGGAGGCGGTGCGGGTCGACGCGACGGCCTTCGCCTGGCTCGGCAACGGCGCCGTGCTCGGCGTGCCGAACCCCATCGTGCTCATGCTCGTCCTGTTCATCGCCGCCCACGTGCTGATGACGCGGACAATGTTCGGACGCTACGTCTACGCCGTGGGCGGCAACGTCGAGGCGGCGCGCCTGTCGGGCGTGCCGGTGACCGCAGTGCTGCTCGCCGTGTACTGCCTGTGCGGGGCTTTCACCGGCCTGGCGGGGATCGTCGACGCTTCGCGCTTCGAGGGCGGAAGGCCCAACGCCGGAGAGCTCTACGAGTTGCAGGTGATCGCCGCCGTGGTGGTCGGCGGCGCGAGCCTGGCGGGCGGCCGAGGCCGGATTGCGGGGACGCTGATTGGCGCGATGATCATCGCCGTCATCCAGAACGGCCTGAACATCGCGGGTGTCGCGTCCTACGAGCAGAAGGTCGTGTTCGGGGCCCTGATCCTCGGCGCGGTGCTGCTCGACCGGCTTCAGCCGAAGATCGCCTCCAGGCGGGCGCGCATGACCCGGGGATCGACTCCGACTCCGGTCCAGTAGCGGATCCCGCTCACTCCCTGGTTGACGAGCATTCCGAGACCGTCGAGCACGGTGCAGCCGCGTTCCGCGGCCGCTTCGAGCAGGCGGGTCCTGGGCGGGTTCGGAATCACGTCGGCGACCACTGTCGAGGGTCGGAGGGAGTCAGGATCGATCGGTAGCTCGGCGTCCACATCCGGGAACAGACCGACCGAAGTGGCGTTGACCGCCACGTCGATCACCTCGGGCAGCCGGTAGATGCCGCGCCAGTGCTCGAACCGGGCTCGGGTCGCTGTGCAACTGGGAATGTGTCGCGCCAGTTCTTCGCCTCGCTCGCGGGTGCGATTGACGATGGTGATCTCTGTTGCTCCCGCAAGCGCGAGTTCGACCGCGATCGCCCGGGCGGCGCCGCCGGCGCCGAAGATCACGATTCGCTTGCCGGCCGCCGGCGTCACCTCTTCGAGTGAACGGAGGAAGCCCTTGCCGTCCGTGTTCTCGCCGATGAAACGGCCGTCGCCGTCACGCACGACGCAGTTGACCGCGCCGATCAGGCGGGCCGACTCGCCGAGGCCGTCGAGGTGCTCGATCACCGCGACCTTGTGCGGCAGCGAACAGTTGAAACCGGCCCAGCCCATGGCGCGGGCGCCGGCCACGGCCGCCGCCAGGCGATCCGCCGGCACTTCGCAGTTCAGGTACCGCCAGTGCAGGCGGTGGTGACGGAACGCGGCCTCGACCATCTCCACGGTCGGGTTCTCAGCGGCGGGGTCGGCGAAGGAACCGACAATCTGGGGCAGGAAGTCCATGGCGGCTTGGGTTGAGGGCATAGTGTAGGGAGTTGCGGATCAAATCAACGAGGGAGGGCAGCTATGACCAGACGCTTCGCACTCGCGCTTCTGATCCTGACGCTAGCCGGCTGTGGCGGTCGTGAGGCAGCCGATTCTGGCGACGACCACGGTGCGGAGGGGGTCGGCGCTGAAGCGGCCGATTCCGCACCGACCCATCTGGGCGGCTGCATCCTGCTGTCCCCCGTCGGCGATGTTCCCGACGATGTGTACCAGCACGGCGACGTCGTCGCCACGGAGGCGATGCCGCCGTTCACCAAGGAACTGCAGGTACACGGGCTCAAACTGGCGGCCCGCGACGACATCTCGGACGACTACATGCGACTGGTCGCCAGGACGATCGCCGAGTCGTTTCCGCGAGATGCCGGGCTCGACGCCGATCTCCAGCGTGAAGTTCTCGCGAACCACTATCGCTACAACGCTCTGATCCCGGTTCCGCTCGGGTACGACTACAGCTTCATGGACGAAACCGACGAGCGGTGGTCGGCGATCGAGCGCGACAACTCGGTCTGCGACGTGATCATGCAGGACGTTCCCCAAGGCCAGGTGATGGAGGTGGTCGAGCACATCCTCCACTACGTGACGGACATCGGCCTGCACTACACGTTCCCGGAGGTGTGGGGCATCGCCGAGGACTCGGAACTGGCGAAGGCGATGGCGAAGGCCGCGGAGGAGGGTTACTACCAGATGGACCAGTACGCCGACTTCGAGGACGAGGAGGTCCGTTTCCGGGTCCAGATGCAGGAGTTCGCGTACTGGTTCATTACGACGGCCTGGAACCTCCAGGCGCCCTACGGCCCCGTGTGGGAAGAGGAATGGACGATTCGCGACCAGGAGGAGCTGCGGGAGAAGCTGCCCTCGATGTATGCGGCTTACGAGGAGACGGCGGCACGGGTGATGGTCGCTCCCAGCCTGGAGACACTGCAGGAGATCGGTCCGACCCGGGCTGAGGAACGGGGAAACTAGCGCGGCAGAAGACCAGAAGCCGGCGCTTTGCACCGGATGCCGGCGGGGACGCCGGCGCACCCAGTTTCTGCCGCGCTGGAATAGCGCCCGGATTCGGCCAAGTTACACGTTGCCGGTCCTTTACCGCCCGGGGAGCGGGTAGACTACCGCCCCGAAACGCCTCGCAAGCTCGGAGTTTCGGCCCATCCCGTCCTCACCATGACCTTTCGCCACAGCACTTGCTTTGCGGCGTTCCGTGGCGCAAGGTCCTGGTCTCTTGTATGACGATACTGCTCCAGAGCCAGCCGGAGCCCTCGCGGGGCGATGTCGACCCGCTGTTCCGCGAGGCGGAGCAGCGAGCTCGGGCGTTCTCCCTGTTTCCGGAGGCGGGTGACAGGCAGGTCGGCGGAGCTGCCGGGCGCATCTCGGGACTGATCTCCGAGCGGCGCATCCGCCAGACGCTCAAGCGACTCGCCAGGCTGGAGGTCGACGAGTACATTCGCCGGACGGTGGCGCCGGCCGAGGATCCGGGTCGCGTCGGCACCGGCGCCGTGCTGGCCGCGACGAGCTGGGAGCTGGTTGAGGAGCGGAACCATGGCCCGCTCTACGCCGCCGTGTTCGAGACGGGGATCGAGGGCCACAGACGGCGGTTCGGCGTGCTGGCGCAGGAACGCTCGGTGCAGAATGGCGTGTGGATGCCGGAACACCACGAGCTCGCGGTCGAGGTGATTCGCTCCTTCGCCCGCCGGGCTCTGCCTGTGGTTGCGTTCATGGACACACCCGGAGCGGACGCCGGCGAGGAGGCGAACCGTGGCAACCAGGCCCACGCGATTTCGCGGCTGATCGCCGAGATGGCCCAGCTTCACGTGCCGACGGTCGGCGTCGTGCTCGGCAACGGCTACTCCGGCGGCGCGATTCCGCTGGCAACGACGAACGTCCTGCTGTCGGTGCGCGACGGCGTGTTCAACACGATCCAGCCGCGCGGACTGGCGAACATCGTGCGCCGCTACGACCTGTCCTGGGAAGAGTGCGCGAAGGCGGTCGGCGTCTCGGCGTACGAACTCTACGAGCAGAGCTATCTCGACGGCGTGATCGACTTCGTTCCCGGCGAGGGGGGCGACCGGCTGGGCTGTTTCGAGGCCGCCGTCACGACGTCGATTGCTCTCGTGGAGCAGCGGGCGAAGCTGTTCGTGCGCGACGAACCGGCAGTGTTCGAGCACTATCGCCGAAACACGCGACGTTACGTCGACCCCTCCCGCAGCCTCACCGTGCTCGAGGAGTTCGCCCACCTGTCGCGCCTGCACAGCCCGGCGGAGCAGGCGAACGTGTTCGGCGTCGCGTTCCGCTACCTGCGCTACCTGGGTCTGCGACGCCGCCTGAGCTCGACGACCGTGTCGGGCTACGGCCGGCTGGCGGCGGCCGAGGTACCGGCCGGAGCGGCCAGGGCGCGCCGCGAGCGGCAGCGCCGGCTTTCGTTCGAGCGCTGGCTCGACAATCCACTGGCGGTTCGCTACGACGACGTCCTGAGCAGGACCTACAAGCGCTACGCGGCCGCGCGCGACTCCCTGCACGAAGGACGGGGCCGACTCGCGTCGTTCCTGCTCGGCAGCCGCGAGTACCACTTCAACCGTGCCCGGGCCGAACTGCTCCTGGAGTACGGCTTCCACCTGTACAACCAGTGGAAGGACGGGTCGGAAGACAACTTCGGGCGTCTGCTCACGGTCATGCGAACGGTCGAGGAGGAAGGCCTCGAAGGAGGGAACCCGGCCTCCGAGCCAGGCGACGGTTCCCAGGCCGCCGACCTCACGGTGCTCGACGTGATCCTCCAGCCGCAGCTCCTTCGGCTGTTCCGGCGCGAGTGCGAGAACTTCATCTGCTTCGATCGGCTCTACGACCACATCTTCCTGCACCTGCGCGAGATCGCCAGCGAGGCGCGCGAGGAGAACGTGATCGCGCGCGAGTCGGTTCACCTCCTCCTGCGCCACTCGCTGAACGCGGCGATGGGGGAGCTGACGGCGGGGCTCGAGGGTGACTCGGCAGAGGAGGCCGAGGCCCGTCTGCGCAGGCAGTTCCGCTCCTGGTTGCGCCACTTCTCCCGGCATCCGCGGCGCGGCCGGCTGCTCAAGGCGGTGGCTGAGTGGAAGCGGCTCCAGATGCCGCGCATCTCCGAGCCGCTCTTCGGCCTGGTGACGTTCCTGTTCGAACGTCTGCTGCCGAACTTCTACGAGGACGAGCAGGGGATCCGCGGCTACGACGGTCGCATCTCGCCGCGCAACATCGGAATCAAGGACTTCTGGAACCGTCTCGACGCGGCTTACCGCGACCTGCTGCTCGAGGACGTGCTGGCCGAGCAGAAGCGGAACACGCCGCGCAGGCCTCAGGCGATTCTCGATCGCTTCTTCTACGATGTCCGGGAGATCGAGACGGATCGGATGACGGCCGATCCGGTGAGCTTCCCGGGACTGCGGGTGTCGATCGAGCGAGCGCTGGAGCAGGGTGTCACGCCTTGCGGGACGGTGGCGGCTCTGGCCCGGATCCGGACCGGCGCCCTGGCCGACGGCGAGGACGGTGGCGCTGCGGGGAACCGGGTCGGGGTTCTCGTGTCCAACCTTGCCTTCCAGGCCGGTTCGTTCGACATGGCGAGCGCTGAGAAGTTCTGCAAGCTCCTGCTCCGCTGCGCGGAGGAACGTCTCCCGGTCGTCTGTTTTATCTCTTCGGGCGGCATGCTCACCAAGGAAGGGGCCGGCGCCCTGTTCTCGATGTCGATCGTCAACGACCGGATCACCCGCTTCGTCCGGGACAACGACCTGCCGGTGATCTGCTTCGGCTACGGCGACTGCACCGGCGGCGCCCAGGCCAGTCTGGTTACCCATCCCCTGGTCCAGACCTACTACTTCTCCGGCACGAACATGCCCTTCGCCGGGCAGATCGTCGTTCCCTCCCACCTGCCGATGGCTTCGACTCTCTCGAACTATCTGAGCGAGGTCGAGGGTTCGATGCACGGGCTCGTCGAGCATCCCTTCGGTGAGGAACTCGATGAGCAATTGCGCCAGGTCGATTCGCAGGTCCCGGTGCCGGAAGACACGGTTGACGCCGTTCTGCGGCGACTGCTCCAGGAGGAACGACGCGTCGAGTTTCTGACCGCCCGCCGGCGGCGGCAGGAAGAGGCGGAGCTCCGCGAGCCCGCGCCACCGGTCGCACCGCGCCAGGTGCGGCGGGCTCTGATCCACGCGCGGGGTTGCACGGCCGTGAAGCTTGTGCGGGTAGCGCAGAGGGCGGGCGTTGAAGTGGTCCTGGTGCAGTCCGACCCGGATGTCGACTCGCCGGCGGCGACTATGCTGCGCGAGCGCGACACGCTGGTCTGCATCGGTGGCAGCACGCCGGACGAGAGCTACCTGAACGCCCACTCGGTGATCCGCATCGCCGAGCGGGAAGGGGCCGACGCGCTCCATCCCGGAATCGGATTCCTGTCCGAGAGTGCGTCCTTCGCTGACCTTTGCCGGGGTCACGGGCTGAACTTCATCGGCCCGACCGGCGATGCGATGCGGCGGATGGGCAACAAGTCGAACGCGATCCAGACCGCGGTCCAGGTGGGCGTACCCGTGGTACCGGGCAGCGAGGGCATCCTCACCGACGCGGACACGGCGCTTGCCGTCGCCGAGTCGATCGGCTTCCCCGTCATGCTCAAAGCGGTCCATGGCGGCGGCGGCAAGGGAATCCGGCGGGTGGACCGGGCCGAGGACTTTCGGGAAGCGTTCGCCCAGATTCGCGTCGAAGCGGAGAGCGCCTTCGGCAACGCGGACTGCTATCTCGAGAAGTGCGTCGTGTCGCTGCGCCATGTCGAGGTGCAGGTGCTCTGCGATCAGCACGGCACGGTGCGCGTGCTGGGCCTGCGCGACTGCAGCGTGCAGCGGAACAACCAGAAGCTGATCGAGGAGTCGGGGTCGACGGCCTTGCCGGAGGCGTTGCGTGACGAGAGCTTCCGCTACGCCGCGGCGATCGCCGCGGAGATCGGCTACGTCGGAGCGGGAACCGTGGAGTTCATCTTCGACCTCGAGGACCAGAAGCTCTACTTCATGGAGATGAACACACGGCTTCAGGTCGAGCACCCGGTGACCGAGGCGGTCAGCGGCACGGACATCGTCAAGGCCCAGTTCGAGATCGCCGGCGGGGCGAGGATCACCGACGCGCCCTTGGCCGAAGACGGTTTCGCCATGGAGGTCCGGATCAACGCGGAGCGGGCCTCCGTCTCGGCGGACGGGATCGACCTCCTGCCCGCGCCCGGGACGGTGACCCGCTGCGACTTCCCGGAGCGTGCGGACATCGACGTGCTGGCGACGATCGACACGGGCGCCGTCGTGTCGCCCTACTACGACAGTCTGGTGGCGCAGGTCGTGTGCCACGGCAAGGATCGCCAGGACACGATCGATCGCCTCATCTCTTACCTGGACAGTGTCGCCATCGAGGGGGTGTGCACGAACCTGCCGTTGCTTCGTCGTGTTCTGGCCGACGAGCAGTTCCGGTCGGGCGACTACGACACGCGCTTCCTCACCGGCTTTCTCGACCGCATCTCCGGCGTCGAGCTGGTGGACGAGGTCGAGCGGTTCGCGGCCGTCGGACGAAACGTTGACCGGGCCGAGATCGAGATCGAGGGCAGCGACGAGCTCAAGGTCAAGGCGCCGTCCGGCGGTCTCTTCTACGCCGCCGCCTCCCCGAACGATCCGCCCTTCGTCCGTGCCGGCGATATCGTGAGCCGTGAGAAAACCCTGTGCCTGATCGAGGCGATGAAGCTGTTCAGGCCGGTGTCGCTAGCGTCTCTGGACGCCGGCGCCGAGCTGTTCGTCGGCCACCCCCGCTACGAGGTGATGCGAGTCAATGCCGCGAACGGCCAGGTCGTGAACCAGGGCGACCTGCTCTTCGTCGTGAGGCCGGCGGAAGGCTGACCGGCGGCTTGCGGCGGGCGGGCCACATACCGGGAGCGCTACTGACCGGGAGGTCGGGGTGCTGAATCGCCTCTTCCGTCTCGACCACCACGGGACGACGGCCAGGAGGGAGGTTGGCGCCGGCGTCACGACCTACCTGACGATGGCCTACGTCGCGGTGGTCAATCCGCAGATCCTCGGCGAGGCGGGGATGGACCGCGGGGCGGTCTTTGTAGCGACCTGTCTCGCCGCGGCGATTGCCTGCGCCGCGATGGGGTTGTACGCGAACTATCCGATCGCGCTGGCTCCCGGGATGGGGATCAACGCCTACTTCACGTACGGCGTCGTGCTGGGGATGGGGCACCCCTGGGAGGTCGCGCTGGGAGCGCTGTTCATCTCCGGTGTCTGCTTCGTTCTCATCTCGGTGTTTCCGGTCCGGGCCTGGATCGTGAACGCCTTCCCGCGCTCCCTCAAGATGGCGACGGCCGCGGGTATCGGCTTCTTCCTCGCCCTCATCGCGATGCGAAACGCCGGCATGGTCGTCACCAACGAGGCGACGCTGGTCGGACTGGGCGACGTGACGTCCTGGAGCGTCATCCTGGCCGTCGTGGGCCTGGTGCTGATCGCGGCGCTCGACGCCCAGAAGAAGGCAGGGGCCGTGCTGATTGGGATCCTCGCCGTGACCCTGATCGGCATCGTCGTCGGTGAGGCGAGCTGGCAGGGAGCGGTATCGGCCGTTCCGTCGCTGGCCCCCACGTTTCGGCAGCTGGACATCCTTGCCGCCTTCGACGCGGCCTTCATCGGGATCATCTTCGCCTTCCTGTTCACGGATCTGTTCGACACCTCGGGGACTCTGATCGCCGTCTCGAAGCAGGGAAACCTGCTCGACGGGGACGGCAACCTGCCGCGGCTGAGGCACGCCGTCATCGTGGATTCTGGTGCTTCCGTGCTCGGATCGGTTCTGGGGACGTCCTCGGTAACGAGCTACGTCGAGAGCGCTGCGGGCGTGAAGGCGGGCGGGCGCACCGGCCTGACCTCCGTCACGGTCGGAGCGCTGTTCATGCTGACCCTCTTCCTGTCGCCGCTGGCGGCGACGATCCCGCCGTTCGCGACGGCTGCGGCCCTGCTTTTCGTCGCCAGCGTGATGATCCGCAACATGATCGAGATCGACTGGAGCGACGCGACCGAGTGCGTGCCGGCGGTCGTTCTCGCGGTGACGATCCCGTTCAGTTTCTCGATCGCCCACGGCATCGCGGCCGGGTTCATCACCTACACGGCGATCAAGCTGCTGGCCGGCCGATTCCGTCAACTGCGTCCGGCAGTGGCGATTCTGGCGGTCGTGTTCATCATCAAGATCGCTCTTCTGGGCACCTGACCGGGGAGACGGTATGGAACGGATCTGTATGGAACTGGCCGCCCGCCTGGTGCGTGGGTCTTCCCGGCCTCTGGCGCTCGTGCTGCTTTCCGGTCTGGTGGCGGCCATGCCACTGTCGGCGCAGGCCTCCAACCCCTGCGAAACGGACGACAGCTACCGGGTTCTGGACTTTCTGCTCGGCGAATGGCGCCTCGTGTCGGGCGGGGAGACGGTAGGCCACAGCCAGGTGGAGAAGCTGGAGGACGGCTGCCTGATCGCGGAGACCTGGTCCTTCGTCGATGGCAGGTCGGGCCGTACCTACAGTTCCTTCGATTCGGCTGCCAATTCGTGGCGGCGGTTCAGCGTGTCGAGCCGTGGCGTCATGGTGCGCTCGAGCGGCAAGGTCGACGGCGGGGACCTGGTCTTCGACGGTGAGTCCGTTGCCGCGGATGGACGGCGCTCGAACTGGGGGGAACGCCTGAGCCTCGAGTCCGACGGGCGGATCGCCCGGACCGCCGGCACGTCGAGGCGCGCCGGCCGCGGCGACCGCCCTTCGAGGGCGTCGTTCGAGGGACACTACGTTCCCGCCGGCCACTCCGAGCCGCGGTCCTCCCGTCCGGTCGAAACGGTCGTGGAACCGGCCGTACCACCGGCCCCGCCTGCTCGCGTAGCAGTGGAACCGGTTCCGCCCGTGCCTCCGCCCGCACCTGGGGCCGCCGCGCCGGCGGCGGGCGACGTGACGCCCGATTCGGCCCGCGCCGTCGATGCGGCGGCGATCGAACGCATCGCCATGGCGTCGCCCATGGTTCTCCGCGTGCCGCTTGGGGCGGTCGAGGCGCTTCCCGAAGGGTATGGCTGGATCACACGCGACACCGCACCCTACCTGTGCGAGGGGGTGACCATTCAGGGTGTGCAGGTCGAACGCCGGGCGCGCCGGGGCCGGGTCGAGCTTGAGGTGGAGTTGGCTGTCCACGGCAGCCGGGCCGCCGGGCGGGTCAGCATCGACGTCGGCCTGCGTCGGCGCGGTCGCCCGGACGGCGACGACGCGGTCGCGTCGGGCGCGACCGCGGGCCGGGTCGGCCGCAACATCCCCGAGCAGATCGAGCACGGCTCCGTGGCGTTCGAGCTGCCGCTGTCGATGGACGCCGCTGTCTTCGACGAGATCGTCGCAGACGCGGAGCGGCCGGAGCTGGTCATCACGCTGACGGTCGGCAGGTGAGTTCGATAGAGCGGGAAGAGGAGGAGCGGTCCTCCGCGCCGGTGCCGTTCCGCCGGCTGTTCGGATTGGCCCGGCCGTACTCGCGGCACCTGGCCGCCGGCACGGTTCTGCTCCTGATCGGCACGGGAGTCTTCGTGCTGGTCCCCATGCAGGCCGGCGATCTGGTGGACACCGCGATCGAGGCCGACCTCGAGGGAAGACTGGGCCGGATCGTCGCTTCGCTGGTCGGCCTGTTCGCGATTCTCGGCGTACTCACCTATCTGCAGACCTGGTTTCTCGGCTCGGCCGGGGCGCGCCTGCTGCGGGACCTGAGAGGCCGGCTCTTCAGTCACCTGGTTGGCCTGTCCGTCGACTTCTACGATCGCCGGCGCGTCGGTGAACTCCTTTCACGCATGGCGTCGGATCTGACGGTCGTCCAGAATGCCCTGACCGAGCAGATACCGTCCGGCTTCCAGGCCGCGGTGCGGTTTGTCGGCGTCCTGGTCATCCTGCTCGTTCTGCACACCCGGCTCACGGTGGTGGCGCTCCTGGTGGTGCCGCCGGTGGTTCTGTTCGCCATCTTCTACGGCCGGAGGTTGGAGCGGGTGGCGCAGGAGGAGCGAGACGCGGTGGCCGAGACGTCAGCCTGGGCGGAGGAATCGCTGGCCGGCATACGCACCGTGCAGGCCTTTTCGGCGGAGAGTCAGGCGCGGAGTCGGTACGGGGTTCGGCTTGCCGACCTGCTCGGTGTGCAGCTCCACAACGTCCGCCTCTACGGCGCGTTCAGCGGCCTGATGGCGTTCTTCGGTTACACCGCGTTCGCCCTGGTGCTTGGCTACGGCGGGAGCCTGATGCTCGAGGGATCGCTCTCGCCGGGAAGGCTGACCTCGTTTCTTCTCTACACGTTCTCGATCGGGATGTCGGTGGGCCAGTTGGGGGCTCTCTATGCCGGCTACAAGCGATTGCGTGGATCGAGCGCCCGAGTGTTCGAGTTACTCGACGAGCGGTCCGCGATCATCGATCCGCCGAAGCCGGCGAGGCTTGGTGAAGCCACTGGCGGACTCAGTGTCCGTTCGGTGGGTTTCCGTTACGAGGCAGCGGAGCAGCCGGCCCTCACCGACGTCTCACTCGAGATCGTCCCGGGCGAGCTCGTGGCCCTGGTCGGGCCGTCCGGCTCGGGCAAGAGCACGCTCTTCGGCTTGCTGCTTCGCTTCTACGAACCCCAGCAGGGGGAGATCCTGATCGACGGCCGGCCGCTTCGCGATGTCGCGCTGGCCGACCTGAGGCGTCGCATGGCGCTGGTGCCCCAGGAGATCTTCCTGTTCTCGGGATCCGTGGCCGAGAACATCCGGCTGGCCAGGCCGGACGCGAGTGACGACGAGGTCCTGGCCGCCGCCGAGGCGGCGGGAGCCGCCTCGTTCATCGAACGCCTGGACAAGGGCTTCGGAACGGAGGTCGGCGAGCGCGGCGTGCGGCTCTCGGCCGGCCAGCGGCAGCGGATCGCGATCGCGCGGGCGTTTCTGCGCGACCCGCAGATCCTGCTGCTGGACGAGGCGACGAGCTCTCTCGATCCAGACTCGGAGGCGACGGTCCAGCGGGCGATCGAGCAGTTGCTCGAGGGAAGGACGACGATCGTCATCGCCCACCGCCTGGCCACCGCGCGGCGGGCCGGGCGCATCCACGTCCTGGACCAGGGCCGGCTCGTGGCCGCCGGCAGCCACGAAGAGCTGTACGCGGCGAACGAACTCTACCGCCGCTACTGGTTGCTCCAGAGCCTGGAAAGGCAACAGCCGCCCGCGCCGATCCAGTCGGCGGCGGGCGGCTGAGGCAGGTCGAACGCTGAGATCGGGAGCTTCTAGAAGCTCTGACCCCAGGCGTAGTTGAAGCGGACGTAGTAGTAGGCCCCGTTGAAGCCGAACGGTGAGAACTGACCGTACCGGTTGCCGACTCCATCGGCGGCGCCGGGGTTGTCTTCCGGATAGGTGTTCAACAGGTTCTGCACGCCGATGGCGATCGACGTGTTGTTCGGCAGCGGGAAGCCGAGTTCGACGTCGAGCAGGAACTCGCCGCTGTAGTCCGGGTACATCGGCGCGTTGTTCCGGCCCAGGAGGTTCTGCGCGTCCTCGCTGTCCCACCAGCCGTCGAAGTAGTTCACGCGGGCCATCAGGTTCCAGTTGTCGGCGCCGTGGTTCATCGCCAGGTTGTAGCGGAACTTCGGCAGACCCTGTTCGATCGTGGCGATGCGGAAGGGGCCGACCGTGTCGGGGTTGTGGTCCGTGACCTCCGTGTCGGTGTAGTTGAACACGAGGCTGAAGCTCGTGTCGCCGCCGAGTTCCGGCGGCGTCCATGTGCCGACCACGTCCAGACCCTGCGTCTGGGTCGCGAAGTCGTTGACGAAGAACCGGAAGTTCTTCAGGTTCCGCGCCTCGACGAAGCCGCCGGAGAGCAGTTGCTCGATCTCCGCATCCGTCACGCAGTTCGGTTCCTGAATCAGGGCGCACTGGCGGAAGGTCTCGGACACCGCGAGCCGATCGTCCACGTCGATGAGGAAGATGTCCGCCGTCAGGGTGAACTCGCCCTGGTCGACGACCAAGCCCGCCGAGAAGTTGACCGCCTCCTCGGGCTGGAGGTCCTCGCCGCCTCGCAGAGCAGCCGGCAAGGAGGTCGAAGGCACGGTGCCGCTGTTCGACAGGCCGCCGGTCTCGGGGTCGAAGGCGGTCGTCACGTTGAACGCGTTCTGCTGGCCGGGCGTCGGCGCGCGGAAGCCCGTGCTGGCCGCGGCGCGCAGTGACACCGCGTCGGACACCTGGCGGCGACCGGACACCTTCGCGTTGATCGTGTTGCCGAAGCCGTCGAAGTCCTCGACCCGCAGCGCGGCGGTGAAGGTTCCCCTGTCGTCCGGCGAGTCGATCTCCAGGTCGCCGTAGATGGCGACGTTCGCACGGTCCCAGGTACCCGAGTTCTCGGGCCGGTAGCCGTTGAAGCCGTTCGAGCCGGAGCCGAATCCCTGGGCGGCGTAGGGGCCGATCTCCCAGGACGCGGCGTCCCCGGCGCCGATCCGGAACTGCTCGTTGCGCCACTCAAGGCCCGCGGCGAGACTCATGTTCTCGCGCACCGGATAGGTGATGTCGAAGTTGACGTTCGTATCCGTCTGCTCGTAGATGCCGGGGTTGAACGACGTCGGCGTGTCGTAGCCGAGCGAGGCGTTCACCGTGTTGTAGATGAACTGGTCGACCTCGCTGCTGCCGACGTTGACGCTCAGATCCCAGGTCATGCCGCTGTCGAGGTAGCCGCGGACGCCGGCGACGATCGAGGAATCCGTCAGGTCGCCTCCGAACTGCGGCGTGAAGCCGCCGGGGAAGCGCGAGTAGAGGGTGAAGCAGTTCGGATCCGCCTCGATGGCCGCGAGGGCCGCCGGGTCGGGGGCCGTGCCGCCATCGCCGGCCGACACGACCGAGAGCGCGGGACAGCCGCCGGCGCCGGCGACGCCGGTGCTGGCCCAGAGCCGGTCGCCGACCAGGATGGAACCGCCGCTGTCGTTGCTGAACACACCGGAGCGCGTGTGCGGGTTGCGGAAGTAGAAGCCGCCCGTGGTCGTCCGCGTGGCGTAGTTCGCGTGGCCGTAGAACTGGGCGCCGTTGTTGAAGAGCGTGCCGAAGTTGGCGAACACCTTGATGTCGTCCTCGAGCAGAGGCGAGCCCCAGACCTGCGCCGGGTCTCTCACCATGCTGTTACCTCCGCGGATGACGGACAGCGCGTCGTTTCGCTGGACGCTACGGCTGGTCGGGTCGGCGGCTCCGTACTCCATGCTCAGGTTGAAGAAGCCGTTATCGCCCATCGGCATGCCGAAGTTCGCGGCGACTGCGTAGGAGTTACCCTTGTCGCCGGCGAAGGTGTACTGGCCGCCGAAGCCGGAGCTGGATCCAGGGTTCGAGTCCTGGAACTGGCCGGTGCGGATCTCCACGCTGCCGCCGGAACTCGCATCCTTGAGCTGGAAGTTGAGCACCCCGGCGATCGCGTCGGAGCCGTACTGAGCCGAGGCGCCGTCGCGCAGGACCTCGACCTGCCGCAGCGCGATGGCCGGGATGACGGAAATGTCCGGCCCCTGGGAGCCGTCGGAGATGCCGTTGCCGAGCCAGGCGATGACGGCGGCGCGGTGGCGGCGCTTGCCGTTGACGAGGACCAGCGTGTGGTCCGGCGCCAGACCGCGGAGGTTGGCCGGCCGAATCAGGGTCGCGGCGTCGCTGATCGGCTGGGTGCCGACGTTGTAGGACGGGACGACGGTGCGGATTCGGTTCGTCAGGTCGTTGTTGCCCTGACTGACGAGTTCGGTCTCGGGAATGACGTCGACCGGCACGGGCGATGCGGTGACGGTGCGTCCCTCCGTCCGGGTGCCGACGACGACGATCGTCTCTTCGAACTCCTGCGGTTCTTCTGCCTCGGACTCGTCTTGGTTGTCCCCTTCCTGCGCCAGAACTGGAACGGCCAGACAGAACGCCAGGAACAGGACCAGCAGGTACGACAGGCGGAGGGGCTCGACTTCAGGTTTCCTCATTGGGAAGTGCTCCTTTGTTCGATTGCACGTCGACCATGTCGGAGACTACAGCACTTCGGCGACCGGCTGCTAGCGTCCTGGCCGGATGGGGGGAGTTTCGGGTAGCGGGCAAACGTGGCGATGCATCGGAGCGCCGACCTGGCAGCGGGTCGTGCTCTGGGTGCTCCTGTTCGCGCTGGCGGCTGCAGCAGCCGTTTTCGATCCGTCGGACTGGCGCTACACGGTGGGCGACGAGGGCGTCTACGCGATGCAGGCCCAGAGCTTCGCCTTCGACCTCGACCGGCGCTACGAAGAAGCGGACTTTCGGCGCTACCAGCGGTTGACGGGCAAGGTGCCCGACCCGCTGATTCTCCAGACCGTCGACGACGGCGCCACGCTCGTCTATGCGAAGCCGGCCTTCTACTCGCTCTATCTCGCGCCCTTCGTCCGGCTTGCGCCCCAGCATGGGCCGATCCTGGCGAACCTGCTGCTGTTTCTCCTCGCGGCGCTGCTGCTCGACTGCCTGCTGACCGCCCGGATCGGCGCCGACGGCCCGCTGGTGGCGGCGTTCCTGCTCTTCTTCTCGGTCACCTTCGGCCATGTGTTCTGGATCCACGCGGACCTCTTCTACCTGGTCGTCACGGCGTTGGGGCTGTGCTGCCTGGATCCCTGGCTCGAGGGCAGGCAAGTCCCTCCGGCGCGGCTGGTCGCCGGGGGCGCCCTCCTGGCGGTTGCCGGGGCCGGCCGGCCGTTCTACCTGGCGGTGCTGGCCGCCGTGCTCCTGGCGACCTCGCCGACGTTGCGTCTGGCGTGGGGCCGGCGGGCCGCCGCGCTCGTCGTCGGCGGCGCGATCCTGCTGCTCGCCGGTTCAGCGTGGTTTCATCGCACGAGCGGCGGTGCGTGGACTCCCTACGTGAGCGAGCGGCAGGGATTCAGCAGCGCCACGGGCTACCCGGACGTCGACTTCCAGCGGCAGCGCTGGCCCGAGCTGCTGTCCGTGCGCGGCGATGCGTCCTGGGCTCGCGAGGGCTTCCTGCTGCCCGACCTCGACGCGGCGCTGTTCGGCCACAATGTGGTGTACGCGTTGATCGGTCGAAGCATCGGGATCGTCCCGTACTTCCTGCCGCTGCTGGTCGCCTGCGCCTGCCTGCGGCGCGGGTCGCGGCGGCGATGGCTGCTGCTCGGAATCGCCGTCGGACTTCTCGCCTTTCTGATCAAGAACCCGTACAACTTCTACGGCGGAGCGGGGGCGATCGCGAATCGCTGGTTCCTGCCACTGTACGCGGCCTGCTGGTTCCTGATCGAGCGGCCGCCGTCCAGGCGGTGGCTCGCGGTCACGTCCGTTGCAGCGGCGCTGTTCGTCCTGCCCCTGTGGTGGACGGCGGCTTCCTTCCCGCTGGAGATCGATCGCGAGCACGGCGCCCGCCGCTTGCGCTACGTATCGGCGGCGGCGAAGGGTCTCCTGCCGCTGGAAACGTCCCAGATTCACCTCGGGTCGGCGTCGGCGGACGTCCAGCACGGCGACCTCCGCGTCCGGCTGATCGGCGACGGCGTCTGGCCGCACGGTCCCGACGGGATCCGCTATCGGCCGTCCGCCGACGGCGAGATCCTGGTCGGTTCGCCGGTGCGGCTTGCACGTCTGACGGTGACTCTGGCGCCTGTCGGCGAGGGTACAGGGCAGACAGCGATGCGCTATCTCCTCGAGCGACCGACCCGGATCGCGCGGCATCGTTACTGGTACGGCGGGATTCCGCTGAACTACTACCGCTTGCGCTTGCCGAAGATGTCCGGAGCGGATCGCGAGGTCTCGCTGACACCGGAATTCGACTGGCGATGACGAGACGTCGGGCCTCTCACGTATTGGTAACCTGACGTCGTGAACGGGACCGGAGGGATTCTGAAGCGGGCGGGTGCGATTCTGGCCGTCGCAGCGCTGGCTGGCGTCGCGTCGGCCCAGGATCCGTGCATCGACTGCCACGCCGCCCAGGAACTCGACGAAGTGGCCCAAGTCCACTTGCGGCAGTTCCGCGACTCGGCTCACGCCTCCGCCGGTGTCTCCTGCGCGGACTGTCATGGGGGCAACACGTCGACGTTCGTGGAGTTGCGCGCCCACAAGGGCGTGCTCAACAGCGCCCACGGTGACAGCCCGACCAACCACTGGAACCTGCCGCGGACCTGCGGGCGCTGCCATGACGCCGAGTACGGGGCGCTGCAACAGAGCGCCCACTACGCTCTGCTCGAGCGCCAGGTCCGTGCCGCTCCGACCTGTACGACCTGCCACGGCAGCCTGGCGGCTCAGTCGCTGGGCGTCGAAGGTGGCCTGCAGGCGCAGTGCAATCGCTGTCACGGCCCGGACGCCGATCACGAAGAGGTCGGCATTCCCGGTGAAGCAGGCCAGGAAGCGCTGGCGCGGGGCGGTCGCAACCTGGCGCGGCTTCGGGCTCTGGGCCAAGAGCGGGCGGAGGTGAGTCGCGCCGTCCTGCGGCTCAGGGACCCCTCGAAGCGCCATGAGGCGGCCGACGCCCTGTTCGCGATCAACGGTTCGTGGGACGAGGCGATCGAGGCCGGTCATGCGTTCCACTGGTCGGACTGGGAGAGCGCGCTCGACACGATGGCGGGCGCGATCGCCGAGCTCAGGTCGGCGCTGGCGCCTCGCAGGTGACCGCTGAGCCCGGGCTCGACTGACGGCAGCGAGCGGGGTGTCGGCGCCTCGGGCGGGTCAGGTTTCGGACTCGCGGTCCGCTTCCCGCAGCGAGCGCATCAGTGACATCGCCATGAGCGCTCCGACGACGAGGAGAGGCAGCGACACGACCAGGGTGGCCGACTGGATGACTCGCAGTTGGTTGTTGCCGCCCTCCTGACCGATGAACATCAGCGTGACTGGCAGAATGCCGACCGCAACGGCCCAGAACAGGCGGTGCCAACGGGCCGGATGGGTTCCTTCGGGGAGGTTGCGGGTGGCCGACGCCGCCAGGCAGTAGGACGCGGAGTCGTAGGTGGTGGCAATGAAGACGATCGCCACGAGCGCGAAGACGATGAGGACGAGGGTCCCGAGCGGCAGGAAGCCGATGCTCTGGGCGATCGCGGTCTCGCTGCCGGCCTGAGCGGCGATGTCCCGCACGGGGAGCGCTCCCGAAAGGTCCAGGTGCATGCTGTAGTTGCCGAGCACGGCGTAGAACAGAGCGCAGCCGAGCGTGCCAAGGACCAGCATGCCGAGGATCAGTTGTCGTACCGTCCGGCCGCGGGAGATGCGCGTCACGAACAGCCCCATGAAGGGTCCGTAGGCAATCCACCAGGCCCAGTAGAAGACGGTCATGTCCTCGATGAAGCCGGTGCGCGCGACGGGGTCCGTCCAGGTATTCAGCCGGATGAAGTTCTCGAGCATCAAACCGATGGAGTTGGTGCCGCTGCGAAGAAGGAAGTTCGTCGGACCGACGATCAGGATGAAGGCGAGCAGGACGATCGCGGCGAGGATCGAGCCGTCGGAGAGGGGCTTGATGCCCCGTTCGAGTCCGAGGTAGACGCTGGCCGCGAACAGGGTGACGCAGACGAGCAGGATCGTCACCTGAAGTCCGAAGGTCTGTTCGATCCCCAGGACTTCGCTGATGCAGGCCGCCACCATCGGCGTTCCCAGCCCGAGTGAAGTGCCGGTGCCGCCGACCAGGGCCAGGATGAACAGGACGTCGACGATCCGTGCCGGGGGGCGGTCGTAGCCGTCGCGGCCGATCAGGGCGTGCAGGCCCGTGCTCAGGCGGAGTACAGGCGCGTGCTGCCGGTAGTAGGGAATCGCGATCGCAACGGCCGGGAAGCAGTACAGCGCCCAGGCCGAGATGCCCCAGTGGAAGATGCCGTAGGTCGCCGCCCATTCGACCGCCTCGGTGGAGTTCGGGGCGAGTTCGAAGGGCGGTTTGTCGAGGTAGGTCACCCACTCGATCGTTGACCAGTAGAGGAGTCCGGCCCCGATGCCGGCGCAGAAGAGCATCGCCATCCAACTGAAGATGTTGAAGTCCGGCCGGCTGTCTTCGTGGCCGAGCCTTCGCTTGCCGTGGTGGCTGAAGGCGAGCCAGACCAGAAACACGGTGACCGCCAGCGTGGCCCACTGGTAGATCAGGCCGAAGCGCTCCGTCAGGGACTCGTAGGCCTGGACCACGAGGGCGCCGCCAGCCTGAGGCGCCAGCGCGAGGGGAGCGCAGACCAGCACGATCAGCGCGACGCTGACGCCGAAGGCGGTGCGGTCGATGCGGGGTGGACGGGGAGCCACGCGGTCAGCCGGTGACCGGCAAGGCCGCGGCGAGATTCCTCAACGCAAGTTCCACGGTGTCGACCGCCAGCAGGTACTCGTTCAGATCCAGGTGCTCGTTCGGGGTGTGGTCGAGTGTACTGTCTCCCGGTCCGTAGGCGACGATGGGGCATCGCCACACCGGCCAGACGATGTTCATGTCGCAGGTGCCGGTCTTGACGACGAACTTCGGTGCGACCTGCGGGCCGCCCACCGAGCGAATGGCGGCGAGGAACGCGCGGACCAGCGGCGAGTGCCGGTCGGCCCGGACCCCGATCTCGTAGCCGCGCAGGCTGAGTTCCAGGCCGGCGTGCCCCTGCTCGCAGCGGATGGTCCCGGTGGCCCGATCCGGGTCGAGGTCCGAGAACAGCGGTCCGTTGATGTCCGCCGCCGCGCCGCGGAACCAGCTCGTCAGCTCGTCGACCAGTGCGGCGACGTCGAAGTCGACGGGGAGCCTCAGGCCGTAGTCGGCGCGTACGGTGTCGTAGAGACCGTCGCTGGTGGTCCCGATGGAGCGCAGGCTGGGCAGCACCCGCTCGAAGGGTGTCCGGCCTCCGTGGCGCTCCGCCACCTGTTCCAGGCGCCGCCAGAGGTCGAACGCAGTGATGCCGACGCCGACCTCCGGGCCGGCGGTATGGCTGCTCGGACGCCGGGCCAGCAGGTCGATCAGCAGGCGTCCCTTGTAGCCGAGAGTCACCCGGTGCCAGTGGCTGGGTTCGCCGATGATGCAGAAGTCGGGCGCCGGTTCGTCGCGACCGTTCAGCCGCTTCAGCAGGAAGTGGGCGCCGCGGGAACTCGCCGCCTCCTCTTCCGTCGCGCCGGCCACGATCACTCGCAGGTCGTGGGCGCGGGCCCAGTCTCCGCCGAGTCGCGCCGCCGCTGCCACGAAGCTGGCGAGAGGGCCCTTCGCATCGACCGAGCCCCGACCATGCAGGATGCCGTGAGGCGATCCGTCGTCTTCGATCCGGACCGGGATGTTCCCCGGCACGGTGTCGATGTGTCCTAGCAGGACGACCAGGCGAGAGGCCTCAGGGTCGCCCAGTTCGCCGACGGCGTTGAGCGCGCCGTCGACGTGGCAGCGTTCGAGGCGGCGCGCGGCCATCTGGTCGGCCAGCCAGCCGCTGGCCGCCGCTTCGTGCCGGGACAGCGACGGCACCGCGACCAGTCCTCGCACCAGCTCGATCTCGGCAACGTGCCGTTCGGTGTCCACGGTCGCGGCATCCACAGTTACTGGCCTCCGAGCACGGCCTGGATCGCTTCGACGCCGCGCTCGAGTTCCTCGTCCGTGACGATCAGCGGCGGCAGCAGGCGGATCACGTTCGGGCCCGCCGGAAGCGCCAGGATCCGGTGTTCGCTGGCGAGGCGGGCGATGTGGCGGCCCGCGCGTTCCCGCAGGACGATCCCGATCATCAAGCCGCGTCCCCGAACTTCCCGCACCCGCGGATTCGAGGAGAACCGGTTCCTGAGCGAATCGGCGAGACGCGCTCCCATGGTCTCCGCCCTTGCCGGCAGATCGAGGCGCCGGAGCG
Source organism: Holophagales bacterium (assembly GCA_009843505.1). Lineage (GTDB taxonomy): Bacteria > Acidobacteriota > Thermoanaerobaculia > Multivoradales > Multivoraceae > Multivorans > Multivorans azotirespirans. Next base: position 521,707 of record VYDI01000034.1, on the reverse strand, counting down.
TCTCGATCACCGCGAGGCCGACCGCGCAGGCGAGCGGGTTGCCGCCGTAGGTCGAACCGTGGCTGCCGGGGCGCAGCGCCTCGGCGACCCGGCCGCCGTAGGCGATCGCTCCGAGCGGGAAGCCGCTGCCGATGCCCTTCGCCATCGCCATCAGGTCGGGCTCGAGTCCGGGCGTGTGCTGATGGGCGAACCACCTGCCGCAACGGCCGAAGCCCGTCTGCACTTCGTCGAGGATGAGCAGGGCGCCGTGCCGGTCGCAGGCGCGGCGCGCCCCCAGCAGGAGATCGTCGCCGAGGACGTTGACGCCGCCTTCGCCCTGCACAGGTTCGAGGACGACCGCGGCCGTCTCTTCGGAGACCGCCTGCTCGATCGCCTCGGCTTCCGGCTGAACGAAGACGGCATCGTGAAGCAGGCCGTCGTAGGGCCTGCGGGCCGCCGGGTTCCAGGTCATCGCCAGTGCGCCCAGGGTACGGCCGTGGAAGCTGTTCCGGAGAGCTACCGTTCGGGTCCTTCCGGTGACCAGCGCCGCGAACTTGAGCGCGCCCTCGACCGCCTCCGTGCCGCTGTTGCACAGGAACACGCGGTCGAGCGTCGCGGGCAGGACCGCGGCCAGCGCCTCGACGTACTCCGCCCGGACGGCGCTCGACACGTTGAGCGGACAAAAGGTGAGGCGCTCCGCCTGGCGCTTGATGCCGTCGACGATCGCCGGGTGGTTGTAGCCCAGGCAGCAGACGCCGTAGCCGGCGGTCAGGTCCAGGTAGCGCTCGCCGTTCTCCGCGATCAGTTCGCAGCCCTCGCCGCCGACGATCGGCGGGGTGGGCCGGCGGGGCGCCCAGGTCCCGAGCCGGCGGTCCTCGGCGCCAGCCAACGCCGGCGTGACCTGTTCGTTCATCGGGCATCCTCCCGCGGACCTCGCCCGACGACGACGTGAGTGCCCGCGCCGTCGAGGGCCGCCTGCACGGGCCGTTCGACCCGGCCGTCGGCGAAGATGACCCGGCCGGTCCCGCCGCGGAGCGCTTCGGCGGCGCCGAGCACCTTCTTCTTCATCCGGTCTTCGGCCGCGGCCGCCAGAGGTTCGAGCCCTGAGTCGGGGGCGCCGCCGGAGAGCGCGTCACGGGCGACTTCGAAGCGGGGGATCAGGGAGTCTTCGTTGGGGAAGTCGGCAAGCAGTCCCCGGGTGCCGGAGAGATAGACGAGGGTGGAGGCGCCCAACGCGGTCGCGAGGGCGGCGGCGGCGCGGTCCCCGTCCACGTTGACGGCTTCGCCGTCGAAGGACGCGCCGGGGGGCGTCAGCACCGGCAGGTAGCCGCCGCTGAGCAGCAGGCTCAGGAGTTCTCCGTTGACCTTCTCGACCGTGCCGGTCCAGTCGTCGCGCAGCACCATTCGCCGGCCGCCGTGCCGGATGCGCAGCTTGTCCTTGCGGCGCCCCTCGAACAGCCGACCGTCGAGTCCGGACAGTCCGACCGCCGCAACGCCCTGACGCTGCAGGAGCTCGACCCAGCGCTTGTTCAGCAGTCCGCAGTAGACCATTTCGAAGATCTCGAGGGTGCGGCGGTCCGTCCGCCGGCTGCTGTAGCCGCTCTCGCTGGTCACGAATTGCGGCGGGTGTCCCAGCTGCTCGGCTACCTCGTTCGTCGTCTCCGCGCCGCCGTGAACCAGGACGACGCGCCGGCCGGCTCGCCACAGGGATCCGACATCGGCGGCGATCGCTTCGATGTCGAGCGCCTTGCCGCCGCCGGCCTTGACCACGACCGGTTCACCGGGGACTCCTGGGCTGGTTTCGGCCATTCTCTTCGCTAGACGGGGTGAAGCCCGAGGAAGTGGAGGCCCCGCGTCTCTTCGTACCCGCACATCAGGTTGGCGCACTGGACCGCGTTGCCGGCCGCGCCCTTCATCAGGTTGTCGATGGCGCAGATGACGACCAGGCGCCCCGTCCTCGGATCGAGGTCGAAGCCGACCTCGGCGTGATTGCTACCGGCGAGGATCTTCGGTTCGGGATAACGGTGAATGCCGCGCCGGTCCTTGACCAGGCGCACGAAGGGATGTTGGCGGCAGAAGGAACGGTAGGCACGGAAGAGTTCCCTCTCGGCGGCTCTCGTGTCCGTCACGCCGCCAAGGAAGAGGTGGCTGGTCGCCAGGACGCCGCGCACCATCTCGACCGCGGTCACCGAGAGGTGGACGTTGCCTTTGACGTCGACGCCGCGGCTCGCGAACGCCTGCTCGACCTCGGCGGTGTGCCGGTGGCCCGTGGGCCGGAAGCTGCGCACGACGCCCGACCGCTCGGGGTGGTGGGAGGCGTCCGACGAGGAGGCGCCGCCCTCGCTGCTGCCGACCTTCAGTTCAGTGACGACTCCCCGGTTCCAGTCGACGAGATCGTTCTCCCGGGGCCCGGATTCGAGCAGGGGAAGCAGACCGAGCAGGGTAGCGGTCGCGTTGCATCCCACGCCGCTCGCGCGAGCGGCGCCGGCCACTGCCTTGCGGTCCAGCTCGGGCAGTCCGTACACGAAGCGGTCGAGCCACTCCGGCGCGGGATGGGGGTCGCGGTACCAGTCTTCCCATGCGTCTGCCGACCGCAGCCGGAAGTCGGCCGAGAGATCGACGACCTTCGGCGCGAGTTGGGAGTAGAGGTCGATGTCCCTGGCGGCGTTGCCGTGCGGCAGGCAGAGGAAGAGCAGGTCGCAGCGCTCCAGTTCGTCCAGGGTCGAGAAGCGCAGATCGGTGTGGCCGCGCAGGTTCGGGTGGGTGAAGTGCACGAAGGACCCGGCCAGCCGGCGCGACGTGACCTGCCCGACCTCGAACCCGGGATGGCCGAGCAGCAGCCGCAGCAGCTCGCCGCCGGCATACCCGGAGCCGCCGACGATCGATGCGCGAACAGTCACGGCGCCTGCGCCTCGTCCCAGCCCACGGTGGCCACCCGCTCCACGAAGTCGATCATGCGCGCGGGGATGTCGACGCCGGTGGGTTCGATCGAGTTGCGGAACTCCATCGTGTGGTTGACTTCCAGCACCAGCAGACCGTGCTCCGGGTCCTCCACCAGATCGACCGCCAGCAGGCCGCCGCCGACGGCGCCCGCGGCTCGCCTGCAGAGGTCGTCGATCTCCGGTGTGATCGGGCAGTTCTCGGTGGAGGCGCCGCGGGCCGTGTTGGTGATCCAGTGGGGCGCCCGGCGGAAGATCGCGCAGAGGGTCCGGCCGCCGGCGACGAAGGCGCGTATGTCCCGCTCCGGCTTGTCGACGTAACGTTGCAGGTAGAAGATGGAGTGCTGGTAGGAGCCGAGCGTGCTCTTGTGCTCGAGCAGCGCCTCGGCGGCGTCCCGGTCGTTGATGCGCGCCACCAGACGGCCCCAGGATCCGACGGTCGGTTTCATCACGACCGGATAGCCGAGCTCCTCGATCGCTCGCAGGGCCGCCTCCGGCGTCGAGGCCACCCGGGTTGCGGGTGTCGGCACCGAGGCCGCCTGGAGCAGGCTCGAGGTGCGGACCTTGTCACCGCAGTTCTCGATCACGCAGGCGGGGTTGACGGTGGCTACGCCGCGGTCGGCCAGGACGCGCAGGTTGGCCAGGGCCCGGCTATAGCTGATTGAACGGTCGAAGACGACATCGAAGTCGAAGGCCGGCTCGAGTGTGCTGCTGCCGCCGAGCGCGAGAACGACTTTCCGGTCGTCGATCAGCTCGACGTCGGCCGGCCGACGCTCGAGTTCGGCGAAGAGCAGCTTCTCTTCGGGCCGGACCCGACTGTAGAGGACTCCGATGCGCATTCTCCGGCTCCGCTACTCGCCCCAGTCCTCTTCCTCTTCCGGCGCGAGTTCCAGGCTGACGGGGTCGAGCTCGATCACTTCGAGGTCGACGCCGCAGCCGGCGCACTGGACGATCTCGTGCTGCATCACCGCCTCAAGCCTCACGGACTCGAAGCACTCGGGGCACTCGCTGTCGGCGTCGACGGTCTGGAGTTCCATTTGCGATGTCTCCTCTGCGTTCAGGAAGAGAAAAGCCGGCTCATCCTTCTGGATGGCCGGCCTCTAGGAGAAGATGCGTTCTCGATCTACCAGGTCACCCAGGATCGTGTCCCGGACGCTTCGCGCCGCGGCAGTGACCCTTGGCGAGGGGAACGGTCATGGCGGAAATGGTGAGATTGAGCATCTTGCTGGTCGGCGTTGAACGGTCGCAGAGGGTAAGGAATCGGTACCTTGCTGTCAAGCGCCGGGCTCCCGGCCGTCCTCCGTTCGCAGCACGGGCGCATCGGCCTTCTTCCAGGCCGTGAAGCCTCCGCCGATGTGGGACACGGGCGCAAGCCCCATGTCCTGGACCGCCTTCGTCGCGAGCGCGGAGCGCCAGCCGCTGGCGCAGTGGAAGATGAACTCACGGTCATCTCCGAAGACTTCCTTGAAGTAGGGGCTGTCCGGATCCACCCAGAACTCGAGCATGCCCCGGGGGGAATGAAACGAGTCGGGGATGAAGCCATCGCGGGCCCGCTCGCGGATGTCGCGCAGATCGACGATGAGCGCTCCGGCCTGCTGACGCTCGAGCGCGACGGCGACGGTGACCGTCTCGACTGCGGCGTCGGCTTCGGCGACGAGTTGCCGGACTCCCCTGGTGATCGCCACGGCCGTCAGTCCACTTTCCGGATCGGGTCACCGACACGCGCCGTTCCCGGTTCGACGACGCGGGCGTAGATGCCACGCAGGTGCCTCGATCTGCCCTCGGGTGTGGCGGTGAACTTGAGCGCTTCCAGACCGAAGCGCTGCCGGTACTTGCTGCAGCCGGTGTGGGGGAGGGCCGTGACCTCGATCGTCGCGTCGCCGATACGGAGACGGGTTCCCGGCGGCAGGTTGCTCTCGCTCAGGTCGAGGTCTACGTAGAGCTGGTCGCCGGCGAGCGGCCACCGGTCGCGGCCGCCGGCAATCAGGTCGGCGAATCGCGCGTTGGTCAGAGTGAGTTGCGCGTCGGGATCGGGTGAGCCGTCGGGAAGCGAGTAGCCGCGGCGACCCTTCCAGGAATCTCCCTCGAGGCCCTCCTCGGTGGTGAGCCGTCCCTCATCGAGCGTCTCGCGCTGATTGACTCCGGGCCGCCGGACGATCATCTCAAGCGTGCCGCCGTCGGCGGGGGAAGCCAGAACGTGGCCGAAGCCGGCCTTCAGGTCCGCCTCGGTGAGATGGGAGGGCTCGGGCGTCGTTTCAAGGTCAGCGCACACTGAATTCTCTCCTGATGTAGGAACCGTTGCCGCCGTTCTCGTCCCAGAGGCCGATCGCCACCCGGTGGCTGCCGCGCGGGATCGGGTACTCGAAGCTGACAGCGAAGAACTGGTTCCGGGCCTCGACCCAGTCCCGGTCGGGGATGGCCAGGGGCAGGACGATGTGGCTCGGCGCCAACTGCTCGCCGTCCTCCGTGAGCACGACGGCGACTACGCGGACCTGGTCGGTGCGTTCTCCCGCCCGCTCGATCATGACGAGCTTGTCGAGGGGCACGGAGACAGTGAAGTCGACGTCGTAGAAGCCGCCGCCGCCGGTGTCCCACTGAATGCTGTCGATGTGGAGGCCGTGAGGGTTCTCGGTCCAGCCGAGCAACAGAGCCCCGACGGTCCGCTCGGCCAGCCGCTCGCGGAGAGAACGCGCCACGTAGCTCGTCCGGTGGCGCAGCCGCAGGTTTCGCGGCCGGGTCCTGATGCGAACTTCGTGGATCGATCCCTCCACGAACTCGTCGAGCACGTAGCCGAGCGAGTAGTAGGAGCGGAGATCGGCCGCCACCTGGTCGAAGAAAGCTCCCACGTTGCGTCCGGAAACCCAGGCGCGGCCGCCGGTGTCGTGGGCGAGCCCGTTCAGGACGCCGCGGAGGTCGGAGAGGTAGGTGAGCTTCTGCTGGTCCGACACGCGCTCGGACAGCGCCGCCGCGGCGACTTCGACTTCCGGCGGCTTGAAGGCATAAAAGGAGACGCGGTGGGAGTTCGCTCGCGCGGCCAGACCCGCGTACCGGTCACTGAGATCGAAGACCGACAGATGTTGCTGGAAGGAAGTGGCCGAGAGTGCCGCGGTGCCCTGGATGTTGGAGTTTCTCGTGTAGAGGTTGTTCGGTGCGTCGAAGCCCTCGGGCGCGTCGACTTCGCGGCTCTGCATGAGTTCGATGCCGGTTTCTTCCCGGCGACCGGCCACCCGCTTCTGCACGTTCTGGAGGAGACGGTCGAACGGCCGCGCCGCAAAGCCGTCGCTGATCAGGAAGAAGGCCTTGCGTCCGGGAACCAGCGCCAGCGAGTCGACGACTTCCTCGATCGCATCGGCGGTGCGGGCACTGTCCTGATGCACGACACGCGCGTAGGCGAGCAACTCGGAAAGCGTCGCGCGCAGTGCTCCGATACTGCCTGCCGACTCCTGCCGCCGCGCGTTCAGTTGGTCCATCAACTGCAGGAAGCTCTCCTGGGACCTGCGCTTGAGGCGCTGAGCTTCCGTGAAGACCTGGTGGGCGGCTTCCGCCCGATTCAGCCCCTGGGCGAGGGCGATGTAGTCCGTCGTCAGGTCCTGGAGCAACCTCAACTCGCCGTCGAATGCGACCACCATCGCGTAGACGGGAACGCTTCGGTCGCCGGCCTCGAGCTGGCCGCGGGCGAAGTCCTTGATCTGGTCCATGACCGCGGAGCGGCTGGCGACGGAGAGATGCGTGTTGTCGAAGAAGAATGTGATTGACAGCGGCTCATGCACGAGTTCCGGGCCCGCGTCGCCGTCGTCGCCGCCGCGGCTGAAGTAGCTGAGCTCGACTGGCGCGCCGTTGTCGAAGACCCGGAAGTTCTGCCGAGACAGGTCATCGGCCGGACGTCCGTTGCGGTCGGTGGCGACGACGTCCACGTTGACCACGGTCACTTCGACGATGTCGCTCAGTTCGCCGATGCCCCGACCGAGCGGGGCCTCCTGCCCGGCTTCAGCGGGAGTAGCCGGGCCCGGCGGGGTCCCGAGGGCCAGCACTGTGCCGAGCAGAGTCGCTCCGATCATCATGTTGTCTCTCAGGATGGCTCCGGTGTGTGCCGCTCCAGGAAGGCCCTCACCTCGGCCGCCGCGGCGGCCGCCGCCTGTTCGCTCTTCCAGTCGAGGATCATCTCGTTGTTGGGAGAAAGAGAGGCGATCTCCTCGGCGATCGGCCGGGGATGGTAGGCGTCGTCGCCGGCCAGGATCAGGAGCGGCGTCTCGATCCCGGCCACGAAGTCGCGGTCGACGTTGAACGTGAAGTCGCCGCCGTACATCCGCTCGCGGAAGGAAGGCAACGTTTCCGGCGTCACGTCGTCGCGCTGCTCAAGGAGAGCGTCAGCCCAGGTGTCGAACATGGCGTAGAACAAGTCCTGGTTCTCGTGATGGCCGATCGGGTTCTGGAGCACGGCGGCGCCGACCCGGGCGGCGTCGGTCTGGAGGACACCGAGGCAGTAAGAGGAGCCGATGCAGCCGCCCATCAGGTGACAACGCTCGATGCCGAGGTGGTCGAGCAGCGCGAGGTGGTCCTCCGTGTACGAATGCCAGCCGTCCGCGGCGGTTACCGGCGCGGTGGATCCGCCGGCGTTGCGCTGGTCCATCGAGATGACCCGGAACGACCCCGAGAGCGCCTCGCGCGGGTCGAACGGGCTCGTTGCCCAGATGTCGGCGGCCGAGCGCATGCCGCCCGGCGCGAACAGGAGCACGGGGAAGCCCTCGCCGGCTTCCCACCACCGGATTCGCGTCTCGCCCCGTTCGAAGACCGGCATGAGGCAAGCGTACCAGCGGAAGGCCGACCGAGACTTCGGTCGATCGCGAAGTGGATGGAACCTCGCCGGCTGATCGTGCGTAGAGTCAGCAGGGAGGAACGATTTGATGGAACATGACGAGATGAACGACGACACCTCTTCGTCCGCAGGCTCCGACGCCGAATCGTCGACATCCGCCGGGCCGCCGGAACCGCCGGAACCGCCGGAACCGCCGGCGGAAGACGCTGGCCCGGGTCTGGCCGGTCAGATTGCCGCCGGTCTGGCTCTGATCGTACTGGGCGGCGTTCTGCTGTTTCTCGAGCGCCTCGATAGCGGCGCGCACGGGTACTTGCTGTTCATCCTGATCGGGGGCGTCTTCGTCGCGGGCTACCTGTACAAGCGGGCGTTCGGGTTGCTCATACCCGGAGCGCTGCTGCTGGGGATAGGAGGCGGCCTGGTCTTCGAGGATCTTCACTCGGGCCCGTTCGTCGACGGCGACAACGTCGCACTGGGCCTCGGACTGGGTTTCATTCTGATCTATGTCGCTTCCCTGCTGTACGAGCGGCAGAACCGCTGGTGGCCGCTGATACCCGGCGGGTTCCTCGTCATCGCGAGTCTTCCGGAGTTCGTCTGGGTGGAAGACGTCCTCGACTTCTGGCCGGTTGGCGTCATGGCGGTTGGCGTTCTCCTGCTCTTCCGCGGTGTCGCGTCGCGCCAGAGGGAGGGAGAAGCCCGGCGAGTCGATCCCTGACAAGCCGGCTCCTTCGAGGTCGTTGGCGGATAACATCCGCCGCCACGACGATGAGGAGGAGGCTGCTTTGGGCGTAGAACTGACGAAGGACTCGATCGATCTGGGCATCGTGGTGCGGGACGCGGAGGCGTCGCTTCACTTCTACCGGGACACTCTGGGCCTCGAGGATCAGGGTGAGATTCCGATGCCGGGCGGAACGATGCACCGCCTGCTCTGCGGAACGAGCCTGATCAAGCTCTTGTCGCTGTCGAGGCAGCCGGAGGCCGAGGCGCCGCCGGGAGGCATCGGAGGAGCGACGGGCTACCGCTACTGGACCCTGTCGGTGTCGAACCTGGACGAGGCTACGGCCCAGGCCGAGGAGGCGGGCCGCAAGGTCGTCATCTCGCCGCGGGAGATTCGTCCCGGCATCAGGATCTCGATGGTCGAGGACCCGGACGGCAACTGGGTCGAGTTGCTTCAGGTCGGCTGACGGGCCGCGGGTCTTGGTGCCTAGGGGAAGGGAAGCCGTTCGCCTGGCACCGCGCCGGCGAGGCCGGCTGCCCTGGGCGGCGATCGCGGCGATCCTCGTTGCGATCCTGGTCGCCGCCGGCGCGGTGCTGTGGATTCGCATCGGACCGGAACCGATCGTCACGATCAGGTCCGACCTGCCTGGGATCGGCCCCAGGACGCTCGTCACGTCCGCGGCGGAGGCCGGCGGCCGTGGTCTCGGTTCGATCCGGGTGGAGCTGATGCAGGGCGGGGAGTCGGTGCAGCTCGAAGAGAGGATCCACCGGCCGCCCGGACCGTTCTCGCTCTTCGGCGAGCCGGTCGTCGAAGCGACGCTCGAGGTCGAGGTGGGCAGGGACTCGATGCCGGGTCTGGTCGAGGGCGAGGCCACGGTGAGGGTCACGGTAGAACGCCCCGGGACCCTGCTGCGCCGGCCGAGGCCCAGGGTGGCCGAGCTCACGCTGCCGGTCCGGTTCCGGCCGCCGGAGTTGAGCTCGGTACGGGTGACGGCGTCACCCACCCAGTCGGGCAGCGGCGTCCTGCGTTACCTCGTCGGCGACAACGCGGTGGAGAGTGGAGTCGAGGTCGGGCCGTACCGGTTCCCGGGCCATCCGCTTCCCGGCGGGGGCCCCGGGGAGCGGTTCGCGCTCTTCGGCGTCCCGTACGACAGCGCTGATCCATCGCCTTTCCGGCTGGTCGCTCGCGACGAGCTCGGCAACGAGGCGAACGTACGGTTCCTCGGCGAAGTGGAACCGTCGCCGCTCCGCTCCTCGACCATCCGTCTCAGCGACGGCTTCATGGCGCGCGTGGTCCCGGCGATCATGTCCCGAACGCCGGAACTCGAAGACCGGGGCAGCCTGCTCGAAAACTACCTCATGCTGAACGGGGAGCTGCGGCGGATGAACGCGGAACGCATGGTCGAGATCGCGGCCGACTCGGCGCCGCGTCAGCTCTGGAGCGGACCGTTCCGGCAGATGCGGAACACGCAGGTCATGGACCAGTTCGCGACCCGCCGGCAATACGTGTACGACGGCCGCGTCGTCGACACGCAGGATCATCTCGGCTTCGATCTCGCGTCGCGGGTCCAGGACGACGTGCCGGCCGCCAACTCGGGTGTCGTCGGGCTGGCGGAGTACTTCGGCATCTATGGCAACACGGTGATCGTCGATCACGGCTACGGCCTGCAGACCCTGTACTCGCACCTGTCGCGGGTCGACGTGGAAGTGGGTCAGGAGGTCGAGGCCGGCGAGCGCCTGGGCCTGAGCGGCCAGACCGGCCTCGCCGGAGGCGATCATCTCCACTTCGCCGTGTTGCTTGGCGGCCTGCCGGTGAATCCCCTGGAGTGGTTCGACGCCAGATGGATCCGGGACCACGTCGGGGCGGTGCTGCCGCTTGAGGGCGGCGGCTGAGGCGGCTCAAAGGTGGTAGGGTGTTACAAGTTTTGGGACGAGGTTCAGCCAGCCCGGTGCGCGGCGTCCGAAGGGGATCAGAGATGAAGCAGAATCGCATTGCGGTCGCGGTCTTGCCGTTCGTCCTGCTGGTGTCAACCGTCTCAGCGCAGGGGACATCGGAGGCCGGCGGGTTCTTCGAGGGTGTCGCGCCGCTCGTCGACCGTTCGTGTATCCGCTGCCACGGCAACCGGACGGCGACGCCGCTCAGCATCACCCGCCTGAGCCATGACCTGACGGACGCGAAGACGTTCCGCACCTGGCAGCGCATTCACGACCGGTTGAAGAACGGCGAGATGCCGCCACCTGAGGCACCGAAGCCTGAGGCGGAACTGATCGACGCGGCCCTGGCCTCGCTCAAGGGCGCGTTGGTCGAGGCGAATCTCGCCGTCCGCGGCGACCAGCGCGTTCCGCTACGGCGGCTGACCCGGCTCGAGTACGCCTACACGATCCAGGATCTGCTCCAGATCGACGAAGCTGTCGCGATGGAACTGAGTCAGTCGCTGCCGGCCGAGGCCGACTCCGGCGGTTTCGACACCGTGGCGGCGAACCAGAGCATGTCGCCGCTGCATGTCCGCAGCTATCTCGAAGTGGCGGATCGGGCGCTCGACGAGGCGATCAAGATCGGGCCGCGGCCGTCTACGGGCCGGCGTGAGATCGCTTACGGCGATTCGCAGTACCTCACGTTCATGAGCAAGGCCGAGATCCTGGGCGGCGGGATCACCAAGATGCTGGACGACGCCGCGGTCATGTTCGTCGACGGCGGCTCGACGTATCTCATGCACAGTGAGACCGAGGACTACCACGTGCCCTACGCCGGCCGCTATCGCGCCGCCATCGAGGGCTGGGCGTATCAGCCTCAAGGACCGCTGACGCTGACCGTCTACCGGGGGTCGAAGCATGGTGGCGCAGCCGCGTCGCTCGACGAACTGATCGCTTCCTACGATCTGGTCGGTACGAAACCGCGGACGGTGCAGTTCGAGACCTTCCTCCGGCCGGGCGACCTCCTCGCCCCGTCGATTGCCGAGGCGGACCCTCCGCCGGGCGAGTACTTCGATTACTACCCCCCGGACAAGAACGTCGAGAACTACAAGGGCGAGGGGATCGCGCTCCGCTCGCTGACGATCGAGGGTCCGCTGTTCGAGGACTGGCCGCCGCCGAGTGCCCGGAAGCTGCTGGTCGGCCTGGACTTCGACGATGCGGGTGACGTGGTCCTCGCGAAGACGCCGTACGAGCACGTGGTCGACATCGTCGCGGCGTTCGGGCCGCGGGCTTTCCGGCGCCCGCTCGCCGAGGATGAGCTCGAGGCCTACGCGAGCCTGGCTCAGCCGCTTCTGGAGGCGGGCAGGCCGTTCATCGAAGCGGTGCGCGTTCCGCTCCGCGCCATCCTCAGCGCGCCGCCCTTCCTGTTCCAGACCGGCGACCCGGGTCGGCTCGACGATCACGCGCTGGCGTCCCGTCTGTCCTACTTCCTCTTGCGGAGCCTGCCGGACGATGTGCTGCTCGCCCGTGCGGACGATGGCAGCCTGTCCGACCCGGAGGTCTTCTCGGCTCAGGTCGATCGCCTGCTCGACGATCCCAGGTCGGAGCGGTTCGTCAACGACTTCGCGGGTCAGGCGTTCCGCCTCTACGAGATGAAGGCGACGAACCCCGATTCCGGCCTCTATCCCGAGTACGACGATCGTCTCGGACAGGCGATGGCCCAGGAGACACAGATGTTCCTGGCCGAGCTGATCGCCAGGGACCACGGCGTAGGCAGCCTGATCGACGCCGACTTCACGTTCGTCAACCGGCGTCTGGCTGAGCACTACGGGATCCCGGGAATTGAGGGACAGTTCATGCGCAAGGTGACGCTGCCGGCGGACAGCGTCCGCGGGGGTCTGATCACCCAGGCGAGCATCCACAAGATCACCGCGAACGGCACGATCACTTCGCCGATACCGCGCGGCAACTTCGTGCTGGCGAACCTGCTCGGCCAGCCTGCCCCGCCGCCGCCCGAGAGCGTCGAGGCCCTGGAGCCGGACACGCGCGGCGCCACCACGGTCCGTGAGCAGTTGGCGAAGCACCGCAACGAGCCCGTCTGCAACAGTTGCCACCGGGTGATCGACCCGCCGGGCTTCGCCCTCGAGTCCTTCGATGTGATCGGCGGCCTCCGCACGCACTACCGGGCGGCCGGCGGGGAAGCCACGACTCCGGAGGGCTACACCTATCCGCTGCCGTACAAACAGGGTCCCCCGGTCGACGCCACGGGCATCACGGCCGACGGCGAGCCCTTCGCCGGGATCGAGGAGTACAAGGGGTTGCTCAAGCGGGACGTGGAACAGGTGGCTCGCCACATGGTGTCCCAACTCCTCGTCTACGCGACCGGCGCCGAGATCGAGTTCGCGGACCGGGACGGCGTTGAGGACGTCGTGGCGAAGCTGAGGGACGACGGTTTTCCCTTCAGGACGATGATTCACGAGGTCGCGAACAGCGATCTCTTCAGGACGAGGTAGCGATGAACCTGAGACAGCCTCTGGACCGCCGTACCTTCCTCCGCGCTTCCGGCGTTGCCCTGGCGCTGCCCATGCTCGAGTCGATGGGTCCGAGGCTGGCTCATGCCGCAGCCGCCGGGCCAAGGCGGATGGTCAACATCTGCAACACGCTCGGCCTCTACAAGGAGGCCTGGTTCCCGAAGGCCGCCGGCGCGGCCTGGGAGACCACGGAGTACCTCTCCCTGCTCGAAAGGCACCGGGACAACTTCACCCTGTTCTCCGGGTTCTCCCACGAGGAGCAGACCGGCCGCCAGCCGCATAACTCGGAGATCACCTTCCTGACGGCCGCCCGACGACCCGGGCTCGACGGCTTCCGGAATACGATCTCGATGGACCAGGTGGCGGCGAACCATCTCGGGTACACGACCAGGTTCCCGTCCGTGGTATTGGGCACGGCGTCGCCGCAGAGCCAGTCCTACACCAGGAGCGGCGCGATGGTGCCGGCCGAGACGAGCCCGGCGAACCTCTTCCGCCAGTTGTTCCTCCAGGGGACGCCCGAGGAGGTCGAGCGCGAGAAGCAGAGCCTGAACGACGGGGGCAGCATCCTGGACCGGCTGAAGTCGCAGACGGCGACGCTCCGCCGGCGGGTGAGCATGGCCGACCAGCTAAAGCTGGACGCCTACTACAACGCCGTGCGTACGGCCGAACTCGACCTCGCCGAGGTCAAGGCCTGGCAGCAGAAGCCGAAGCCGGTCGTGGACGCGGAACCGCCCGTCGACATTCCGTCGCGCTCCGACCTGATCGGCCGGGTCAAGCTGATGTTCCGGATGATCCCGCTGATCCTGGAAACCGACTCGTCTCGCGTCATCAGCCTGATGATCCAGGATCACGGCGTGGTCATCGACGTCCCGGGCGTGAACTTCGACCAGCACAGTCTTTCGCACCACGGCCAGGACCCGGCGAAGATCGCGCAGCTCAAGAAGATCGAGACCGAGATCGTCGAGAGCTTCGACGATCTCCTGGCCGACATGGGCGAGCGCAGCGACGGCAATGGCTCGCTCCTCGACGACACGGCCGTGTTGTTCGGCAGCAACCTGGGCAACGCCAACTCTCACGAGCCGAAGGACCTGCCGATCCTGGTCGCCGGCGGCGGCTTCAGCCATGGCCAGCACATCGTGCACGAGGGCGAGCACAACGCTCCGCTCTGCAATCTGTACGTGACGCTCCTTCAGTCGATGGGCGTGGAGACGGAGTCGTTCGGTCAGAGCACCAGCACGCTGACCTGGGCTTAGCGGGCCGATCGCGCCTGGCGGAGCCGGTCCACCTCAGCGCTCTCGCGTCCAGCGAGCTCGGCGGCGCCGCGCTGTACTTTGAGCACGGCTGTGACGATGTCGTCGACGTCGGCCTCCGTGCCCAACAGGAGCTGGTGGGGAAGCCAGACGGATTGCCGGTAGGCGGCGCGTTCGGCGTTCGGGAACTCGGCGACCGGACGGCGTCCGAGCGCGGCGCTCCAGGCGGGGTAGCGGGACGCATCGGGGCGTAGCAGTTCGCTGACGGGAAGCGACTCGTAGAAGCGGCCGTCGGCCGGCACGCCTTCGGCCTGGAGAGCCGCGACGAAGACGTCCCGGTCGATGCCGGCGAACGCTTCGCGATCGAAGCGGAAGACGAACTGGTAGATGGCCTGGCGCGTCACCCGGTCGTCGATCCGGAGATTCGTCAGCCCGTCGATGTCCTCGATCGCGGCGCAAAGCCGGCTGGCGTTCCGGCCGCGGATTGCGTGCTGTTCGTCCAGCCGCCCGAGCTGGACCTCCAGGATCGCTGCCTGCAGATCGGTCATCCGGTAGTTGTGGCCGATGACGGCGGTCGGCTCCGCGGCGCCCGGGCGCTGGCGGCCGCAGTTGACCAGGGCGTGGAGGCGATCGAGAATCGCGTCGTCGGACGTCGTCACGATGCCACCCTCGCCCGCGGTCATCAGCTTCGAGGTCTGGAAGCTGAAAGAGCCGGCATCGCCCCAGGAGCCGACGCCGCGGCTGCGCCAGCGGGCGCCGTGGGCGTGGGCGCAGTCTTCGAGCACGGCGACTCCGTGCTTCCCGGCGAGCGATCCGATCGCGTCCAGGTCCGCGATCGTCATCGCCAGGTGCACCGGCACGATCGCCTGGGTGCGCTCGGTGACCAGTGCCGCCGCCGCCTCGACGTCGATGCACCAGGTCTCCTGGTCGATGTCGGCGAACACCGGCACGCAGCCCGCGAACAGGGCGGCCGCGGCGGTCGCCTCAAAGGTGTAAGCCGGCACGATGACTTCGGCGCCCGGCTCGATCCCCATCGCCTGAAGCGCCACTTCGAGCGAGACCGTACCGTTCGCCACGCACAGGGCGTGTTCGCTGTCGTGGCGTTCGGCGAAGGCGGCGGCGAAGGCGGCCGAGCGCTCGTTCGGCAGCGGGAAGCCGCCCCAGTCGCCGTCCCGGAGCGCCTCGATCAGGGCCCGCTCCTCATCCGCGCCGCGCGCCGGCCATTGGGGCCACGCCTCGGCGCGGACCGGAGTGCCGCCGAGCAGGGCGAGCTTGGTGGAGGATCCGCGGCCGGCCACGCGGCGACGCTACCAGCGCGCGAAGGAGGTCTGCGTGCCGTGCCTGGTCACGGAGTCGCTGGCGTAGCGGACGCCGAAGGCCGCGGCCTCGTGGCTACCGGAGGTGGCAAGCATGGCGGCGGCGAAGGCGCCGTTGAAGGCGTCGCCGGCACCGGTCGTGTCGACCGCGTCGACCTGCGGCGCGGGGATCAACTCCGCCGGCGACCCCGGCTTCGCGACCAGGACTCCGGCCGGGCCCAGCGTCAGGATCGCGCCGCGGTAGCCGAGCCTGAGCAACTCGGCCGCGGCGTCGGCGGAGCTGCCGGCGTCGATCCGCTCACCGGTCCGGCCCAACAGCACTGCGCACTCCACTTCGTTCGGTGTGACCCAGTCGATGTGCCGGGGATCGAGTCCCGGGTCGCTCGCCTCGTCGATGGGCGCCGGGTTCCAGATCACCGGTACGCCCGCGCCGTGAGCGCGTTCGACGGCGCTCCGGACACCGTCTGCCGGGGTTTCGTTCTGGATCAGGAGCAGCCCCGCTTCCTCGATCGGCGTCGCGGCCAGCGCGTCCGCAGTCAGCCGGCTGTTCGCCCCTGGCGAGTTCATGATGCGGTTGTCGCCGGTGCCGGCCTCGACCCAGACGGCTGAGAGACCGGTGTGGCAGTCGTCGAGGACGAGAAGGTAGCGGGTGTCGAGTTCGTCTTGTTCAAAGACCCGCCGCTGGGCCGCCGCGTGGGCGTCGTTGCCGACCGCGCCGCCGAAAAGGACGGACGGTGCGGCCTCGTCGAGCGCGCCGCGGCAACGGACGGCCGCCACCGCCTGGTTGGCGCCCTTGCCGCCGCAGGACTCGAACAGTTCGGCGCCTGTGATCGTCTCGCCCTGCCGGGGCAGGCGCGGATGCCGGAAGATCAGGTCGTAGTTGACCGAGCCGATGACGAGCAGGGGGCTGGCCAAGAGCTCAGCCCGTGTCCCAGCGCAGGCGCGTGGCGCCGATCGAAAAGGCGACGACTCCGATGGCCACCAGAACGGCGCAGGGCAATAGCATCTCGCTCAGCGTGAAGCCGCGCCAGATCGCGCCCTCGTACGCCATCAGCGTCCACTTCATCGGGCTGATGTTGCCGAGGGTCTGCATCCACTCCGGCATCAGGAACAAGGGCACCATGCCGCCGCCGAGCATGGTGAAGGGAAGCGCGATGCCCCATCCGACTCCGGCGGCCGCCTGCTCCGTGCGACCGATGACGCTGAGCACCATCATGATTCCGCAGAAGCAGATCGAGCCGCAGAGAAGGGCCAGAGCGAGAAGTGGATAGGAAGTGGGCGTCACGTCGAACACGGTGATACCGAGCGTGATCAGGGCGGAGCTCGTGAACAGGGTTGCGCCGAGGCAGGCCAGTCCCTTGGCGGCCAGGAGTTGACGGGCCGTGATCGGTGCCACCAGCAGCCGCATCAGCGTGCCGCGGCTCCGCTCGATCGCGATCGACATGCTGAAGGACACGGAACCGCCGATCAGGGTCCAGAGCATGGCCTGCGCGAAGGAGGTGGCGTAGGAGTTGGTGGGTCCACGTCTCTGCGCCTGGACCTGGGTCTGTTCGATCTCGAGTGGAGGGCCGAATCCGCCGGTCGCGCCCGTCGTGACCGAGCCCAGCCCGGCTTCGTCGATCAGCACCGGAATGCGGGGGATCTGGTCGAGAACGTTCAGGAGGTCGTCGCGGGCCTCCGAGGGAGGGCTGAACTCCTCGATCAGGCGCCGGTTCTGCTCATTGGTTACGGACATGCGGGACGGATCGCTCATGAACGCCTGCAGTTCGGCTCCGGCCGCTTCGAGCAGGACGCCGCGGACCATTCCGGCAGCGGCGAACTGCGTTGGATCGACGCTCATCTCGACTTCGGGTGTCGCCACGAAGGGATTGTCCAGGGCGGCCCCGAAGCCGGGCCTCAAGGTGACCAGGACGGCGGTCTGGCCCCGGCGCACCTGCTCCAGTGCCTGGTCGCCTGGAATCCGCTCGATGGCGAGTCCGCCGGCGGCCTCGAGCCTCCCGACGAAGCGCGCTGAACCGGCGGTCCTGTCCGCGTCGACCAGGGCGATCGGAATACTCGCCGGTCCGCGGCTCAGGCCGGCGAACATGGCGCCGAAGAAGATCGCCATCATCAGCGGGAAGAAGATCGTGAAGAAGAAGCCCAGCTTGTCCCGGAAGAGGATGTGGATGTCCTTCGCGGCCATTGCGACGATCTTGTTCACGGTGTTCTCCCTGGCGGCTCTAGTCCCGCAGCGCTCTGCCGGTGAGATTGAGGAAGACTGTTTCCAGATCCGGCGGCAGGTACTGGAAGTGATCCACCGCCTGCCTGGACTGGAGTTCGGCGAGCGTTGCGAGCGGATCGGTCGTCTCGTGGCGTGACTCGCCGTCGCCGGTCCGGACCTCCAGGTTGCCGGGACCGCCATGGGCCGCGATCAGTGCCGGCACCGTGTCGAGTGCCATCAGCCGGCCGTGATCGATGATTGCGACCCGGTCGCAGAGACGCTGGGCCTCTTCCATGTAGTGGGTGGTGTAGACGACCTGCTTGCCTCCGTCCCTGAGCTGTTCGACGCGCTCGAAGATCGCGTTCCTCGATTGGGGATCGACGCCGACCGTCGGCTCGTCGAGGAGCACGAGCTCCGGGTCGTGGATGATCGCGACCGCCAGGTTGAGTCGCCGCTGCATGCCGCCGGAGTACTTGGATACGACTTTCTTCCCGACGTCCGTCAGATCGGCGAAGTCGAGGCAGGCGGCGACCCGTTCTTCGAGGTCGGTTCCCCGGAGACCGTGCAGGCGGCCGAAGAAGCGCAGGTTGTCGGCGCCGCTGATCTGCTCATAGAGGGCGATCGACTGCGGGGCCAGACCCAGGGACCTGCGGTTCTCCGCGTCGCGCGGGTTCCGGTCGAAGGCCTCGTCCGCGAAACGGACCACCCCTTCGTCCGGTTCGAGCAGGCCGACCGCCATGTTGATCGCCGTCGTCTTGCCGGCGCCGTTGGGCCCAAGCAGCCCGAACACTTCGCCGGCCTCCAGTTCGAAGGACAGGTCGTCGACCGCGCGCAGGTCGCCGAAGCACTTGCTGACATGGTCGAACACGAGCATTGGCTGTCAGGTTGCTGTTACGCAACGCCGCGGCGCTTGTTGCGCGGGATCGCCGCGGCGGTCCCGCGGCGGGCGCGTGGCGGCGCCGTCAGACGGCGAGCGTATCGCCCGGCGCCATGACCTTGACTTCGACGCCGGCTGGCGCGAAGTCAGCAGGGTCCTGCGCGATCGGGGGCCACGTGTCGTAGTGGATCGGGATCGCTACCGGTGCGCCGATCAGTTCGGCCGCCTTCGTCGCCAAATCCGGCCCCATCGTGAAGCGGTCGCCGATCGGCACACAGGCGGCGTCGGGCCTGTAGATGTCCCCGATCAGCTTCATGTCGCCGAAGAGCCCCGTGTCGCCGCAGTGGTAGACGGTCTTGCCGCCCATATGGACGACGAGTCCGCACGGCATCCCCATGTACCGGCCTTCGTACGACGACGAATGGAAGGCGTGGGTGAACGCGACCCAGCCGAACTCCGTGTCGATCCGACCGCCCGGGTTGCCGGGATTCACGTTGTCGTGCCCTTGTTCCTGCAGGTAGTTGCACATCTCGAACGCTGCGATCACGTTGGCGTTGTTGGCCCGGGCGATCGCCAGGGTGTCGCCGAAGTGGTCCGCGTGGCCGTGCGTCAGGGCGATGGCGTCGCACTTCACGTCTCCGGCCGCCATCGTCGCCACCGGGTTGCCGGTGAGAAAGGGATCGACCGCGAGCGTGTGGTTGCCGTCGCTCATCAGGAAGCCGGAGTGGCCGAGGAACGTGAGTTCGAGTGTCATGGCGTGATTCCTCTCTTTGGGGGCGGCTCTAGTCCGCCTGTTCGGCGGGCAGGTGGACGACCAGGCCGTCCAGTTCCTCCGTCACTCGGATCTGGCAGCTCAGGCGGCTCGTGGGTCGCACGTCGATGCCGTACTCGAGCGTGAACTCCTCCTCGTCGTGGCGGGGGCCGACCGCCTCGACCCAGGCCTCGTCGACATAGACGTGGCAGGTGCTGCAGGAGCAGTTGCCGCCGCAGGCCGCGACGATGCCGTCGACGTTATTGTCGACCGCGCACTCCATGACGGAGTCTCCGATCGGCGCCTCGACCACGCGCGAGCCGCCGTCCTGGTCGATGTAGGTGATCTTCGGCATCTTGCCCGCCCCCTCGTCGCCATGGGGCACTGCCGGCCGCCCTGGCCAACGAACCCGGAGTCTATTCGACCGGCCGGCCGGTCGGGAGTCCTCGATCGCGGCGGCGTTCAGTCGACGAAACGCTCGGCGATCCAGCTTCCGATCAGACCGAGAACTTCCGGCGCCATCGTCTCTTCGATCTGCGCGTACTCGGCGGGGGAACCGGTGCGCGCGGTCTGGAACAGGTGGTTCATGTCGGCAAAGCGGCGAATCGTGACGTCCTGGTTGGCCGACGCGGCGAACGCGGCTTCCATGGCGGACTGGTTCTGGTCGGCGTCGACCTGCGTGTCCTTGCCGCCGAACAGCGCCAGGGTCGGCACGGCGAGCCCCCCCAGGGCTGGCCGCGGGTCGTAGCGGATGAAGAACCGGAACCAGGGACTGAGGTTGTTCTCGACCGCGGCCGACACGGCGGCTTCCAGAGCATCGCCGCTCAGTTGCGCCGTCTCGGGCGATGCGGCCAACTGGTCAATGACGACCTCCCGGAGGGCGGCTTCCGCCTCCCGTGGCGGCATCCCGGAGCCGATGATCTCGAGCGCCCGATCCTGAAGCGTAGCCAGTTCCTCGATCATCTGCGCGGGGGCGCCGTTCGCCGCCGCGATTCGCCGGAGCTGTTGGCGCAACAGATCGCCGCCGGGCACTCCCGGCCCTGCCAGTAGCACGGCGTACGCGATTGTGCCCGGCTCGACCCGGTTGAGCGCCAGCGGAGCGACGAGACCGCCTTCGGAGATGCCGATCAGGCCGACCCGTTCCGGGTCGATCCGGTCGTGACCGCTCAGGAAGCGCACGCCGGTCAGAACGTCGTTCGCCTTGTCCCGGGACGTCGACTGCCACGTGCTGCCGGTGGAGCCGCCGATGCCGCGGTCATCGACGCGTAGCACGGCGATGCCGAGCCGGGTCAGGTGGTCTGCCAGCACGAGGAAGGGCTTGTGGCCCGCGAGTTCGAGATCGCGGTTCAGGGCGCCGCTGCCGCTGATCAGGAGCGCCGCCGGGAACTTGCCATCGCCCGGCGGCAGGGTCAGCGTGCCGGCGATCTTCACGTCGCCGTTCGTGTACACGACCTCCTCCTCGTCGTAGGGGAAGGGCGGCTTCGGTTCCTGCGGACGCGACGGCGCCTCGACCTCGACCGCCTCACGGCCGAGCTTGAACGGGAGCCGGGCCGGGCCCTGGCTGAACTCGCCCGTGATTTCGCCGCCGGCAAGCGTGCCCTCGAAGGTCGGTTCGCCCGGCACGCCGTTGATCGTGAAACGAACGGTCTCACCCTCGACGGCGACGCCTCTGAGCGGCAGGTCGACGGCACCCTGGGCGGGGATGTCGATCGTGCCTGACCATGCGCCGTCGGTTTCGGCCAGGTCCACGATGACGACGAGCGGCTGGCCCGGCGCCTCGATCGAACCTTCCCAATGGCCGGAGGCATCGTCCGTCTGGGCCGCGAGCGGTATCGCGGCAGCCACCAGTGATGTGGCGGCGACAGGCACGGCTGTCCTGAGGATCCGGCAGATTCGGACTGCGGTCATGGGGCGCTCCTTTCGGTTCCCGGAATCGTAGACGCTCTCGAAGCGCTTTCGGTTGCGGATCCCGGACGTACTAGTGCTGTTCTTCGATCCGATAGAGGTGCGTACCGGTTCGGATGAACAGGGCGGCGTCCGAGACTGCGATGGAGGCGAGGGTCGAGCCGTCGAGTTCGTTGCGCGCCAACTGCTCAAACTCGACGCCAGGTTCGATGACCGTGGTGACACCTTCCTCGTTCTGGAAGTAGATCCGTCCGCCGGCATGGATCGGTGAGGCCGAGTGGTTGCCGCCGAGCCGGTGCTGCCAGCGAATCTCGCCCGTGAGGGCGTCGATGCAGGTGGCGATCCCACTGTCGGTGACCGTGTAGAGCTCTTTGCCGACAAGAATTGGCGACACGGTGAGCGGAGCGCCGCGGCGGAGCCGCCAGGCGATCTCGGAGTTCGTCACGTTGCCCGTGCCCGTCGGGCGGACCGCGAGCAGGACCGGCTCGTTGAACCCCGTTGAGAGGTAGACGAGCCCATGACCGTGGACCGGCCGGGAGACGTTGGAGAAGCCGCCGGGGTACTCGACTCGCCAGATCTCGTTGCCGGTCGCCGGCTCGTGCGCCGAGGCACGGAAGGCGCTGACGTTGACGATCTGCTCGGCTTGGCCGACCCGGATTGCGAGCGGCGTGGAGTAGGCCTGCGAGATCGGCGCCGGCCGAACCGCCCGCCAGCGCTCCTCACCGGTTTCGGCGTCCACGGCGACCAGGAAGGCGGTGTCGTAGCCGTCGATGCTGACGATGAGCAGTCCGTCGTGGAGGATCGGCGAGCCGCCGTTGCCGTGTTGCGATGTGTAGGGGAAGCGGGTTCGCCAGAGGACCTCGCCATTCGGGTAGACGGCCGCCGTCCCTTGGGCGCCGAAGTGGACGAAGAGGCGCTCGCCGCCCGAGTCGATCACCGGCGTCGGCGAGGCGAAGC
Organism: Holophagales bacterium; assembly: GCA_009843505.1. GTDB lineage: Bacteria > Acidobacteriota > Thermoanaerobaculia > Multivoradales > Multivoraceae > Multivorans > Multivorans azotirespirans. The sequence goes on along the minus strand of VYDI01000034.1, from coordinate 499,558 downwards.
TGTTCTTCTGGTTCAGGAGGGTCGTGTCGGCGATGCCGAACACTTCGACATCGCCAACGGCGTGGCCGGACTCCGCGTCGTAGGACAGCAGCCGGAGCGAGGTTCCCGTCTCGCGGTCCGTAACCGCCGTCGTCAGCCAGACCAGGCCATCGGCAATGACGGGCGACGACCAGCCCCGGCCCGGAACCGGCGTTTTCCAGGCGACGTTGTCCGTCTCGCTCCAGGTGAGTGGCACCGCCTCGTCCGGTGCATGCCCCTGCCCGGTCGGACCGCGGAACTGCGGCCATTCGCCCGCGTGGGCGGCGGCGACCGCGGCCAGGGCCAGCGCCACGCCGGGGGCCGTTCGCACGCTCATCGAGAGTCTTCCGCCAGCGCCTTGCATTCCTTCCACCTGAAGCACGACGTGACATGGTCGTTGACCATGCCCACGGCCTGCATGAAGGCGTAGCAGATCGTCGGACCGACGAAGCGGAATCCCAGCTTGCGGAGAGCCTTGCTCATGGCCTCGGAGGCCGGAGTCGAGGCGGGAATCTCCTCGAGCCGGCGCCAGGCGTTGACGACGGGTGAGCCGCCGCTGAACTCCCACAGGAAGGCCGAGGGATCAACGCCCGACTCCCGCAACTCCAGCCACGCTTGTGCGTTGCCGACCGCCGCCCGTACCTTGAGGCGATTCCGCACGATGCCCGGATCCTGCAGGAGCGAGGCGACCTTCTCATCGTCGTAGCAAGCGACGCATTCCGGGTCGAACCCGTCGAACGCGCGCCGGTACGCCTCGCGCTTCTTGAGGATCGTGTACCAGCTCAGGCCTGCCTGGGCGCCCTCGAGCACGAGCATCTCGAAGAGCTTCCGGTCGTCGTGGACCGGAACGCCCCATTCCTCGTCGTGGTAGGCGACGTAGAGAGGATCCTCGTTCACCCAGCCGCAGCGTGTCCGGGTGGACACTACGGGTAGTAGCCGCGGATCGTCCGCGCCCTGGCGCCCCTCTCGTCGACCACGACCTCGACCCGCCGGAAGGCGTCTGAGGGTGCCGTGCTCGAGGACTGGTAGGCGAGGAAGTACTTCGAGCGCAACTCGAGGCCGATCTGGTCGTAGACGGCGGCGAGTTCGCTGGTGCTCTCCACGAAGTACGCGCGGCCGCCGGTCTCCAGCGCCAACTGCTCCAGCACCTTCTTCGGGCTTTCCTTCGCCTTCTTGGGCAGGGCCAGTCCGATCGCGTAGATGGCGGCTTCCGAGCGGCGGGCGTACTCCAGCGCGTCGTCGAGGTCGTAGCGGCTGTGCTCGTCGACTCCGTCGGAGAGCAGGAGCACGGCGCGCTGGCCGGGCAGGCCGTTCAGGTGGTACAGGGTGAAGATGAGGCTGTCGTAGAGCGCCGTGCCACGCTCCGCGCGAAGCCCCATCAGACCCTTCGCGAACTCGATCCGGTCGCGGGTGAAGGGCGACGCGAGATGCGGCCGGTCGTTGAACGTGACGATGGAGAGTTCGTCGCGCTCGGTGATCACCTGCTGGAAGAAGTCGGCGGCGGCCTTGACGGACTCCGCGAGCCGCTCCTCCATCGACGCCGAGACGTCGAGCAGGATGGTACCGACGAGCGGCGTGTCATCGACGCGCTCGAAGCGGAGGATCTCCTGGGCCACGCCGTCTTCCAGCACCTGGAAGGCGTCCTGGCCGAGGTCGAGCAGCGGTCGCCGGTCGCGGTCGTCGACCGTCGTGTAGAGCTCGACGAAGTCGACCTGGACTTCTTCGAGGGTCGCCGGTCCGTTGATGATCGCCGTGTCCTCGACGAAGGCCGCCGGGCCTTCGGCGTCGAGCAGCTTGCCCACGATCCGGATGATCGTGAGTTCCCTTCCGCCGGGCAGTTCGACCGGGACGGTGAAGGGTTCTTCGTAGAGCGTCGCCACCTGGTCGGCGTTGCGGAAGACCTGGAGTTCCTCCAGGCTGCGGCCCTCGGGTACGGTGACCTGCGCGCGCAGGCGGACGCTGTTGCTGTACTGGTTGCCCGGGATCGGCTCGATGATCCGGACGTCGAAGCGGTGCGGCGAGCCGTTGATGAGAAAGGAATCGCTGGCGATCTGGTTGCCTTCGAGGTCGAAGGCGATCGCGCGCAGCATCTGGCTGCGGGGCAGTTCGCCCAACCGCACGTCGACGCTGTAGGGCGCCCGCTTGGTCGTGAAGAGGTCCTTTTCGTCCAGGGTGAAGCGGACCTTGTCGACGGGGCCGGTGACCGCCGTGTCGAAGCGCAGGTAGCCGGACACGAGTTCGCCGCCCGGCGGGATGATCCGGATCGTCGGCTCGCCGGAGGCCAGCGAACGGTTCGCCTCCGCGAAGATCGGTTCCAGGTCGGCCTCCGTCCAGCCGGCGGCCTGTTCGACCCTCGGCACCTCGAGCGGTTCGGCGTGGCGCCAGACCGCGTCGCCGTTCAGGTCGTCGACGCGCAGGATCAGCTTGTAGTCGCCGGGCCGCAGGTAGCGCTGGGCGACGAGGGGCATGGCCGGCTGTGTTTCGCCCGACGCCTCGTCGCCTTCGACCGGGAACTCGAAGCGGTAGCGGAAGCTCTCGAAGAGGCGGTCGGCAGAGGTCACCGCGTCCGCCCGCAGGACCTCCCCGATCAGTTCGAAGGCGTAGGAGCGGGCTCCGGCGAGGTCGGCGAGGGTAGCGCCTTCCGGCTCGACCTGAACCAGGGTCTGGACCACGGTCCGGCTCTCCTTGCGGCCCGGGAAGGAGACGTCGAGCGCGGCGGCCAGTTCAGGCGCGCCAGAGGGCAGGTCGGTCGAGTACGACTCGAACGTGCGCAGCCACTCGTCGGACGGCGCTTCGATCGGCTCCAGTTTCTCGCCGATCATCCGCTCGTAGAAGAAGCCGAGCATGCCGCCCCAGTCGTTCAGGATCTGGATGATCTGGAGCGCGTAGCCGAGCTCCTCCTCCTTGCAGCCAGCGCCGAGGTCCTCCCTGCGGAGACCGCCGATTCCAGCTCCCGGAAGGTCGAGCCGGCCTCCCGGCTGGAGCGCCGAGATGCTGAGTTCCTCGCTCGGGTACCACGCCCGCCAGGCGCCAACGCCGAGCCGCCGGTAGAAGATGACCGCGTACTGGTCGTGCCGGAGCCGGCGGGAGAAGATCGCGCCCATCACCTCGCTCAAGTCCTGGAAGCCGTAGAACCAGGCCTCGATGCTGGTCGCCGAGCGCCTGGGGCAGATCTCCACGTGGACGCCGGGCGGGCCGTTCAGCAGGTAGTAGCGCGCCCGTTCGTCGTCCGTGTTCTCGAATAACTGGCGGACCATGGCCAGTCGCTCGCTCCAGTGCTCCCGGAACTCGTTGCGCGCCGTGTCCGGGTAGGGATCGCGCGCTTTCCAGAACTCGGCGATGAAGGCGTCCCGCTGGTAGTCCTGCGACAGGCAGAGGAAGGAGTGGATCTCCTCGTCGCTGAGCAGCAGGGCGACTTCCTCGGTCCATTGCCGGTGGTGGGACGGCAGGCTCTCGACCGAGGGCTGGCGGCCGTCCTGGCAGGGCGGCCGCTTCTTCTTCGCGGCCGATGCCGTGCCGCCGGCGAGGAGCAGCGCGGCTGCTGCGATGAGGAAGGCTCGGATGAGGACGCGGCTGCGCACGGTGGGTCGCCCTGGGGCAGGGCGTCCCTTAGTGTATGCCTCCCGCTCAGGGCCTGTAGGTGAAGGCCTGCGGGCCGACCGGCACCGACTCCGCGACCAGGTTGGCCCAGCGGCAGAGGATCGGCCGGGTGTCGCGCGGGTCGATGATCTCCTCGATCTCGAAGTACTCCGCCGAGCGGAACGGGGAACGGACGCGGTTCAGGCGCTCCCTGATTCGGTCCAGGTGAGCGTCGTAGTCCTCGGCATCGGCGAGTTCCGCCTTGTAGGCGACCTCGATGCCTCCCTCGATCGGCAGCGAGCCCCAGTCGCCGGAGGGCCAGGCGTAGCGGAAGTGGTGGCTGCCCGGCTTGTGGTTGGCGCCGCCGGCGACGCCGAACGCCTTGCGGATCACGACGCAGCAGAACGGCGTCGTGCACTGTCCCAGCGCCGCCAGGACCTGGGAGCCGAAGCGGATCGTCGCGGTGTGCTCGGACTCGCGGCCGATGAGGAAGCCCGGGCAGTCCTCGAGGTGGAGCAGCGGCAGGTGGAAGGTCGATGCCAGGTCGATCAATCGGGACAGCTTGCGGCAGGAGTCGGCGTCCCAGCCGCCGCCGTAGACGTTCACGTCCTCGGCGAAGATCGCGATCGGCCAGCCGTCCAGGCGCGCCAGGCCGGTGATGATGGACCGCCCCCAGTCGCGGCCGATCTCGAAGAAGGAGCCGCGGTCCACGATCCGCCCGAGCAGCTCGCGCATCCGGTAGGTGCGCTTCGGGTCGCGCGGTACGAAGTCGAGTAATTCCGGGTCGCGACGCTCCGCGTCGTCGTCGCGCTCCGACTCGGGCAGACGCGGCGGCAGTTGATCGACGTTCGTCGGCAGGTAGGAGAGGAAGCGGCGGGCGCGGTCGAACGCCTCGGCCTCCGAGTCCACCGCGTCGTCGATCGCTCCGTTCGCGGTGTGGATGCGGGCGTGACCGAGTTCTTCCTTCGGCACCACGCCGCCGCCGGCCCACTCGACCAGGGCGGGGCCGGCGATCATCATCTGGGCCGTGTCGCGGACGATGACCGAGTAGTGGGCGGTGCATACGCGGGCGGCGCCGATCCCGGCGACGGAACCGAGGGCGAGGGACACCGATGGGGCGACCGCCAGATGCCGGACGACGACCTCCCAGCTTCGAAGCTCCGGTATGTAGGTGCGGCCCGCCATCTCGATCGTCTTGACCGAGCCGCCGCCGCCCATGCCGTCGACCAGGCGCACGTGGGGGAGTTTCATTTCGAGCGCGAGGCCTTCCGACCGCGTCCGCTTGGCCGGGATCGAAGCGTCAGCCGAACCGCCGCGAACCGTGAAGTCGTCGCCCGAGACGATCGCCGGCCGCCCGTCGATCTCGGCGGTCCCGAAGACGAAGTTCGAGGGCTTGAATGACTCGAGTTCGCCGTCCTCCGCGTACTCCGCGCGGCCGGCGATCTCACCGATCTCGTGGAAGCTGCCGGCGTCGATCATCGCGTCGATGCGCTCGCGGACGGTCAACTTGCCGAAATGGTGCTGGCGCTCGACCTTGTCAGGGCCTCCCATCTCCCGCGCCAGTTCACGGCGGCGCTTCAGTTCCTCGATTTCAGGCCGCCAGCTCACTTCGTTCTCCTCACTCCGTTTCGCTCCCGCGTTCCATCCGCCGCAGCAGGGCACGCAGGTCGCGCTCCATCTGCGGGAGGCGGTTCAACACTGCCTCGATGCGCAACTGCCGCGACTTCGGCCGGGCCGGATCGCCGTACAGGACGGCGCCGGCCGGCACGTCGCGGTAGCTGATCGTGTTGCCGCCGAGCATCGCGCCGTCGCCGACCGTAACGCCGTCAGCGGCGCCGGCGCCACCGGCCAGGACCACGCCGTCGCCGAGCCGGGCGCCGCCCGCCGTCTTGGCCAGGGGCAGGATCAGGCAGTGCTCGCCGACAATCGTGTTGTGGGCGATGTGGACCAGGTCGCCGAGCTTGGAGCCGCGGCCGATCACCGTCGCGTCGAGCGCGGCCCGGTCGATCGTGACCTGGGAGCCGATCTCCACGTCGTCGCCGATCTTCACGGTGCCGACTTGCGGGATCTTGACGTGGCGTCCCTTGCGCTGCAGGTAGCCGTAGCCGTCGCAGCCGATCACCGTGCCGCCGTGGACGACGACGCGGTCGCCGATCGTCACGTCCTCCATGACGACGACGTTGGGAAACAGGACGCAGTCGCTGCCGACTCGGCTCCGCGGTCCGACACAGGTGTTCGCGTGGAGTACGGCGCGGTCGCCGATCTCGGCCTGGTCGCGAACGGTGACACCGGCGCCGATCGAGACGTCGGTGCCGAGGGAGGAGCTGGCCGCGACGACGGCGGACGGATGAACACCCGCGTTCTCCCGTCGGCGTTCCCGGTCAATGTGTTGAAGCACGACGACGAAGGCGGCGAAGGGATCGCCGACGACAACCTGGTGGGCAGCCAGGGTGGTCGTTGCCGCCGGCACGACGAGCGCGCCGGCGCGGGTAGTCGTGGTCTTCAGCGTCCGTTCGTCCTTGGCGAAGGACAGTTGGTCCGGCCCGGCCTGTTCGAGGGAAGCGACCGACCGGCACAGGAAACCGCCGTCGCCGTGAAGTTCGGAACCGACGCCCGCGTCGGCGAGCAGACCGCGCACCTCGTCGAGCGTCTTCTCCAGTCGTGGCATGAGAACGGCTGGACGAAGCTCCGGTTCAGGGATCGAGGCGGTAGACGCGGCGCGCCGTATCGCGGAACAGTGCCGCCTTCTCGTCGTCCGAGAAGTCGGCCACGATGCGCTGGAAGGAGTTCCAGAGCAGCGTGTAGGCGCCTCCCGCCCGGTCGACAGGGAAGTTCGACTCGAACATGCAGCGGTCGACTCCGAAGCGGTCGATGCAGTGGAGGTAGTAGGGGCGGTGGGCTTCCGCCGTCTCAGCCGAGGACGGCGGCGCGTCCTGCTTGTGCCAGCCGAAGCCGCAGATCTTCATCGGCAGGCCGCCGAGCTTGACGACGACGTTCTCGCAGCGCGCCAGGTCGGTGATCGACTTGCGCCAGGCTGCTTCCACCTCCCGGCGCCGGCCCCGGTACGGCCCGATGCCAAGGGGCCCGCCGACGTGATCGAGGATGATTCGCGTGTCCGGGAAGGCATGGGCGAGATCGGTCAGTTCATCGATCTGCGGGTGGTAGAGCCAGGCGTCGAAACTCAGGTCGAGTGGCCCCAGGCAGGCGAATCCGCTCCGGAAGTCCGAGCGCAGCAGCATGCTCGGCGGCGGTTTGGAGTGGGACACCCGGATGTCCGGGCTAGGGTCGTAGGCGGCGGAATGGCGGATGCCTCGGAAGCGGCCGCCGCCGGCCTCGATGTGGGCTTCGAGAACCGCCTTGGCGCCATCGCCCAGGAGCATGTTCGCGTGGCTGACGATGCCGGCGATCGAAGCGCCCGCGCCGTCGCTTCGTTTGGCGACTTCCAGCACGAAGTTCGTCTCGCCGACGACCCGCATCTCTTCGGGGCCTTCCTCCCGGTAGCCGGAAGCGCACTCGACGAAGACGGTCGAGGTCACGTTGTGGCCGGCCCCGGTGTCGCCGTGGAGTTCCGCCAGCATGTACCGCGATTCCGGGTAGTCCCAGAGATGGTGGTGGGGGTCGCAGATCTCCTGATCCGGGTCGATCGGCTCTTCCCGGGTGCGGGCCAGCCAGGCCGCTTCCTGTTCGTTCATGCGTGTGACTCCTACATTCACGAAGACGGGAGGTGTTCCATGGGCCATCCAGCGGTGGCGGGTGTCAGGAGTTGTCCTTGCGGGTCCTGATCTCGCCGAAGACCTCGGCGTTCGTGGCGCCGGCCATGCCGAGCTGCGCGCGGATGCCCGCGTCGTCGGGTCGCAGGAAGGGGTTGGTCCTCTTCTCGACCCCCAGGTTCGAGGGCACGGTCGGCTTGCCGCTCCGCCGGAGCTCCTCGATTTCGGCGACCCGGTCCATCAGTTCGTCATTGTCGGGATCGACGGTGACGGCGAAGTGGGCGTTGGAGAGTGTGTACTCGTGGCCGCAGTGGACGATCGCGTCGTCCGGCAGGGCGCGCAGCTTGGCGAGCGACTCCCACATCTGTTCCATCGTGCCCTCGAACACGCGGCCGCAGCCCAGGGCGAACAGCGTGTCGGCGCAGAAGAGCGCCCTCTCGTCCTCGAACCAGTACGTGATGTGCCCCGTCGTGTGACCGGGCGTGTCGAACACCTGCGCTTCGGCTTCGCCGAGCTGGAAACGGTCACCCTCGCGCACCAGGAGGTCGAGGCCCGGAATGCGGTGCTGGTCGGCGGCGGGCCCGACGACCTGGCATCCGTACTTCTCCTTCAGAGCGGGCACCGCGGCGATGTGGTCCATGTGGTGGTGGGTGATGACGATCCAGTCGATGCCGAAGCCGCTGGCGGAGAGCGCCGCTTCGATCGGCCCGGTTTCAGGCGGATCGACGACCGCCGTCTTGCCGCTCCCCGTGTCGTGGAGCAGGTAGGAGTAGTTGTCGCTCAGGACGGGGATCGTCTGAATCTCGAGCACGGGGTTCTCCGGCGGAGGGTTGGACGCTTCGGAGTGCGTCGGAGACTGCGGGAAGGCGGACGGGACTATATCCGCCGCTCCCGCAGCACTGCCTGGTTCAGTTCTACGCCGAGACCGGGGCCGTCCGGCACTGCGATCGAACCGTTCTCGAAGCGTTCCGGTGGCAGGACCAGGTCGCCGCGCCAGGCTGCTTCGCCCCACTGCATCTCGAGGATCTCGAAGTTCGGCAGGCCGGCGCAGAGCTGGGCGGAGGCGGCGGTGGCGACGGGGCCGCTCGGGTTGTGAGGCGAGACAGCGATCCCGTCGAGTTCGGCGACGGCGGCGATCTTGCGGGCTTCGAGGAGACCGCCGCAGTGCTTGACGTCGGGCATGATCACGTCGACCGCCTGCTCCCGGCACAGGGGGGCGAAGCCCTCGATCCCGAACAGGAACTCGCCGCCGGCCATGCGCTGTTTGATGGCGCGCTCGATTGCCTTCGTCGCGGCGACATCAGTGGGGGCGACCGGTTCCTCGTACCAGGCGAGGTGTTGGGGTTCGAGCCGGCGGGCGACATCGACGGCAAGGTCGACGTCGAAGAAGCTGTGGCAGTCGATCAGGATGTCGATCTCCACCCCGACCGCCTCGCGGATCGCCTCGACGCAGGCCACGCCCAGGTCGGCGGCCGCGGCGACCTCGGACCCGGGCGCGTCGAGCGCGGGGAAGCCGTCGAACGGAGCGGCCTTGATCGCGGTGAAACCGTCCTCGACCGCCGCGCGGGCGTTGGCCGCGAAGCCATCGGGCGTACGTTCCCGGGTGGCGCGGTTGATGTTTGCGTAGGCCGGCAGGCGGTCGCGGAGGCTGCCTCCGGTCAACCGGTGAACGGGCGCGTCGACCGCCTTGCCGACCAGGTCCCAGAGCGCCTGTTCGATCACGGAGAAAGCGGTCGCCTCGGAGATCCCGCCGGCTGCTGCCCGTTCGCGTCCGGCTGCGCGGTAGGCCTCGATGTCGACCGGCGAGCGGCCGCGAGCCGCCTCGAAGGCTCGCCCGAGCGCCGGCAGCTCGTACCGTCGACCCAGGGAGCACTCGCCGAGGCCGACCAGGCCGAGGTTCGTCTTGAGATGAACGAACATCCAGACCGTCCGCTCCGTTACCCGGACAGAGGTCAGTTCCAGTTCCTCGATCCGCAGTTTCCCTTCGGCCGCGCCGCTGGGCTGGATGCCGAGGGCCGGTGAGACGGCCAGGGGCAGGAAGGCAGCGCCGCCGGCGGCCGCCATCGCCTGCCGGCGCGTCACCGGCGCTACCGCTGCCCGCCCTCTGCGCATGGGAGGAGCAACGGTAGCAGCCGGTGTCCGCTCGGCGACTACCAGTTGTACGTCAACGAAGCCACGACATTCCGCCCCGGGCTCGAGCAGAGCAGCAGCCGCGGGTCGTTGGCCTGCCAGCCCCGGTAACGTCGTGGCCATCGATGTGGGCCTAGGCGGCGCGCGGCAGCACGTTGTCTCCCAGAGCCTGCCCGAGAGATCGTTCTCGACCCGGTCGCATTGCCCCTAGGTGTTGCTGGCCGAGATGTCGTAGGCCGCCTTGCCCAGAGCCTGCAAACGCTCCCGCTCAGGAGCGGTGTGGCGTTCGGGAGGATGCAGGCCAAGCCGAGAGCGACCAGGGCGGAACGCATGGTCAAGGCTCGGCGCGCACCGCGTGCAGCAGCTTTCCGCTTCTGAGTAGTAACGTGTCGCCGGCGGGGGCGACGCCGGTGAGGTGCTCGTCGACTTCGACGCGGTTCCGGGCCAGGACTTCGCCGCCCGCGGCGCCCGCGCTCAGGACATCGATCGCCCCCTTCTCGCCGAAGAAGAAGATGCCCGCGTCCGTGGCGATGGGAGTCACCCAGGCCGGTTGCGAGAGCCGGCGCTGCCAGTGTGCTTTCCCGGTGGCCGGGTCGATGCACTGGGCGACGCCGGCGGCGTTGGCCCAGTAGATGCACGCGCCGGCCAGTACGGGAGAGGCGAAGTGGGAGGTCGACTCCGATCGCCAGACGATGTCGTCCTCGCCGAGTTCTCCTCGAACGCCGCGCCGGACTGCGAAGTTGGCCGGTCGCTCCGAACCGGAGATGATGACGAGATCCTCCGTGATCAGAGGCGACTGGAGGGTGTTCGACTTGACGTTGGGAATCCACCACAGCCGTTCGCCGGTGTCGGCGTCGTAGCCCTCGACGGAACCGTTCGAACTGACGACGATCTCGCGTCCATCGGGCGACAGGGCCGGCGTGGTCCAGGAGACGCCCGGCTCACGATCGGCCTTCCAGCGCTCCACGCCGGTGACGCGGTCGACGGCGAGCAGGTAGGAGTAGGTCTTGCGCGCCAGCAGGACGACTGCATGATCGCCGGCCAGGAGCACGGAGCCGCCGACGCCGTGGTTGCCGGCGAAACTGCCGTGATCGGCGGAGAGATTCCGGTGCCAGAGGCGGTTGCCGTCGTGGTCGGTGGCGAACAGATCGCCGGTGCCGAAGAAGAGAGTGATCCTCTCGGCGTCGATGGCGGGAGTGGGGGCGGCGCGGGCCGTGTACTGGTTGAAGGGCAGACGCTCCGAGGCAGGCCAGCTCCGGCGCCAGAGCTCCTCGCCGTCGGCGATGCGGATGGCCGTGAGCCACAACGTGTCCTTGGCGTCTTCGGCGTCGGAAGTCACCGAGGTCACGTAGGCCGTGCCGCGCCGGACGACCGGGCCGGAGTGGCCGAAGGCCGGCAGTTCGACGGTCCAGGCCGGCTCGGTCCAGGCGAGTGGCAGGGCGGAGTCCTCGACCGTGCTTGCGCCCCCGTTGCGAAAGCTCGTCCAGTCCGCCTCTCCCCTGGGTGGGGCGTTGTCCGATGGCGAGCCCGCTTCGACGCCGAGATCCGAGAGGCTGTGCCGTTCGACGGAGTCGAGGTGGCCTGAGCGGTTGGCGCCGCCGATGGCGAAGAGAGATTCGCCGTCGCTCACCAGACGGTGGAAGAAGCGCCTCTCGTCCAGGTCGCCGGCGTGGGTCCACTCGTTCTCCCCGTTCCGGATGCTGTAGACGCGCCCGTCCGCCTGGCTGACGAGGAGCGTCCCGTGAACCGTTACCGCGTCCGCGCCGAAGCCGTTCAGACTGCCGGACGCGGGCAGTTCGGGGCCCGAAGCCCACGTGTCGGTCGAGGGGTCGTAGATGTCGACGCGCCTGGTCGTGTCGCCGTTGTCGTCGAGCCCGCCCAGCACCCATAGTTTGCCGTCGAGGCCGACAGCCGCGTTCGCGCGGACGCCGATCGGCGTCTCGGTCAGCACGTTCCACTCGCCGACGGAATCTCCGTCGAGCGTCTTCAGGTCGAGGGCGAGAACGGTCCGTTCCCAGAGCGGGTCTTCGACCGAGCCACGCAGCTCCCAGCCGCCGGCCACGATCAGGAGGTCACCCACGACAGCCAGGTCGTGCGAGGACCTGCCGGCCGGCAGGGTCATGAACCGCTGCCAGCGGTTCTCCTCGGGCAGGAAGCGGGCCGCGCTCTTCACGGAATAGAGCTCGCCGGGCTCCCGCCTGGGGTTATCGGCCCGCATTCCGCCGACGCGGTATAGGGCGCCGTCGTGCTCGATCAGAGCCGTGCCCTGGAGGGGAGGCCCGGGCGGGAGCGCCAGCCAGCCGGGCGAGGGTGTGTCGCTGTCGGAGTCGATTGGATAGCGCAGGAAGAGCTGGCTCAGGTTCTCGAACGAGTGCACGTGTTGCGTGCCGATGTGGCCGCCGTAGACGTAGAGAGAACCGTCCGAATGGGCGGCGCCGAAACTCGAGATGGCGAGGGGCAGATCGGCGACCGTCGGCGGTTCGGCAGGAGCGTCCACTTCTTCAGCAACAGCGATCTGTGTGGCCGCTGTTCCGAGTAGAACAGCGGTCGCGGCCGCGGTGCGGCGGAGCCCGCCGCTGGGAGGCTTGGTGTCGGGCATGAGCCTAAACTGGACCAGCACGGTCCCTTTTGTCAAGGGCCGATCTGGTCCTGTTTATGGGAAGGTGGGTTCTCCCGTGCTCCGGCGGCTCGGGATCAGCCGCAGTCCACGCTGTTCGAGCGCATGTACGCGATCACCTTCCAGATCGTGTCTTCGGGGATCTTGCCCTCGAAGGGGAGCATCTCCGTGTCCGGCACGCCCTGGTTGATCACGCGGTAGAGGTCGGCATCCGTGTCGCCGTGGTCCCAGGCGCAGTCGAAGAGGTTCGGAGCGTCCTTGGTGACGCCCGGTGTCGTCGAATGGCAGTAGCCCGTGCAGACGGCGCGGAACATGCGCCGGCCGGCGGTGATCGCGGCGGGGTCCTCTAGGTAAGCGGCGACCGGCGAGGAAGCGGCTCCCGGTTCGGCGGCCGCGGCCGCGACATCTGCCGCGGCCGGTGCCTCGGTTGCGGCGGCAGGCTCCGCGGCGGTGGTTGCTGTCGTCTCCGTAGCGTCGGCGGCGGCAGTGGCGCCGGGCTCCGCGGGCACCGGCCCGCCTCCAGTGGCGCAGGCCGCCAGCAGCACCGGCAGGGTCAGGACGATCAACGAGGAGTAGCGAGCCTGCACGGCAGGCGGTTCGCTGGTGGTGGGCGGTTCGCTCGTGGTGGTCAGGGCGTTGCTCCTCGAAGGTCAGGGTCCGCCGATGCCCAGCGCGCGGATCGCTTCCGGCGAGGACACGGTGGGGAAGGGTTCGATGCGAAAGATGCCATAGCGCGCGGCCAACCGCGCCAGGGTGCCGTCGCGGCGCAGGTCGTCGAGTACGCGAGCGACGCCGTCACCAAGGGCGTCGCCGGCGCGGACGGCGGCGTGTTCGTTGAAGCGGAGTCCCGGGGGCGGCTCGAAGGCGTTCACGGGGTCCTTGCCCAGGCTGGCCAGGGCCGGGCCGAAGATCAGCGCCGCGGCGGCCCGGCCATCGTCCACGGCGCCGACGACCTCAGCCGCGCTCGGTTGCGAGGTCCAGTCCAGCCCCGCCGCCTGGGCGGCGAAATGGGCGAGCGACTGCAGCCGCACCGCCACCTTGCGGTTCGCCACCGCTTCTCGCAGATCCGCCCAGTCGAGACTCTCCACGGCCGGCATGTAGATCTCGAAGGCGGCCGCGTAGTAGGGCGGGCTCAGATCGATCGCTCCCGCCAGCCGCCCGAGCGCGAGCTGGCCCGGCACGGAGGGCGCGAGATCGCATTCCCGTTCCAGCAAGGCCTCAAGTGGAAGATCCGTGTCGTCGATCTCGGAGTAGGGCGGAGCCTTTGGGCGCCAGACCGGAACGAAGTCGCGACCGAGCCGCTCGGCGGCCTCCCGAAACAGATCGTGGTCGAAGCCGGTGCCTTCGGCCCGGTGGGCTCGCGGCAGGTCGTCCTCGACAAGGCAGACCCGCAACTCCTCGGCCTGGGCGGGAGCGGCCGCCAGAAGAAGGGCGAGCGCGCCGGCCGCGGGCGTCCGCCGCCTCGCTGCCGACACCGCCGCCATCACGAATCGAGTTCGAAGACGAGCAGCATGCTGCCCTCGGGCAGCGACGGCGCGGTGCCGACCGTGGTCTGTACGATGCCGCCGCCGCCGGAGCCGACGGCCAGATAGGTCTTGCCCTCGTACTGGTAGGCAATCGGGTGGCTGCGGATGCCGGAGCCGGTCTGGTAGCGCCAGACTTCCTCGCCGGTCTCGGCGTCGAACCCGAGCAGGTGGCCGGAGGCGTTGCCGGTGACGACGAGGCCGCCGGCGGTGCTGAGCACGCCTGCGAGCATCGGCACCGGATCCCGGTAGCTCCACTTCGTTTCGCCGGTGCTGACGTCGATCGCCGACAGGTGCCCGTAGGACTTGCCTTCGACGGTGTCGCTCGGAATTGGCTCGCCGCCGAAGAAGGGGATTCCCTCGACGAAGACGACGACGCCCTTGCGGAACATCATGCAGCTCTCGATCGTGGGCACGTAGGCGAGGCCGGTCTCCGGACTGTAGGCGCCGGCGTAGGCGGCGTTGTTGCCGCCGGCGAGACCGGGGCAGACGCGCTGTGTCGGCTCGTCCGCCGGCTTCATCACCGGGTCGACGACCGGCCGGCCGTTCTCGTCCAGGGTCGCCCAGTTCAACTGGTGTACGTATTGGCTGGCGTGCAGGAAGCCGCCGTCGCGACGGTCGAGGACGTAGAAGTAGCCGTTCCGGTTCGCCTGGACCAGGGCGGGAATGGTCTGCTCGTTGACCTGGACGTCGACCAGCCACACCTCGGAGTTCCCGTCGTAGTCCCAGACGTCGTGGGGCGTGAACTGGAAGTACCACTTGCGCTCGCCGGTCGTGATGTCGACGGCCAGCACGCTGTCGCTGTAGAGGTTGTCGCCTAGGCGGGTGTCGCCGTTCCAGTCGGGCGAGGGGTTGCCGGTGGTCCAGAACAGGGTCTGGGTCGCCGGGTCGTAGCTGCCGGTGGCCCAGGTGGCGGCGCCGCCGGTCTTGTACGACTCACCTGCCCATGTCTCGACGCCGGCCTCGCCCGCCTCGGGCACCGTGTAGTGGCGCCAGAGCAGTTCGCCGGTCTCCAGGTCGTAGCCGTCGAAGAAGCCGCGCACGCCGTACTCGCCGCCGCCGATGCCGATGACGACCACGCCCTCGGCGATGAGCGGAGCCGAGGTGATCGAGAAGCCCTTGGCGTAGGGGATCACTTCGATGTCCCATGCGAGTTCGCCGGTCTTGCGATCGAAGGCGAGCAGGCGGGCGTCCAGGGTGCCCATGACGACGAGATCGCCCCCGATGCCGACTCCGCGGTTCACCGGGCCGCAGCAGATGCGCAGGTCGGAGGGGTTCTGGTGGTCGTAGCGCCAGAGCAGCGTGCCGTCGGCGGCATCGTAGGCGAGCAGCCGGTTCATCGAAGACGTCAGGTAGAGCACGCCGTCGTAGACCACGGGCGAGGATTCGAGCTGGCTCGCGACGCCGGTCTGGGCGACCCAGGCGACGCGGAGGTCGGAGACGCTCTCGGGCGTCAGTTCGCTGATCGGCGAGTGGCGCCAGCTCGCGTAGTTGCCGCCGTAGTGGAGCCAGGATTCGCGCGTCGGCGCCGCCTCGAGCATCGACTGGTCCACCGGTCCCGCGCCGTCGCCGACCGCGGTCGCGGCTGGCCAGTGGTGCTGGGGCTCGGCCGCCACGCCTTCCTCCTGGGCCGCGAGCGGAAGGGTCACGAGCAGCAGAGTGAGGACTCCGGTGATGGCGTACGGGCCCGGTTTCCTGGCGGCAAGAGCGGTGTATGGCATGGACAATCTCCTGAAACGTCCTGGCGTCGCGAAGGCTCCCTGGACGAGGCTGTTCGTGCGGGCGGCGATGATACCGTGCGGCCCGTTTCGTGTGCTTGAGAAGACCCGCGCACCCAGTAAGGAGAAGCCAGAGATGACGGACGACGACGGCGGCACGCGATCACTCTACGGCCGGCTCGACCCGGAGCAGGTCGGCGCCTTCGCGCTGAAGGTGTGGCTGTTCAAGCAGGGCGAACTCGTCTCCCTGATGATCCACCTCGGCGACCGATTGGGGCTCTACCGGACCCTGCAAGGCCTCGGTCCCGTGAGCTCGGTGGAGCTGGCCGAAGCCAGCGGGCTGAAGGAACGCTGGTTGCGCGAGTGGTTGCATGGCCAGGCGGCCGCCGGACTGCTCGAGTACCACGGCGCCGAGAACGGCGGCGAGCCGCGCTTCGAGCTCGACGGCGTCGCCGCCGCGGTGCTCGCGGACGAGGAGAACTCCGTGGCTTTCGCCGCCGGCGCTTTCGGCTATCCGCCCGAGCACGATGTGATCGACGGTACGGCGGAGGCGTTCAGCACCGGAATCGGCCTGTCCTACCAGCAGCTCGGGTGCTGCGCCGCCCATCGCACCGAGCGGATGCTGGGCCCCTGGACCCGGCAGGCCCTGGTGCCGCGGATCATTCCGGCGCTCGACGGCGTCGAGGAGCGGCTGCGGGCAGGCATCGACGTCATCGACGTCGGCTGCGGCGGCGGCGTGGCGCTTGTGTCCCTCGCTCAGGCCTTTCCGGCCTCGCGTTTCGTGGGCTACGACCCGTCCGCTCACGCGATCGACATCGCTCGGGAGCGCACCCGGGAAGCGGGCGTCACGAACGTCGACTGGAAGATCGCCCGCGGCGAGGATCTGCCCCGGGAGCCGAGCTTCGACTTGGTCGTGACCTTCGACTGCATCCACGACATGACGCGGCCGGACCTCGTCATCGCGGCCATCCGCGGCGCCATCCGGGACGACGGCACCTGGTTGATCAAGGACATCCGCAGCAGCCCGCGGTTCGAGGACAACATGCGCAATCCGGTGCTGGCGCTGCTCTACGGCTTCTCCGTCTCGGCCTGCATGTCGTCCGCCCTGTCCGAGCCGGACGGCATGGGTCTGGGAACGCTGGGGTTCAACCCGGTCGTGGCGGAGCGGATGGTGGGGGAAGCCGGCTTCACGCGCTTCCGGATGCACGACTTCGACGACCCGGCGAACCTGTACTACGAAGTCCGGCCCTGACCTGAACGGAGCACACTGGGTACGCCGGCGTCCCCGCCGGTCTGTGGCCGCGGGTCTGACACCCGACCGCCCGAAGACGGGCGTTCGGACTGTGACGCGGCTGGCGCTGGGGCGCGCCAGCCGGGTGCTGACCCGCGGAGAACCACGCGCCGCGTAGCGGCGACGATTCTGGCCTCAGTGCCAGCGCAGGTCGACGCGGTCGATCTTCACGCCGTTGGCCGGCATCGCGTCACCGTAGGGAACCTCAAGTACAAGGCGAGCGCCGGCGGGCCACGGCGCCGCGGGGAAGGTACGGCTATGCCAGCCGGTCTCACCGCCTTCCGCGAACGTCAGCCGCCCGACCTCGCGGTCGCCGGCCCGTGCGATCAGCGTTAGGGGCGCCGCGCGGTTTCTGATCGCCTGGAGGGTGACCGCGATCTCCACCCGGTCGCCGCCCGGGATCACCGTCGCTTCGGCGCGGCTTCCTTCGGGAAGCACCCACGCTTCGGGGAAGCGCGTGCGGTCCAGCGTCCAGCGTTCCGGCTCCTGATTGCCCCCGGTTCGATGCACCGCCGCGCTCTCGATCTCCAGGCGCCGCGTCGGCAGCGAGTCCGCGAGCACCGGCAGGGCGGCCAGGAACAGGAGCGGAATGCCGGCGCAGGCCGTGGCCACGGTCCTCCTCCGCACTCGCGCCGCGAGGATGGCGACGGCGACCGCGAGCGCGGGCAGGAGCCACGTCGCCATCCGCGCCCGGGTGGCCGACGGCAGCAGGCGGGCCAGGTCGAGACCGGTGCGTGCTTCCAGGTGATGAAGGAAGTGGTGACGGCCGTCGGCCAGGTTGTAGGTCCATCCCGGTTCCACGACGAAGAGGACGGTCAGTGCGCCCGAGAGAAGCGCCAGCACGAGCGCGAGGGCGACGATGCCGGCCGCCGGCGACCGGACCGCTGAACCTGGGGCGCCCTGGCGCCCAGGATCTGGCCTCCGCTCGAACAGGGGCACCAGGAGCAGGGCGAGGAAGGGGAGGACGACGAGGCCATAGCGGAACGGAGGCGACCAGCCGCCGTACCACTCGCGGCGGGATGCCACGAGGAGCAGCGTGGGCACGGCGATCAGCGCGACTTCGAACAGGAGCCGCCGGTTGCGCCGGAAGCTGGCCACGGCGCCGGGGAACAGGAGCAACCAGATCGGCGCGCAGGCGACGAGTCCGTAGGCGAGGTCGAAGAGCAGCCCGTTGAGACCGAGCGCGAGCTTCGAGGCCGGCTGCCGGTAGACCTCGAGCTCGCCCCACGAGTGCATGCCAAGCACGGTGCCGAAGACGGCGCGGTTCGACCACAGGACCAGGAGGGCGGACGGTACGCCGACGGCCGCCAGCACCACGAGTCCGCGGCGTCGTCGGGCGGGCACCAGGCGCAGTACGAGGATCAGCGCGAGGGCGACGCTGATCAGGGCGAGCCGGAGCTTGATCGCGGGAAGGACCGCCAGCGACAGCGCGAGGAAGACCCACGTGCTCCATTCGGCCCGTCCCGTTCCGGTCGTCGGACTCCCGTTGGCGCCGGTGAGACGGTCGATCCACCGGAACGCGGCCACCGCGAGGACGACGGCGGCAACCTCGGCCCAGATCTGCTGGCTGTAGATCAGGAACGGCGCGGCGAAGCTGAAGATCGCGTAGGCGGCAAGGCGGGCCCGAGCGTCGGGGCTGAACGCGGTGAGATCGAGCACCAGCCAGGCTCCCAGGGCAGCCAATGCGGCGATGACGACCATCGCGCCCGCCCTGCCGCCTACGCGATACGCGGGCGCCATGACCGCCTGCAGTACGGCGCCATGGCGTGAGCGGATGGTGCCGTCGCTGGTTTCCGGGTCGCCGGGCTGCGGTTCGATCGCGCGTGGCATGAACGCGAGCGAGTCCTGATTCCGGTAGTTGTTCGTGAGGTCGAGGTCGAAGTCGTAGGCGATGCTGTGCGTGGTGAGGAGAAACCAGGGTTCGTCACCGTCGGGGGCGCGCTCGCGGATCGACCAGGGGATCAGGGCCAGGTAGACGCCGAACGGAAGCAGCAGGAAGACGAGCGGAGGTCGGCGGGCGCCGGCCGCGCGCTCGAGCAGAGACTCGAGGGCCAGCACCCGGCAGGTGACGAACAGCAGGCTCGCGGCCACCGCTCCCGCCATCGCGGCGGGTTGCCAGGCGGCGATGCCCACGAGCGGCGCGGCGAACGTGATCGCCGCAAGAACGACGGCCGCCCCCAGCGCCCAGGCATCGATTCCGCGGCGGACCATCCTCGCCGCAGTGTACCGGCGGCCGGCCCTGTCTACGCGCCGCCGTTGAGAGCCTGAAGCACCCTGGGCGGCGTCATCGGCAGCTCAGTCGGTCGCGCGCCGCAGGCGTCGGCGATCGCGTTGGCGATGGCGGCCGCGGTGGGGACGACCGGCGGCTCCCCGACACCGCGGGCGCCGAAGGGCCCGTGGTCCGACGGCACTTCGACCAGGACCGTCTCGAGCTCGGCCGGACTCTGGGCAAAGTCGGGCAGGGCGTAGTCGTTCAGGGTCGCCGTCAGGAGCTGGCCGTCCTCGCTGTAGGCCATTTCCTCGTAGAGCGCCCAGCCGATGCCCTGCAGGGCCCCGCCCATCATCTGGCCCTCGACCGCGGCCGGATTGATCGCCCGACCACAGTCCTGGATGACGACGACCCGGTCGACGTCGACCCGACCGGTCTCCCGGTCGACGCGCACCTCCGCGAGTTGGGCGCAGAAACCCGGCGCCTGGCTGGTCTGGGCGTGTCGGCCGTGGCCGAAGACGGGCGCCTGCCGGCCGCCGAAACGCATCGTCCGCTGGGCGATCTTCTTGAGTGGAATCGCCTTGTCGGGCGAGCCCTTCACCTGGACGGCGCCGTCGACGATCTCGAGATCCTCGGGGTCCGCCTCAAACGTCTGGGCCGCGAGTTCCAGGGTTTGCTGGCGCGCCTCGCGGGCCGCCTGAATGACGGGCGGGCCGACCGTGTAGATCGTCTTGCTGCCGCCCGAAGCCCCGGCGTACGGCCCTGACGACGTGTCGCCGGTGGCGACCGTGACCTTGTCCGGGTCGAGGCCGAAGGCCTCGGCCGCCATGAGCGCCATGCTCGTGTTCGTGCCGTTGATGTCGGCCGTGCTGATGTGGACCTTCAGCGTGCCGTCCGTCTGCAACGCGCAGGCGGCGGAAGCCGGCTCCGTCCCGCCGGGCCAGGCGCCGAGCGCGATGCCGACGCCCCGCCCTTCGGCGCGCGCCTGCTCGCGGTTCTGCCAGGCGGGGTGATCGCGGAGAGCTTCCAGGACCTGCCGCTGACCCATTCCGGCCCAGGGCATGCCGGACGCCATCGGGTTGCCCTTCTCCGAGGCGTTCTTCATCCGGAACTCGACCGGGTCCAGGTCGAGTTGGCGAGCGAGCTGGTCGAGCACCGTCTCGACGACGAAGGCCGCCTGGGGAGCGAGCGGCGCGCGATAGGCGCCGACCGACGGCTTGTTCGTCGTGACCTCGAAGCCGCCCACCGCCTGGTTCGGGGTCTGGTAGGAGCTTCCCAGCAAGGTCCCGGCAAGGGCGGTCATCGACGAGGGGAAACAGCCGCAGTCGATCGCCAGATCGGCCTCGAGTGCGGTGAGCTCTCCGCTTCGCTTCGCTCCGGCCCGGATCGTGATCCGGGTCGAAGGGGCCGGTGTCGCCGCCAGCATCTCCTCGGTCCGGGTCATCACCAGGCGGACGGGTCGCTGGTGCTGGACCGCGGCGAGCGCGAGGAGGGGCTCGTACAACACGAACTTGGCGCCGAAGCCGCCGCCGACCGGAGTGCCGATGACCCTGACCTGGTCCTGCCGCATGCCGAGCACGCCGGCAATCGCATCGCGAATGAAGAAGGGCGCCTGGGTCGAGCTGTAGACGGTCATTCCGTTCCCCATCGGGTCCGGATCGATCAGGGAAGCGTGCGGCTCGATGTAGGACTGGTGGACGGACGCGGTGCGAAAGACCCGTTCGACGACCGCGTCGGCTTCGGAGTAGCCGCGTTCGAGATCGCCGCGCTCGAAGCGCATCCGGTTCGTCACGTTGGGCGACGAGGCGACCGCCTCTTCTCCTTCCGACACGTCGCCGGCTCCGTGCGCTGCCGCCTCCTCCGACTGGCCGGGGAGGCCGTCGGGCCAGACCGCGGTGGCGTCGAGCGCTTCCGCCTGTTCGATCGTCACGACGGCCTCGAGCGGTCGGTAGTCGACCGCGACGGCCTCCGCCGCGTCCGCTGCCGCCGCTTCGTTCTCCGCGAGAACGAGCGCCACCGGGTGACCGACGAAGATCGCCCGCTCGCGCGCCAGAAGCAGGGTCGCCCGGTTACTCGGCGGCAGCGGGGGAAGGTCGCCGGCAGTGATGACCGCGGCCACCCCCGGCAGCGCCTCGGCGGCGGCGGTGTCGACGCTCAGCACGTCGGCGTGGGCATGAGGGCTCGTGACCAGGCGGGCGTGGAGGAGCCCGGGCCGGTCGAGGTCTCCGCAAAAGCGGAGCGAACCCTTGACCTTGGGCGCGCCTTCGAGGAGCTTGGTGGGGGTGCCGATCGTTGTCATGTGCTGTCTCCGCCTTGGGGGGGAAGGTGAGTCGGGGACCGTTGTTGGAGTGAGCGATTGTTACGGAACTGGGCCGCGAGGGGAAGGGGCGGCGTCGAGAAGAGAAGAGCCCCGAGGGCTGATGCACCTCGGGGCTCCGGTGACGCTCTCGGACCGCGGTCTGCGCGGCTCGGCTGAGCGTTGTTGGCCGATGGGATGGCGTGGGATTGCTTCCCGGAGGAGATGTCCTACGCCTGGTAGGGGTTTCCTAGGGAGCCGCCACCTCCATCAAGCCGCATCTGCAGTACTCCACTAGACCACCTCCTTTCCGGGCTAGTCCACTAATCGGCGGGTCCCACCCCGCCCGGCCACGGGATCGCCCCGACTGACCCCGGGACCGCCGCGACGCCTCATGACGCTGCGGAACGACATGGCCCGATGCTGCTCGATTCTTGAGGCGGTTGTCAAACCCCCTTGTTTTCAGCAGCTTAGGACGGGCCGCCGCTCTCGAACCGCTCAGTTCGTTCCCGTTTCGGCCGGCTGCGGCTTGTCGCCTCCGCCCCCTTCAGGGCCTTTCGACCGTCTCGGTCGCCGGCGTCGTCGACGGCGCCGGCTCGGGCGCGCCGCGCCGTTGCCGCTCGACGCCGCATCGGCCTTGTCGCCCCGGGCGCCCTTGTCGGCGCCGGGAGAATCGATGCCGGGTACCTTGATCGCATCGGTACCCGCGCCGTCCTCGGTAGATCCAGCGCCGTTGCCGCCCGTAGCCGCGCGCTCGGCCGCGGGTGCCTTTTCCTTCGGCCCGGCCTTTGCCTTGCGAGCGGCCTTCGACCGGCGTCTCCGCCCGCCTCTGCGCCGGCGCTTCTTCGGCGCTCCTTCAGGCGCGGCTTCTTCGACCGCGGTGGGTTCGTCTTCCGGTTCTCCCTCCGTGTCGCCGATCGACGGAGTGGCCAGCATCTCCTGCTCCAGCTTCTTCTCTTTCGCCTCTTCCCGCTCGCGTTTCTTGACGTCGGCCAGGTCGCGGGCGAGCCAACTGATCTCCGGCTCCTGGCCGTGAAGCTGAGGCTGTCCCGAGATCTCGATCTCGAGTTCGAACTCCTGTCCCAGCTTGACCAGCGCCTCGCGATGCCGGTTCTGGAGGAAGTCGGCGAGCTCCGGCTGCATCGCGATGCGCACTCCCCGCATGTAGCCGGCGGCGCCGTGGGACTCGATGTTGCGCAGCAGACGCAGCGCGATCAGGTCCGGACTGGCGACCCGGCCGGTGCCTCCGCAACTGGGACAGTCGCCGTGGGTGCGCATCTGCAGGGCCTGGTGGATTCTCTGGCGGTTGATCTCGAGCAGCCCGTTGGCGCTGATCCGGCTGACCGTGAAGCGGGCCTTGTCCGGCTTCATCGCGTCCTTCATCGCCTTCTCGACCTTGCGGCGGTTGCGGGGGCTGCGCATGTCGATGAAGTCCACGACGATCAGACCGCCGATGTCGCGGAGCCGGAGCTGTCGGCCGACTTCCGCGGCGGCCTCGACGTTCGTGCCGAGCGCGGTTTCCTCCTGGCTCGCTCCCCTCTTGGAGCGTCCCGAGTTCACGTCGATGGCGGTCAGGGCCTCGGTGGGATCGATCACGATGGAGCCGCCCGAAGGCAGCTCGGCCCTGCGTTCGAAGATGTTCTGGATCTGCGGCTCGAGGTCGTACACCGAGAACAGCGGTCTGCGACCCGTGTAGCGGTTGAGGACCGTCTTGCTGCGCGGCATGAAGGCCCGCATGTACTGCTCGGCGCGCCCGTGGGCGGTGTCCTCGTCCACGAGTACTTCCTGGATCGAACTGTCGAGATAGTCGCGCAGTCCCTGCAGGACGATGTCCTGGTCGCTGTAGAGGAGTCTGGTCCCCTTCGAGTCGCGCGCGTCGCGGGAGATGCGCTTCCATAGCCGGAGCAGCGCGTTCATGTCCCGGTTGAGCGCCGTCTTCGTCTGCCCGAGGGCGTTCGTGCGGACGATGACGCCGCCGCCGTCCGGGACCGGCAGCGACTCCGCCATCCCCTTCAGCTTCAGGCGGACCTCCTCCGTGTCAACTTTCCGGGACACGCCGCAGGTCTTGTCGAACGGCGTGAGCACGAGGTAGCGCCCGGCCAGGCTGAGGTTCGTCGTCAGGGCGGCGCCCTTGTTGCCTTCCGGCTCGCGCGTCACCTGCACCACGATGGGCCGGCCGCGGACGAGAACGTCCTCGATCTTCGGTCGCTTGGACTTGGAGGCCGCCTGGTAGTAGGCGTCTGGTACGACGTCCTGGATCGCAAGAAAGCCGTGCTTCGGAGCGCCGTAGTCGATGAAGGCGGCGTTCAGGCTCGGTTCAATGTTCGCGATCTTGCCGTAGTAGATGTTCCCGCGGGTCAGCCCCCGCTCGGCGATGTCGACTTTCAGGTCTTCGAGCACCGAGTCGTTGGCGATGGCGATGCGGAGTTCGGTGGAACTCCGCGCGTTGATGAGCATTCTTCGGGTCACAAAGTCTCCGGGGGACGGCGGATGCGCCGTCGGTTGAATCGGTGGGGACGACTCCGGCCGCGCGGGCGCCAGGGCGCGGCGCGACTCCCCGAAGGGAGCCAGCGGGCCGGCAGGCCAGGGTTCGCAGCAGATGAGACTGCGCGACCGGGCGCTCGAGCCGGGTCGTCGTCGGAAGCGGCGGGTATAGCCTAGAGTTCACCACGGGCTGTCGGAGCGGCCCTCGGGCGACGTGAGTCGTCTCACGCGAGTTGCCTCAGAGTGGACGAACTGTCGGAAGGAGAAAGGCTGAAGCCAAGCGCTGACTCGTGTCGAGTTGCGCGGCGCGTGCCGATTGAGGCCAGAACCGCCGCCGTCGCTAAGCATAGCAGTTTCCTGAACTTGGGGCTTCGATCCCCGTCTGACCGTCCATGAGACCGATACACGGCGATATCCGCGGCCTGCGAGCCGCACAGCGCGGAGCGCTCGAACGGACTTACCGGCGGAAGGTGAGCCCGGACCAGGTCGTCTCGACGGAACTGGCGCGTCACCTGTGCGCGCTCTCGCGCGAGATCGGCCGGCAGGTAGGGGTGTTGCTGACCCGCGACGGCGCGGTCAGCAAGGTGATCGTCGGCGACGCGCGTCAACTCGAGATCCCCGACATCGGCCGGCTGCGCGGCGGTCCCGGACGCTTCCGGCGACTGCGCCTGGTGCACACGCACCTTCGGGGCGAGGGGCTTTCGACCGACGATCTGAATGACCTTGCGCTGCTCCGGCTCGACCTGGTCGCCGTGGTGCAGGCCGAGGCGGACGGCTCCGCCGGTGCGATCGAGGTCGCGTACCTGGCGCCCGCGGCCGCGGCGGCGACCGGACGCCACGACGTCGGGGAAGACGGCCCCTTCCTGCGGGTCGGGGCGCCCCAGGTCTATGAGCTGGACCTGGACTTCGCGGCCACCATCCGCGAAGTCGAGCGCGAGTTCGGCCGCCACCGCGGGGGCCGCGAAGCGACGAAGGAGCGGGCGCTGGTGATCGGCGTGAGGCCGGAGGACGATCACTTCGCCGAGACCGTCGAACTGGTCCGTTCGGCGAGCGTCGAGGTGGCCGGGACGCTCAGGCAGCGGCGGTCGCGGGTGCATCCGAGGACGGTCGTCGGCCGGGGCAAGCTGACCGACATCGTTCTGCAGAGCATGCGCGCGGGCGCCGAAGTGGCGATCTTCGACATCGACCTGAAGCCGGCCCAGGCTCGGGCATTCGAGGACGCGACCGGCCTCAAGGCGATCGACCGCACCCAGCTCATCCTGGACGTGTTCGCGCAGCGGGCGCGTTCGCGCGACGGCAAGCTCCAGGTCGAGCTGGCGCAGTTGCGCTACTCGCTGCCGCGGCTGACCGAGAAGGACGAGGGCCTGTCGCGGCTGACGGGCGGCATCGGCGGCCGGGGCCCCGGCGAGACGGTCCTCGAGGTGGGTCGCCGGCGGATCCGGGACCGGATCCGCAACCTTGAGCGGCAGGTCGAGAAGCTGTCCCGGCAACGGGACGTGGCGCGCAGCCGCCGCCGCGACCGTCGAGTGCCCGTTCTCTCCCTGATCGGCTACACGAACGCGGGCAAGAGCACGTTGCTCAATGCGCTGACGAGGAGCGAGGTTGAGACCGCCGGCAAGCTCTTCGTCACTCTCGATCCGACGAGTCGGCGGATCCGTTTCCCGCGCGAGGGCGAAGTCGTCATTACCGACACGGTCGGTTTCATCGCGGAGCTGCCGCCCGACCTGGTGCGGGCGTTTCGCGCCACCCTGGAGGAACTCGGGGACGCGGATCTGCTGCTCCACGTCGTCGACGCGGCCGATGCGGGGTGGCGGACCAAGGTGGAGGCGGTAGAGCGACTGATAGCGGAGCTGTCGCTCAACTCGAAGCCCCTCCTCGTCGTGCTGAACAAGTGCGATCTGGTGACGGAGGAGCACACGCGAGCGATGGCCGGCCAGCTCGACGCTGTTCCGGTCAGCGCACGCACGCGGGCCGGTTTCAGCCTGCTCATCGATCGTGCCGAGGAGGCGATGGGGCGGGCCGCGCCGCTCCTGCCGGGGGGCCGGCCGGGTCGCGGCGCGGCCGCCGCCCGCTGATACGATCGGCCACGCCATGAAGTGCTGTCCCGGGCTTCAAAGGATCGGTTGGGGAGCGCTCGCAGTGCTCCTCCTGGCCGGCATGGCTACGCTGCTTGCGCATTCCCTCGCGTCGCCGGCGACTGCCTCCGACTCGCCGCTGGGCCGCCCCGACTTCGAGGGCTGGTACGAAGGGGCCGCCGGGCTGGCCGAGGCGCTCGAGGTCCAGCAGCGCGACCGCCTGCCGCTGTTCCTGTACATCTACACCGACTGGTGCCCCTACTGTCGTCAGTTCGAGCGTGAGCTGCTGACCGACGACGAGGTGGACAGCTACCTGGACGCGGTGCTCGCAGTGCGGATGAACCCCGAGTCCGGGGGCCAGGAGAGTCAGTTGGCCCGGAGATTCGGTGTGCGCGGCTATCCGACCCTGGTCATGTACAGCGCCGACGGCGAGACGGCCTCGTACGTCGAACGGATGGAGATGGTCGACGGCGAACCTCGCCTGATGACCGGCAGGGCCTTCCTGCGGGTGCTGGACGAGGCGGCCAACAGGTAGGCCCGCTACCGGATGGACGAGCGCCGCGAACGCCGGCCGCCCACGGCCATCGTCTACTACGACGGCGACTGCCCGCTCTGTAACTGGTCGGTGGCCAGGTGTCTGTCCCGGGGGGTGCCGCCCGGTGTCCGGTTCGCGCCCCAGGACGGTGAGTCGTTCCAGCGACTGACTGCCGTCCGGCCCGATCTTGCCGAGCTGGACAGCATGGTGCTTCAGATCCTGCCGGCGACGCGCGCGGGCGCGACTCCAGCTTCACCCCCGCCGGGCGAGATCAAGGTCCGTAGCGAAGCGGTGCTGTGGCTGGCGGCGCGGTTGGACGGCCCGGAGCGTTGGCTCGCGCCGCTCGCGCGGATCGTGCCGAGAGCCGTGCTCGACTGGGGCTATCGGATCCTGGCGCGAAACCGCCAACAGGTCGGCCGCCGGCTGGCCGAGTGTCCCGTGCCCACGCCGGAGCAGCGGCGCTACTTCCTGGCGTGAGCACGGCCCGGGGAGTGCCCCCGAGCCTGGCGAGCAGCCTTCCCCGCGACATCGCTGCCGCCGCGCACGAGATCGGCCCGCTGGAGGAGCTGATCGAGGAAGCTCGACGACTCGGCTTCAGCCTGCCTGGCACCCTCGAAAGCGCCATCGACAAGCGGCGCCGGGAGTACCTTGCCGGCCGGATTAGCGGCGGGTACGCGCTGAGGCAGCTACTCGGGCCCGACGCGTCGGAGGGCGAGATCGCCGGCGACGACGACGATGTCCCCCGGTGGCCGGAGGGTGTGGTCGGCTCGATCTCCCACGGCGCCGGCTTCGGTTTCGCCGCCGTTGCGGCGGCCGACCGGTACCGGGGGCTCGGCGTCGATGTGGAACGCGTCGTGTCCACAGAGCAGGCCGGGCGGCTCGGTGCGCGGGTGCTGAACGAGCGCGAGATGAGTCTCCGGCAGGGAAGCGCCGGCGTTCTGAGCGAGGCGGAGATGTTCACGCTCGTGTTCTCGGCCAAGGAGAGCGCGTACAAGGCCCTGTTTCCCCGCTACCGGCAGGTGCTCGGGTTCTCGGATGTCGAGCTGGAGGGGCGGGAGGCGGGCGACGGCGGTGCTCGCTGCGGCGAGCTGCGGCTTCGGACGAGGGTCGCGCGCGAGAGTGGGACGGTCCGGCACCTCGTCGGCTGGTACGCGTTGACGGGTGGCCAGGCTGACGAGGTCGCTGGCGGCGCATCGCGCGTGTGGACCGTCGTCGTGATTCCGGCCTGACCGGCAGCGGACGTTCGCGGAGTTCCCGGCGCGCAGAAGATCCTTGACAGGCGTCAAATGACGGCCGTATCGTCGTCGAATGACGAAGAGCGATGCCGCTACCGTACTTGCGGGCTACGCGAACCGGGCCGAGTTGCCGATAACCGAGGCTGCCCGCCTCGGGGATCTGCTCGGGATCGAGGATGCCGCCGTCTTGAGCGACCTGGAACTCGCGCGGCGAGTCGGCGGCGGCCTGCATTCCGACGCGGCGACCGTGTTGATGGAGATTCTCGGCCGTGCGAACGTCGTCGGACCCGTGATTCCCGAGGCGACGCTGCGACGGGCTCGCACCGAGGGCAAGCCGCTGTCGAGAGAGATGAGCGAGCGGCTCTACGAACTCAGCCGCATCGTCGAGGCCCTCAGTCGCTCGTACAAGGGGGACAGGGAGGGAATCATGGCCTACCTCACGGCGCGCCATCCTCTCCTGGAAGGCCAGAGAGCGCTCGATGTCGCGTGCTCCAGCTCCGCCGGCGCGCGCCATGTGCTCGAGTTGATTCGCCGCGCTCAGTACGGCTTCCCGGTGTGAGCGCTCGGGTGCTCGCGTCGCCGATGCGGGCGTATCGCATGGGCGACGTCGACGGGAGGTTTCCGGTGTGGAGCGCGGACGGCGCCAGACGAGCTTCTGGCAGGTGGCACGAGCGCGGCGCCGAGGTGATTTACGCGTCCCGGAACTACTCGACGGCGATGCTGGAGATGCTGGTCAACTGGCCGGCGCACGTTCCGCCGAACCAGCACTTTGTCGAGGTGGTCATACCCGCCGGAACGAGTTACGAAGTCGTCACGGCCGACGTGCTGCCTGGCTGGGAACGGCCGGACCTTGCGGCGTCGCAGCGCTTCGGCGGGGACTGGTATCTGGAACGCCGCAGCGTGCTGCTCTTCGTGCCATCGGTCGTCGCGCGCGTCGAAAGCAACGTCGTGATCAACACGCGCCATCCGGACTACAAGGGCCTGGAAATCGAGGTCGGTCTGGAGACGCCAGTGTGGTGGGATCAGCGGCTGTTCGCCTGATCGGTGCACATGCATCGCCGCGACTGAACGCGACGCCGACCGCTGCTACGATCCTGGCTTCCGCGAACGACGACTGGGTTGAATGAGGAGTCCGACGATGGCGCGTCACGCCCTTTTGACCCTCGTTCTCGCCGGGACTTCCGTGGCTCTCGGTCAGCCGCCGTCGAATACCGATTGGTCCGTCGTGACCGGTAACGACGCGAGTCAGCGGTACGCGCCTCTCGCGCAGATCGATCGGGACAACTTCGGAGAGCTCGGAATCGCCTGGCGATGGTCGTCGCCGGACAACGAGTTGATGACCGGGGATGGAGAAACGACTGGGCGGCGCATGGTGCCGCGGAATCACGAGGCGATCCCGATCAAGGTTGGCGACCGGCTCTACGTGACGACGGGCTACGGGCAGATCGCGGCCATCGACATCGAGCGCGGGACGAGCCTCTGGACCTATGACCCACGGGCGTACGTTCACGGCCGGCCGACGAATCTCGGCTTCACGCACCGGGGCGCGGCGTACTGGAAGGACCCGGACCTGCCCGGCGAGGGCGGCCGGCTGGTGTGGGCGGGCGGCGACTCCTTCCTGCGCGCGGTCGACACGCTGAGCGGCGAGCCCATCGCCACGTTCGGGGACGGCGGCGCCGTCGACCTCACCCTCGGCCTGCGTCGCGAGGTCTCGCGGCGGGTCTACAGCGTCAGTTCGCCTGTCACCCTGTGCCGCGACGTCGCGATCGTCGGTTCGTCGATCTCGGACGGGCCGCGCGCGCCGGAAGCGGCGCCGGGCGACGTCCGCGGATTCGACGTGCGCAGCGGCGAGCAGTTGTGGACCTTCCATTCGATTCCCCAGGAAGGCGAGCCCGGACGCGACACCTGGGAGGACGGTTCCTGGAAGTACAGCGGCAACACGAACGTCTGGACCCTGATGAGCGCCGACCCGGAACTCGGCCTCGCCTACCTGCCGTTCGGCACGCCGACCAACGACTGGTACGGCGGACACCGCCTGGGCGACAACCTCTACGCCGAGTCGCTGGTCGCGGTCGACTGCGAAACCGGGGAGCGGCGCTGGCACTTCCAGACGGTTCACCACGGCCTGTGGGACTACGACCTGCCGACTCCGGCAATCATCGGCGACATCGAGGTCGAGGGCCGCTCCATCCGGGCGGCGATGCAGCTCTCCAAGCAGGGTTTCCTCTACGTCTTCGACGCCGGCACCGGCGAACCGGTGTGGCCGATCCTGGAGCGCGAAGTGCCGCAGACGGGCATCGTCGGGGAACGGACATCGCCCACACAACCTTTCCCCACCAGGCCGCCGGCCTTCGAACGCCAGGGCCTCGGTCCGGAGGATCTGATCGACTTCACGCCGGAACTCCGCGGCGAGGCGATGGCCATCCTCGGCCGTTACCAGTACGGACCGATCTTCACGCCGCCCACGGAGCGCGGCACGTTTCTGATGCCCGGCTACGGTGGCGGCGCGAGCTGGCCGGGCGGCGCCTTCGACCCGGAGACGGGCATGCTCTACGTGCCGTCCTTCACCTGGCCCGTCGTGAACACGCTGCGCAAGCCCGACCCGAGCCGCTCGTCCTTCGACTACGTCGGCCGCATCACCAGCGACGTCCGGGGCCCGCGCGATCTGCCGCTGGTCCAGCCGCCCTACTCACGGGTCACCGCCTACGACATGAACCGCGGCGCGATCGCCTGGACCATGCCTCTGGGCTACGGCCCGCGCCGCCATCCGGCCCTTGCCGGGCTCGACCTGCCCGCCCTCGGCTCCGGCGCCCGCGGCCACGTCGTTGCGACCAGAACGCTACTGTTCGTGACCTCCGGTCGGTCCCTCGCCTTTCGCGGGATCGACCGGGAGGCGATGGCGGAGGGCGCGGGACGCGACGACTGGCGGATCGAGACGCCGGCATTGCGCGCGTTCGACAAGGCAACCGGCGAACTCGTCGGCGAACTCGAACTACCCGCTCACACCGACGGCAGTCCCATCACCTTCCTGCATCGAGGCCGGCAGTACCTCGTGTTCGCTCTCGGCGGGCGCGGGGCTCCGTTCGAGCTGATCGCCTACCGGTTGCCCACCTAGGAGTATCCGATGGAACCGAAGACTGGATTCCTGACGCTCTGTACCGTCCCCCTCCTGGCCGCAATCCTCGCCTGCGCGCCGGCCGGCGGCGACCTTCCGGCCGGCGGCGAGCACGCCGGCTTCGGCGCGTACACGCGGGAAGCAACCTACGACGGCGCCAACCGGTACTCCGTCTATGTGCCGATGCCCGACGGCGTGCGCGTCTCGGTCGACTACTTCATCCCGACAAGCGAAGGCGTCGAGGCATCGGAGCCGCTGCCCACGATCCTTCACTACACCCGCTACACGCGGGCCTTCCAGTTGAAGGACGAGGACGGCAACACGAGGATCCTCGCCCAGGCCGAGCAGGATCCGGTGCTGCAACACATGCTCCACCGGGGCTACACGGTCGCCGTCGCCGACGCTCGCGGCACGGGCGCTTCCTTCGGGGTCCACAACGGCGCCTTCTCGATCGAGGAAACCGCCGACTCATTCCACATCATCGAGTGGATCGCCGCGCAGCCGTGGAGTGACGGCAACGTCGGCATGCAGGGCCGCTCGTACCCTGGCATGACCCAGTACCAGGCCGCCACGCGGAGGCCGCCGGCGCTCAAGGCGATCTTCGCCGAGATGGCCGGGCCGACCCCCTACGACTTCGTCTTCCGGGGCGGCACGTACAAGAACGAGTTCATCGGTACCTGGGGCGCCGGCACGAAGGCGGCGGATCTCTCGACCCGGGCCGCGCCGGTCGACGACGATCCGGACGGCGCTCTCCGGGACGCCGCGGTGGCGGAGCACGCCGGAAACCTCTGGGCGCACGAGATGCTCGCGGAAGCCGGCGCCGGCCTCCGGGACTGGAAGCTCGACATCGACGACGGCGACCACGTGTCCTGGGACACGACCGGCACGAGCGACGACTGGACCGCGATGGATACGTCCGGCATCGCGATCTACCACCTCGCCGGCTGGCTCGACATCTACGCCACCCAGCAGCCCATGGCGTTCGCCAACCTCCCGAACGCATCACAGAAGATGATGATCGGCCCCTGGATCCACGGCGGCGGCTACGGCGGCGACGTCCACAATGCCGAGTTCCTGCGCTGGTACGACCACTGGCTCAAGGGAATCGACAACGGCGTGATGGACGAAGCTCCGGTCCACTACTACGTCATGCAGGGAAGTCACACCCTTCCGGAAGACCCGGACGCCGCCCTGAGCCTCGACGAGGAGCGGGCCGAAGACCCCGCAACCTGGACCGCGGCCGATTCCTGGCCTCCGGCGGACCTCGCGAACCGGCGCTTCGCGCTTGCCGGCGAGGGCGTCCTGGCGGACGATTCAGCGAACGAGGCCAGCCAGGACGAGTACACGGTCGACTACTCCTCCTCCGTAGGCTCGTTCTCTCGCTGGATGAACGGCCACGGTGCGCGCCGCCAGGACCGGCAAGGTACGACCTTCTTCGACGAGCGCTCCGCCGAGAACGCCAAAGCCCTCACCTACACCACCGGGCCGCTCGCTGAAGCGATGACCATCGTTGGCCACCCCATCGTCCATCTGTCCGTCACTTCGACCCACGACGACGGCGACTTCTTCGTCTACCTGGAGGAGGTCGACGCGGACGGCCGCTCTCACTACGTCACCGAAGGCGCGCTGCGGGCTTCCTACCGCGCCGTCGGCGACGCCCCCTGGGACGACCACGGTCTGCCGTTCCACCGCGGCCACGCCGAGGATCTCGAACCGCTGCCGGACGAACCCGTCGAACTCGCGATCGACCTGATGGCAACAGCAGTCACGATCGACGAAGGCCACCGCCTGCGGCTGACTATCGCCGGCGCGGACGCCGCCAACCATGCGCTGTATCCGGATCCGCAAGGCGTCGACGCGCCGACCGTGGCGATCCGTCGCGGCGGCGACGACGGTTCCTGGCTGGACGTGCCCGTGGCGCCGCCAGCTCCGGAGTGAACTCGTGAAGAACTTGAACAACTGGGAGTAAGCAACAGATGAAGTACGTACCGTTAGGCAAATCGGGGCTCTACGTCTCGCAGCTTGCGTTGGGGGCAATGACGTTTGACCGTCCCGATGGCATGTTCGGCAAGATGCTTGGCGGCACGGGCCAGGAGCTCGCCACACGCATGGTTGATTGCGCGATCGATGCCGGGGTGAACATCTTCGACACGGCAAACATCTACGGCATGGGTGAGTCTGAAGTCATGCTCGGCAAGGCACTCGGCACTCGTCGCGGCGACGTCATCGTGGCGACCAAGTACAACAACCCAATGGGAACCGGCCCCAACTCGATGGGCGCAGGGCGGATATCGGCGATACGGGAGTGCGAGAGCAGTTTGCGTCGCCTTGGTACCGACTGGATCGATCTCTATCAGGTACACAGTTTTGACTACACAACTCCACTTGAAGAAACGCTCCGGTCACTTGACGCGCTGGTGCAGCAAGGCAAGGTCCGCTACATCGGTTTGTCGAACTATGCCGGCTGGCAGATAGCGAAGGCCGACGGCATCTCCCAACGGCTTGGTCTCGAACGGTTCTGCTCAGTGCAGGCGTACTATTCGCTCGTCGGCAGAGAGTTGGAAAGGGAGATAGTTCCAGCCGCCTTGGATCTGGGTCTCGGCATTCTCGTATGGAGCCCGCTGGCGAGCGGGTTCCTGAGCGGCAAGTACTCTCGCGATACGGCCGCCGAAGGTCGGCGAGCCGCGGTCAGTCTGCCACCCGTCAATGAGGAACGGGGTTATGACATTGTGGAAGTGGTTAGGGAGATTGCGGAGGAGAAAGCTGCTTCCGTGGCGCAAGTCGCTTTAGCCTGGATGTTGCATAAGCCGGGCATTTCAAGCGCGATAGTCGGAGCTCGCAATGAGCAGCAGCTAACCGACAATCTCGGTGCAACTGAAATAGAACTGTCAACGGATGATATGGCTAGACTCGACGACGTAAGCGCGTTTGCGCCTGAGTATCCAGGCTGGACCCCAGGGCTCAGTAAACGGGGTCAGGATATGGCTAGCAGGCTTGCGGATTTAGGTTAGCTGCCCGCTTGCCGACGCCGAGTCGCTAGCTGCTGAGACGGCCGCCGGCCGCGGCCGTCTCCCGCAGCAGCGGCGCGGCCTGCCACTGGTCGGCGTCGAAGCGGGCGGCGTAGTCGTCCAGGATGTCGACGATGCGGGCGAGACCGAACTCGTCGGCCCAGAACATGGGGCCGCCGCGGTAGACGGGCCAGCCGTAGCCGTTGATCCAGATGACGTCGATGTCGCTGGCGCGCAGCGCGATGCCCTCCTCGAGGATCTTCGCTCCCTCGTTGACGGAGGAGAGCAGGCAACGGTTCAGGATCTCCTCGTCGCCGATCTCGCGCTGCTCGATGCCCAGCCGGCCCGCC
Organism: Holophagales bacterium; assembly: GCA_009843505.1. GTDB lineage: Bacteria > Acidobacteriota > Thermoanaerobaculia > Multivoradales > Multivoraceae > Multivorans > Multivorans azotirespirans. The sequence continues at coordinate 465,665 of VYDI01000034.1, read as the reverse complement.
AGGTCGCGGGCGAGGTCCATGACCTCCGGGTCAGGCGCGGCGGCTCGCGTCGCCGAGTCGTAGACGTAGTAGCCGCGGCCCGTCTTCTGGCCGCGGCGGTCCCGCTCGCAGAGCATCTCGCGCAAGGTGCTCGACGAAGAGGTCTCCGCGTTCCAGCCGACGTCCAGGCCGGCCAGGTCGCTCATGCGGAACGGACCCATCGGCATGCCGAAGTCGTAGAGCACCCGGTCGATGTCCCAGGGCAGCGCGCCTTCCAGCACCAGCCGGTCGGCCTGCAGGCGGCGCTGGAAGAGCATCCGGTTGCCGACGAAACCGTGGCAGACGCCGACGAGGACGGGCACCTTGCCGATGGCGCGGGAGATCGACATCGCGGTGGCGATCGCGTCGGGCGCCGACTTCTTGCCCCGTACGACCTCGACCAGCTTCATGATGTTCGCCGGGCTGAAGAAGTGCATGCCGACGACGTCCTCCGGCCGGCCGGTGACGCCGCCGATCTCGTTGACGTCCAGGTAGGAGGTGTTCGTGGCCAGTAGCGCGCCGGGCCTGGCTATCCGGTCGAGCTGGCCGAAGACACGCTTCTTCAGCTCCATGTCCTCGAACACCGCTTCGACCACGAGATCGCACTCGGCTAGCGCGTCCTGGTCGGTGCCGCCGTCGAGCAGCGTCATCCGCTCCTCGACCTGATCGGCCGTGAAGCGTCCTCGCGCGGCGCTGCGCTCGTAGTTGCTACGCACCGTGGCCAGGCCGCGGTCGAGAGCGTCGCGGTTCTGCTCGATGAGCGAGACGGGGAACCCGGCGTTGGCGAAGGCCATCGAGATGCCGCCGCCCATCGTGCCGGCGCCGAGCACGCCGACGCGGCGAATGTCCCGGACCGGCGTGTCGGCCGGGATGTCGGGGATCTTGCGCGCCGCGCGCTCGGCGAAGAAGTAGTAGCGCTGGGCCCGCGACTGCGGGTCCGCGTGAAGCGTCCGCGACAGCTCCGCCTCGCGCGCGAGTCCGTCGTCGAACGGCAGCTCGACCGCCGCCTCGACGCACTGAATGCAGACCTCGGGGGCGTTGAAGCCCCGTGTCCTGCGCGCGATCCGGCGCCGGAAGTCGCTGAAGATCTTCGGGTTCTCGCGCAGCACTTCGCGGTGACTCTCGACGTCCCGCACTCTCGGCAGGCCGCGTCCCTCGGCCACGGCGCGCAGGGCGAAGCGCATCGCGCCGGCTTCGAGGCCGCCTTCCTCCTCACTTTCGACCACGGCGTCGATCAGTCCCAGGTGGAGCGCCTCCGCGGCGGTGATGTGCTCGCCGCTCGTGATCATCTCGAGCGCCCGCGGCACGCCGACCAGGCGGGGCAGCCGCTGGGTGCCGCCGCCGCCCGGCAGGATGCCGAGCTTGACCTCGGGCAGGCCCAGCCGCGCGTTCCGGTCGGCGACTCGGAAGTGGCAGGCCATCGCCATCTCGAGACCGCCGCCCAGCGCGGTGCCGTGAATCGCCGCGACGAACGGCTTGGGTGACTTCTCGATCATCCGCCTGACCTCGTTCGTGTCCGGGGGCAGGCGCGGTTTGCCGAACTCGCGAATGTCGGCGCCGGCGATGAAGGTGCGGCCGCGGCAGACGAGAACCGCTGCCTGCATCTCGGGGTCATCGGCCACCGCCGGAACGGCCGCGGCGAGGCCCTCGCGCACGTGCTGGCTCAGGGCGTTGACCGGCGGGTTGTCGATCCAGATCGCGCCGGCGACTCCGCGTCCCGGTTCCTCGCGGCGTTCGACGGCTACGGATTGGCTCAACTGCATCGCTTCGTTCTCCATAGGGACAGGCGCGGGGAGGATACCCGCCCGCCCGTATACTCCTGGCTCCGACGATCCAGGAGATAGAACGATGTCGAGATGCCGTCCGGGCCGTGTACTGATGCCGACGTTTGCGCTGCTGTTTCTGGTCGCCGGAGTGGCGCCGGCGGAGGAGTGGGCCGTGCCGCGGACCGCCGACGGCCACCCCGACTTCCAGGGCATCTGGGCCAACAACAGCGCGACGCCGCTCGAGCGGCCGAAGGCCTTCGGCGAGAAGGCGACCCTGACCGACGAGGAGCTCGCCGATCTCAAGCGCCGCCTGGACGAGATCCGGGAAGGATCCCAGGCCGGCGACCTCCTGGGCGATTATCTGATCCAGCGGGTGCTGGAGGATCCGGAGTTCCGCGGGTTCGACCAGGTCACCGGCAACTACAACTCCTTCTGGCTCGTCGATCGGGAACTCGACAACCGCACGTCACTCGTGGTCGACCCGCCGGACGGCCGCATTCCGGCCCTGACCGAGCAGGCGATGGAACGGATGCGGGCCGCGGTCGCCTACGGCGACGAGGTGCCCGCCGGTCCCGAGGACATGACGCTCGGCGTGCGTTGCATCACGTTCGGCGTGCCCAACACCCTGGCCGGCTACAACAGCTACTTCCAGTTCTTCCAGACGGCGGAGCACGTCGCGATCCTCCAGGAGCTGATCCATGACGTGCGGGTCATTCCGCTGGGAGAACCGGCGCCGCTGCCCGACGACCTGCGGCTCTGGCATGGCGGCTCGCGAGGCTGGTTCGAGAACGACTCACTCGTCGTCGAGACGACGAACTACTCCGCTGCCGGCGGCGCCAGTGGTAGAGCGACCGATGGTCTCAAGGTGGTCGAGCGCTTCACGCGCACCGGCCCGGAGACGATCGAATGGGAGATCACCTACGAGGACGAGGCGACCTGGGTGAGTCCCTGGACGATGATGATCAGACTTGCCCGCACCGAGGATCCGATCTTCGAGTACGCCTGCCACGAGGGCAACTACGGCTTGACGAACATCCTGTCGGGAGCCCGCGCCCAGGAGCGGGAAGCGGCCGCGACCGGCGGCCAGTAGGGACGGCGGCGCGGCTTGTACGGTGCGCGCGCCTAGTTGATCGCCTCGACGGGTACCGCGCTCCTCAGTGTGAGGTCCCGGCGCGTCACCCGGACACTGCGCTCGATCGCCGCGCCGTGAGTCGGGTTCGTGTAGTAGGTCAGGACGTGCTGGTGTCGCAGGTCGTTTTCGATCTGGTCGAAGACCTGTTCGATCCGCTTCGTCCAGGGGGGTGTTTCCGCCGAGAGGTCGACATGGAAGAGTCGGCCCCCGGTCTGCCGGCTGATGTTGCGGAGCCGCTTCCGGTGCATCACGCGCCCAAGGCCTGTGGAGACCCTTCGGCTTCCGGCCCCTCCGTCCAGCGCGATGAAGTAGATCGGAAGCCCGAGGCGCTCCGCAAAGTCGCTGGACTGCTTCGGTTTCGATCTGCTGTGCTGGTCGATGCCGTCGGTGACGACGACCAGCGCGCGTCGACCCGGCTCCCTGCCGTACTGGAGCAAGGAGAAGAGAAGCGCGTCGTTCAGTGCCGTGCCTACTCGCGGAGCGAGCACTCCCAACCGGCCTGCCAACAGTCTCTTGTTTCCGGTCAGTGGTGAGGCCAGCCGCACGGTGCCGGCGAAGTCGACAACGAAGGCGCGGTCGCCCGGTGAAAGGGCGGCATTCAGGAAGCCGACCGACACGTCGTTCACCTGTCGCCAGATAGGCGCGATGCTGTCGGACGTATCCGTGGCGAGACCGAGAACCAGGGGAACGTCCTGCGCGGTGTGGAGGTTCTCCACCGGACGCCTGACGCCACTCTCACGGATCTCGAAGTCTTCAGGCTCGAGGTCGCGGACGGCGTTCCCGCCACGGTCGGTCACCAGTACCTGGAGCTGGATCAACTGGATGTCGATCTCGTCCTGATACTCGGCACCCTGAAGGAGCTGGGCATCTTCCGGTTCGCGGCCGTCGGCGAAGGTCGCAACGACCCGTACGAAGTCGTCCGCGGGCGTGTATTCAGTCAGCGCTTCGACCTGGATCCTGCGCGGCGCGGCAAGGTCCACATCGACCCCGAACTCGTACCTTGCCTCGACCTTGCGTTCGCCCAGATGGAAAGCGACTTCTTCGAGCAGCGCGGAGCGGGGCATCGAGACAACGGCTTCGATCCGGAGAACCGTCGGCCCGACGTCAGGCAGGCGTCGAATCGAGGTGATCCGGACACCGGGGGCAGCATCCGGCTCGTTGAGGATCATCCGGTCGGCGCCGAGAACCTGGCCCAGCGCGTCGTAGCCACGGACCTCGAGCGTCTGTTTCCTGGGCGGGTGGGCGAGCTCGACGTGGCCGGTGTACGGCTTTTTTCGGACGCGTTGAGTCATCTCGCCGTCGAGGAGAAAGTCGACCGCGCTGATCTCCGGGTGAATGATCAGGGTCTGGATCTCGACCCTGCCGCTGAACGGCTGAAGGTAACCGCGGGTAGGCGGCACGACGTGGATCATCTTCCGCTCCGCGTCCGTCCGGAGAGCGGGGGTCGCGTTCTGGGCGAGGGCCGGCGCCCGGCTGAAAGGCATCGGCGCCAGCGCGACCGCGGCCGCGAGGGCAAACCCGGTGCAGAAGGGCGCCGAAGTCCGCACGCGTCTCGCCGTAGTCCTAGTCGATCCCCGGCAGCGGCACGGCGCTGCGCAGTCTCAGCCCGCGCCGGGTGACCCGGATCTCCGGTTCTACGGGTGTTCCGCGAGCCTGGTCCGTGTAGTACGTCAGGACGTGCTGGTGCCGCAGGTCCTCCTCGATCTGGTGGAAGACCTGCTCGATCGGTTCGGCCCACCAGCGCGTGTCGCCGTGGAGTTCCAGGTGGAAGAGGCGTCCTCCCGTCTCTTCGGCGATGCGTCGAAGTCGGTCCCGGTTGCGGCGAAGGGCGGCGGCTCCGGAACTCCCCGCGCGGGAGTTGTCCAGCTCGATGAAGTAGATCGGCAGGCCCAGCCGCTCCGCGAACTCGCTGGACTGCTCGGGACTGGAACGGCTGTGCTGGTCGGCGCCGTCGGTGATGACGACCAGCGCCCGCCGGCCGGGCTCGCTCCCGTACTGCAGGAGGGAGAAGAGGAGTCCGTCGTTCAGGGCCGTGCCGCCCATCGGGATCAGGCGGTCCAGTCGCTCGGACAGCAGGGGACGATCCCATGTCAGCGGTTGGACCAGCCGCACCGTGTCGTCGAAGTCGACCAGGAAGGCCCGGTCGTCCGGCGTCACTGCGGTCGCCAGGAAGCTCTGCGCGATGTACTTCAGGCGGCTCCAGGTAGGCAACATGCTGTCCGACGAATCGATCGCGAGCCCCAGAACGAGGGGCACGTCGAAGGCCGTGTGGAGGGCGACGGCTGGACGGCTCCCGCCGGGTTCGCGTATCTCGAAGTCCTCGGGCGAGAGCCCGCTCACCGGATTGCCGTCGCGATCCGTCACCAGCACCTGGAACTGGGCCAGTTGGATGTCCATTTCGCTCTGGTAGTCGGCGCCATGGACAAGCTGGGCGTCTTCCCGTTCGCGCCCGTCGGCGAGCCTGGCCACGACGCGGATGAAGTCGTCGGGCAGGCCGCCGTCGATCACGGCCGCGACCTGAATCGTGCGGGGGGCGCCGGCTGTCGCTTCTCGGCCGAAGTCGCGCACCGCCTCCACGAGAGCGTCGCTTCGGTAGAAGTCGACCTGCTCCAGCGTCGCGGTTCGGGGCAGCGAAAGGGATGCCGCGACCCTGATCGCGGCGTTCCCGTCTGCCTGGAAGCTGCTCATGGCCGCGATGCGGACGGCGAAAGGCCGGTCCACCTCGTTGAGCAGGTACTCGTCACGGCCGAGATACGCCCGGTCACGGCCGTATGCCAGGACTTCGAGCTTCTGCGGGCGCGGCGGTTCAGCCAGGCGGATGCGAGTCCTGAAGGGCCGCTTCCGGACCAGCCTGATCGATGTGTCGTCGAGAAAGAACTCGACTTCGACGATTCGTGGGTCGATGATCAGAGGCTCGATCTCTACCGGTCCGCTGAGCAGTTCGCCGTATCGGCGTTCGGGCGGCACGATGCGGATGGCGGATACGGGATCGGCGGAAAGAGCGTCCGGGTCGAACGGCGGTCGCTCGTAGACGGTGTCGACCTCGAGCAGGGGCAGGCCCCGCGGTTCGATGTCGGTCCATCGCACGAGCCATTCGCCTTCCCGGAAGAAGGTGTCGACCTGCCGCCCGTCCGAAGCGACCATCTCGATCGTGAGCGTCTCGCCGGCCTCGAGGACCCGGCCCCGGACGCCACCGCCGAGGCGTCGCTGCCTGCCGTTGTAGGGCAGGGCAAGGGTGATGCCGTGGCTGTCGAGGAGCACAACGTCCTTCTCGAGAATCCGGATCATGAGCGTTGCGTTGCTCTCGGCGAATGCCTGCGCCAGCAAGCGCATCGTTGACAGGTCGTGCTCAGAGTCCAGGCTCAGGGCATCGATCTTCCGCTCCGGATGCTCGCTGTAGGGGTCGTTCCTGATCCATGGACCGAGAAGCTCGACGAGTGGCAGGTCCTGGCGGACGCCGGGAATGCCGAGCATGCGATCGCTCCAGACCTGCCCCGCACACGGCATCGGCAGAAGAGTCGTCAGTGCCAGCGTCGCCGCGGCCGCCAACCGGGCGGGTACCACCCATGCTCGACCCGAGCTCGTCATCGGCGTGCCGCCTCCGCTACTCCATCGTCCAGAGCGGCACGGCGCTTCGCAGCTTCAGGCCCTGCCGGGTCACCCGGATCTCAGGTTCGGCCGGTGCGTCAGGCGGCTGTTCCGCGTAGTAGGCGAGCACGTGCTGGTGGCGCAGATCCTCCTCGATCTGGCGGAAGGCCTCCTCGATTCGTCGGGTCCAGGGGGTGTCATGGGCGACGAGGTCGACATGGAAGTGGCGCCCGCCCGTGTGTCGGCTGATTCGTCTCAGCCGCCTGCGCGCCTGCTCGCGCAGCAGCGTGGCGCTGGACGTTCTGCCGGCGAGACTGCCGGTTCCGATGACGGGTTTGGCCGACCTGTCCAGTTCGATGAAGTAGATCGGAATCCCCAGGCGCTCGGCGTAGTCGGGCGCCTGCTGCCATCGCGAGCGGCTGTCCAGGTCGACGCCGTCGGTTACGACGACCAGGGCCCGCCGCCCGGATTCACGGCGAAACTGCAGCAAGGAGAACAGCAGGCCGTCGTGCAGGGCCGTACCGCCGCCCGGCACGAGTTGTCCAAGGTGCGTCCTCAACCGTCGTTTGTCGGCGGTCGGCGGTTGCAGCAAACGGACGGTGTCGTCGACGTCGACCAGGAAGGCCCGGTCCTCGAGTGCCAGCGAGGTTTCGAGGAAGCTCCTGACGACGTGCCGCAGATGGCTCCACGCGGGTCGCATGCTCTCCGAAGAGTCGATCGCCAGGCCCAGAAGCAGGCGAATGTCGTTCGCGGTATGGAGCTGTTCCGGTGTGATTCGGCGGCCGCCTTCCCGGATCTCGAAGTCCTCCGGGGTGAGTCGGCTCACCGGGTTGCCTTCGCGGTCCGTCACGAGCACCTGGACCTGAACCAGACGAACGTCGATCTCGGCCCGGTAGTCGCCTTCCTGGAGGAGTTCGGCGTCTTCCACTTCGCGGCCGTCGGCGAGCTTCGCCCTGACGCGAACGAAGTCGTCCGGTTGCGGGTTCACGATCAGCGCCTCGACGTGGATCGCTTGCGGAGGCCGGGTCTTCGTCGCTTCACCGAAGTCCTCCAGGGCGGCGACGAGGCTCTCGTTGCGATAGAACTCGACTCGCTCGACGTGGGCGGACCAGGGCGGCGGGACCGTGGCCTCGACCAGTACGGCCGTCGGGTCCTTCTCCGGTTTGCCGCGGATGCTTGCAATGTGGACCGTGGCGGGTCCGTCGATGGGGTTCAGGATCAGCCTGTCGGTGCCCAGGAGCTGGCCCTGCGCGCCGTACGCCAACACCTCCAGCGTCTGCTCGCGCGGCGGGTCGTCGAGTGCGATGTACGTTCGGTAGCGCGGCTGCCTGATCCGCTTCGGGGGACGACCGTCGAGGCGGTACCTGACGGCGGTGACTGCCGGATCGATGACCAGCGTCTGAAAGCCGACCCGGCCGCTGAGTAGTTGGCGGTAGCCGCGCTCCGGTGGCACGATGAGGATCGTCGCCGGCCGGGCGAATCCGCTCACCGTGCCGACGAACGGATGACCGGGTGACGACTCTTCATTCAGGATCCGCCACTCGAGCGCTCCGGAAGGGGGTGTGTCGTTCTCGGCGGGACGGTTCGTGACGGCTTCGTTCTGACCGTGTATCGGTGCGGGGCTCGTAAGCGATGCCACCAGCAGAAGGACGACCCCGATCGCCTGGCCCCAGCCTGTCCGAAAGCGAACCGCGCCGGTCACCAACGTCGCTCCGTTCCGCCTACTCGATCGCCTCGAGCGGCAACGCGCTTCGCACCCGGAAGCCTCTTCGCGTCATCCGGACCTCCGGCTCCACGGCCGAGCCGAACGGACGCTCGCTGTAGTACGTCAGGACGTACTGGCGCCGCAGCTCCTCCTCGATGTGGTCGAACACGTTGGCCATCTGGTCGATCGACTCGATCTGGAACAGGCGGCCGCCGGTCGGCCCGGTGATCAACCGCATGCTGTTGCGGAGGTTCGCGTCCTCCATCGTCGTCGGGCCGAAGCCGAGGGAGCGCATGGCGACGACGTAAACAGGGACCCCCAAACGCTTGCCGAAGTCGATCGCCCGGGTCGGGTCGGAGCGGCTGTTCGAGTCGAAGCCGTCGGTGACGACGACCAGGGCGCGGCGGCCCGGCGCTTCGCCGTACTGGAGCAGCGAGAACAGGATCGCGTCGTAGAGAGCGGTGTTGCCCTGTGGAAACAGCCGTCCCAGCCCGCGCGCCAGCAGCGGCTTGCTGCCGGTGAGCGGCTGCACCAGGCGAAGCGTCGAGTCGAAGTCGACCAGAAAGGCCTGGTCGCGCCAGGTCAGGGCGCCGTCCAGGAAGGCCTCGGCGATCGCGTTCGTCTGACGCCAGATCGGCTCCATGCTGCCGGAGGAGTCGATCGCCAGCCCAAGGGACAGGGGTATGTCGTTGGAGACGTAGAGATTCTCGACCTGGCGCCGCTCCCCGTTCTCGCGGACCTCGAAGTCCTCAGGCTTGAGATCGCCGACCGGGTTGCCGCCTCGATCGACGACCAGCACCTGGAGCTGGACGAGCTGGACGTCGATCTCGGCCTGGAACTGGGCGCCCTGCAGCAGTTCGACATCTTCCAGTTCCCGGCCGTCTCCCAGGCGCGCCACGACCCGGACGAAGTCCTGGGGCGTGACGCCGGAAGTCGGGACGTCGGCCGCGACTGACCGTACGCCGCTGGGCGCGGCCTCGCCCTCGAAGTCGTCGTACGAGGCGACCAGCCGTTCCGTGCGGTAGAACTCGACCCGCTCCAGGGCTTCGGAGCGCGGCACGGAGATGCCGGCCTCCACGCGGACCATCGCCTGGCCATCGGCTTCACCGGGAGTGATGCCGGCGATCCGCACCGCGAACGGGGGATCGAGGCGGTTCAGGACGATTCGGTCGGTTCCCGCGTGGGCGCCCCGGGCGCTCGTGGCTCTGGCCTCGATCGTCTGCTCGCGGGGCGGATCGGCGAGTCTGATCCGGGCCTCGAACGGCGGCGTCGTGACGCGTGCCGCCGGCTCCCCGTCGAGCAGAAACTCCACGACAGCGATCTGCGGGTCGATCGTGAGGGTCTGAATCAGGACCCGGCCGGAGAGCAGCTCGCGGTAGCCGCGCTCCGGCGGCAGGATGCGGATCGTCGCCGGCCGCGCGCTGCGTGCGCTGTCCGAGCGCTCTGCCCGGCTCCCGTCGCGGTCGCCTGCGACCGGCGGCAGGAAATCTGCCTTGTCGAAGCCGGCCTCGTCCGGCTCGGCGGCAGCCTCTGGCGCACGCGACGCCGAGGTCGGTACCGCGACCGCGGGTGCGTCGCCCGAGCGCTCGTAGACGGTGCGGAACGACAGGTTGGCGAAGCGGCCGCCCTGGAGATCGGTGACGAGGACGAGCTGGTTTCCCTCCAGGTAGAAGGTCTCGATCCGCTGCCGACCCTGGGAGGAGGTTTCGACCTCGAGCGAGTCGCCGAGAAGGCGGGCGCGGCTGTGGCCGCCGAAGCCGTCGGCGATGTCACGCCCGTCCAGGTAGAGAACGCGATCCTCGCGCTTCGCGTTCCGGATCAGGAGTTGCGGGTCGTCGATGCGGATCAGCAGGACGTCGAGCCGCTCCGCGAGTTCTCGGGCCATCTCACGCATTCCCGACGGGCCGTCCTGTGTGCCGCCCGGCTGTCTGCCGGAGCGGCCGCGGCCGAAACCGCCGCGACCGAAGCCGCCGCTGCGTCCGCTGCCGGGGTTTGCGCCCGGCGAACGGCCCGGTCCGCCGCCGAAGGTCTGTCCGTAGGTCTCCTCGAGCTTCTCGATCGGATCCTCGCTCAGCCGCTCGTCCCGGATCCAGATTCCCGGGATGGCGGCGGCCGGGTCGTCGACCACCGTTGCGCTCGACGTCTCCGGTGGAGCGGCCTCCTGGGCGAGCGCCGGGGTCGTGGCGGGCGCCGAGAGAAGAAGGCCGAGGAGAGCGGCTGCGAACGGGGCCGTTCGGAACCCGTCATGGCGCGGTCGAACACGCCGGATGTCATCGCTGGTGGTCACTTGGCGAGCGGTTCCTCCCTGCCAATCCTTGCAGGAAACAGGCCAGGCCCCACTATGACGCCAGCAAGTCCCGTACTCCCTTCAGTACGCATACCGCTCCCAGGGCCAGGATCACCGGGCCGGTGACCCGTCGGAACTGACGGTCGTCGAACCGGTCGAGCAGGCGCGTCCCGATCCGCGCGCCAGCCACGGCGAGCACCATCCCGCCGGCGATCAGCCAGGGGGAGAGCCGGTCGTCGGGCAGCTCCGGCAGGAGCGTGCGGGACACCCAGACGTAGTAGCCGATCTTGAGCAGATGGCCTACGGTCTGGGTAAACGCCTTGGTGGCGACGATGGTTCGCCGGTCGACCTTCGTTTCGAGGTAGAACGCATCGAGCAGCGGGCCGGATGCGCCGGCAAGAAGCTGCGCCCCGGTGACGGTCAGGCCGCACAGCGTGGCCGTTGGCCGGCGGCGGACGTCGAGTCCCCGTAGCGCCGGCAGCAGCCGGGCAATCCAGGGAAAGCTGCCGACGACGATCAGGACCAGCGCCGGGTCGGGTATGAAGGCGATCGCCACGAACAGCAGCACCGCGATCGCGGCGCCGATGCCGTACCACGGCAGCACGGACCACATCATGCGGTCCCGAAGAAACACGAACCGGGCGCCGTTCGACGTCGCCTGCACGGCACCGTGGAGGATCATCGCTCCGGTCACCGGCAGGATGCTCGCCAGCACGGCCATCAGCATCAGGCCGCCGGCCATCCCCAGCACGCCGGAGATCACGGCGGTAAGTAGCACCGTCAGCAGGATGGTTGTCGCAATCATCTGATTCGAGACGTTGGCACGCAGCTCGCAAGCTTTGGTCTTGGACACCGCCGTCCCCTGGCGGTGGCACCGGCCTGTATTCTCTGACACTTCCCATGAAGACATACATCCTGCGTCGGTTGCTGGCGATGGTGCCGACGCTCTTCTTCGCCAGCCTGATCGTCTTCGTGTCGATGCGGGTGATTCCAGGCGACGTGATCGACCTGATGCTGGCGCAGAACGATGTCTCGACCAGCCTGGACCGGGAAGCGCTGGAGGCGGCGATGGGCCTCGACCAGCCGATGGTCTCCCAGTACGTGCGCTGGGCGGGCAACGCGCTGAGCGGCGATCTGGGTCAGTCGCTCTGGCGGAGCACGCCGGTGCTGGAGCAGATCCTGGAGCGGCTGCCGGTGACGTTCGAACTGGGACTGCTGGCCCTGGTCATCGCGCTGTCCGTCGCAGTGCCCGTCGGCATCCTTTCGGCGACGCGTCAGGACTCGGCCGTCGACTACACGGCGCGATCGTTCTCGCTCCTGATGCTGGCGATCCCGGGGTTCTGGCTCGGCACCCTGGTCATGGTGTTCCCGTCCGTGTGGTGGCGCTGGGCGCCGGAACTCGAGTACACGCCGTTCTTCGTCGATCCGATCGCGAACCTCACGCACCTCATGGTCCCGGCGATCCTGCTCGGCCTCTCCCTATCCGCGGTGACCATGCGGATGACCCGGACGATGATGCTCGAGGTGATGCGCCAGGACTACGTGCGCACCGCCCGCGCCAAGGGCCTGCGCGAGCGGGCGGTCGTCGTCCGGCACGCGCTGAAGAACGGCCTGATCCCGGTCGTCACGCTGATCGGGCTGCAGGCGCCGCTCCTGATCGGCGGCGCCGTCGTGATGGAGCAGATCTTCGTCATTCCCGGCATGGGGCTGCTGCTGCTCGAGGGCGTCTACGAGCGGGACTATCCAGTGATCTCCGGCGTCTTCCTGGTCGTCGGCGTCGCGGTGCTGCTGATCAACCTGCTCGTCGACCTGAGCTACGGCTGGCTCGACCCGAAGGTGCGCTACGGATGAGTGTGTCGTGACCACCGTCGCCGCAGCCGCTCCGGACGCCCTGCCGGTCCGCGACCAACCGCGCTGGTGGCGCTTCACGGTCCGCCTGTTCCGGACCAAGCCGCTGGGTGCCGCCGGCGCGGTCGTCTTCGTGATCTTCCTGTTCGCCGGCATCTTCGCCGGCGTGCTCGCTCCCTACGGCATCAACGAGACCGACCTCGCGCATCGCCTCGAGCCGCCGTCCCGGCAGTTCCTGCTCGGTACCGACCACCTCGGCCGCGACCTGTTCTCGCGGGTCCTGATGGGCGCCCGCCTGTCGATGATCGTGGGTTTCTGCGCGGCCGCCCTGGCGACCGTCGTGTCGATCCTGATCGGCGTGCTCTCGGGCTACCTCGGCGGCTGGTTCGACATGCTCACCCAGCGCCTGGTCGACGCCTGGATGACATTCCCCGACCTGGTGCTCCTGATCGTCATCGTGTCGGTCGTGGGGCCGGGGATCACCCAGATCGTGATCATCCTGGGTCTGCTCTACGGTATCGCCGGCTCCCGCATCGTGCGCGGCGCGGTGACCTCGGTGCGTGAGCACGTCTACACCCACGCCGCGCAGTCGGTCGGCGCCGGGACGTTCCACATCCTGCGCCGGCACATCCTGCCCAACGTGATGCCGGTCGTCATCGTCCTGTTCACGACCCGCGTCGGCGCAGTCATCCTGTCGGAGGCGGCGCTTTCGTTCCTGGGTCTCGGCGTGCCGCCGCCGGCGCCGACGTGGGGCGGGATGCTCTCCGGCGACGGCCGCACCTACCTGTACCTGGGACCGTGGCTGGCGCTGGCGCCGGGCATCTGTCTGACCGTCGTCGTCTACGCCGCGAACGTCTTCGGCGACGCCTTGCGGGACCTGCTCGACCCACGGATGAGAGGCACATGAGAGACCTGGCTGAACGATTCCGCGGCGGCGTAGCGCTTCCAGTGGCTCTGGCTCTCCTCGTTGGAGCGTGCGGCGAGTCGCCCCCCGCTCGTTCCCCGTCGCCTGCCGGCGGTACCGACATGGGAGCCGATCTCTCGTTTGAGCCCGGCCCGGCGCCGGTGGAGCCGCCGCGCTACGGCGGCGAACTGAACGTCGGCACGGTCTACGTCACCCTGTCAGCGCTGTCCTGGGACACGACGGACTGGAACTGGAAGCAGAACCACGACACGGGGATGCTCTACGAGCAGCTCTTCGTCGCCGATCTCGACCAGGCCGCCGTCCGGGGCGGTGACCAGCGCTTCGTGTCCGAGGCGTACATGTCCCCCGAGACGATCCGCGGCGAAGTGGCCGCGAACTGGGAATGGGAAGACCCCCTGACCCTGGTCATCGAGACCCGGCGCGGCATGATGTTCCCGGACAAGCCCGGGGTGATGGAGGCGCGGGAACTGGACGCCCACGACGTCGTGTTCAGCTACGAGCGGCTGCGCGACAGCCCGAAGGCGATCCCGACCTACTTCGACCACATCGACCGCGTCGTGGCCAGGGACGATCACACGGTCGTCTTCGAGTTCGGCGAGTTCAACGCCGAGTGGGATTACCGCTTCGGCTACGGCTACTTCTCGGGCATCGTGCCCCGGGAACTGGCCAGTGTCGACGCCAAGGACTGGCGAAACGTCACCGGCACCGGCCCGTTCTCGTTGGCGCGGTTCATTCCGGGCAACTCCCAGACCTACACCCGCAGACCGGACTACTGGGACCGAACGACAGTCGGCGGCGAGACCTACGAGATTCCCTTCATCGACAAGCTCACCTACCGCACGATCAAGGACGAAGCGACCTACCTCACCGCGATTCGCACGGGCAAGCTGGACATCCTCGAGTACATCCGCTGGATCGCCGTCGACCACCTGAAGAAGACGACCCCCGAACTGCGCTGGTCGCGCTGGCTGTCGACGGGTGGCACCTTCATGGTCATGCGGGTCGACCAGGAGCCGTTCGACGATGTGAGGGTGCGGCGGGCGATCAACCTCGCGGTGAACCAGCGCGAGATCGTCGAACTGTTCTTCGGCGGCAACGCGGAGCTGTTCGCCTACCCGCAGCATCCCTCGTGGGAGGGGTACTTCGAGCCGCTCGAGGCGATGCCGCAGTCCGTGCAGGAGCTGTTCGAGTACAAGCCCGAGAAGGCGCGCCGCCTGCTGGCCGAGGCGGGTTACCCCGACGGCTTCACCTTCAGGATGCAGGTGTCGGCCAACAACGCGATGCGGATGGAGCTGGCGCCGCTGCTCGCGAGCTACCTGGATCGCATCGGCGTGACGATGGAGATCGAGGTCGTGGAGTACGCGGCCTACCTGTCGATGATGACCACCCGCACCCACGGTCCCGGCTACCTGATGGCCAGCGGCCATGTGAACCCGACCACCACCCTGCGCAAGAACTTCGTCACCGGCCAGACATGGAATCCGTCGATGTGGTCCGACCCGGAGCTCGACCGTCGCATCCACGAGATGTTCCTGACCCGGGACGAGACCGAGCGGCAGCGGATCGTCAAGCAGATCACGAAGGAGATGCTGGACGAGGCGCCCTACCTCTGGCTGCCCGTGCCGTACATCTACACGGCCTGGTGGCCGTGGGTGAAGAACTACGGCGGCGAGCTGCGCGCCGGTGCCGTGCGCCCTGGTCCGATCTACGCGCGGCTCTGGATCGACCAGGAGATGAAGCGGGAGATGGGCTTCTGAGCGCCGGAGCGCCGCCGCTGCTGAGGGTCGAGGATCTCGACGTCGCCTTCCGTTCGGGCTTCGGCGGTCGGCCGCCGGTGCGCGCCGTGAACTCGGTCTCGCTCGAGGTCGCGGCCGGTGAAACGCTTGCGATCGTGGGGGAGAGCGGCTCCGGGAAGAGCGTCACCGCGCTCTCGATCCTCCGCCTGATCCCGGAACCGGGGCGGATCGAGAATGGCCGGATTCAGTTCGAGGGCCGCGACCTGCTGGCTCTCGACGAGACCGGCATCCGGGCGGTGCGGGGCAACCGGATCGCGATGATCTTCCAGGAGCCGATGTCCTCGCTCAACCCGGTGCTCACGATCGGCCGCCAGGTTGCCGAGCCGTTGCGCCTGCACCGAAGGCTCAAGCGGCGCGAGGCCCTCGATCAGGCGGTGGACCTGCTCAGGTCGGTGGCGATTCCGGACGCGGAGAAGCGGCTTGGCGACTACCCGCACCAGTTCTCCGGCGGCATGCGTCAGCGGGTGATGATCGCGATGGCCCTGGCGTGCCACCCGCGCCTGCTGATCGCGGACGAACCGACCACGGCGCTCGACGTCACGGTTCAGGCGCAGATCCTCGAACTGCTCAAGGAGCGCACCCGGGAGACCGACTCGGCGCTCATCCTGATCACCCATGATCTCGGCGTGGTTGCCCGCTACGCCGACCGGGTGGCGGTCATGTACGGCGGCCGGATCGTCGAGAGCGGGCCGGCCGGGGCGCTCTACGCGGATCCGCGGCATCCCTACACTCAGGGCCTCCTGCGCTCGGTGCCCCGGCTCGAGGGCGACACCGGCGGCCGTCTCGCGTCGATCGAAGGCCAGCCGCCGGACCTGTCGGCGCTGCCCGTGGGCTGCGCCTTTGAGCCGCGCTGTCCCAACGCGCATGAGCGCTGCCTGGAAGCGCCGCCGCCGCTCGTCGCGCATGGTGCTGCCCGAGCCTGGGCCTGTTACCGCGCGGAAGAGGAGCCGGCGGCCTGACCGGCGCCGGAGGCCCCCGCATGGTCGCGACGGACGTTGCCGGGAGCACGTCGGTTTCCCGGTCCTCCTCCGGCAGCGAGGTACTGCTCCGGGTCGATGGCCTGAAGGTCCACTTTCCGGTCACGGAGGGAGTGCTCATGCGACGGCGCGTCGGCTCCGTCAAGGCGGTCGACGGGGTGTCGTTCGAACTCCGGCGTGGCGAGACCTTTGGCCTGGTGGGGGAGAGCGGCTGCGGAAAGTCGACGACCGCGCTCGCGATCCTCCGCATGCTCGAACCGACCGCCGGCCGGATCGTGTTCGGGGGTGAGGACGTGACGGCGTACAGCCAGAAGCAGTTGCGAGGTGTCAGGCGGCGGATGCAGATGGTGTTCCAGGACCCCTTCGGCTCGCTCAACCCGCGCATGCGAGTGGGAGAGATCGTCGGCGAGCCGCTCAAGGTCCACGGCCTGGCCGGCGACCGCCGGCGCTACCGCGCGCGGGTGGCGGAGCTGCTCGACCTGGTGGGCCTGCTGCCGGCGATGGCGAACCGCTACCCACACCAGTTTTCGGGCGGCCAGCGACAGCGCATCGGCATCGCCCGCGCCCTCGCGCTCGAGCCCGATCTGGTGATCTGCGACGAGGCGGTGTCGGCGCTTGACGTCTCGATCCAGGCGCAGGTGCTCAATCTCCTGATGGACCTGCAGGCGCAGCTCGGCCTGACCTACCTGTTCATCGCCCACGACCTGTCGGTCGTGCGCCACATCAGCGACCGGATCGGCGTGATGTACCTGGGGAGGATTGTGGAGATCACGACGCGGGACGAACTGTTCGAGCGGCCCCGGCACCCGTACACGGAGGCGCTGCTCGCATCCGTGCCGACGCCGGATCCCGTGATCGAGGCGGCGCGGCCGCACCGGCTGATCGCCGGTGAGGTGCCGAGTGTCCGCAAGCCGCCCCCGGGCTGCGCCTTCCACCTGCGCTGCCCGAAGGTGCTCGACCACTGCGACCGCCTGGAGCCACTGCTCGAAGTGGTCGGCCCGGCGCGGGTCGCATGCCACCTGTACCCCGACGCGGCGGCGGCCGGGACCGGAGGGCTGGCGGATTGACCCTTCCGAGCGAAACCCGACGGACGTTCTACGGCTGGCCGATGGTCGGCATCGGCTTCCTGACCTACGGCCTGGGCATCGCCCCGGCGTACTACGGCCTGGGCATCTTCGCGTCGTCGTTGATCGCCGATCTGGAGCTGACCCGCCAGCAGATCGGCCAGATGTTCGGGGCGTTCACGTTCACGTACGGCCTGGTCAGTCCGGTCGCGGCGGCGGTCATCCGCCGCTGGGGTATCCGGGCCACGGTGACCGCGGGCGCGCTGTGCGCCGCCAGCGGCTTCTGGGTGGTGAGCCAGGCCTCGAGCGCGACCGAGATCTACCTCGGCTACTCGCTGGTCGGCGGCATCGGGATCGGTTTCTCGACCCTGCTGCCCGCCCAGGCGATGCCGATCTTCTGGTTCCGCAGGTACCGGGCGCGGGCGACGGCCATCATCCTGTCGGGCGCCGGAGTCGTCGGCTTTCTGTGGCCGCCGGCGGCCGGGCTCGTGCTCGAGGCGTGGGACTGGCGTGTCGGCTGGCAGATCGTCACCGGGATCTCCCTGCTCGTCGCGGCGATCGCCGTGCTCTTCATCCGGAACCGGCCGAGCGACATCGGCCAGCGTCGCGACGGACTGCCGCCGCAGGATCCTGACGATCCGACTCCGGTGGGGCCGGGCCGCCGGCCGGAGTCATCGGTGGTGGGGAGCGGCACCGAAGTGGCGGGCGAGCCGATGCCGAAGGGTGCCCTCATGTGGGCTCTGCGCACTCCCCAGTTCTGGATCGCCACTTTCGCGACGGCGGCGAACACCGTGCCGTGGCGCGTCGTGTCCGCCCACGGCGGCCTTCATCTGGAAGACCTCGGATTCACGACACTTGCCGCATCGACGATCCTGGGCGTACGGGTGGGCGCCAGCCTGTTCGGCCGCCTGACCGGTTCGCTGGGCGACTTCATGTCGCCGATGCGGGTCCTCGCGCTGGCCCTGCTGGTCAACGCGGTGGCTCTGTGGGTATTCGTGTCCGCGAGCTCCGCGGCGGTGGCGTATCCCTGCGTCTTCGCGATCGGCGTTGCCTACGGCACTGCCTACACGAGCGAAGTGGTCGTGTTCGGCTTGTTCTTCGGCCGGGCGGCGTTCGTGGGAACGACCGGCATCCGGATCGGCCTGATCGGCGTCATCGGAGCTCTCGGACCGATCCTGGCCGGAGCCGCGGCGGATCGCACGGGTTCCTATGCCGGCACGCTCTGGACCCTCGGCGGCCTCGCGGTCCTGGGGGCGGCGTCGATCTGGTTCTGCCGCCCTCCGGACCGGCCAGCGTTCGTCGGGCAACCGCAGGCCGGCGAGTACACTGGTCCCGCTACCACACAGGAGAACTGACATGGGCAAGCAGAAGATGCCGATCGCCCTCTTTGCCGTGGTCGCCCTGGCGTCGGCGCCGCTCGTCGCGCAGGCCGGAGAATCCGGCCTGGAACGAACGCCCTGGGGAACTCCGGATCTGCGCGGGATCTGGGACTTCCGGACGATCACGCCGCTTGAGCGGCCGGAGGAACTCGGTGAGCAGGAACGCTTCGGCAGCGCGGAGGCCGCCGCCGAGTTCGAGCAGCGGACGCTGGCGCGGCGGAACAAGGACCGGCGGACGAGCGATGGTCTTTCCGCCCAGGCCGATGTCGCGAACGCCTACAACCAGTTCTGGTGGGACTACGGGGACAAGCTGACCGAGGACCGGCGCACCTCGCTCATCGTCGATCCTCCCGACGGCCGGATTCCAGAACTGACCCAGGTCGCGAAGCAGCGGGTCGCGGAGCGCGCGGCGGCGCGTCGCAGGCCGGCCCACGGCCCGGAGGATCGGGGCGTGGCCGAACGCTGCATCCTGGGCTTCAACGCCGGACCGCCGATGAGCCCGAGCGCCTACAACAACAACGTCCAGATCTTCCAGACCGAGGAGACGGTCGTGCTCCTGGTGGAGATGGTCCACGACTCGCGGGTCGTGCCTCTCGACGGGCGGCCGACCCTTCAGGACGACGTGCGCCAGTGGCGGGGCGACTCACGGGGCCACTGGGAGGGCGACACCCTGGTCGTCGTGACGACGAACTTCACCGATCAGACGAGTTTCCGGGGTTCGGGCCCGAACATGCGTCTGACCGAGAGGTTCACGAGAGTCGGAGAGGACCGGCTCGTCTACGAGTACACGATCGACGACCCGGAGTCCTTCGCGGGTCCCTGGACGGCGGTCATTCCGATGAGCAGGAATCCGCTGCCGATGTTCGAGTACGCCTGCCACGAGGGGAACTACGGCATGCTGAACCTGCTGCGCGGCGCCCGGGCGGAGGACGCCGAAGCCGAGGCGGCCGCCAGGGCGGAGACCTCGGGCGGTTGAGGCCGGTCGTCGACCCGCGCGCGTTGCCTTGACGATCGCCACCGTCGGCCTGCTCCATCCAGGGGCGATGGGCGTCACCGCCGGCGCGGCGGTGCGAGAGCCGGTCCGGGTCGTGTGGGCGTCCGGGGGACGGAGCCGGGAGACCCGTGCCCGGGCCGCGGGCGCCGGTTTCGAGGATCTGGGCACGCTCGAAGCTGTGACCGCGGCATCCGACGCGGTGCTCTCGGTCTGCCCTCCTCACGGCGCACTGGCGCTCGCCGAGACCGTCGCCGCGACCGGTTTCGATGGCCTCTATGTCGATGCGAACGCGGTCTCGCCCGCCACGGCGCTCGAGATCGCGGCAGCCGCGGCGGCGGGCGGAGCTCGCTTCGTGGACGGCGGCATCGTCGGGCCGCCGGCGATCCGGCCGGGGACCACGCGGCTCTATCTCTCGGGAGACGCCGCGGCGGAAGTGGCGCCTCTGTTCGAGGACTCGGCTCTCGAGGCGATCGATCTCGACGCGAAAGCCGGCGCCGCCTCGGCGCTCAAGATGTGCTACGCCGGCTTCACCAAGGGCAGCGCGGCCTTGCTGCTGTCACTTCGGGCCGCCGCCAGCGCCTACGGAGTGGAGGACGGTCTGCTCGGGGAGTGGGCCAGATCGCAACCGGGTCTGGAGAAGAGGAGCGTGCGTGCCGCGGCCACGGCGGCTCCGAAGGCCTGGCGCTTCGCCGGCGAGATGGAGGAGATCGCCTCGACCCTGGAGGCGGCGGGGTTGCCGGATGGATTCCACCGGGCCGCGGCGGAGGCCTACGTGCGGCTCGCCGGCTTCCGCGGCGAGCCGGAGGGGGTGGCAGTCGAGGAGGTCGTCGCGGCTTTGCTGAAACCGGCCGACGGCGCGTAACGAACAACGAAAAAGGGCGGCCCCGGAAGGCCGCCCTTGCTCGCTGCCGGTAGCCGGCTTGGCTACATCATGCCGCCCATGCCGCCCATGTCGGGGGCGGGCGGGGCTTCCGGCTTGTCTTCCTTGATCTCGGAGACGAGAGCCTCCGTGGTCAGCATGAGGCCGGCGATCGACGCGGCGTTCTGCAGCGCCGTCGTGGTGACCTTGGCCGGGTCGATAACGCCGGCGGCGATCAGGTCTTCCATCTCGCCATTGGCCGCGTTGTAGCCGACCGAACCGGTCTGCGCCTTCGCGTCGCGGACGATGACCGAGCCCTCGACGCCGGCGTTCTCGGCGATCTGCCGTGTCGGCTCCTCGAGCGCGCGCTTGACGATCGAGATGCCGATGCCCACGTCGCCGTTCTCGCTCAGCCCTGCGACCGCTTCGATCGCGCGCAGCAGGGCCACGCCGCCGCCCGGCACGACGCCCTCCTCGACGGCGGCCTTGGTCGCGTGCATCGCGTCCTCGACCCGGGCCTTCTTCTCCTTCATCTCGGTCTCGGTCGCGGCGCCCACCCGGATCACGGCGACACCGCCGACCAGCTTCGCCAGCCGCTCCTGGAGCTTCTCGCGGTCGTAGTCGGAGGTCGTCTCCTCGATCTGGTTGCGGATCTGCTTGACCCGGCCGGCGATCGCGGCCTGGCGGCCGGTGTCGCCGGACTCGGTGACGATCGTCGTGTCGTCCTTGGAGAGGACGACCTTCTTCGCCTCGCCGAGGTCCTGCCACTGGACGTTCTCCAGCTTGATGCCGAGGTCCTCGGTGATCACCCGGCCGCCGGTGAGGATCGCGATGTCCTCGAGCATGGCCTTGCGGCGGTCGCCGAAACCGGGCGCCTTGACCGCGGCCGCCTGCAGCGTGCCGCGCAGCTTGTTGACGACCAGGGTGGCCAGAGCCTCGCCCTCGATGTCCTCGGCGACGATCAGCATCGGCTTGCCCTGCTTGGCGACCTGCTCGAGGACCGGAAGCAGGTCCTTCATCGAGCTGATCTTCTTCTCGTGCAGGAGCACGACGCAGTTCTCGAGCACGCACTCCATGCGGTCGGCGTCGCTCACGAAGTAGGGCGACAGGTAACCGCGGTCGAACTGCATGCCCTCGACGACCTCGAGCTCGGTCTGCAGGCCCTTGGCCTCCTCGACCGTGATCACGCCGTCCTTGCCGACCTTGTCCATCGCCTCGGCGATGATCTGGCCGATCTCGGCGTCGTTGTTCGCGGAAATCGTGCCGACGTTGGCGATCTCCTCGCTGTCCTTCACGTCCTTGGCGAGGGCGTGGATGGCGTCGACGGCGGCGCCCACCGCGAACTCGATGCCGCGCTTCAGCTCCATCGGGTTGGCGCCGGCGGTCACGTTCTTCGCGCCCTCGCGCAGGATCGCCTGCGCCAGGACGGTGGCGGTTGTGGTGCCGTCACCGGCAACGTCGGAGGTCTTCGAGGCCACCTCGCGCACCATCTGCGCGCCCATGTTCTCGAGGCCGTCCTTCAGTTCGATCTCCTTGGCGACGGTGACGCCGTCCTTGGTGATCGTGGGGGAGCCGAACGACTTCTCGAGGACGACGTTGCGGCCCTTGGGGCCGAGCGTCACCTTGACGGCGTCGGCGAGCTTGTTGACTCCGCGCAGGACCGCGCCGCGCGCGTCCTCGGAGTAGACGATCTGCTTTGCCATGTATCTGCTCTCCAGTTCCGGCCTATCCCACGACCGCGAGGATCTCGTCCTCGCGCAGGATGACCATGTCTTCGTCGTCGATCTTGATGTCGCTGCCGGAGTACTTGCCGATCAGCACGCGGTCGCCGACACTCACGTCGAGCGCGGACCGCTCGCCGTTCTCCTGCAGCTTGCCGGGGCCGACGGCGACGACTTCGGCCTCCTGCGGCTTCTCCTTCGCAGCGTCCGGGATGATGATGCCTCCCCGGATCTGCTCCTCCTCCTCGAGCCTCTTGACGAGTACCCGGTCATGAAGCGGACGTACACTCACCAGCGATCTCCTCCTCTTGGGTTGGTGTCGGTGGATGTGGTTTTGTGGCCGGGCGAAGCGCCTGTTAGCACTCGCCCTGGGCGAGTGCTAACAATAGAGATATGGAAGCCCGAATGTCAACAGTCCAGGACACTTCGCTGCGCGGCCGGCTCGCGGCACAGGCGGTAGAGTCTGCCGGTCCCGCTGACGCGGTCTCCGGTGCAGGGGACCGGAAAGGAGACTCGCCTGTGATCTGGCCTCAACGAAGAGAAGGCGGCGCTGCGGCGATGTGGACCGCTCTGCTCGCCCTGCTGGCGGCGGCGTTCGTCTGGCCGGCCGGCGGCGCGGCCCAGAGCGCTCCGACCGCGGCCGCCGTGCCGGTCGAGGAGTTCGAACTCGACAATGGCATGCGCTTCCTGCTCGTGAGCCGCCCGGAACTGACGACGGTGGCGGCGGCGTGGGTGGCCCACGTCGGTTCCGCCGACGAGCGGCCGGGGATCACCGGTCTCGCGCATTTCTTCGAGCACATGATGTTCAAGGGCACGCATACGATCGGCACGAAGGACATCGCGCGCGATCTCGAGATCATCGCGGAGCAGGAGGCGGTTCAGGAGAAGATCCGCGCCGAACTGCGCGAGCAACGTCGCCGCTACCGGCTGGGCGAGATCAACGATCCCTACGATCCCGCGCACCGCACCGACACCTTGAACGCGCTGCGCGCCGAGTTTCAGGAACTCGTGGAAGAGCAGCGAGAGATCATGGTCAAGGATGAGCTGGACAAGGTCTACACCGACGGCGGCGGCACGAGCCTGAACGCCTTCACCAGCAACGACTTCACGGTCTACATCAACCAGTTGCCGTCGAACCGGCTGGAACTCTGGTTCTGGCTCGAGTCGGATCGCCTGCTGAATCCGGTGTTCCGTGAGTTCTACGCCGAGCGCGATGTCGTCTACGAAGAGAGGCGCCTGCGCACCGAGTCGACGCCGACCGGCCGCTACGACGAGCAGGCGGACGCCATGTTCTGGCAGTCCCACCCCTACAGTTGGCCGGTCATCGGCTGGGCTTCGGACCTGGAGGTGATCAGCAAGTCCCAGGCCGACGAGTTCTTCGCCACCTACTACGCGCCGAACAACCTGAGCGCCGTGCTGGTCGGCAACTTCGACCCGGCCGAAGTGCGGGAACTGGCGGAGCGCTACTTCGGCCGCCTCCCGCAGGCCGAGCGGCTTGCGCCTGATGTCGTCACGCTGGAAGCCGAGCAACTGGCCGAGAAGCGGATGACGGCCGAGTGCGACTGCCAGCCTCAGCTCCAGGTGCGTTACCACGCGGTGCCGTTCGGCCACGGCGACGGCTACGCGCTCGATGTCGTCGCGGGCGTCCTGAACGGCCGCACCGGCCGTCTCTACGAACAGATCGTGGAGGGTGCCGAGATCGCGTCCAACGCCAGCGCCTTCTACGAGGCGAGGAAGTACGCCGGCGTCTTCAATCTGCGCGCCGAGACCAAGGGCGACGCCACGCCCGAGCAACTCCTCGCCTCCTGGGACGGAATCGTCGCGGAACTGATCGCCGAGCCGGTACCGGAGGACGAGCTGGCCAAGGTGAAGAACCGGGTGTCGGCCGACACCTACCGGCAACTCCGGGATCCGTTCTTCCTGATGATCCAGTTGGCGGTCATGGACGCGCTGGGCGACTGGCGCTATCTGAACACGGTCGCGGAGCGGACGAACGAGGTCACCGCCGAGGACGTGCAGCGCGTGGCCGCGAAGTACTTCGAGCCTTCGAAGCGTCTGGTCAGCCTGTACTACCGCAAGGAGGGAACCGAAGCGACGGAGACGCCGTCCGAACTCGAAGCGCTGCCGCCGGAGATGCGGACCGCGCTCATGTCCCAGGCCGAGGCGATCGCCCAGATCGAGGATCCGACCCAACTGGAGATGGTCCTCCAGCAGATGGAGGCCCAGTCGGCCCAGGTGCCGGAAGAGATGCGCCCGGCGCTCGACTGGATGCGGGGCGTGATCGAGGGGCGGCTGGCCGAACTACAGGAAGATCAAGGAGGTGAGCAGTGAGCGTACGCGTCCTTGTGAGAGTGCTGGCTCTCGTCGCTTTCTGCCTCGGCCCGGCGTCGTTGGCCGAGGCCCAGGGCGACGCCGAGATCGTCGCGCACCCGAGTGAACTGACCTATGGTCCGCTGGACTTCGAGTTGCCCGACGCGGACGGTTTTCGCCGCGAGCTGGCGGGAGGCGTTCCCGCCTACCTGGTGCCGGACCGTTCGCTGCCGCTGGTCGACATCACGGTGCGGTTTCGCATCGGGTCCTGGCTGGAGCCGGTCGATCAGACAGGGCTGGCCTCTCTGACCGGCGAACTGATGCGGACGGGCGGCGCCGGCGAGCTCGAGGCGAAGGCCTTCGACGAGGCGGTCGAGGCGGTTGCGGGCAACTTCTCGGCATTCATCGGCAGCACGAGCGCCGGGATGTCGATGAACTGCCTGTCGACGGTGCTCGACGAGTGCCTCGACCTGTTCTTCTCCATGCTCACCGAGCCCCGCTTCGACGGCGACCGGCTGGACCTGGCGAAGGAGAA
Organism: Holophagales bacterium; assembly: GCA_009843505.1. Taxonomy (GTDB): domain Bacteria; phylum Acidobacteriota; class Thermoanaerobaculia; order Multivoradales; family Multivoraceae; genus Multivorans; species Multivorans azotirespirans. The sequence goes on along the minus strand of VYDI01000034.1, from coordinate 440,761 downwards.
CGAGCTGGAGAGCCTCAAGCAGCGCAACGACGATCCGGTCGATGTCGCGGGACGGGAGGGCCAGTGGCTGCTCTACGGTCCGGACCACGTGGACTCGCGCTTCGTCACCGCGGCGTCGCTGGAGGCGGTCGGCCGCGACGACCTGGTGGCGTTCCACCGGCGCTACGTCCATCCCGGTCATATGGTCGTGGCGGCCGCCGGCGACTTCGACAGCGACGAACTCGCGGCGAAGCTCTCGGCACTGCTCGACCGCTTCGGGAAAGAGGGCCGCGACCAGGCGCCGTGGCCGCCCCAGGCGGCGGCGTACGAGCCCGCGCCCGGCGTCTATGTGGCCCAGCAGGACATCCCGCAGGGGCGCGTGCAGATCGGCCACCGCACCTTCCAGCGCGCGGACTGGGGCGATCCCGACCACTTCGCGCTGTCCATGATGGACGGAGTGCTCGGCAACGGCGGCTTCACCACCCGGCTGATGAAGCGGATCCGCTCGGACGAGGGGCTGGCCTACGGCGCCTACTCCAACTTCCGCATCGGCAGCTACTGGCCGAGCAACCTGAGCATCACGTTCCAGTCAAAGAGCGAGACGGTCGCCTTCGCGGCGAAGATCGCGCTTGAAGAGGTCGACCGGATGCGAATGGAACTCGTCCCCGAAGACGAACTCCAGACGGTCAAGGCGGCGGCGATCGAGACCTTCCCGAGCAACTTCGAGTCGGCCGCGGCCATCGCTTCCATCTTCGCCCAGGACGAGTTCCTGGGCCGCTCCCACGACTACTGGCGGACCTACCGCGCGAACGTCGAGGCGGTGACGCCGGCCGACGTCAAGCGCGTGGCCGAGCGGCATCTCCTGCCCGACAGGCTGGTCATGTTGATCGTCGGCGACTGGGAGGAGATCGAGCCGGGCGACGCCGACGGCCGCGCCACGATGGCCGAGGTGGCCGGAAAGATCGGCGGCGGCGTCACCATGCTGCCGGAGCGGGATCCCGTGACTCTGGAAACGGTGAGCCAGTGAGGCCCGGCGCAGCGGTCGGGCCGGCCTGACCCCGATGCTGGCCTCGCTCGACCGGTTCCTGGAGACCGCCGTCGGTTACGCCTGGGGCATGCCCCTCGTCGTGCTCCTGATCGGCTCGGGCGCGTTCTTCTGCCTCTACGTGCGCCTGCGGCCGCTGCTCCACATGGGGCACGCGACGGCGGTAACGCTCGGGAAGTACGACTCGCCGGACGATCCCGGGCACATCAGCCACTTCCAGGCCCTGTCGACGGCGCTGGCCGCCACGATCGGGGTCGGCAACATCGGCGGCGTCGCGATCGCGGTCACCCAGGGTGGCGCCGGCGCGGTGTTCTGGATGTGGGTGGCGGCGGTCGTCGGCATGGGCACCAAGTTCTTCTCCTGCACGCTGTCGCAGATTTACCGCGGCCGGGACGAAAGGGGCGCGCTCCTCGGCGGCACGATGTACACGATCGAACTCGGTCTCGGGAAGAAGTTCAAGCCGCTGGCGATCATGTTCTGCACGTTCGGCCTGTTCGGCTGCCTGCCGATGTTCCAGAGCAACCAGGTGGCGGAACTCCTGAACGCCCAGTTCGGACTCGATCCGATCCTGACCGGCGTGGGCTGCGTGGCCCTGGTTGCACTGGTCGCCTTCGGCGGCGTCGAACGGATCGGCGCGGTGACGGGACGCTTCGTGCCGGTCATGTGTGTCCTGTACCTGGGCATGGCGCTCTGTGTGCTGTTCGTGCGCTCGGACATCGCGGTGGAGGTGTTCGGCCGCATCTTCCGCGAAGCCTTCACCGGCACCGCCGCGGCGGGCGGCGCGATGGGGATTGGCTTTCAGCAGGCGATGATGATCGGAGTCCGCCGGGCCGCCTTCTCGAACGAGGCGGGCCTCGGCACGGCGCCGCTCGCGCACGGCGCGGCGAGGACGAACGAACCCGTGCGCGAGGGCCTGGTCGCGATGCTCGGCCCCTTCATCGACACGATCGTCGTCTGCTCTCTCACCGCCTTCGTCATCCTCTCGAGCGGCCTCGAAACGGTCGGTGAGATCACCGGGGTGTCGCTGACCGCGGACGCGGTACAGAGCGCCCTGGGCGCACCGGGCCGCGCCCTGCTGGTGCTGATCGTGATGATGTTCGCGATCTCGACGATGGTCAGCTACTCGTACTACGGCAAGCGCTGTTTCGCCTACCTGTTCGGCGCGCAGCGCGACGGCCTCTACACCTGGCTCTATCTCCTGGGCATCTTCGTCGGCGCAATCTTCGCCGCCGGCACGGTGATCAACCTGATCGACACCGCGCTGGCCATGATGGCGGTGCCGAACCTGATCGCGACGCTGCTCCTGGCGCCGAAGGTGAAGGCGGCGGCGACCGACTACTTCAACCGGCTGCGGGCGGAGCGAAGGGGTTCTTGAGCGCGTCGGCGGCCGACGCCATCGAACGAGCGGCGGGCGCGGTTGCGGTCTGTCTGGCGTTTGTCGTCCCTCCGGCGGTGGCGACGGACCCTTGTGAGGTCGATCTCGGGTCAGCGCCAGAGACGAAGCTCAGCGGCAGTCCTCTGACCTGGGACCTGCCGGCGGTCGGGAAGTGGCGCGTGACGAGACGGGACGCCGGTGGCCGCGTTTCGGAGGGCTGCGGTCTCGGCGTGATCGAAGCGCCTCTGAGTGCGGTACGCGGCGTCATCGACGCGGCGGCGGACTTCGACCAGTTCATGCCGCGCGTCCTGGAATCCGAGGTCGAGCCGATCTCCCCGGGCGTCTACCTGAACCGGCAGATCCTGGACATGCCGTTCCCGGTTGAGGATCGGCGCTACACGGTTCGGGTGGAGACCGGCGCCGTCGAGACGGGAGCGGGTGCCGGATGGCAGGCCCGGTGGACGTACGTCGAGGGCTCCGGGAACGTGCGGGAGAGCAGGGGCTCCTGGACCCTGATTCCGCTTGACTCCGAGCGCACCATCGTCGTCTACCGGTTGCTGACGGACCCGGGCGGTCGGCTTCCGGCCTGGGTCGTGGACTTCGCCGCGCCCCGCGCGTTGCGCCGGGTGCTGGCGGCGGTACGGGGCCGGGTGCTGTCAAGTCAGTGAGCCCCGGGCTCAGCGTTGCGCGGCGGCCGGATGCCGGCGGGGACGCCGGCGCACCCAGTGTGGGCGCGGAGCTGGCTAGTTCGCGCCGGCGAGCACGAGGACGACGTTCTGGCCGCCGAAGCCGAAGGCGTTGACGAGCGCCACGCTGGTGGGGTGGGCCCGGGCCCGGTTCGGGACGTAGTCCAGGTCGCACTCCGGGTCCGGCCGGTCGAGGTTGATCGTCGGCGGGATCGTCCCGTCCTCGATCGTCTTGACCGCCGCCAGGGCCGACACCGCTCCGGCCGCGCCGAGCATGTGGCCGACCTGCGACTTGGTGGCGGTGACCGCGACTTCCGATGCCCGCTCGCCGAGCGCCTTCTTGATCGCCAGCGTCTCCGCCACGTCGCCGAGCGGCGTGGCGGTGCCGTGCGCGAAGACGGCATCGACCTCGCCGGGGTCGGTGCCGCTCGATTCGAGGGCCCTGCCCATCGCGGCCGCCGCTCCGGACCCGTCGGGACGAGGCGCCGTCAGATGGTGAGCGTCGGCCGTGACGGCGCCACCCCGGACTTCGGCGTAGACCCTGGCGCCTCGCTGCTCGGCGTGGCGCTCGGTTTCGACGACGAAGGCGACACCACCCTCTCCGAACACGAAACCGTCACGATCGGCGTCAAACGGCCGGCTTGCAGCCTTCGGATCGTCGTTGCGGGTTGAGAGGGCCTGCAGGCGCGAGAAGGTGGCGATGATCAGCGGTGTGATGCCCGCCTCGGTGCCGCCGGCAATGACGGCGTCGACTTCGCCCGAGCGCAGGAGCCGGTAGGCCTCGAGCAACGCGTAGTTTCCGCTGGCGCAGGCGAGGGTCGAGGTCGTGGTCGGCCCGGTCAGCCCGAGCTCGATCGAGATCAGGCAGGACACGGCGTTCGGCATCACGTCGGTGACCAGGAACGGATTCGCCTGCTGCGGGCCCCGCGCGACGAGTCTCCGTGTCCCGTGCTCCATGCTCGCTATGCCGCCGCCGCCGGTGTTGAAGGTGATGCCATAGCGGTGGGCGGCGGCAGGGTCGATGGCGAGGGCCGCGTCGGTCACGGCCTGCTTGGCCGAGGCGACCGCGAAGTGCGTGGCGCGGGCGAGCCGGCGTGCCGCCTTGCTCTCCAGCCACTCCCTGGGCTCGAAGTCGCGCACCTCGCAGGCGATCTTCACCTTGAAGCCGTCGGTGTCGAACGCGGTGATCGGCCCGGCGCCCGAGTCGCCGGCCTTCATCCGGCGCCAGAAGGTGTCGACATCGTTGCCGACAGGGGTCACGGCGCCGAGTCCGGTGATCACGATCCGGCCGTTGTCCGTCGCGGGCATCGGGCGAGGATAGCGCCGCTCCCTGCGCTACGCTCGCCGCTCGCCATTTCAGTATGCCCTGTACCGGGAGTCGAGTATGAGTCGAGAGCCAGCCCTTCGGTTCAGAGCGGTCTTCGTGGGGCTCCTCGCCGGCATGGCCCCGGCGGTCTACGCGCAGTCCGACGAGGACTTCGTCCCCGTCACCGACGCGATGCTGGAGGATCCCGCTCCCGGCGACTGGCTGCACTGGCGCCGTACGCAGAACGGCTGGGCTTACAGCCCTCTCGACCAGATCGACCGGGAGAACGTGGGCGAACTCACGCTGGCGTGGTCGCGCGGACTGGAGGAGGGCAGTCAGCAGGGGACGCCGATCGTCTACGACGGCGTCATGTACTACCCGAATCCGAGCAGCGTCACCCAGGCGATCGACGCGACGACCGGCGACCTCCTCTGGGAGTACAGGAGGCCGATCCCGAGGGACATCGCCACCTACGTCGGCGGGCTGGAAACGGTCAACCGGAGCATCGCGATCTACGGCGGCCTGATCATCGACACCGCCAACGACGGTTACGTCTATGCGCTGGACGCGGTGACCGGTGAGCTGGCTTGGGAGACGGAGATTGTCGACTACGAGACGGAGCCGGCCAGGCACTCGACCGGGCCGATCATCGCCGCGGGCCGTGTGATCTCAGGCCGGAGCTGCCGGCCGCACCGGGGGCCCGAGGCCTGCTTCATCGCGGCCCATGACGCGGAGACGGGCGAGGAGCTCTGGCGCCGGCCGTTGATCCCGGGACCGGGCGAACCGGGGAACGAGACCTGGGGTGACCTGCCGTACGAGAACCGGCACCACGTAGGGTCCTGGATGGCGCCGAGCTACGACCCGGCGATGGAACTCCTGATCGTCGGCACGTCGGTCACGTCGCCGGCGCCGAAGTTCCTGCTCGGCGGCCACGAGAAGCGGCACCTGTACCACAACTCGACCCTGGCGCTGGAGGTCGCGACCGGCGAGGTGCGCTGGTACTACCAGCACCTGAACGACCACTGGGACCTGGACCACCCCTTCGAGCGGCTGCTGGTCGACACGAAGGTCGCGCCGGACGCGGACGCCGTCACGTGGCGCAATCCCCGGATCGAAGCCGGGGAGACGCGAAAGGTAGTGACCGGCGTCCCCGGCAAGACCGGTCTCGTCTACACCCTCGACCGCGAAACGGGAGAGTTCCTGTGGGCGCGGCCGACGGTGCCCCAGAACGTGATCGAGCGGATCGATGGCGAGACCGGCCTCGTGGTCGAGAATCCGGAAGTGGTGTTCACCGAACTGGAGCAGCAGCGCCTGATCTGCCCGTCCCTCCTCGGCGGCAAGGACTGGGAGGCCGGTGCCTACAGCCCGCTGACGAACACGATGTACTACCCGCTCCGGAACCTCTGCTCCCAGATGACGACCCGCGTTGGCCGCGGCGCGATGCACTACGCCCTGGTCAACGACACCCAGTTCGCGCCCGGAAAGGAGACGCTCGGCACCGTCTACGCGATCTCCGCCGAAACGGGCGAGACGCTATGGCTCCACGAACGCCTGCCGGTAACGATGTCGCTCGCCGCGACCGGGGGCGGCCTCGTCTTCGGCGGCGACGTGGGCGGCCGCTTCTGGGCGCTCGACCAGGAGACCGGCGACGTGCTCTGGGAGATCAACCTCGGTTCTTCGGTGACCGGATTTCCGGTCAGTTACGAGGTCGACGGCCGCCAGTACGTGGCGGTCGGTACCGGCGCCGAGGGTGGTACTACGTCGACCTTCCGGCGGCTGACGGCGCAACTCCGTCCGAGCTCGAACAACACTCTGTTCGTGTTCGCGCTGCCCTGACCTCAGCGGGGTGCGCTACGCTCGTTCCACCCACGAACAGCGCGTACCAGGAGGTCGAGAATGAAGACCCGAGCCCTCTCCCTGTGTGCAGCCGCGAGCCTGCTGCTCGTGCCGTGCCTCGCCGGCGAGGACATTCCACGCACGCCGAGCGGACGACCGGACTTCTCCGGCAACTACGATGTTTCCTTCCTGACGCCGCTGGAGCGCGATCCCAGGTTCGGCGACCGGGAGTACTTCACCGAAGAGGAGGCGAGAGCGATTGCCGATGGGATGGTTGCGGCCAACGCCCGCGATCAGGAAGTACGTGATCCCGACCGGGACGTGATCGCGGGGCGGTTGGAGGAGGGATACCGGGGTGTCGGTGCCTACAACGCCTTCTGGCTCGATCGCGGTACCGCTGCCTTCAAGGTCGACGGCAAGTACCGGACCTCCGTCATCACGGATCCGCCGAACGGCCGGTTGCCGCCGCGAACCGAGGCCGGTCAGGCGCGCTTCGACACGCTGCCGCCCTTCGGCTATGAGAACACGGGCACGGCCTGGTGGCTGGAGAACGGGGACGATCCCTACGACGGGCCGGAATCGCTCACCCTCGGCAACCGCTGCGTCTTCCACCAGGGATCGACGATGCCGATCGGTCCGAGGGCCTACAACAATCTGAAGACGATCGTCCAGACCGATAGCCACGTCGTCATCCTGATCGAGTGGATGCACTGGGCCCGGATCGTGCGGCTTGGGGCGAACCACATTCCGGAGGACTACCGCTCCTACGCGGGCGACTCGATTGGCCGGTGGGAAGGCGACACCCTGGTGATCGAGACGAGGAACCTGCTGGGCGACTGGGGCTTCCACCGGGAAGGGGCCCATGTCGTCGAGCGCCTACGCTTTCAGGACAAGGACACCCTGTTCTACGAGTACACGGTCAACGACCCGGAGTTCACCGCCCCCTACAGCGGGTCGCTGCCTTGGCCGCGCACCGACGATCTCCTCTACGAGTTCGCGTGCCAGGAGGGGAACTACTCGATGGGCAACACGCTGCGCGGCGCGCGGTACCTGGAGCAGCGGCACCTCGAGAAGCACGGTCGGTAGCGATCCGCGGCGCGCCTTCGTTCGACGCCTGGGTCGGGGTTGACCCCATGCGCCTAAGGTGACAGGGTTCGCGCATTCTTGCCTGGACAACCCGGCGTTCTGCCGAAGAGGAGTATGGCCAACGTCATGAAACTCGGAACTAGCGTGTCTTCTCGAACTGCCGTGGCCGTGGCCGCGGTTCTCGTACTGACGGTGGCGCCGCTTGCGGCCCAGGACTTTGAGCCGAACCGGCTGTCCGACGGCAAGCCGGACCTGAACGGCATCTGGCAGGCCCTGAACGAGGCGAACTACGACCTCGAGTTGCACATGGCGCGCGCCGCCATGCAGTTGCGCGAGGGTCCGCACGGTCCGCTGCCCGCGGCCGAGGTTCTCAACTTCGGCGCGGTCGGTTCGGTGCCGCCGGGCATGGGCGTGATCAAGGGCGGCGGGAAGATCCCGTACACGGACGCGGCCCAGGCGCTGAAGATGGAGAACATGGCGAGCTGGTCCACGCGGGATCAGGAGGTCTTCTGCTACCTGCCGGGCGTGCCGCGGGCGACCTACATGCCGCAGCCCTTCCAGATCTTCCACAGCGAGAACGCGATCTTCATCGCCTACCAGTACGCTGGCGCGGTCCGGGACGTCTACCTGGAGGATCCGAAGCCGGCGCAGATCGACAGCTGGATGGGCATGTCGTACGGCCGCTGGGACGGGGACACACTGGTCGTCGAGGTCAACGGCCTGCTGGCCAAGGACTGTGCCGAGCGCCCGGAAGACATGCCGGGCTGCGGCGGTTGGCTCGACCGCTCGGGCAACCACTACAGCAACCAGTTGACGGTGGTCGAACGGTACACGCTGTCCGGCCCCAACCACATCCACTACGAGGCCACTCTGACGGACCCGCAGACGTACACCGAGCCGTGGACGATCGAGATGCCGCTCTACCGGCGGATGGAGCCGAACGCCCGGCTGATGGACTTCCGCTGCGTCGAGTTCGTGGAAGAGCTGATGTACGGCGAGTACCGGCGGACCCCGCTGCCGCGGATGAGGCTGGTCGACTAGGGAGAGTAAGGGAGAGAGCATGCGCGCATCCGGACTCAAGGTTGTTGTAACCCTGGCTGCGCTGGTCGGATTCGTCGTGCCCGCGCTGGCGGCCGGCGACGAGGACATCCCGCGCACGGCCTCGGGTCGGCCCGACTTCACCGGGCACTACGATGTCGCCACGTTGACGCCGTTGGCACGGCCCTCGGCGTTCGGTGACAACCTCTTCCTGACCAGGGAAGAAGCGGAGAAGAGGGTGCGGCAGGCCGCGCTCTTGCGGGCCGCGAGCTCGCGGGACAGTGATCCGGACCGCGAGGCGCCGCCGGACGGCGGCGACGGCTCGCCGGGCGCCGCGGGCAACGTTGGCGGCTACAACTCGTTCTGGATCGACAACGGCACCGATGTCTTCGAGATCGACGGCAAGTTCCGGACCTCGATCATCACCCATCCGAAGAACGGCCGCCACCCGGCGTTGACCGAAGCCGCCAGGGAGCGCTCCGCTTCCCGGCGCGGTTTCTGGCGCGCCAACACGGGCGAGGCCTGGTGGCTCGAACGCGGTGGCGTCGGACCGTACGACGATCCGGAACTGCGACCGCTGGCGGAGCGTTGCCTGCTGGGCTTCAGTTCGACCGCCGGGCCGCCGATGCTGCCGGCGCTCTACAACAACGTGAAGCGCATCGTCCAGACCGAGGACCACGTGATGATCCTGGTCGAGATGGTTCATGACGCACGCATCGTCCGGATCGGCGGTGAGCACTCGCCGGCCGGGGAGCGTCGCTGGCTTGGCGACTCGATCGGCTGGTGGGAGGAGGACACTCTGGTCGTCGAGACGACGAACTTCGGTGACCGAACGGGTCTCCGCGGTGGTACGCGGGACATGCGCACGGTGGAGCGGTTCTCGGTGAACGACAGGGACAGTCTCCTGTACCGGTTCACGGTCGAGGACCCGAACACCTGGACTGAGTCGTGGAGCGGCGAGTATGTCTGGCCGCGCACGGACGCACTGCTCTACGAGTACGCCTGCCACGAGGGCAACTACGCCCTTGGCAACATCATGCGCGGGGCGCGCCTGCTGGAGGAGGACGCCGTGGCGGCGGCAGGCGCGTCAGAATCCGGAGAATGACCAGCAGCCGATCCTGCTAGAGTCGGCTTCACCCCACTTACACCACAACCGAGGAGTGAGAGACACCCATGAGTAAGCGAGCCATGATCATCACGGGGATCAGCCTCGTCGTCGCTGCAATCGCGGTGGCAGTGCCCCTGGCGGCGCACCATGCGTTCGGCGCCGAGTTCGATCCCAACCGTCCGCTGCTGCTGAAGGGCCCGGTCGTCAAGGTCGAGTGGGTCAATCCGCACACCTGGATTCACATGGAGCACACCGAGGAAGACGGCACGAAGCACGTCTGGATGGTCGAGGGCGGCACGCCGAACACCCTCCTGCGCCGCGGCCTCTCCCGGGATGACCTGACTGCCGGGACGGTCATCATCGTTGATGGCTACCAGAGCAAGGACCGCTCACGGCGCGCGAACGGCCGTGACGTGACCTTCGAGGACGGCAGCAAGATCTTCATGGGTTCCTCGGGCACCGGCGCGCCGCGCGACGGCCGCGACCCGACCGAGCCGCCTCGGTAGGTCACACCAGGCCGAGCGTCCACGCGTGCTCACCGTTGGCTCCGACGAGGAGCCGCGGTGGGCCGCTTGGCGTCCTGGCTCCTAGTTCTCCTGACGCCTCAGGCGCGCCGCGTGCCGCCTGAGGCGTTTGGCCGCCGGGACGAGTGAAGAGGCGGAGGAGAACAGCCCGCCCAGCAGCAGGACGACCACGACGATGTCCCAAAGGGGACGCCGGTGGTAGAAGCCCGGGAAGTCGAGCCGGTGCAGGCCCTTGTAGAGCCAGCGGTCGAGCCGGCTCCGGCGCTGTTCGCGGTGGACGATGCGACCCAGCGCCGGGTCGAGGTAGAGCCATGTCCGGTCCGGATCGTCGAAGCGAACCCGCAGGACCGGCAGAGGCAGGAGGCGGTGCCTGCGATCGTCGTAGTAGGCGTCATACTCCTGGAGAGCGGTCGCGTCGATGACGTTCGACTCGGGGACTGCGGCCGCCGCGGCCGCCAGCAGCTCAGGCTGGTCGAACCGCCGCGGAGTGCCGTCTTCGAGTGAGACGAGGCGCTTCTCGAAGGGCTGAACGGCCGAGAGGAAGGCGAGGGGACCGCTCGCGTAGGAGTCCCCATAGGAACGCTCGTCGCCGGGAGGCCGGTACGCCACGACGAGAGGTTCGCCGGCGAACTGGAGCAGGTCGAGCTCGCGAGGCGGGAACGATTCCGAGATCGACCCGGCCGCGGCGCGGATCGAGTGCGTCTCGAGGCGGTGAAGTGGAACCGCTCCACCGGCCACGGCGGCCTGCTGAGCGGGACTCGTCGTCCTCCCGGCCTGCCAGCCGAAAGGGTCCATCGACAGGGCGCCGCTCAGCACCCAGGTGAAGGCGGTGGCGCCGAACGCCAGTCCGCTGTAGTGGTGCCAGCGCAGCATGCCCCGGTACGGTGAGCGCTTCCGCCTGATCCGCAGGAGGCCTATCGCGAGGCCGGAAAGGGTCAGCGCGCAGCCCAGGCTCGCCGTCCAGACGATCAACTGGTACCAGAACGCGCTGTGGGTCCTGAGGGGAGTGAAGTAGAGCCAGTGGAAGACGGCGCCCGCGGTGCCCCAGAAGCGGGATCCGGGCGTCGTGGCCATGACCACTTCGGCGGTGCGGTCCGAGACGTAGAGCACGTCGTTGCCCGCGCGGACACGGTGTAGCGGCAGCAGAGCCCGTATCTGCAGGGACCACTGGTCGGGACGGGTCAGGTACGCGTCGTACGTGAGGGTGGCTGCCGCCGGCGGCGCTGACGGGTCGTTCCCGGAGACCCAGGAAGAAGCGATCTCGAGCGCCTGCCCTTCGGACACCTGGAGCAGCGGGCTGCCCGAGTCCGCGTATACGGCAGTCCAGCCGCGCGCCGTGCGGAGCCGGTAGACCGGCCGCTCGCCGGCCATACCGAGCCGGACCTGGACCGCGGAGAGACCCTCGGCGTCCAGACGCGCCGCGGCCACTGCCTGTGCCGGGCCGACCTGCACGGCGTCGAGATCGAGAGGCGGCAGCCGGTTCAGGCGTTCGCCGGGATCGAGCGCCGGCATCCGCGCGTACATCATGACCAGCGCCGAGGCGAACCAGATCACGAACAGCAGGTTGCCGGCGATGCCAAGCCAGCGGTGGAGCAGTGTGAGGGCGCGCCGCAACGCGGTCGGGCCTACTGCCGGAACTGGTTCGGGTCGTTGGCCCAGTACTGTGCGTGACACCCGGCGCAGGCGAAGTAGACCTGCTCGCCAGTGTCGAAAACGCCCTGGACGTCGCGCGCGTCGGCCGCTTGCATCGCGGCGTCGCCAGCGTCGATCAGGTCCCGGCACCAGGCGATCCAGTCCTCGTCGTCCATCTTGCGCCGGTCCATCATCAGGAGGTTGCCCGACTCCGCGACCGTGACCGCGGCGTTGCGAACGAGGAACCACTCCTCGTCCGTCCGAGGCTGGATTTTCTCTTCGCCCTCGGCGCTGATGATCCAGCCGACCGAGGCCCAGAGGTGGTCGGCGGCCGGTTCCATGACCGACGCCATCAACAGCCTCGTGCCGGCGACCTCGCGGAACGGCGGTCCGGCGTCCTCGGCAGCGCAGGATGCGAGCGTCACCGTCGCGAGGGCGACAGTCAGGGCCGTGAGCTTGCGGGCGCCACTCATGACGGGCGGGGAGTGTACCGGACGCCCCTCCCTCAAACGGCAGTCCTCCAGACGTCACCGTGGGCGGTGATCCGCACCGCGGTCGGCGACGCCCAGTGGGTCCCGACGACGGTGATGCCGGTGTCGCTGAAGCGCTCGCAGAAGCTGCGCCGGGCCGCGACCGCGGCGTCACGGTCGATGTCGGCAATGGAGCACCATTCCGGGTGCGCGCACTGGCAGGGGTGGTGCATCACGTCCCCGGAGATCACGCCTTCCTCGCTGCCGGAGGAGACGGCGATGCTGCAGTGACCCGGTGTGTGGCCGGGGGTGGGGAAGAACTGGAGTTCGGGGTTGATCTGGTGAGAGCAAGGGACGAGGTCGACCAGGCCGGCCTCGAACACGGGCGCCACGGAGTCGCCGAAGACGTCGCCCCAGTTGGCCTTCCCTTCATCCCTCCAGTACTCGAACTCGGGCCGCGCCATGACGTAGCGGGCGTTGGGGAAGGTGGGTACCCACTCGCCGTCGACCTTCATCGTGTTCCAGCCGACGTGGTCGATGTGGAGGTGGGTGCAGACGACGAGGTCGACCTGCTCGCGGGGGAAGCCGGCGTCGCGGATCTCCTGTAGGAATGGACCGTCGAGCTCGTTCCATGCCGGCAGGGCGCGCTTCTTGTCGTTGCCGACGCAGGTGTCGACGACGATCTTGAGCCCCTTCGACTCGACCAGGAAGGCCTGGATGATCATCTTGAGCCGCTCGCCGCGCGGCGTCACGAAGTGCGGTTCGAGCCAGTCGAGGTCGGGCGCCAGGTTCTCCGGCGTCGCGTCCGGCAGCAGGAAGGACGCCGGCACCGGGTAGTCGATCTCGATGATCGGGGTGATCGAGACGTCGCCGATCTTGATGCCCATGCGCTGCTCTCTTCCCACGCCTCAGCGGGTGAGCCAGGCGAACTTCTGCGGCTTGCGCTGCGCCTTCGGGTCGATCAGAACGTTGACCAGAGCCGGTCGATTGGAGGCCAGGGCCTTGTCGAGCGTCGGCCCGAGGTCGGCGACCTTTTCGACGCAGTAGCCCACGCCGCCAAAGGCCTCGATCACGCGCTCGTAGCGGGCGCCCAGGGTGTACGTGGACGTCGGCAGGGGCTTCCCCGGGATGTACTCGCTGACGCCGCCGCCGATGCCGTTGTTGTTGATGACGACGAAGGTGATCGGCATTTCGTACCGGCAGGCCACCTCGACCTCCATGCCGGAGAAGCCGAACGCGGAGTCGCCCTGGACGCAGATCGTGCGCCGGTCCGGATGGACCACGGCCGCCGCGATCGCAAGTCCGGTGCCGACGCCCATCGTGCCGAAGGTGCCGGCGTCGAGCCGCTTGCGCGGCTCCATGTTCGGCAGCACGGTGCGCGAGATGTCCATCGTGTTCGCGCCTTCGGCGACCAGCATGTCCTGCGGCTCCAGGCGGTCGGCGATCTCGCGCAGGGCGCGGTAGTAGCCCATCGGCTCGCTGTCGTCCTCGAGCATCGCCTGGACCGCCGCCTGGTTCTGGCTCGCGCTCTCGCGCAGTTGGCCCAGCCACCCGTTGTCGGCCGACAGCGTGAAGGGCTCGGCGTCGAGCGCCTGGTTCAACTGCTCGGTCACCGCTCGCGCGTCGCCGACCATGCCGACCTCGGTCGGCACGTTCGTGCCGATCTCCTCCGCGTTGAGGTCGATCTGGAGCACCCGGACGCCCTTCTTGAACCGCGGCGGCATCCCGAAGTGAAGGATCCAGTTGAGACGGGCGCCGATCAGGAGGATGACGTCCGCGTTCTGGAGCGCGAAGGAGCGCGCCGGCGAGATCAGGTGGGGATCATCGTCAGAGACGACGCCCTTGCCCATCGGCGTCGGCAGGACGGGGAGGTTCGTGCGCTGGACGAAGCGGCGCACTTCCTGCTCCGCGCGGGCGTAGGCCGCGCCCTTGCCCACGATGACCAACGGATTCTTCGCTTCGCGCAGAACCGCCACGGCGCGCTCGACGTCCCTCGGATCGGCGAGTGACGTCGGCGGCTCCGGGCAGCGAGGGGGTTGCTCGACGTCTTCCTCGTCGACCTGGGCGGTCAGGACGTCGTTGGTGAGGTTCAGGTAGGAGGCGCCAGGCCGGCCGTAGATCGACGTGCGCACCGCCTGCTCGACGTAGAACGGCGCCCGGTGAGCGGCATCGATCTCCGCCGAGTACTTCGAGAAGGGTCGTGCCGCCTCGACCTGGGGACACTCCTGGAAGGCACCCTGGCCGTTCTGGTAACGGTCGTTGGCGCCGCCTAGCAGCACCATCGGCCAGCAGTTCTTCTCCGCGTTGGCGAGACCGGCGATGCCGTGCACCATGCCCGGCCCGGACACGGCGAGGCAGGCCCCGGGCCGCCCGGTCAGGTAGCCGACCGCCCCCGCCGCGTAGCTGGCCGCCTGCTCGTTGCGGAAGCCGTAGTACTGGATTCCCGCCTGCTGGGCGGCGTGGGCGACCCCGTAGACGGGGAAGCCGACGATGCCGAACATGTAGTCGACGCCCTGCTGCTTCAGGCTTTGGGCGATCAGGGCGGCGCCGGTGGTGGTCGTCATCTCGTAGCGGTCTCCTGGCCGTCGGCGCCGGGGCTGGGCACTGCGCCCAGCACACCGTCCGCGCGCAGCCGGTCGATTTCGGGTTGGGAGAGGTTCAGTTCGTCGGCCAGGACACCGTCCGTGTGGCGGCCCAGAAGCGGCGCCGCCTCGATCTCGACCTGGCTGTCGCTGAGATTCATCGGGGAGCCGAGGACCCGGACCGGCCCCCGGATCTCGTGCTCGACCGTGCGGACGAAGCCGCGCTCTGTGAGGTGCGGGTCCGAGAACAGGTCGAGCGTGTCGAGCACCGCGCTCGCCGGCACCCCGGCCGCGCCGAGGATCGCCATCGCTTCGTGCTTGGTGTGGCGGCCGGTCCACTCGGCGATCGCTTTGAACAGCTCGTCGGCGTTGTCGTGCCGCAGCCTGGGCGTGGCATAGCGCTCGTCCTCAGCCAGGTCACAGCGATCGATCGCCTTGCAGAGCGCCTTCCACATCCGGTCATTGACCACGAGCATGTAGACGTAGTCGTTGGGGCCGAACGGCTTGCACGGGTACATGTTCATCATGGCGCCGCGGCCGGAGCCGCTGCGCGGTGCCGCCTTCTCGCCGAAGTCGCCGCCCATCGCGATCGCCGTGCGCATGAACCAGGTCACCCCTTCCTGCATCGACATCTCGACCAGTTGACCCTTGCCGGTGCGCAGCTTGCTGGCGTGAGCCGCGCACAGCGACAGCGCCATCAGCACCCCGGTGCCGCAGTCGCCGATCGTCGTGCCGGGGCGAAGCGGCGGCCCGTCGGTCTCGCCCGTGATCGACATCGAGCCGCCCGCGGCCTGGGCCACCGGGTCGAAGCACTTGTAGTCGCTGTAGGGCCCGCTGTTGCCGAAACCCTTGATCCGGCCGTAGATCACTTCGGGGTGGACCTCGCGCACCGAGTCGTAGTCGAGGCGCAGCTTCTCGACCACGCCGGGACCGAAGTTCTCGACCAGGATGTCGAAGCGGGGCGCGAGCTTCAGCAGCAGGGCGCGGCCTTCGTCCGCGGCGAGATTGATCGCGATGCTGCGCTTGTTGCTGTTCCAGTTGAGGAAGTACTCGGAGTCGTCCGTGCTGCGTCCGCCGGCCAGACCACGCCCCGGATCGCCGGTGCCGGGGCGCTCCACCTTGACCACGTCGGCGCCGAGCCAGGCCAGGGCCTGGGTACAGGACGTACCGGCTTCGTACTGCGTCAGATCGAGAATGCGCAGACCGTCGAGTGCTGCCATCGTTGCCTCCTGGCTGTGCGTTGCGGGCGCAACGATAACCCGTAGATGACGACCGGAACATCCGTGGGTTGCCGGTCGTAGGTCAGTGTGCGAACGCCGCCCCGCCTGCCCCTTGGCGCAAGCAGAGTGGACGGGGCCTTCCGGGCCGTCAAGGACGCGTTCAGTTGACGCTCGTCAACATGGGTTGTCAAGCGTCCTGGATCACGATTGTGTCGCTTTCTGGATCCAGAACGGCTCCTATGATGATCTTCTGTCGCCTGTGTCGCCGAAATCCAAGGTGTGATCCCACCCTTCAAGCGCGAGGCGTCGTGGTTTCATCACGTTTCCGCGTGTCATCCGCGTCTCTTGGCGATCGCCAGGTCGCTCACAGGAACGCCGCGCCAGCGTGATCCTCAAACGCGTTCGCCTGCCGGATGTACCGGATCACCATCGCCGCGCTCGCGTGCCTGGTGACCTCCATGATCTTGTCGAGACGGGCGGAGTGGATCGCCGCGCTGGTCACGAACCCGGACCTCAACGAGTGTCCCGAGTAGTCGGTGGGGTCCAGCCCGATGGCGCTCACGTGCCGCTTCACCAGGCGCGCGATGTCGGTGGGGTGGAGGGGTCTGCCTCGAAGATGACCGCCACGCCAGAGTGTCTGGAACAGCGGCCCGGTCGTAGCGCCGGAAAGATCCAGCCACCGCCGCAGCCGGTCGACCGGCCGGATGAACGTCCCCTCGGGAACCGCGATGGTCTGCCCCTCGCCCAACTGGTCCGTCTTCGATCGTCGAACATGGAGAAGCATGCCTCCTTCTCCGATGCGGCCGTTCAAGAACTCTGCATCTTCAAGTTGCAACCCGCATATCTCCGACCTGCGCAGCGCCCCGGCGAAACCCACTGCGATCACCGCGGCGTCCCTGACGGCCATGACCCGGCACTCTCTCCGTGCGGCGAGTCGGTCGCAATGCGCGACGATCGCCCCGATCTCGTGTTCCCGCAGAGCCTTGACCTGCCGTGGTCTCTCGTTGGCCAGGCGGCCGAGTCCTCGTAGCACGCTCGCGACCCTCGGGCTACGGGCCGGAGACGCGAGGCCTCGCTCTCCGTACCACCGGTTGATCGCTGCCAGGCAGATTCTCAACGTGCCGAGGGCAAGCGGCTTCTCGCGCTGAGTCGTGGCCCCTTGAGAGGTCTGCACGCAGGTCACCGAAACCAGGAACTCGGCAACATGTTCCGGGGTCGCGACAACGGGGTCCAGCCGCTCGCGGCCGCAGTACGCGGCGAACTTCCTCCAGCCGCCCCGGTACGCCCTGCGGGTGTTCTCCGCGAGGGCCGTGCGCGAGGCTTCCCTGACCGAAACGGTCTGGTGCGAGCCGCCATCCTTCGAAGAGTCCGTGTCCAATCTTCTCCTCCTTTGGGGGTAGTCGTTCGGGCTGTTCCTCGACTCGCCTGGCGCGTCCAGTACCACCTTCGTGGCCCGAAGGATGCTCACTAACCCATGTAGCGGAGCATTAGCGTCCCGCCTTCCGATGGGAAAGAGCGACGATACAGCCGGGTCGCTGGCGACTCGGCGGCTTCTGCGACTGTTGCTGGCGCTACTCGTACTGCTCGCGTTGTTCATGGCGCCGGTCTGGACTTCCGACGCCGGAGGTGCCACGGCGGACACCATGGACTCGCCGCGGGACCGGCGTTGAACCGTCCCGCGTCCTCCGCGCGACTGCCGGCTCTGGTCCTCCTGCTAGCCGCCGGCTGCGCCCAGGAACAGCCGCCGGAGTGGCCGCAGTTTCGCGGTCCGGGCGGTCTCGGCGTTTCGACGTCCCAGGCGCTGCCGCTCGAGTGGTCACTGGAGAGCGAGAACGTGCGCTGGTCGGTTCCGCTCGCCGGCAGGGGGAACTCTTCGCCCATCGTGGCGCTCGACACCGTCTACCTGACCGAGGCCCGGCGCGCGGCGGAGTCCCCGGAGGGTGTCGACAAGACGTTCGAGCGCTGGCTTCTCGCCCTCGACGCGGCGACCGGAACGCCCAAGTGGGAGACGCCGGTCGTGTCGACGGCGGCGGAGCCGAAGCACTGGCTGAGCACGCACGCCGCGGTGACGCCGGCCGCCGACCGGGACGGCGTCTACGTCTACTTCGGGTCCCACCTGGCGCGCGTCTCTCACGGCGGCGAGGTCGACTGGCTGGTCGAGGTGGATCCCGCCTACGCGGCCCATTCTCGCTACGGGGCCGCGAGTTCGCCGGTACTGGCGTCCGATGTCGTCATCGCGATGCAGGACCGGGAGTGGGGCTACACGAGGACGGAGGACGCCGGCTGGCTCGCCGCCTTCGAGCGGGAGACGGGGGCGCTGCGGTGGAAGGTGGAGTGGGCCGGGCAGGAAGGCCCGTGCTGCACGTACACCACGCCGCTCGTCCTCAAGGGCCGGCGCGGGGAACGCCTGATCGTCGCCTGGTCGTGGTTCGTGCGGGAGTACGACCTGGAGACCGGCGAGGTCCTGTGGTCACGCGACTACGAGATCAACCAGCTCGCGTCGAGTCCGGTGTTCGAGAACGACCTGCTGATCGTGTCGGGCGGCGCGCACGCGGTGAAGGGGACGCAGGCCTTCAGCTTCGCGGCCGGCGAGGCGGGTTCCGAACCCGTTCTCCTCTGGGGCAACAAGGCGGCCGTGCCCGAGACAAGTTCGCCTCTTCTGCTGGACGGCATCCTGTACACCGTCACTGACTTCGGCGTGATGAGTGCTTGGCGGGCCTCCACTGGAGATCTCCTTTGGCGGCACCGGTTGCCAAGAGGTCAGTACAGGGCGTCCCTGGTGGGCGGCGAGGGCCGCATCTACGCCGCGTCGCAGCGGGGCGTCGCCGTGCTGGCGGCGGGCGAGAGGTACGAGCTGCTGGCCGAGAACGATCTGGGCGGGGCGGGCAGGTCCAGCAACGCCTCGCCGGCGATAGGAGGCGGGTGCCTGCTACTGAGGACGGTGACGCACCTTCATTGTGTCGGCGAGCGGTCCGAAAGTGTCACGGCCGGCCTGTCCGGCGCAATCCGCCCTAGTTGGAAAAGGTGATTGACGGGCAGGTGGTTCGATCTTGAGGAAGGAGCCTCGCGAATGACACGTAGAACCCTCGTGGTAGTTCTTCTCGCGGTCGTCACAGCTGCGTTCGTGGTCTGTCCGGCAACCGCTCAACAGCTCCTCCGGCTAGGGCGTCAGGCACCGGAGGATGCGGCCGTCGTCGCGTCGGCCGCAACGACCGGCGGCATGGTCTGGGGTGCTGACGTCGACCTCGATCTGGTGCGCACGGGGCCGGAGACGTTGGAGATACCGACACCGGCCGGCGTTCTCGTCGAGGTTGTCAGGACGCGCTTCGAGGATCGCGGCGACGGCAACGCGCTCTGGATCGGCCGCGTCGCCGGAACGGACCACGATCACGTGCAGCTGACGCTTCAGAACGGCTATCTCGTGGGCTGGTACTCCGAGCCGTACGGGCGCCAGTTTGATCTCCGGGCACGTCCGGACGGCAGTGGGCGGGTAGTGTCTCCCGGCACCCCCGCGATGCCGCTTTGCGGTGTGCACGATCCTCATCTCCGGTTCCTGCGCGAACAGGCCTTGGAGGACATGAAGTGGGAAGCGGGTCAGGGCCCGACACCTGATGCCGAGATCCAGGCATCGCACGTATCGGGAGCTAAGGACCTCACCGCCCTGCTTCTCGTTACACCTGACGTCGTCTACGGTTGGGAGCGCCGCCAGGGGAGCGACACCTTTGCGGAAGTGCAGGCACTCTTCGACTACGCGAACCTTGTCTTCGGCAACAACGATGTTCCAGTCCACGTCGTGCCTCCGGCGGGAACGCAAGGAGTCAAGTGGGCGCCACTGACGCTGCTAAACGAGGAACGGGGGCACGTGGCCGACTTCGGCACGCTTATCAACCGCTTCGATCTACACCGGGTCCGCTCCCGCTATCTCGCGGATGTCGTACATCTCATCTACGACCGTGGCATCGGAGGCTTCTGCGGTCGGGCCGACGGTGGGATTTGGTCGAGCTTTGACGGGGATTCTGATGGTGTACCCGATAGAACGGAATCGCCGGCGAACGCGTCTCTGCGGGCTTTCGAGAAGACCAACCTCGCATGCGGCGCGGAGTTCTCGAGGCATGTGTTCGTCCATGAGATCGGCCACTCGCTGGGTGCCCAGCACGACCGTCAGACAGCTCCCTTCTGCCGTTCCGCGTTGGCGGATACGGGAGATGAGGGCGGCGGTAACTATCAATGCACGCCCGAGTATGCATACTCTCCCAAGGCGTACGGGGCCATCGTCCCAGATCCCGACGACCCGAACGGAGGCCCGAATCGCGACGGCCGCAACGGGCGTGTCGGCACGGTGATGTCGTATGCCTGGCCGACGTCCCTGCCGTACTTCTCCTCGGAGCGGCGGCTCAACGGACGCATCCTCACGCAACAAGTGGACACCGACGGAGACAGCTTGCCGGACGAATGGGCGGCCAATGAGCAGGTTCTCTGGGACACGGCTCCACTGGCTGCCGATTTCGAGTTGTACTTTGCGCCCGAGCCTCCGAGCGATCTGGAGGTGCGTGCGGCCGACCCCGGCCGTTCGAGCTATTTGCTGACCTGGAGCTCCGGGCACAGTACGGACCCTGACGACTTGTCTGTCTGGTGGACACAGGACGCTGCGTCGGCGGACCCATCCCTGAACAGGACCTTCAACGCCAACTGGAAACTGGTGGCCAACGTGAGTGGAGGTGGCATAGCAAACGTGGCGACGACAAGGGTTACCGTGGGCCATCCGGGGAACTCGAACAGACCCATCTGGTTCGTTGTGTGCACGGAGCACCACCATGTCCCGCAGGGCGGGATGACCCAGGCGCGAGTTGCATGCAGTGAGCCTGTAGCCGATTTGAGCGTTGGATTCACTCAACGGCCGCCTGATTTGAGCCTGGTGCCCGTTTTGGGTCGAGACGATCTCGTTAGAGTGGTTTGGAGGGACGTCAACTTTGAGGATGGCTACAAGGTACAGGCACGTGCTGCGGGAAGTAGCGGCTGGACCGGTAACCACCGAAGCGAACACTGGACGACACCGGGCGTGCCGGTCGGAGACGAGATTAGTCCATTGGTTCACCTTGTTCCCCGCAACGATACGCAGGCCTATGTTTGGGGGCTCGACGATCCCGTGCACTTCGGCGGGAAAGACGTGGAGATCAGGGTTTGCGCAACGAGGGCTTTCGGACCAGATGAATGCTCCGGCTCGGTCGTGAAGCGCGCGTCCGTGGTTTCTCTGGTAGCCCCGTACTACGCGGGGGAGGGCGGTGTCATCGGCGTGGCGACTGGAGACGTCACTGTAGCGACCACATGCAATGGCCGAGTCGCTAGCCGGGTGTTTCCGCAGGCGGAGTGGAACAACCCCGGCAGCACTCCCGGAAACGATCCCAGGCCGGCGCATGCCTTCAATCTCCGCGACTACGGCCTGGCCTGCAGCGGCGCCGGAGAGCTGACAGTCGACGGACTTGGTCCGGGCGCTTGGTACTACACGCGGACCGACCCGCCGACGGCGGCTCCGTTGTTTCCGGCAAGCGCGCTGACCGGGGCGGCCGCAGGGATTCCGACCGGTGTGAACACAGACGTTCAGCCGGGTGGCACGTGGTTTCGACTCGGCGATCAATCCCCCGCATGGGCCTCAACCATCATTCCCCATGTCGAGACTGCTGGCGGCGATCTCGTAGCTCCGTACTACGGTGGGGAAGGCGGTGTGATCGGTGTTGCGACGGCCGCTGTCACCGTAACGACCAACTGTAACGGTCAAGTCACTAGCCGGGTGTTTCCGCAAGCGGAGTGGAACAACCCCGGTAGGACTCCCGGAAACGATCCCAGGCCGGCGCACGCCTTCAATCTTCGCGACTACGAGCTGGCCTGCAGTGGCGCAGGGGAGCTGACAGTCGACGGACTTGGCCCAGGCGCTTGGTACTACACGCGGACCGACCCGCCGACGGCGGCTCCGCTGTTTCCGGCAAGCGCGCTGACGGGCGCGGCCGCGGGGATTCCGACCGGCGTGCACACAGACGTTCAACCGGGTGGCACGTGGTTCCGTCTCGGCGATCAACCCCCCGCGTGGGCCTCAACCATCATCCCCCACGTCGACTGAGGGTTCGACTCAGACTCGAACCCCGGAAGGAGAGAGTTCATGAACCGCATCGCCATCGTCTCCTCCGCCATCCTCATGGCCTTGGTCGCTGCAAACGCCGAAGCGGCCAAGAAGTGGTTGCATTGCTATGCAGCCGACGAGTGCGAGATCACGCAAGAGAATCTCATCGGGCCGCTGTTCCGATCCGGGGACGCGAAGGCATCGAAACGAGCCTCCCAGCGGGTTGCCAGCGCCTGCATGGCCGCCGGGTTCACTCACTATCAGACGGTCGATAGCTCCTCGCGCGAGGGCAAGCGCGGGTTTGGCGGAGAACTGTTCCGCGGCGGCGGCCAGAATGCAAGCGCGACGATTCGCGCGAAGTTCTTCCACGAGGAAGTAGAAGGCAGTTATCCGTGTTCGTTCGCGGCCACGAAGGAGTACACCAAGGAAGCCAGGAAGATCGCGAAGAAGAACGGCTACCCCTGGCCAGTGGTTCCGGACAGTGAGTAGAACCTCTGCAGCGTCGCCCTTGGTCCAGGCGGCGTGTCTGCTTGGGCTGTGTCTCTGCTACGCCGGCTCGGCAAGCGGGCAGATCCTGGCGCGGCTGACCAACCCGCAAATCGAGGTCGAGATACAGCACCCGCCGGAGTTGAACATTCAGGTCGACACGATCGTGTTCGGCGATGCCTTCGGCCGATGCGCGGAAGAGGTGACCCAGGCGCTCGTGGATGGTTTTCTCGATGTCGGCCTAGAGGTGGTCGACAGGGAGCACCTCGGCGCGATCCTCGTGGAGCACGACCTCGCGTCCCGAGGTCTCACGGACCCGGCGACGTTCCTCGAGGTGGGGAAAGTGATCGGTCCCTCGGCTCTCGTGTCGGTGCGCGGGACTCGTTGCGACTCGGCGCGCGACATGTCGGAGGGGGTCACGACGAAGCGGGTCGCGGTCGGGACGACGACTGACGCGGATGGCAACGAGACGACGAAGTACGAGACGCGGGAAGTGTTCGTCCGCACGGCGAGGACCAGCGTCGACCTGCGCGTCTCGGTCCGCGTCGTCGATCTGACTACCGGAAGGGTCTTCGCGGGGCGCAGCTTCGCCTCGTCTCCGGCGCTCACGAGATCCCTGGAACTCCAAGGCATGTTCGACGAGTCGGAACCCGCATATCCGTCGGAGTCGACAGTGATGGATGTCGCGGTCGCGAACGTGCTTGCGGAGGCGCATCGGATGTTCTTCGGATGGACCGAGAGACGGCACGTTGTCTTCTACAACAACGACAGGTGCGGCCTGAAGGCCGCGTACCGAACGCTGGCCGTGGGCGATCAGGAGAGGGCGCTGACGCTTTCGATGGAGAACCTGGACTCCTGCCGCAGCGAGCGCAAAGTCAAGAAGAAGGTCCTGGCGAACGCCTACTACAACCTGGGCATGGTGCAGGCGATTCGGGGCGAGTACGAAGAGGCGCTGGCGAACCTTGCCGAGGCGGAACGATTGCGCCCGGGCTCGATCGTCGTTGAAGCCATGGCCGATACTCGTGCGGCCAGGGCCGCGAGCGAAGAGGTCAGGAGTTTCAACGAGGAAACCGAGTCGCTCGTCGAAGCGCGCGAGTTCTTCCTCGCGGAACGGGCTGAGGCCGAGCGCGAGGCCGCCGCGGCCGAGGCGGAGCGGACCTTGACCAACGCCGACATCGTGGAGATGGTCGAGGCGGGGCTCCCGGACGCGGTGATCGTCGCACGGATCGAGAACGCCGCGGCGAAGTTCTCGCTCCAGACGGCCGACCTCAAGGCCCTCGGCGATTCGGGTGTCAGCGAGGTTGTCATCGTCGCGATGATCTCCGCCGTGGGAACGGAGTGAGTGCGCGGGCTCTACGACCCACCCGCCGTGACGGCGGCTGACGAGGACCAAAGGGTCTTTGAGGCCGAGGCGGCACGCGCCGTTGCCCGCGCCAGCAAGAAGGTCGAGGCGCACTTGCGGGAGCGTCTCGCACCTGCTGCCGGAAGCAAGGAAGACCGCAAGGGATGGCGACTACGCCTCGACCGCAACCGATAGAACTCAACACGGCTCGTCTTCGGTTTCGGCGGCGTGCAGACTTCCCGGGAGGGACAGAACCATGAATCGCATCCTTCACGCCGCAGTCCTCGCTGCCGTCTGCCCCCTGGCTCTGGCGTTAATCCTAACGGCCGTTTCGCGGCCGCTGGGAGCACAGACGCTGGGAGCACAGATCTGTATGCCCACGAACACGGCACTTGTTTTCGATGGGGACTACAGGGTCAGCATGTGCTACACCACGCCCGACGGTTCGGTGGGGCACGCCGAGTCCGGTATCTGGTCCTCACAGGAGTCGGGTCTGCTCTGGTTTTTCGACCGCGGGAACGCCGAGGTTCTCGTGAAGGTGCTCGATGCTTGCTCGCTGCCCGCTTCGCAAGGTGGGACTGGGCATCGTTGGGTCTTCGTGGCGCCCGTCACGACTTTGGGGTTCAACCTTCAGATCACAGCTCCAAGCGGTCAAGTCTGGAGGCACACCAACAGCCCAGGGCGAACTGCTACGACCAAAAGCGACCTCTACGCGTTCTCCTGCTCGGGCCGCCCGTCCGGTCCTTCGGGATTCGACCTGGCTTCCGTGAATGCCGACTCCAGAGGAATCACCTACGCGAACGGGCACTTCTTCGTGGTGGATTGGTTTTTCGAGGAAGTCTACGTATACGACGCGACTACCCGCTCGTGGGACTACGACTACGGCTTCGACTTCGGATTGAGCCCTTGGAACCACGACCCCCAAGGGATCACCTACTGGAATGGCCACCTTCTCGTAGTAGATAGTGGCTTCGTAGAAGATAGTGGCGGGGCGATCTTTGCACACAGCGCCAGCACCGGCGTGTGGCAGGACCACTTCGCGCTTGCTGTTGACAATCACGATCCAAGGGGGATTGCCGTCGCGGCAATCGACGGGACCGACTACCTTTTCGTAGTGGATGGGGCCGCCGGGAACGAGAAAGTCTACGCGTACGACGCGGCCACCCGTATGCATGACCCAACCTACGACTTTGAGTTGGCTCCCGAGAACACCGACCCTGAGGGAATCTCCTTCGCCGACGCTGGCGGAGTGGGTGTCCTCCTTGTCGTGGACGGACTTGACCGGAAGGCCTACGCGTACGGCCTCCAGCGCCAACCTTCTGCTGACGTGTCCTTTGACGCCCACAATACCGACCCGCGCGGAATCGTCCAGCACGATGGCGTGCTCTACGTGGTAGACGGGACTGATTCCTACGTTTACGCCTATGCGCCGTATGGCCTCGGCGCCACTCAGGCCGATTCCCTCCAGCCTGTGCTGTCCGCGCCACTCAGCGAAAGGACGGCGGGAGCGCCATGAGAAGGCCGCAATAGAGCGACTCCGCCTCGTGCTCAGCACAGCGATAGGCTCCGGCGCAACGTCGAAGGGGGCTCTCGGATGCAGGTCACAGGACGTTTCGTCCTCGGGGTTCAGATCGCGGTTTCGCTCGCCCTCCTGGCGACCCTGTCGTCGCCGGGAACCGCGCAGGATGAGAACGGAATGGTCGAGTGGCCCGCGTTCGGCAGCGGCCCCGACAACACGAAGTACTCGACGCTCGATCAGATCGACCGGTCGAACTTCCACGAACTCCAGGTGGCCTGGGAGTGGGAGTCCCCTTCGACTGCGGTCGCCGAAGCGAACCGGGCGGTCAGGACGGGCCAGTTCAAACCGGTCCCGATCATGCTCGACGGCGTGCTCTACGTTGCGACGGAGGTCGCCCAGGCCGCGGCCGTCGACGCGGCCACTGGCGAGACGCTCTGGTCCTACGATCCCGAGTCCTGGCGCGCCGGCCGGCCGGCGAACATCGGCTTCCAGCATCGTGGCGTCGCCGCCTGGCGTGGGCCGGTTGAACAGGATGGCCGCAGTCGTGACGAGATCCGGGTCTTCCTGCCCACGCACGACCGTCGGTTGATCGCGCTCGACGGCGTGACCGGGGAGCCGGTCGGCGGCTTCGGGGTGAACGGCCAGGTCGACCTGCTGGGCGATCGGGGCATGGCCGACTTCGGACGCCGGGTCAACCCGCGCGCCATCACCCACAGCTCGCCACCAGCGATCGTCGGCGACACGGTGGTCGTCGGCTCGGTGGTCAGCGACGGACCGTTGCGCCAGAGCGCGCCGCCAGGTCACGTCCGCGGCTACGACGTGCATACCGGCGAGCTGAAGTGGATCTTCCACACCATCCCGCAGGAGGGCGAGTACGGAGTCGACACCTGGGAGAACGATTCCTGGAAGTACAGCGGCAACACGAACGTCTGGAACATGATGACGGTCGACGAGGAACTCGGCTACATCTACCTGCCGGTTTCGACGCCGACCAACGACTTCTACGGCGGCCACCGGCTGGGCGACAACCTCTTCGCCGAGAGCATCGTCTGCCTGGACGCCGACACCGGCGAGCGGGTCTGGCACTTCCAGGCCGTTCACCACGGGCTCTGGGACTACGATTTCCCGACGCCGCCGCAACTCGTCGACATCACGGTGGACGGCCGCGAGATCAAGGCTCTCGCGCAAGTCTCCAAGCAGGCGTTCACATACGTCTTCGACCGGGTGACCGGGGAAGAAGTGTGGCCGATCGAGGAACGGCCGGTGCCGGAGTCCGACGTCCCGGGCGAACGCGCGTCGCCGACCCAGCCGTTTCCCACGAAGCCGCCGGCCTTCGACCGCCAGGGGGTCGGCGAGGACGACCTGATCGACCTGACGCCGGAGCTGTTCGCCGAGGCGAAGAGGATCGCGTCCGGCTTCCGCATGGGGCCGCTCTTCACGCCGCCGAGCACGGGCAGCGGCGTTCTCATGCTGCCTAGCGCGGGCGGCGGGGCGAACTGGCCGGGCGCCGCTGTCGATCCGGAAACCGGTGTGCTCTACGTTCCGTCGTCGACGTCGATCAGCGTGCATCCACTGAGCAAGCCCGATCCGGCGCGCTCGAACCTGGACTACGTGGGCTCCTTCTTCGCTCCCACCGGCAGCCCTGGAGGATTGCCGCTGGTCAAGCCGCCCTGGGGCCGGGTGACCGCGATCGACCTGAACACCGGCGAGCACCTGTGGATGACGCCGAACGGCCACGGCCCGAAGGAGCACCCGGCTCTCGCCGGCCTCGACCTGCCGCTGCTCGGCGGGGGCAGCGGAGCGCCGCTGCTCACGAAGTCGCTGCTCTTCGTGACCCAGCGGCGGGGACGGGGCGAACACAACTCGCCACGCCTCAACGTCTTCGACAAGGGGACGGGGGAGCTGCTCGGCCATGTGCCGCTGCCGGATACGCCGCACGCGAACCCCATCACCTACATGGTGGAGGGCAGGCAGTACATCGTCGTCGCGGTGGGAGGCGGTTCGTTCTTCGCCGATCTCGGCGAGATCGCGGACGATCCCGGCCTGAACTTCAGCGAGGAGCAGATCGCGGCGCTGGCGGCTCAGAAGACGACGCCGAAGCTGGTCGCGCTGGCGCTGCCGTGACCCTTCTCTCGCAGCCATGATCGACGCCGACGTTCACATCCCGAATCCCCGCCTTCGTGACCTCTACCCCCTGCTGCCGGAGCACTGGGTCGAGCACTTCGAAAACACGATGGACAAGGGCGCCTCTCAGGAGTACTACCCGCCCAAGTCGCCCGTCAGCGGTCGCCGCGGTGGCCTCGAGGAGCTGCGCGAGGCCGTCTTTGAACGGGGCGGCGCGGAGGTGGCGATCTCGAGTTGCCTCTACGCGGTCGACAGCATCCACAACCCGGACGTTGCCGCGGTGCTTGCGACCGCGACGAACGACTGGCAGGCCGCGGAGTGGCTGGAGCGCGAACCCCGACTGCGGGGCTCCGTTGTCGTGCCGATCGGGTTGCCGGCCGCCGCGGTCGAGGAAGTCGAGCGCGGCGCCGGCAGGCCCGGCTTCGTCCAGGTCCTGATTCCGGTGCGCACCGAGCACCCGCTCGGAAGCCGCCATTACCACGCCCTGTGGAAGGCGATCGAGCAGAGCGGCCTGGTCGCCGCGATCCACTTTGGCGGCGCGCCCGTCATGCCGCCGACGCCGACCGGCTGGCCGTCCTTCTTCCTGGAGGAGTACACGGCGATGGCGCAGGTGTTCGCGACTCAGCTCACGAGCATGATCGTGGAAGGGGTGTTCGACGCCTGCCCGGGTCTGCGGGTCGTGTTCCTGGAGTCCGGCTTCACCTGGATTCCGTCTCATCTCTGGCGCATGGACAAGGAGTGGCGGAATCTGCGGCGGCTGGTGCCCTGGGTGCGCCGTCCGCCCTCCGACTACTTTCGCGAGCACGTCCGGGTCGGCATCCAGCCGCTCGATGCGCCGCCCGACCCGGCGCACCTGTGTGAGATCGTCGATCAGTTGGGCTCGGACGACCTGCTCCTCTACGCCAGCGACTATCCCCACGTTCACGCGTGCGACGCCGGGGATCTCCTGCTGCGGCTGCTGCCGGAGTCTCTAGGGCGTAAGATCAGGTCCGAGAACGCGCGCAGCTTCTACCGTCTTTCCGAAGGAGGGTAACCATGACAGTCACCCTGCTCGATCCGTCGACCGAACCCTCGGTGCTGAAGGCCAGGGCCGAGCCCGAACGGCCGCCGATCATCGACTGCGACTTCCACAACGAACTCGACTCGATCAAGGATCTGTATCCGTATCTCTCGAAGCGCTGGCGCGACCACCTCGAGACCTTCGGCATTCGCCATCCGAACAGCGGCTACTACCCGCGCTTCATGGATCACCGCGAGGAGGCGCGGCCGCCGTCAGGACGCACCCCCGGTTCGGAAGTCGGCTTCGCGGCGGAGGACTTTCTCGATCCCTACAACGTCGAGTACGCCATCCTGAATCCGCTGTCTCCGGTCAGTTCGGCGCTCGACCTGGACCTCGGCGCGGCGCTCGCCACCGCCGCCAACGACTGGCAGATCGCCGAGTGGCTCGATCCGGAACCGAGGCTGCGGGCCTCCGCCGTCGTGACGCCGCAGGATCCGGTGGCCGCGGCCGCGGAAATCCGGCGCTGCGGCGCCGACGGGCGGTTCGCCCAGGTGCTGTTCATGGGCCGGATGCAGGAACCGATGGGCCGCCGCAGGTACTGGCCGATCTACGAGGCCTGCGTCGAGACGGGGATGCACGTCGCGTCCCACGCGTTCGGCGCCTACGGCCATCCGATCACCGGCGGCGGCCACGCCTCCTACTACATCGAGGATCACACGAGTCCGCCCCAGGCCGTCCAGGCGAACATCACGAGCATGGTGGTCGAGGGCGTGTTCGACCGCTTCCCGAGCCTGCGGATGATCTCGGTCGAGAACGGCTTTGCCTGGCTGCCGCCGCTGATGTGGCGTCTCGACACCGCCTGGAGCCTGCTGCGCGCCGAGGCGCCGCACCTCGAGCGGCTGCCCTCGGAGGTGATCGCCGAGCACGTCTACGTGACGACGCAGCCGATCGAGGAGCCGCCGAGGCGCCGGGACTTCCTGGCTTTGATAGAGCACTTCGGCGACCTTCGGAGCCACATCCTGTTGGCCAGCGACTATCCGCACTGGGACGGTGACAACCCCGACGTCGTACTGCCCTCGGGACTCGACGAGGAACTCGTCAAGGGCATCCAGTGCGAGAACGCCCGGGCCCTCTACGGGCTCTAGGGGCGCTGCCGCGGGTGGTGTCGGCGCCGGCGGCCCGCGCATGAAGTACGTCGTCGCCGAGGCGTCCGAGATCGAATCGGGCGGCCGAAAGATCGTCACCGTCGCCGGCCGTTCGATCGGCGTTTTCAACCTTGACGGCGAGTTCTTCGCGCTCCGCAACCGCTGTCCGCATCAGGGCGGGAAGCTCTGCGAGGGCAAGCTCTGGGGCGTGATCCGCTCCGAACGACCCGGAGACTTCAGGTATCGCCCCAGCCGCGAGATCCTCTGCTGCCCCTGGCACGGCTGGGAGTTCCACGTCCGCACCGGCCAGTCCTGGTGCGCGCCCGAGCGCCTGCGGGTGCGCCGCTACGAGGTCGAGACCGTCGCCGGCGAGGAGATCGCCGAGGCTCCCGATGCCGCCTCGGCGCAGCCGGACGACCCCGACGCTCCGGTCCCAGGGATGGTCAAGGGCCCGTACACGGCCGAGACCTACCCGGTGACTCGCGAAGGCGAGTACCTGGTGGTCGACATCCCCAGGTAGTGACCGCATAGCGAACTCGTCGCCCACTGGGTGCGCCGGCGTCCCCGCCGGCCGCCGCCGCAGGCGGCCCGAGAGACGCGCCGCGAAGCGGCCTCATTTCCGGCAGCTCTTGGCCGCCTTGACGGTCGACCATGGGTCGACCCGAGCGGCCCGGGTGGCCACGGTGGGCGGCGTCGTGCTGGCAGGCGTCGCCTGCGGCTTGTGGCCCTGCTACGTTTGCGGCCGAATGTCGAACGCCACGGCCTC
The DNA here is from genome assembly GCA_009843505.1 of Holophagales bacterium. Taxonomy (GTDB): domain Bacteria; phylum Acidobacteriota; class Thermoanaerobaculia; order Multivoradales; family Multivoraceae; genus Multivorans; species Multivorans azotirespirans. The sequence continues at coordinate 410,377 of VYDI01000034.1, read as the reverse complement.
GCGGTCGTTGCGCACGAGCAGAATCCCCTCGGCTATCGCCGGGTTGTTCCATGTGCGGCCCGAGACGGCTGGCAGCGCGGCGACTTCCTGGTGGCTTTCGGGCGTGGCGCGGACCAGGACGAGCTGACCCCGTTCCGTCGTGATCAGCAGGTGGCCTGAGGCGAGCAGAAGCTGGCCGTGGCCGTAGCGGCCGCCCTTCCACATGCGGTCGCCAGTTTCGGCGTCGACGCAGGCGAGAATGCCGTTGTCCAGCCCGTAGACGTAGCCGTCGTGGAAGACGGAGGTCGAGAAGGTGTTCTTCATCCGGTTGTTGAACCAGATCTCCTTCACCGACGCGGTGTTCGCCTCGAGATCGGCGTCGACTTCGAGCACCGCGGCGCCGTGGCCGTAGCCGGACGACACGAAGATGCGGTTCGGCGCCACCTGGAGCGGCTGCGCAGCGTTGATGCCGTTCATCGTCGCCCAGGGCCTGCTCCAGTAGGTCTCGCTGCCGTCTTCGGCCAGCCCGACGACCTGATCGGCGCCGATCAGAACGATTTGGGAAAGGCCGTCCAGCGTGAAGACCGCTGGCGCGGTGTAGGCGCCCTGGGCATTGAGCGCCCGCCAGCGAATCGCGCCGGTCTCGAGCTCGTAGGCGATCACGGCTCCGTTCGGGCCGCCGGGCGCGGTGAGGACGGCTCCGTCCAGAATCGCCGGGGAGGCCGCCATTCCCCAGGTCAGGTTCGTCGCGCCCGAGTCCTCGAGGATGTTCGTGCGCCAGATCGAAGCGCCGGTCGCGGCGTCGAGCGCCTGCAGTTCGCCGGTGGCGCCGAGCGCGACCAGGGTTCCCTCGTACAGGGCCGGCGTGGCGCGCGGACCGTCGCCGCCCATGCTCTCCTGGAACCGCGCGTCCCAGCTTGCGCTCCAGCGTTCCACGCCGGTCAGGAGGTCATACGCGGCGACGACCTCCTGTTTCCGCCGCTGCTCGATCGTGTAGGCGAGGCCGTCTCCGACCACGAAGGAGGCGTAGCCGCCGCCGACCGGGATGCGCCAGAGTTCCGGCGGGCCTTCGTTCGGCCAGGCCGTGTTGATCGGCTGGGGATAGCGGCCGTCCATGTGGACGCCGCGGTAGTAGGGCCAGGAGCCCGGTGACGGAGTTGCGGGGTCCAGGCCGGATTCAGGCGCCTCGGTCTGTTCGGCTTCGAGAACGGCTTCGTCGTCGGGTTCATCGGCCGCCGTCTCGAGCGGTGCGGTACTGACAGCGGGCGCTACGTCCGAGCTCTGCTCCCGGTGCGTCTCGATCGCGCGATAGTGGCGGTCCTCGTGGTGAAAGTCGAGTTGCGGCATCAGACCGCCCGTGATCTGGAGGTGCATTCCCGTCGTCAGGTTCAGCACCAGCGCCAGACCGGCGAGCGCGGCCACTGAGATACCGGTCCACTTCAGGAAGGCGAGAAAGCGGCTTCGTTTCCTGGTCTTGGTCATCGCTGGCATCCTATTCCCTGGCGGTACGGAGGTCGCTGCTACTCTGCCGTCCCTCTGTGAAGGCCCCCACGGTCCATCTCCGCTTCTCGCCCGCGGTCCTGCCGGAAGGGGCCGCGAACCTCCGCGCAGAGGTGCGGGAGCTACTCGAAGAGACGCGCGCCGGGGGCCTCTGGTTAGCGGACGGACTCTCCTGGTGGGGCCGCAACCCGGCGCTCAGCCGGGCGCTGGGCGCGGCCGGCTTCATCGGCATGACGTGGCCTCGCGAGTACGGCGGCTCCGAGCGGAGCTACCTGGAGCGCTACGTGGTGACCGAGGAACTGCTGGCGGCCTGTGCGCCGACCGCCTTTCACTGGTTCGCCGACCGTCAGATCGGCCCGAGCATCCTGCGCTACGGCACCGAGGAGCAGAAACAGCGCTTCCTGCCGCCGATCGCCCGTGGCGAGCTCTCCTTCGCCGTCGGCATGAGCGAGCCCGACTCCGGTTCCGACCTGGCCTCGATCCGCACCCGGGCCGAGCGGACGGACGGCGGTTGGCGTCTCAACGGATCGAAGATCTGGACCTCATACGCGCACGAGGCTCAGTACTGCGTTGCTCTCGTGCGTACGGAGCCGAAGTCGGACAAGCGGCACGCCGGCATGAGCCAGGTCATCATCGATCTGAAGAACGCGGACGGGATCACGGTGCGGCCGATCATCGACCTGCCGGGCCGCCACGACTTCAACGAGGTCTTCTTCGAGGACACCTTCGTGCCGGACGACTGCCTGCTGGGCAACCCCGGCGACGGCTGGACGCAGGTCACGTCGGAGCTGGCCTGCGAACGAAGCGGTCCGGAGCGCTTCCTGACCAACTTCCATCTGCTGCGCGCACTGGTCGACGCGCTGGATGGGAGCGCGTCGCCGGGGGCGCAGCGTGAGGTCGGGCTGCTTGTCAGCCGGCTTTGGGCGCTGCGCGCCGCCTCGGTTTCGGTTGCCGCGGCGCTCGAGGCCGGCGAGACGCCGAACGTGGAGTCGGCTCTGGTCAAGGACCTGGGCACCAACTTCCAGCAGGAAGTGCCAGAGATCGTCCGCCGCGTTGTGGCCGATGAAGGACTCTCGGACGGAACCCTCCTCGACATCCTGCGACAGGTCGTCCTGGCAGCGCCCTCGTACACGATCCAGGGCGGCGCGACGGAGATCCTCCGCGGCATCGTCGCACGGGGATTGAGGCTGCGATGAGCGAGATGAGGCAGCTTCTCCTGGATACGGCCGTGCGCCTGTTCGAGGCGGCGTCGGAGGACGAGGTCTTCGAGGCGGTCGAGGAAGGCCGCTTCCCGGAGGACCACTGGCGGGCGATCGAGGAGAACGGCCTGGTCGACATGCTCCTGCGCGAAGAAGCCGGGGGCGCCGGCGTCGACTTCGGCGACGCGATGGCGGTAGCGCGGACCGCCGGCGCCTTTGCGCTGCCGTTGCCTCTCGTGGAGACGATGATCGGCCGGTGGCTGCTTTTCGACGCCGGTCTCGAAGCGCCCGCGGGCCCCTTGGGAATGGTGACGGCCGCGGGCCGACTCGAGGTGGCCTGGCCGGACGACATCTCGGCGCTGGCCGTGTCGGCCGCCGAGGACCGCGTCGGCTGGGTCGCCGCTGGCGAAGTCGAGTCCGAGCGCGGCACGAACAGTGCCGGTGAACCGGTGGGGCGGTTGCGCGAGCCACCGCCGATCCCTCCGGGACAGTCGGGCGACCTGAGTTCGGAACCGCCTCCCTCCACCGTGATGGCGGTCGCCCGTAGCGCGATGATCGCCGGCGCCATGGAGCGCATCCTCGATCTGACGATCGAGCACGTTCAGGGACGGGTCCAGTTCGGGCGGCCGCTGGCCCGCTTCCAGGCTGTGCAGCAACTCGTCGCGGTGATGGCGAGCCACACCGCCGTGGTCGGCGTCGCGGCGGATACGGCGATCGCCGCCGTCGATGCGGCGCTCTCCGAAGACGGTGGCGGCGCCACCTTCATGGCCGCGTGCGCCAAGGCCCGGGCCAGTGAGGCCTGCTACGAAGTCACGCGCATCGCGCACCAACTCCACGGCGCAATCGGCTACACCCGCGAGCACGACCTGCACCGCTTCACCCGCCGGCTCTGGGCCTGGCGGGACGCCGACGGGGACGAGGGTTGCTGGCAGCAGCGAGTCGGCGAGATGGCGATTCGTTCCGGCGGGGCCGGCCTGTGGCCGCTGCTCGTCGCGGGGCGGCGGGCCGTGCTGGAGCGATAGGCTCCGGCTCTCACCGAGCCAGCCCAACCGATGTCGCTGACCTTCGAGCACGTCCACATCATCTGCGAGGACCCGCACGCTTCCGCGCGCTGGTATCGGGACATGCTCGGGGCCACGATCGCGGGTGAGCACGAAGTCCGAGGCGCGCCTCAGATCCGGGTCGAGGTCGGTGGTGTGCTGGTGCTTCTGCGCGGCAGGCGGCCCGGAGAGGACCCGGTGTCGACCCGGCCGATGCGGGAGTACGAGGGCTACTCCAGCCACGACGAATGGGGCACGGATCACTTCGGCTTCACCTACCACGGGGATCTCCTCGCCTATTGCGACGAGTTGCGGGGCAAGGGGGCCGAGTTCGCAGTCGAGCCCTGGGAGTTCGCGCCCGGCGTGTTGCTCTGCTACCTCGCGGCGCCCGACAACGTGAGCATCGAACTGGTTCAGGTGAAGTAGACACGGGGAGAAGAGGATGGACAGGGCGAACGGAAACGGGCCGTACGTTGGCAAGCGGCTGAGCAGCGGGACCTTCGTCGTCGACGACGCCGTGCTCGCGGACTACTACGGCGGCCTGGAACTCGAACCGCCGAGCAGCGGCCTGTTGCCGTCCACGATCGCTAGTGGCCCGGACGGCGACTACTTTCGTGAGATCGCGTTCGCCAACCAGACCGGGCATCTCTGGATGCGCGAGGAATGGGCGCTTTCGGTGCCGATGAAGGCGGGCACCGTCTACACGGTCGATGGTGACATCTGCGACATCTACGACCGGCGCAACCGCGTCGTCGTCGACTACCGGGTCCGACTCAGCGACGGTGACGGCCGGCAGGTCCTGGAGACCCACCACCACCAGAGCTTCCTGCGCGATCAGGAGTACGTTGGCGACGTCGACCTGCGCGATCCGCGGAAGAAGCCGGGTGCACGCCGGTTCGACGTGCCGGAGGGTGAACGGTTCGGAGGCCTGGAGCGCACGATCTCGCTCGAGATGTGCGGCCAGTTCTTTCACGGCAACGCGAACTACCACACCGACAGGGAAGCGTCCCGCGAGCTCGGCTTCCAGGACGTCGTGGTCGGCGGCCGGATGACGATGGGCTACGTCGGCCACATTCTCGAAGAGCGATTCGGCGAGGCATGGTGGCGGAGCGGCTCCTTCGACCTCAAGTTCACGAACCCGGTCTGGCCCGGGGACACGATCACCGTCAACGGTGTCGTGACCGGTCCGGATCCGGACGACTCAGAACGCACCGCGGCGTTCGTCTGGATCGCCAAGGCGGACGGCACGGTGGCGCTCATCGCCCGTGCCGGCGTCGCAGCGTGACTTCGATACATCTCCGTACGGGAGCACCAATGACGACCCGACGTTCCGCCCTCGCCCTGCTGCTGCTCGTTGTGGCGGCACTGCCTCTTGCCGCGAACGACACCGACCGCGACTGTCGCGGTCTGGTCGGCCTGACCGACCTCGACCACGCGGTCGAGCCCGGGCTGCGAGTCGCGGCTTCGGAAGGTGTGCCGGCGCACTGTCGTGTGCGCGGCGTCGTCAACCGGGCGATCCGCTTCGAGGTCACGCTTCCCGACGACTGGAACGGCCGAATGATGTTCAGCACGGTTGGCGGCGCCGCGGGGTTCATCGGCGACACGACGAGCCTGCTCGGCCGCGGTTTCGCGATGGCCTCGACCGACACTGGCCACGAGGGCCAGGACCGGGACTACGTGCGGCAGCCCGAGGCCCTGCTCGACTACGCCTACCGCGGCGTCCACCTGGCCACGGCAGCCGCTAAGCGGGTGATTCAGCGCTACTACGGCCGCGAGATTGCCTACTCCTACGTCAAGGGCTGCTCGAACGGCGGCCGCGCCGCGATGCTCGAGGCGACCCGGTTTCCCGACGACTACGACGGCGTCCTGGCCGGAGCGCCGGCCTTTCGCTTCCAGGAGTTCGTGCCGTGGATGATCGGCGGAGCGCGCCTGCAGGCGAAGCATCCTCTGACCGCAGAGTCCTTCCAGTTGCTCGGCAAGGCGTCCCGCGAGGCGTGCGACGCGCTGGACGGAGTCGAGGACGGCGTGATCGACGATCCGACGAAGTGCACGTCCGACGTCTTCGACCTGAACGCCCTGCAGTGCCCCCCCGACTCGACGGAGAACTGCCTCACCGCGGGCCAGCTCCAGACCGCCCGCTACATGTACGGCGACGTCGTCGACACGGACGGCAACGTCCTCTCGCCGGGAGTGCCTCCGGGCGCCGAGGACGCCGGCGACTGGGCCGCCTGGATGCTGCCGACCGCCCGGCGCGGGGCGCCGGACCAGTCGCTGATCGACGGCATGGACGTGCTGCTCGAGGCACTGATGCGCTTCGAGCCGGACTTCGACGTCGAGAAGTTCGACCCGGTCGCCGACCGTGATCTGCTCGCAGCCGCCACCGCGCCGCTCGACGTGCTGACGGCGGACCTCTCGGCGTTCCGGGCCCGCGGCGGCAAGCTGCTGATGTACCAGGGCTGGAACGACTATCCGCTGCGCCCGCAGCGGGCGATCGACTACCTGCACGAAGTGGAGAAGGAGAGCGGCAGGGCGGACGAAGCCGGCGAGTTCTTCCGCCTGTTCATGGTGCCCGGCATGATCCACTGCTCCCGCGGCCCCGGGGCCTGGGTCGCCGACTACGTCGACCCGCTGGTCGCCTGGACCGAGAAGGGCGTCGCGCCCGAACGGATCGAGGCGAGTCGTCCGGGCCCGGAACCGGCGTTCACGCGCCCGCTTTGCGCCTGGCCGGAGGCCGCGAAGTACAACGGCGACGGCGACGTGAACGACGCGGCGAACTGGAGCTGCAGGTAGCCGACGTGGGCGCACAACGGAAGAGGAGCTCGACATGAAGATCCGCCGGTGGACTGCTGCTGCACCTGCGCTTGCGCTGGCCTTTTCAGTGGCCGTCTGCGCTCCCACCCCGGACGCGGTGGAGGAATCGCCGTCTCCGCCCAACGTCATCGTCGTTCTCGCCGACGACCTCGGCTACGGCGACATCGGCGCCAACGGATCGACCGTCATCTCGACGCCGCACATCGACGAGCTGGCGGCAAACGGGGTCCGGCTGACCGATGGGTACGTGTCTGCAGCGGTCTGCAGTCCGATGCGGGCGGGGCTCTTCACGGGCCGCTACCAGAACCGGTTCGGCTACGAGTACAACCCGACCGCGAACTACGAGCGGAACGCCGACGCCGAGCTCGGATTGCCGGAAGACGAGACGACGCTCGGCGACATGATGCGCGAGGCCGGCTACGCGACCGGCCTGGTGGGGAAGTGGCATCTGGGCTTCCGCGAGCAGTACCACCCGCTGAAGCGCGGCTTCGACGAGTTCTTCGGCCATTTGGGCGGCGGCACGAGCTATGTCGATCCCAACGACCCGGACGGCCATAGCTGGCCGCGGAGGCAGCCCGCTACGGCCGAGCCGAACGCGATCCGGCCGGCGCCAGTCGCCGGCGACCGGGGTGACGGTCCGCGCGCGATCCTGGACGGCTACGAGGTCGTGGAGGTCGACGAGTACCTGACCGACGTGTTCGCCGACCGCGCCGTCTCATTCATCGAGCGCCACGCGGGCGAGCCGTTCTTCCTGATGCTGGCGCCGAACGCGCCCCACACGCCGATTCAGGCCACGAGCAAGTACGTCGACCGGTACGCGCACATCGAGGAAGAGGGGGCGCGCATCTACGCCGCCATGGTGTCGTCCGTCGATGACATGGTGGGCCGGGTCACGGCGACGCTCAGGGAGCACGGATTGGAAGAGAACACGCTTGTCGTCTTCATCTCCGACAACGGTTGCATCAACTACATGCCGGCGGTGATCTGCACGAACTCACCGCTGTCGGGCGGCAAGCGCTATCACCTGGACGGCGGCATCCGGGTGCCTTACCTGGTCAAGTGGCCGGCGGGCCTGCCCCAAGGCGAGGTCTACAGCCGGCCCGCGAGCGTCCTGGACCTGTACGCCACGATGGCGGCGGCGGCAGGGTCTGACGCGGGGACCGAGGACAGCGTGAACCTGCTGCCGTACCTGCGGGGCGAGATCGAGGAGCCGCCGCACGAGTACCTATTCTGGCGGTCCCTGCCCAACGCGGCGGTCCGTTCGGGGAAGTGGAAGCTGTGGCGGGTCGATCTGACCGACCAGGATCCGGCTTCCGTGCTCAGTCGCGGCGGCCGTTTGCTGCCGGAGGAGGACTACCCGCCAGCGTCGGCGCACGGCCAGATCACCGTGCTCCACGATCTCGAGGCGGACGTTGGCGAACGGGTGAACGTGGCCGATCAGCACCCGGAGGTTGTTGAACGCCTCGAAGCGGCGCTGGCGGCCTGGGAAACGGAACTTGCAGAGCCGATGTGGATCAGCAAACGGTCGACGCTCGCCGAGCTGCACGGTCAGGCGATTCAGCTCTACTTCTGAGTCCGATTTCGGCGCCTGCTGCGAAAGGGCCGAGATCGGCCAATTCAAAGTAGCACTTTGAATCAGCTCGCCCTCCAGGCCCTACGCCCAGTCTTCCTGGTGGAGTCGTGACCACGGCACGATCCGCGCGTCGGGCCGTTGCTGACCTTGGCTACCCCCGTAGACCACGATCTTCTCGCAGGCGCGGCCGGTCTGCTCGATGATCGCTCCGACTCGGCGTGGGGCGTCGAGCAGCCGGTTCGTAGCGGTTTGAGAGGACTTCGCTTCGACCACCGTGAGCCGGTCGCCGCGTTCGATGATCAGATCGGCCTCCGCGCCGCTTCGGTCCCGGTAGAACGTCAGACCTCCGCTCTCGCCCTGATTCGTGCGGTGTTTCGCGATCTCGGTGACCATCCACGTTTCGAACAGGGCGCCTCGCAGCGGATGAGTTCGCAACTGCTCCGCGGAGCGAATCCCCAGCAGCCAGCACGCCAAACCGGGGTCGTGGAAGTGCAGCTTGGGCGTCTTAACCAAGCGTTTGCGGAGGTTGGCATGGAACGGACGGAGCCGGAAGACCAGGAAGCTGGCCTCCAGCACGTTGAGCCAGGCCTTCGCGGTTGGTTGTGAGACGCCGCAGTCGGCCGCCAGCGAGGAGTAGTTGAGCAACTGCGCGGTGCGGCCGGCGCATAGCTCGACGAAACGCTGGAACGCTTCGAGATCGCTGATGTTCCCGATCGCGCGTGCGTCTCGTTCCAGGTAGGTGGCGACGTAGGCGGCGAGCCAGTCGCTGGGATCGATGCGGCGATCCAGGATGGCGGGATAGCCGCCGGTGAAGAGAACGTCTTCCAACGTCACCGGGTGCGATCGGAATCGCCGCACCTCGCTGTTCGCGAGGGGTAGCAGGTGGAGCACCGCGGTCCGTCCCGCCAGGGACTGACTTACGGTCTTGAGCAGTGCCAGATTCTGCGAGCCCGTGAGGATGAAGCGCCCGGGCCGCGGATCTGCGTCGATCAGGCCCTGAAGGTACGACGGAAGATCCGGCGCCCGCTGAACCTCGTCGACGACGGCGCCATCGGGAAACTGGGCGAGAAAGGCTCGCGGATCGGCGGTGGCGAAGGCGCGTACGTCCGGCGCTTCCAGGTTTGCGTAGCCGAGGTCCGGAAACAGGGCTTCGCAGAGCGTGGACTTTCCGCTCTGACGCGGACCGGTGAGCGTCACGGCGGGGAATTGCCGTGCCGCTTGAAGCAGTCGGGGCGCAAGGTCGCGGTCGATCATGGTCGGAAGCCGAGTCTAGCCCCGTCGTTGGCTGATTCAAAGTAGCGTTTTGAATCGGCCAACGACGGGGTGGTCTCGATGTGCATCGGGAGCGGGGACGGCCGCTTGGATGGCGCGTCAGTCCGGTGCCGGTAACATCGCTGGCCTTTCGAGCCGAAGTTGATACGTCCAGCAACGGCTGCCCGGAGGCAACCGATGAGCAACGCTGCGCCCGCACTCCATCCCCCTGAACTCTCAGCGGAGCAGAAACGGCGGTTCTACCGGGACGGCTTCATCGTGCTGAAGAACGCGGTGGAGCCGGAGTTGACCTACCGGGCGAAGCGGCGGATCAACGTCATCGCGGGGCGTCCCGGCCGGTTGTTCGACTACTACGGCGAGCTGTCCGGGTCGCCGGAGTTTCCGGCTCTCGTCAACGAGTCCTGCCTGGGCGAGATCCTGCGCAACACGATGGGGCCGTACGACCCGCCGCAGCGGGCGATGCCGATGGTGCTGTATCCGAGCGATCCGTCGCCCGAGATCGGCCACCACGGCCTGCCGGACAACCAGCTTCCGAACTACGGCTTCTTCCCCCATCTCGACGGGCTTTGGACCGGCGCGATCCCGAAGTCGCAAGGCGAGGTCGACGACTGGAGCGCGCCGCGCACGGAGCACTTCGGGGCCGGTGACGCGACGGTCATCGGCCGGAACATGACGCCGCTGTTCCAGGATCCCGACTGTCGCCTGTCGATCGGTAGCTTCACGGCCTTCGTCGGAGTCGCGCTCAACGACCAGACCGAGTTCGGGCGGGGCAACCTCGCGGTGCTCCGCGGCGCCCACCATGCGGTCGAGGCGTTCCTCCGCTGGCAACGGGAGCAGGGCGGCCCGATCGGCCCGGAAGGTCCGGGTTGGCCGCGCCTCGTGCCGATGGGCGAGGACGGAGTGGGCATGAACTACCTGCCCCAGGCGGTGCGCGACCAGTACAGAGAGGGCGCCGAGTACACGCCGGACGGGGCGATGTGGCCGCAGCCGACACCGGTTCTGCTCGACGAGGGCGACGCCGTCCTCACCGTCCACGCGATACCCCACTGTGGTACCCGGAACTACGAGGGCTCCGAGCCGCGGATGAACGTCTACTTTCGGCTGCGGCGGGAGCGCCCAGGCGGGGCCCGAGTGCTTGGCGACAGCGATCATCCGGACCGCGGCTGGAAGGGGAACTTCCTCGACTATCCGGAAGGGTACGACCCGTGGCAGGTGGCGATCGACGCGCTCTGCGACCACTGGAGCGAGTGGGACGGGATGGCGGATATCGTCGCCGGCGAGCGGGCTGCCGAGTCCTAGAACTGAGACCCTGACTAGAGGACTGACCATGCACGACATCGCGATTCGCAATGGCCGCATCATCGACGGCACCGGCGCCCCGGAGTTCCAGGGCGACATCGCCATCGACGGTGCGACGATCACCAGTGTCAACGGTGGCGTGGGAAACGCGCGCCGGGAGATCGACGCCGAAGGCAAGCTGGTCGTCCCGGGCTGGATCGACATCCACACCCACTTCGACGCCCAGGTGTCCTGGGACCCCTACCTGACGCCTTCCTGCTGGAACGGCGTGACGACGATCGTCATGGGCAACTGCGGCGTCGGCTTCGCGCCGGTGAAGCCGAAGGATCGCGACTGGCTGCTCGACCTGATGGACGCGGTCGAGGACATTCCGGCGATCGCGATGTCGGCGGGAATGGAGTGGAAGTGGGAGACCTTCCCCGAGTACCTCGACGCGATCGACGACAAGCCGCGGATCATGGACGTGATCACGCAGGTGCCCCATTGCGCGCTCCGCACTTACGTCATGGGGGAGCGGGGCGCCGAGGACATCCAGCCGACGGAGGAAGAACTGGCCGAGATGGAGCGTCTGGTGCGCGAGAGCATCCGTGCGGGCGCCTTCGGGGTCTCCTCGAACCGGCTCCTGGCGCACCGCACGAAGGAAGGGGAGATGGTTCCGGGAACGTTCGCTCGCTATCCGGAGCTCGAGGCGATCGCCAACGGCATGAGCGAGGCGGGCGGCGGCGTGTTCCAGTTCGTCGGGCCGTTCGAGCGCGAGTGGTTGCTTGGCCTTGGCCGCAAGGACGGGATCACGGTGACCTATCTCTCGGGCGAGGCGGCGCAAGAGGGGCTGACCGCGCTCGAGGCGCGTCGCTACAAGGGGATCCGGGTGTTTCCGCAGATCCGCGGCCGCGGAACGACGGTGCTGATGAACCTGGAGGGGTCGCTGCACCCGTACGTCCTGAACTACGCCTACCGCGAACTGGTCGGCCACCTGCCGATGCCGGAGCGGCTCGAGCGGATGCGCGACCCGGAAGTGCGGGCGAAGGTCCTCGCGAGCGACTGGGACATGACGAACGACGCCCGACGCAACAGCCCGGAGGACGTGGATCACCCGTTCCTGGTCGACGCGACGCCGGGCAGCCTGCTGCCGGGACTGCTGGAGTTGATGCACTCCCAGCCGGAGGCGGTCTACGTGCTCGGCGATCCACCGAACTATGAGCCGGATCAGGAGGCGAGCGTCGAGGCCCATGCCAGGCGTAAGGGCCTCACGGGTTCGGAGGCGTTCTACGACCTTCTGACCGAAGGCGACGGCAGCACGCTGCTGCTCTTCTACCTGGACGGCTACTCGAAGCGGAACTTCGACTACATGGCGGGTCTGATGCGTCATCCGCTGACCTGCAACGGGTTGAGCGACGCTGGAGCCCATGTCGGCGCCGTCAGCGACGCGCACATGCCGACCTGGAATCTCTCGTTCTGGGGCCGCGACCGTAGTCGCGGCGACCGGATCGAGCTGGAGACGATCGTCCACAAGCAGACCGGCGCCAACGCGACCCTGTACGGCCTGTCCGACCGGGGCGTTCTGGAGCCGGGCAAGCGCGCCGACGTCAGCGTGATCGACTTCGACCGCCTGTCGTCCGAGGCCCCGTACCTCGTCTACGACCTGCCCGAGAACGCGAAGCGCTACATGCAACGCCCGCGGGGCTACGACGCCACGATCTGTGCCGGCGAAGTCGTGCTCGAGAACGACGAGGTCACGGGCGCCCTGCCGGGGCGGCTCGTCCGCAGCCGGCCGGCGGCGTAGCGGCGCCGCAGTAGCGGATCCGCTACACCCGCCTGGGCCGTATCCGCAGGGGAGGGTCCCAGGGGACGCTCGCGCTCCCTGAGTAGAGGGAAGGTTGGCGCTCGCTGCGGTCGGCTGCGCTCCGGTTGGTCGTCGGACGCTGAGGTGGCGCCGGCCGTCGCTTGCCGACAGCCTCCCTGGGACCCTCCCCTGCGGACCCGACCCAGGCTGGACGTCGTAGCCGCTTCGAGCTAGGGCTTGGGCGTGAACTTCTCTCCTGCCTCGACGGAGACAGGGAGCCGATTGCGGGACGTGGCCAGAGGGCAAGTAGCGAACTCGGTGAAGACACAGGGTGGGTTGTAGGCCTTGTTGAAGTCGAGGACCGTCGTGCCGTCGGGGCCGGGAAGATCGGCGGCCAGGTAGCGGCCGGCGGGGTAGGTCGTGTCGCCGGTCGTTGCATCGGCGAAGACGATCATGAACCCGTCGTCGGATCGGTAGGCCTCCAGCGACAACGATTGTCCCTGGGCCTCGAACTCCAGGGTGCCGGGGACGGTCGGTTCCCAGCCGAGACCTTCGACGACGGTCGGCACCCGGATCGTCCGCGGTTCCGGGTAGGGCTCGAAACGGGCCTCGAGGCGCCAGCTCGGGTTGGCGGCGTAGGACTCGATGCCGGCGAAGGTCGCCACGGCGGGATGGTCGTAGTCACGTAGACGGACCCCCAGCCGGTCCATGCGCCGGATCACGGTCCAGGCCAGGGAGCCGGACGTGAGGAGGGTGACCTCCTTCTCCTGATCGTCGGCGAGGAGGATCTCGGTGACGGGTGATTCACCGAGGAAGACGTCTGCTCCCGGTTCGGTCTTGAAGGTTACCGTGCCGTGTTCGACCAGGAACTCGCCGAGCTTCGGCGGCGCCAGGCCTTCGGGCGCTACGAGGTCGTTGTCGGTTGAGGCGCCGAAGCTGTTGGGACCCTCTTCGAGCCAGTAGAGGCCCGCCAGGTTCAGCCAGCCGTCGGGGCCCTTGAGGGTCGCCACGCGCTGGCTGCGCCACCCCGTCAGCAGGTGCTCGTAGCTGCTCTGCGCCGGAACCTGGGTAGTGGCGGTCAGGGCGAGGATCGCTGCGACGGCGGACGCTGATCGGACGATTCGATGCGGCTTCACGATCCACTCTCCGGTGAGCATCCTATGGCCAGGCCGAGGCGCGGAGCTTCCACCAACGCTGTTACACTGGCGCGCGTCACGTCGCAGCAAGTTTGATCTTCAGCCCGGGAGTTGGAGATGGATCAGCCACCACTGAGCCTCAGACGTCGCCAGCGGGCGACACGGGTGGCCTCGGTGTGTGTGTGCTGGGTCCTTGTGGCCGTTGGAAGCGCGGCGACCGGGCCGCCAGCGACGACGGTGGCGGCTCCGGCCTTCGACGCCGACGCTCCGCACCGCGCGCTGATCTCGCGCCACTGCCTGGGTTGCCACAACGCCCGGCTGAAGACGGCCGGGCTCGAACTGGATGCACTCGTCGAGCAGCACACAGGACTTGACCGAGCGACCTGGGAGAAGGTGGCCCGCAAGCTGCGCGCGCGGCAGATGCCGCCGCCGGGCCGCCGTCGTCCGGACGAGAGCGCGTACCGGGAGGCGCTGTCCTCGCTCGAGGGCGAGCTGGATCGCATTGCGGCGGAACAGCCCGACCCGGGCCGCACGGAGACCTTCCGCCGGCTGAACCGTACCGAGTACCACAACGCGGTGCGCGATCTGCTCGCGCTGGAGGTCGACGTCGCCTCGTTGTTGCCGGCGGACTCCGCGAGCTTCGGGTTCGACAACGTGACGGTCGGCGACCTCTCGCCGACCTTGCTGGAGAGGTACGTCGGGGCGGCGGAGAAGATCAGCCGGCTGGCGGTCGGCCGGTCGTACGCCGAGCCGGTCGGCATCACGTTCCGGACGGATCCCGATCTGACCCAGGAGAAGCACGTCGAGGGTCTGCCGCTCGGTACCCGGGGAGGCCTGCTCGCGACCTGGAACTTCCCGGCGGACGGTGTCTACGAGTTCTCGATCCGTCTCGCCCGCGACCGCAACGAGCACGTCGAGGGTCTGCGCGAGCCGCACGAGCTGGAACTCCTTATCGACAGGGAGCACATCCAGTCGTTCACGGTTCAGCCGCCGGACCTGATGAGCGACGTGGCGCTGAACTACCAGCCGTCGCAGGACGACGTCGACGATCACCTGGTCGTGCGAGTGCCCGTCACCGCGGGACCGCACGACGTGGGCGTCACCTTCCCGGCCCGGCCCTGGGTGCTGCTCGAGACGGCGCGGCAGCCTTACGAGTCGCATTTCAACTACTACCGCCATCCGCGGGTGCAGCCGGCGATCTTCTCGGTCTCGATCGTCGGGCCGTACCTGCCGCTCGGCGCCGGCGATACGCCGAGCCGCCAGTGGATCTTCGTCTGCCAGCCTGAGACGGCGGCGGCGGAGGACGGCTGTGCGAAGAAGATCCTGACCAACGTGATGCGCCGCGCGTACCGCCGGCCGGTGACCGGCGAGGACGTGAGCGGACCGTTCGCGCTCTACGAGCAGGCGAAGGTCGAGCACGGGTTCGAAGCGGGCATCGAAATGGGTCTGGCGGCGGTTCTGGTCAGCCCGGAGTTCCTGTTCCGCATCGAACGGGATCCGGCCGGCGTGGAGCCCGGGGCGCCGTACCGCGTGAGCGACGTGGAGCTCGCGTCGCGGCTCGCGTTCTTCCTGTGGAGCAGCATCCCCGACGACGAACTCCTGGAGCTCGCGTCGGCCGGCCGACTGAGCGAGCCGGGTGTGCTCGAGCAGCAGGTCGAACGCATGCTCGCGGACCAGCGGGCCGAGAACCTGGTCACCAACTTCGCCGCCCAGTGGCTCCATCTACGCAATCTGAACGGAGTCACCCCCGACAAGCGCCTGTTCCCGGACTTCGACGACAATCTGCGCCAGGCCATGCGCCGCGAGACGGAACTGTTCGTCGGCAGCGTTCTGCGGGAGGACCGCAGCGCCCTCGATCTCGTGCAGGCGGACTACACGTTCCTCAACGAGCGGCTGGCCAAGCACTACGGCATTCCACATGTGTACGGCAGCCGTTTCCGGCGAGTGGAACTCGACGACGACAGCGTGCGCGGCGGGTTGCTGCGCCACGGCAGCATCCTGACCGTGACCTCCTTCGCCAACCGCACCTCACCGGTGGTGCGCGGCAACTGGGTGCTGGGCAACCTGCTCGGCGTGCCGCCGCCTCCGCCTCCGCCCGATGTGCCGGACCTGCCCGAAGCGAAGATCATCGCCAAGGAGCTGCCGATGCGTGAGCGCCTGTCGGCCCATCGCGACAACCCGGCGTGTTCGGGGTGCCACCGTCTGATGGACCCCGTCGGCTTCGCGCTCGAGAACTACGACGCGATCGGCCGCTGGCGGACGGTCGACGCGGGCTTCCCGATCGACGCTTCCGGCGAGCTGTGGGACGGTACCGCCCTGGGCGGTGTTGTGGAACTCGAGTCGGCGATGCTGGCGCGGCCCGAGCTGTTCTTGACCACCCTGACCGAGAAGCTCCTGGTGTTCGGCACCGGTCGCGGCGTGACCGCGACCGACGCCCCCGCGGTGCGCGCGATCCTGCGCCGCGCGGAGGCCGACGACTACCGCCTGTCGTCCCTGATTCAGGCGGTCGTTGCCAGCGATCCCTTCTTGAAGAGAAGGGCCTCCCCCGTGCCGGGAAGCCCCTTGTGATGAGGAGAGCATCGTCATGATCCTGACCAAGAAGGCGCTCCCGCGCCGGACCTTCCTGCGCGGCATGGGCGCGGCGATCGCGCTGCCCCTGCTCGACGCGATGGTGCCGTCGATGACCGCCTGGGCGAAGACGGCGGCCAAACCGGTACGACGGCTGGGCTTCGTCTACATCCCGATGGGTTCCGACATCACCCGCTGGCGTCCGGCCGGCGGCAGCGGGGCCCTCGGTGAACTGTCGCCGTCGCTGAGTCCGCTGGAGGGCTTCAGGAAGCAGATCTCGGTGATCAGCAACCTGGAACTGAAGAACGCCTATCCCGGGACCCACGCGACCTCGAACGCGGCGTTTCTCTCCGCGGCGAAGGCGAAGTGGACCGAGAGCACGGACTACTACCTCGGCACGACGGTCGATCAGATCGCCGCTCAGCAGATGGGCCAGGAGACCCAGTTGCCGTCACTCGAACTGGCGATGGACCTGATGGACATGGTCGGCCAGTGCGACAACGGCTACGCCTGCGTGTACCAGAACAACCTCTCCTGGTCGTCGCCGACGACGCCGCTTCCCGCCGAGGCCCATCCGCGGATCGTGTTCGAGCGGCTGTTCGGCGAGGGCGGCACGGCGGACGAGCGGCGCGAGGGGCTGAAGCGCAAGGCCAGCCTGCTCGACTGGGTGCACGAGGACATCACCCGGCTCCAGGGCATGCTGGGCCCCGGCGACCGGGTCAAAGTCAGCGAGTACCTCGACTCGGTGCGCGAAGTCGAGCGACGCATCCAGAAGGCGGAAGCCCAGTCCGACGAAGGCGCTCTGCCAGACGTCGACCGCCCTGCCGGCGTGCCCGCCGCGTACGCCGACCACGCCCGGCTGATGTTCGATCTCCAGGTTCTGGCGCTGCAGGCCGACGTGACCCGGGTCATCACCTTCCAGCTCGCCCGTGAGTCGAGCAACCGGACCTACCCCGAGATCGGCGTCCCGGATCCGCACCATCCGACCTCCCACCACGGCAACGATCCGGAGAAGGTGGCGAAGCTGGCGAAGATCAACCAGTTCCACGTCTCGTTGTTCTCCTACTTCCTGGAGAAGCTCGCGGCGGTGCCGGAGGGCGACGGCAACCTGCTCGACAACTCGCTCTACCTCTACGGCAGCGGCATGGGCAACCCGAACGTCCACGACCACGTGAACCTGCCGATCGTCGTCGCCGGCGGCGGGGGAGGCACCGTCCGCGGCGGTCAGCACATCGTCTACGACCAGCCGGCGCCGATGGCCAACCTGCACCTGACGCTGCTGGACAGTGTCGGCGTGCGGCTCGACTCCTTCGCGGACAGCACCGGCCGGATCGACACGTTGGCCGAGCCGGTTCACCTGGCGGGCTGAGACGGAGGTGGGTTTGAACAGAGAGAAACCGCGGTCTGCCACTGGGTGCGGCATCCTCCGAGAGGCACACGGGTCTGCCACTGGGTGCGCCGGCGTCCCCGCCGGCATCCGGCCGGCAGGCCGGAATCCGCTCTGGATCGTCGCGCTGGTCCTCGGCCTGGCCGCCCCAACCGCCGCCACCAACGCCCCGCTCGCCGACGCCGCCGAGCATCTCGACACCGCCACCATCGAGCGTCTCCTCGCGGCGTCCCCGGCTTCCGACGCCATCAACGCAGCCCAGGTCGACGGCATGACCGCCCTTCACTGGGCGGTCTACCACGATCGCGGCGACCTCGTCCGCCACCTGCTCGACGCCGGCGCCGACGCCTCCGCCGCGAACCGGTACGGCGTCATCCCGCTGTCCCTGGCGTGCGCCAACGGCAACTTCGAGATTGTCGAGGCGCTCCTGGCCGCGGGAGCCGATCCCAACGCGGTGCTGGCTGGCGGCGAGACGGTGTTCATGACCGCGGCGCGGACCGGCCGGATCGATGTCGTCGAGGCGCTGTATGAGGCCGGCGCCGACGTCCACTACCGCGAACCCAATCGCGGTCAGACGGCGCTCATGTGGGCGGCCGCCGAGGGCAACCTGGAAGTCGTCGAGCTGCTGCTCGAGGTAGGCGCCGATCCCAACGCAACGCTCGACTCGGGCTTCACGCCGCTCCTGTTCGCGGTGCGCGAAGGACGAATCGGCGTGATGGAGGCGCTGCTCCGGGCGGGCGTCGACGTGAACGCGCCGACGCCGGGCAAGGCGGTGAAGCGGGACCGTCCGCTGCCGGGCGGCCGCTCCGTTCGCCCCGGATCGACGCCGCTTCTGGTCGCGGTGACCAACGGCCACTTCGAGCTGGCCGCACGGCTTCTCGACGCTGGCGCCGACCCGAACGCGGCCCACTCCGGGTACACGGCGCTCCACATGCTGGCTCGGGTGCGCAAACCGGGCGCCGGCGACAACAACCCGCGGCCGGACGGTTCGGGATCCATGGACGGCCTGGACTTCGTTCGCGACATGGTCGGACACGGCGCTGATCTCGAGGCCCGGATGAGGGTGAGGGCTCGCCTGAACAACACGAGCTACAACGAACTGGGGGCGACACCGTTCGTGCTCGCGGCGCTGGTCGCTGACGCCGACCTGATGCGAACGTTTGTCGACCTCGGCGCCGATCCGCTGACACGAACCGACGACGGCTCGACGGCGTTGATGGCCGCTGCCGGTCTCGGCACCCGGTCGCCCGGCGAGGACGCCGGCACCGAGGAAGAGGTGCTCGAGGCCGTGCAGCTCGCACTTGATCTCGGTGCCGACATCAACGCGATCAATGACAACGGCGAAACCCCGATGCACGGCGCCGCCTACAAGAACCTGCCGCGGGTCGTTCATCTTCTGGCCGATAGCGGCGCCGACATCGAAGTGTGGAACCAGCACAACAAGTACGGCTGGACCCCGCTGACGATCGCGCGCGGCTATCGCTTTGGCAACTTCAAGCCGTCACCGGTTACCGTCGCTGCCATCGAGACGATCATGCTTGGCGAAGGGGTGCGGCCGCCGACCGAAGAGGAAGAGGACGCCAAAGCCGTCGACATCTACGCCAAGCCGGCGCCGAAACCGCCGGAGCCGGAAGCCAGGAAAGACGATACGAAGAAGCCTCCGGCGAACTGAGCGGTCTCAGATGCAACTAGCTACCCACTGGGTGCGCCGGCGTGTCATCCCTGCGCCCGATGACGGGCTCAGGGACTGTGACGCGGGTGGCGCGGGATCGCGCCACCCGGGTTCTCGCCGGCTTCTGGGGAATGCGCGCCGCGAAGCGGCGACCACAAAGCGACTGATGGCGTTCTCGCTTGCCTCCGCTGCGGTCCTGACCGCCGCGTCGATCCTCCCGGCCCAGGAACCTCCGCGACCCGTTCGCAACGACATCGCCCGGGCTGGTGAGGAGTTCCTGGTCCTCCGCCACCAGAAGCTCCAGAAAGGCGCCCACGAGCGCTTCTTCGAGTTGAGCCGCGACGGTGTCTGGCCGCTCTTCGAGAAGATCGGCAGTCGGATCGTCGGACAGTGGCAGGTGGTTCACCCGGATGGCGGCGGCAGCGCCGACTTCGACGAGGGCTACCGCCTTGCCCGCTATCGCAGCTACAACCACTGGGCCGCCACCCGCGCGTCTGATCGGCTGGGCGGTAACGGCGAGGACTGGCAGGCCTTCCGCGAGGCGCTTGCCGCCAGACGCCAGTTGGAGCTGGGGTCGGACGGTCCGATCTACCTCGTCGGGGACATGGCGCCCGGCGGGCCGTACTACATGCCCGGTCTCGACGAGGAGTACGAGATTGCCGAGCCCGAAGGTGAGCCGGATGCCCGCGCCGAACTCCCGGTGAGGAGCGCCCGAGCCCGGCGGGGCGAGGAGATCATCACGCTGCGCTACTTCCGCATCCGCAAGGGGACCTTCGAGGAGTTCAGTCGGCTGAGCCGGGAAGGCATCTGGCCGTACTTCGAGAAGAACGGTGCGCGGATCGTGGGGCAATGGCGCCGGGTCTATCCGACGCCGGAGGGGCTCGATCGCAGTGGAACCGAAGTCGGTGCAACGGAGAGCCCCGACTTCGACGAGGTCTACATGATGGCGCGCTACGCCAGCTACGAGCACTGGCGGGCGACGAGACCCGCCGTCATGACGCGTCTGGGCGGCAACGGCCCGGACTACGAGGCATGCGTCGAAGCGCTGGAACGCCGGCGCAACCTCACGCTCGACACGTCGGTGCGGTTCCTGCGCGGGCACTTCTACGGCAGCCCGCCGGTGTACCTTCCGCCGCTTGACGAAACGTACCGCCGCGTCCGCTAGCGAGGGAATTCGAGTCAAGAGCAAGAATCGAGGTGCAATGCTGCGCCGGTCATACGAGGATTCTCTGCGCGGCACGTAGCTGCGGTCGCTACTCGGTGACGGAGTACCGGAGGGAGGATGCGTATGGCCGAATCTGTAGAGAACCGAACCCCGATGACGGGCGGCCGCCGTTCCCGGCCGAACGAACGGCCTCTCGCTGAACGGCATGCGGAGGTCGTGGCAGCGGCCTGCCGCGCGATCGAGGCGGCGGTGGAGCCCCCGGACCTCGACGCGCTGGCCCAGGGGGCCGGCATGAGCCGGTTCCACTTCCACCGGGTCTTCAAGAGAGTCACGGGCGTCACGCCGCGGGCATACATCGCCGGTCATCGGGGGGATCGGGTTCGCGAGGCGCTCCAGACCTCCCGAACCGTGACTGACGCGATCTACGACGCCGGCTTCAACTCGAGCGGCCGGTTCTACGCGGCGTCGTCCGAGATGCTCGGCATGGCGCCCTCGACGTTCCGGCGCGGCGGCGGCGGAGAGACGATCCGGTTCGCGGTGGGCGAGTGCTCCCTGGGCTCGATTCTCGTGGCGGCGACGGAGAAGGGAATCTGCAGCATCCTGCTCGGCGACGAGCCTGACAGGCTGGTGCGGGAGCTGGAGGACCGTTTCCCGAAGGCGGAACTTGCCGGTGGCGAGCCGGAGTTCGAGTCGTTGGTGGCGCGGGTCGTCGGCCTGGTCGAAGCACCGGCCCTCGGCCACGACCTGCCGCTCGACATCCGCGGCACGGCCTTCCAGCAGCGAGTCTGGCAGGCGCTCCGGGAGATCCCGGCCGGCGAGACCGCGAGCTACAGCGGGCTCGCCGCCGCGGTCGGATCGCCGAGAGCTTCCCGGGCAGTAGCGAGCGCATGCGCCGCCAACCCGCTCGCCATAGCGATTCCCTGCCACCGGGTGGTTCGCAGCGACGGCGCGGTCGGTGGCTACCGCTGGGGAGTGGAGCGGAAGCAGACCCTCCTAGCCCGTGAGGCCTCCCGCGCTGTAGTTGAATGAACCGGCGGTGGCCTGACAAAGAGCGACGCCTCGAGCATTCTTTCCGATGACCAAAATGAACACCAATCCGAACGGTTCGCTGTTTCCCGACCATGATTCCCTGACGGCAGCAGACCACAGGCTCACCGAGCGCCTTGGCGCGGCGCGACGTCTCATGCCGTCGCGCGACGTAGTTCCCGGCGGCCCGTCCGGCGTGTGGCTCCGGGAACTGCGAAGCATGGAATTCGACCAGCCCAAGGAGCTGGCGGGACTAGTGGAATGGGTGATCGAGGGGCTCGAAACCGGCACGGTACACGTGACGCATCCGGGCTATCTTGGCTTGTTCAACCCTGCGCCGACGTTTGCCGCCGAGTGCGCCGACCGCATTGTCTCTGTATTCAACCCCCAGATCTGCGTCCATTCGCATGCGCCGGCGGCGGTCGAGATCGAACTGCACGTGATCCGGGAAGTAGCACGCAGGGCCGGCATGCCGGATGGCTCGGGCGGACACTTCACAAGCGGTGGATCGGAAGCGAACTTCACGGGAATGCTCTGCGCTCTGCAAGCAGGATCCCCGGCGTACGGTGATGATGGCTTGTGTGCATTCGCCCATCCGCCGTGCATTTTTGTGTCGGAGGAGAGCCATTTGGCATGGCTGAAGATCGCTCACGCCGCGGGCGTCGGGCGCAACGCGGTCCGGCTGATTCAGACCGATGGGCGCGGACGCATGGACCCCGAGGCGTTGACCGAAACGATCGAAACTGACGTCCGCAGTGGCAACATGCCTGTCATGATAGCGGCGACGGCTGGCACGACCAACGCGGGGATGGTCGATCCGTTGACCCAGTGCGGCGAAATAGCCAGAAAGCACGGCATGTGGTTCCACGTCGACGCGGCATGGGGTGGTGCGCTGATCGCCAGAGATACTGCCGCTCTCAGGGGCATCGAACAAGCGGACTCGATCACGATTGACGCCCACAAGTGGTTCGCAACGACCATGGGGGCGGGCATGTTCCTGACCTCCAGACCGGATCTCGCCGCTCAGGTCTTCCGCATAGATGCGAGCTACATGCCCAGGAGCGACACGGCCAAGGACTTCTATGTCAATTCCAACCAGTGGTCGCGACGGTTCGTCGGACTGCGGATGTTTCTTGCACTCGGAACAGCAGGATGGATGGGATACGCGGACCATGTAGAGCGCGCCATTCGATTGGCGGACAGACTCGCATGGCTGTTGCAGCACGAAGGTTGGTCGCTCGTGAACCACTCTCCCATGGCCGTTGCATGCCTCGTGCCACCCGAAGGCCATGAAGCCGTTCGAAACTACGTCGATGCCGTTCGCAGCGACGGCCGGTTCTGGGTGTCAACTGCAATCTTTGAAGGCAAGCCGGTGCTGCGAGCCTGCATAACCAACGGGCGAACGAGCGAACGCGATATCGATGCACTCGTCGAAGTTCTGGCCTCCGTCCGGGTTTGATCACGACACCAGCGCCCCGTTTCGATAGAGCCCGCAGAGTCTTAGAGTCCGAGAACTCCCAGGCTAGGAGGAGAAGCTCGTGAACGTCAATGAACGTCTTGCCGAAGACCGCTGGTCAGGCGGGCTCGCACTCACTATCGAGTCCCGAGAACCGGACTTGGTGGTGGCAACAATGACTGTCACCGATGCGGCAAGGAACGCGTTCGGAACGGTCCACGCCGGAGCATTGATCTGGTTAGCCGATATCGCAGCGACGCTTTGTGCGGTCGGCGATCCGGACAGTGTGCGGGAAAACGGTGAAGGCTTCCCCTTGGCCGTGGACCTGCACACAGTCTTGCTCGGCAATGAGCGCGACGGCAAGCTGACCGCCCGGTCGACGGCAATCAGGCGTGGAAGGAAGCTCATTGTTGTGCGGACCCTCGTAACGGGTCCAACAGACCGACTGCTGATTGACATGACGACGACGCACCTGCGAGCAGATTGAGGTCGCTCTATGTGGCGGAGCCCGAAGAGAACGGTTCTCGTCGGCCTGACGATTCTGCTCGTCGGGACGGCGGGCGCTGCTGCGGGCACGGACCGGCCGAACGTGATCTTCATCCTGGCGGACGACCTCGGCTATGGAGACCTCGGGTCCTACGGCCAGCGGGTGATCCGGACGCCCAGCCTGGACCGCATGGCCGCCGAAGGGATCCGTTTCACGCACTTCTACGCGGGAGCGACAGTGTGCGCTCCGTCCCGCAGCGTCCTGATGACCGGGCAGCACACGGGACGCACCCATGTCCGCGGCAACGCCAGGGGAACCGCCCAGTCGCTGCGCGAAGAGGACGTCACCGTCGCGGAGGTGCTGAAGTCGGCCGGCTACGCGACCGGCCTGTTCGGCAAGTGGGGCCTCGGCGAGGTCGGCATGGAAGGCCATCCCCTCAGCCAGGGGTTCGACGCGTTCTATGGCTACCTCAATCAGGTTCATGCCCACAACTACTATCCCGAGTTCCTGTGGCGGGGTCTGGAGAAGGTCTCGCTCCGGAACAAGGTCGAGAGGACGCCGCGTCCGTATGGCGGTTTCGAGGGCGGTTGGGCGACGGAGCGCAAGGAGTACTCCCACGACCTGATCATGCGCGAGGCGCTGGCATGGCTGGAGGAGCAGAAGGAGGCACCCTTCTTCCTCTACCTCGCGCTGACGATTCCACACGCCAACAACGAAGCCACACGGGCCGTCGGCGACGGTGCGGAGGTGCCGGAGTACGGCGTCTACGAGGCGGAGGATTGGCCGAACCCCGACAAGGGCCAGGCGGCCATGATCACCCGCATGGACCGGGATGTGGGCACGTTGCTCAGGCGGCTCGCGGAACTTGGGATCGACGACAGGACGCTCGTCATGTTCTCGTCGGACAACGGACCGCACAACGAGTCGAACCACGACCTGCTCCGGTTCAACCCCTCCGGCAACCTGCGCGGCATCAAGCGGGACCTGTACGACGGCGGCATCCGGGTTCCGTGCCTGGCCTGGTGGCCGGGAACGATTGCGCCGGGTCAGACATCGGACCACATCGGCTACTTCGGCGACCTGATGGCGACCGTTGCTGAACTCGTGGATGTCGAGGCGCCTCCGGGCACGGACTCGATCAGCCTCGCACCGACGTTGCGGGGACGCCCCGGCGAGCAGAGGACGCACGACTACCTCTACTGGGAGTTCTACGAAGCGGGATCGGCGCAGGCGGTTCGGCTAAGGCAGTGGAAGGGCGTCCGCAAGCCGATGCTGACCGGCCGCCTGGAGCTCTACGACGTCCTGCGGGACGAGGGCGAACGGTACGACGTGGCCCGGAACCACCCGGAGGTGGTCGAGGAGATCGAGGGGATCATGGAAGAGGCCCACGCGCCGCATCCGAACTGGTCACCGCCGGGCAGATAGCGGGCTGCTAGGGTGCCCCGCGTGAAATCCACGCTGTACACACCAATCGTCACCGCCTGCCTCGCGCTGGCGGCGGCCGCCGCGCTGAACGCTCAGGAGAGGAAGCCCGTGGACGTCTCGACACTCGGACCGCAAGTGGGAGAACGGGTTCCCGACTTCGCCCTCCCCGACCAGCATGGACGGATCCGGACGCTCGACTCGATCATGGGTGAGCGGGGGGCCATGATCCTCTTCCACCGATCCGCCGACTGGTGACCGTACTGCAAGGCGCAGCTCGTGGAGCTGCAGGAACGGTTCGAGGAGTTGCAGGCGGAAGGGCTGGGCACCGCCGCGATCAGCTACGACTCGGAGGAGGTGCTGGCCGCCTTCGCGGAGCGCCACGGCATCACGGACGTGGCGCTGCTGTCCGATGACGATTCCGCGGCGATTCGTGCTTTCGGCATCTATAACCATGTCGCGGAAGAAGGCCTCGGACCGAATGCTGAAGACCCGGGGGTGAAGGCCGACGTGCTGCGATACGTAGCGGTCTTCGGCGCGCTGCCGATCGCCGTCGGCACGCCGTTTCCCGGGACGTTCGTCGTCGACCGGCACGGGCGGGTGACGGCGCGTTTCTTCGAAGAGTTCTACCGCGAGCGGAACACCGCCGCGAACATCATGCTGAAGCTCGGCACACCGATCTCCGGCATCGCCGGCTCCAGCGGCGAGACGGCCCATCTAGAGATCAGCGCCTCGCAGAGCGATCCCGCCATCACGGTCGGCAGCCGCTTCCACCTGGCGCTCGACATCACGCCCAAGCCCGGCATGCATGTCTACGCGCCGGGGGCCGGCGATGCCGGGTACCGGGTCATCGGCTTGACGCTCGATGTACCGAGCTTCCTGCGGCTTCTGCCGACCGACTATCCAGGGTCGGAGATCTACTACTTCCAGCCGCTCGACGAGCGGGTGCCCGTTTACCAGGAGCCGTTCCGGCTGGTGCAGGAAGTCGTGGTCGAGGGCGACCGCGAGTCCTCGGCGAAACTCGCCGAGATCGACGCGTTGACGCTCACCGGTCGACTCGACTACCAGGCCTGCGACGACAGGATTTGCTACGACCCTGCATCGGTGCCGCTGACCTGGACGCTGACCGTGTCGCCGCTCGACAGGCAGCGGGCGCTCGCGGCTGGTCAGTAGAGAGCCGGCACTGTCTTGGTAGAGTAGTTGACCCTATAGGCGGGCGAGTTGGCTGGGAGGTCGACCCTGGGCGCCCTGACCGCCGGTGCGTGTCATTCCGAAGAGGAACGCTGGCCCCATGATCTCCAAGCCGGATCGACCTCCGCTCACTCCAAACGATGAACTGCCGCCTTTCCCCGAGGGCTGGTACCTCGTAGCCAGCCGCGAGTCGATTCAGCGCGAGAAGCTGATCGAGAAGACCTGGTTGGGGGAGGAGATCGTCGCCTGGTGCGACGACGAGGGCCGGATCTGCGTGGCCGATGCCTTCTGCCCGCATCTGGGGTCACACATGGGGCCGACGGTGGGCGGCGTCGTGCGTGACGGTTGTCTCGTCTGTCCATTCCACGGCTTCACCTTCGATTCGACCGGCCGGTGCGTCGCCACGCCGAACGCTCCGGCGCCGAGCGCCGCCAAGCTGAAGGTCTACGCAACCAGGGAGGTCCTGGGCATGGTCTTCGCCTGGTGGGGATACGCGGGCAGGCCCGCGCACTGGCATCTGCCCGAGGACCCGCTCGCCGGGCCGAAGTGGAGCGAACTGCGTTCCTGCGTCCTGCGCTTCCGGGGCCATCCCCAGGAAACGACGGAGAACTGCGTGGACGTCGAACATCTGGGCTACACGCATGGCTACAGCGATGTGCGCCCGGTCGGGTCGACCCTGGTTCAGGGCGCGTACCTGAGGAGCTGCTTCGACTTCAATGCGGTGCGAAGAGTCGCGGGCTTCGTTGACGTGGTCTCGCAAGTCTCGGCGGTGACACACGTCCATGGCCTGGGTTACTCCTTCGTCGAGTTCCACGAGAAGACGATCGGCATGAAGTCGAGATTGTGGGTGCTCGCGACGCCCGTCGACGGCACGGTCGTGGACCTGACCCTGGTCAGCCAGGTACGGGAGATCCGGAAGCCGGGACGGTTCTTCGTGGGCTTCGGATTCCTTCCCGTGGGCTTGCGCCACCGGCTGATGAATCGTCTCGTCCTGCGTGAGGAGAGGCGGTTCGTCCAGCAGGACGTCGTGATCTGGGAGAGGAAGCGGTACCAGGCTCCGCCCCGGCTAAGCCAGGCCGACGGCCCTGTCGGCAAGTACCGTCAGTACTCCCGGCAGTTCTATCCGGAACTCGAATCCCAGCGCAGGCCGGCCCTGAGCGTCGTCTGAGGTGCCGAGACCGCCCTCGTAGTCAGGCTCTCGCCTTGCGGAACCTCCAGCCGTGGAGAATGCGCCCGTAATGGTTGAAGGCCCGCCGGGCGCCCGGGTCGTCGAACGGGTAGTCCGCGCCGAGTTGCCTGGCGGCGGCCAGACCGGTCACGAAGCAGGTTTCCTGGCTGTTGACCAGGGTGTGCGCGCCGCAGTGCCACGTTCGTCTCCTGCCCTGAATGAACTGGAAGAGCGGGACGAGGAAAGCGATGTGGCGCACGTCGTGAACGACATGCTGGAACCACCGCCGGTGGACGATCTTGCTCTCGTCGATCCTGCTGATCGGGTTGTAGGTCACCAGACAGGGCTTGTCCGACCCGTGAGCCCACGGCTGCTGGTTGTGCATGATGTACGTGATCTCGTAGTTGTCCGGCCGGACGCCGTACTGCTCGATGTGGTTGCTCCGCGTCTCGAGCGGCCTGACCTCGTTGTCGGGAAGAACCGAGGAGTCGCTGTGGACGATCGTGTGGTTGTGCAACTCGCTCTCGTAGCGAACTGACGACAGGAGGTAGCGCTCCAGCATCGTGGGCCGGTCGAGCATCATCAGCGTCTGGTTTGCGTTGCAGGCGAAGATGACGTCGTCGAAGGTCTCCCGGACGCCGTCCTGGTCCTCGACCACAACGCCGTTCGACTGCCGGTACACCTTGCGCACCGGACGTCCGAGACAGACCCGGTCCCGGAAACCGGCCGACAGCGCCTCGTAAATCCGCCGGGTCCCCTGGTCCCAGGTCCTCATGGGCGTGGCGCGCTCGATGTCGAAGAACTCGAGATAGCGGGCGAACAGGGCGGCCGGCATGTCGAAGACGTTCGTCGCCATCAGGAAGTTGACGAACATCGGCTTCAGGACCTTGTACCGGAAGTCGCCGGACAGGCCGTACAGGTTCAGCACCGTGCCCATGCTGATGTAGTTGTAAGGGTTGAGGGCGTTCAGCACCCTCGACCGGGCTCTGGTCAGAAAGGCGAGTCGCTTGATTCTCTTCAGGACGCGCTGGAACTTCTCAATTTCGTCCTGAAGATCCCGTCGTATGTCCGAATCGAAGTCGTGAGCATAGACGCCGTCGCCATACCGGACGCTGTAGCTGAAGCGTGTCTCGAGCAGTTCGATGCCGAACTGCTCGAGAAGCAGTACGACGTGGTCGTAGACCGAAGGGATGCACGCCGTGACGGAGATATCGAACGGGATGGAACTGCCGTCATCCTGCGGCATGTCGGCGGTCACCGCGTTGCCGCCGAGCCGGTCCTGCGCCTCGTACAGGACGAAGTCGAAGCGGCCGGGACTCTGGCTGAGAGCCCAGGCGGCGCCGAGGCCGGACATGCCTCCGCCGACGATGGCGATGCGTCGCGCGGCTGCCGCCGGGCGAGACGAGGGCGTCAGGCGGGTACTTCCCGAAGTTGCTCGACGATTCGGAACTTCAGCTTCGCGCGAGGCTTCATGTTCGGGATGGGACTGAACCGCAGCTTGTAGTCCTTGGGAACGACTTCGAATCTGAAGTGGCGGGCGATCATCAGGACGTTGACCGCCAGTTGCAGCTCCGTCTGCCGAAAGCCGAGACACCTGTGGGTGCCCAGGCCGTAGGGAGCGTAACCGGGGCTGCGGTGCTCCGCCCGATCCGGCAGGTAGCGGTCGATGTCGAAGGAGTGAGGATCCGGGAAGGCCTCCTCCATGTAGTGCGGCGCGGTCGAAGCGATGAAGAGTCTTGAACCGACCGGGATCTCGTAGCCCTCGATCACGCACGCGTTCATCACGTTCCGGATCGCCATGGGGACGACCGGGTACATCCTGAGCGTTTCCATGAGGAAACGGTGCGTGACGTCGATCGTGGAGGGGTTGATCGCCTGACCGTCCGGATCGCCGTTCTCGAAGAGTGCGTCAGCTTCGGCGCGGATCTGCTCCCGCAGGTGCGGCTGCGTCGTCATGGCGTAGAGCGCGAAGCTGATTGCGTCGCCCACGTAGACGCTGGCAACCAGCGCAGCGGAGAGCTGGAAGCGCAGCATGGTCTCCGGCACGAATTGCGGGTCGCTCGCGTGGAGCCCGAGCCAGTCGTCCGCCAGGTCGCGTGGCTGGTCGATCCGCTGGGCCGGAGTGTGTGAAGTCTGGATGCGTTCCAGGAGCCTGTCCACGGTCCTGGCCTTGCGCTTCATGCCGGGCGTCTTCATCATCATCTTGGGGAGGGCACGCATGATGTGAACGGCCAGGGCGCGCTCCTTGTAGGAGACGAGGTCGTCGATGAGGTCCTGCGAATCCACTCCGACGAAGAGGGGGGAGAGGTGTGCGTTGATCAGGAGACGGCACGACCGGGCCGGTATGAGATCACCAACCTCCCAGTTCGCAAGATACGTTCGGATGTAGCCGTAGAGTTGATCGAGTTGTCCGGCGAGCCTGCCGCGGGAGAATCCGGGCGACATGGCCTTGCGGAGGCGGAAATGATCCGCGCCGTCCAGGGAAGGCAGGACGCCGGACGCGCCGTAGATCTTTTCGAAGTCGTTGAAGTAGTCCTTCGTTCTCAGGTACGTGCGCCCGCGCTTGTTGACCCACTGATTCACCTCGGTTCCGGCCAGGCAGATCATGCGCTCGCCGATGGGTGGGCGGAGCTCGAAGACAGGTCCGAACTCCTGGGCAAGACTGGCGAAGAGGGCGGGAACGTTGCCGTCGCGGGCGTACGGGCTGCGCAGCAACTTCCGGAATGGAATGCTCGGGATCTTCTTGGTCAGAGCCGAGTGTCGGCGGATCGGCTCCGCGATGTTCTGGGCGACCGCCTCGGCAATGGAACGCCCGATCAGGTCCATCTTGCAGACGAGCTCGATCCGTTCCTCGACCTCTTCGTCGATCTGGAAGATGAAGCGCAGAACGTCGCAGGCGTTAACGATGCAGAGAACGATGATGTCTCGCGGATCGGGGATCTCGTCGTTGAAGATGACGTCGGCGATCCGGTCCCGAATGAACTGGCTCGCCGTGCCCTCCTCGGATTGGCCGTGCGCGTCCGCCTGCCAGCCGGTTCGTGGAAGGGTCCAGAAGTCGCCGTCGTGGTGCTGGAGGATGTTCCGCTCCACCAGGCGGTCGAGGGTGAGGTCGATGATGGCCTCGGCCTGCGGCGCGAGCCGTTCGATCCAGTAGCGGGCCGTCCGCTGTTCCGGCGCCTGAGCCAACTCACCCAGAATCGGATCGAGAGCCGGGTCCCCGGTCTCCGTCGCGTCAACGAGATAGAGAGCCTCCGGGTCCGTGTCGATGCGCGACTGCAGGGAGAGCTCGGCGAGGACCGCGCCGGCAACGGCGCAGTGCAGGTGCCAGCCGGGGACCTGATGGAAGTAGCCGTTCTCCTCGTTGAGGAGCATCAGAATCAACTCGTCCGTGAGAGTCAGCCCCTGGCTCGCGGAAGTTGCGGGGGTGGGAGTCATGCGTGCATCTTACCGGGACTTCATTCTCAGGCCCGAAGGGGTTTGCGGGCCAGGAAACAATACAGCGGCGTGAAGATGCCGGTCTTGCCGCCCGCGACGTAAGCCTCCGCGGTTCGATCAAGGAGTCGGACCACCTCCGCCGAGCCGTTCGGAAGGAGCCGCAGTACCTCGGCCAACTTCGATCCCGCGATGAACGCCTTGCGGCCCCAGGGAAGCCTGCGCAGCGCGTTCCCCAACGTCCCGTGGCGACTCTCCATGGGCTGATACCAGGGCGTGGAGGGTCCTTCCCGTACGTCCCAATCGCTCCCCTCGATGACTTGGAATCCCGCGCTCTCGAGAGCGTGATTCACTTCCCCGAACGTGGCGATGTCGTGGAGCGCAATACCGCGCATGAGGTTCCGTTTGATCGTTCGGTGCCGGCCGTCCCGCGGATCGAACCTGTCCGTCAGGCACATCTCCTGACCCCAGAACAGGGCGCCCGGCTTCAGCACGCGGAATATCTCCGCGAAAGCGCGTTGCTTGTTCTGCGCATGGCACGTTGACTCTATGGCGTAACCCCCGTCGAAGCTGTCGGCCTCGATGGCGCTCATGTCCTCGAAGCTGCACTTCCTGAAATCGGTCATGTGCTCCAGCTCCGCCTCGCCGTTCAACCTCTTCGCTTCCGCCAGTTGGATCTCATTGATGTTGATTCCCACGACTCTGACATCTGCTTCACGGACGACGCGGCGCATGGGGCCGCCGACTCCGCAACCCACGTCGACCACCTTCATGCCCTGTTGCAGCTCCAGCTTGGAGATCATGGCCCGCTGATGCCGGACCTTGGACTCTTCGAGGCTTTCGTTAGGCGTGAGGGGCGCAAAGTGCAGGGATTCGCCCCAGCCAAACACCATGAAGCCGTTGCAAATCTCGTAGTAGTCTCTTACCGTTTCCGTGTGGTCGTAGGCGCCCGCGCCCGGAGTCTCCGGTGCCGCGCGGTCAAGCCAGCCGTTGAAGCGACGGACTCGATGCGCGACGCCCAATCCTGCGTGTGCGTCTCTCAACGCTTTCGACAGTCTTCTCAGTCGCATTAGCGCGCGTTCATCGGTTAGCGCGTTGCCGCGGCAGCCGACGCGCCTTGTCCGGCGCTCGCAAGTGAAGGACGCCGCGTCGGCGCGAAGCGCGGATGCAACGTGCATAGCGCCGGAACGACCATCATGAGTATGGCCGTGAGGAAGAGAATGCCGCAACCGAGAGACGCGGCAAACGGTATCAGGAACTGGGCCTGAATGGCGCGCTCCAGGATCAGCGGCGTGAAGCCCAGGAACGTGGTCAGGGAAGTGAGCATGATCGGACGAAAGCGCCCCTTGGCGCCCTCGACGATCGCGGTCCTCGGCGAGGCGCCTTCCCCGAGTTTCTGATCGATGAAGTCGATCATGACCAGGGAATCGTTCACCACCACCCCGCTGAGACCGAAGATCCCCATGAAGGACACGGCGCTCAGGGCGACTCCCAGGATCCAGTGGCCCAGGATCACGCCGATGAACCCGAAGGGGATCACGGCCATGATGATGAACGGCTTGGTATAGGAACGGAGGGGGATGGCGAGGAGCGCAAAGATCAGGATCAGGGCGACCACGAACCCGCGGTACAGGGCGTCGATGGACTCCAGTTGCTGCTGCTGTTCGCCCCCGAACGTGTATGTCAGGTCGGGGTGCGCCGCGGTCAGGTCCGCGAGGATGGAACCGGCCAGGATCTCGTTGGCCTGGTCGCCCGAGATCACCGAGGCGTCCACGTCGGCGGTGACGGTGACGACGCGGTGGCCGTCCCTGCGCCGCAGCGCCGACGGCGACTCGCCCATGCCCAGCGAGGCTACACTGATGATCGGCACCTTGTCCCCGCCCGGCGTACGGAGCAGGTAGCCTTCGACATCGGTAATCGAGTTCCGCTCTTCCGCGGGCAGCCGAACGTAGGCTCGCACCTCTTCCCGGCCACGCTGCACCCGGACGGCCTCTGCGCCGAAGAACGCGGCTCTCGCCTGTCCGGCCAACTCCTGCACGGTGAGACCGAGGGTCCTTGCTTCGGGCCGCAACGCCAGCTGAACTTCCGGGATGCCCGGGACGTGATCCGACCGTATGTCGTAGACGCCTCCCACGCCGCGGAGCCCGTCGACCACCGAGTCGGCGATCCGGCCGAGGAGCTCCGGGTCCGGATGGGACAGTACGGCCTCGACCGGGTTCCCCAGGGTGAAGATCTCGCCGCTGAAGGTGATGCCGCGCACGTACGGCGGCACTCCCACCTCCTCCCGCCACGCCTGCACGACTTCTCCGGTGGAGATCCGCCTCTGCTGCGCAGCGAGGAGTTTGAATTCGATGGTGGCGATATTGGCCTGCGGATTGAGGGTGGGAAGCGGGTTGAGTCCGCCCGCGATTCTCGATCCCAGTCCCACGGTCACCGTGACACCCGACAGCAGCGGTGGCGCGTCTTCAGGCCGGCTGCGAGAGAGTCGTTCGATGACCCGGTGGCCCGCAGCCTCCAGCTCCCGCGCCACTTCGTACGTTCTCGGAGCGGTGGTCCCATCGGGCATCTCCAACACGGCCGTCACCAGATCACCCTCCACGTCGTCGGCAAGCGTGGTGGGGACGATGCCCGCAGGTAACAGGGAGATGCTCAGCACGAGCATTCCAACCGCCCCCGACATCGTCACCCCGGGCCGGGCCGTGGCAAACCGCAGGGCCCGGTCCAGGGGTCCCTGCACGAACCGCTGCAACTGGACGTCGACACGGCTCTGGAGTCCCGAGAAGAACCGGTCGAAGGCATTGCCCGGCACCCATTCCGGCCCGGGCAGGTGCGACAGGTGGTTGGGCAGAACGAACAGCGATTCCACCAGCGAGACCAGCAGCATGGCGATCATGATGATCGGCAGGGCCCGCCATACATCACCGACGCCGCCCGGGATGAACAGCAACGGGACGAAGGCCACCGCCGAAGTCAGGACCGCGAACGTCAACGGCACCTTGATCCGCCGGACGCCGCGTATCGCGGCCGCGACCCCGGGGGTTCCCTGATTGCGTTCGTTTTGAATGCACTCGGCCACCACAATGGCGTCGTCAACGATGATCCCGATGGCGAGGACAAAGGAGAAGAGGCTGATGGTGTTGATCGCCACGTCGAGTGCCATCATGACGGCGAGGGCGCCTATGCCCGAAACGGCGAGGCCCACGGCAACCCATACGGCAAGCCGAACCTGGAGAAACAGGCTGAGTGCGATCAAGACCAGCAACAAGCCCAGGATTCCGTTCTTCAGAAGAAGATCGGCGCGTTCCTTGTAGGCCTGGGATTCGTCGTTCCACATGGTGATCCCCACGCCGTCCGGCAAACCCGGGATCACCTCGTTCGCCAGGTGCTCGCGGACCGTTGTGGCCACATCCATCACATGCTCGCCACCGGCCCGATAGACCTCGACGAATGCGGCAGGCTGGTCCCGATGACGGACGATCAGGTCTGCCTCCTGGAACCCGTCGCGGACGTCGGCGATGTCGCCGAGGCGCACGAGCGTGCCGTCGGGGCCGCTGAGAAGGACGATCTCCTCGAAGTCCTGCTGGTCGTAGTTCTGCCCGAGGGTCCGCACTCGAACCTGGGACTGCCGGGTATCGATGCTGCCGGCCGACAAGTCGAGCGAACTGCGGCGGATCGCGCCGGCAATGTCGGTAAGCGTGAGTCCCAGGGCACTCAGCCGGTGAAGCGGCACCTCGATCGAAATCTCGTAGTTCCGGACCCCGCTGACCCCGACCTGGGAGACGGAGGGTAGCGCGGTAAGGTCGTCCTCGATCCGATGCGCAAGTTCCTTCAGCGAGCGCTCGGAGATGTCGCCGTGGACGATAAACCGCATCATGCTGAAGCGGTTGTCCATCTCGTGGAACCGGGGACGTTCGGCACCGGCCGGGAAGGACTCGATACGATTGACTGCAGATTCTATATCGTCCAATGCCCGGTCCATGTCCGTACGGGAATCCATCTGGACCCGCACGGAGGCTATGCCCGGAGCCGCTACGGATTTGACCGCCTTCACGTCATCGAGCCCGCTGACCTGATCCTCGATCTTGACGACGATCGACTCCTCGATCTCCTCCGGCGTGGCGCCGGGATACGCCATCGAGACTTCGATGTGGTAGAAGGGGGTTATGGGCCACGCTTCCCGCTCGAGGCCGGTCAGGGACACGAGTCCGGCCGCAACGATGCCCATCATCAGGAGATTGGCCGCGATGCCATTGCTGGCCATGTAGGCGAGGGGGCCGGTGCGCTCGCCGTGGCTGCTGCCGTCGTTGGAAGTCACTTGTGTTCCATGAGTTTACCGCGACGGCGGCGGCTCGGCCGCCGCTAACCGAGCGCGGCGGTCCAGAAGGCCATCATGTCCTCGTGGAACGCGATCGCCTGGTCGCCGGCGGTGCCGATTCGGGCGCCCCTGCGTCCGTAGGGCGACTTGACCTGGTAGATCATCGCGTCGCGTTCGGTGAAGCCGGGATCGGTCTTGCCGGTCACCGGATGCACGAAGGCGCCGTCGTCGCTGATGTAGATCGTTGGGGACCCCGGACTGACGGATGCGTCCGGGACCAGTTCCACCGGCGTGTCACGGTCGAAGCTGTGGTGCGTGTTCGGGAAGAGCCGGAAGCTGGCGTCGCATCCGCAGAGGGTCATCGCGTGCATGTGGGCCTGGACCTGGAGCGGCAGGCACCACTCGTCCAGATCGCCGATGACGGAGCGCACGACGGTGCCGCCGACGTCCGGCCTCAGGAACTGGAAGCCCGACCACGGGTACGCCGCGTACACGGCGGCGAGACCGGAAGCCCGTTCAGGGTCGACCAAGGGTGTCAGGCAGGCCGCGGACAGCACCGCCGACCCGCCGCGGCTATGACCCTGGGCGCCGATCCGCGCGTTGTCGATGTCGTCTCGCCGGACCAGGGCCGCGGCGGTCGCGAGCACGTCCCAGGCACTGGCGGCGAACGAGTACTGCGCCTGGTTTGCGACTGTGGAGGTCACACCGCGCGTGCCGAAGGGGTCGACCACACAGCAGGCGATCCCGGCCTCGGTCAGCAGGTCCGCCTTGGCGACGTGCGACGGCGCGACGCCCAGGCTCCCCGGCACGACGATCACGACGGGCCATGGACCCTTTCCGCGCGGCAGGAACAGGCTGCCGAGGATCTCCGTGGCCCGCATGGCGTCCGGCGCGGAGATCGCCTGGTGGAAACCCGTTGGATCGGCAGTGGGGATGGGGAGCATCTCGCCGGCGATGCCGTTCCCGAGGACCACCGGCCCGTCCGTCAGGCTGACCGTTGCACTGCTGCTGCTCGTTGGCACTTGACCGCCTCCCTTCGTCGCCCTGGCTGTTGAGGCCAGGGAGCTTATGTTCTCGCCTCGAAGCGGCGTGTCGGCGTCTTGCTGCAACGGCGTTGTAAGATCGCACCACCCAACAGGGAGACAGGCTACGCACCAGGAAAGACCAGCGCTGATTGCGTCGGTGGCGCTGCTGATCTCGGGCTTCGTTCCGGGCGGCGCCGGCGCCGGTGAGTTCGAGGCGGATGTCGAGCCGCTGTTCGAGGCGTCGTGCCTGACGTGCCATGTCGGGACGGAGATGACGCCGCTCGACCTGACCCTGCTCGGTCGCGACCTGGCCGACCGGGAGACCTTCCGCCTTTGGGAGCGCATCTTCGATCGGGTCAGCGGAGGGGAGATGCCGCCGCCTGGTGCTCGCAGGCCGGCTCAGCACATCGTCGACTCGGCGCTTGACTCCCTGAGAGGCGCCCTGCTCGAAGCGAACCGGGTCGAGCGCGCCGGGCAGCGCACGCCGCTCCGCCGCCTCACCAGGCTGGAGTACGAGTACACGATCCAGGACCTGCTGGGGATCGATCCCGACGTGGCCGCGAGCCTGGCCAACGACCTGCCGGAGGAGACGGACACCGGCGGTTTCGACGTGGTGGCCGAGAATCAGGGCATCTCGCCTCTCCACGTCCGCAGCTACCTGACCGCGGCGGCCGGCGCGCTCGACGAGGCGCTCAGGACCGGCCCGCAGCCCGAGACGCGAACCGTCGAGATCGACTACAAGAAGTCGCCCTATCTCAACCGGAACTCGGTCGGCGAGTACCTCGGCGCCGGCATCGTCAAGATTGTCGACGACGCAGCGGTCATGTTCTTCGAGGGCGGCTCGACCTACACCTTCCACAGCATGACCGAGGGCTTCCTCGTGGACATGCCGGGCCGCTACCGGGTGACGATCGACGCGTACCCCTACCAGGCGACGTCGCCGATCACGCTGACCCTCTTCCACGGCAATCAGCAGGGAGTCGCGACCGCGGCGCTGAACAGCCTGATCGGCTCGTTCGACCTGGTGGACCCCGAGGGCCGGGTCGTCGAAGTCACTCCCTACCTCCGGCCGCGCGATCTGGTCGCTCCTTCGCTGGCCGACGCCTACCGGCCGCCGGACGACAAGGTGTCGTACTTCGCGCCGGAGCGAAACGTCCAGGACTACCCGTGGGAGGGCATCGCGTTCCGGACGATGACGATCGAGGGGCCGC
The DNA here is from genome assembly GCA_009843505.1 of Holophagales bacterium. Taxonomy (GTDB): domain Bacteria; phylum Acidobacteriota; class Thermoanaerobaculia; order Multivoradales; family Multivoraceae; genus Multivorans; species Multivorans azotirespirans. The sequence continues at coordinate 373,260 of VYDI01000034.1, read as the reverse complement.
TCTTCGAGGACTGGCCGCCGCGCAGCGCGAGGGAACTGCTCTCCGGGATCGAGTTCGACGACGCCGGCGAACCCGTGCTCACGAAGGATTCCCACGAGCACGTCGTTGATGTCGTGGCGGGCTTCGGGCCGCGCGCCTTCCGGCGGCCGCTCACGGAGGGCGAGCTCGAAACCTACGTGGCGCTGGCGAAGCCCGCCCTCGAAGACGGACTGCCGTTCCTCGAGGCGCTCCGCGAGCCGTTGCGTGCGATGCTGATCGCTCCCGCCTTCGTCTACCACGTGGGGAGCCAGGCACTGGACGACTTCCAGGTCGCGACGCGGCTCTCCTACCTGCTCTGGCGTTCGATGCCGGACCGGGAACTCTTCGATCTGGCGGCCGCCGGCAGGCTGTCTGACGACGACGTGCTGGCGAGCCAGGTCGACCGGATGCTCGACGATCCGAAGAGCCAGCGGTTCATCGAGGACTTCGCCGGCCAGGCGTTCCGGCTTTACGAGATGAACGCGACGACGCCCGACAAGGCGCTCTATCCCGAGTACGACAGCCGGCTGGGACAGGCGATGTCGCGCGAAACGCGGCTCTTCCTGGCCGAGCTCGTGGCGCAGGACCTGAGCGTCGGCAACCTGATCGACTCGGACTTCACCTTCCTCAATCGCCGCCTCGCCGAGCACTACGGCATCGAGGGGGTCACCGGCCAGCAGATGCGGAAGGTGCTGATTCCCGAGGACAGTCCCCGCGGCGGCCTGCTGACCCAGGCGAGCATTCACAAGATCACCGCCAACGGCACGACGACGTCGCCGGTGCCGCGCGGCAACTTCGTGCTCGCGAGTCTGCTCGGTCAGCCGGCGCCCCCGCCCCCCGCGGGCATTGAGGGCCTGGAGCCGGACACCCGGGGCGCGACGACGATCCGCGAGCAACTCGACAAGCACCGCACGGACACGGTCTGCAACAGTTGCCACCGCAACATCGACCCGCCGGGCTTCGCGCTCGAGTCCTTCGACCCGATCGGCGGCTTCCGCGAGGCGTACCGCATACCTGGCGAGGAGGGCGCCGGCGGCTATCGCAAAGGACTTCCGGTGGACGTCACCGGCGTCACCCCGCAGGGACAGGTCTTCGTCGGCATCGAGGAGTACAAGAAGCTGCTCTACGGCAACGAGCTCGATCAGGTGGCGCGCCACATCGCGTCCCAGTTGATCGCCTTCGCCACCGGCGCACCGGTCGAGTTCGCGGACCGTGACGCGGTGGAGGACATCCTCAGCGAGCTCGCCGACGACGGTTATCCCTTGCGGAGCATGATCCGGGAGGTCGTCAAGAGCGATCTCTTCGACAACCTGTAGGTAACCGACATGTACAGAACCATCGACAGACGCACCTTCCTGCGCGCTTCGGGCGTCGCGCTTGCCCTGCCGCTGCTTGAGACGATGCAACCTTCACTCGTTCGTGCCGCTACCGGCGAGGCGCCGAGGCGGATGGTCAACATCTGCAACACCTTGGGGATCTACCCGGAAGCGTGGTTGCCGAAACAGACCGGCGCTGCTTACGAGACGACCGAGTACCTGCGGATCATCGACAGGCACCGTGAGCACTACTCGCTTTTCTCGAACTTCTCTCACGAGGACCAGACCGGCCGCCAGCCCCACAACTCGGAAGTCACGTTCCTCACGGCGGCCCGCGGCCCCGGGAGGGACGGCTTCAAGAACACGATCTCGATCGACCAGGCGGCGGCCAACCACCTCGGCTACGTGACGCGTTTCCCGTCGGTCACGCTTGGGACGGCGAGCGGGCAGAGTCAGTCCTACACGGCGAACGGCGTGATGATTCCGGCGGAAATCAGCCCGGCCCGGTTGTTCAGGAAGATGTTCCTCGCCGGCGAACCGGAGGAGGTCGAGCGCGAGTCGCGCAACCTGGCCAACGGCGGCAGCATTCTCGACCGCGTCAAGGCCGAGGCCTCGGCGCTCCGCCGGCGCGTGAGTTCAGCCGACCAGGTCCGGCTCGACGCCTACTACGCCGCAGTACGCACGGCCGAGCAGGAACTGAACGAGGCCGGTGCCTGGCTCAAGCGGCCGAAGCCGGTCGTTGTCGAGGACCAGCCCACGGACATCCCGGACAAGGCGGACCTGATCGGCCGCATCCGGCTGCTCTTCAACATGGTCCCCCTGATCCTGGAGACGGATTCGTCCCGCGTGATCAGCATCATGATCCAGGATCACGGCGTCGCGCCTCAGATCCAGGGCGTGAACGGCTCCCATCACAACCTGTCCCACCACGGCCAGGACGAGGCGAAGATCGGCCAGCTCAAGAAGATCGAGGCCCGGATCATCGGTCAGTTGGACGGTCTGCTGACAGAACTCCGGGAACGCGGCGACAGCCACGGCCCGCTGCTCGACTCGACGACCGTGCTGTTCGGCTCCAATCTCGGCAACGCGAACTCGCACGAGCCGAAGCACCTGCCGATCCTGGTCGCCGGCGGCGGCCTCAGCCACGGCAAGCACCACCGGCACGAGGGCGAGCACGACGCGCCTCTCAGCAATCTGTTCGTGACCCTGCTGCAGTCGCTGGGCGTGGAGACGGACCGGTTCGGCCAGAGCACCGGCTCGCTGACCTGGTCGTAGCCGGCGGACCACTGCAACACTGGGTGCGCCGGCGTCCTCGCCGGCTTCCGGGCGGATGCGCCGCCAAGCGGCGATGATGATGCGGCACCCGGTCAGCGTTTTTGAGACGATTGGCGCGTGAATGGATCGCAACCGGGGCCGCCACTTGCAGGCGTCCGCGTAGTTGAACTGACCGACAGCGTCGCCGCGGCCTACTGTGCGCGCCAGTTCGCGCTGTGGGGCGCCGACGTCGTCGTGCTGGAGCGCGAGGGCGGCTCGCGGCTGCGACGGATGGGCCCGCATGGCGGCGAAGGGGCCGCCCGGGAGTCGCTTCTCTGGCAGTTCGTCGCCGCGAACAAACGGGCGATGGCGCTGTCCTCCGCGTGTCCCGACGCGGACGCACTGCTCGAAGTGCTGCGGCGCGCCGATGTTCTCGTAACCGACTGGGCCGACGCCGACCTCGAGCGCTGGGGTCTTACGCTCGACGGTCTGCGGGAGCGGCTGCCGGGACTGGTTCTCGTGTCCGTCTCGCCGTTCGGCCTGGACGGCCCCTACGCCGGCCTTGCCGGGTCGGAGCTGGTGGTTCAGGCATTGTCGGGCTACGCCTTCCTTAACGGCGACAGGGGGCGCGCCCCGCTGAAGGCGCCCGGGCACATTCTTGGCTACGCCTGCGGCGTCAGCGCTTTCGTCGCGGCTGTCGCGGCCCTGATCGCGCGCCTCGGCAACGGGCGAGGCAGCTTCGTCGAGGCGTCCGAGATGGAGACCCTGACCGCTATCCTGCCGCTGCTCCGGATCGAGTACACCGGCGTGCATCCCGAGCGCGACGGCGGTCCGTCGACCGGGGTGCGGGCCCATCGCTGCCGCGACGGATGGGTGACGTTCGTCCCGCCGCCCGCGGACCAGCTCGGTGTCTACGGTGCGGCGCTGGGTGTCGACGACGGGGAGTGGCCGCGGTCCGTGGAAGGCGAGGACCCAGTCGCGCGTGTCCGGCGGTTGCTTCCGTTCCTGGCGGGCCGCGTCCGCGAGAAGACGATGGACGAGTTGTTCCACGGTCTCCTGGAGCGGAAGATCGTCTGCGGCAAAGTGGTGAAGCCGGTCGACCTGCTCGCCGAGGAGCATCTCGCTGCTCGCGGTTTCTTCCAGACCCTTCGCCATCCGCGGCTTGGGGAGCTACCGTTCGCTGGCCCGGGGGCCAGGCTCGGTCTGACGGACGCGGTGCCGCCGGCGCATGCGCCTGCGGTCCGTGAACAGGTGGAGCCGTCGGCGCTCGATTGGCAGCCGATCGAGCCGCCGGCCGGCGCAGGGGAGCAAGGCGAGTCGCTGCCGCTGGCCGATGTCGAGATCGTCGACCTGACCCAGGCGTGGATCGGCCCCTTCGCCACCATGCTGCTCGCCGACCTCGGCGCCAGCGTGATCAAGGTCGAGTCGCACCACCGGCCGGACGTCTGGCGGCGATGGCTGGCGAGTCCTGTGCCGATGGCAAATCCGCCTCCGGGCCTCGTGAACTCGAGCCCGAACTACAACAGTGTCAACCGGAACAAGCGGTCGCTCTGCCTGGACCTCAAGACCGAAGAGGGCAAGGACCTGCTCCGACGGCTGGCCGCCGGCGCCGACGTGGTGATGGAGAACTTCACACCGCGGGTCATGGAGCGTTTCGGACTCGAGTGGCCGGAGCTCTCGGCGGAGAATCCGGGGCTGGTCATGACCCACTGGTCCGGCTTCGGAAAGACCGGGCCGTTGAGCGACTACAAGGCGAACGGAACCTCGATCGAGGCGCTCGCCGGCTGGGACTGGCTCCACCGCTATCCCGGCGGCGATCCGATGGTCATGGGCTTCTACCAGGCCGACGCGATCACCGGCATGCAGATGGCGGCGACCACGCTGGTCGCGCTCTTCCACAGCCGGCGCACGGGCGAGGGGCAGTCGATCGACGGCAGCATGATCGAGGCGGCGGTCGGCTACCTCGGCGAAGTGCTCCTCGACGCCGCCCTGGGCGGCGAGCAGACGCCGCCGGGCAACGGCGACCTGGATCTCGCGCCGCACGGCGTCTACCCGTGCGTCGGGGACGACCGCTGGATCGCCGTGGCGGTCGAGTCCGATGAGATGTGGTGTCGGCTCGTGGCGGTCTCGGGTTCCGGGACCCTTGCGGATCCGGTGTTCGACCGGCACGCCGACCGGATTGCCAGTGCGGCGAAGCTCGACGAGGCGATGGCCGAGTGGACCGGCACCCTGCGGGCAGAGCACCTGATGGAACGTCTTCAGGCCGCCGGCATCGGCGCCGGCGTCGTGCGCACGACCGCCGAGCTGATGGCGTGCCCTCATCTGGAACAGCGGCGCTGGTTCCGCAGGATCGAGCACGCGGACGTGGGCGAGCACCGCTACGCCGGCCACCCCTGGCGGATCGACGGCCTGCTGGAACGCTCCGACCTGCCGCCGCCCCGCCTCGGTGAGCACAGTCGCGAACTGCTGCGGGAGCGCCTCGGTCTCTCCGATGCTGAAATCGACGGTCTCTTCGAACGCAGCGTCACCGGCGCCGTGCTGAGCTAGCTGCTAGCCGGTTGACCGATGTGTGAACTGTGGTTTACAGTTCGTCGTGGTCGAAGTCCTCGAAAGCGAGACGTTCAGGCGCTGGATCCGCAGGTTGCGCGACCGGGTAGGGGTGGCACGGATCAACGCGCGGCTGCGGAACGTCTCGCTCGGCAACATGGGGGATGCCAGGACGGTGAGTGAGGGCCTGTTCGAGTTGAGGGTTCACCACGGGCCCGGCTACCGTCTCTACTGTCTGCGCGACGGGGCCACCGTCCTCGTGCTGTGCGGCGGCGACAAGGGCAGCCAGCAGCGGGACATTGAGCGCGCGCAGCGATTGGCGAAGGAGTGGAGGGAGACATGACCGAGAGATTCACCAAGTGGGACGCGGTCGAGCATCTTGGGACTGCGGAAGACGCTGGCCTGTACCTCAATGCGTGTGCCGAGGAAGATCCGGGCGACGGCAGCCTGATCCGTGCTGCGCTGAACGACATCGCCCGGGCAAGGAACATGAGCGGGCTGGCTCGTGAGGCCGGCTTGAGCCGGGAGGGGCTCTACAAGGCGCTTTCCAAGGACGGCAACCCTACGTTCTCGACCGTCATGCGGATCACACGGGCCTTGGGTCTGCAGCTACACGTGACCGCGTCGCCACCGTCGCACTCCGCAGACTACGGCCGATAGCTCGGCCCCGTCGCCGGCCCGAGCAGCTCCGCCGCCACCACCCGCCGCGCGTCGCGCGCGAAGTCCACCAGCAGCGGCCGCGTGTCGCGCGGGTCGATGATCTCCTCGACGCCGAAGGCGTGGGCGTTGCGGAAGGGTGAGGAGATGGCAAAGAGCCGCGCTTCGATCTCGGCGCGCTTGGCCTCCGGGTCCTCGGCTGCCTCGATCTCACGCTTGTAGGCGATCGCGGTGCCGCCCTGGATGTGCATCGAGCCGCCGTGCGCCGAGGGCCACGCGTAGCGGCGGTAGAAGCCCTGGCCACGCCAGTGGAGTCCTCCGGCGACGCCGTAGAGCTGGCGGACGACGAAGCAGATGTACGGCATCCGGCTCGAGTTGAGCGCCGTCACGACGCGGGCGCCGGCCCTCACGATGCCCAGGCGCTCCTGCGTGGGACCGACCGAAAACCCGGGTTCGTCGGCGAAGTAGACGAGCGGCAGGTGGAAGGTCTCGCAGAGCTCCAGCAGCCGGAGCATCTTCTCGCCGGCCGCGATGTCCATCGAGCCGCCGTTGAAGCGCGGATCGTTGCTCATGACCCCGCAGGGGATGCCGTCGACGCGGGCGAGGCCGGTGACGCGGGCCTGGCCGTAGAGCGGCCCGATCTCGAAGAAACTGCCCTCGTCGACGACGGCCTCGATGATCGCGTGCGGATCGTAGGTCCGCCGCCGGTCCTGCGGCACGACGGACAGCAGCGACTCGGTGCGCCGGTCCGGATCGTCGTCCGGCGACCGCTCCGGCGGCGCCTCCCAGACGCTTGACGGCAGGTACGAGAGGAACCGGCGCACCTGGGCGATCGCGTCGGCCTCGTCCTCGGCGAGGTTCATGACGACGCCGTTCCTGATCTGGGTGCGTTCGTCGCCCAGTTCTTCCTTGGTGATTCGCTGGCCGGTCGCCTGCTCGACCACCTTCGGTCCGCCGACGAACACCTGGCTCGTGCCCTTGACCATGACGCTGAAGTGGCAGAGGCAGGCCTGCACGGCCGGCAGACCGGCGACCGAGCCCAGCACCGCCGAGACCACCGGAACGGCTTGCAGGAGATGGGTCGATACGTCGGTTCCCGCGCCGCCGGGCAGGTAGGTCCTGCCGATCTGCTCGAACGTCTTGACGCTGCCGCCGGTCGCATCGAGTAGCCGGACGAAGGGCAGCCGGCTGCGCAGAGCGAACTGCTCGGCGAAGCGGCTCTTGTTGCCGATGTTCGCGTCCGAGGCGCCGCCGCGGATCGTGAAGTCACCGCCCGAGAACGCGACCTTGCGGCCGTCGACGCGCACCGTGCCGACGACCATGTTGGACGGCTTGAGCGCCGCCACCGAGCCGTCTTCCCAGGTCGCCGTGCCGGCCAGCGCGCCGATCTCGTGGAACGTCCCGGGATCCGCCAGTAGATCGACGCGCTCGCGCACCGTCAGCTTGCCGCGGCCGTGCTGGAACGCGACGCTGTCGGCGCCGCCCATCTGCTCGGCCATGCGGCGCTGCCGTTCGATCTCCTTGACGTCGTCGTTCCAGGTCATTGGTTGCTCCGGTGTGGATCGGCGGGATTCTCTCATTCCGTGGTGCGCGTCGGGGGCTGTTTGGCGTTTGCACGGGGCAATGGAGAAGGGTGCAGATGGCCCCACGAATAGGGAGGGCGACACTTGGGCTGTCTCCCACTACTTTGGTCGAGTCTGCCAACAAGCTCGATCAAGGAGAACCTTCAGGTGAACAAGAAGTTCGGACTCATTCGCGCTTCAGTCGTCGCGCTCGCGTTCGCTGTGCTTGGCCCAGCAGTCGCTCAGTCACAGATCGTGGTGATCTGTGGTGTGTATCGCGATTCGTATGCCGATACCGCCGCCAACCTCTGTCACGGACGTGGGCCGGGGTGCATGGAGTGCACGATCTTCATGTACAAGGAACCCGAAGGTGGAGGGCCAACGGGGCCTCCTTCTGAGGGGCCGGACCTCGCCGCCTACACACCCGGCTTCGACTACACGCACGAGCCGATCCAGCCGGTCAGTCTGGCTGGGGACACGGGGCTTGCACCGGCGCGTGAGGAGTCACCCGCCTGCGAAGCGCCCAGTCTGTATGACCAGGTGCAAGTCGTCAGTCGGGAGCGCGTTCCTCCCGCTGTGAAGGACCGTTCCCGCGGCAAGTTGTGGAAGCAGGCGTCAGCCCGTTGAAGACGGCCTCGATCTGCGCGTTTACGCTCTGTGCGGTGGCCGCCACCCAGTCGACCGTGGCACAGGGTCTCGACGTGCTTCCCCCAGTTCTAGAAGCTCTTCGCCCGTTGGACGCGCCGGCCCTGATCGGGTCGGCAGCGGATGTTCGCTGGCAGTCAGACGGTAGTTTGCAGGTCGGCCTCCGTCAGGACGGCGTCTACGTGTGGCGTCCCGGAGCGGGCGGGTCTGAACTGCTGGCTACGCTCGCGGGAACGACGTACCGGCGTGCGGGGAGGTACGGGAACTACAGCCGACTCGGTGGCGGGCCTGCGGGCAGCGTGGTGTTTGCAGGCGACCTCTTCGGCGTGTACCGGCAGCAGCATGATGGCCGGGTCACGGCGCTCAAGACGAACCTGGAGATCGTCGGTGATCTAGATGAGCACAACGGCTGGACGGTCGCGGTTGGACTCTCGCGGCAGGCGGAGCCAACCCCCGGACCTGACGACATTTGGGAGCCTCACATCGCCTGGATGTTCGACACCGAAGGCGGTGTTCAGGGTTTGCTGCCGACTCGAGACGGAGGCGCTGCGCTGGATGCCTGCTATCCGGTCGAACTCTCACTTGCCAGATTCGTGGCGGACGATCTGGCTTTGGTGATTCCCGGCGCTGAGCCGGGCGCCTTCCTCTACGGTAAGGACGGCCTCCTTCGGGGCACCGTGGACGTAGGGACGTTCTCGGCTAGCCGCCCAGACTGCGGACCGCAACAGAAGCCGTTGCTCTACAAGGAGGAGTTCCGGCACGCTTGGCTGAACAGACACCGGGTCATTGACGAGGTGGCGGCGAACGATGAGGGCGACGTGTTCTTCTTCGTGCGCCATGTGGAGGAGCGCGGGTCGGTGGGTGTGACGGCTCGGTCGACGGGCATTGGTCGACCGGCGGTTGGCCAGCGGGGGGATGTTGACCGGACCGACGCGGTCGAGGCTGGGGAACATACTCCCACCGCCCTGGCGTTGGGTCTGGACAGCCTGCCCGCCGGCGAGTTGGAAGCGCTTCTGAAGGAGGCGGCCTCGGAAGGCGGCCTGATCGTCCTCGATGGAGACCGAGCGGCCCGAGTGGTCGCCGCCGCCAAGGCGCAGACGGCTAGGAGGGAGGGCTCCCGGCCATCAGGTTCACCGGTCTTCCCGGCCGCCAGCGTCAGAGTCTGTTGGGATCTCGTCCATGCTCGCGTTCAGGACCTAAGTGGAGTGTCGACTGCCGCATGCGCCGTGAAGTCGGACATGCCTGACGCCCGCTTGCGTGTGGACCTGTCCGGGGACCGGGCAGTTCTACTGGTCCGGGGTGCTACGCGCCTGGCTTCAGGAGGCGTGACAAGGCCCGCACCTTCGGAGTTCTTCGAGGCGCGGCTACGCGCGGGTAGCTAGCTGGGCCGGGCCGAAACGTCGTGCTGTTTCTCGCGCCGTGTGGTGGGCGCCTGGTCTGCGTCGCTACCACTTTCGTCTTGCTCGTGGGCTTTGTTGACAAGGCGTCCGCCCAGGTCGAGGGCGACCTTCGACTCGTCTGCCTGAACAGCGACGGCAGCGCACAGCGAGTGCCATCGGCCGGAGTGACGCCTGGGCCACTCACCTGGCCGGACATCTCAGCTCTGGTCGGACCAGAGACCGATATCCACGCTTGCTGGGTGTGGAGCGAGGTGTGCCCGCCGATGAAACGGCTTCGAGGCGCCGACTTGGAGGCGGCGTGCAGCGCGCCGGCGCCCGCGGCGCCGGTCACGTTCGCATCGGACTTGGTCGTGCGGGTGCTGGGTCTGGAAGACAGTCCGGGCACGTCGTCCGCCTTGACCTTGACCGCCGCGCCTTCAGCGATGTGGCGGGAAGTACCTCGTAGCTTGCTGCCGGTCTGGGAAGCGGAGACTCCGGTCGTTCGATTGCCGCACGGCTCCGATCCGTGGCGGGTCCAGGCCTGTGCCGAGGACCGCTGCTCGGTCTGGACGGACGTTCCGGAAGGGGCGAAACAGGTAACACTTCCACTCAACCCGGCCCGGATGGTCAGCTACTTGACCACGGAAAGTGGAGCCCCCCTTGCCGATGCCCGCTTCTATCTCGTTCGGCCGGGCCGGGGCACCCTCAATCAGACGGAGATTCTCGGCTTGGAGCAGTCGGATGAGGATGGACGGGTCGTGTTCCAGCTTCCGAGCGAACAGACGTCCGCTGTAGTTGTCTCTGCCGAAGGGCGTGACGCGGCGGCTTTTCGCAAGCTGGACGATGTGCCTCGCCGGCTGGAACTCGAGTCGGGTTTCTACCTCAGCGGTCGGGTCGTCGATGCCGCCGGCAATCCGGTTGCAGCCCGCCTGTATGGCCGCTCTTTCATCAGGGACGGTTTTGGCCTGACCCAGTTGCAGAAGGGGCGAACCGGAGCCGACGGCCGTTTCCGGCTATCCGGCTTTTCCGCCGGCGCCGCAACGCTGCGAGCGGTTGCAGACGTCGATGGCGAGCTGGAGTACGCCCACCGCTTGGACGTCGGAGGGTCGGCCGACCTCGGGGACATTCTCCTGAACGACGTGGAGACCGCCTGGGTTCGGATCGTCGATGCGCAGCATCGGCTGCCCGTGGGCGGAGCCTTGATCCGAGCGGCGGATGGTGTGATGACGCGGACGGGTGCGGAGGGACTGTCGCGTGTCCAGTTGCGCTACGGCAGGAAGCTACAGGTGACAGCACCCGGATACGGGGTTTCACTTCTGCGGCTTCCTGCCGGGGTGGGTCCTGTGGCGGATGAACCGTTCTTGATCGAACTCGAGCCCGCGCTGACGGTGACCGGCGTCTTTCTGGCGGCGGACGGAGTAACGCCGGCTGCCGACGGCCGGTTCTCCGCCCGAGGCGCCGGTGACTTGCTCCTGAGCGGCACGGTCGCGGCCGATGGAGCGTTCACGATGGACCTGCCGGGCGGCGGCGATTGGGAGATAGAGCTGAGCGCCGGCAATGTCGGCTCGGCGCGCCTGGGCGTGACGGGGGGGCGCGGTGAGACGATCGATCTCGGGATGGTCCGGGCGTTCCCGTCGGCCGTCGTCTCCGGCTACGTTGTCGGCGACGGCCATCAACCGCTGGTGGGGGTGTCTGTGAGCTCTACGGCGCCTTCGGAGGCAGGGCCGCTGATGTCCCCGTTCCTCGGGCGAACGCTCACTGCAACCTCCGGCCCCAAGGGCTACTTCGAACTCTACGGCCTAGGGGCTGGACCTGTCGGCCTCCGGATCGCGGCCGAGGGTTACGCCCCGCACCGCCTGGAGGTCAACATTGAAAGCGCCGAGCGGGTCGACCTGGGCACGGTCGCGCTTGATCGTGGGCGGCAGATCTCGGTGCGGTCGGACGCGGAAGGCGGCAGAGTCGAGCTGGCCGTGGGCCAGACCCTGCCGCCTGAAGAGATGACGGCGGTCGTCGAGACCGGAACGGCCGTCTTCCGCACAGTGCCCAAGGGACCATTTGCGGTCGTCGTCCTCAACAGGGACGGGCAGCCCGTCTGTACCAGGAGGCTTGACGAAACGGAGGGTGACTTCAGTGTCCGTTGTAACGATCGAAGCGTAGAGGTCACGGGCCGTGTGATGCTGGACGGTGTTCCTGTGACCGGGAGGTTGCTCTGGCGAGCGCGGAGTGCCGGCGTCGACGTGCCGGGCGGCTTCGTCCGCTCCCGAAGCGGCGGTCTGGAGCGAGTCGACGTCGTCTCGAGCGGGCTTCAAGACCTCGCGGCTTCACTGGACGGCGAAGGGTTCTACCGATTGGATTCGGTCTTGCCGGGTGAGTGGGAGGTCTTGTGGGTGCCCGAGGCCGGGGGTGCTCAGGAACCGCATCTGGTTGACGTGCCGGTCGGAGGTGGCGGTGCGGTTGTGCGGGACCTGGCCTATGACGGCGTCTCCGTGGAAGGCACCGTCTTCGACCCGGAGGGCCGGCCGGCCGGTCGGGCGACCGTGGAGGCGTTTCCCGGCCAGCCGCCGGTCGTGTCGGATAGTCAGGGGAACTTCCGGATGCTCGGAATACGACCGGGGCGCTACGAAGTACGGGCGCGTCGGCAGGAACTTCGCTCCGACCTCGTCGAGGTTGAACTCAGCCGACCGGGAGACCGTGCTTCCGTGCAGCTTCACCTTTCGGCGGAACCGGTGCCGGACCGCTTGCGGCTTGAACTCAGCGATGGCAGTGCGGGATTCTGCTTCCTGGAGACGGACAATGCGTCTGGCGGCCAACTCGTGCAGATGCGGGATGGGCGTGCCGAGGTGCCCCTCGATCCGCCACTGGGCGAGTCGGTCCGAGCCGCTTGCAATGCGGATGGACGTTGGGTGCTCGGCGAATGGCAGAACCTTACGCAAGTCTTGGACCGTGGCCTGATCTTGGACCCGAGCGCTTCGACCGCATCGTTGGCGTTGATCGGCCGGAGTCGCGGCGCTGGCGTCACGATCTCGACGCCTGGCGGCTGGGATCTCGGTCAACTCCGCATGTGGTTTGGTGGCGCGCCGACCTTCTCGGTCGGTGAGACGATTCCAAACCTCCCGGTCGGCGCCTATCTGGTCCGCAGAGGCGACGAGTCGCGAACCGCCGTTGGCCAACGGCGACGGGTCACCGAGGTCGACCTGGACGGTTGAGCCTGACCGCTTGGCGGCGTCCCGGACGCCGGCAAGTGTTGATTTTTCGACATGCCTTGGCTAGCGTGCCGCAGCGATGGGGACGCGATGCCTGAACGGGTGTGTGGAGGACTTGCCGTGAGCGATGTCCCCCAACTCAGCCGAAGAGAGCGCGAGGTCATGGACATCGTCCATGAACTTGGAACAGCCACGAGCGCGCAGATCCGTTCGCGCATGGCGAAGCCGCCAACCGACTCGGCCGTTCGCTCGGTCCTCCGGATCCTCGTGAAGAAGGGCCACCTTTCCAATCGGCAGGAGGGGGTGCGCTACGTGTACTTGCCGAGGGTGCCCACCTCGAGGGCGCGCCGTGCGGCGATGCGGCATGTCGTCAGGACGTTCTTCGGCGGTTCCGTCGAGGGTGCGGTGGCGACTCTCCTGGACCTGGAAGACGCGATCCTCACACCGGACGATCGAGCGCGCTTGCGCGCCCTCATCGACCAGGCAGCGCGGGAGGGAAGATGACCGGGTTCCTGCCGACAGTCGAATCGGCGGACTTGGTCGAACTCGTCGTTCGGGCAACCCTCGTGCTTTCCGTGGCGATTGCTCTCCAATGGTTGACTCGCAAGGGTTCGGCTGCTGCGCGCCACCACTTGTGGACGGTGACATTCGCGCTCCTCCTCCTCCTCCCCGCTCTGAGGCTGTTCGGCCCCTCGTGGGATGTGCCGCTCCTTCCTCAAGCCGGTGGGCCGGAAGTGTATCCTCTGGAAGTACTTGAGAGCGGCACCTCTGTGGTCTCGGCCGGAACGCCTTTGGCCGCGCCTGCTGACGTTCCCGAGGCGCGAGGGGCGAGCGCGGAAGCGGCACAACCCAGGCCCTTCATCCAGTTGGCGTTCCTGCTGTGGGGTCTTGGCTCTGGAGCGGCTTTGGTGTCGGTCATAGCGGGGTTCTGGCGGTTTCGCAAGCTGGTGCGCGCAGGGCGGCCCGTGGAGTGCGAAACCTGGCTCACGGAGCTTGACGCACTGAGGAAGCGACTGTCGATTCGCGTTTACGTGCGGCTCGTTTTCGGAGCGGACTCAGTAATGCCGATGACGGGAGGCTTGCGAAGGCCGGTGATCTTGCTCCCGGCGTCGGCAGCGAACTGGTCTGACGCCCGCCGGCGTGTCGTCCTGTCCCACGAACTGGTTCACGTGCGCAGACACGACGCGTTGCGTCAACTGCTGGGGCGTACGGTCCTGTCGCTCTATTGGTTCCACCCCTTGACCTGGGTGGCGTCCCACTTCGCCGCCGTGAGACGCGAGGAAGCCTGCGACGAAGAAGTGCTGGCTGCCGGCGCCCGACCGTCCGACTACGCGCGCCACCTGCTTTCGTTGGCGGAGAGCAGTACTCTGGGTCAGAGGGCCCTGTCTTTACCCATGGCACAGCGGTCGCAGTTGGAGAGGAGGATCAGAGCGATCCTCAGGCCCTATCGAGCGCGTCCTCGGGCGGCGGTGGTCTCGGCACTTGCTTTGGCGATAGTCACCGCCCTGGGAATCTCCGCCGCGGTCGCCAATCCGACTCGTTCACCGAGCGCTCAGGACACTGTCCTCGATGACGCTGCCGTCCTGCGCGCGTTGGTGGATTGTGCTGCTGCCTCGGGGGCCGGCCGACAGGTGGGTGGGTTCTTCGCGCAAGGGGATGACCTCTTCATCTGCGCTAGCGACGAGGATTGGCCGGCGAGTGCTGGCGGTGGAGTACATGTGATGGACCCACGCGTATGGGCGGTCCTGGAGAGCGAGATTCGGAGCCAGATCACACAACTGGGTGCCGACGGCCCCAGCCCTCCCTGAGTCGTCGAGCCGATGTCTGCCCCCCCGAACAGTCTCGCTGAAACTCTCGTCGATCAACGCCAGGTTGGCCTGATCAGGCTCGATAACAGCGGCGCCATCGTTGACGCGAGCGCCCGCGCTCGAGAGATTCTGGACCGAGAGCAGGCGAATCGTCTGCTGGCTCACTCTTCTAGGATGGTGGAGCACGACCGGCGGGGTGGTCGTGTCCTCGTGGGGGTCTTCGCCCTCGCCTTGGTGGCCGATGTGGCAACGGCTACCTGTTCAACCATCGTTACGCGCGAACTACCCCGTCTAGGCGGTCTTCGCGGGACCTGGATAGACGAGGAGGCGTTCGTCCTCGCAGATTTGAAGCGTGCTCGTCTGCTGGTCTTCGATGTGCATGCAGGGTTTGAACGCACCATTCTCGGCAGCGGACTCGGTGCACTCACGTTTCAAGAGCCTGTGGACGTGACTCCATGGGATGAGGGACTGGTTCTCGCGGACTCAACGCTGTATGTGCACCGGCTGCTGGCCCTAAGCGCTATGGCTGAGCCGGAGGAGCGACTGTGGCAGGTGGAATGGCGGGGTCCACAGAGGTCGGGACATATTGAGCCGCAGTGGCGTTTCTCCCTCCTCAGCGAGCTCGTATCGCTGAAAGACCGGCTCTACCTTCTGGCACAGCGTGAGGGGGAGTTGATCGTACAACTGGCGCCGGCCGCCGGCGGTAGCGGGTTCCGGCAGGTCCAGGAGTGGCCAGCCTTGCCGGATGAGAGTATCTACTGGAACATGCCTGGGGTTCGGATTCTGGCTGCCACGGAGGGTGCTGGCGGCTCTGTGTACGCACTTCGCTTCCAAGACGGTGCTTTCGTTCAGGAGCTTGCACCGCGCAGCCGCCGTCTTGACGCTTTTGCGAGGCCGATGGAGGCTCTACCGGTTCTTCCGCAGGGCGGGCTTCAGGTGGTGGACCAGTACACAACGGTGCTTGAAGCTGGGAGCTATCCGGCTGGCTTGTACGCGAGCGGCGATCACTTGTTCCTCCTAACCAAGACAGCGGAGAAGACCGGTCCTGTCTGGGACCTTCATCGGATCGATCCTAGATCAGACCGGACGCTAGGTAAGAGTCGTTTGCCGACGCGAGCGACACATGTGAGTCTTCTTCCTGGGAGAAGACAGTGGCTGCTAGAAGAGTCAAGTAGCCGGTTCGAGGACATGTTTCGACAGCCGAAGCGGCTCCTACTGCTTGATGCAGTCGCTGTTCGGACCGGTGAGCCGCTGGCACCATGCGAGTGAGCCTGAGCGTGTTGGCTCTGGCGCTAGTACCTGCATGCGAGCCGGTACGAGCGCCAGCAGGGCAGCAAGTAGATCTGGTCGCGCATAGAGTTTCCGATTCGGAGTACAGCCGGCATGCATCGCTCCGCGTCGCCTTCCTGCCGACGCCCGAGAACTGCTCGCCGCAGGACTTAATCGCGGCGCGCGCCCTCTCGCGTCTCGACCAAGAGCGAGATGATGTTGCGGTTCTGACGTTTACTCCAAGCGGGCTTCCGCCCGAGTCAGGGATGGGTGGTTTGCCATTCCCGGGCCGTGTCGTCGATCTGCCACTGTACGTTCTGGAACAGAGCCGAACAAAGGTGGCGAGGCCTCGATTTGAGGTCTACGGTCCGCAAGGGCAGCTACTCTTGCTTCGCCCCGTCCATCCATACGAAGAACAACGTCTGCTCCACGAGGAGATCCTGAGCCTACTTCGCTACGTAGAGGAGAGCGCCCGTTGAGGTTGCGAGGGGCCGCTACGCGCACTAAAGGTCTGCCGCTCGTGATTGCGCTGGTGGCGGATGGAATGTTCGCGGCGACCCCGGCTCCAGTCGTGCCTAAGCAGCACCAGGGAGGCGACGGACCGGGTGTCGCCCGTTGGGTCGTGCTAGGTGAGAACGGTCGTGGGGCAGAAGGGGCCGAAGTGAGGGTCCTTCGGCAGGACACGGCGGGCTCGTCGCCGATGGCGGCCGTTCTGGTCGAGGCTGAAACGGCCTCTGGAGGTGAGGTGAGGTCACGCGTGCCGCGGCTCCCTGGGCTCGTAGTGGTAATCGATCATCCAGAGCATCTGCCCTTCGTCGCTCTTTACGGGGATGAGCCGCCTCCATCCACGTTTCGCCTTGAAGCTGGGACCTCGATTGGCGGCGCAGTGATCGCGAACGAGACCGGTGTTCCGGTTCCGGGAGCGCACGTATGCGCGTTTTGGGTCGACGAGGGGGCTCCTGAACGGTTCCGGCGGTGGGAGCGCTGTGCCGATTCGGACGAGTCGGGTCGATTTCGGATCGCCGGCCTCCCATCTAGTGGTTTCAAGATTGTCGCTTCGGCTCGGGGCTTTGAGGCGCTGTCACGGAGCCTGAGCGGTGCTGAGCCGCCTATCGCGCTCGCACTCGACCGGATAGACCCGGTGTCGTTGGCGCCCGAGACTGGCACTGCTGGCCGGGTTCTTGCGGAGGTCATAGGTGCTGACGGAGAGCCCGTGCCGAGCTTCACGATGCGCGTTGACGCAGTAACGCAGGGCCGTCGCAGCGGCACGGCCGTTTCTGTGGAACAGCAGTTCGTGCCCGCGACGGCGAGCATTCCCGCCCGATACCTTGAGGGCGACATGGTCGCCGTGACCTTCGAGGCGGAAAACCACCTTCGCTCGCCGATGACGAGCGTGCCGCTCTTGCCGGGTGGCGAGGTTGACCTCGGAGCCGTTTTCCTTCAGTCGGGAGCCGTTGTACGTGGACGGATCTTTGATGCAGTGGGTGCGGAACCAACTGCCGGTTGTCTGGTGGAACTCCTGGCTACTGGTGCCGGTGAGATCCGGGCGACGTTGCTCGGCGTGCGTCCACTGACGGTGTCTGGCGAGGACGGGAGCTACTTGCTCGGAGGTCTTTCCGAGGGGCGTTACTACCTGCGAGAGGTGTGCTACGGCACACCTACACTTAGTCGACTGGTGGTTCTCGACGCCTCGGAGCATCTCGACATGGGAGAGACTTGGCTTCATCAGGGCCGCCGCGTCCTGGTTGTTGTTGAGGGCGTCAGAGATGGCACGGTTCGGGTTCTGGACCGTTTCAGGGAGGCCGGAACGCCGATTGCGGAGACGATTCTCGCTCCATCCGGTCGACCCGGCGACGACAGGGAGTCGGTCACGCTTTCTGCGGTCGCAGAACTCCTGCTCGCACCGGGCCAGTATCGGCTGGAGGTGGTGAGCGCTGACGGTTCGCTGCGAGTCTCGCGGGAGGTGGTGGTCGGTTCGGGTGGTCCTGGTGACGCCCAGCGAGTGCGTCTGCGGGCGAGGAGCCGCACAATCCGGAGCGTGCTCACCATGGACGGTGTTCCGGTTGCCGGTGGTTCGGTGGCTCTTGGCGCAGTGCTAGACGCGAGCCGCAGCACCGGCACGATAGTGATCAACTCTCAGGCCGGTTCGGCCGCTCCGCAGAGCCAAGTCTTCCGTGCAGGCGGTCCGAGCTTTCGGGCGCAGGTGGACGCCAACGGTGTCTTCGAGGTGACCGGGGCGCCCGCCGACATTCTATGGATGACCTGGTTCGATACTGACGGCTCGAGCGTTGGAAGGCTCTGGCCGGAGGGCGCTCTCGCCCAGCTCGACCTGGGAGGTACGCGGGTCGGTGGCGTTTTTCTCGACCGGGACGGCCGACCCGTTCAAGGACAGTTGGGCCTCATCGGCGATCTCGGTCGTGAAGTGGCTACGACGTCCTCTGGGCCGGACGGCCGGTTTGCGCTGCCGCCGGCGCCCCCAGGCCGCTACCTGTTGCGTGGGCGCAGCGGAGGGATGAGAGCCGCTTCGGTGCAGGTCGAACTCACGACCGAGGAACCGCTGCCTCAGATGCTCCGGCTGTCCGACACAGAGGGGGGACGGATCGAGCTAACCCTACGGCGCTCCGGTGGTAGTGCTGCGGCGGGTACCTGGTTACATTTGCTCGACGCCGCCGGCGACGTTGTCGGCACTGGCCTTTCGTCCGAGCAGGGATTCTGGTCCAGGGACGGCGTGCCCGTGGGGGAGGTGTCCATGATCTGGAACGACGGCGCGGCCTGCGTGGGGGCCGGCAGACTGATGGTGGAGGAAGGCGAGACCGTGCGCAGTGACTTCGACCTAGCCACCGGGCGGCTGCTTGAACTGCGATGTCCAGTCGAGGAGTGTGCTGGTGCTCCCCTTTCCTTCCTGAGTGTTCGGACGGAGTCCGGCGTAGAGATCGCTGGCCACCTGAGCGGCGCGACGGGTGCGCCCCTCTTTTCGGATGCGGGAACGCTGGGTCTCGGCTGTGTCACACCGGACACCTACGTGCTGTCCTTCTGGGCGGCCGGCCGACGTTGGTCGGGCGACGTTGACGTTGACCCAGTTGGCGCGGGGGATAAGCCCATCACGGTGCGGGGGAGGCCGGCGGGGTTGTAGCGATCTAGTCGCAGCGCATCTTCCATCGTGCGCCTCGCGCTGCTGCGGAGTCGAAGAACACGCCCAAGCGCGTTCGTCTCTCGCGGCAGATTGCTTCCTGCGTGTGTCTCCGGTCGGGACTGCTCTCGTCCCCTGACGAAACGGGGCGACCGCAGGACGTTGAGCGTGCTTGCCCTGCATTTGTAGGGGTGGGTTTGCGGGTTGTGCTTCTCGCTCTGAGACATCCATGATGATCTGGCAGTTCAGAAGTGCGCAGACCGATCCGACTTCGTTGCCCCAGTTGTCCGGATGTGGCCCGACATAGCGTGTGCGGTCCTCTCCCGGCTGGATGCCGATGAGAGCCTGTAGTGAGGACCGCAGAGTGCACAAGAAGCCGCTACCGAGGCCACGAGTCTCCACACTGACCGCTCTTGTTCTGACTGGCGCTTTACTCAGTGCTCCCGCCTTTCCTCACGGCGGCGGGCTGAACAGCGCGGGGTGTCACAACGACTATGTGAATGGCGGCTATCACTGCCACCGGGGCGGTGATGATGAAACTTCGATCGACAGCGATGTGGTGCTTGCCATCCTGCTTGCCGGTGGCATTGTC
This sequence comes from Holophagales bacterium, assembly GCA_009843505.1. GTDB lineage: Bacteria > Acidobacteriota > Thermoanaerobaculia > Multivoradales > Multivoraceae > Multivorans > Multivorans azotirespirans. The sequence continues at coordinate 353,880 of VYDI01000034.1, read as the reverse complement.
TACTTCGTTCACAAGCTCAAGAAGAACAAGAAGAAGCAGCGGGATCCGGAGCGGTCGTTTCAAGCTCTAGGCCTAACCCGAAGTGTGGAGGTTCCTAGGCGGGACCCAGTTGCACTTGGCCTCGTGCCCGTAACGAACAGCCGGGGGCGGGTTGACGGCGTCGGGTTCCAGCTCCGGTTCAGATTCTAGGAGCCGGGGACGTGCCAACGAGATCCCACGCGCGGGCCGGACTCCCAGGATTGATCCTGGCAGTGGTCGCTCTGCCAGTAGGCGCTCAGTGGTCTGTCGAAGGTTCTTCGGCGAACGCTACTGCGCGGGCGGTTGGCCTCGATGGCCGGATTCGGATCATTGTGGCCTGTTCCAGGAGTAACCAGACCGTGACCCTCAGGCTGGCCGGCGACGCCACCTTCGTGGAAGGCGACGTAGGGACCCAGTGGGACGACGGCTCGACGGAGAAGTGCAGCTTTCGGGATGAGGCCGGAGCCATGAGAGCATCGTCTAGGTCGGCCGAAGTCAGGGGCTTCATCGAGAAACTGAGTCAACGCCGCAGTGTGCGGCTGTTGGGAATCAACGCGCTAGGTGAGGAGGTGACGGACCGCATCAGCCTGACAGGATCGTCCCGCGCGATCGACGCCCTGCCATGCAGCCCGTCGGCTCGTCAGGCGGCGCGCCAGGCGCCGAGCCGCAGCGATGCCGAGATTCGCCGCATCCTAGTCAGGCAGTCGATTGCCGGGTACTCGGGAAGCTGCCCCTGCCCATACAACACCGACCGAGCAGGCAGGCGCTGCGGGCGCCGCAGTGCCTACAGCCGGCCTGGGGGCGCTTCGCCGCTCTGCTATCCGGGCGACGTTAGCAGTGCAGCCGTTGAGGCTTACCGGGCTCGGACGGAGCGCTAGGTCCCTAGTGGCTCGTCGGCTGACGCATGAAGAGCAGGTTGAGCGCCTCCTGCGTCACACCGCTCGGTGGACCCGCGCCCTTGCGGTGCTCGTAGTCTTCTGGTCGATTCGGCACGTCGATGTGTAGGGCGGCAGGAGTTGGCCAGGGTTCGGTCTACAGTGCCCGTGCCCAGGAGGTGCGCTGTTCCACCGTCGCCTTGCATCCACAGGGGTACCGTGCGTTTGTATGGGCCTATCTGCGGGTTGCCGTGTATCGCTCAGAGGCACCAACATAGGAACCTGTCAACTTGAACTTGAACTGAAGCGCACTTGACGCGTCTTCTGACAAAGGAGTATCTAGATCATGAGGCAGGTGCACTTCGAAGTCTACAACGACGGGTCCGGCCGTTCTCAACCTTGGCGCTTGCGTCTCGTCGCAGCCAACGGCGAGCCGGTAGCTAGTGGTGGCGAGGGCTTCTCATCGAAGGCCAATGCCGACAGGTCGGTCAAGCGGATCATCGAGTTGGTGCAAGGGGAAGGCCCACCGATCATCGAGGTTGGCGACTGATCCGACGATCCAACAAGGGACTGATCCAGCAAGGGAGGGCTCTTCTCACTTGCGTGCCGACCCTGTAACGCCGCACTTGACGGTTCAACGGAGCCTTCGGGTTCCACACACACACACACGATGGAGGAAGTCCATGCGCCGAAACGTCATGCATCTGCTGGCCGCCTTGGTGGTCGTTTTGCTGGGCACCGGCGGACTCGCGGCCGAGGAGCAGAAAGGGAGTCAGGGCACGAGGAAGGCGTCGGTGAAGTCGATTCTGTTCGACGAACTGGTGAAGCCCGTCAAGGCCCTAGTCTCACGAGTGGGGTCGAAGAACAAGCTGGTGGGCGTCGTGTCAGCCTCTGTGAGGGCCGACTGTGTAGTGTCGTGCGACGCCGACATGAACGTCTGCGTGTCGGCCTGTGACGACGACGACCCGAACTGCGCCAATGACTGTCTGGAAGCGGGTCGCCAATGCCGTTCAGGGTGTGCGGACTATGGCGGCGGTTGCGGGTGGGCGTTCGTGCCCGCCGAGGGTATCTTCGGGCCTCCCGGCTACTTCTACTACACCTGTCGGTGACCTGACCCACTGCTCGGTTCTCGGGGCCGGCGGCGACTTGAGGCCGGCTGCTAGCCTGCCTCAACTATGGAGAGAGACTTTGCGGTTTCAACTCTCGCCCTCCTGGCGGTCGCCCTCCTCGCGGCTTGCGGTGCTGATGCCGAGCCGGTAGAGCCCGCCGACCTGGCGATTGTCGGCGCCCGGCTCATCGACGGCACGGGCGGCGACCCCGTCGCCGACGCCGTCATTCTGATCGACGACGGCCGCGTCAGGGCAGCCGGACCGAGCGACGCCGTCGAGGTGCCCGACGGCACGCAAGTCATCGACGCCGCTGGCAAGACGGTCATCCCCGGCTTGGTCGACCTGCACGCTCACTACGGCGGCCCGGTGGAGGCGACCGAGCAGGCGCTCCGGGCGCAGCTCTACTACGGCGTGACGACGACCCGCAGCATCGGCTCGGACTCTCCGGACAAGGTGGCTCTGATGCTGGAGGCGAACGCCGGGCGCCCCGATCTGCCGCGGGCGTTCACTGCCGGCCTGGGCTTCTCCTACCCGGGCGGCTTCAACTCCAGCTTCCCGCATACGCCGACGACGTCGGAGGAGGCGCGCGCCCAGGTTCGGGAGCAGGCGGCCCTCGGTGTTCACTTCACCAAGATGTGGATCAACGAGGTCGCGGAACCCGGTTTGAAGATCCCGCCGGAGATCCGGGCCGCGATCGTCGACGAGTCGTACAAGAACGGGCTCATCCCGGTTGCCCACATCAACGAGGAAGCCGACGGCATGCAGCTCCTCGAGGTCGGCCTGAACGAGTTCATGCACACCACGGTGCGGACGTTCGGACCGGGCGGCGGCGTGCCGATGGAGGACCCGGTGCCCAGCCAGGCGTTCCTCGACCTGTGCCTGGAGAAGAACTGCGGCTTCGCGCCGACCCTGTCGATCGTTCAGAACAACTGGCATTTCGCCGAGCATCCGGAGCTGCTGGAAGACCCGGAACTGCGGGCGGTGATGAACCCGCGTGTGCTCGAGCGTTGGAGCGACGAGGAGACGCGCGCCGCCGTTCTTGCGGCGGACGGTTTCGAGGGGCGCAAGCTCTCCTTCCGGCACATGCAGGACTTCACAAAGGCGCTCCACGACCACGGCATCCAGGTGGCCCTCGGTACCGACAGCGGAACGCCGAACGTGCCGATGGGATGGGGCACCCACCACGAGCTCGAGCTCTACGTCGAGGCCGGCCTGACGCCGATGGAGACTCTCGTTGCAGCCACGGCGACCGGTGCGGGGCGCGTGCCGCCGGTGGGTGAAGCGGACTTCGGAACGCTCACCGCCGGCATGAGCGCCGACCTGATCGTGCTGAACGCCGATCCGCTAGCCGACATCCGGAACACGCTCCAGATCGACCGCGTCATGCTGCGCGGCGAGTGGGTGGATCGCGACGCGCTGTTGCAGTCAGAGTAGAGCGACGCTGCTCTGCGGCTCGCTCGCATTCGGCGCCTCGTTCTCGTCCGGCGTCGCCATCGGTCAGGACGAGGCGAGCCGGCCGACCCGGACGGCGGTCGTCACGGTCGTGTCGGAGCCGATCCTCCTCGACGGCGTCCTGGACGAACCGGCGTGGCAGTCGTCGCCCCGGATCGGCAACCTGGTGCAACGCATCCCGACGGAGGGCGCCGTGCCGAGCGAGCGCACGGAGGTCACCCTGCTGCGCGACGCGGACCACCTCTACATTGGCGTGATGTGCCACGACTCCGAACCGGACCGGGTCCTCGCGTCGCAGATGGCGCGCGACGCCTCGCTCAGGCCGGACGACTACGTCCAGTTTCTGCTCGATACCTTCCGCGATCAGAGCAACGCCTATTACTTCTCGACGAACCCGAACGGCGCTCTGGTCGACGGTCTCGTGTTCGCGAACGGCGAGACGAACGAGGACTGGGACGCCATCTGGAACGTCGCGACGCAGCGCTCGGGCCGGGGCTGGAGCGCGGAGTTCGCCATCCCCTTCAAGAGCCTGAACTTCCCGCCGGACGGCACAGTCTGGGGGTTCAACATCAGCCGGAACATCCAGCGGAAGTTCGAGGAGGCGCGCTGGGCGGGCGCCCGTTTCGACGCGCAGTTCTTCCAGGTCTCGGAGGCGGGTGAGATCTCCGGCCTCGGTGGCCTGGAGCAGGGCCTCGGCCTGGACATCCGGCCGTTCGTCGCGGGGCGCTGGGATCACAGCGCCGGCAGCGGCGACGACAGCCTGCGCGGCAAGCCGGGGCTCGACCTGTTCTACAACGTGACGCCGAACCTGAAGCTGACGGCCACGTTCAACACGGACTTCGGCGAGACGGAAGTCGACGCGCGCCAGATCAACCTGACCCGTTTCTCGATCTTCTTTCCCGAGAAGCGGTCCTTCTTCCTGCAGGATGCCGGCGTCTTCAACTTCGCCACCACCGGGGTCAGCCAGCCGGGAGGCATCCCCAGCACGGGAGCGGAGATCTTCCCCTTCTTCAGCCGTCGCATCGGTCTGCTCAGAGGCCGGGAGGTGCCGCTCGACTACGGGCTGAAGCTGACCGGCAGGGTGGGCCGGACCGAAGTCGGCGTGCTCAACGTCGGCACGCGCGACACCTCGTTCGCCCCTGACCAGAGCATGTTCGTCGGACGGGTCCGGCAGAACTTCTGGCAGCAGTCGTACGTCGGCGCGCTCGTCACCAGCGGCAACCAGGCCGCCACGACGGACGCGACCACGATGGGGGTGGATCTCCGCCTGGCCACCTCGGATGTCCTGGGCAGCGGCCGGAACTTCGTCTTCAACGCCTGGGGACTCGAGAGCGACAACGAGGGCCCCTCCGGTGAGGGCACTGCGGACAACGATGCGTCCTTCGGCTTCGCGGCCGCTTTCCCGAACGACCGGTACGACGCCCAGGTGCAGTGGCGCGAGATCCAGGAGAACTTCGATCCCGCGCTCGGATTCGTACAGCGCCGCAACGTGCGCATGCTGCGGCTCGGCGCCAGCTTCAACCCTCGGCCGAAGAACCAGTGGCTGGGAATCCAGCAGATGTACCACGACGTCTTCTACACGGAGTTCAAGCGACTGGACAACGGCCTCGTCGAGAGTCGGGACTTCTACTTCACCCTCGTCGACTGGCATTTCCAGTCGGGCGACTCGCTGCACAGCCTGTTCGACGTGAACCCGACCTACGAACGGCTGTTCGAGCCGTTCGAGATCTCCCCGGGCGTGGTTCTGCCGCCGGGCGAATACGACTTCACGCCGCTCCGGATCTTCTTCACCTCGGCGCAGAAGCGCCGGCTCCAGGGGAGCTTCGGAGTCACCTTCGGCAGCTTCTGGTCGGGAGACGCCGAGAGGGTCAGCGTGAGCCTTAGGTACTCCGCGCCGCCACGGTTGACGATCAGCGTGAACACGAGCCAGACCTTCGCGCGGCTACCGCAGGGCGACTTCGTCGCCAGAATCCACCGGGCCGAGTTCAACTACGCCCTCTCGCCCAGGCTGTCCTTCGCGAACGTGCTGCAGTTCGACAACCGTTCGGGGAATCTCGGCTTCCAGGGCCGGGTGCGCTGGACCCTCGAGCCGGGGAACGACCTGTTCTTCATCTTCGGTCAGGGCTGGGTGCAGGAGGTGGGCGAGCGGGGAAGCGACTTCCGGCAACAGGACTCGAGGCTGGCAGTGAAGGCGCAGTACACCTTCCGCCTGTGACAGCATCGCCCTCATGAGCATTCTGACGATCATCATTCTGGCGGGGCTGGTACTCCTCGCCGTCATCTTCGGCGCGTCGCTGATCGGGACCTTCAACAAGCTCGTCACGCTGAAGAACCGTTACCAGAACGCCTTCGCGCAGATCGAGGTCCAGCTCAAGCGGCGCTACGACCTGATCCCGAACATGGTCGAGGTGGCGAAGGGCTACATGAGTCACGAGCGGGAAACCCTTGAGGCGGTGATCCAGGCCAGGAACATGGCGGCCGGCGGACTGGAGCAGGCGGCCGCGAACCCGGGCGACGCCGCGGCGATTCAGGGTCTGGCCTCGGCGGAGGGCGTGCTCACGGGCACGCTGGGCCGTCTGTTCGCGCTGGCTGAGGCCTACCCGGACCTGAAGGCGAACCAGAACATGATGCAGGTCAGCGAGGAACTGCGCTCGACCGAGAACAAGGTCGCCTTCGCGCGCCAGGCCTTCAACGACGCGGTGACCACGTACAACACCTTCAAGCAGAGGTTCCCGGCCGTGATGGTCGCCGGGATGTTCGGCCACGGCCAGGACGCGACGTTGCTCGAGTTCGACAGCGAGGCGATCGCCGAAGCGCCGCAGATCTCGTTCGAGTAGTACTCCGGTTTCGCGGGTTCGGGCGACTGCGCGATGGCCACCGACTTCTTTCAGCAGCAGGACGTAGCCCGGCGGGGCACTACCCGCCTCGTCGTACTGTTCTCGCTGGCGGTGCTGGCGATCGTGGTTTCGGTCGAGGTGCTGCTGGCCGCCACGATGGGGTACTTCGGCCGCGATCCCGACACGGGCGCAATCGACTGGACGGCCGTCGGCGATCCGCGGCTGCTGATTCTGGCGACGTTTGGCACGCTGTTGTTGGTCGGCGGGGGGAGCCTTTACAAGATCGCCCAGTTGCGCGGCGGTGGTCGCGTGATCGCCGAGGAGCTGGGCGGCCGACTCGTGGATGGGAGCACGTCGGACCCGGTCGAGCGCAGGCTGCTCAACGTCGTCGAAGAGATGGCGATCGCCTCGGGAACGTCGACGCCGCCGGTCTACATCATGGACGGCGAAGCGGGCATTAACGCGTTCGCCGCCGGCTTCGCGCAGCAGGACGCCGTCATCGGCATCACGCGGGGAGCGGCGACGACCCTCGACCGTGACGAGCTTCAGGGCGTGATCGCCCACGAGTTCAGTCACATCCTGAACGGCGACATGCGGCTCAACATCCGCCTGATCGGTCTGCTGCACGGCATCTTCCTCATCGGGATGATCGGCTACTTCATCCTGAGGATGTCGTTCTACACCGGGGGCGGGCGATCGAAGGACAACAAGGGTGCGGTGCCGATCCTCGCGCTCGGCGCGGGCCTGGCCATTGTCGGCTTTGCCGGGACTTTCTTCGGCAATCTGATCAAGGCCGCCGTCAGCCGGCAGCGCGAGTTCCTGGCCGACTCCTCGGCCGTGCAGTTCACCCGCCACCCCGGGGGTATCGCCGGTGCGCTGAAGAAGATCGGCGGCTTCGTGACCGGTTCGAAGGTGGAGAACCCGAACGCGCCGCAGGCGAGTCACATGTTCTTCGGCCGGGCGACCTCGGGCTTCAGCGCGATGTTCTCGACCCATCCGCCGTTGGGAGAGCGGATCAGGCGGATCGACCCGTCATGGGACGGCGAGTTTCCGGAGCTGCCCGAGGCAGGTGACGGTGCTCCGGGAGCGGCTGGTCCTCCAGGTGCCGCGGGCTTTGCGGGCGTCGAAGCTGGACGGGTCCCCAGTCCCAACCTCGCAAACGCAGTCAGCCAGGTCGGCCAGCCGACGCCGGCGCACGTCGAGTACGCGGCCGGGTTGATCGACCGCCTGCCGGAGCCGGTCATGGTGGCCGCGCACGAGCCCTACGGCGCCCGGGCCCTCGTCTACGCGCTTCTGCTCGACCGTGATCCTGAACCGCGACGACGGCAGCTTGCCCACCTGGAGGCGGCGGCGGACGACGGCGTCTACGAGGAGACCGTGCGGCTGGTTCCGGTCGTCGAGCGGCTCGATCCGAGAGTGCGTTTGCCTGTCCTCGAGATCGCTCTACCCGCGCTTCGCAGCCTCACGTCGCTGCAGGTCGAGCGATTCCAGGAGAACGTCGTGGCGCTTGTCGAGGCGGACGAAGTCATCGACCTGTTCGAATGGTCGCTCCAGCGCATCCTGTTGCGAGACATGCAGGCGTCCTTCGGGAGATCGGGGCCAACGCGGGTACGGCATCGTTCGGCCGGCGCGGTGCAATCCCCGTTGGCCGTGCTCCTGTCGGTGCTCGCTTACGTTGGCAATCGGGATCCCCAGGCGGCCGAACGGGCCTTCGCGGAAGGGTGGCGGGTCCTTTCGCTTCCCGAGCAACGATTGCTCCCTCACGGGGAGTGTGGCTTCACCCCGCTCGATGCCGCACTCGTGGAACTGGACCGGGCCGCGCCGCAAGTGAAGAAGCGGACGCTCGAAGCGGCAGTCGCCTGCATCACCGCGGACCGGAAGGTCACGGTGGAGGAGGGCGAACTGCTGCGTGTCGTTTCGGCCTGGATCAACTGCCCGATGCCGCCGATCCTTACGCCTCCCTGATCCAGCGCAGTAGCTCCCGCGGGCTGGGCCGGTTGCCCTGACTGAGGATGCCAACCTTGTAGATCCTGCCCGCGACCCAGGACGAGCCCCAGACGGTCAGCGCCATCAGCACGATCGAGACGGCGACCATCCAGGCGGGCACATCCCCCATCACGGCTCGGGGGTACATCATGATCGGGCTGAAGAAGGGAAACAGGGCCACCCAGTTCATCCACTGCATGTTGTTTCCCTGGAACGTCATCATCTGCAGCATGAACGGAATGATGATCAGGAAGATGAGGGGCGCCTGGGTCTGGCCCGCTTCCTGCAGGTTCCTGCACATCGCGCCGACCGCGGCGAACAGGCTCGAGTAGAGGAAGTAGCCGAGCAGAAAGAAGACGACGAGCAGCAGAACGGCGCCGGGGCCCGGCAGGTACTGCCGGAACTGAGCCAGCTCTTCGAAGTCCGAGGCGGCGGCGATCAGGGTCGGCAAGGCAAGGCTGGCCAGCAGGGCGACGCAGCCGATCCAGATCGCCACCTGGGTGAGCCCGACGGCTCCGACCCCCACGATCTTGCCCAGCATGAGCTGCCAGGGTCGCAGCGACGAGATCACCAGTTCGACGACCCGGCTTTGCTTCTCTTCGAGGACCGACTGCAGCGTCTGGGCGCCGTAGGCGAGCATCATGATGTAGAGGATGATGCCGCCCGCGATGCCGGTGATCATTCCGGTGATCCGTTCGGCCTCGGCTTCCTCCGCTTCCTCCTCGTCGAGGCCCACCGGTTCGTACTCCAGCGAGCCGCCCTGGAACAGCCGCCGCACCGATTCGCCGTCCTCGAGCTGACCGAGACGCAGGTCGACGACCTCCTCGACGATGGCCGCGCGCATCAACTGGCTGCGCACTCCGCCCGGCGGTTCCTTCGACCGGTAGGCGAAGACGGCTTCGCTGGCCGTCGTGTCGTCGAGAACGATGTAGGCCTCGAGTTCCTCGTCCAGCACCTGCTGGTCCAGCTCCTCGGTGCCGGTTCCGGGCGCGGCCAGTTCCACGTCGTATCCCGCCCGATCCAGGGCTTGCTGGACGCGTTCGCCAAGTTGTCCGTTCAGGTCGATCAGGGCGATCTGTCGCTCCGACTGCTCGGAGAGGACCGCCACGAAGCCGACCACCGCCATGATGCCGATGATGAGCAGCGGCATGCCCAGGGTCGAGAGGATGAAAGCCCTCGTCTTGACGCGCTCCACGTACTCGCGGCGGATCACGGACCAGACCTGCTTCATGACACACCTCCCGTCCGCGAAGAGGCATCGTCTTCGGCTGGTTCTCCGGCATGGCGGACGAAGATCTCGTGCAGCCGCGGTTCGAGCAGCTCGAACCTGCGGAGGCTGGCTCCCTCCGCCGCGACCTTGGCGAGAAGCTCGTCGGTCGGCACACCATCTCGCAGCGTCAAGTGGAGCGCGTCGCCGGCCTCTTCGACCTCCGAAACGCCGGGCCAGGTGGCAACCGGGGGAGCCTCGCCTTCGAACTCCACCGCCACGACGCCCGTGCGCTCGCGGCGCTTCAACTCCTTCAGGTCGTCGTCGAGCACCTTGCGCGCTCGCGAGATGAGGCAGACCCGCTCGCAGAGCCGCTCCGCCTGCTCCATGAGATGGGTGGAGAAGAGGATCGTCTTGCCGCGCTCCTTCTCCTCGAGGACGATCTCCTCCAGCACGTCCTGGTTGATGGGGTCGAGTCCGCTGAACGGCTCGTCCAGGATCAGGAGTTCCGGATCGTGGAGCACGGTGGAGATGAACTGCACCTTCTGCTGCATCCCCTTCGACAGCGCCTGCACCTTCTTTGACGCCCATTCGCTGAGCCCCAGACGCTCGAGCCACTCCTCGGCCCGGGTGCGGGCCAGGGACCGCCCGACGCCGCGGATCTCGCCGAAGAAGACGAGCTGGTCGAGCACCTTCATCTTCTCGTAGACGCCGCGTTCCTCGGGCAGGTAGCCGACCCGGCTGCGGCGGGCGAAGTCGGGCGCTCCGCCGAAGAGCTCCACCGAGCCGCCGTCGGGCAGGAGGATGCCCATCATCATGCGGATGGTCGTCGTCTTGCCCGAGCCGTTGGGTCCCAGCAGGCCGTAGATGGTCCCGGGCTCGATGGCGAGATCGAAGTCATCGACCGCGGTGTGGGCGCCGAACGTCTTGCGGACGCCGGAGAGGCGTACAACGGTTCCGTTCTGAGTCATCTGGAACTACTCCGTTCGCGGGGGCGGAGAGAGGATAGTCGATCGGTCTCCTGGCCGCCGGTTAGGCTACGTCGACATTCTCAAGGCCCGGGGACGACAGAACGGAGGACGCGAGATGAAGAGATCACGGAGAAACTTCGTTGCGACGGCGAGCCTGGTCGCCAGCGCTTTGACCTTCGCGACGATGGCGACACCCGCCCTGGCCGAGGAGATTCGCCCGGGCGTGTACCGCACGCCCGACGCCCGCTTCGAGAATCTGCCGGGCTTCGACTTCGAGCCGCACTACCTGGAGATCGACGGTTACCGGGTCCACTATCTGGACGAGGGGCCGGTCGACGGCGAAGTGATTCTGCTGATCCACGGCGAGCCGACCTGGGCGTACCTGTTCCGGAAGATGATCCCCGTTCTCGTCGAAGCGGGTCATCGCTGCATCGTGCCCGACCTGATCGGCTTCGGGCGGTCGGACAAGCCGGCGAGCATGGACACCCACACCTACAAGTTCCACGTCGACGCGATGACCGAGCTGGTCGAGGCGCTCGACCTGCAGCAGGCGACCTTCTTCGGCCAGGACTGGGGGAGCCTGATCGGCCTGCGGGTCGTGGCCGAGAACGAGGAGCGCTTCGCGCGGGTCGTTCTCTCCAACGCCGGCCTGCCGGTCGGCAGGGCGGCCGGTCCGGAGGACTTCCCGGAGAACAGCGCCTTCATTCGCTGGAAGCGCCGGAACCAGGCGATGATCGACGCTGGCGACATTCCCACCGGCCGCTTGCTCGCGACCAACACGGGCGACCCGTCGATCGCGGCCGCCTACGACGCGCCGTTCCCCGAGCCTGCCTACAAGGCCGGGGCGCTCATCATGCCGCAGCGGGTGCCGGTCTTCGCCGACGATCCGGCGAACGAGGCGAACCGCAAGGCCTGGGAAGTGTTTGAGAGCTGGGAGAAGCCCTTCCTGACGGCCTACGGCGACAGGGACCCGATCACGCGCGGCGGCGAAGTGCCGTTCCAGCGACGGGTTCCCGGCGCCCAGGGTCAGCCGCATGTCAAGGTCGAAGGGGCGGGCCACTTCATCCAGGAGACGCACGGCGAGAAGCTGGCGGGAATCATCAACGAGTTCATCGCCGCGAATCCGGTGGAGTAGGGGCGGCCGAGGACCGTCGCCCGGCGAAGGGATGACGGAGAACAGTCATGTTGCCCTGCTGCGGGGCATCAACGTTGGCGGCAAGAACAGGCTGCTCATGAGCGACCTCTCCGCGATGTTCGTGGACGCAGGCTGCGACGATGTCCGGACGTACATCCAGAGCGGCAACGTCGTCTTCAGGGCAGATCCGGAGTTGGCCCGCCTCGTGCCCGACGTCATCGGCGCGGCGATCGCGGAGCGCTTCGGGTACCGAGTGCCGGTGCTGACCCGAGCGAGTGGAGAGCTTGCCGCGATCGTGCGGGAGAACCCGTTCCTGCGGGGCGGAGCCGAAACCGAGAAGCTGCACGTCGGGTTCCTGGCGGAGCAGCCGGAAGCTGCGGCCGTCGACTCACTCGACCGCGACCGCTCGCCTCCGGACGAGTTCGCCGTGCCGGGCCGGGAGGTCTACTTCCACTGCCCCCTGGGGCTCGCGCGCACGAAGTTCACCACCCCGTACTTCGAATCGAAGCTGTCGACGATCATGACCGTGCGGAACTGGAAGACCGTGTTGAGGCTCCGGGAGATGACCGCCGGCCTTGGCGGCGGCAGGTGACTGAGGGACCCCTCTCGCGAACCCTTGGGCGAACCTTGCTCGTGCGGGTGCTCTAGGTCGAGTAGTCGAGATCGGCCGGGTTGCAGTTCCGGTGGTCGGGCTTCGGATCGACCGCGAAGCGCTTCGCGGCGATCGTCGTGCGGCCCTGGACGAGCGCCTTGGCTACCCGGTGCATGCCGTCCATCACCCGGCCGTCCATACCCAGGATGATCGGATGCGCGAGGTCCGTCGCCTCGATGAGCGCCATGTGCTCGACGACGGACCGGACCGTCGGTCGGAAGTGGTCACGATCGAACCAGTAGACCTGGTCGATCTCGGCGATGCTGGCCAGGGGCACCTCCTCGACGGGCAGGTCGGCGCTCAGTTCGATGAGGCGGTGGACGTCCCAGGCCTTCTGGCCGTCCTTGTCGGGCATGAAGTGGTACTGGCGCCGCATTCCCGCAGGCTATCGGGCTCGTGAAGTCCCGCGGATGGTGCAGGTATGCTCGCCGGCCTCTGTTGACAGTGAGTCTGATGCTCGGAAAGGAGCTTGGGATGTCGAAGTGGACCGTTCGGGCCCTGGTGTTTGCGGTGTTGTTGTGCGTGAGCGTCCCGGTGATGGCGGGAGACGACAAGGCGGACGCCGAGTTGGCGCTGGTGGCCATCAACGTGGCGGACCTCGGGCGGTCCGAGAAGTACTACGGCGAAGTGCTGGGCTTCAAGCGGGTGTGGACGTATCCGTCCGACGGGAACGACGTGATCGAGATCGGTCTGGCACCGCCGGGCGGTGGCGCGACCCTCGTTCTGGCGCACTTCAACGACGATCCGCTCCCTGAGGGCAAGGGCAGCTACGGCCGGATCATCGTCAACACGGCGAACGCGAAGGCTCTGGCGAAGAAGGCCGAGGCGGCTGGTTCCACGCTCCGGTGGGTCACCATTCCCGGCGACAACCCGCCGACGATCGTGTTCTTCCGCGATCCGGACGGCTACGAGATCGAGCTGTACCAGGCTGCATCGCAGTAGAGGCAGCGTCTTTGGCTGCCGGCCTCAGGGCACGGCAGCGACCAGAGCGATGGTAAGGGCCAGCATTCCCTCGACCAGGATGAAGGCCAGCAAACCGAGGACAAGAGCGACGAAGCGCGCGATCAGCCCTGCCCAACCGCCGCCGTACACGCGGCGCATCGCCACCACGAGATAGACGAGCAAGGCGATCGTCACCCCGACCATCGCGATCGAACGCGCAGTCCCCGTCATCAGCAGTGGCAGGAGCGTGACCACGACGAGGAAGGTCCCGTAGTGGCAGCCGAAGGCGAGATGCTCCTGCAGGTATCGCCTCCAGTAGAGAAGCTTGAGCAGCGCCATGATGGCGAGTGGGCTGAGCAGGTTCAGGATCGGGAAGGTCGTGTCGAGGCTTCGATTGAAGCGCGCCTGGAACAGCGGATCGTGTGGATCGGCTACGGCCTCCAGGGCCTCTTCCAGCGCCGCGACGTTCTCTTCGGCTGCGCCAGCCAGCATCGTCTCGATATCGGAGATGCCGAGCAGGTTCATCGCAGCGAGGACCACGGCACTCGCTGCGACGTAGAGCCGGATTGGCGAGGTGTACGCCAGCCGCCGCCCGGCCACGTACTCGGCGGTCAGGCGTCCCGGCGAGGAGAACAGCCGCGGCAGCGTCCGCAGCAGCCGGATGTCAAGGACGGCGACCTGGCGGCCGAGGTCGGTCAGCCAGTGGTGGAGAGGCCGTAACGGGGGGCGGTTCTTCGCGCCGCACCGCGAGCAGAACTTCCCGGCGAGAGGCTCGCCGCACTCATGGCACAGAGCCTGAAGCAGGTCGCCGGACTGTTCTAGTGTTTCCGCCACTTTGCCGCATGATCATGCCAGACGGCGCTGGCGCTGCCGGGTTCCCGCCAGTTGCTCAGGCGGAGTGCGATCCGCTAGTCGGCCTGCAGTTCCCTGCCGATCTCCAGAACGCGGTCCAGGATCTGCATGACGTCATCCTCGGTGGTGCGGGTGTTCAGCACGCAGAACCTCAGTGAGAACCGGTCGCCGAGCCGTGTGGAGGCGATCATCGCGAATCCCGACTGGACGATGCGGTCCTGGATCTGGCGGTTCAGCTCGTCGAGGCGTTCGTCGGAAACGGGTGGCTCCGTGGTAGGGCCCCGGTAACGAAAACAGACCACGCCCAGGCTCGGCGGTGCCAGAAGCTCCAGTTCGTCCTCGCATGCGATCCGATGCGCTGCGGCCGCGGCGATGCTCATGGCCCCGGCGATGGCTTGCCGGTGCGCGGCCAGACCGTAGCGCTGGACCGACAGCCAGACGCGCAGGGCGCGAAACGCACGGGTGAGTTGCAGCCCGCGGTTGCAGAAGTTCACCTGCCGGGTGCCGAGATCGGTGTCCTGCATGTAGTCGGGCAGGATGCGAAAGGCGGACTCCAGTCGGGTGACGTCGCGGGCCATGAGGCAGCCCGTCTCGTAAGGCTGCATGAGCCACTTGTGCGGGTCGAGCGTCACGCTGTCGGCCAGTTCGAGGCCCTGGAGCGGAGGTCGGGCTTCCGGATCGAGGACGGCGAAGCCGCCGTACGCGGCGTCGATGTGGTTCCAGAGCCCCTCCGCTCGAGCGATCTCCGCCAGCTCCACCAGGGGATCGATGGCGCCGGTGTTCGTCGTGCCGGCATTTGCCACGAGGCAGAACGGGTCCAGGCCCGCCCCGCGGTCTCGACGTACGGCTTCCAGCAGGGTCGCCGGAACGATCCGGAAGTCACCGTCCGTGGCCAGGACCCGTATCCGCGCCGGATCGACTCCGGCAATTCGCGCGGCGCGCCCGACCGACCCGTGGGCCTGGTCGGAGACGTAGACCACGCCGCGCCTGGGGTTTCCGGCGGCCTCGCGCGCCGCGACGACGGCGAGCAGATTCGCGGCCGATCCACCACTCGTGAACAGGCCGCCCGCGCCTTCCGGGTAGCCCAGCCAATCGCGGAACCAGTCGGTGACCGTGAGCTCGATCTGGGAAGGTCCCGCGGACGCCAGCCAAGTCCCCTGGAAGACGTTGTACCCGCTGATCAGGAAGCTGGCCAGCACGGAGGCCCAGGAGGGGCTGGCCGGTACGAAGGCTAGAAAGCGCGGGTGGTCGATCCGCGCCGCGAGCGGCATCACGTCGCGAACCACGGTCTCGAGCAGCGGGTCGAGATCCCGACCTTCCTCGGGAGGATGTCCGTCGAGCAACGCCTCGGTGACATCGCGCGGCGCCGTCTGGAACGCCTTGTCGTCCCCCAGTTCGCTCAGGCGCTCGACGATGGCGTCCACGACCCGGTAGCCGGACCGGCGCATCTCCTCCGGATCTTCAAGGATCGACATGTCTTGTCAGACCTTCGTGGCCGCACCTGTCCTGGACCGACTCACAGCGCGGCGGCTATCGTACAGCCCTGAGAACCGCTGCCCTCCGCCTCCGCCCAGGGAGACGCCTTCTCCTTCTGGTGTTCGGCCTCTCCATGTTCTCCTCCCTCGTCTACGAGGTTGCCTGGTCGCGCTCGTTGTCGCTCGTGTTCGGGACGACGATCTACGCCTTCACCGCGGTCCTCACGGCGTTCATGGCGGGTCTGGCCTTCGGAGCGTACGGCTTCGGAAGGATCGCCGATCAGACGAGGAGACCCGTTCTGCTCTTCGCGAAGCTCGAGTTCGCCCTCGGCGCCTGCGGTGTTCTTCTCATACCCCTCTTCGAGCTCACCTACGGAGTCCGGTTGGCCCTGTTCAGCCAGCTCCAGGGCTCTCCCGCGATGTTGTGCATCATGTTCGGCATCGTCTTCCTTCTTCTCATCGTGCCGACGGGAATCATGGGTGCCACCTTCCCGCTGATGACGAAGATCTACTCCAGGAACTTCGACCGCGACATCTCGGACGTGTACGCGGTGGACACGATCTGCGCCGGTGCCGGCGCCATGGTGGGAGGGTTCCTTTTCCTGCCGTACCTGGGCCTCTCTCAGACGATCGTGCTGGCCGCCGCGCTCAACCTGCTGGCCGGCTTCGTGCTCTACCGGGGGAGGGAGCGATGAAGCTGAGGGCCCTGCTCCTGAGTGCCTTCTTCTTTTCGGGCTTTGCGGCACTCGTCTACGAAGTCATGTTCACGAAGGGGTTGATTCTCTTCGTCGGTGGCACGGTCTATGCGTACAGCCTGATCCTGACGGCCTTTCTCACGGGAATGGGCTTCGGCAGCCTGTTGGCGAAGCGCTTCCGGAAGACGGATCTCGCCACGCTGTTCGCGTACGTTCAGCTCGGGATCGGCGCCTACGGGCTTCTGTTCGTCCCGATCCTGAACAACCTGGATATCGCGTACCTCGCGATCTACAACGTTTCGGGCGGCAGCTTCGGCGTCTTTCACTCGCTCCTGCTCCTCCTCGCGTACCTGGTCCTCCTGGTGCCGACCCTGCTCATGGGGATGACCTTTCCGGTCGTGAGCCGGTTGATCACGCGTGCCGGGAACATCGGTGCGGATGTCGGGAAGCTGTTCTGCATCAACACTCTGGGCGGGGTGTTCGGCGCCTTTGTGGGAGGTTTCGTTCTACTGCCGGTGATCGGCCTGGAGCGAGCGATCCTGGTGGCCGTCGGCCTGAACCTCCTCATCTCGGCGGTGGTCTTTCTTGCTGCCGGCAAGGGCGGCAGGCCCGCCTACGGCGGCGCCTTCGCCGTCGTGGCTCTTCTTGCGGCGTCTCTGTCCGGCGCGAAGGTCGATCCCTACCGCTTTGGCGTCTACCACCAGCATGGGCGGTTCGAGACAGCGAGCGAGTACCGGCAGGCGCTCGCACGAGAGAGAGCAGCAGCAGGCATCTCGTTTTCCGACTTCGGGCTGTACGGCTCCGTCGTGGTGAAGGAAGAGGGCCCGGTGAAGGTGCTGATGATCGACGGGAAAGTCGACGCCGGAACCGGCCTGGACATCCCCACGCAGCTCCTCCTGGGGTACATCCCGAGTCTCATGCACCCGGATCCGAAGGACGTGGCGATCATCGGCCTCGGCAGCGGAATCACCCTGGCAGCGGTCGAGAGTCACCCGGCGGTGGAGAGGATCGACGTGCTCGAGCTGAACCCGACGGTCGTCGAGGCGGCCGGGTACTTCGAGGTCGAGAACCGGAACGCCTTGGCCGATGAGCGGGTCGAACTCACCGTAGGCGACGCGAGGGACTTTCTCTCCACGACCGATCGGACCTACGACGTCGTCATTTCCGAGCCTTCCAACCCGTGGATCGACGGCGAGGTCTTCCTCTTCACCAGGGAGTTCTACTCGGTTGTCGCCGAGCGTCTCAACGAGGGAGGGCTGTTCCTGCAGTGGATCGGCGCCTACGACTTCAATCCGGAAGATCTGAAGGTCTCCCTTCGCACCCTTGAGACCGCGTTCTCCCATGTCCAGGTGTGGGCCGACGCGAGAGGCGTGGATTTCTTCCTGCTGGCATCGAAGGCGCCCATCGCCAGGGACTACGAAGGGATCGCTGCCGCGATGCAGGAACCTGTCATCCGCTCCGACATGGAAGCGATCTCGGCCCTGTCGAATCGAGGGCCGTTCGCGGGCCCGGACGTCTTCTTCTCCTTCTTCGTTGGGGACGACGAGGCTCTCGACTCCTACGCCGCGGGGGCGCCGGTCAACACGGACAACCGTCCGATCATCGAGTTCAGGACTGCCAGAAACAGGGTCGGGCGCACGACAAGCAGTCTGGGCGCCATCCTGGCGCACGCGGGCGGCGACGGCGCGACGACGACGGTGTCACCCCCCGTGACCGCTCCCGTCTCGGGCGATGCTCTGTCTTTCCTGGGTCTTCGCACGAGCATCGACCTGCCCCTGGCGGAGGTCGAGTACGCCTACGAGTACACGACTCGCGGTGAGGATTCCGCGAGCCTACGTCTGGCGCTCGAGCTGACGAAGCATGTCGTCTTCACCGACGGCCAGAGCCTGCTGGTCATCCGCGGACACCCGCGAGAGACGGAGCCACCGGTCGAGGAGTTCGCGGCGATCGCGAGTTCCCTGGGATCGGCTGTTCTCGGTACGGTCGAAGTCGAGGGGCAGACCCGCTATATGACCCGGGGCGAGACGATCTCGGCGATGCTCTGGCACTGCAACCGCCACCTCTACGTGACGTACTTCGAACATCCTCCGAGGGCATCGCTGCCGTCGATGTTCGAAACTCTGGCGAGTGTCAGTTGTGCTGCGACTAGACCGTAGACCCGGCTGCTTCTAGAAGCTGAGGCCTATGTTGAACCGGTACTCCGACGGCCTCTGGTACGCGATGTCGCCGCCGCCCCTGCCGGTGGGCAGGCCCGACACAGGATTCACGAAGAGTTGGGCGTCCCCGTTGAGCGCGTTGGCGAGTTCCGCGCCGACCTTGATCTCGTACTTGCCGTTGATCGGCGGGAAGATCCAACTGGCATTGAGGTTCAGCTCCGTAGCGGTGTCGAGCTGCTTGGAACCCTGGGGATTGAGAAACTCGATGACTCGTTCCCTTTGGCCGGACACCGGATGGGAAACGAAGACGTACCGCTGCGACTCCCACAACCGGCCGGTTCGGAAGCGGTAGTGGGCGCTCGTGGTCAGCGTGTGTTTGCCTATCGGCCAGCGCTTGGCAGCGAGGAGGTTGAAGATCTCCGGAAACTCCGAGTTGTTGGCGATCGGGAGGTTCCCCTTGTTGCGGGTGTTCACATCGCTACTGCCGTCGGCCCCAAGGCCGCCGATGGCCTGTATGTAGTTTCCGGCAGCCTCAGTGCCCTTCGCATCGCCTGCGTAGAAGTTGGCGCGCAGGGTCCAGTTGTTCCGGAAGTTCCGGTTGAGTTCGAGGATGAAGCCCTCGTGCTCGCGAGTCAGCGGCAGGCGCGACGGCACTCCGTGCAGGGAGGACAGCCGGTTGACCTCGGCCTGGGTCCAGTTTGCCAATGCGAAGACCCGCCTTCCGTTCTCGTCGAACTGGACGGTCGTAGCCCAGATGTTGTCGTTCTCGCTCACGGTGTACATGGCCTTGGCGACCCAGTTGCGGTGGAACTGCCAGTCGACGCCGAGGGTGTAGGCGTCTGAGTATTCGGGTTCCAGGTTCCTCGTTGCCTCCCTCCCGGCGCTGGCCACGATGCTGCTGTTCAGGATGTCGTAGGACTGGGTCGCGGGATTCCAGTTGAAGACCTGGCGGGTGTTCGTGCCGTTCGAGCCCTGGTCGAAGTTCTGGGTCAGCGACATGTTGAAGAGATTCAGGTAACGCCCGGCGGTGCCGCGGACCAGAATCCGACCGTCGGCGTTCACGTCGTAGACGACGCTCAACCTGGGCGCCAGCTCGTCGTAGTCGTTGACCTGTTCCCCGATGTTGTTGTCCATCGACTGGCCCTCGAGCCGCAGTCCGGCGGTGACGACCCACTTGTCTCCGACATCAATTCGGTCCTGAATGAACAGGGTGTTCAGCTCGCTTTCACGGCGGAACAGTCCTCCGTCCGGCGGCGCGTAGACCGTGACGGTCTCGGGAGTGGTGAAGCCACCGGGAAGGTCGTAGCCGAAGCCGCGGCCGCTGTACTCCCTTTCGGGCCAGTTGCGGTTGTCGAGGCCCATGACGTGGCGCTCGGCGCCGAGACGAAGCTCGTGGTTCTTGCCGGCGAAGATCGTCGCGTAGGCGTTGATCTGCTGGCGTGGACCGTCCGAGAACCGGCCGGACGGGCCGCCAACAAGGCAGCCGTTGAAGAAGAGCCTGGTGGCGAGGTCGTAGTAACGGAAGTTGTTGCTGGACGGTGTGTGCGGATCTCCGCCCGAGAGACTGTCCTTGCGATGGAGACAGTTGTCGGTGCGAGTGTCCTGACTGTCGCCGACCTTGAGTTCCGTGAAGACCTTGGGCGTGGCGGCCCAGTTCCACAACGCTGTGTTCAACTCGGCCGTTTCCTGGCGCCCGTTCAGGCTGAAGAGGTCCCCCGTTCGGTTGCCCCCGCCCTCGCGGTAGCCCGGCGTGCGCACATAGGTCGCGGCGAGCTGATGGTCGTCGCCGGGCTGGAAGTTGACCTTGGCGACGGTCGAACTTCCCTTGTAGCTCCAGTCGAAGACGGGGTCGGCGATGACGTCCGGGTTCGAGTTCGTGCTGGCGCCCCGGATCCTGTTGTCGGACAGTTCGGCGTGGGCCGCGAAGAACCAGGCGCGGTCGCGGTAGATCGGACCGCCGAGAGCAGTCTCGTAGTTGTTGATGATCTTGTCGGGACCGTTGAGATCGGGGTAGTCCCGGAACTCGCCGACCCACGCCTGGTTCTGGGCGACGTAGTAGAAGTCGCCGTGCAACTGATTGGTGCCCGACTTGATCACCGTGTTGATCGTCGCCGTCTGGGTGCGCCCGTACTCGGCGCCGCGGCCCTGGGTATGAACCTCCGTCGCGGCGACCTGCGTGGTCGCCATCTTGAACTTGAACACGCCGTAGTTGCCCGTGACCTGGCTGACGTCGACGCCGTCGATGTTCACCGTGCCGCCGTCACGAGGGCCGCCCATGAAGCTGTTGAGCCAGTCCTGTTGCTTGGAGCCGGAGTTGGCAGGCAGGACCGCCAGACTGTTGACGTGGTGACGCGTGATGAACGTCGTCAACTCGGCGGTCTCGGCGTCGATCCTCGCCGTCGCCCCTGGCTCGTACTTGTTGATCATGGGCGCTTCGGCGACCACCTGAATCTCCTCGGCTTCGTCGCCCCGGAGGGTGAGGTCGATGGCGCGGCGTTCCCCGGGATCGAGCGTGACCGCGACCTCGCCGCTCGAGCCCAGACCTTCGAGCTCGGCGCTGACGGTGAAGACGCCGTCGAGCAGCAGGCTGAAGCGAAACTCCCCGGCCGCGTCGGTGATCGCGTCCCTGGTGTTCTGCTGTCCGGCGAGCGTCACGCTGGCACCCGGCAGCGGATCTCCTTGGGCGTCTACCACGCGGCCTTCGATGATTCCGGTGCCCGGACCGTCGGCCCAGAGCGGCAGGGCCGCGCAGGCGACGATGGAGAGCATCCAGATGCTGCGCTTGAGGGCGGCGATCTTCATAGCTCCACCTCCATGAGTTTCCGACCCTGGAGGCGGGAAGCGGGCCTGGCCCTCTTCACAGACCGGCTCAGCCCTCGGTGTCGCACACCATCTTGCCGATGGTGTCTGTTGGGCGGCCGGCCGTTCGTCCTCGGGGCGGCTCCAACGTGGTTGGAATGTTTGCTCGAGTGTAGCGGAAGAGATGCGCCGCGTCTACAACCGTTCTTGACACCCTCGTCGAAGGGCGGGCAAGATGGTGTCACCCACGATGCAGGCATCCATTCGCCTCACGCTGCGCCTGGTCTTCGTCTGTGGGTTGGCGTCCGGCTCTGGCTCGGCGCAGCCGGGTGCGACCGACGGCGACTGGCGGACGTACGCCGGCGACACCTGGGCCTCGAAGTACTCGCCGCTGGACCAGATCGACGCCGGGAACTTCGGCGACCTCGAGATCGCCTGGCGCTGGAAGACGGCGGACACCCATCTCGTCCTGGCGGACGAGAGCGGCGCGTCGCTGGTGCCGTCGCGGGTGGTGTTCGACCGCGTGGCGGAGGAGCAGCCAGACCTGTGGCTGCGGCGGCCGGGGTTCGGCGCGATGTCCTCGACGCCACTCGCGGTCGACGGCGTGCTGTACCTGATCACGAGCGTCGAGCAGGCGGCGGCTATCGACGGGCGCACCGGCGAGACGATCTGGGTTCACGACCCGCGCACCTACGAGAGCTCCGCGCTTCCGACCAGCAGAGGTCATCGGGGGGCGGCCTACTGGGAAGGAGACGGCGAAGCCCGCATCGTGTGGGGAACCGGCGCGGGGTACCTGATCGCCGTTGACGCCAGGACCGGGGTGCCGGCCGCGGACTTCGGAGACAACGGGCGGGTCGATTTCATCGCCGATCTGCCGCGCTCGCCCCGTGGCCAGCCCTTCCAGTTGCCGGTCGGCTCGCGGTCGGCGGCGCCGCTCATCGTCGGCGACACGATCGTCCTGGGAACCAACCACACCGACTTCATCATGTCCAGGGAGGCGGTGCCCGGCTTCATCTTCGCCCACGACGTGCGGACCGGGGAGCGGCTGTGGGAGTTCCACATCGTGCCCCAGAGCGCCGACGAGTTCGGCGCCGACACCTGGGAAGACGAGTCGTGGCGCCAAACCGGCAACGGCAACGCGTGGGCCAATCTGAGCGCCGACCCGGAGCTCGGCTACGTCTACGTGCCGACCTCCGCCGTGTCTCCGGACCACTACGGCGGCCATCGCCTGGGCGACAACCTGTTCGCCAACAGCATCGTCTGTCTCGATGTCGAGACGGGCGAACGGGTCTGGCACTACCAGCTCATTCACCACGAAGTCTGGGACTACGACAGCCCGACGGCGCCGAATCTGCTCGACATCACCGTCGACGGACGTCGGATCAAGGCGGTCGCGCAGGTCACGAAGCAGGGCTTCGTCTACACGTTCGACCGGGTGACCGGCGAGCCGGTGTGGCCGATCGAGGAGCGCCCGGTGCCGACCGACACCGACCTCGAGGGCGAGGTCATGTCTGCCACCCAGCCGTTCCCGACCAAGCCGCCGCCGTTCGCGGTGCAGGGTGCCCGGATCGAGGACCTGGCGGACTTCACCCCCGAGATCCGGCAGATGGCGCTCGAAGCCATCGGCGGGTTCAGGCTCGGCCCGCTCTACACGCCGCTGTCGCTGCGCGGCACGATCTTCCGGCCGGCGGCGGGCGGAGGCGCGAACTGGTCGGGCGCCACAGTGGATCCCGAAACGGGCGTGCTGTACGTCCCCTCCACGAACGGCCACTCGGTGCTCCGCTTCCGCGACGGAGGAGACAAGACGGATCTCCGTTACATCGCCGACCGCACGGATCCCGTCGGCGGCATCATGCGCGGCCGCTCGACGCCCTGGGGGCAATTCGAGCCTGTGGCTCGAGGTGTCGCGTTTCTCGACGGAGGCAACCCGACCCGGCAGCCCACGATGCCACGGGGACTGCCGCTGTGGAAACCGCCCTATTCGGCCATGGTGGCCATCGACATGAATCGGGGCGAGCACCTGTGGACGACACCGCTCGGCAGGGGCGCCCGATACCGGGACCATCCTCTGTTGCGCGATCTCGATCTGCCGCCGCTCGGGGGCGATCACAGCCGTGCCGGTTCCCTGCTGACCAGGACGCTGCTGATCCACGCCCTGAACACAGGGGGGACCGACGACGGTCCGCAATTGGTGGCCTACGACAAGACCACCGGCGAACCGCTGGCGGGGGTCGACCTGCCCGGCCGCGGGCTCGGCTCGCCGATGACCTTCCTGCTCGACGGTCACCAGTACATCGCCCTCACGGTCAGCGGCAGGGTGCCCGAGCTGGTCGCCTACCGGCTGCCATCGGGGAGTCGATGATGTGACGCGGACCTCACGGAGCGTTCGTCGAGACCGCGGCGTTCGTCCACGCCGCCGAGGAACGACTGCGGTCGCCTCCGCGCTCCTCGCGGGGCTCTTCGTCCTTCCCGGTGCGGCCGGCGCCCGTTCGCTCGAGGCCGACGTCGCGCGTCTCCTGGAAGTCTCTTGTCTTCGCTGCCACGACGTCGAGACCGAGACGCCGCTCGATCTGGAGAACCTCGGCTACGACCTCGACGATCGGGGGATCTTCCGCAAGTGGGTGCGGGTCTTCGAGCGTCTCGAGGCGGGCGAGATGCCTCCTCCCGGGACGCGGCGCCCCCCGAAACCGGTCGTCGACGCGGCGCTCGATGCGCTGGCGAGAGATCTGGAGACGGCGGACCTGGCGGCGCGAGCCGCCGGACAGACGCCGCCCCGCCGTCTGACCGGACTCGAGTACGAGTACACCGTCGAGGACCTGCTCCTGATCGAGGAGAACCTGGCCCGCCTGCTGCCGGCCGAGAGCGCATCCGCCGGGTTCGACACGCTGGCGACGGAGCAGGGGATCTCGCCGCTTCACCTGCGCAGCTACCTCGAGGCGGCCGACCGTGCGCTCGATGCGGCGATCCGGCTGGGCCCGCGTCCACGGAGCGCGGCGCACCTGATCGACTACCCGAGCAATCCGGCTTCGTACCAGATGGTCCGCCAGAGCGTCAGCAAGAAGCTCGACGACGCCGTCGCGATGTTCGTCGATGAAGATCACCACAACACCAGCGGGTCCTTTTCGGCCAGAAACCTCAGGAGCGACAGCCACGGCTTCTCGGTCGTGCATCCCGGTCTTTACAGGGTCAGCGTCGACGCCTATCCCTACCAGGCATCGACGCCGGTGACGCTCCTTCTCGTTCGTGCCAACCCGAACGGCGACTGGACGTTGCTCGGCGCCTTCGACCTGGTGAACGGGGAGTCGGGCACCTTCGAAGTTGTGACCTTCCTCCACCCGACCGACTACGTCTTTCCCGAAGTGGCCGACCTCGACTGGCACACGGAGGTCGAGGGTTTCTACGCCCCCATCGAAGACTGGTCGCCAGCGGCCCAGGTCGTGGCTGCGGGGAAGGGCCTGGGCCGGCGGCTGCTCAACAACCGGGTCTATCACCCGATCTTCTACCACCCCACGGAGATCCTCGTGGACGGGGCCGCGACCTACGAGGGCGAGGGCGTGGCGGTCAGGTCGCTCGCCATCGAAGGACCGCTCCTCGATGCGTGGCCGCCGCCGTCGACGCGCCGACTCTTCGACGGCATCACCATAGACGCCGCCGGCGATCTGCAGCTCACGAAGGATCCGTACGAGCACGTCGTGGACGTGCTCTCGCACCTCGTGCCGCTGGCGTTTCGACGGCCGGCCGAAGCGGGTGAGGTGGACGCCTTCGCGAGCCTGGCCAGACCCGCGATTGCCGCCGGACGGGAGTTTGTCGACGCCGTTCGCGTTCCGCTGCGCGCTGTCCTGAGCGCACCGCAGTTTCTCTACCACGACGACCGGCCCGGCGAACTGGACGACTTCGCCCTCGCGACCCGACTCTCGTACTTCCTGTGGAAGAGCCTGCCGGACGAGGAACTCTTCGCGGCGGCACGGGAAGGCAGGTTGTCGGAGCCGGGGGTGATGGCGCGGCAGGTCGAGCGGATGCTCGACGACGAGAAGGCGCGGCGCTTCATTGGGGACTTCGTCGGCCAATGGCTGCGGCTCTACGAGATCGAGCTCACGAGTCCCGACGAGAGGCTCTATCCCGAGTACGACGATCTGCTGCATCACGCGCTCCAGGAGGAGACGAGGCTGTTCTTCACCGAACTCGTGAAGAGCGACCTCGGAGTCCGGAACCTGATCGACTCCGACTTCACCTTTCTCAACCGCCGCCTGGCGGAGCACTACGGCATCCCCGGGGTGGAGGGGCAGCACATGCGCAAGGTGTCGCTGCCCGACGACAGTGTGCGCGGCGGCGTCCTGACGCAGGCCAGCGTGCTCAAGGTCACCGCCAACGGCACGACGACCTCGCCGGTCTTTCGCGGCAGCTTCGTCCTCTCGAACCTCCTCGGCCGGCCGCCGAACCCGCCGCCGGCGAACGCCGGCTCGGTCGAGCCCGACATCCGGGGCGCCACGACGATCCGCGAGATCCTCGCCCAACACCGCCGGGATCCGACGTGCAATGTCTGTCACCGCGCCATCGACCCGCCGGGGTTCGCCCTGGAGGCCTTCGACCCGACCGGCGGCTTCCGGACGCGCTACCGCTCCAGCGGCGAGGGCGACACGCCCACGGGAACCCTCTACGGTCGCCCGATCCTCGAGTACAAGGACGGGCCGCCCGTGGATTCAGGCGGCGTCACACCGGAAGGTAGCTCCTTTTCGGGCATCGCCGAGTACAAGCGACTCCTGCTCAAAGAGGAAGAGGATCAGATAGCGCGCCACTTCATCTCGCAGCTCGTCGTCTATGCGACCGGTGCCGAGATCGGCTTCGCCGACCGCGACGAGCTCTCGCGACTCGTCGCGCGGAGCCGCGAGGGCGGTTACGGCGTGCGCGCGATCATCCACAACGTCACACAGAGCCCACTCTTCAGGGAGCGGCAACGATGAATCAGCCCCTCGACCGACGCACCTTTCTCAGAACTTCCGGGGTCGCCCTGGCGCTTCCGCTTCTCGAAGCGATGAGCCCGGCGCTGGCCCGGGCGGCGATCCCGGCGCCCCGGCGGATGGTGACCGTATGCAACGCACTCGGCCTGCACCCGCCGTCGCTCTTTCCCGCCACACCGGGCCGGGACTACGAAACGACCGAGTACCTGGAGCTGCTCCGGGACCACCGGCGCGACTACACCCTGTTCTCGGGGCTTTCCCACCACGACCAGAACGGCCGCCAGGCGCATAGCAGCGAAGTCTCCTGGCTGACCGCTGCCCGCCACCCGGAACTCGCCGGCTTCCGCAACACGATCTCCGTCGATCAGCTTGCCGCAGGGGAGCTCGGCTACACGACCCGCTTTCCGTCGCTCGTTCTGGGCACCGACACGACGGTGCAGCGGAGCGCCAAGGGCACGCAGAGCCAGTCCTTCACGAGACGGGGGGTCATGGTGCCTTCAGAGACCAGTCCCGCCAATCTCTTCGCCCGGATGTTCCTCGGGGGGGATGCCGACGAGGTCGAGCGGCAGAAGCGGGATCTCGGTGACGGACGCAGCATCCTCGACGGCCTGAACTCGCAGAGAAAGGCGCTCGACCGGCGCGCCAGCGCCGCTGATCGAGGACGGCTCGACGCGTACTTCGAGGCCGTCCGGGCGGCCGAGAAGGGCATCACCGAGGCCCGGGCCTGGCTCGACCGGCCCAAGCCGCGGGTGGACCGCGAGCCCCCCGTCGACGTCCGGGAACGGCGTGACCTGATCGGCCGCGTCCAGTTGCTGATGGATCTCATCCCGCTGGTCCTGCAGACCGACTCGACCCGCGTCGTCGCCGTGATGATCCAGGAGCTGCGGGAAGTCCCGAAGATTCCGGGCGTCTCGGGGACGCACCACAACCTCTCGCACCACGGCCAGGACCCGGACAAGATCGTGCAACTGAGGAAGGTCGAGACGGAGATCGTCAAGTGCTTCGGCAGCCTTCTCGAGCAGCTCAAGGGGTGCGGCGAAGGAGACGGCACGCTGCTCGATCAGACCGCGGTCCTCTTCGGCAGCAACCTCGGCAACGGGAACTCCCACGACACCCGCAACCTGCCGATCTTCCTCGCCGGCGGCGGCTTCGACCACGGTCGCTACGTCGCCTACGACAGCGAGGAGAACGCGCCGCTTTCCAACCTCTACGTCACGATGTTGGAGCACATGGAGCTGGAGGCCGGGTCGTTCGGCCAGAGCACGGGCGCCTTGAGCTGGTAGGGCGCCTAGCGGGAGCGCCGGCGCCGGCTACTGCCTTTCCGCCCACTCGCGCTCCAGCTGCCGCGCCCCGCGCATCGTCATTCCCATCGAGTAGTTGCCTTCGTGGCAGGCGTACTCGTAGATGCGCTGGTCGGTGTGCAGCCACGGGAACGAACCGCCCCAGGTCGTCTCGTAGTCGGGATCGTCGACGCTGAATTCGTAGAAGAGGCTGCCGTCCTCCTGCGGCGTGAAGCGCTCGACGATGTGGAGCCCCTCGTGCGCCACGCCGACGGGACTTCGGGCGTTCTGGCGTCGCTCGTTCGCTCCCCTTGCTACGCCCTTGCGGCGGAAGTTCGTCGTGTCGACGACCAGGGTGTCGCCCTCCCACCGGCCGATCGATTCGCCGGCGTAGGAGAGCACTTCTGCCGGCGGGTGCTCCGAGCCGAGGCGGACGATGCGCGCCTCGTGCATCAGTTCCGCCAGGATCACGACATGGGTTGCGGTCTGGGTGATGCGGTAGTAGGCGCCGTAGCCCCTTCGCAGGGTCGGGATCGTCGCCCGATCGGAGTAGATGCATCGCTCCCAGAGGCCGATGAGTTCCGGATCGTCGAAGATCCGGTGTTCCCCATTCGTCGTCGGGATGGCCCGGCCTCGTATCCCGGCGACTTCGTCCGCCCGCAGCCACCAGGCGCCGTCGGGATTCGGGGGTCCCATGCGATCGGCGATCGTGAATGCCGGCCGCCGCTTCCTTCCCGCCTCGGTCACCGCCGGCATGCGACCGTTCTGCGGGTCGGTGAGGACGGAGTTCCGGTGCCTGCCGTCGACGGTGAAGACGATTGTCCCCATGTCGAGAAGGGAGAGGGCGTTGCCGCCCGTGACCCGGCCGCCGGCGTAGCCGCCATCCGGCGGCGGAGGACGATCGGGGTCACTTGGGAGGACTTGTTGGGCGGCCCTGACGGCCGCGGACTCCTCGATTCTCCTGGCGTCGTCGGCGCCCATGTAGGGGTCGTCGCCGTATCTGGGATGGCGTTCGAAGGGCGTCAGCGTGTTGACGGTGTAGGTGCCTGAGAGATCGGGCTCGCCGCCCGGCATCCGCGGAATGTCGTTCTCCGCGGCCTGCGCGGCCGGCAGGGCGAAGGCCACGAGCTCCGCCGTTTCCGGGCCGCTGCGCGCGGTTCTCGAAACCACCTTGCCGCCGGCGGGCACGACGATGTACTGGCGGCCCTGGTGCAGGTAGGTCATCGGCACTCCGTGCAGGGTGGCCTCGGTCTCCACCTCAGCGAGGAGCTTGCCGGTGGCCTTGTCGTAGGCCTGGAGGTAGCTGCCCTTGGCGGCGCGAGCGTCCCAGCTCGGCCAGTTCGGCACGTAGGTGATCAGCAGGGTCTTCGTGATCAGAAGTCCGCCCTCGCGGTTGCCGCTCGAGGGGCGGCTGCCGAGAGGGCCGAGATCGAGATGACTGATGGCGGGGTGATCGGTCGGTCCCTCGCCGAACGGCACCATCCAGGCATGCTCGCCGGTGTTCAGGTCGATGGCCGTGATGCGCTGGTACGGAGGCTTGAGGAGCGGCAGTCCCTGAGGGCTTCCGACGCGACCGCCACGGCTGACCCATCTCCACTCGCTGCGCGCGGGGTCCGGCGGCGCGACCGCGACCCCGGTCGGCTGCGTTCGCGACTGAACGTAGAGGACACCGGTCAACGGATCGAGCGAGGCGCCGGGATGGTTCGCTCCACCCGCCATTCCCGGCACCGCGAGCGTCGCCGTCTTGCCTCCCTCGCCCGCCACGATCGGGGGCGTGAACATCGGTCCCAGGAGGAACTCGTCGGCGATCTCGAGCGCCTCCTCTCGCAGTTCCGGCGTGAAGTCGATCAGATCGTCGATCGCCACGCCCTGGAGATCGAAGGCCGCCGGCCTCGTCGGAAAGGGCTGGGTCGGTGCCGTCCACTCCCCGGGCACCGTGGTCTGCGGCACCGGGCGCTCCTCGATCGGCCAGATCGGCTCTCCCGTGACCCGGTCGAAGACGTAGGTGAAGGCCGTCTTGGACACCTGGGCGACGATCTTCCGCAACCGGCCGTCGATCACGACGTCGGCGAGAACGGGGGCGGAGGCGATGTCCCAGTCCCAGATGCCGTGATGAACGGCCTGGAAGTGCCAGACGCGCTCGCCGGTTTCGGCGTCGAGGCAGAGCAGGCTCTCGGCGTAGACGTTCGCGCCGGGCCGGTGGCCGCCCCAGAGATTGCCGGTCGGCGTCGTCGTGGGGATGTAGACGTAGCCGAGCTCCTCGTCGCCGGCCATCGCTCCCCAGACGTTGGCGCCGCCGACCCACTTCCAGGATTCGTTGTGCCACGTCTCGGTGAACTCCTCGCCCTCCCGCGGAATCGTGTGAAACCGCCACTTCGGCTCGCCGGTACGGACGTCATAGGCACGCACGTGGCCCGGCGGAAGACCCCGCTTCGTCGCCGGCGCATCGGCGATTCGCGAGCCCACAACGAACGTGTCGCGAATCACGATCCCGGGCGAGCCGGCGCTGATGTCGCGCTGGAAGACCTCTTCGCGGCCCAGCCGGTCGTCCGACAGGTCGACGATGCCGCCTTCTCCGAAGGCGGGGTCGGGGCGTCCCGTCGCGAGGTCCAGCGAGATCAGTTGCTTGCCGCTGGTAATGAAGATGATGCGCTCGGCCTCGCCGTCGGTCCAGTACTCGAGGCCTCGGGGAGTGGCGCCGTAGGCTCGCGGGAACTCGTAGCTCTTCGGGTCGTAGAGCCAGAGTTCTTCACCGGTCGCGGCGTCGAGGGCGACAATCTGCCAGAGGCTGGTCGCCATGTAGACCCGGCCGTCGATCATGAGCGCCGAGCCCCGGAAGGTCCCCGGCTCCTCCCTCAGGTCGTGATCGGCCGACTTCCAGCGCCACGCGACCTCGAGTTGCTCGAAGTTCGCGGCATCGATCTGGTCGAGGGGCGAGTAGCGGGTGAAGGCGTGGTCGCGGCCGTGGTGCGGCCACTCGGCGTTTGCCGGATCTGACTGGGCGAAGGTTCCGGGGGCCATCGAGGCGGCTGACAGCAGCGCCAGGACCAGAGAGGCCTGCCAGATGGCGGAGCGCCGACGAACGTTCTTGTTCACTGGGCTCGCTGCAAGGCGGCTTCGGTGAGGATCCGCAACTGATCCACATCACCGGCGCTGGCGCCCAGGTCGATGACGATCGTCGTCCCGTCGGCCAGGATCTCCCAGCCGTCGGCGTCGGACTCGCCGGCGAGAGTGCCGCGATCTGGCGAACGGCCGAACTCGGGGTTGGCGAAGGCAAGGAAGTCGCTGGCGGCGAGGCTCGCCGAGCTCGCGGCGACGCCGAGGATGCGGTCGTCGAATGTGATCTCGATGCCGCTGAGGTCGGTATCGGCGGTGGGGGCGAAGTGCAGGAGGTAGCTGTGGACGACGGTGCCCGCGGGTACGGTCGCGCCGGGCGGCGGGTTGCCGCCGTCGTAGGCGGCGGGGACGCCGCCGCTTTCGACAACGAGGTCCTCGCCGAGGGTGGCGAACTGCCGCTCGACGACCAGTTCGGGCCGATCGGCGGAGGTTCGTCGCGCGGCGGACAGGTCACCGGGAACGGTCTCGTCGCCGACGTCGCCGAGAAGGTCGACGCCGTCGGCGCCGGCGATGCGCGTGTCGTAGTCGGCGCCTTCGCGGCTTGCCGCGGTGTCCACCTCGTACCAGGTCGTGATCTCGTCCAGAAGCGAGGTGAAGATGGCCTGGATCTCCGGCGACTTCGAGTCGACATCGCTGCTGGTGGCGACCGGGGTCTGTTCGCGGGGGTCTTCGAGCAGGTCGAACAGCTCCCATTCCCGGCCGCTGGTCACCGAGATCAGCTTGTAGCGGTCGTCGAGGATGGAGCGCCCGCCGCCCAGCCTCATCAGGCCCCGGCCGCCGCGGCCCCGGCCGGCGCTGTCGCAGTCCTCGGGCTCGCCGGCGGCGCGTTCCGGAACCGGGTCGTCGCAGTCGTCGAAACGGAGGCGGCCGAGGCGGAGCGCCGACCGATCGCCGAAGAGGACTTCGGACATCGACTCGCCGTCGAGCGGCCGCGAGTCGGGCAGGTCGACTTCCCAGATGTCGAGGAGCGTCGGCAGGTAGTCGCTGGTGATCATCGGCGTGGAGGTCTCGCCGGGAGCGATCCGCCCCGGCCACTCGATGATGCCCGGTACCCGGACCCCGCCCTCCCAGATGGAGCCCTTGAATCCGCGCAGACCGGCCTTCGCCTCGTCCCGGTCGTCGAGTCTCACGGACCCCGAAAGCCCGTTGTCGGAGGTGAAGGCCACCAGCGTGTCGTCTTCGATGCCGAGCGTTCGCACGTGGGCGCGCAGACGGCCGATCTCCCTGTCCATCGCCGTGATGCCGGAGTAGTAGGCCTTCTCGTAGTCGTTCATCTGGCCCTGCTCTTCGGAGGAGTAGAACTCGTCGAGGGTCGCCTGGTCGAGGCGATGGGGGCTGTGCGGCGGATGGAACCAGACGACGGCGAAGAAGGGGCGCTCGGCGGCAACGGCGTCGTCGATGAACCGCATCGTTTCCCGGACCAGGATCGCGGAGGCGTCGCCGGCCAGCGTGGGGGAGTCGATGTCGATGTGCTGCTCGTGGCCCGTCCAGTAGTGCGCCCCGATGTGGTTGCCTTCGCTCGGGAGCGGACCCGCGGGGTCGATGCGCATCGGCTCGAAGGTCGGCAGCGCCTGCGGAGACGCCCAGGTGCGATCGTAGCCGTGGTGCCACGGCGCGGAATAGAAGTCGCCGCCGGACCGGCCGAAGCATCTGCCGCCGCATCGCGCGAGGTCGTCCGCGTCGGGTTCCGGCGTCCGGTTCAGGTTGCCGATGTGCCACTTGCCGAAGTGTCCGGTCATGTAGCCCTGGGTCTGGGCCAGTTCGGCGATCGTCAGTTCCAGGTTGCGGAGACCGTCGTTGTAGGCCATGTCGACGTGGTTGCGCCGCGGCGAGCGGCCGGTGACGAAGGACGACCGGGTCGGACTGCAGTTCGAACCGTGCGAGTACATGCGGTGAAACTGGAGGCCGGCCGCCGCCATCGCGCGCAGCTCGGGCGTCTTGACCTCGCTGTGGCCCGGAAAGACGTCGCCGGGGGCGAGCTGCTGGGAGTACTCGACGTCGCCCCAGCCTTGGTCGTCGCTCATCATGAGAATGATGTTCGGCCGCGGCGGAGTCGGCGCCGGTCCTGCCTCCTCGCCCGAGGGAGCGGCGCAACCGCAGGCTGCGAGGCCGAGGACGAGCGCGCCCGGCCGGTGGGAGAAGGAGCGTGCGACGTTCCTGATCATCTCGCGGACCTCCTTATCCCGCCGCGTGCGGTCGTCAGTCCTCTCGGGGCAGGGCGAAGGCCACCAGCTCCGCCGTCGCCGCCTGGACGTTCGCGTTCCTGCCGACGGCCCGGCCGCCCGGCCTGCCGCCTGCCGGGACCACGATGTACTGGCGCCCCTGGTGGCGGTAGGTGATCGGCACCCCGTGCAGTGCGGTGTCGGTCTCGACCTGGGCAAGCACCTTGCCGGTGGCCTTGTCGTAGGCGGTGAGGTAGCTGGCTGTCGCCGTCGGAGCGTCCCAGCTCTCCCGCTTCGGTGAATGGGTGATCAGCAGCGTCCTGGTGACGAGTAGTCCGCCTTCGCGGGTGCCGCTCGAAGGGCGGCTGCCGAGGGGGCCGAGGTCGAGATGGCGGATCGCGGGGTGATCGGTCGGGCCTTCTCCCAGCGGCACCTGCCAGGCGTGCTCGCCGGTCTTCAGATCGATTGCCGTGATGCGCCGGTAGGGCGGTTTCGTCAGGGGCAGCCCCTGGGGGATCTTGAGTCCTCCCGCTCCTCCCGTCGACTTCTTCACGTAGCGGAACTCGCTGCGGGCGGGGTCCGGCTTCGCCAGTCCCCAGGCGCCGAGCTGGGTCGTCGACTGGACGTAGACGATCCCGGTCAAGGGATCGAACGAGGCACCGGGATGATTGGCCCCGCCGCCAGGGCCGGGCGAGACGATCGTGCCGAGCTTGCCTCCTTCGCCGGTGACGATGGAGGGCGTGAAGATCGGTCCGGTGACAAACGACTCGATGACCTCGAGCGCCTCCTGGCGCAGTTCCGGCGTGAAGTCGACCAGATCGTCGACGGTCAGGCCCTGAAGATCGAATGCCGGCGGTTTCGTCGGGAACGGCTGGGTCGGCGAGAGTCGCTCGCCGGGCACCGTGGACGGGGGAACCGGCCGCTCCTCGATCGGCCACAGCGGCTCGCCGGTCGCCCGATCGAAGACGTAGATGAAGGCGGTCTTCGAGGCCATCGCCACGGCCTTGCGCAGCCGGCCTTCGACGATGACGTCGACCAGGTTCGGGGCCGAGGCGTTGTCGTAGTCCCAGATGCCGTGATGCACGGTCTGGAAGTGCCAGACGCGCTCGCCGGTCTCGGCGTCGGCGCATACCAGGCTCTCGCCGTAGACGTTGTCGCCGTGGCGGTCGCCGCCGTAGTAGTCGCTCGACGGTGTCGACGTGGCGAAGTAGACGTAGCCGAGCTCCTCGTCGGCGGCGAGCGGCGCCCACACGTTCGTGTTGCCCATCCACTTCCAGGAGTCGCTCTCCCAGGTGTCCGTGAAGTCGTCGCCTTCCTGCGGGATCGTGTGGAAGCGCCACTTCTGCTCGCCGGTGCGCACGTCGTAGGCGCGTACGTGGCCCGGCGGGATGCCCGTCTTCTTCGAGGGCACGTCGAAGATCCGGGAACCGACGATGTACGTGTCGCCGACGACGATCCCGGGCGAGCCGGCGCTGATGTCGCGCAACCGGATCCCGGGGCGGCCGAGGTCGTCGAGCGACATGTGGACGAAGCCCTCCTCGCCGAAGTCGGGATCGGGTTGCCCGGTCGCCAGGTCGATCGAGATCAGCAGCTTGCCCGAGGTGGCGAACAGGATGCGCTCCTCCTCGCCGTCGGTCCAGTACTCGATTCCCCGCGGACCCGAGTAGGCGGCCCTTGGCGCCTTGTACGCTTCGGAGTCGTACACCCAGATCTCCTCGCCGGTGGCCGCATCGAGCGCGGCGAGCTGCCACAGCGTGGTCATCATGTAGACGCGGCCGCCGACCATGAGTGCAGAGCCGGAGAAGGCGCCCGGTACCTCTCTCACGCGGTGGTCGGCGGACTTCCAGCGCCAGGCCACTTCGAGCTGGGAGAAGTTCTCCCCGTCGATGTCCGCTAGCGGCGAGTAGCGGCTGAAGGCGTGGTCGCGGCCGTGATGCCGCCACTCGACGTCGGGAGCGCCGGACTCGGCGAAGGCGCCGGAGGTCACCAGCGCGGCCGCCAGGGCCGCCAGTGCCGCCAGTGCCGCCAGTATGGCGGTTGGACGGTTCGTCACGAGACAGCGCTCATCGGTTCGGTGGCTCCGACGGGTCGGCCGAATCTCTCGGCGCGCCGGTGCCGGAAGAGCCCAGGAACAGCCTCTCCCCGTTGGTGTAGGTCACGGTGCGTCCCGCGCACTTGTTCGAGCGGTCCTTGGCCTGAAAGCCATCGACGACGATCTCGGTGCCCGGCATCAGCGAGTCCTTAGTGAAGCCGCGCCGAAACAGGCTCGGGGGACTACCGCTCTCGACCATCCAGATCTCGGTCGAGCCATCTTCCTTCGCGACCTCCATGTGGATCCACGCATGCGGATTGATCCACTCCATCCGGGTCACCTTCCCGGTGAGCTTGACCGGGCGGTCGGCATCGAACTCGGCCGCGAAGGCGTGGTGGCCCATCGCCGGCGCGGCGCCCGCGGCGAGAGTGAACGCGACTGCGGCCATGAGGACCTTGGTGGGCACCATCTTGACCTCCTTCCGGGTCATTCGGGTTCTTCGCCCTTCCAGACGCCCTTGCTCAGGTGGCGGTACATCAGCTCTTCCGCGAACACGACGCACTTGAAGTCGAGTAGCTGCATGTTCGGCTCCATGCGTCGATAGAGCGGAAAGCTCACCTTCCACGGGCGGGTGTAGGTCTTGGGGTCGGTGATCGTAGCCTCGTAGTGGAGATGGTCCGGCGCGGTCGCCGTGTAGCGCTCGAGGACGTGGATCTCCCCGCTGTGGTGATTGCCGGAGCTGTCGAGCCAGGTGTCGGGAACCTGGGCGGAGACGTCGATCACCAGGGTTTCACCCTCCCAGTGTCCGCGGGAGTGCCCCATCCAGTTGTCGCCCGGACTGTCGAAGTCGGGCCTGTTCATGTAGACGATCCGGCTCGCGCTGGCGAACTCGTAGGCGAAGATGACGTTCTCGGGAGTCTGGATGATCTGGAAGGGGAAGGGCATGTAGTTGGCGCGGGGGATGCCGGGCATGAAGCACTTGATCGCCGGGTCCAGCTCCCACCACCGCGCGAGGTTCTCCTGCTGCTTCGCCCTCGCCGCCGGGGTGTAGGGGATCTCGCCGCCTTCGACGATGCCCAGGCCGCCCGGAACGGCGCCGAGCGCACCCAGTTCGACGATCGGGCCGCCGCGGGCGGCGTGGGCCTCGATGTCCCAGTGCGCCGACGTCAGGGCCTGCCAGATGCCGTTGAGGTCCGGTTCGCCATCGCTGGTGCGCGGGGCCCGGTAGTCCTGCCCTTGGACCGGCGCTGCCGCTGTCACTGCAACGACTGCCGCGACGATGGCGGAAAGCCCTGCGCGCCGCATTTGGTTTCGCACGCTCCCGCCTCTCACTCGGGGTCCGCCGCGGCGGCCGCCGCGGCCTCCTGCTCGCTGACGCGGGCGCCGCGCAGGATGTTCGCCATGTTGTAGTTGCCCTCGTGGCAGGCGAACTCGAAGAGCGGCTCGTTCCGCTTGCCCATCGGCATCCTCACCGTCCACGGCTTGACCCAGATCGGTGGATCGTCGATCGTCACCTCGTAGAGCATCACCTCGGGGCCGACCCGGGTGAAGCGCTCGGTCACCACCAGCTCTTCCGAGTTGAGGGAGTGAAACCAGGTCTGCGGGGTCCCTCGCTGGTGGGTGCCGGCGTACCCCTTTGGCAGGTAGTTCGCCGTCTCGACGACCAGCGAGTCGCCTTCCCAGCGGCCTCGCGAGTCGCCGAGCCATAGCCCGATCCGTTGATCCGGGTGGGCCGAACCGTCGAGGGGAATGACCCGGGCCTCGTGGTACCACTCCATGACGATGACCACATGGTCCCTGTTCTGGACGAACTTGTAGTACTGGTTGAAGTTCGCCCGCACGGGCACGCCCAGGGTGACGCAGCGCTCGCCCAGGGAGCGGTCCTTCCAGGTGTCGGCCGGATGCTCTTCCAGGTAGTGCTGGAGGGTGTCCCAGTCCTTCTGCGCCTGCTCGGTCAGAGCTGGAATCCCGCCTTCCGGCGGGTCGATGACCAGGTCGGACAGTCTGGCGCCGCCGCGGGTGCCGCCGATCTCGACCCAGACCCCGCGCAGGTCGGGGTGACCGTCCACGGTGCGGGGCAGGGTCCAGCCCGCTGGCGCCTCGGGAACCTCCACTGGCCCGCGAGCCCGTCTCTGGGCCGCAGCGAGGCCGGGCAGCAGCAGTACCAAGACGGCTCCGGCCGCCAAGCGTCGCGAAGACGATCTGCCCATAAGCAGCCTCCTGTGGGGGTTTGCTCTTGAGCCTATTGGACCTCCCGGCTCCGGTCAAACGCTGTTTGGAACATGAGCGGTCTCGAACCCCTGATGCGCTGTCGGCTCAGGTCTCCCGCTGTGACGTCAGCTCGATCTGCTTGTAGCCGCCTGCCCGCCGGAAGTGAACTATCAGGTAGAGGAAGCCGAGCGCCATGAACACCGGTATGGCCGCGGTGATCCGCAGGGCGGTCTGGCCGCCGTGGAAGGACGCGTCGCGCACCGCCTGCTCGTCCGGGGGCAGGGTGATGCTGAAGTCCTTCGCCTTCTCCATGACCGGACCGGCCTTCGTGCCGTCGAGTCCCTGGACGGGGGCGAAGAAGAGGAAGCTGTTCGTGCCCTGGGCCTTGTACTCGTCGTAGACGGCGGGGGCGTTGGCCTGCAGGTCCTGCGAGGCGTGCCGGTCCTGGAGGTAGCCGATGCCGGGACCGCCGAGTAGCCCCGCCGAGAGCATGCCGACGCCGCCGACGGCGCCGAGCGTCAGGGCGCCGCCGCGCGGGAAGCGCTCCGAAACGACGGCCAGCATCGTCGGCCAGAAGAAGGCCTTGCCGGCGCCGTAGATCGTGGCGGCGATCATGACGGTGACCGCGCCGGCCAGCGAACCAAGCGAGTAGAGGCCGATGGCGGCGACGACGGCGCTCACGAACAGCAGGCCTAGCGGATTGATCCGATGAACGATCGGGCCGGCGAAGAAGCGCAGCACGAACATCAGGATGGACGTGTAGAGGAGGATGAACAGCCCCTTGCCGCCGAGCACGGTGTCCATGATGTTGACGATCCAGCTGTCCGTGCCGAGCTCGACGTAGCCGATGCAGACGTGGAGCACGAGCAGGAAGAGGAGCATGGGCGCCGCGAACTCCTTGACCATGTCCATGAACTTGACGCCGGCGGCGGCCGCCTCGGACGTGGGGAACTTCTCCTTGACCATCATCAGGACGTAGATGAGGGTCGGAATGAGATAGAGCGCGAGGACGATCTCCCAGCGCACGCGGCCGATCAGGCCGATACCCAGGAGAGAGCCGCAGATCAGGCCGGCGGGCCAGCCGGCGTGCAGGATGTTCAGGTAGTGGGTCTTCTCCTTGCGGTACAGGGTCGCGACCAGCGGGTTGATGACCGCTTCGCAGATGCCGTTCGCGACCGCGAAGATGAAGACGCCCCAGAACAGGCAGAAGTAGGCCCCGGCGCGGGCGAAGTCCGGGTCTGTTGCGATCGATCCGTTGTAGACGAACGTGGCCGCGACGGCCACGACGACGGACAGCACGTGCAGGACGCCCGCGCCCAGCAGGAATGGCTTGTAGCCGTAACGGTCGAGGAAGGCGCTGGCCACCAGGATGACGAGTCCGAAGCCGACGAAGCCGCCTCCGGTGATCTGTCCGAGTTCCGTCTGCGTGAAGCCGAACGCCGTGCCCCACTCCAGGAGGAGGCCGCCCCGGACAGCCGTGCCAAGTCCGGCAACCAGGATGGTGAGGAAGCTCGCGATCAGTAGTTTCGTCTTGTTCATTGGCCCTCCTGAAGCCGGTCCGATGGTGTGGGTCCTATGGTCCGAGCGTGAAGCCCGGTAGCCGGATGATCTCGCCGCCCTGGAGCGCCGACTCGTGGGCGCAGATGCCGACGCAGGTCCAGTTGGCGCTGGTGACCGCATTCGGCCAGGGATCGCGGTCGTCGTTGAGCGCGCTCAGGAACTCGTGCACGAGATGGGGGTGGGAGCCGCCGTGTCCGCCGCCCTGGATGAAGGAAAGGTGCTCCGCGTCGTGGATCTCCTGCGGCAGCGTGAAGTGCCGGATCGGCTCCGGCAGGAGACGCGCGTAGTCCGGGACCTCGATCTTCTCCGGGATCTCGTGCTCGGGCTTCTTCGCGGTGTGCAGGACGTGGGGCTCGTCCTCGATCAGCGTCCACTCGAAGCTCTTCTTCGTGCCGTAGACGTCGAAGCTTTCGCGGTACTGCCGTGCGACGTCGTAGAGGAAGCGCCAGATGTGGGCGACCAGGTCGCTGTCTTTGACCTTGATGTGGCAGGTCTCGACGGCGAAGCGGTTGCCGGACTTCCCGGCGATGTCGTCGCGCACCGTGCCCGAGCCGAAGCAGCTTACGTACTCGGCGAGCCCGTCGACGAGGCCGAGGCAGGGGCTGACGACGTGGGTCGCGTAGTGCATCGGGATCATCCGTTCCCAGTAGGACGGCCAGCCGTCCATGTCCTGCGGGTGCGAGGCCGCCAGGTGCTGGATGTCGCCGAGCTCGCCCCTCTCGTAGAGCTCCTTGATGAA
Source organism: Holophagales bacterium (assembly GCA_009843505.1). GTDB lineage: Bacteria > Acidobacteriota > Thermoanaerobaculia > Multivoradales > Multivoraceae > Multivorans > Multivorans azotirespirans. The sequence continues at coordinate 314,660 of VYDI01000034.1, read as the reverse complement.
CAGGAACTCGCGGCTGTAGACGACCGTCTCGGCCATCATGTACCTGAGGCCCGTCTCCGCGACCTTCTCGACGATCTTGCGGCAGTCGTCGACCGTCGTCGCCATGGGCACGGTGCACATGACGTGCTTGCCGGCGTCGAGCGCGGCGAGCGACATCCAGGCGTGGTCAGGGATCGGCGTGTTGATGTGGACGTAGTCGACATCCGGATCGGCGAGCACGTCGTCGTAGTCGGTGTAGCGCCGCTCGATCCCGAACTGATCGCCGACCTTGTTGAGTTCCGCCTCGTCGCGGCGGCAGATCGCGTGGACGTTGGCGCCTGGGTAGGCCTCGTAGATGGGGATGAACTCGGCGCCGAAGCCGAGACCGATCATGGCGACGTTCGTCATGTCCACTTCTTCGGGAACTTGCCTCAGGGCTGCCTCAGGGGCCCTGAGGGCTCGCTTCTTCCTGCGCGGTCATCAGGTATGCCACGAGGTTCGTCACCTCGTCGTCGTCGTAGGGATCGAGCAATCCCTCCGGCATCATCGAGAGCGGGAAGTAGTCGAACGACTGGATATCCGACTGCGCGATGACGACTTCGTCCTGGCCGACGACGCGCAGGGTCATGGAGCGGGGGCTCTTCGTGGCGACGGTGCCGGAGTAGGTCCGGCCGTCCCGGGTGGTCACCATCAGGGTCTGGTAGACGTCCTGGATGTCGCCGCTCGGGTCGAGGATGTTCGTCAGCAGGTAGTCAAGTTCCGTGCGGTTGGAACCCGTTAGGTCGGGACCGATGAGGCCGCCCTCGCCGAACATCTGGTGGCACACGGCGCAAAGCTCGGTGAACATCTGCTCGCCGTGAGCGGTGTCGGCCGCCGCGATCGCGTCATCGCTCAGGATCGTCGTGTACTTCGCGATGGCCGCGGCTTTCTCGCTGGAGACCCGCGTGATCGGTCCCCAGACCTCCAGAAAGCCACTGCCGACGACCCGGTGGAGCTGGCGGGCGACGTAGGCCGGCACGTCGCGCCGCGGGACGCTTCCCTCCTTGATGGCGCCCATCAGCACTCGCCCGTAGATGGGGCGGGAGGCGAGCGTCTGGACGGCGGCGAGCTTCTCATCCGCGTTGAAGGAGTCGTAGCGCCCGAGCAGCATGAATCCCGTTTGCCAGCGGCCGTCGAACGCGGCGTAGGCGCGGAGCGCGGCGATCCGCACTTCGGGTTCGTCCAGCAGAGCCGGGAGCCGCTCGAAGAGGGCCTGGTGCTGCTGGTCGGCGAGGCCCTGGATGGCCCGCCGCCGATCTTCGGGCGGAGCGTTTTCGTCGTCGAGCGTCGCGAGGAACTGCCGCGCGACCTCGACGCCGCCGAACTGCTGTTCGACCTCGAGGGCGAGGTCGGCGACGTTGCGGTCGCGCTTCAGCCGGCCGTAGACCCGTTCCCAGTTGTCGGGGGGCTCGGCGAAGATGTGCCCCTCGAGTCCGGCCAGCATGCCCCGGAGCAGAGCCGGCCGGGCCTCGGACCGGTCGTCGAGCGAGGTGACGAGGAACCCGAGCTCGTCCGCGTCGACCGCGCGGCGCGCGATGTTCTCCGTGAGCATCGGGATCTGGGAGGTCCTGGCCAGCCGCAACGCGCGCTTCGGGTCCTCCGGAACCAGGGGCTCGATGCCGAACCAGATCATCTTCGGGATGTTGTGGTCGTCCGCGTCGTCGCCCTTCATGACCAGGTGCTCGGCGATCGACCAGCGGACGTCGTGCTCGACGCGCTGGAGGGCGGCCGCGAGGTAGAGGCGGACGATCGGCGACGCGTCCCGGTCCGCCAGCTCGATGAACTTCTCCGTTGCGACGGCCGGCGCGTCGTGGTCTTCGGTCAGGAGCTGGATCGCCCAGGCCCGGACGTGCTGGTCCTCGTCGTCCAGCGCCGTCATCAGCTCGTCGGACGTGAAGCCGCCGGTGACGTGGAGCGCCCACATCGCCCGCAGGCGCAGGTCGCCGTCAGGATTCGATGCGAACATCTCGCGCAGCGCGTCGTGAACCGGGGCGTCGACTTCGCCCCTGGCCGCCCGGCCCTGCAGGACGACTCGCGCCCGCCGCGCGTGCCAGGCGCTCTTCGAGAGTTGCAGCTCGACGAGTCGCTCGTTCGACATCGACTTGACGTCGTCGTAGCGGCCCTCCCAGTCGTCCGCCAGGGACTGCTCGGGCGTGATCCGGAAGATCCGTCCGGTCTCCTTGTGCTGGACGTCGTTGCCGCAGATGTCCGCGTCGTGCCAGTCGAGGACGTAAACGTCGCCGCCCGGCCCTATCTCCATGCTGAAGCCGACCCACTGCTTGTTGTTGGCGAGCAGGAAGTCCTCGCCATGGTGCGCGACGAAGCCGGAACCCTTCGGCTCGAGTTCGTCCGAAAGCACCGCGTGCTCGTGGATGTTCGCCATGAAGAGCCGGCCATGGTGCTCTTCGGGGAAGGCGTCCGAGAGGTAGACACGGGCGCCGCCGTGCGCGGAGCGGTGCCGGTGGTTGACGATCGTCCGGATGTCGCCGTAGACGTACGGGTTGAAGTGCGAGCCGCCCTGGCGGTGGTAGATGCCGCCGGGGACGACGTGGAACAGGTGCGGGATCACGCAGGCGGTGATGAAGATCTGGCCCTTCGCGTCGTAGTCGATGCCCCACGGGTTGCTGAATCCGTGGGCCACGACCTCGAAGCGGTCCTTGGTCGGGTGGTAGCGCCAGACGCCGCCGTTGATGTCGACTCCGTCGTACTCGAAGAGGTCATCGGGGAAGGGGTCGTTGTGGCCGTAGATCGTCTCGTCGGGTCCCGGCTTGCGGATCCTGGACGGCGTCGCGAACCCTTCCAGGCCGTAAAGCCAGCCGTCGGGGCCCCAGTGGAAGCTGTTGATCGTCTCGTGACGGTCGCGGATGCCCCAGCCTGTCAGGAGGATCTCGGCGTCGTCCATGTCGGCGACGTCGTCGCCGTCGCGATCGGGGAGAAAGAGCAGGTGGGGCGGCGCGCCGACGAAGACGCCGTCGAAGCCGACCGCCAGCGCCGCCGGGAACGGGATACCCTCCGCGAAGACCTTCTTGCTGTCGGCGGCGCCGTCGCGGTCCGTGTCCTCCAGGATCAGGATGCGGCTGTCGCCCGAGCCGGAGAAGCCGCGGCCGCGCGTCTCGTAGTCGCGGTTCTCGGCGATCCACATGCGGCCGCGGTCGTCCCAGGCGAAGGCCATGGGCTGGGTGATCATGGGCTCCGAGGCCCAAGCGTTCACCTTGAAGCCCTCGCGGACGGTCATCGCATCGACCGCCTCTTCCGGGGTCAGGAACTTCTCCTGCTTCGCTTCCCGCTGGGCGATGCCCCATAGCGACGACGTCGAGTAGGAACCCTCGGCGGCCCCGGTGTACTCCTCCCAGTCCTCCGTCAGTTCGAGGTCGTTCAGCTCGCCGGTGTAGACGATGAGGCGATGGCGGATGACCTCGGTCGTGCCCTCGGGGATGTGCCAGTCGCCCATCCGGGCGCGTGTGGGTCCGACACCGAGCTGGCCGTCGACGCGCCAGGTCTGGGGGTAGCCGGCGTTCATCGGGTGATCGAAGATCGCGACGTGCAGGAAGTCGTCGCGGCCCTCGACCTGCATGCCGACGTCGACCCACATCGCCCGCTGGCCTTCGGCTTGCCGGTTGCGCTGCCGCGCCGCGTTGACGGCCTCGCCGGGGATGTCCCTGGTCCAGGGCATGCGCAGGAACATGCCGCCGTAGGACATCTCGTTGATCGAGACGTCGGTGTGCGCCTCGCCGGCCCACTCGAGATCGAGGATGAAGCGGTCTTCCTCGGCCTGCATGGACCAGTTCTGGGTCTCGGTCATGAAGGCGTTGCCTTCGGCGTCCAGCATGCCGTAGACCGTCTGCCACTGGACCTCCGTCCCAGCCTCGGTCACGACGGTGGCCGAATCGCGCCGCCAGTAGTCGCCGCCCGGGTTGTGGAAGTAGTCGCGGCCGACGGCCTTGGCGATCTCCTCCGGCTTGTCGCGGCGGTAGAACCACTGCCGGAGCGTGTCCGCGTCCATCGGCTCGCCGTTGACCCGCGTGAAGCCCCAGTAGAGCCCGGTCTGGTGGGGATGGTGGCCCGGGCTGTACTGCGTCGCCAGTCCCTTGCCGTCCGGAGCGACGATCGGGTGCAGGAACGGCCGGTGCTCCGCGCCGGCGTTCTGGGTGACGATCGGCTCGTCCTCGCCCTCCCGGAAGATCGAAATCGAGCCGGTCTCCTCGTCCAGGACCGCTCGTAGCGGAACGGCTTGCGCCGCTTCTTCCGCGGCCGCCTCACCGGCGCCCGTGCCCTGAGTGCAGCCGGCGGCGAGAGCCGCGAGTGCCAGTAGAACGATCGGTACCCATGCCGGCTCGGCCGGAACTCTCATCCGCGTTCCTCCCTCGATCCCTGAAGCCTGTCGTGGAGACAAGGGCGCATCCTATCGTCCCGCCAGGAGGTGGCGCGGCGCGAAGCGCAGTGCAGGCATTTCGCAAGATCGGTCAGATCCGGGCGCAGCTTCGGTCAGGCGCGCGTGTGCCCTCGGCCTCAGACTTCAGGTGTGGTGACTACACTCGACGGGGCCAGGCTGGTCGTCCGGCTCTTGCAGCATCCGCGATTGCCGATCTCCGGCGGGGTTTGTTTCCCTTCTCGCCGATCGGACCTCGGCGCTGATCCTGCTCGGTCTGCTCGCCTGGCTCTTCGTCCAGGCGGCGATCGACTACATCGCGGATCATCCGGCCGAAACGGTTCGGCTTGAGGACCTCGCCCGCCACATCCGGCTGTCCCCGGCCTACTTGCAGCGACTATTCGTCACGCACGTGGGGGAGTCGCCGGCCCAGTACGCACGGCGCCTGCGGCTCGAGCGGGCCGCATGGCTGTTGCGCCGGCCAGGTGCGACCGTCACGGAGGTGGCGCTCGAATCGGGCTACGGAGCGCCCGAGGCGTTCACTCGCGCTTTTCGCTCGCGGTTCGGCGTCTCACCCAGCGGGTACCGCCAGGGCCTGAGGGCGCGGATGCGCGAGCGCACCTAGCCCTTGGACGTGGTGCGACGGCCAGCCTCCCGGGTTGCCTGCGTCCGCGTCGTGGGGCACTACGACGAAGCGGACGACGCCTACGACCATCTTAGGCACTGGACTTTCGCGACTGGTTTCCCCGCTATGGCTGGAAGCCGGACGCCCGACCGATGATTGTCGAGTTCAGCTGCGGCGGGGACTGGTCGGAAGCGTCGCTCTACGTTGCCGTGACCCGGTAGAGGTCGTCGGATCGCCGTCCGGGTTGTACCATTTGGCCTATGGAGAAACGCCGACTCGCCAGCGGAGGTTCCGCCTACACAGCCGTCGTAGAACGTTGTCCCGACACCGGTTTCTACGTTGGTTACGTGCCGGGTCTGTCCGGGGCCCACAGTCAGGCCGAGACTCTTGAAGAGCTCAACGCGAATCTGCGCGAGGTCATCAGTCTGATCCTCGAGGACTGACCGCTCTCATCCTTCTTCAACGGCGGCTGTGATGGTGCGCGTGATCCGGAGGACAGAGACTCCTGACTGCGGATAGCAGCGCGCCGAGTTCGGTCTCGCGCTTTAGGTCCATGTTGTCTTCCTGGTCGTGACGACGGTGCCGCCACGGCGGATCCCAGATGTATCTCATGTCGGTTATGGGGCTCCTGCCTAGGAACTGGAGAAAGTCCTCAATGGTCCCGGTCTCGACGTACCAGCTAGAAAGCGCGCCCTCTAGGTGAGGCTTCATGATCTCCGCATATCTAGCCCTAGCGGCTTCCTTCTTGTCGTTGGGGAGCATCCTGAACAGCTTGTGAAGGTCATGCTTTACCCTCTTCGAGCGGACGTTCGCATCTTCCAGCGCGTGCCGGAGGTACATCTCGATCGCGTAAATCTGCAGTATGGCGCGACCGATGTAGTACCCAGTGCGGCATCTGGGGCCTCCTGCTTCCGGATGAGGGCAATAGTGAATGCCCCTGGCATAACAAAGATCCATGACACCTTCCAGGTAGTGCGTCGTAGGCGGAATCAGCCTCATCGCTCCTTCCTCTCGTGGTTGCTGACCCGGGTCCATGCGATTCCGCGTGGCTCGGCCTCTACGAGCCCTCACCCGGGAAGTAGTACTTCATCTCGTCGAAGTCGATCGTCCACGACCCCTTGGGCCACAGGTACTGGTGGGAGATCAGGACGTCCGCCATGAAGCCGGAACTCCAGAAGAAGTCACTTTCGACGAAGACGTTGCCCAGCGCTTGCGCCGATCCGCTGGGCAGACCGTCGAGACCGTGGGACTCGATCGGCGACCAGTAGTAGGGCGTGCCCTCAATCTCGGTCTTCTCTAGCTCGAGGAACTCGACGGTTTCCTCGACGATGACGAGGGGCATGCTCGCGGCCAGGCCGGAATCCAGGAAGTAGTTCATTCCCGGGTGGCCGTTCAGGCTGCCTCTCGCGAACATCAGGTGGGTGCTGGTCATGTAGAAGGGAACTTCGACGGGCGGCATGTCGCCGAAGGTCTCCATCACTTCGGCAAGGGTCTCGGCGCTTCGCTCGCGGAAGGTGATACGGCGGTTGTCGTAGTCGACGGTGGTCAGGAACTGCCTGAGGATCTGCGTGGTCAGCACGCCGTCGGAGGTCTGGCCGAGGGCCTTCCAGGTCGCGCCGATGACCGGCACGTTCGAGAGCGTCACGTCGCCCATCGTGACGGTCGCGGCGACGCCTAACGGTTCCTCGACCGTCTCGCCCCCTGTGTAGGCGTAGCGGGCTTCTCGGTTCGCAAGGGTCGGCAGGCCGATGCGCTCGTAGATGCCCTTGTCGAGGTAGAGCCGGTCGCCGCCCGTGTCGAGGATCAGGTTGACCGCCTCGCCGTTGATCTCGAGGGTCACCTGGGGCAGGGCCCCGGGCTGGGTGATGTCGTTCGTCATCGGCAGGTGGGCGATTCGCTCGTCGCCGGTCCATTCGATGGCGTACGGCTCGCCCTCGAAGGCCTTCATGAACGTGAGCAGGCTCGCCGACGCTTCCGCCGTGTCCGGTGCGGGCAGCTCCCGGGTCCTCGCGAAGTCGTTGGTCTGGTAGTGCGCCAGGGTCAGTCCGCGGAGGGCCTGGGCATGGAGGTCCGAGCCGTTGTCGGCGAGTTCGAGAAGCGGTTTGTACAGCCTCACGGCCCGTTCGTAGTCACCCAGCAGGTATGCCGTTCCGGCCGCGAGCCGCAGGTCGCCCGCGTGGCACGTCGCTGCTGTGCCCAGGCGTGCGATGACGTCGTCGGCTTCCCAGATGTCGCCCAGCTTGAACAGGACCTCGGCGTAGGCACGGCGGGCTTCGTCGTTGTCGGGTTCGGCCTCGAGAGCCCGGCGCCGTGCTTCCAGGGCCGCTTCGACGTCGCCCCGGAGCCTCGGGTTCCACTCCTCCGCTTCGGTACCTGTCAGCTCGCCGCAGGGAGCGGAGTCGCCGCGACAACCCCAGGTGGTCAACCCGGTGGCCAACGCGACCAGCGTGACGACGAAGGGCGCAACGTTCCTCATGGGCTACATTCTCCGGGTCGGTTTCGTCCCGATTCTACGAACCGTCCCAACACCAGGGGAGCCGCTCATGACCGATGTCGCCATAGCCGATCCGGACCTGCACACCGGCGAGGAGCCGATCCTCCGCGAGGCGACCTTCAACCCGAAGGTGCGCACTTACTGGTTGCTGACGGGCGCGTTCGTGCTGACCGTCAGCATCGTCGGGATCCCCCTTCTCATCTTCTGGTTTCCCATCGGCTACGTCCTGACGGGTCGTTACCTGGAGCGCGTTCGCTGCGTGCTGACCGAGAAGAACCTCCACGTCGCGAGGGGCGTCCTGGTGCGGCAGGAGAAGACGGTCCCCCTGGACAAGATCACGGACCTGGCGATGTCGCACGGCCCGATCATGCGGCAGCTCGGCCTGCGCGGTCTGTCGGTGGAGACGGCGGGCCAGTCCGGTCCCGGCAGTCTGATCAAGCTGGTCGGCATCGAGGGGACGGAGGAGTTCCGTGCGGCCGTGCTGGCCCAGCGCGAGCGGGTCGGGGCAGCAGGCGGAAGGTCGACCGCACTCGGGGTAGCCGTAGGCGGAGAGGGTGATGCGGGCGCGGAATCGACGGAGCTGCTGAGCGAGATCAGGGACTCGCTGCTGCGGATCGAGAAGCGGTTGGGCGACGGCGGCGGAGGATAGGGTGCCGCGACCGGCGCGCGGCCGGTGAGAAACCCACGATCCCCGGAGCCAGCCAATGACCGAGAACCGCCAGATCATCATCGACTCGCTGCCGACCGACCGGCTCGAGCCCGGCAACTACGCGCTGCGGACCGTCGAGGCACCCGCGCCGGGCGACGGGGAAGTGCTGTGCCGCACGCTGGCGATCACGATCGGGGCCGGCCAGCGGGCCGGTCTCCAGGGCAGCGCGAGCTACGCCGGCGCGCCTCGTGCGGGCATCGTGATGAGCGGCACCGCGGTGGCTCGCGTCGAGGCGTCCAGCGACGATGCGGTTCCTGTCGGCTCGCTCGTCGTCTGTCCGGCCGGCTGGCAGGACTACTCGGTGCACGCGGCGGCGAAGGTGCGCGTCGTCGATGATGGCAGCAGCGGCGGCGATCCGGCGCACCATCTCGGTGTCTACGGCACGAACGGGCTGACGGCGTACTTCGGACTCTTCGACGTCGGCGAGCCGAAGGAAGGGCAAACCGTGCTCGTTTCGGCCGCCGCCGGTTCGGTCGGCCACCTGGTGGGCCAGATGGCGAAGATCGTCGGCTGCCGCGTCGTCGGCGTTGCCGGCGGCGAGGCGAAGTGCCGGCTGCTCACGGAGGAACTCGGCTTCGACGCCGCCGTCGACTACAAGAGCCCGAGCTTCCGGAGCGACTTCAAGGAGGCGACGCCCGATCGCATCGACATCTACTTCGACAACACGGGCGGCGAGGTCCTTGGCAGCGCGCTGCGGCGGATGAAGGTCGGCGGCCGCATCGTCTGCTGCGGCGTCGTCTCCCAGTACGACACGTCGAAGCCGGCGCCGGGACCGTTCGGCGTCCCTGGTCTCCTGATCAACTTCCGGGTTCGCATGGAGGGCTTCCTCGTCTTCGACTACGCGAAGCGCTATCCGGAGGCCTGGACCCGGATGCGCGAGTGGGTCGAGGCCGGCAAACTGGTCCCGAAGCAGGATGTCTTCGAGGGTCTGGAGAAAGCACCGGAGGCGTTCGTCGACCTGCTGGCCGGCGGCAACGTGGGGACGCGGATCGTGCGCGTCGCGTCGTGATGGGAGGGAGGGGAACCGTGGATCGAAGAGCACTCCTGACCGTCGCGCTCGTCGCTGCTCTGGCGCTCGGGTGCGCCGCCGGTCCTCCAGGTGAGAACGGTGTCGACGCCGACCCATCGTCCGAGGCGCTTCTCGAACAGGCTCGCGCCATTCATGAACGGGTGCTGGTCCTCGACGCCCATGCGGACACCGAGCTTCCGGACGCGCCGTCTCCCTACGTTGGCGACGATGGACTGTCTCAGGTCGATCCGGCCAAGCTCCACGCGGGCGGCGTCGACGCGGTCGTCATGTCCGTCGCGGTCGGTTCGGGACCGCGCACCCCGGAAGGCTACGCCGCGGCCCGGTCGAGAGCCGTCGAGGAGGTCGTGGCCGTTCTCGAGCTGGCGGCGGACCCGGCGAACAACGCGACAGTTGTCCGGTCGGCCGACGAGATCGTCGCTGCCCATGAGCAGGGCAAGGCGGCGCTCATTCTCGGCTTCCAGAACGCCATGATCCTGGGCACCGATGTCGCGGCGCTGGACGACTTCTACGGTGAAGGCGCGCGTGTGTTTGCGCTCACGCATCTGGGGAACAACGACTTCGCCGACTCGTCGCGGCCGGTCTTCAACGCGGCAACGGGGACGCACGAAGGTGCCGAGCACGGCGGGCTGTCCGACCTTGGAGTTGCGGCCATCGAGCGGATCAACGCTCTGGGCGGAGTCGTCGACGTCTCCCAGTTGTCCCGGGACGCGGTGCTGCAGGTGCTGGAGGTCTCGACAGTGCCGGTCATCGCGAGTCACTCCAACGCAAGGCAACTCACCGACGTCAGTCGCAACCTGAGCGACGAGGAGATCGACGGCATCGGTGCGATCGGCGGCGTGATCCACGTCTGTCCGTTCCGGGGCTACCTCTACGATTCGAACGATGCTGCGCTGGACGCGGCGATCCGCGAGGCGCGGCGCGAGGCCGGCGTCCTGGAGGACTACCTCTATCCCTTCGAGCTGTACTGGGAGATCGACGATCCGGCTGCCAGGTCCGCCTTCACGCAGTCGATCAGCGACCTCCTCGGCCCGGGCAGCGTCGACTCCATGCTCGACCACCTGGACTACATCGTCGACCGGATCGGCGTCGACCATGTCGGGATCGGCACGGACTTCAACCACGGTGGCGGAGTCGAGGGCTTCGACCATGCCGGCGAAGCTCTCGGCGTGACTGTCGGCCTGCTGGAGCGCGGCTACAGCGAGGAGGACATCCGGAAGATCTGGGGCGGCAATTTCCTGCGGGTCCTCCGGGCGGCGGAGGTCGCGAAGAGCTCGGTTGAGTAGGTGGCCGCTCGGCGCTGTGTGGCGTACACTAGAGACATTGATCTCAATCTGAATCGGAGGTCCTGAGAATGAAGCGCACCGCGAGCTTGCTGTCGGCAGCCGTCCTCCTTCTCGTCCTTGTTCCGGCCCTTGCGGCCCAGGACGACGGGATTCCGCGAACGGCGAGCGGCCGGCCCGATCTGAACGGAACCTACGACGCCGCTACTCTGACGCCGCTCGAGCGGCCGGTGCATCTCGGCGAGCGGGCGTACCTGACGCCCGAGGAAGCCGCGGAGATCGCTGAGGAAGAACGCGCGATCCAGGAAGGCGCCGTTGCCCGGTCGGACGCGAATCGAGAGGCACCGCCGGAAGGCGGCGCCAAGGTGGTCGGTCTGGAACACACCGCCGGCGGCGGCAACGAGTTCGGCGCCGGCAACGTCGGCGGCTACAACCTGTTCTGGATCGACCGGGGAACCGACACCTACCGGGTCGACGGCCAGATCCCGACCTCCATCATCATCGATCCGCCGAACGGTCGGATGCCTCCCATGACGGAGGCGGCACAGGCGCAGTTGAGGGCGGCTCTCGCCGGCATCATTCGCGCCAATGACGGCACCGCCTGGTGGGTAGAGCACGACGGCCCCGGCCCCTACGACGACCCCGAGTCGCTGCCGACGAGCGAGCGCTGCCTCGCCGGCTTCACCGGCGCCGCACCGACGCTCCCGAGCCTGTACAACAACTACAAGCGAATCGCGCAGACCGAGACGCACGTCGTCATCCTTCTAGAGATGATCCATGACGCCCGCATCGTCCGCCTCAACTCCGAGCATCCGGGCCCCGAGGTCACCAAGTGGCTCGGCGACTCGATCGGCTGGTGGGAAGGCGACACCCTCGTCGTCGACACGACGAACTTCCGTGTCGGCGGCCGCGGATTCCGCGGCGGTTCCGAGAACACCCACGTCGTCGAGCGCTTCTCCGTGCAGCACGATGGCAACGTCATCTACAACTTCACCGTCGAGGACGACACGGTCTGGACCGCTCCGTGGACCGGCGAGTATCTGTGGAAGGCCGCTGACGGCCTCGTCTACGAGTACGCCTGCCACGAAGGCAACTACTCGATGGGCGGCACCCTCCGCGGCGCTCGTCTCCTCGAGTCGGAGGCCCTGAGCGGCGCCAGCACCGGCGCCGAGTAGGCTTCTAAGTCCGCCTCCGCGGTGCCTGAGCCGGCGGGCCGGCGCGGCCGAAGAAACGGCGCCAGCTCATCGCGAGACCGGTCCAGACCAGGACAGCGACGCCGAGGGACACGACGCCTGCGATCGTCTGTCCGACCACGCCATACACCTCGCCGGTGTGGGCAAATCGCAACCAACGGCGAATCTTGAAGCCGCGCGTGAAGGTCGGATAGCCGGCGCGCCCGACCAGCTCGCCTGTCGCCCGGTCGAACAGCAGGTCCTCGCGCTTCGACGGCTGGCGGCCCGTCCCGCGGTCGACCGTGACCACGACGGGATCGTGAATCGACTCGGAAAGGTCGATCGTGAGCGTCCGCCATCCGGGCGTCTCGGCGCCGGCCTTCGCGGCCAGTGCCTGCAGCTCGATAAACGATGACCTGCCCGTGATCGATTCGAGCTCACGCGCGAACACCCCGGGCGTAGCCGGGGAGGAGGTCGCCGGGTCCGGCGCGACGGATGGGGTCTCCCGCGCGTCCGACTGCGGGCGCGGCGACTGCTGAAACGGTGGCGTGTCGCCAGCCAGCCGATGGACGAGGTCGGCGGCCCATTGATACGAGATGGTGGCCCCGCTGAAGACGATGACGACGAGCGGAACGACCGACCAGAAGCCGATCACCTTGTGCCAGTTGAAATCGCGCGCCCGTCCCCTGAGGCCGGGGCGAAACCACAGGCCGTGTTTCCAGGCGGCGCGGCTGCGGGTCGACGGCCACCAGAGGTAGACACCGCTGACGAGCAGGAACAGGAACCCGAGGTTGGCGATTGCCACCACCGTCCGACCGATGATCCGGTGTTCCCCGTCGAGGGCGAACCACCGGTGCCAGTACATGACGTTCTGGAGGAAGCGTCGCGTCCGCGTGTCGCCGTTGCCCAGCCGCTCGCCGGTGAATCGGTCGACATAGACGGTGGCTCCATCGTCGAGCCCGACGACCGCTGGCTCAAGCGGATCCCTGTGCAACGCAGCAGAAGTGACGAGACCGGCGGGCGTCCCGGCGGAGGCGCGCGCGATCAGGTCGTCGAGCCCGAGCGGCGCGACGCCCGGGGAGGGCGGGTCGGCGCGATAGTCGCGCAGCGCCCACTGGTTGAGCTGCGCCTCGTAGGTGAGGATCACGCCGGTCACCGCCAGCATGAGGACAACGACGGCGGCGGCGACGCCGACCGCCAGATGGATCCAGAAGATCGCCCGGCGCAGGGACATGCCCCGAGTAGCGCCGCGAGCGCTCCTACTGCTGGTCGGAGTCGGTTGCCTGGTCGGAGTCGGTTGCCTGGTCGGAGTCGGTCGCCTGCTCGGATTCGGCCTGGGCAGCGGCGTCGCCCTCGCCGTCGGAGTCGGTCCCGCCGGGGCAGGCCGTCGTCACGACGGCGGCCGCCGCGAGCGATCCGACCGCGACCGCGCGAGAAAGAAACGAGCGGCGATCGACCCGGACAGTGGTGATGTCTCCGTCCGTCAGCGACATCGGCGTGGCGGGACGATTCGCTCCAGGCTCGCTGTTTTCCGATCTACCCATGACGTTGCTCCTGCGTTTGGAAACTGGGACCGAATGAGTCCGGTATAGTAGGGATGCAGGCCTTGGGTGTCAAGCGGCGACCCGACTGCCGGAGCCGATGCGCGAGAACGAACCACGATGGGCCACGACGCAGGGAGCGCCCAGATGACGACGGACCACACCGGGCCGGGATCGACGAACCCTGGCGGCGCGTCCGCGCGTCACCAGCGTCACGGTCCGAGCGCCCGTCCGCGGGCGGTCGGACGTCACGACCGCGACTGGTACGCTTGGCTCCTCGATCCGCTGCCGCCGGCGGAGTTCGAAAACGACTACTACGAGCAGCGGTTTCTTCACATCCGGCGCAACGCGCCGGCGTACTACGCCGGGCTGCTCTCGGTGAGCGACCTCGACACCGTGCTCGGCACCCACTCGGCCGGTCATCGCGACATCAAGCTGGTTCGTGCCGACGGCGACGTTGCCTCCCGTGAGTACGCGAACGACGCCGGCAGGGTCCAGCCGCTTGAGGTCGCCAGGCACTTCGACGACGGCGCGACCATCATCTTCAACCAGCTTCAGACGCGCGTACCGACGCTGGCCCGGCTGTGCGGCGCGCTCGGACGGCGCTTCTCGTCGCGGGCACAGACCAACGTGTATCTCACGCCGCCCGAGGAGCAGGGCTTCGCCCCGCATTGGGACACCCACGACGTCTTCGTACTGCAGATCAGCGGCACCAAGCGCTGGTCGATCTACGACACCAAGGTGAAACTGCCACTCCGGGGCCAGGGTTTCGAACGCGGTACGCCTCCCGGCGACGTCACCGACGAGCTCGAACTCGGCCCGGGCAGCGCCCTTTACATCCCACGAGGTCTGATGCACTCGGCCCGTTCGACAGGGCAGACGTCGTTGCACATCACGCTCGGGCTCACGGCGTTCACATGGGCCGAGTTCCTCGTCGAAAGTGTCACCGCGGCGGCGCTCGAGGAAGAATCGCTGCGGCGGAATCTCCCTCGCGAGTTCGCTCGTGAGGAATTCCCCCTGGCCGAGCGAGAGCGCCTGTTCGGCGAGAAGCTGGCGTTCGTGCAGTCGCGATTCGATGCCGAGGTCGTGTGGCGCCGCTTCGCGGACGAGGTCCTGGCCGCCGACGTCCCTCTGTTCACCGACCTGCTCAGCCAGCGGCTCCACGGAGACCGGCTGACGCCCCGCTCGCGGGTAAGGCGCCGAGCCGGTCTGCTCACGGAAGCCGTGACGGACAGGGAAACGTGCCTCCTCCGGTTCGGTGGCCGTGAGATCAGGCTGCCGGCCGGCGTGTGGCCGGCGCTTCAGTTCGCGACGACGGCTGACGAGTTCGTCATCGAGGACCTGCCCGACTGCCTGGATGCCGAGGGAAAGCTGACCCTTGTGGCGCGACTCGTCAGGGAGGGGGTTCTCCAGCGCTGAGCGCGCTCAACGCCGGCTGCTAGCGGACAAGTTGCGCTGAACCGGCTAGTCCCGCGGCCGTCATGGCCGCGGCGAGCGTCCTGTCCGCGGTTGCTAGCGGGCAGTCGAGTTGTTGGGCCAGCGCCGCGTAGACGGCGTCGTACACGGTCAGATCCAGCGCGAAAGCCAAGCTACGGGCCGGACGAATGAGTTCGGCCAGCGGTGTCAGAGCCATCGGTACGGCGGCCAGCGTCCGAAAGGCGGCGTCGGCGTCGGATCGTGACAGAGCGCCTCGGCGGACCTTCGTTCGGAGGACGTTCGCTACTTCCAGCAGCAGGAAGTCCGGGGCGTGAAGGACATCCTGGCCCAGCAACTCGAGGGCGTCAGGGCTGCCTTCCTCTTCGAGAACCCACTTCAGGGCGGCGCTGGCGTCAACGACGACGCGTTGGAGCGGCAAGACGGGTCAGCCGGAGATGTCGTGGGCTCTTCCGTCCCGCAGTTTCCGAACCAGTTGCTCGACGGGTTCATCGTCGTCGTGCGCTATTGCTGCACGGACGGCGTCAAGGCGAGCCCGTGCCGCTTCGCGATCGACCCCGACGGCCATCGCGAGTGAGCGGCGAGCTTCTTCCTCGGTTGAACGGCCGGCAGCCGCTGCTCTGCGGCGCAAAGCCTGCACGACCGCTTCGTCGACGTTGCGGATAGTAAGCTGGCCCATGAGCGAGGAGGCTACAATGACAGCGCCTACATTGCAATCACTGTTGGCGGTCCGCGGGTGCCACGTTGATGCGGCTTCGCCGTGGGTAGCAGGAATCGGGGTGCGGCAATGAGAGTCCTGAAGATCGTCGCAATAGCCGCGCTCGGCCTGGTTTTGATGCTGGCCTGTGCGGTCGGCCTTTTCTTCGCTACCGCCGGCGTCGACACGCCGGAGGGTCAGGCGAGCCGTGAGGTCCTCGCGCGGGGGCCGCACCAGGTCAAGAAACTGGACACCACGTTCGTCGACCGGAACCGCCCGACGCAGGCGAACAACGACTTCGCCGGCTCGGACGAGCGGCGGCTCGTGACCTCGATCAGCTATCCGACGAATGCGAACGCGCGCGGGGTTGCGCGGGAGGGCCGGCCGGCGAACGGCTTTCCGTTGATCGTCTACAGCCACGGCTTCATGTCCAGGCGGTCGGAAGGTGCCTATCTGGCGCGGCACTTCGCCAGGCATGGCTACTTCTTCGTCGCCGCCGACTATCCGCTGACCAACTTCGCGAGTCCCGGCGGGCCGCGTTTCGACGACGTGGCTCACCAGCCGGGCGACGTGCGGTTCCTGATCGACAGGTTGCTGCGCTGGAACGACGATTCGAACCACGAGTTCTTCGGGACCATCGACCCGGAGCGCATCGGCGTGATGGGGCTGTCTCTCGGCGGCATGACCAGTACGCTTGCCGCTTTCCATCCGGAGCTCCGGGACGATCGGATCGGGGCTGCCGTGTCGATCGCGGGACCCAGCGCCATGTTCACGCCGGCTTTCTTCGAGACGGCCGAGGTGCCGTTCCTGATGATCGCCGGCGACGCCGACGCCATCGTGCCGTACCCGGAGAACGCGGCCTCGCTGCCGGAGCGCGCGCCGCGCAGCGGGCTGGTCACGCTCAAGGATGGTTCACACGTCGGGTTCGCCGACATCGCCCGCTATACCTCCCGTTGGTCCAGGCACGGCGACACGCTGGCGTGTGGCGCCCTCATGGGCGCGGTGACGGAAGACGCCGATCTGGGCGATGTGCCCGGGCTCGGAGGCCTCGACCAGGGGGTGGCCCGAGATCAGGGCGGCAGGCTGTGCGATCCCCTTCCGAGCGTGCGGTCGATGCGGCCGGCACGCCAGCAGATGCTGACGACTCTCGCCGCCTTCTCGTTCTTCGAGAGCCGGTTCGCCGCGGAGGCAGCCGAGCGCAAGAGAGCGGCCGACTATCTCGCCACGGAGCTGTCCGGGGAGAACGAGGATGTGACGGTGCGACTGCCGAGCGGCCATGACCCCGCGTCGCGAACAGTCGCTATCTCGACGAGCCCCCCAAGGCCAGCAGAGCATCGACTTCCTTCGGCACCGCGGCACTCAGGATCTCCGGCTCGCCTTCGGTGATCAGCACCGTGTCCTCGATGCGGATGTGGATGTTCCGCTCGGGGATCTCGAGGATCGGCTCTACGGCGATCACCATGCCCGGCTCGAAGGGCAGGGAGTTGTCGCCGACGTCGTGGACCGAGAGGCCGACGAAGTGGCCGGCGCCGTGGGCAGGCTTGTCCTCGAAGCCCCAGCGGTCGTAGATCTCGCGACAGATCGCGGTGGTCTCCCGGCGGGTCACGCCGGGGCGCATGGCGGCGATGATCGCCTTCTGCGCTTCCAGCACGGCGCGATAGGCGCGCTCCTGGACTTCGTCGAACTTGCCCGTGACCGGCCAGGTGCGGGTGATGTCCATCGTCATGTAGGCGAAGGAGGCGCCGTAGTCCATGACGACCAGGTCGCCGTTCTGTAGCTGCCGGTCGTTCCTGACCCAGTGCCAGATCAGGCCGTTCGGGCCCGAGCCCACGATTGCCGGGTAGGCCTCCATCTCGGCGCCGTGCTTCAGGAACACGTGCTTGGCGGCGGCCTCCAGTTCGTACTCCCAGCCGCCGACGCGGGTGGCGCGGATGGCCGCCGCGATGCCGTCGGCGCTGACCTTGCCGGCGCGACGCAGAACTTCGATCTCCCTCGGCGTCTTGATCATCCGCAGCCGATCGAGGTGCGGCGTCAGGTCGCGCAGCTCGGCGTAGGGGTAGCGGCTGCGGATCGTCGCGATCTGGTGAGCCTGCTCGGTTGGCTGGCCGCCCCAGGGATTCTGCTCGCGACGGCCGAGGTACAAGCCCTTCTCGCTGCGGGCGAGGTCGAGTTCGTCGCGCTCGCCGAGGCGCATCCAGAGCAGCTTGCCGCCCTTTCCCGGCATCCGGCCGCGGCGCCGGGCCAGGTGCTCGGGCAGGTAGGCGAGATGGTCGACCTCGAACCCGCTGCCTTCGGCCTGCTCGGGGGCGTAGAGCCAGTTCGGCCCGTCGATGAACTTCTCCCGATCGCCCTGGTGGGGCAGGTAGAGGCGGGCCTCGCAGCCGTCGACCTCGAGCAGCAGAACGGCGTTTCGGCCCTCGTACCCGGTCAGATAGAAGAAGTCGTGGTCCTGCCGGAAGCGGGCGCCGTAGCGCGGCATCGTCTCCGCGAACATGAGCACCGCGCCGCCGTCCAGGCGTTCGCAGAGGCGCGCACGTCGTTCGGCGAATTCTCCGGGCGGGTAGGTGGCTCGCTGAGCGGTCGCGACTGTGGCGGCGAAGAAAACCGAGAGAAACAGCGCCCGGAAGACGAGTTTTCTGACGATTTTGGCTGTTCGAGTCATTTTCTTGGGGAGAAACAGGTCGTCTTCTAGCTTTTTCTTTCGCCTCCGATCGCTACAGCTCGCGTTTTCTCGAACGGAGAGAAGAAATCGTTCCCCTTGTCGTCGATCACGATGAAGGCGGGGAAGTCCTCGACCTCGATCTGCCAGATGGCCTCCATGCCGAGATCCTCGAACTCGCGCAGCTCGACCTTCCGGATGCTCTGCTCGGCGAGCGCCGCCGCCGGTCCGCCGATCGAGCCGAGATGGAAGCCGCCGTGCCTCTCGCAGGCGCGGCGCACCTGTGGTGAGCGGTTGCCCTTGGCCAGCATGACCATGCTGCCGCCGTGGCTCTGGAACAGGTCGACGTAGGGATCCATCCGTCCGGCGGTTGTCGGACCGAAGGACCCGGACGCCTTGCCTTCGGGTTTCTTCGCGGGGCCGGCGTAGTACACCGGCTGGTCCTTGAAGTACTGAGGGAGATCCTGCCCCGAGTCGAGCAACTCCTTGAGCCGGGCGTGGGCGATGTCGCGGGCGACGACCATCGGACCCGTGAGCGCCAGCCGCGTGGCGACCGGGTACTTCGAGAGCTCGGCCCGAATCTCGTCCATCGGCCGGTTCAGGTCGATGGCGACGACCTGGCCGCTGAGTTCGTCCTCGTCGATTTCGGGCAGGTACCTGGCCGGGTTCTCCTCGAGCTGCTCCAGGAAGATCCCGTCGCGGTTGATCCGGCCCAGGATCTGGCGGTCGGCCGAACAGGACACTCCGAGGCCGACCGGCAGCGAGGCGCCGTGGCGCGGCAGGCGGATGACCCGTACGTCGTGGGCGAAGTACTTGCCGCCGAACTGCGCGCCGATGCCGATCCGGGTGCAGAGGTCGAAGATCTGCTGCTCCATCTCCAGGTCGCGAAAGCCGCGGCCGCGTTCGTTGCCACTCGTCGGGAGGTCGTCCAGCGCGTGGCAGGTCGCTAGCTTGAGCGTCTTCATCGTCGCCTCGGCCGAGGTGCCGCCGACGACCAGGGCGATGTGGTACGGCGGGCAGGCCGATGTGCCGAGGGTACGGAGCTTCTCGTCGACGAAGTTCATCAGCGAGATCGGGTTCAGGATCGCCCTCGTCTCCTGATACAGGAAGCACTTGTTCGCCGAGCCGCCGCCCTTGGCGACAAACAGGAACCGGTACTCGTCGCCGCGCGCCGCGTAGAGGTCGACCTGGGCGGGCAGGTTGGTGCCGGTGTTCTTCTCCTCGTACATCGACAGCGGCGCCATCTGGGAGTAACGGAGGTTGCGCTCCTGGTAGGCGTCGAAGATGCCGCGGCAGAGTTCCTCCTCGTCGTCGAAATCGGTGTAGACGTCCTGGCCCTTGTATCCGAGGACGATCGCGGTGCCGGTGTCCTGGCAACCGGGCAGCTCGCGACCGGCCGCGATGTTCGCGTTCTTCAGTAGCTCCATCGCCACGAAGCGGTCGTTCGCCGACGACTCCGGATCGTCCAGGACGCGGCGCAACTGCTCCAGGTGGCTGGCCCGCAACAGGTGAGCGATGTCGTCCATCGCGTCGCGGGCGATCAGCCGCAACGCCTCGGGCTCGATGTGCAGGGTCTCGCGGCCGCCGGCGGACTCGACACGGACGTGGTCCGAGGTCAGGTGGCGATAATCCGGCTCGTCGCCGGCGTGTTCGAACATGTGCTGGTGGTGGAAGTCAGGCATGGCTGCCCTTGAGTCTGCGCGACGGACGACCGCGAAGCAAGTTGGACAGGAGGCTCGCTGCTAGTCTGCCTGCCCGACCGTGCGGTCCCCCGTTCCCATCCTTCTCCTGGCCGGCGTCGGCGCGGGGGCGTGTGGGTACACATATCCTCCGCCCGAGATGCCCGAAGAGATGGCCGCTCTGCTTGAGATTGTGCAGGTGACCAGGCGTCCGTGGGGCGAAGTCGACGGCAGGGAGGTCGAGATTTTCCGTCTCGCGTCGCAGACGGGGCTCCAGGCCGAGATCGCCGAACTCGGCGGCGCGATCGTGTCCCTGACAGCCCAGGGCCGCGACGGCGAGTTCGCCGATGTCGTGCTCGGCTTCGACGACCTCGATTCGTATCTCGCGGACACGAACCCCTACTTCGGCGTTGTCGTCGGGCGCTATGCGAATCGCATCGCCGGGGGTCGCTTCACTCTCGACGGCGAGACCTACGCCCTGCCCCGGAACGACGGGAAGAACAGCCTCCATGGCGGCATCCAGGGGCTCAGCCGCGTGGTCTGGGAGGGCGAACCGTTCGAGAACAGCGACGGAGCGGGCGTCGTGCTCCGGTACCGGAGTCCCGATGGCGAGGAGGGCTACCCGGGCAACGTGGACTTCCAGGTGCGCTACCTGTTGACGTCGGTCGGCGACCTTCGCATCGAAGCGGAAGCGGTGACCGACGAGCCCACCGTCGTCAACCTGTCCTTCCACTCGTACTTCAACCTCAAGGGGGAGGGCGAGGGCGACATCCTGGACCACGAACTCCTGCTCAACAGCGAGCAGTACACGCCCGTGGACGACACGTTGATTCCGACTGGCGAGATCGCGTCCACCGAAGGCACGCCGATGGACTTCCGGACCGCGGCGTTGATCGGTGACCGGATCGACGACGACTTCGACCAGCTTCGCTTTGGCGGCGGCTACGACCACAACTGGGTGCTGCGACCGGCGGAGGACGAGGGCGAAATGCGTGTGGCGGCCATCGTCGTCGAACCGACGAGTGGCAGGAAGCTGGTCGTGAAGACGACGGCCCCCGGGCTGCAGGTTTACACAGGGAACTTCCTCGACGGCACGCTGGTCGGAAAGAGCGGCCGCCCGTATGTCCACCGAGGTGGTATCTGCCTCGAAACCCAGCACTTTCCTGACTCCCCGAATCGGCCGGCGTTCCCAAGCACGGTGCTCCGGCCTGGAGAGATCTACCGGCAGGTGACGGAGTACCAGCTTCTGACGGGTGGATCCATGTTGGGGCTGGAGTAGCGGACGTTTCAGTCGGTTGCCACCGGTACCTTCTTGGGAGGGTATGCGAAGAGGGCAGTCGTCGTTGACTCGGATTCCTTCAACACGTAGTGTGGGCATCATGAAGACCACCGTAGATATTCCTGAACGTGAACTGAAGGATGCCATCAAGTTCACGAACGCGAAGACGAAGCGCGAGGCGATCGTCGGGGCGATCACAGACTTCAACCGCCGGATGCGCATGGCGGAGCTGGTTCGCTACGCGGACACGTGCGACGACCTGATGACCCCCGAGGAACTCCAGGCGCTTCGTCGTCGGGGCTAGGGCGCGTGATTCTCGTCGACACGTCATCCTGGATCCACCTGCTGCGCCCGGACGGCGACCGGACCGTTCACGCGCGAGTCGAAGAGGCCCTCAGAGCCGGAACGGCCTGCTGGTGTCCGCTCGTTCAACTCGAACTATGGAACGGCGCCCGTGGCGGCCGCGAGCGCAGGGCGCTTCGCGGCCTTGCCGAGGCACTACCGGAACTTCCCATCGACGAAGAGGTTTGGCGGACGGCGTACGACCTGGCGCAACGGGCTCGCAGTCAAGGCGTCACGGTGCCTGCGACCGACGTACTCATTGCCGCGTGTGCCGCGCGTCACGACGCTGCGCTTGAGTCCGCGGATAGCGACTTCGACCTTCTGGCCTCGCTGGACGGCCCGACCAGCTAGGGACGGCCGCCACCCGTTGACCCGAGGCGCGGCCAAGCCGAAACCAACGCGCCCACGCCGCGTAAACCAGAACCATAGAATGCGCGGCATGGAACGATCGGCCGGCGGCGCCAGTCCGCCGAAGCCAGTGGTGCGCCGGTGAGCGCACCTGCCAGTCAGGGCGACGGTCCCGAACTCTCGCCGCCGCGGCCGGATCTGTCCATCCTGCGCGACGACGACGAGTACGAGTACCGGCCCCGGCGCGGACGCTTCATCAAGTGGGGGATCGTGCTGCTGCTCGTGGCGGCCGCGGTCTTCGCCTTCTACCGCGTGCCGCCCGACCAGTACGTGCCCTTCCTCATGCCCGAGGTCGAGACGACGACCGTCCAGCGTTTGACCCCCGAGCAGGCGTCCACGGTGCTCACCGCGACCGGCTACACCTACGCGCGGGTGAGGGCGGCGGTGGGGGCGAAGATCATCGGCCGGATCACGGAACTCCACGTCGACGAGGGCGACGCGGTGGCGGCCGGCGACGTGATTGCGGTGCTCGACAGTGATGACCTCGAGGCGGCGGTGCGCCGCGCCCAGGCGTCGCTGATCGAGTCGACCGCTCGGCTCGCCGATGCGATACGGGAGGAGGCACGCCAGCGGCGCATCGTCGAGGCGGGCGTTGCGCCTTCCGCCGACCTGGACGCGGCGGTAACCCAGCTTCACGTGACGCGGGCCCAGGTGGGCACGTCGCGGGCGAACCTGGAGTCGATCGAGGCGCAGCTCGCCTACACGGTGATTAGCGCTCCAGTCGACGGGGTGGTCATCGAGCGGACGGTCGAAGTGGGGGAGATGGTCGCGCCGGGAGGATTCACCAGCCAGCAGGCCACCGGCGCGCTGGTGCGGATCGCCGATCCGACCTCGCTCGAGGTCGAGGCCGACATCAACGAGAGCTTCATCGCCCGGATCCAGCTCGGCCAGCCGGCGACGATCAAGGTGGACGCCGTGCCGGACCACGAGTACCACGGCGCGCTGCGGCAGATCGTGCCGACCGCCGACCGGCAGCGTGCCGTCGTTCAGGTCAAGGTGACGATCGACGACCGCGACGCGCGCCTGGTGCCCGACATGAGCTGCAGCGTCACGTTCCTGCAGGAGGGCGTCGACGAGACCGTGCTCCAGGCCGAACCGAAGATCCTGGTCGCGGCGGAGGCGATCGTGAACGACGGCGGCGGCGACTACGTCCTGCTCCTGCGTGACGGCCAACTGGAGCGGGCGCCGATCGAACTCGGCCTGGAGCAGGACGGCAACCAGTTCGAGGTGTTGTCGGGGCTTCGCGGCGGCGAGGTCGTCGTGCGAAGTCCGACGCCGGAGCTCACACCGGGCCTGCGGGTGCGCGAGGCCTCCTAGAAGTCAGGCAGACAGAGTCCAACGAGGGAGCTGATAGATGGCTGAAACCGTCGTCCAGATGCGCGACGTGACGAAGAACTACCGGCGGGACGCGTTCGAACTGAAGGTGCTCCAGGGCATCACTCTGAACGTCGAGGCGGGCGACTTCGTCGCCTTGATGGGGCCGTCCGGTTCCGGCAAGAGCACGTTGCTCAACCTGCTCGCCGGCATCGACCAGCCGAGCAGCGGGGACCTGGTCGTCGCCGGCGAACAGGTGAGCCGGATGAACGAGAGCAAGCTCGCCAAGTGGCGCCAGCGGCACATCGGCTTCATTTTCCAGTTCTACAACCTGATCCCGGTTCTCACCGCCTACGAGAACGTTGAGTTGCCGCTGACGCTGCGGCGCGGGTCGCGGGCGGCGCGGAAGCGGCGGGTCGAGACCGCGCTCTCGGTGGTCGGCCTGCAGAACCGGATGAAGCACTACCCACGCCAGCTGTCGGGAGGCCAGGAACAGCGGGTGGCGATCGCTCGCGCGATC
The DNA here is from genome assembly GCA_009843505.1 of Holophagales bacterium. Lineage (GTDB taxonomy): Bacteria > Acidobacteriota > Thermoanaerobaculia > Multivoradales > Multivoraceae > Multivorans > Multivorans azotirespirans. Next base: position 291,090 of record VYDI01000034.1, on the reverse strand, counting down.
GTCACCGACCCGACGCTGCTGCTGGCCGACGAGCCGACCGGCGATCTCGACGCGGACTCGGGGCGGGAGATCCTCGACCTCCTCGGTCAACTGAACGAGCAGTTCAACAAGACGATTCTCATGGTGACCCATGACCCGAACGCGGCCGCGAGGGCGAAGCGCCTGGTGCGGCTCGACAAGGGACAACTGGTGTCGGGCGACGCGGGAGCTGGAGCATGATCAAGCTGGTTCGACGCAATCTGCTGCGCAACAAGCGCCGCACCTTCCTGACGATGGCCAGCCTGGCGATGGCGCTGTTCATCCTGTCGCTGCTGGGCGTGGTCAACGACGCGATGAGCTTCGCCGACGAGTCCGAGATCCCCGATCGGCTGGTCGTGCGCAACGCGATCTCACTGACGTTCCCGCTTCCCGAGGCGTACGAGCAGCGGCTTCGGACGATCGACAACGTGGTCGCGGTGACGCCGCAGAACTGGTTCCAGGGCGTCTACAAGGACCAGAGGCCCGAGAACTTCTTTCCCCGCTTCACCGTCGATCCGGCGACGTTTCGGAGCGTCTTCTACGACTACACCTGGAACGAGGAGGAGTGGGAGGCGTTCGCGGAGCAGCGCACCGCCTTCGCCGCCGGCCGCGAGCTGACCGAGATCCAGGGCTGGTCGCTCGGCGACGTCATCACGATCAAGGGGGACATCTTCCCGATCGACGTGGAACTCCAGTTACGCGCGATCTTTGACTACGACGAACCGGGCCAGGAGCGGCAGATCTTCTTCCACCGGCGCTACGTCGAGGAGGCGATGGGGAACCCGGGCCAGAACGGCACCTACTGGCTGCTTCTCGATGACCCGGAAGCGGCGCCCGCGGTGATCGCCGCAGCCGAAGCGATGTTCGAGAATTCGGACAACCAGGTGCGAGCCGAAACCGCCGAGGCGTTCGCCGCCTCGTTCACGGAAATGCTGGGCAACATCCAGTTCTTCTTCACCATGATCGGGCTCGCGATCGTCATCTCCATCTTCCTGATCACTGCGAACACGATGGCGATGGCCGCGCGCGAGCGCACGACCGAAGTCTCCGTCCTCCGTACGCTGGGCTTCCGGCGCAACCAGGTGCTCGGCATGGTGATCGGTGAGTCCCTGGCGGTCGGTGTGCTGGGCTCCCTGCTCGGCGTCGGCTTCACGGCCGTCGCCATTCAGGGCGCGACGCCGTTCCTGGAGCAGATGGGCTTCGGCTTCGGCGGCTTCGCGCTCGATTCCCAGGTGCTGGTGACCGCGGTCACGATCGGCATCTCGGTCGGGCTGCTGAGTGGCGTCTTCCCGGCGGTTGCGGCGGCGCGGCTCAAGATCGTCGACGGACTGAGGCGGCTCTGACGATAGCCGGAACGCGCGAGGAGACGGCATGATCCCGATCAAGTACACCTACCGCAACCTGTTCGAGCGCCGTGGCGTGGCGTTCATGACGCTGGCCTCGATCGGCTTCGTCGTCCTGGTCTACATCGGCGTGCTCGCCCTCGCCGGCGGCCTGCGGGCCGCCTTCGCGGACACCGGAGACCCGTCGGTCGTCATCGTGATGCGCGACGGCACCCGTGCGGAGATGGAGAGTTCCTACGCGCAGGAGAGCCACCGCCTGCTGACCGCGATGCCCGGCGTCGAGCGAACGGCCGACGGCGCGGTGATGGCTTCCGGCGAAACGGTCACGATCCAGATCTTCAAGCGGGTCGACGGAAGCGAGACGAACGTGATGGTCCGCGGCGTCGAGCCCGGAGCGTTCGCCATCCGGCCGGGCTTCGAGGTCACCGAGGGCCGGGTCTTCGAGCCCGGCCGCGGCGAGATCATCGTCGGCCGCAGCCTGGCCGGCCGGCTCGGCCTGCGTGTCGGCGACGAGCGCAAGATGGGCCGGAACACGTTCCGGGTCGTCGGCACGTTCGCCGGCGTTGGCGCCCACGGCTCCGAGATCTGGGGGGACTACCGCGACCTGGGCGATTCGTTCCGCCGCAGCGGCTACTACTCGTCGACCCGGCTCCAGGCCGCGTCGCCGGGCGCGGCGCGCAACCTGATCGACACGGTCAAGGCCGACCAGCGGCTCCAGGTGCAGGCCCTGACGGAACCCGAGTACTACGAACTCCAGTCGGACACGTCATCGGGCCAGTTCATCATCCTCGGCAACGTGCTCGCCGTTCTGATGGCGATCGGCGCCTGCTTCGCCGCCGCGAACACGATGTACGCGCAGGTCGCCGCCCGCGCGCGCGAGATCGGCACCCTGCGCGCGCTCGGTTTCAAGCGGCGCTCGATCATGGGCAGCTTCTTCCTGGAAGCGGTGCTGCTCGGGGTGGTCGCGGGCGGCTTCGGCGCCCTGCTGTCGCTTCCCCTCAACGCGATCCAGACTGGCACGATGAACCAGGTGACGTTCAGCGAGATCACGTTCCAGTTGCGCACGACGCCGTTCGCCCTCTTCTCGGGCATCTTCCTGGCCACCGTGACCGGCGTCCTCGGCGGCCTGCTGCCGGCGTTTGGCGCCTCGCGGCAGAAGATCACCGACCTTCTCCGCGAAGCGTAGTCGTCCGCTTGGCGGCCGAACCCGAGTCGCCGTGTACCCTAGAAGGACGGTGTCCAGCCACTCGGTGGGTCTCTCCCAGGCGTCCCTGCTAGTCGCCGCGACGGTCCTTGTCGCCGGGTGCGGCGCCTCACCGACGCCGGCCGCACCGGTTTCAGCGCCTCTCCCCAACATCGTCCTCATCGTCCCCGACGATCTCGGCCGGCACGACGTCAGCTTCCACGGCGGCGAGATCGCGACCCCGAACATCGACCGGATCGCTGCCGAAGGGGTGCAACTAGAGCGCTTCTACAGCGCCCCGGTCTGTTCACCGACGCGAGCGGGCTTGATGACGGGCCGCTATCCGATCCGCTTCGGCCTGATGCGGGCGGTGATCGCGCCCTGGCGCGACTACGGGATGGACACCTCGGAGGTGACTCTGCCGGAGGTTCTGGCCAAGGCCGGCTACGAGCACCGCGGCATCTTCGGCAAGTGGCACCTTGGCCATTTCGACCGCAAGTACCACCCGCTACGCCGCGGCTTCACCGAGTTCGTGGGCCACAACACGGCCGTCGACTACTTCACGAAGGAACGGGAGGGCGAGCGGGACTGGAGCCACGGCTACGAGTCGGTCGACGAGGAGGGTTACGTCACGGACTTGCTGGCCGAGCACGCGGTGCGGTTCATCGATCGCCACGCGGGCGAGGAGGCGCCGTTCTTCCTCTACGTTCCGTTCAGCGCGCCGCACTCGCCACTGCAGGCGAAGGAGGAAGACCTGCCGCGCTACGCCGATCTGGAGCCGCTCGAACCTCCGCGCGGCTGGGAGGAGTCGACCGCCGGCCGGCCGCTTGCCGCCGACGAGCGGCGCCGCAACGGGCGCCGGGTTCATGCGGCGATGGTCCATTCCCTCGACGAGGGCGTCGGCCGCATCCTCGACGCGATCGACGGTCACGGCATCGCCGACAACACGCTCGTCCTGTTCTTCAGCGACAACGGCGGCTCGGTCGGCATTGGCGACAACGGCCCCTACCGGGGCGCCAAGGGCAGCGTGTTCGAGGGCGGGACCCGGGTGGCCGCGGCCGCGCGCTGGCCGGCCGGGAACGTCGAGGGCGGTGGCCGGATCGAGGCGCCGGTGTCCTACGTCGACGTGTTGCCGACGCTGATGGGAATCGCGGGTATCGAGGATCACGGGGGCAAGCCGCTCGACGGTGTTGACGTCGGCGACGTGCTGACGGGTGAGTCCGACGCCGGTCCTGAGCGTGATCTCTACTCCTTCATCGCCCAACTCGACCCGGAGCGGGAGCAGGTCTCGGTAACGGAGGGTGAGTGGAAGCTCGCGGTCGTCGGGCCGCCGCTGGTGCGCGAGGGCGCCGCCGACGTGTCGCGGACGATGCTGTTCCGGCTCGACGACGATCCATTGGAACAGAGGGATGTCGCGGCGGGACACCCCGATCTGGTGGCTCGCCTGCTCGAGAAGGCGGCCGGCTTCCGGGCATTGCAGCCGCCGAATCCGGTGGCGCCGTTCTTCGCGGGCCGCGAGAACTTCCAGCCGCCGCCGAACTGGCAGTTCGCGCAGAAGCGGCCCAACATCCTCCTCATCCTGATCGACGACCTTGGCTTCGAAGCGGTCGGTGCGTACGGCGGCGCGTCCTACGACACGCCGAACATCGACCGTCTGGCCGCGGAGGGAGTCCGCTTCACCCATGCCTACTCGACGCCGCTGTGCGCGCCCTCGCGGCTCAAGTTGGTGACCGGGCGCTACAACAGCCGCAACTACACGGAGTGGGGCGTCCTGCCGCCCGAAGAGGTGACCTTCGCCAACCTCCTGCAGGACGCGGGCTACTCGACCTTCCTGGCCGGCAAGTGGCAGATGTCGGGCTTCAAGCAGGCGTGGGCACCGGAGAAGGACTGCTGCGAGGGCTTGGGGCAGACGCCGGAGGAAGCCGGCTTCGACGATTATCTGGTCTGGCACTACCACGAGAAGGGCGAGCGGTACGCCGATCCGCTGTTGTGGGGGCGGGCTGGGGAAGGCGGGACCCACGAGGGTCACTACGGTCCCGATCTGTTCGTGGACTTCCTGCTCGGCCGAATCGAGTCGCAGGTCGCCGAGGACTCCGACCGGCCGTTCTTCGCCTACCACTCGATGGCGCTGGTCCACGCCCCGTTCGTGCCCACTCCGGACAGTGAGGACTGGGCCGCGGACCGTGGTGCCCAGGACCCGGCCTACTTCGTCGACATGGTGGCCTACACGGACAAGCTGGTCGGCCGAATGCTCGACGGTCTGGAGGAACTGGGCGTTCTGGACAACACGTTGATCCTGCTGACCGCCGACAACGGCACCCCCAGGCAGATCACCAGTACTCTGCAGGACGGCACGGTGATCCCCGGCGGCAAGGGCGGGACGATCGACCACGGCATGCATGTCCCTTTCATCGCCTCCTGGCCGGCCGGCTTCGAGGGAGGTCGCGTGTCGGACGCGATGATCGACTTGAGCGACTTCCTGCCCTCGATGGTGGAGGCCGCGGGAGCCACGCTGCCGGGGGATCGGGTCATCGACGGCCGCAGCTTCATGCCTGTACTCCGCGGCGAAACGGACTCCGCCCGCGACTCGATCTTCACCGACTTCCGGCCGCGCTTCCTGAACATCCCGGAAGTGACCTTCGTCCACGATCGCCGCTACAAGCTGTACGACGACGGCCGCTTCTTCGACTTCGAGAACGATGTGCGGGAACAGAGCCCCCTGGACGTCGACGACCTGACGGAAGAGGCAGCCTCGGCCATGGCCAGACTGCGCGCCGCGATGGCGGAGGGCCTTGGCGGGTAGCCACAGCCGGCGACGACCGGCTTTCCGGCGGCTCCGTGCGGGTCCGGCGTGCGCGGTGATCCTGCTGGCGGCCTGCGGGGCGCCGACGCCTCCGCCGGAAACAGGGCTTCCGCACGTCGTCCTGATCGTCCCGGACGACCTGGGCCGGCATGACGTCAGCTTCCACGGCGGCGAGATCGCCACCCCGAACATCGACCGGATCGCCGCCGAGGGGGTGCTGATCGATCGGTTCTACACGGCGCCGATCTGCTCGCCGACCCGGGCGGGTCTGATGACGGGCCGCTATCCCATTCGCTACGGGTTGATGCGGAACGTCATCGCACCCTGGCAGGACTTCGGGCTGGACACCGAGGAAGTCACACTGCCCGAGGTGCTGGCAAGGGCCGGCTATGAGCATCGAGCCGTCTTCGGCAAGTGGCATCTGGGCCACATCCGCCGGGAGCACCATCCGTTGCAGCGCGGCTTCACGGAGTTCGTCGGCCACAACACGTCGATCGACTACTTCACGAAGGAGCGGTTCGGCGAACGGGACTGGTTTCACGGCTACGAGCCGGCTGACGAAGAGGGCTACGTCACGGACCTGGTGGCCGAGCACGCGGTCCGGTTCATCGACCGGCGCGCGAGCGACGAGGCGCCGTTCTTCCTCTACGTGCCGTTCAACGCGGCGCACTCTCCACTGCAGGCGAAGGAGGAGGACCTGCCGCGCTACGCGCACCTCGACGCCGTCGAGCCGCCGCGGAGTTGGGAGGAAGTCACCGCCGGCTGGCCTCTGCCGCCGGAGGAGCAGCGCCGCGAAGACCGTCGCGTCCACGCCGCGATGGTCCACGCGCTGGACGAGGGCGTGGGTCGCATTCTTCGGGCGCTAGACGATCGCGGCATCGCGGAGAACACTCTCGTCCTCTTCTTCAGCGACAACGGCGGCGGCCTCGGCGCCGCTGACAACGGGCCCTACCGTGGCACGAAGAGCACCGTCTTCGAGGGCGGCACGCGCGTCGCCGCGGCGGCGCGCTGGCCGGCGGGCGGCATCTCGGGCGGCGGCCGGGTGAAGCCGCCGGTCGCCTACATCGACATCCTGCCGACCCTGATGGGCGTCGCCGGCTTGAACGACCACGGCGGCAAGGAACTGGACGGCCGAAACGTCCGCGACGTCCTCGCCGGCGCGGATCCGGACGGGCCGGCGCGCGACCTGTACTCCTTCGTCGGCCAGAAGAACCCGGAGCGGGAGCAAGTGTCGGTGATGTCGGGCGCCTGGAAGCTCGTCGTCATCGGCCCGCCGCTCGACCGACCCGGATCGGCGCCGGCGTCCGAGCAGCTTCTGTACCGGATCGAGGAGGATCCCTTCGAAGAACGGAACCTGGTTACGGACCATCCGCACGTGGCCGAGCGTCTCCTCGAAAAGGCCCATGGTTTCCGCGCCCTGCAACCGCCGAACCCGGTGGGGTCCTTCGGCGTGGGTATGGAAGGGTTCGAGCCGCCGCCGAACTGGCGGTTCCCTGAAGCCGATACCACCGAATCAGGAGGATCCTGACCATGCGTTCGAGTTACTGTGCCCTCGTCGGCGTCGCCCTGCTACTTGGTGGCTGCGCTGGTCCCACCGCCGACCAGTCGTCCGCCCCGGCCGCGCCCGGCGACCCGGGCGCGCCGTTTCACGGCGCCTGGGAGTTGGCTTCGGTCGTTCGCTACTCGGGCGACGGCGAGGAGTTGTCGCGCAACGAATCGTCGACCGGCTTCATCATGTACGACCCGGCCGGAACGATGGGTGTCGTCATCCAGGGCGCCGATCGCGCGCCGTATGCGGGTGATGAGGCGACACCCGAGGAGATCCTGGCGGCCTACCGGTCGTACACGTCCTACTTCGGCGGCTTCACGGTGGACCCGGAGGCGGGCACCGTCACCCACCACCTGCGGGCGAGCATGAACCCGCGCGGCGCCGGCTCGGACTACGTCCGTCACTACGATTTCGAGGAGGACCGCCTGACTCTGCAGCCACCTGCCGGCGCCGACGGCGGCGTCGTGCGGCTGACCTGGAGGCGGCTGTCCGACCTGGCCGAACTCACGGACGAGCACCGCCGCTTCATCGGCTTCTGGGAGTTCGCGCGGCTGGACCGCACCGACGACTCGGGCACAGCGCTGCCGGTGCAGCGGACCTACGAGGACGGCTTCATCATCTACACGGCCTCCGGCCACATGGCGGTTCACCTGGTGCGTCCGGGCCGGGAACTCTCCGCCGCCGGCCGCCCGACGGCGGAGGAGGCCGCCGCCGCGATGAGCACCTACGTCAGCTACTTCGGGCCGTACACGATCCACGAGGAAGAGGGATTCGTCGTTCACCAGCGGCCCGGTTGCTGGTTCCCCGGCTGCATCGGCTCGGACGCCCGGCGCGGCTACGAGTTCGGAGACGGCACGCTGACGCTAAGGCCGCCGGCGCGGGAAGTCGACGGTGGCTCGGTCCAGGACGCTTTGACGTGGGAACGTGTCGGCGAGTAGGAGGCGGCTCGGGTCACCACCTTCCTCGCCGCTCCGCGGCTCGTTGGAAGCCGACAGGGACGTCGGCGCACCCAGTGTGTAGCTAGGCGGTCTTTGCGATCTTCCGTCGTAGCCAGTCGATCAGCACCCGGTTCGTCTCGGCCGGCTTCTCCTGCTGCGTCCAGTGACCGCAGTCGGCGACGGTGTACTTCTCGAAGTCGTCGATGAAGTCCTCCATGCCGTCGGCGGAGGAGGGCCGGAGGATGACGTCGTTCTCGGCGCCGATGTAGAGGCACGGCACGTCGATCTCCCACTTCGCGTTCTCGATGCCCGGGAAGGGCCTGCCGGCCATGCGGTACCAGTTGAGCCCGCCGGTGAAGCCGGTGATCTCGAAGGTCTCCGTGAAGTAGTCCAGGGCCTCCTCGGAAAGGAACGCCTCGCCGGGGTAGTCCTCGCGGTCCAGCATCCGGAGCAGGTCCATCTGTCGCTCGGGTGAGTCCGCCGGCATCGCCTTGAACGCCTCGACGTCCCAGATGTAGCCGCGTCGCAGCAGCATCTCGAAGGACTTGCGCACATCGGCGGAGAGGGCCTTCTCGGCCCGGCCGGGCTCCTGGAACTGGACCGTGTAGTAGTTCTCGGACCGGACGATCAGCGGTTCTTCGGTCGGTTGCCGGCGCGGCATGCCGGGGGGCCGTCCGCCTGGCGTGTTGACGCCGACGATGCCGAGACAGCGGTCCGGGTGCAGCCGCGCCATCATCCAAACGACTCCACCGCCCCAGTCGTGGCCGACGAAGACGGCCTTGTCGATCTCGAGCGCATCGAGCATTCCCGCCATGTCGTCGCAGAGGTGCTTCAGGCTGTACTCGGCCACGTCCTCGGGCCGGTCGGTCAGGCCGTAGCCGCGCTGATCGGGGGCGACGGCGCGGAAACCCGCCTCGGCGAGCGCCGGGAGCTGGAAGCGCCAGGAGAACGCCAACTCCGGGAAACCGTGGCAGAGGACGACGGGGATGCCGGTTCCCTGCTCGTAGACCGCCAGGCGGATGCCGTTCGTGTCCACGAAGCGGGGCGCAGGCATGCCCGGCGCGGGCCTCACTTCCGCACCCAGCGCGAGGCGCGGCAAGGCCAGTGCACCGGCCAGGGAGCCGGTGGCCTGCAGGAAGCCGCGGCGGGAGAGTTGGGGATAACGGATCATCGGGACCTCCGGAGTCCAGGGGCGGGTCGAGGCGCGTTGTACGGGAAGCGAGAGGAGTATTTCAGGCCGCGACAGCGTTCGGGAGTACAATGTTGGCAATGCGCGGCGCGTTTCGGCTCATCTCCGCATTCCTGGCTGTAGCGGTTCTGGCCGCTCCGGCGGCAGGACTTTGCGCGTCTCTGGCGGAGCCGGAAGACCCTTGCGCGATGCAGGAGACGGGCGAGATGGCGTCCTGCGGCCACACCGAGATGGTGATGACGGGCTGCTGCGCCGCAGAGTCGGTCGATCCGCCGGCCGAAGGGATTCTCCCTGGCTCCACCGGCGACATCGACCCGCCCGCCCTGACCGGGACCGGGCTGGACGCACCCGAACGCTGTGGTCTCGAGGCCGCGGTGCTCGCCTGCGACGGAGACCCGCCGCCCGCGGTCCCGCGCTACAGGCTGTACTCGGCCCTGTTGCTCTGATCCTCCGCTGAAGCGAGTCGGAGCGGTCGCCCCCGAATGCGGGCGGCCGCGGAGAACACGTTTCCGCGGAGGAATCAGATGGTTCGACATACGCCTTGCCTGCTCACAGCCGTGCTGCTGACGGTCGGCTGGGCAGGAACATCGATGGCCGAGACCGGCCAAGCGGACGGCCTGAGCGCCCCTCGGGATCGGGCGCCGGCGGACCGGGTCGCCCAGGGAATCGCTGATGAAGCGCTGCGCGCGCTCGTCGAGGAGACGCTGGAGCGGAATCCGGGCCTCAGAGCCGGTTTCGCCAGGGCGCGGGCGGCGGCGCAGAAAGCGCCCCAGGTCGCCTCCCTGCCCGATCCGACGGCGGAGGCCACGGCTTTTCTCGCTCCGCCGGAAACGCGGGTCGGACCGCAGCGGCTCATGCTCGGCTACAGCCAGCCGCTGCCGTGGCTGGCCAAGCTCGATCTGCGGGAGGAAGCGGCGGTTCACGGCGCGGTCGCCCTCGAGCACGGCGTCCAGGCGGATCGGCTGCGGCTGGTCACGGAGGTCAGGCGCCTGTACCACGAACTGGCGTTCCTCGACCGTTCGAGGGAGACGGCCGCTACGTTCCTCGAACATCTCATCCAGCACGAGGAGGTCGCCCAGGCGCGGTACGCGACCGGCGTGGGATCGACTCAGGCCGTACTCAAGCTGCAGGCGGAGATCACGCGCGCCGAGCGGGCGCTCGTCGACCTGGATCTCGGTGAAGCCGCGCTGCGCGCGCGGCTCAATTCGCTGCGGGACCGCCCTGCCGCCACGCCGGTCACGAGAGGTTCCTTCCCGGTGGCGATCGAGGAAGCCGCGCTGGAGGCCGGGAAACTCGCGGCCCTGGCTAGATCGTCGCGGCCGGAGCTGCGCGCCGCGGCGGCCGGACTCGCCCGGACCGACACGCTGGAACGGCTCGCCCGGATGGCCTCCAAGCCCGACTTCAGCGTCGGTGTCACGTACACACTGGTGACCCCGCGTGACGACAAGGCCGCCCGCCTGCTGGCCCCGGCCGGCAACGGGAACGATGTCTTCGGTGTACGCGGCGGTGTCACGCTGCCGCTGCGCCGGCGCAGCCGGGCGGCGGCTGTACAGGAGGCACTCGACCTGCGCTCCCACGCGGTCGACGAGCGGCGCGCCGCCGAGCTCACGGTGGAGTCGGAGGTGGGCGACCTGACCCAGCGGCTGCCACTGGCCTGGAGACGCCTGCGGCTGCTGGAGGACCTGCTGATCGTGCAAGCGGAGGAAGCGCTGGAGTCGGCGGAGGCCGGTTACATCGCCGGCTCGCTCAACACGCTCGACCTGTTCGACGCCGAGCATGTCCTGTTCGAGGCGCAGACGGCGACGGACCGGGCAAGGGCGGACTACCTGATCGGTCTCGCGGAACTGGAAGGGGCCGTCGGCAGGCCGTTGTCGGCGGCCGCGGAGAAGGGAGGGACGGAGAGATGACGAACGACGCGAACGGATTCGGCGGGCCGCTTGGGACCTGGTTGCGCGGTGTGGCCTGGGTGGTCGGGAGCTTCGCCTTTTTCTTCCTCCTGTTCTTCGATCCCCTGGGTCTGCATCCGGTCGATTCCTGGCTGCAACGCACCGTCGGCTACCACGCGGGGCCGATGACGGCTGCCGCTGGGCACGGTGAGGCTGAGGCCGTGGCTGGCGAACGGGAAGTCCTCTTCTACCGGAACCCGATGGACCCGACGATCACGTCGCCCGTGCCGGCCAAGGACGAGATGGGGATGGACTACGTTCCGGTCTACGCCGACGAGGCGGAGCGGGCGTTCGGCGCCGGCACGACGGTCTCGATCGACCCGGCCGTGGTCCAGAACATGAACGTCCGCACGGAAACGGCCACCCGCCGCGACCTGCGCCACGAGATCCGGACCGTCGGCTACCTGGAGTACGACCAGGAGCGGATGGTCACCGTGACGACGAAGTACGACGGCTGGGTGGAGAAAGTCCACGTGAATCACGTGGGCGAGCCGGTGGCCGAGGGCGCGGGCCTGTTCGAGGTCTACTCGCCCGAACTGGTCCAGACGGAGCAGGAACTCCTCTCGGCGATCCGCTACGCGGCCCGATTCCGCGACGCGCCGGACAACGCCCGGCTGCGGGCCGAAGCTCTGGTCGAGGCGGCGCGGGCCCGGCTCGCATTCTGGGACATCTCTCCGGAGCAGATCGCGCAGCTCGAGGAGACGGGCGAGATCTTCCGCACGTTGACGGTTACCGCACCGGCCGGCGGGCTGGTCATGAAGCGGATGCCGGGCCTCGAGGGAATGGCGGTGACGCCCGGGATGGAGGCGTACCACATCGCCGACATCACCTCATTGTGGCTTTCAGTCGAGGTGTTCGAGGATCAGGTGGTCTGGATTCGCCCGGGCGCCGAGGCGGAGGTGACGTTCACCTATTTCCCGGGCGAGACGATCCGGGGCACGGTCGAGTTCATCGAGCCGGAGCTCTCGGAGCGCACCCGCACGCTGACCGTGAAGATCGCGGTGCCGAATCCGAACGGCCGGCTGCGCAAGGGGATGTTCGCAACGGTCGTCTTCGATCCGGTCCTCGTTCCGGGAGCCCTGACCATTCCTACCGAGTCCGTCTTGCGGACGGGGCGGAGGAGCGTTGTCATCGTGGCTATGGGCGGCGGCCGCTTCGAGCCGCGTGAAGTGGAGCTGGGCCAGACCGCCGGCGGTATGGCCGAGGTCCGCTCGGGCGTCGCGGCAGGCGAGGACGTCGTCACGTCGTCGCAGTTCCTGCTCGACTCGGAGTCCAGGCTGCGGGCGGCGGTCCAGCAGATGCTGGATGCGGCCTCGGCGCCGGAGGGCGCAGCCCAGGGGAACGAAGGCCACGAAATGAGCCACGAGGGCCACGACATGGACGGGATGAACCACGAGGGCCATGAGGCGGCCGAGCCCGAGGAGGCGGTCGACCCGCACGAAGCCCACGGCAACCACGGCCGGTGACCCGATGCTGAACCGGATCATCGAATGGTCGCTCCGCAACCAGTTGCTGGTTGCCGGGGGCCTGATCGTGGCGGTGGCGGCCGGGGTCTGGTCGGTGCGGACGACCCGCATCGACGCGATACCGGACCTCTCGGACGTGCAGGTCATCCTGTTCACCGAGTTCTCCGGGCAGGCGCCGCAGGTGGTCGAGGACCAGGTGACCTACCCGATCACCTCGACGATGCTCTCGGTGCCCTACGCCAAGGTGGTCCGGGGCTACTCCTTCTTCGGCTTCTCCTTCGTCTACGTCATCTTCGAGGACGGCACGGATCTCTACTGGGCGCGTTCCCGGGTGCTCGAATCCGTGGCGGGACTCGAGGGCCGGCTGCCGCCGGGCGTCTCGCCGCAGCTCGGACCGGACGCGACCGGCGTCGGCTGGGCCTTCATGTACGTGCTGAACTCGGATTCGCGGTCCCTGGCGGAGCTTCGTTCGCTCCAGGACTGGTACCTGAAGTACGGCCTGCTGACCGTCGAGGGGGTCTCGGAGGTCGCCTCGATCGGCGGCTTCGTGCGCCAGTACCAGGTCGAAGTGGACCCGGTCCGGCTGCGCGCCTACGGCCTCTCGCTTCCCGTCGTCCGGCAGGCGATCGAGGAGTCGAACGCCGACGTGGGCGGCCGGCTGATCGAGATGGCCGAGCGGGAGTACATGGTCCGCGGGCGAGGCTACGTCCAGGAGCTGCGGGACCTGGAGACGATCGTTCTCGCATCCGGTCCGGGCGGGGTGCCGGTACTGCTTCGGGACGTCGCGAACGTGACGATCGGGCCGGAGATCCGCCGGGGCCTGGCCGACTGGAACGGCGAGGGCGAGACGGTCGGCGGGATCGTTGTCGTCCGCTCGGGCGCCGACACCCGGGCCACGATCGAGCGGGTGAAGGAACGCCTGGACGAACTCGCCGGCGGCATGCCGGACGACGTGGAGATCTCGGTCGCCTACGACCGCAGCGGCCTGATCGAGCGGTCCATCGCGACGCTGACGGACACGCTGATCGTGGAGTCGATCGTCGTGGCCGTCGTGTGCCTTCTCTTCCTGTTTCACTTCCGGTCCGCGCTGGTGGCGATCCTGCCGATTCCCATCTCCGTGCTGCTGGCCTTCGTCGTCATGAGAGCCCAGGGACTCGGTATGAACATCATGTCGCTGGGCGGCATCGCGATTTCGATCGGCGTGCTGGTCGACGCTTCGATCGTCATGGTCGAGAACGTGCATCGTCACATAGAGGAGGACGTCGAGGCGGGCGGCAAGCGATCCCGCTTCGACCTCGTTCTGCGGGCGGCCCAGGAGGTCGGGCCGACCCTGTTCTTCTCGCTGCTGGTCGTCACTGTGTCCTTCCTGCCGGTGTTCACTCTCGAGGCCCAGGAAGGCCGGCTGTTCAAGCCGCTCGCCCTGACCAAGACCTACTCGATGGCGATGGCCTCGGTGGTCGCGGTGACCGTGGTGCCGGTGCTCATGTTCTGGCTCGTGCGCGGACGGATCGTCCGGACTCATCACATGGGCCGCTTCAAGCGAGTCGCCGATCTCCCCATCCACGTCTTGTTGCCCCGGCTCCTGCGCTTCGTCTACCGGCCGCTGGTGGCCGGCGCCGTGCGGCTGCGCTGGCTCGTCATCGTCCTGATGCTCGCCGTGCTGGGTTCCGGCCTCATACCGCTCAAGCGGATCGGCTCCGAGTTCATGCCGCCGCTTTGGGAGGGCGACCTCCTCTACATGCCGACGACCCTGCCCGGCGTGTCGATCACGAAGGCCAGGGAGATTGTCCAGCAGACGGACCGGATCATCCGCAGTTTCCCGGAGGTGGAGACCGTGTTCGGCAAGGTGGGCCGGGCGGAAACCGCGACCGACCCGGCGCCGCTCTCGATGCTGGAGACGACGATCGTGCTGAAGGACCAGGACGAGTGGCGTCCCGGCCTGACCCCGGACGACCTGATCGCCGAGCTCGACCGGGCGCTCCAGTTCCCCGGCGTCACGAACTCCTGGACGATGCCGATCAAGACCCGGATCGACATGCTGTCGACCGGAATCAAGACGCCGGTGGGGATCAAGCTGGGCGGCCCGGACCTCCAGACGCTGGAGCAGCTCGCGGAACAGGTCGAGGCGGTGGTCAAGCCGCTCCCGGGCACGCTGACGGCCTACGCCGAACGGGTGATGGGCGGCGCCTATCTCGATTTCGACATCGACCGCGAGGCGGCCGCGCGCTTCGGCCTGCGGATCGCCGACATCCAGGACACGATTCAGTCGGCGGTCGGTGGCATGAACGTCTCCTGGACCGTCGAGGGCCTGGAGCGCTACCCGATCAACCTGCGCTATCCACGGGAACTGCGGGACGACCCGGAAGCCCTGGAGCAGATCCTCGTGACCGCGCCGGGCGGCGTCCAGGTGCCGCTGGCCCAGGTGGCGGCGATCGAGTTCCGGGACGGACCGCCGGGAATCAAGTCCGAGGGCGCCAGGCCGAACGCATGGGTCTACGTCGACCTGGAGAGCAGCGACATCGGCGGCTGGATCCGTCGCGCCCGCGAGGAGGTTGCCGACAAGGTGGCGCTGCCCCCGGGCTACACGCTCCTCTGGTCGGGGCAGTACGAGTACATGGAGCGGGCTCGCGACCGGTTCCTGCTCATCGTGCCGCTCACCTTCGTGCTGACCTTCGCGCTGCTGTACCTGAGCACGCGCTCGGTGATCAAAACCGCGTTCGTCGTTTCGGCGGTGCCGTTCTCGCTCGTCGGCTCGGTCTGGCTGCTCGATCAGCTCAACTACAACTGGTCGGTCGCCGTGTGGGTCGGGATGATCGCTCTCGCGGGACTCGCGGCCGAGACCGGGTCCGTGATGTTGCTCTACCTCGATCTCGTCTATGGCGAGCGACGGAGTGCGGGGACGATGAACACCTTGCGCGATCTGCGGGAAGCCGTGACCGAGGCCGCCGTCCGGCGGGTGCGGCCGATCACGATGACCGTGCTGACGACCTTCGTCGCCCTGGTGCCCATCCTGTGGTCGACCGGCACCGGCGCCGACGTGATGAAGCGGATCGCCGCGCCGATGGTCGGCGGTCTGGTGACGGTGTTCCTCGGCGTGACGTTCGTGTTTCCGGCGATGTACTTCGTGTGGCGGTCGTTCGGTCTGCCTCAGGCAGGTTCGATCAGGGACGAGTCGTCGTTGCGGTAGTTGCCGACCCGCGTCGAGACGGGGAAGAACTCGAGTTCGCCGGTGTAGGTCTCGAGTTGCTCTTCCAAGGCGTCGGGATCCTGCAGCGGACCGTCCAGCCACCGCTCGTACGGGGGTTGGGCGATGACGGGCATCCGGTCGTGGATCGCTGCGATCGGCGCACTGGCGGGGCAGGTCATGATCGTGCAAGCAAGACCGTTAGGCGTGTGGTTCCATACTCCGGCGAAGCCGAAGGGACCGCCGCCGGGCATGCGGAGGTAGTGGGGAAGCCGCGAGCCGTCGGGCTGCACCTGCCACTCGTACCAGCCGTCGGCGACGACGAGGCAACGGCGGCGGCTGAGAAGGTTCCGGAACCTGGGCGCCTCCACCGCGGTGTCGTCTCGGAGGTTGATCTGGGGTCCGCCGCGCTTTCTCGGGAACCCCCAGCGCATCGTGCCCAGGGCGCCTCGACCCTCGCGGTTCAGCGCGATCACGGGAACGTCCTGCGTTGGCGCGATGTTGTAGCGGGGTTCCAGGTCCGGCAGCTCATCCAGCTCGAAATGCGCGGCTACGGATCGAGCCTTCGAGCGGAGCGTGTAGCGGCCGCACATGGGATCAGATGATACGGATCAAAGCTCCGCGGCGTGCGTATAGCAGTATGGCCGGGCTGGCGAGTTCCACTCCGCGGCACCAGACAGGGGAGATTTCCGGATGACCAGACGATTCAACGCCTTCTTCTTCGGACTCCTTACGGTGTCCGCGGTCTGCTTCGCGGTTCAGGACGGAGCCGCGATCCCAGACGACGACGAGATTCGCCAGATCCTGGTGAACCGGATCGACGAGCAGAAACGGAGCGTCGGCATCGTGGTCGGTGTTGTCGAACCAGGAGGCCGGCGGGTGGTCGCCCATGGTCAGCTTGCGACTGACGACCCGACCGAAGTGGACGGCGACACGGTCTACGAGATCGGATCGATCACGAAGGTCTTCACCGCGATCCTGCTGGCGGACCTGGCGGGGGAGGGCGCCCTCGAGCTCGAGACGCCGGTGCAGCGGCTGCTCGGGCCGGACGTCAGCGTGCCGACGCGGGTCGGCGCGGAGATCACGTTGCTGCACCTGACGACGCACAGCTCGGGATTGCCTCGTATGCCGAACAACTTCCGGCCGGCCGATGCGGGAAACCCCTACGCCGACTACACGGTCGCCCAGCTCTACGAGTTCCTCGCGTCTCACGAGCTGGGGCGCGACATCGGCGAGATGGTCGAGTACTCGAATCTCGGCACCGGTCTCCTGGGGCACGCGCTCGCCCTGAGCCAGGAGACGGACTACGAGAGTCTGGTGTCCGAACGGCTTCTCGAACCTCTCGGGATGTCCGATACGTCGATCACCCTTTCGCCGTCTCAACGGGAACGGCTGGCCATCGGCCACAGCGTGCAGCTCAGGAGGGTCGCGAACTGGGATCTTCCAACCCTCGCGGGCGCTGGTGCCCTGCGCTCCACGGTGAACGACATGCTGACCTTCGCCGAGGCCAATCTCGGTCTGCGCGAGTCGCCGTTGCAGGAGGAGATGGCAGAAACCCATCAGTCACGCCGTGACTTTCCGGCGCCCGGTATGCGCATCGGACTTGGCTGGGTCATCCGAGGCGGGCACGGCCGCGACCTCCACTGGCACAACGGCGGCACGGGCGGCTACCGCTCGTTTCTCGGCTTCGATCTCGAGTCGCGGACCGGTGTCGTCGTGCTGTCGAACTCCGGCGACAGCGTCGACGACCTCGGATTCCACCTCCTGGACTCGCGCTACCGGCTCGTCGTGCCTCCGGCGCTACGGACCGCGGTCGAAGTCGATCCGGCGACCTACGACGACTACGCCGGCCGCTATCGGCTCACCGAGGAGCTGGTCTTCACCGTAACGCGGCAGGGCGACCGGCTGTTCGTCCAGCTAACCGATCAGCCGCGGTTCGAGGTGTTCCCGGAGTCGGAGACGAAGTTCTTCCTGCGGGTCGTCGACGCGCAGATTACGTTCGGGCGAGGCGAAGACGGTGCCGTCGACCATCTGGTGCTGCACCAGAACGACATGGATCAGCGGGCCGACCGGCTTGCCGGCCCGGACTGAGTGAGGCCTCGGGCTCGCCGCTCCGAGACATCGCGCCTGGTGCCGGCGAGGAAGCCGGCGCACCCAGTAGCTAGTACGCCAGCACCGCCTCCACGATCAACTCCCTGACCGCGTCGACGTCGGTGTCCCACACGATGTCGCTGGCGGCGACCCGTGCCGGGCCGATTGTCTCGATCAGCGCTGGTGGCCGGAGGTCGGCCACGGTCATGCCGCGGGTGATCTCGCCGCCCACCTCGACCGCGACGGGATGACGCGAACGCTCGAACAGATGGGGGTGCGTCACCGCGATGACGGCAGTCGCGTCGTGAAGCGGAACGACGGACTGTCCGACGTACTGCCGGAAGCGGTCGCGCAGGAAGTCGGTGACATCGGCGGCGAGGTCGGCTGCCGGCGTTCCGGCGGCGCGCATCCGCGCAGTCTCTTCGGCGCCGACAACAACCTGGTTCGTGACGTCGAGACCAACCATCGTGACCGGGGCGGCCTTCTCGAAGACGATGGCTGCGGCCTCCGGGTCGGCCCAGATGTTGAACTCCGCGACGGATGTGACGTTGCCGGCGCTCGCGCTGCCGCCCATGATCGTGAGCCCGGCGAGGTGGCGGCGCAGATCGGGATCGCGCTGTAGCGCCAGAGCTACGTTGGTCAGCGGGCCGATGGCCAGCAGGTGCAGGTCGTCGACGGACCGGGCGGTGTCGCAAAGGTAGGCGACGGCATCGTCCGACGCTTCGGATCGGTCCAGGTCGGGTAGAACCGCGTTGCCCAGACCGGTCTCGCCGTGAATCCGGCTGCCGTCGACGGGCTCCCCGGCGAGCGGTTTCCCGGCGCCACGGTGGACCGGCACGTCCAGACCGGCGAGTTGCGCGACGACGAGCGCGTTCCGGGTGGTTCGGTTGATCCCGACGTTGCCGGCGACGGTCGTGATCCCGATCAAGTCGGCGTAGCGCGCCGCGACCAGGATCGCGACCGCGTCGTCGAGTCCGGGATCGCAGTCGAGGACTAGGTTCATCGGACCTGAGCGTATGGCTTGCCGCTTGGCGGCTCGCCCGGATGCCGGCGAGGACGCCGGCGCACCGAGTGGCCGGCTTGAGCTACTGTGCGTCCTGCAGCTCCATCGCCTTCGAGATGACGAATTGGTGGATCGCGGTCGTCGCGTCCTCGTCGAAGAGTTCGGCGTAGCCGGGCATGCCGAGCGGCAGCAGGCCGTCCTGGACGATCGCCATGAAGTCCGCGTGGACCTCCGGTGACATCCGGCGCAGCTCGGGGGAGGCGGCGGCGACGATCGAGGTCTGGCCGAGTCCGCGGTGGCAGAGGGCGCAGTGCTCGTGGTAGAGCGTGTTGCCGCGTTCGATCGTCTCGGCGGAGGCCGTGAGCGGCGGCAGCTCGGGGATGGAGTAGTCGCGCTCCGGCGGTTCGGCCAGGGTCGCCTCGCCGTCCGGCGAGAAGACCAGCAACTCTCCGGGCCGGTCGTACCGGGTGCTGCCGCTCACCATCGTGGCGACGTACTGTGTGCCGCCCTCCATGTACGTGATGATCGACGAGGTGAACGACCCGTAGGCGTCGAACTCCCACAGCTCTTCGCCAGTGTCCTTGTCGTAGGCGTTGAAGTCGCCGCCGCCGCCGCCGTGGAACAGCACACCGGTGGTCGTGGCGAGAACGCCGCCGTTGAAGATTGAGGGCAAGCGGTTCTCCCACACTTTTTGGCCCGACAGGGGGTCGAAGGCGACCAGGAAGCCCCTGTTCTCAGGTTGCGGCCCGGCCTCCTGCTCCAGTTTGCTGCGGTAAGCGCCGACGGCGACACCGAGGCTGAGCCCCCACGGCCGGATCGTGTAGGTCCCCGTCTCCACGAACTCCTCGGGCAGGGCGTAGAAGTTCGCGTAGTCGTGGTAATAGAAGTACATGACGCCCTTGTCCTCGTCCCAGGACATGGGCTCCCAGTTGTGGGCGCCGGCGTTCGCGGGCGTGATCCACTGGGGCTTCTCTTCGAAGACCACATCCATGTTCTCGATCGGACGCCCGGTCTCCATGTCGACGTGGGTCGCCCAGTCGATCCTGTCCGTGTAGGGGTGAGCGCGGAGGAGTTCGCCGGTCTCGCGGTCGATCACGTAGAAGAAACCGTTCTTCGGCGCCTGCAGCAGCACCTTTCGCTCCACGCCGTCGACGGTCAGCTCGCCGAGCGCGATGTCCATCGCCGAGCTGTAGTCCCAGTTGTCGCCGGGAACCGTCTGGTAGTACCACTTCATCTCGGCGGTGTCCGCGTCGACGGCGACGATCGCGGTCAGGAAGAGGTCGTCGCCGCCGCCGGGTGAGCGGACCTGGCGCGACCAGGGCGCGCCGTTGCCGACCCCGATGTAGAGCAGGTTCAGTTCCTCGTCGTAGACAAGCGAGTTCCAGGCGGTGCCGCCGCCGCCCATCTTCCACCACTCCCCGCCCCAGGTCTTGGCCGCCATCTCCATCTCGGGGTGCTCGAACGGCTGGGACGGGTCGCCGGGTACGAGGTAGAAGCGCCAGGCGAGCTCGCCGGTCTCGGCGTCGTAGGCGGAGACATAGCCGCGGCGCTTGCCGCTCTCGGAGCTGCCCTGGCCGATGAACACCTTGCCCCCGGCGGCGCGAGGGGCGCCAGTGATGTTGAAGCGACCGAGCGCCGAAGGATGCCAGGTGTCGACGTCCCAGACCTCTTCGCCGGTCGCCGCGTCGACCGCCACGAGCCGGCCGTCGAACAGGGCGACGTAGACCTTGCCCCTGTACACCGCGACGCCGCGGTTCGCCACGCCGCCGCAGCAGGAGTACTTCACGTAGGTGCGGTCCGTCTGCGGGTCGTGCGTCCAGATCTCCTCGCCGGTGGCCGGGTCCAGCGCGTAGATCACGCCCCAGCCGTTCGTCGCGTACATGACCCCGTCGACGACCAGCGGCGTGCCCTGCATCCGCTCAGAGCGGCCGCCGATCGGCTTGGACCAGGCGAGCTTCAGGCCACCGACGTTCTCGCGGGTGATCTGGTCGAGCGTGGAGAAGCGCTGCTCCTTGTAGGTCTGGCCGTAGGTCAGCCAGCTCCCGGGCTCGTCCTCGGCCGCGCGCATGATGCGCTCGTCATCGACGTTGCCGGCCGTCGGAGCCGCGTCGGCGTCCCCGCCGCTGCCGCCGCAGGCGGCCGCCAGCAGGACAAGGAGAAGGGGGGCGCACGCTGCCCACCGTGACGTTGCGGTCGCTTCGCTCATCTTGAAGTTCCTCAGAGGTTCGCCGGGCAACCTAAGCGTCTGAGGTCGGCGTGTCAACGATGGGGCGAGGCTTCAGTAGGCGTCGCCGCGGCGGAGGATGGCGTAGACGTGGAGGACCCTGGCCTCGCGATCAGGTGTCATGAGGATCCGCCAACCGCCGACGCGGGTGCGGTAGTCACCCTTGAGCGTTCCGCGCAGAGGGCGAACGCGAGGGTGGTTCAGGGGCTGATCGGAGCCTTGGAGATCAAGCAGTGCCGTCTTGAGACGCTGCCGAGTGGTTGCGTCGAGCCTCAGATACTGCTTCTCCGCTGACGGATGGACATCAATCCGCCAGTTCATCCAGACTCTTACCCGGGACGCCCGACTCGACCTCCTTCTTGCCGCGCTCGATCGCTTCCACCCACTCGGGGCGAGACAGAAGGTCGAGTGTCTCTTTGTGGCGTTCGATGTACTCGTCGATCAGGTCGGAGAGGATCACCTTCATCTCGGTCCTCTCGATACCCGCGATGATCTTCAGGATGTCCCGTTTCTCGGCCGGGATTCTCACTGTTGCTGTAGCCATGCCGATCCTCCTCGCCTGGTTCACTAGTAGCCTAGGCGCTTGAGCGCCTGAGTTCAACCGGGAAGCGTTTGATCCCACAGCACCTCTACTGCCACAACGGGCTCGCCGCCTTCATCGTGCGGCTCATCATCAGCATGCGGGCGCGATCCTCGCCGCCGGACGGTTCGGAGACCGTGCTCTCGTACCAGAAGTACTCGGTCTTGGGCGTCTCGCCGACCGCGACGACCCGGCCCCGTACTTCGTAGTCGTGCTCGACGAAGCAGGGCCCCGCGAGATGTTCGATCTCGATGGCGCCGTAGAGGCCGACGCCGAGGTTCGGCCAGTCCGCGAGCAGCACGCGCTGGTAGCGCGTCAGCAGGCGGACGATCAGGCTCGGCGGCAGGACGGCCTCGCCGTAGCGGTCCGCGGAGCGGTAGTGATCGAACGGCTCGACGATGACGGAGAGGCGCTGGTCGAGGTCCTCCTGTCCGACCCGCGCGTCGATCCCGTCGAGTTCACGGCCGGTGCCGAGGGACTCGAAGATGCGGAGGTCGGTGGGCTGCGGCATGCTCTCGATCCGTTGCTCGAGGGGCGTCTCTTCCGCGGTGGAGCCGGTCCACGCGGTGCCTTCCGCCACCGGGCGGCCGTCCTCCATGTCCATCCACACGGGGATCTGCTCGCCCGCCTGCCCGTTCAGGGGCCTGCGGCCGTAGCACTGGACGCCCTCGCCGTCGGTGGTGGCGTACTTGAAGTAGAGCGACAGGCCGCCGGTCCGCCACCACTCCTCACCAAGCGCCTCGACCAGCAGCGGCGGAAACTGCTCCATGTGGAGTGATCCGGCGACCGTGCCGCCACGCAGTCCGAGCTTCCGGGCGGTGCTGTCCTCGTGGATCGAGCCGGGGATCGACTGCTCGAGGTTGCGAGGATGGCGGAGGGGGCCGGCGATCACGCCGGCGAGTGTATTCCTCACTGCGGCGCGCGCCCGCCGGGCGCGTTCAACGGTCCGCAGCCCGGTACCAGATCGGCGACGTCCAGGCCCGCTCCTGGATGCGCCAGGGCAGGTCCGGATCGGCGCAGGCGGCCGGCCGTTCGTCTTCGGGCAGGGCCACGCACTGGAGCGCGTTCCAGCGGCAGCTCGGGTTCTCGAGCACGCGGGCGTAGTAGACGGCCGAGCGGGACGGATCGAACTCCGGATCGGTCCAGGTCGCGCACAGGGCGGCGGCGCCGTCGCCGCTCCGTTCGCAGTTCGACCTGGACACGTCGGCTCCGTTGTCCGGGTCGCCGGCGACGTCGAAGATGCGCTCGTGAAACAGGCCGTCTCCGCCGACCCAGCCCTTGATGATCTGGATCCGCTGCAAGGGCGTTCCCGGATGTTCGGCGGTCCCGAGGTCGGCGATGGCCGATACGAACAGCGTCGGCGCCTCGGATCCGTCGCTGTCCGGGAGCACGTTGCCCATCGGCACGGCCGTTTCGTAGGCCTGGGCGACCATTTCCCGGCTCGAACAGAGGTCGGAAAGGTCCCAGCCGCCGAACAGCCGCGCCCTGATCCGCACGCCGCTGGTGCCGAAGGTCTCCTTGCGCAGCATCGCGTCGAACAGCGAGTCGCGAGAGTTCTCCTCGGCCCAGACGCCGATCAGGCCGCCGGGGTTCCGGAGCCGGTGGGGGGCGTATGCGGGCGTGGTGAGCCGCTTTTCAAGGTCCGAGTCGACGTTCGCGTTCTGGCCCTGGTAGTCGTACTCGTCCGTGTCGCCCGGGAGGCCGTTGTGGCCGTCGGTCGAGGCGGTGATCCCGAACTGCATCGGGTTGACGCCCAGGCGCTCCTCCTGGGCCATCCCCTCGATCAGCGCGTATCGCACGAAGTCGAGCCGGGACTGGCAGCCCTGGCCACGCAGTCCGCCGGCACCCGTGCCGTCCTCGCAGTCGGGCGGCCGCTCCCCGTCGATGTAGCGGACCTTCTCGAAGTCGCAGAACTCGTCCTCGCCGCCAACGACACCCCACATGCCGCGCCGGCACTCGGAGTCGCCCTTCGCCTGCATGATCTCGACCAGGGCGTCCATTTCGGCCTGGAGGGTCGCCCGCGCCCGTTGCTCGTCGATGGGAGCGTCGCCCCAGTCGAGGGTGAACATCTGCCCGTTCGAGATGTTCGGATTGTGTGGGATGGTCAGCGCCTGGCAGCCGGTGCCGGTGTCGTTGCAGCGGCTCTTGAGCCGGGTCCAGAGGTCCAGCGGCCGGTCGGCGTCCATCCAGGAGATCGGCAGCTCCGGCGCGATCTCGTTGCGCAGGATGACGTTGCGGTGGACCTTGGAGGCGCCCGGACTGCGGGTGTACTCCCAGCCGTGGAACGTCGTGAAGGAGCAGTCGCTCGACCGATCGTAGTGCTGTTCGGCTGCGTCCTGGGTCAGGCCCCAGGCGGTGAGCAGGCCTGCGCGGCACCGCCTCGTGTCCTCGCCGCACAGGTCAGGTACGCGGCCTGTGATCCGGTGGTCGAACCAGGCGGCGCGCTCCTCGGCGGTGCTTCCCGGCCGCATGCCGCGGCAGGCCGGTTCGTCGTAGAGGGGTGAGGACGGGTCGGTGCAGAGGGAGACTTCGCCCAGCCACTCTGAGTGGTCGGCAACGGCCGCGAAGTCGAGCGGCCGAACGAGTTGGGCGACGCGCGTCGGTTGTCCCGCGTCGTCGAGCGGACCGAGTGCCAGCGCCTCTCCGCGGGCGAAGCGGTAGGCGTCGTTCGGGGTCTGGAAGGCGCCCCGGCCCAGAGCGTCCAGGGAGAAAGCGGTGTGGGTGTGCAGATCGCCGAAGAAGGCCTGGCGCAGCGGATCGTGGTTCGCGCATGGCTGTCGCGAAACGAGTTCGCTCGCCTCGGCCGAAGCGCTCGGCGGGCTCCACTCCTGCATGACGTAGACCGGTGGCGAGGGCTCGGGTTGCTCGTCCGCTCCGGGGTCATCGGCCTGGCACGCCAGAGCGGTGACGGCGGCAAGGCAAGCCGCGAACCGCAACACCTGCCGCGTCACTCCTCGGCGCCGATCCACTCGTCGGTCGGGCCGACCAGGGCGAAGTGGCCCGGCGCGCTGCGTCCGCCGTCCTCGGTCGCGGTGGTACCGACGCCGAGATAGACGCCCTCGTCCAGCTTGCGGATCTCGTCGACGAGGGTGGTGTCGTTGAACGCTCCGTAGTCCATGATGTACGAGGGGTTGCCGTCGAGGAGGGACGGCCCCATGCGGGTCGCGAACCGTCCGTTGCGGACGATCTTGCGGTCCGCGAAGCGCCAGCGGTTGTAGCCCTCGCCCTCGGTCTCGGTCAGGGGCCGGTATGCCTTGCCGAGCCAGTAGCCGCGGACGGAGCCCTCGTCGTACATGAAGCCGGAGGTGCGCGCCTGGCGCTCGGTGTCGCCGGCGTTCGGGACGACTCCCTGGTAGTGGCCGTCAAGCTCCGCCATGCCGGCGGCGGGGAGCGTCTTCCACAGGGCGACCGTGCTCTCGTGATCGAGCGCCAGCAACCGCTCCATGGTCCATGTTCCCTTCGCGCTCAGCGGAAAGCTCGCGTCCTCCGACGGCGCTTCGGCGACGACGTCGGCGTCCGTCGCTTCGGCCTGCGGCGAGCAGGCAACGAATGCGAGCGCCGGAAGAGCGACGGCGGCGAGGACGAGAAACCGGTGCAGCCTCATGAGACCACCTCCCTCGATCGGTGGAAAACCTGCCGGGAAGCTACCACGCAGCCTGTCGAGTCGAACTGGAGCCGACGAGCGGATTTGAACCGCTGACCTGCTGATTACGAATCAGCTGCTCTGCCACTGAGCTACGTCGGCATAACCGGGCGAAACGGCCGGTCTCAGCGCGAGGACGCCGGAGTGTAGCAGCGCGCAGACCCGGGACGATCGCCCTCTCCGTGATAGTCCTGCCGAGCCGATGACGGTCCAACAGTTCCCTCGAGCGCAGGGACCGCCGCCTGGCCGCGGCGGTCTGGCGGGCCTCTTTAGCGAGCGGCAGTTCCGCTGGCTTTACATCTCGAACACGACGTTCTTCCTCGCCATGCAGGGCCAGTTGGTCGTGCGGGCGTGGTTGGTGTTCTCGATCACCGGCCGCGAGCTGGCGCTCGGGCTGGTGACCCTGATGGTGGCCCTGGCCATGCTGAGCCTGGGGCCGGTGGGAGGCGTGGTCGCGGACCGTTTCGAGCGACGGTCGCTGGTGGTGGCCGGTCAGACCACCGTTGTCGTGGCCGAGCTCGTCGTTCTGTCGCTGCTCCTGGGCGGCCGGCTGGAGTTCTGGCACATCCTGGTTCAGGTCGCGTTCGTCGGCGCCGTCTTCCCGTTCGTGATGCCGGCCCGCAACGCGATCATCGCGAACGTGGTCGGCCGTCGTCGCCTGACCGGCGCGATGGCGCTCACGATGACCGCGATGAACGTCACGCGCGTCGTGGGCCCGGCGGTGGCCGGGGCTCTGATCGGCGCTGCCGGCGTGACGGTGGCCTACTCCACGAACGTTGCTCTCTACGCCCTGGCCCTGGCCGGGATGATGGCGGTGGGACGGGCGCCGGCGGCGGATCGCACGGACAGCTCCCTGCTGCAGAACATGGCGGAGGGTTTCCGCTACGTGAGGGAAAACCGTCTGGTCCTGGTGCTCCTGTTCTTCGGTCTGGTGCCGATGTTCCTGGTCATGCCGTTCCAGACGCTTCTGGTCGTGTTCGCCGAGGAGATCTGGGAAGTCGGGCCGCGTGGCTTCGGCCTCTTGAGCGGAGCGGCGGGCATCGGCGGCGTGGTGGGGGCGGCGTTCGTCGCCTGGCGAAGCAACACGAGCCGGCGACTGCGGCTGATGATGGTGAGCGTGTTTGCGTTCGGTCTGCTGATGATGGGGTTCGCGCTCAGCCCCTGGTTCTGGCTCGCCTTGCCCCTGCTGCTCGCCGGCAGCGCATTCCAGGCTATCTACACGACTCTGAACAACACCGCGATCCACGTGCTGATCCCGGACTCGGTGCGCGGCCGGGTTTCCGGCTTCCTGACGATGTCGTTCTCGCTGCCGATGCTTGGCGCGGTGCCGATCAGCGCGCTCGCCGAGGTGTGGGGCGCGCCGCTCTCGGTGGGTCTGGCCTCGCTGTTGGCGGTCGTGGTGGCTGTCGTGTTCTACCTGGCGAGTCCTGACCTGCGACGGATGGACCTGTCGATCTTGAAGGCGTTTCGCGAAGCGATCGTGCTCGATTCGGAACGTGCCACCCGGGTCCCCGACCGCGGGAAGCGAGCACGGGGAGGACTCGGATGCTGATCACGATCTCGAGACAGTACGCCTCCGGCGGCACCCAGGTGGCCAAACTGGTGGCGGATCGGCTTGGATGGCAACTCGTTGGCAACGCACTGATCGACGAAGTCGCCCGCCGCGCCGGCATTCCGCCGGAAGAGGTCCAGGCTCGGGAAGACCGGCCTCCGAGCTTCGTCGAGCGCCTCGCCCGTGTCGCCAGCGCGCAGCTTCCCGACCTGTTCCTGCCCACGCCCCCGGTCGGCCAGCCGATCGGCGAGGGCAACCTGGTTCGCGTGACCCGTAGCGTCGTTTGCGAGATCGCGGCGCAGGGCCACTGCGTCTTCGTCGGCCGCGCTTCGGCGGCGGTGCTGGCGTGGCGCGAAGATGCGCTCCACGCGCGGCTCGTGGCGGGCCCCGAGTTCCGGCGCCGGGTCGCCGTCGAGGTCGTGGGCGTTCCGGAGAAGGACGCCATCACCACGGTCGAGCGACGCGACGCGAACCGCATCCGCTATCACCGCGAGTACTACGCCCGGGACTGCGACGATCCGCGTCACTACGACCTGGTCCTGAATACGGAACGGCTTGGCTTCCCGGGCGCGGCGGACCAGATCGTCCATCGAGCCAGGGCGCTCGGCTGGGCGGACTGACGCGACGGTACGCTTTCCGGGCGGCTCGACGAAATCCAGAGACAGGAGCGGACATGACGCGATCCCTGAGAGTCCTTCTTTCCCTGTGGGCGGCCGGCCTGGTGATACCGGAAGTTGCCGCTGAGGAGCGCGCCATCGAGACGAAAACCCACCGGTTCGAGGAAGTGGCCGACGGCGTCTACTTCGTCTCAGGGACCGGGGCCATGGTCACGAGAAGCAACGCCATGGTCGTGGTCACCGAAGAGGACGTGCTGGTCGTCGACTCCCACATCACTCCGGCCGCGGCGCGGGCGTTGATCGAGGGCATCGAACGGATCACGGACAAGCCGATCCGAACCCTGGTCAACACCCACTTCCACTACGACCACGCTCACGGCAACCAAGCGTTCGGGCCTGGCGTCCGGGTCGTCGGACACGAGTACACGCGCCACAAGATGGCCACGGCGCCGCTCGAGGAGCACACCTTCAAGGGATCCTCGGAGCGGGACAAGCAGGCGCTCGACGAGTTGCGCGCCGCATTGGAGACGGCTTCAGAAGGGGAGCGGGAGGATCTGGAGACCCAGATCAGCATCCAGGCCGCCCACGTCGAGTCGACGGCCGAGATCGAGCCGGTGGCCCCGGATACGACGCTGGCGGAGAAGATGAGCTTCTTCAGCGGCGGCCGGGAGATTCAGCTCCACTTCCTCGGCCGCGCCCACACCGGTGGCGATGTCGTCGTCTACCTCCCGGCGGAGCGGCTGGTGTTCACCGGCGACATGATGCTCGGCGGGCCGCCCTGGCCTGGGGACGGTTGGGTCAACGAGTGGCCGGCCACCCTGGAGCGGCTGAAGCAGCTCGACTTCGATCTCATCCTGCCGGGTCACGGTCCGTACTTCCGTGACCGGGAGCTGATCGACCATGTCCAGGCCTTCCACCGGGAGCTGTGGGAGGTTGTTTCCGGGCTTCACGCCGAGGGCGTCTCGGCGGAGGATGCGGCCGAGCGGATCGACCTCTCCCACCACGCCGAGAACCTGCCCCCGGCACGAGTCCGCGTTGACCTCCGCGGTGTGCAGAGGATGTACATGGTGCTGGAGGGGACAGCCAACTAGCGGCCTGATCCCTCGCCCGGTTCCCAGGCCGGCGCCGTCTACCAGGTATCGATGTACGGCCGCTTCTTGCCGGTCCGGGGAGGCGGCTTTGGCAGCCGCTTCATGCTCTCCGTGATCCAGGAACGCGTTTCAGCCGGGTCGATCACATCGTCGAGCCCGCCGCCGGCGGCGGCGTTGACGGCCTTGGCGCGTTCGTACGACGCTTCGACGCGGCGCTCGAACTCGATCCGGCGCTCTTCCGGATCCTCGATCGCGGCGAGTTCCTTGCGGTAGCCGAGCTTGACCGCGCCCTCGATGTTCATGCCGGCGAACTCGGCTGTCGGCCAGCCGACAGTGAAGAAGCCGACCAGCGCACTCGCGCCGCACATCGCCTGGACGCCCAGACCGTAGGCCTTGCGCACGACGACGCCGAACAGGGGCACCGAGAGGTTGGCGCCGGTGTTGAACATGCGCGCGCAGTGGCGGACCAGGGCCGTCTTCTCGTGGTCGGGGCCGACCATGATCCCGGGGCAGTCCATCAGGCTCAGCACGGGGATGTCGAAGGCGTCGCAGAGCTGAAGGAAGCGGGCGCCCTTGTCGGAACCGTCGGAGTCGATCGCTCCGGCGAGGTGGTGCGGGTTGTTCGCGATGACTCCCATCGGCCTGCCTTCGACGCGGATGAGCGCCGTGATCACGCCGATTCCGAACTTCGGACGGATCTCCAGCACGGATCCGACGTCGGCGATCCTGTGGACGATCTCCTGCATGTCGTAGAGACGGAGCCGGTTTTCCGGCACGACGTGGCGCAGCGGGCGCTGATCGTGTGCCTCCCAGTCGGAGGTCGTTCCCTGGAAGTAGGAGAGGTACTTCTTGGCCACGTCGACCGCTTCTTCTTCGTCCTCGACCAGGATGTCGACGACGCCGTTCGGTACCTGGAAGGACATCGGGCCGACCTCTTCCGGCGTGTAGATGCCCAGGCCGCCGCCCTCGATCATGGCCGGACCGCCCATCGCGATGGTCGACGCCTCGGTGGCGATGATCACGTCGCAGCAGGCGAGCAGGGCCGTGTTGCCGGCGAAGCAGCGGCCGTTGTTCACGCCAACGAGCGGAATGAGCCCCGAGAGCTTGGAGAACTGGGTGAAGGTGTAGGTGTCGAACGCGACCCGCGGCCCCGTGTAGTCGTCGCCTGGCCGGCCGCCGCCGCCCTCCGTGAAGAAGACCAGCGGCAGCATGTAGCGGTTCGCAAGGTCGAACAGGCGGTCCTGCTTGTAGTGGTTGCGTCCGCCCTGCGTGCCGGCGAGGACCGTGTAGTCGTACGAGAGCACCATCGCACGCGAGCTCTCGTCGTCGAAGAGGTCGCCGTTGATCGAGGCGGTGCCGGCGACCACGCCGTCGGCGGGCGTGTACTGGCGCAGCCTCTCGTCGCTGAACTTCTGGTGCTGGCGGGCCACGATCAGCGGCCAGTACTCCTTGAAGGACCCGGAGTCGACGAGTTGCTCGATGTTCTCGCGGGGCGTCCGGAAGCCGAAACGGCGCCGCCGGGCGACCGCCTCCGGCCGGTTCTCGTCCAGGGTGTAGGCGTGGCGCTGGATGTTCTCCTCGAGATCGGGCCGGATGAAGTCCGGGTCGATCTCGACGGCGGCGTCCGCCGCCTCGCCGCCCTCGGTCCCTTTCAGGAGGACGAGGGGATAGCCCTCCCGGACCGTGTCGCCGGCGGCCATCGTGACCCGGAGAACCGTGCCGCTCGTGTCGGCGCGGAGCACGTGCTCCATCTTCATCGCTTCAATCACGGCGACCTGCTGGCCGCGCAGGACCTCGTCGCCCTCGGCGACGTCGATGCTGACGATCGTGCCCTGGATCGGGGCGGCAATGCCGGTGGCTCCGTCGGCGCCGAACGCCGACGCGGGTAAGTCGCCGCCATCGTCCGTCAGTTCAGCCTGCGCTGCCTTCGTCTCCTGGTCGTAGGCGAACAGGGCCAGGGGATCGGCCGTGTCGACACGGGCGCCGGCGAAGCCGCTGTCGCGAGCGCTGTTCTCGGCTGAGGCGGCCTCGTCGCCGGCGCCAGGATCCGCGGCTGGGACGAAGCGGGGCCTCCGGCCGTTGCCGGCCGCCGCCGCCAGCTCGCCGGCGTTGTCGTCCAGCCAGCGGGTGTAGAGACGACCAGCCTCGAAGTCCGGATGGGCGAGGACGCTCTGGAGCCAGGGAATGTTGGTGGAGGGGCCGCCGATGCGGAACTCGTCGAGGGCCCGGGAGGCCCGCTTGACGGCGGCGGCGAAGTCGTCGGAGGGGGAGTGGGCGATCACCTTCGCGAGCAGCGAGTCGAACGCTGGGTTCGCTTCGTAGCCGGCGTAGCCGCAGCCGTCGACTCGCACGCCGGGACCGCTTGGCGGTTCGTAGGCGGCGAGGACGCCGGATGAGGGCCGCACGTTCCCATCGGCGTCCAGGGTCTCCAGGTTGACTCGGGCCTGGATCGCGAAGCCGCGCGTCCGGCGGGCGTCCGGGTCGTCGAGCCCGAGGTCCGCGAGCGACTCGCCGCGGGCCACCCGGAGTTGCGCCTGCACCAGGTCCACGCCGGTCACGGCCTCGGTCACCGTGTGCTCGACCTGGAGGCGTGCGTTGGTCTCGATGAAGGCGAAGCGGCCGCCCCTCTCTTCATGTGGACTGCCGTTGTCTCCGCCCGCGCCATTGCAGGCATCGACCAGAAACTCGAAGGTCCCGAGACTGTTGTACTTCGCGGCGCCGCCCAGGCGCAGCGCCGCATCGATGATCGCCTGTCGGACCTCGGACCCCAGATTCGGCGCCGGCGCCGTTTCGACCACCTTCTGGTGCCGGCGCTGGGCGCTGCACTCCCGCTCGCCGAAGTCGATCAGGCCGCCGACCTCGTCGCCGAGAAGCTGGACCTCGATGTGACGGGCACGCGGGATGAGTTCCTCGACGTAGAGACCGCCGTTGCCGAAGGCGCGCTCGGCCTCGGACCCGCAACGTTCGTAGGCCTTTTCGATGTCCCCGGCCGCGGTGACGATGCGGGCGCCGCGCCCGCCGCCGCCGGCGAGCGCCTTGATGATGATCGCCCCGCCGTCGCCGAGGGCGGCGAAGAACTCGCGAGTCTCCTCCAGGGTCGTGAGGTGGTCGGTGCCACGCAGCACAGGCACGTCCGCGGCGCTCGCGGCCGCGCGCGCCCGGCCCTTGTCGCCGAACAGCTCGAGGACCTCCGGCCGCGGGCCCACGAACGTGATGCCGGCCGCGGCACAGGCGGCGGCGAAGTCGGCGTTCTCGGCCAGGAAGCCGTATCCCGGGTGGACCGCGTCGCAGTTCGCGTCGGCGGCCCTTGCCACCACGTCCTCGATGTCGAGGTAGGCCCGGACTCCGCGTCCGCCGAGGGCTACGGCCTCGTCGGCGATCCGCAGGTGCAGTCCGTTGGCGTCGTCCTCGGAGTAGATGGCGACGGTAGAGATACCGAGGTCCACCGCCGCGCGGGCGATCCGGACCGCGATCTCGCCGCGGTTGGCGATCAGCAGGCGCCGCATGGGGCGGCGATTATAGAAGGGAGTGCTGGCGTTCCGGTTCGGCTTCGTCGGCGTCGGCCGGCGCGCCGGGCACGGCACCGTCGCGGGGTCCGATTGGCTGCCCCTGCCGGTCGAGTTCGATGAGGCGATGCCGTGCGTCTCCGGCGAGACGCCGCTCGGCCCACGCCCGCACCTCTTCCTCCTGGCTGAAGGCCACGATCTGCCGCTCCTTGCTGAGCGCGAGGAGCAGATCGAGGAAACGCGTCGTGCGATCTGAATCGATGTGCACGGTGGCGTCGTCAAGGAACAGGGGCGCGGACTCCTTCTTGTCGCCGAGAGCCTCGGCAAGGCCGATGCGAAGCAGCAGGTAGACCTGATCGACGGTGCCATGGGACAGTTCCGAGGCTGAGCGATACTCCCCGTCCTCGACCTCGAGTTGGACTTCGAGACCCTCTTCCGGATCGATGCGAACTGCCGAGTACCGTCCTCCGGTAACGAGGCCCAACCGGTCGGACAGTGCTTCTCGGAGGTCGGGCGCGAGCATTCGATGGACCTCTTCCTGGGCCGCCTCGAGGTGTGTCGTGGCCGTGCCGACGATCTCGCCGGCCCGGCGCAGGAGCCTGACTTCGTGCTCGGCGGCAGCAAGTTCCTCCTCGAGCTCGGCGAGCGCCGGGAGGTCGGCGTCGGCGGCGAGTTGACCTTCGTACCGGCTGACTTCTCTTCCGGCCTTGTCGGCTTCCATGCGCGCTACAGCCAGCTTGCGTTCCAGTTCGGGCGGAGTCAGTCCCTGGAGTTCCGCGGCCGGTTCGGACTCGGTGCCGGCGATGGCCTTGAGAGTTGCGGCCATCTCCGCGCGTTCGTCCAGAAGGCTCTGACGATCGCGGCCATCGAGCAGGTGCTGCAGGCGGTCCCAGTCCCTGTGTCGTTGTCCTGATCGGCGTTCGCGGTCGGCGAGCCAGTAGTCGGCCCAGAGTTCCGGCTCATTGGTCGACTCGCCGGCGAAACCGGCAGCGGTCAGCGCAGTGCGGAACCGTGTCTCGGCCGCTTCGCGGTTCCCTCGCTGCGTCGCCGCCCACCGCTCCGCCTGCCGCCGGGCCTCTACGCGCGCGGCCAGGGCTTCGCGGCGGTCGGTTCCGGCGGCAAGCTCGGCGCTTCGCCGACAGGCCTGCTCGTAGCGGTGGAACAGGTCGTCGACTCCTGCCTGCGGATCTTCAAGGCCGCGATCTGCCAGGGCGGCCCGCAGCGCCACCTCGGCGGCCGCCTCGTTTGTGCGCGCGGACGCCATCCACCGTTCCCAGGCCGCCTGTTCCCGGTCCCATGCGTTCCGCTTCTCGCGCGCCTCGAGGGCGGCGCGCACGGCGTCAGGATCGGCTTCGATGCCGAGTTCGGCGAGCTCGCGGGTCGCGGCCTCGATCTGTCGTTGCCTCGCCCCGTGCTGCCGTTTCAGGTCCCGGAGTTCAGCTCTGGCATCGGCCAGTGCGGCCCCCCGGTCGACCTGCTCGTGGGGGCGGGGACGGGAGGTGCGCCGCTGTGCGCGGTACATGAGAGCGGAGCAGACGATGGCAAGAAGCCATCCGCCGGCGCCGACCAGTCGTGGAAGCAGATCGAAGTAGCCCAGCACACCCACCAGGGCGCCGGCGGGCGCGCCGATCCTGGGCCACTTTCCGAAACCGGAGTTCGCTTCGAGTAGGGCCATGAGCTCCTTCTGCTCGTCGAGAAGCTCCTGAACGCGTCGTTCGAGGTCCCCGGACGATTCGAGGGGCGGCAGCTCCAGCGCCGCGAGGGCCCGTCGCGCGACCGGCGCGTCAGCCTTGGTGAGAGTTGCCTCCGGAGCGTCGCCAGGTCCGAGCCGCTCGCGTACGGCACGAGCCTCTCGTGCTTCCCGCCATCCCCGTGCCGCGATGGCGACTTCGGGTGCAATCTCGCGGTCGCCTGCCGCCGCCTTGGGGAGTTCGGACAGTTCCCGCGCCATCTCGTCCGCTCCGGGTCCCCGCAGTTCCGCGGGTTCGTCGGGGCGCATCCGGTAGGCGAGGAGAGCGGTGCGAAGCTCACGTTCGATCGCGGCGCCGGGTCCTTCGCCCGGGGCCTCCGGCGGTTCACCGTCAGGGAACAGTTCCGCCAACTTCTCGATGTTCTCCAGGCGCGCGTCGAGGCGACGCAGTTCCCGGTCCGCCAGCGCACGCTCGCAGCCCTGGACGACGGCTGCCGCGCTCTCGGCCTCTTCCCTGGCTGCCGTGAGCGCGTTCTCCAGGTGGTCGCGCTCAAGTTGGCGGCTCCTTCCCGCGTCGAGTTCCCTGTTCGCTTCGCTGAGGCGCTCGACCGCGCGCTGCAGCGGCTTGGTCGAGTTGCGGCGTTCGGTGCCGATCTGATCGCGGGCGTAGTTCTTGAGCAGGCGGATCGCTTCGACCGCGGTAGCGGCGCCGCCGGCGGAAGCGGCGGCGCGTTGCAGCTCCTTCTTGAGCGCCGAAGCTTCATCGCCCTTCGTCTGGCGCAGGCGCTGGATGTCCCCTTGGCCGATCACCAGGGTCGAGGGCATGACCTGGCGATTGAGTCCCAGGAACCGGGAACCGTCGATGCTGCCGCGATAGATGACCTCATCTCCGACCGGGCGTCCGGTGTCGGCGTCGTGAGCGACACTCTCCTTGGTGTTGAGATCCCGCTGCTGAATCTCGATGCGGCGCTTGTTGTCGAGCTCGAGCTTCACTGTGGCTCGCCAGGGCTCTCCGCTCCACGGCTCGTACTGTCGCTTGAATTCGCGCTCTTCCTTTGTCGACCCCTGACCGCGACGCCGGCCGCAGAGAGCCGCGAAGATCGCTTGCAACCAGGTGGATTTGCCGGCTTCGTTGCCGCCGTGGATCACGGTCATTCCGGGGGCCAGGTCGAGTTCGCCGTTCAGCTTGCCGAACTCGTGGGCGCGGACACGCAGGATCTTCACGCGGCCGCTCCGTCCGCCGGGACATCGAGCGGC
This sequence comes from Holophagales bacterium, assembly GCA_009843505.1. Lineage (GTDB taxonomy): Bacteria > Acidobacteriota > Thermoanaerobaculia > Multivoradales > Multivoraceae > Multivorans > Multivorans azotirespirans. Next base: position 256,217 of record VYDI01000034.1, on the reverse strand, counting down.
TGGTCGTCGGAGAAGTCCTCGTCGATGCCGGCCATTCGGAGTTCGTCCAGGACGCCGATGTCCCGGTCGTCGAGTGCGCGCAGGCCGGCGAGCAGTACGATGCGCTCCGTTTCGCGGTCGAGATCGGCGCCCCGGACTCGCCTTACGAACATGCCGCGCACCGTCGGTTCGTCCTCGATCTGGTCGAGGTCGTAGGGGGAGGTCAGATCCGAGGTGTCGACCAACACCTGGTCGATGCCTTCGTGGGGCTCAAACAAGGCCGCGTCGAAGTCTTCGGTATGCAGGTGGAGGTTGTCCGGCTCGCCGATCAGGCGGACCCGCGCGGCCCCGGCCAGGCCGTCGAGGGCCTTCCCGATCCGCTTCCTTGCCTCGTCGCCGCTCTCCGCTTCCGTCAGGTCGACGGTCAGACTGTGGAGCGCGGGAGGGCGGGGATCGAGGCGTCGTCGTTTGACCTCGCCGTTCTCGGCCTCCAACACCACGGCGTTGCCATACCCCTCGTTGAACTTGAGCCGTTCGAGGGAACCGAGCCGGGTCCAGGTCGGACGATCGGCCGGCTTGTGGGAGTGGCCGACGACGGCGTGGTCGAACCCGGCGGCCGCGATCTGGTCGCTTTCAAACGGGGCATGCCGATACTGAGCCTGGAACGCGGCGTTCCGTTCCTCGCCGTGGAACACGGCGATGTGAGTACCCGAGCCCTCGACCTGGAATCCGTCGTCGAAGAAGCCGGGCGTGTCTGCGGGCTTGCGGTGGGCGGCGCCCCAGATGGTCACATCGTCGGCGAGGTGCTTGGACGTGAAGTGCGTCTCCCGGAAGATGTGGACGTTGTCCGGCCAGTCGATCCGCCGGTACGGGCTCTCCGTGTCCGCGTAGTCGTGGTTGCCGGGAGCGGCCAAGACCTGGAGGCCTGATCGCTCGAAAGTCCGGCGCAGGAACTCGACCGTGTCCGGCGACACGAGCTCCTGCTCGAACAGGTCGCCACCGATCAGTACGGCGGCAGCACCCTCCTGGCGGGCCTGTTCGAACGCCCAGGTCACGCCGTCCCGCAGCCGTTGGCGCTGTCGGCGGGCGACTTCCCGGGTCGCCCAGCCGAACTTCGCGTCCAGGTGAACGTCGCTGAAGGCGAGGAGCTTCACGCCCCGGGCTTTCCGGACGGGACGCTAGCGGCGCCGGCGTTACGCGTCACTCCTCGAGAACCGCGGGCCAGTTTTCGTCGGCCTGCTCGATGTTCCGGTCGCGGTCCTCCAGCCACTGCCTCATGACCCTCTTGTTGTAGTTCAGGTAGAGCTTGCCGTCCACGAGCGTGAAGGCGTCCGGGTCGGTCGGCGCCGTGTAGTTGCGGCTGACCGCCCAGGCGCAGTAGCCGCCGTACTGGGGCGCGTACTTCTCCGGATCTTCAGAGAAGCGATCCCGGTTCCCGGCGCTGGCGAAACGCCAGTCGGCGCCCTGCCAACCGAGGGTGAAGTCCTTGTCGCCTTTGACAGCCTTCCCTTCCGTGAAGTAGGCGACCGGGTCGTAGCCGCGGATGGCCAGGTTGCCGCGGCTGGTGAAGACAGGGTCCTCTTCGGCGGCGGCGGCCGGGATCGCGGCCAGTGCGGCACCTGCGACCAAGGCGGCGAGCGCCGTCTCACGAGCGAATCGGGCGTGACGAACGCGGTGCTGTAGCGTAGACATGAGGGGAGTCCTCCTCGTGCGAGTCTATTCAGTGGTCGTACCGGTTCCTCCGGGTTCCGGGCGGTCGAGGCCAGGAGCTCAGATCTCGAGTCGCTCCGTCTGGAGTCCCTTGAAACGGTCGAAGTCGCGGTCGTGCGTCAACAGCCTGGAGACGCCGTGCTCACGGCAGAGCGCGACGATCTGCGCGTCGAAGACCAGGTTGCCCGTGGCGCTCACTTCGCGGATGGCCTCGAGCAGGAGTTCCGCATAGTGCGGGCCGGGCCGCAGCAGTGTCAGGCTCGGTGAGGCGAGGATGCGCACGACGTTCGCGCTGGCTTCATCAGCCGTGTACGGCGGACTGAGGATCCTGGGATGCGTCGCTACACGAAGAAACTCGACCAGGCACGGTGCCGGAAGGGACCAATTGAACAGGGCACCGGAGAGCGCCTCAAGGCGGCCGCAGGCGGCCTTGTGCATGCGCGAACTCGGGTCGTGGGCATAGACGAGGATGTTCGTGTCGACGGCGATCAATCCAGACCGTCCATGATGTCGTAGAGGGAGTTGCGGTCGGCGACGTCAACGCCCGGCAGGGTGCGCGTCTTCTTCGTGACGAGCTTCAGCTTGAACGGCTCCTCGGTTCGCCGTGGTGGCTGCAGGTACTGCCGGATAGCCCGCTCGATCAGGCGAGTCAGCGGTTCGCCGTCCTCGGCGGCTCGCACCTTGGCCGCCTTGATCAGGCGGTCGTCGAAGTTCAGCGTGGTCTTCATACAGAAATCTGTATCACCTGCGGTGGATTCCTGTCAACGGAGCGGACTGGTCTCGCGGATAGTGTCTGCTGCGGCCATGTGGCGTTCTTCTACCTTCGCCCTAGTCCTTCTGGTTGCGGTTCTCCTGGCATGCGCCGAAGCGGACGGCGGCGCGGACGTGTCGACGGCGGTTCCCGCGCCGGAGCCGGTCTTCGTCGACCGCGCGTCCGAAGCGGGACTCGACTTCGTTCATCGCAACGGCGGGACGGGCGAGTACAACTACCCGGAACTCCTGGTGGGAGGCGGAGCGCTGCTCGACTTCGACGACGACGGACTGCTGGACGTCTACCTGGTACAGAGCGGGCCGGTTCCCGGAGCACCGGAAGCCGCGATGTCGGCGCGCGCGGTCGCCGACCGGCCGGGCAACCGCCTCTACCGCAACCTGGGTGACGGCGCCTTCGAGGACGTGACGGACGCCGCCGGCGTCGGCGACACGGGCTACGGCGCCGGCGCCACCGCGGCCGACTTCGACCGGGACGGTCTGGTCGACCTCTACGTGACGAACGTCGGCCCGAATCGGCTCTATCGCAACCTCGGCGACGGCAGCTTCGAGAACGTAACCGAACGTGCCGGCGTAGGCGACCCGGCGTGGTCGTCCAGCAGCGTCTTCTTCGACTACGACGGCGATCTGGATCTGGACCTCTTCGTCGCCAACTACGTCGTCTGGAGCGCCGAGCGGGAGCGACCCTGCCTCGGGCCGAACGGCCTCCGCAACTACTGCAATCCGGCGGAGTATCCGCCGGCGCCAGACACGCTCTACCGCAACGACGGCGGCGGCCGATTCACCGACGTGAGCGAGGCCGCGGGCATTCGCTCGGTTGCCGGGCCGGGCCTGGGCGTGGTCGCGGTGGATTTCGACGGCGACAACCTCGTCGATCTCTACGTGGCGAACGACCAGGCGGTGAACTACCTGTGGCTGAGCCAGGGCGACGGCACGTTCCGGGAGGACGCGCTGGCGCGCGGGGCCGCGCTCAACGAGCTCGGCCAGCCCGAAGCGGGCATGGGCATCGCGGTGGCCGACCCCGACGGCGACGGCGACCTTGACCTGTTCCTGACCCACCTGAGCGGAGAGACGAACACGTTCTACCGGAATGACGGCGGCGGCTTCTTCCAGGATGTGACCGACGAGGCGCGACTAGGCGGCGTCAGCCAGCCGTACACCGGCTTCGGCACCTCCTGGTTCGACTACGACGGGGACGGCAACCTCGACCTCTTCATCGCCAACGGCAAGGTGACGCCGGGAGACACCGCCGCCTTCGACTATCGCGAGCCGAACCAGTTGTTGCGGGGCACGCCGTCCGGCCGTTACGAGGACGTCTCAGGCCGGGCCGGCGCCGCTCTGGAGCTGCTAGAGGTCAGCCGCGGCGCGGCGTTCGGCGATCTCGACAACGATGGCGACGTCGACATCGTGGTCGTCAACAACGAGGGACCGGCGAGGTTGTTCAGGAACGACGTCGGCAACGCCCGCTCGTGGCTGGTCGTCGACCTCTGTGGCGGCGGCATCCTCGACCGTTCCGCCATCGGCTCGCGCGTTACCGTCCGGGCGGGAGGCAGAAGCTGGACCCGGGACGTGCGGCCGGCGCAGAGCTTCGCCGTTGCCAACGATCCGCGGGTTCACTTCGCGTTCGGCGACATTCCGGGTGTCGACCACATCAGGGTGGACTGGTCGCACGGCGGGGTCACCGAACGGTCGGGGGTGCCGGTGAACAGCGTCTTGCGCCTGCTTGCGCCGGGCGGGGAAGCTCCTGCGGAAGGGGTTTGCCGTGACGCGAGGTAGCCCCTTTGTCCGCAATGACGCGCGGACAGATGCAGCAGCGAAGCGCGCGATCATTGCCGGTGCGCCGGCCCTCTGGCCGGCATGGGCCGTCGCGATCGTCTTCCTGGGGTTCGTCCTGGGCTGTGCCGACTCTGGACCCGACCTTCCCGATGAACCAGCGCCAACCGCAGCCGCCGAAGTTCCCCGCGTCCCCAACCTCTCCGAACTCGACCCGGGCTTTGCCACAGCCGTCCGCGACGCCCTCGCGGTCGTTGACCAGGACCCGTCGAGCGGCGCGGCAGTCGGCGCCCTGGGCCGGCTCTATCAAGCTCACCGCTACGTCGACCAGGCCCGGCGCTGCTACGAGCGGGCCGAGGAACTCGATCCATCGAGGCCCGACTGGCCTTACTACCTTGGGTTTCTCGCCGCGGGCCGCGGCGCTCACGACGAAGCGGCGCGTCTCTTCGAGCGCACCCTGGAGCTTCGTCCGTCGTACTGGGCGGCGCGCGTCCGGCTCGGCAACGCGCTGCTGGCCGCTGGCGACTCGGACGGAGCGGAGGAGGCGTTCCGCGCGGTGAGGGCCGCGTCTCCCGGCACTCCCTGGAGCGAACTCGGATTGGGCAAGACGGCCCGCCGCCAGGGCCGGCCCGAGACCGCGGTTCAGCATCTGCGCACGGCGCTGGCGCTCGATCCGGCCCATCGGGAGACCCGTTACCTGCTGGCGATGACAGAGAGGCAACTCGGCAACACGGAGCGCGCCGAGAACCTGCTGGCCGGTCTGGTGGACGCGGAAGTCTCGAACCTCGACGACCCGATGCTGGAGGCCGTGTTCGAGCTGGTACGGGACACGCAGACCATGATCCGGACGGCGAACCAGCGGCTGGCGGAAGGGAACCACCTCGCTGCCGAACGCCTCTACCGCGAGGTCCTGCGGCTCGATCCCGAGTCCTACGACGCGCACCTCAACCTGAGCGTGCTCCACGGTTTGGCCGACCGGAACCAGGAGGCCGCCGCGGCGCTGGAAAGGGCGATCGAGATCGATCCGGACCGGGCCGACGCCTACGCGCTGCTTACGATCGCCTACATCAGGACGGGGCGAGCTGAACGAGGTTTACAGCAGTTGGAAAAGGCGCTCGAGTTGGACCCCGATCATCCTCGCGCGCGAGAGATTCTCCGCAGCCTGGGCGGCAGTTTGGAACAGTTGCGCTAGCATCTGTTGTTTGGCCCCACTGGGACGGCTCTTGCGCCGCCTGGTCAACGGCGCGCCGGAGTTGTCCTGGTGAAACTCCAGGTTGGTCCCCGGCGTGAAGTAACGCCGAGGCTGTAACCCGGAGTTGAACGGGCAGCCGGGAATCCCGAAGCGTGGTGATTCCCTCGGTTCACAGGGGCTGTCTCCAGCAGACGGGAGAGTGTCTCAAGCGGCCGGAAGTGGCCGGTACAAGATCGGGAATGGCCGGTCTGTCCGGCTGGAGAGTCAATTGCCTCTCCGCCCCTCGCTGCCCGTCGGGTCGCGATTCAGCGAAGGTCGACCAAGAGAGGGGTTCAGATGAATACGAGAGTCTTGCGCGCGGCGTGGCGTTTCGCTGCGGGCTGCGCGTTGTCAATTGGTGGGGTTGGGTCTGGCTACGGACAGATCGTGATCAACGAGATCATGCAGAACCCCAGTGCTGTCAACGACAACCAGGGCGAGTGGTTCGAGCTCTACAACGCGGGGAGTCAAACAGTCGACCTGAACGGCTGGACGATCAAGGACGATGGCAGCAACACGTTCACCATCTCCAGCAGCACGGAAATCACTGCGGGCGGTTACCTCGTCTTCGGCATCAACGGGACGACATCGTCCAACGGGGGCGTCACGGTCGACTACGACTATCCGAACGGCTTCTCTCTGAGCAACGGCGACGACGAACTCGTGCTTCTGGATGGCACAAGCACGGAGCAGGACCGCGTCAACTGGGACGGCGGACCGAACTTTCCCGACCCGAACGGAGCCTCGATGGCGCTCAAGGCGACCGACCTCGACAACAACGTCGGTTCCAACTGGTGCGAGGCGACGACCAGCTACGGCGACGGCGACAAGGGCACGCCCGGTGCCGCGAACGACTGTCCGACGGCGCCGGCGGATTTCACCGGCGCCATCTATGACATTCAGGGGAGCGGCGCCGAAAGTCCCCACGTCGGTGCGAAGGTCACGACGAACGACAACGTTGTGACCGCGGTGGGCGCTGGCGGCTTCTTCATCCAGACCCCAACCGCGGCTAGCGACAGCGACGCCGACACCTCGGACGGGATATTCGTTCTCTATGACGGAACGACGACGATCAACGCAGGCGACCAGGTCGACGTGGTGGGAGAAGCCGAGGAGTCCTTCGGTTTCACCCGGATCAACGCCACGATGTCCATCACCGATGCGTCGGTCACCGTCGACGCCAGCAACCAGACGTTGCCCGATCCGGTGGCTTTCGGCGCGACGGTGCCTTCGGGTGACCCAGCGAGTCCCAGTTGCGCGATCGAGTACGAGTGCTACGAGGGCATGCGGATCCGGATCGCGAACGGCACGGTGAGCAGCGGCAGCCAGTTCTTCCGTAGCGACCCGGTCGCCGAGATGTACATCACCCCCACGTCGTCGCGTGCTTTTCGGGAGAAGGGCCTCGAGTATCCGGGCGACACGATGAACACGAACATCCCGGTTTGGGACACGAATCCCGAGCTCTTCGAACTCGACCCGAACAAGCTGCGCGACGAGAACGAGTCCTGGGTTCCGGGGACGACGTTCTCAGCAACGGGCGTTCTCGGCTTCGAGTTCGGCGGCTACGAACTCTGGCCGACCGAGTTGACCCGCATCACTTCTGGTTCCGCCCTGCCGCGACCGGTTCGGCAGCGAAGGGCGGGCGAGGTGTCAGTGGCGTCACTGAACCTGCTGAACCTGAACGCCTCGGCCGGGGACTACGACACGAAACTGGTCAAGCTGTCCCGCTACATACGTGAGGTCTTGCGATCTCCGGACGTCATCGGCATCCAGGAGGTCTTCACGATCGAAGCACTGACCGCGCTGGGCAACAAGATCCGTACGGACGGCGGTCCTTCGTACGCGGCGTACCTCGAGGTGGGCAACCAGCCGACAGGGGCGAACGTCGGGTTTCTCGTGCGCTCGGGAGTCACGGTCGACGCGGTTACCCAGCACAACAAGAGCGAGACGTTCCTCAACCCGACGACGAGCAACAACGACATCCTCCACGACCGCCCGCCGCTGCAGCTCGATGCGTCCGTCACCGGCATCGAGTTCTCGGTGATCGTCATTCACAACCGCTCGTTTATCGATGTCGACACGGATCGGGTGCAGGTGAAGCGCCTGGAACAGGCTGAGTCCGTAGCAGCCCTGGCTCAGGCGCGCCAGGACTCGAACTTGATCATCGTCGGCGACTTCAACGCGTATCAGTTCACCGACGGCTACTCCGACATCGTCGGCGTGATTTCGGGCGACTTCACGGCCAGTGAGAGTAAACGTCCCGGAATGGACCTGGTGAATCCGAACCTCAAGAATCTGGTCGCGGATCTGGAAGCAGCGGAACAGTACTCCTACGTGTTCCGGGGCAACGCGCAGGCGCTCGATCACGCTCTGGTGAATGAAGAGATGCAGTCGAGTGTCGTCGAGATGGTGTACGCGCGGGGCAACGCGGATGCGGCGGAGGGCGAGGAGGACACCGCAGGCTCAGCTCTCTACGCCTCCGACCACGACGGTTTCGTGGTGTTCCTGTCGGCGCCGGGTCGTGCGGCTCCGCAGGCTCCTGGCGATCCGGGTGGAGGAGGCGTCTCGCAGACCGCGGATCTGGATCTCGGAGCCGAAAGCCAGGTCGTCTCGACCAGCATGGTTCGCTACGAAGTCAGTGTCGAGAACGCCGGTCCGGGCATCGCTCGTGACGTCGTGGTCATGAGTTCCTTCTCCGGCGGTGTCGCCTCGGTCGAGGCGAGGACCTCCGGCTGCGAGGAGGATCCGGGCGGTGTGCCGGAGTGCAGCCTTGGCGACATCAAGGTTGGAGAATCTGCGTCGTTCAGGATCGACGTGGACACGGGCGGTGCCAGTGAGACTGCGCTCCGGTACAGCGGCTCCATTGGCAGTGACACGTCGGATCCGACCCCGGAGGATCACGACGTCGACGTTTCCCAGCCGCTGGGGCCGCCGAGCATCCCGACAGACCTTGTCGCCACCGCGATCAGCTCGACGGAGATCGAGCTGCGCTGGAAGGACAACTCGCGCGTCGAGAGCGGGTTCGACATCTTCCTGCAGGGTCCCGGCGACGCGAGACTGAGGCTGATCGGTTCCGTTCCCGCGAACACGACAGCGACGATCGTCGACGAACTGGTGCCCGACATCAGTTACAACTTCGCGGTCGAGGCCCGGAACGGTCCGCTTCGTTCGGGGCGGACACCGAAGGCAGCCGCGACCACGTGGTTCTCCGACGATGCCGGCTGTGGTGAGGACGATGTGCTCTGCCTCGGCAGTTTCGAGGTCGAGGTCGAGTGGACGGCGGCCGACGGCAGGACGGGACGCGGCTTCGCCGAGCAGTTGACCGCGGAGAGCGGGGACTTCTGGTTCTTCCACCCGGCGAACATCGAGATGGTGATCAAGGTACTGGACGGCTGCCGGATCAACGGTCACTACTGGGTCTTTTCCGCCGGTCTGACCGATGTCCGCGTGACGACGACCGTTCGCGACCTCCGCAGTGGCCTGGAGATGAGCTGGACGAACCCCCAGGGCACGCTGTTCGAGCCGATCGCGGACGCGTCGGCGTTCGCCACTTGCGGTAGCACGTCCAGAGGCAGTGCCGCGAGTCCGATGCGGCTCAGCGGCGCGCCGGTGGAGAGCGTTGCCGACCTTCACGGGGTGGGCCTGAACCAGACCGACCGGCTCGACGCAGCCAGCAGCGCCTGCGAAGAAAGTGAAACGGCCTTGTGCCTCCAGGGTTCCCGCTACCATGTGCGGGCGAACTGGCGGACTGGCGACCAGGACGGCGAGGCGATGGGGATGCCGCGCACCGCGGACACCGGGATGTTCTGGTTCTTCAACCCGGAGAACGTCGAGTTGATCGTCAAGGTTCTTGACGGCTGCGCGCTAAACGGGCATCGCTGGGTGCTGATGGGCGGTCTGACGGATGTCGGCGTCGATATCTTCGTGACGGACAGCGAAACCGGCGAAGCGAGGATCTACGGGAGTCCGGGCGCTTCGGCTTTCCAGACGATGTTCGACACAACGGCGTTCTCATGTGGCGCTGGGAAGTAGGTCCGCCGCCAGATCCTCAACGCCGAGCAACGCGGTGTTCGGCTTCATCCCCTGACTACCTCCGGAAGTAGGGTCGGCGGCGTAGCCGCCGGTCGCTATCATCGCGCGCTTGGACGGAAGGAGGCGGCAACGTGTTGAAGGTGGTCCAGTTGGGCGAGAAGTGCGGACTCCGGGTGTCGGAGTTGTGCCTGGGAACGATGAACTTCGGCGAGCCGGGCAGAGGTCACCAGGGCGACTGGACGCTCGACATCGACGCCTCGCGGCCGATCTTCCAGGCCGCCATCGAGCGCGGGCTGTTCTACTTCGACTGCGCCGATATCTACGGGATCGGCGCCTGCGAACGGGTTGTGGGTTCGCTCCTGCGCGAGCTGCTGCCGCGCGACGAGTACGTGATCTCGACCAAGGTGTCCATGCCGATGGGCCGGTCGCCGAACCAGGGCGGGCTGTCCCGCAAGCACATCATGGAGGGGGTCGACGGCTGCCTGCAGCGGCTGGGCCTCGACTACATCGACCAGTTGATCATCCATCGCCACCCGCACGGCATTCCCGGCCAGGTCAAGGCGCCGATCGAAGAGACGCTGGAGGCGCTGCACGACGTGGTCAAGGGCGGCAAGGCGCTCTACCTGGGCGCTTCGTCCATGTTCGCGTGGCAGTTCACGGAGCTCCAGATGACGGCGCGGCAGAACGGCTGGACCGAGTTCGTGTCGATGCAGAACCACTACAACCTCGTCTACCGCGAGGAGGAGCGGGAGATGAACCCGTACTGCGCGCGGACCGGGGTGGCGCTGACGCCCTGGTCGCCGCTGGCACGCGGCATTCTCACGGGCTCGTACAGGGGCAGCTTCGATGAGGGCGGCACGGACCGCTCGAAGGGCGGCGACCGCCTGCGCACCGAGATGCTCTACGGCGGCGCCGCCACCTTCGACATCGCCGACCGGGTGGTCGAAGTGGCCGGGAAGTACGGCCGCACGCCGGCGCAGATCTCGCTGGCCTGGCTGGTGAACAAGCCCGAGGTCACATCGCCCGTCGTCGGCGTGTCGAAGATCTCCCAGATCGAGCAGCTCGTCGAGGCGACGACAATCGACCTCGATGCGGAGGACGTCGCCTACCTGGAGGAGCTGTACCAGCCGGTCGAGAACCTGCTGTCGCTCGGTCACTCCTGAGCGTTCGCCACTCCTGAGGGTCCACGGCCTGCCGTCGGGCGCCCAGCCGCTATCATCGGCGGCGACCTTGAAGCATAGCGTTCATCCGGGAGGCTGCGCGGCGGTGGCGATCGCCTGCTGCATCGCCCTGCCTGTAGCTGCCATCGGCGCGCCGGTCGATACGGCCGGCCACGCGTGGGTCGGCGACCTGGCGCCGCTGGCCGAGTCGGACTTCGGTTACGAGCAGGCGGCGCACCTGCTGGAACGGGCCGGCTTCGGCGGTACGCCGGCGGAGATCGAGGAACTCGTTTCGCTCGGGCTGGAAGGCGCCGTCGCCCGGCTCGTGGACTACGAGACGATCGACGACTCGGCGCTCACGCCGTTCGACGAATCCGGGATCTGGGATCCGGGAATGGACCCGTTCCCGCCCAGCCGGGCGGCGGCGGTGCGGCGAGCGCGGCGGCACGGCCGGTCGCTCGGCGTGGACGTCCTACCCGAGGGTTCGTCGCGGCCGATCCAGCCGGTGGTCGACAAGTTCTTCTACGGGCTGCGCAGCAACGTGCTGGAGACGCGGCGGCTGGCGCTGTGGTGGGCCGATCGGATGGTGGTGACGCCGCGGCCGCTGGAAGAGAAGATGACCCTCTTCTGGCACGACCACTTCGCGACCTCGGAAGTCAAGGTCCGCGACGCGCGCAAGATGCACCTCCAGAACCGGACGTTGCGTACTCATGCCACGGCGGACTTCAAGAGCCTGGTGCTCGCGGTAATGCGCGATCCGGCGATGCTGGTCTACCTCGACAACCGGGAGAACGTGAAGGACCACCCGAACGAGAACTTCGGCCGCGAGCTACTCGAGCTGTTCACGATGGGGGTCGGCAACTACACCGAGCAGGACATCCGGGAGGCGTCGCGGGCGTTCACGGGCTGGACCAACGACGTCCTCGACTTCCGGTTCGACGCCGATCTCCATGACGGTGGCCCGAAGACCTTCCTGGGGCGCGAGGGGAACCTGGGCGGCGAGGAAGTGCTCGACATCATCCTCGAGCAGCCGGCGACCGGCGAGTTCATCGCCGGCAAGGTTTACCGCTACCTGGTGCGGGAGGAACTCGACCCGGCGCTCCAGGTCGAACTGGGCCGGCGCCTGCGCGAATCGGGATACGAACTGAAGGCGCTGCTGCGAACGATCCTGTCGTCGCGGGACTTCTACAGTCCGCCGTCGGTCGCCACCCAGATCAAGAGCCCGGTCGCTCTCTTTGTCTCGACGTACCGCAAGTTCGGCGTGCCGACGGCGCCCACGGTACCCGACATGAACAGCCTCGCGGGTCGCCTGGGCCAGCAACTGCTCTACCCGCCGAACGTGGCCGGCTGGGCGGGTGGACGGACCTGGATCACGCCGGCCACGTTGCTCGAGCGCGGCAACGCGATGCGATCGGTCCTGTTTCCGCCGGCGCTCGAGGAGTTCGGCCATCCGGACCGGCGGATGCCCGGGATCTATCGCCAGGTCGGCGAGCGTCTGGCGCGGGGGATGACGATCACGGCGGCGACCAAGCAGGGCGACGCGGCGTCCAACACGCTGGCCGACGCGGATGAGGAGTACAACACCCGCTACGGCGGCTATCGCGGCTACGTGGTGGCCTACGAGCGGGTCAAACTCGTGCCGCGTCACGTCCTCGACGTCGACCTGCGGGCCATGGTGCTGGCGGCCGGCGCCACCGACGTCGAGGGAGCGGTCGACCACCTGCTGCACCGGTTCCTGCGCGTTCCGCTGACCGACCAGGGGCGTGCGGCGCTGGTGCGGCACCTCGAGCGCGAACTGGAGTCGACCGGCCTGGACGCACGAGGCCAGGCCGCGACCGGGAAGGTCGAGGAAGCGCTACGCTCGACGCTCTACCTCGTCTTCAGTTCGCCCGAGTACCAGTTGGGCTGAGGAGTTTCCCATGGCTGAACGACTTCCCTGCGGCTGTTCGCGGCGCGACTTCCTGCACCGCGGCCTCCTTGGACTCGGCGTTGCCGCCGGTCTTCCGGCGGTTCTCGGCCGCACCTCCGCGGCACTCGCGCTTGAGGAACTGCGGTCCGGGATCTCGGACGCATCGGGACGCATCCTGGTCGTGGTGGAGCTCTCCGGCGGCAACGACGGGCTGAACACCGTCATCCCGTTCCGCAACGACGAGTACTACCGGGTGCGCCCGAACCTGGGCATCCGCCCGAAGCGGGTGATCGCCGTCACCGAGGAGGCCGGGTTCCACCCGTCGCTCGTCGGCATGGAGGGCCTCTACAAGGACGGGAACCTGGCGGTCGTCGAGGGCTGCGGCTACCCGAACCCGAGTCTGTCCCACTTCTCGTCGATGGGCTTCTGGCACACGGGCGTGCCGAACGGCGGCGAGGCGCTCGGCTGGCTCGGCCGGCTCGCCGACGATCACGGGCCGGACGGTACGCCCAACTACATCGTCAACGTGGCCAGTTCGCAGTCCCTGGCGGTGCGCGCGGCCCGGCACTCGCCGCTGGTGTTCGACGACCCGGGCCGCCTCCGGCGCCAGGGCACGCCCGGCGAGAAACGGGCGCTCGGCCAGTTCGGCACGGACGAGGCGAGCGGCAACGACGCCCTCGACTTTCTGCGCGGTACGGCGGCCAACGCCGCTTCCAGCGCGGCGCTCGTGCGCGACGCCTGGTCCGGCTACCGCACGCCGGTCGACTACGGCATCGGCGGCCTCGGTGCCGACCTGCGCAAGGTCGCGGCCCTGATCGAGGCCGAGCTGCCTACCCGCATCTACTACGTGAGCTTCCGCGGCAACTCGTTCGACACCCACGTCCACCAGGCCGACACCCACGCCCGGCTGCTGATGTACATGTCCGACGCGGTCGCGGGCTTCCTGCGCGACGTCGACCGGATCGGCCGCGCCGACGATGTGGCGGTGCTGATGTTCACCGAGTTCGGCCGGCGGGTGGAGGAGAACGCGAGCCTCGGCACTGATCACGGCACCGCGGGCCCGATGTTCGTCGCCGGCAAGGGCGTCGCCGGCGGCTTCTACGGCGACACGCCCAGCCTCACCGACCTCGACGACGGCAACCTGAAGATGACGACCGACTTCCGGCGGGTCTACGCGTCGATGATCGAGGGCTGGATGGGGATGGACGACGCCACCGCGGTTCTGAAGGGCGAGTTCGCGGCGCTGCCGGTGTTCGGCGTGGCGTCGTAGTCAGGGGGCCGCGGCAGCCTGCTCGTCGGCGAGCATGTTGCGGCGGTGGAGGACGTAGGCCTTGAGCAGGGCGACGTCGTCGCGGTCCAGGACGGGCGCGAAGCTGGGCATGCCGACGTCGACGAGGGCGCCTTCAAGCAGGGCGGCCTCGTAGGAGTCGAAGACCCGCTGTGACGACTGTCGCAGGTCGGGCGTGACGCCGCCGGAGACCGCGCCGTAGCCGTGGCAGACGAGGCAGTACTGGTTGAACAGCCGGCGCCCGGCATCGATGTCCGCGGTAGAGGCGCCGTGATCGACGCGGGTGACCCGGATCTCGCGGCGCTCCTGTCGCTCGATCGGCCGGCCGGTGGCGCCGAGGGCGTAGACGACGATCCGGCCTTCGGACTCGACCGCCTGCCGGGCGGAGCGGCTGCCGACGATGCCGAAGGCGCCGCCCCAGCCGGACATGACGGCGATGTGCTGGGTGCCGCCGGACTCGAAGGTGATCGGCGGCGCGATGACGCCGCTGCCGGTGTAGCTCTCCCAGAGCTTCTCGCCGTCATCGGCTCGATACGCGGTCAACTGGCCGAAAGGCGTGCCCTGAAAGACGAGGTTGCCGGCCGTGGCAAGCACGCCGCCCGACCAGGGCATCGTGTACTGCGCCCGCCAGGCCTCGCGCTGGGCGACCGGATCCCAGGCCAGCAGGTGGCCCGAGAGCAGGGCCGGCGGCGCGTCTTCAGCCAGCATCTGGCCCGAAAGGCCGGTGGCGTCGACGATTGCCTGGGGGATGTCTTCGGGGGCCGCCGCGCGGACACCCAGGTTCCACTGTCCGGGGGTGTACTGGTAGTTCGGGTCCGGAACGTAGAAGTTCCCCATCTCCATCGCCGGGATGTAGACGAGGCCGGTCTTCGGGCTGAACGCCATCGGATGCCAGTTGTGGCCGCCGAGGGGCCCCGGCGATACGTTGACGGTCTGGTCGGTGTAGCGGGCGCCGGCGAGCTCGACCGGCCGGCCGCTGGCCAGATCGACGTGGCTGGCCCAGGTGACGGTGACGAACTCCTCGGCCGAGATCAGTTCGCCGGTGCGGCGGTCGAGGACGTAGAAGAAGCCGTTCTTCGGCGCCTGCATGAGGACCTGGCGCACCCGGCCGCCGATCGGCAGCTCGGCGAGCATGATCGGCTGGGTGGCGGTGTAGTCCCAGGTGTCGCCGGGTGTCGTCTGGTAGTGCCAGACGTACTCGCCGGTGTCGGGCTTAAGCGCCACGATCGACGAGAGGAACAGGTTGTCGCCGCCTCCGGGGCTCCTCAGGTTGCGGTCCCAGGGCGCGCCGTTGCCGACGCCGATGTAGAGCAGATCGAGTTCCGGGTCGTAGACGATCGAGTCCCAGACCGTGCCGCCGCCGCCGCCGGTCCACCACTCGCCGGTCCAGGTCTCGGCGGCCATCCGCATCGCCTCGTTCTCGAAGCCGTCGGCCGGGTTCCCCGGCACGGTGTAGAAGCGCCAGGCTCGCTCGCCGGTTTCCGCGTCGTAGGCGTCGACGTAGCCGCGCACGCCGTACTCGGCGCCGCTGTTGCCGATGATCACCTTGCCCTTGGCGATCCGGGGCGCGCCGGTGATCGTGTACATCGAGTCCTCGGGGACGGTCATCGTCGACCAGGCGAGCTCTCCGGTCTCGGCGTCGATGGCGATCAGCCGTCCGTCGAGGGTGGCGGAGATCACCTTGCCCCGGTAGAGGGCGGCGCCGCGGTTCACGGCGTCGCAGCAGGTCTTGTTCGCGATCGAGCGCGGAACCTCCGGGTCGTAGGTCCACAGCGGTTCGCCGGTCACCGCGTCGAGGGCGTAGATGACGTTCCAGGCGCCGGTCGCGTACATCACGCCGTCGACGATCAGCGGCGTGGCCTCGAGGCCCCGCTTCGTGTTCGTCTCCTGGACCCAGGCGATGCCGAGCTGGCCCACGTTGCCGTCGTTGATCTGGTCCAGCACGCTGTAGCGCTGTTCCTTGTAGGTGCCGCCGTAGGTCAGCCAGTCGGCGGTGCGGCCGGCGGCGGCGACCAGCGCGGCGTCGTCGACTCCGTATGCGGCCTCGGCCCGCCGCGGCGGCGGTTGGGAGGCCGCCGCGGCGGCCAGGAACAAGGCCGTTCCAACGGCAAGAAGGACGGTGCGCTTCAGCTTCATGGTCAGGGTTCCTCTCGGGGCAGCGCGAGCGTGACGAGCTTGGGAGTCGTTCCGCCGCCGCCCATTCCAAACCGGCCGCCGCCGGTGGCGACGGCGAGGTACTGCCGGCCGCCGTGCTCGTAGCTGATCGGGTTCGAATTGGGAGTGCCGGGCAGCTCGATGCCCCCCAGGTATTCGCCCGTCGCCTTGTCGTAGACGCTGATCTCGGGCGGTACGTCGGGTTCGTTCGCTTCCGGGTCGCCGGAGTGCTCTCTCGTCGCGGTGACGAACAGCAGCGTGGGGGTGACCAGGGGCGCCGCGGTGTGAGTGGCGACCCCGAGCCGGCCGAGTTCGAGGTCGGCGATGGCTGGGTGGTTCACCGGACCGACGCCGTGCGGGACCATCCAGAGGTGCTCGCCGGTGTTCAGATCAATCGCCGTGATTCGCCCGTATGGCGGCTTGACCAGGGGCAGTCCACGGGGTCCCTCGACGGTCCGGTACCAACGATCCGGCACGAAGTTCAGGTCGGAGCGGTTCGGATCCGGCCTGGTCAGGGAGACGCTGGCCGAACGGGTATGGGAGACAACGTAGAGGATCCCTGTCTCGGGATCGACCGCGGCGCCGGTCCAGTTCGCGCCGCCGCCGTCGGCCGGCAACTGGATCGTCGGCTTGCCCGACTCTTCGAAGCGCGGCGGCGTGTAGAGCGGCACCAGGTCGTAGTCCGCTGCGATCTCGATCGCCTCGGCGCGGAGTTCGGGAGTCCAGTCGATCAGGTCGTCTTCGGTGATGCCTTGGCGGTCGAAGGCGGCCGGCCGGGTCGGGAAGGGCTGGGTTGGCGCGGCACGCTCGCCCGGCACGTCGCTTGGCGGCACCTCGCGTTCCTCGATCTCCCACACCGGCTTGCCGGTCACCCGGTCGAAGACGAAGGCGAAGGCCTGCTTGGTGACCTGGACCACGCCGCGCACGCGCTCGCCCCCCACCGTCGCCTCGAACAGGTTGGGGGCAGTGGGCGGGTCGTAGTCCCAGAGGCCGTGGTGGACGAACTGGTAGTGCCACTGGCGCTGGCCCGTTTCGCAGTCGACCGCGACGATGCTCTCGGCGTAGAGGTTGTCACCGAGCCGGTGGCCGCCGTAGAGATCGTTCGTCGGCGTGCCGACCGGCAGGTAGGCGGTTCCCGCCTCCTCGTCGACCGTAATCATGGACCAGACGTTCGTGTTACCGCTGTAGCGCCACGACTCGTCCTCCCAGGTCTCCACGCCGAGTTCGTCGTTCTGCGGGATGGTGTGGAAGACCCAGGCGAGGTCGCCGGTCGGGATGTCATACGCGCGCACGAAGCCGGGCGGCGCTTCCTTGTGAGTTGCGAAGTCCGCCACGATCGAGCCCACGATCACGGTGTTGCCGCAGACTGCCGGCGGCGAGCTGTGCGTCGTCAGGCGCTCCATCACCTCGCGACCCAGGTGCGGCGTCATCTCAACCGTGCCACCATCGCCGAACCCGGGGTCGGGTTCTCCGGTCCGGGCGTCGAGCGACACGAGGCGGCGGTCGTGCGTGGGAATCAGGATCCGCTCGCGTTCGCCGTCTGTCCACCAGGCGACTCCGCGGTGGTGAAAGCCGAGGTTCGCCGGCCGGCCGGCGCGCCAGCTTTCCGGGTCGTAGGCCCAGAGCGTCTCGCCCGTCCCGGCGTCGATCGCGGCGACCTGGCTGAGCGAGGTAGCGACGAAGATCCGGCCGTCGACCGCGAGTGGAATCGCCTTGAACTGGCCGCGTCGCACGCTGCTCGGGACTTCGGTGTCCGCGGCGATCGAGCGCCAGCGCCAGGCGATCTCCACGTCCTTGAAGTTGTCGCGGTCGATCTGGTTCAGCGTGGAGTACTTGCTGTTGCCGGGATCGCCGCCGAAGGCCGGCCAGTCGCCGGCGGCTCCGGTCTGGGCTGTGAGCGGCGGACTCGCGAGTGGTGCAGCGAGCGCCGCAACGGCCACAGCAAGCCTGGAGAGGGTGCTCAGGACAGCAGCCCGATCAGGCGGGCGTAGACCGAAACGCTGGTCCAGATGCCGATCGAGAGGAAGCCGACCACCTTTGGCCAGTGTCCGAGCGTTCCTTCTTCGGCGAGGGCGACCCGGCGGCGGATCGTGAAGTTGAAGAGCAGCCCGATGACGATGATCTGCATCTTCCACCAGAAGAAGGGGCTGTAGTACTGCTTGAGCGCCGTTGAGAGGACCTGGGGCGCGCCGGTCACGAACAGGGCGACGAAACTCCAGATCATCCACCGGTCCAGCTCACGGGCGAGCTGGTTGAGAGGCGTCTTGATCAGGCCGCGGCCGAGCAGGCGCATGTCGACGACCAGGACCGCGCCGGCGAAGCCGACCAGTGCGACCAGGTGAGCGCACTGGATGATCGGCGACGCCCAGGTCTCCTCCAGCATCCAGGCGCTGAAGGGCAGGCCCTGCATCCACTCGAAGAAGGACTGCAACATGGGACGATCCTCCGCGGCCTCTTCAGGCGCCGATGTTCAGGTTGTTCCACCAGCCGGGCATCAGGCCGCTGTAGGCCATCATTCGCCCCGTGACGACCACCGCCGCCCACAACACCAGGGACACGACGCCGGCCAGCCGGGCGTTCAGCGGAATCTCCCGGCCCTGGTCCCACGCCTGGACCGACTTGTAGGTCGCGTAGTGGAACCAGAACATGTTGATGCCGGCGACAAGCATCAGCGCCATCTTGGCCCAGAAGTAGAAGTTGCCGTAGTACCGCATCGGCTGGCTGTAGAGCAGCAATGCCCCGGTGATCAGGTTGATGCCGTAGCCGGTCAGCGCCCACGGGAAGAGGCGGGTCGGGATGTTCGATACCGGCACCTTCCTGAGCGTGAACCCGATCAGGCGCATGTCCCAGTACGCGATCAACCCGGCGAACAGGCACATGCTGACGACGTGGATCGTCAGCATGGTCGGGTAGGCGTTCAGCGACTCCCGCAGCGCGATGCTGCTGGGAAGCGCGTCGACCCACTCGAAGAGGCTACGCATGGAGGGTCAGTGCGTGGCTCGGGAGGCGGAGGTGCGTCGCCGGGGAGCTACTTGCAGCGGGACGATTCCGGGTAGCGGCGATAGATCGCGTGGCAATCCTCGCAGGCCCCGGCGAGATCGTTCGTCAGGTCGCTCACCGTGTCGCGATCCTCTTCGTGTGCTGCGGCGTAGATCTTCTTCGCGACCTCGGTCAACTGCTTCGCGTACTTCTGGTAGTCCTCGTTGCCCACAGGGGCCGGCGTGCCGTTCTGGCACATGCGGTCCGGGTTCATGATCAGCGGTTCGATCTCGGCGAGCGCCAGGGCCGCCTGCTGGGGGACCTGCCAGCCGGTGTAGATGCCGGAGAAGAGGGAGGATACGGAGCCGTCGCCTTCTTCGGCCGGGTCCGGCGGGCTCCCCGGGTCCGTCATCTGGACGTCGAACAGGAAGTTGGAGTTCGGGAACAGGATGGCGCGCATCAGTTCGGCCAGGTTGCCGACCGGTTCCTCGTGCTCGGAGGCGGCAGCGGGCGACACGGCGATCGCTGTGCAGGCCGCGAGGACAACGGCGGCCGTCAGCATCGCCGCCAGGTTCTTCGAACGCATATCCGGGATCTCCTTCACCTCAGGGGAATCGGTCGTGGTAGCTGCGGTGGTTTGAGCCGCGCGAGTGTAGCTCAGTCGTCCGAGTCCTCGTTCGCCGTGGCCTGGCCGAGTTCGAACGTCGTCGTCGAGGCGATCAGCCACTGCATGTCGAGCCCCGCGGTGCGGTGGACCGAGTACTCGGCGACGCGCGGGTCGCCGATGATGCGGAGGAACTCGGCCCGCGAGGGGTACTCCATCAGGGCGATCGCGTGGAAGTACTCGTCCGTGTCGCCGATCACCATCGAATCGACCCGGCCGGACCAGATCAGACGGGCGCCCTGGGAGGTGACCCACTGGACCATCTGGGCGCCGTACCTGCCGTAGGCCTGTTCGCCCGTGAGGCCCTCGTCGGGGGCGTCGGCCTCCTTCTTGAACCGCAGCAGGTTGACCATGACGACCGGGCCCTCGGCCGGTCCCTCCAGGAGTTCCTCGATCTGTTCGGGTTCGGGTGCGATCTGGGCCATGGCGCCTCCAGCGGCCAGCAAGGCCACGGTGAAGATGATGAAGGTTGCGGCGGAAAGGGGTCGGATCATGGCAGCTCCTTGCACGTGGAACGTCAGGCGGCTCTCAGCGGGCCGCCATGGGTTGAAACTTCATGTAGGTGAGCGAACGCCACAGCCACTCGAGCGGACCGAAACGGAAGTGCGCGAGCCACCAGGGCGACCAGAGCAGTTGCAGGATCCAGATCGCGACGACGATCGCGATCTGGCCCAGACGGTCGACGCGCTCGTACAGGCCGAGGCCGTGGCCGTAGAAGATGAGCGTGCAGATCACGCTCTGGCTGATGTAGTTCGTGAAGGCCATCCGTCCCGCCGCCGTCAGCCGCCGCTGGAGGCCTGGCAGCCAGCCCCGCTGCACCGCCAGCATGACCAGGCCGACGTAGCCGAGGAAGACGCCGAGCGAGCCGATGTAGTTGAACGTCTGCCCCTGGAACTGCGAGTGCTCGAACGCGAAGTCGTGGTGCGTGTTGTAGACGACGCCGGCAATGACGATCGGCATCCCGAGTCCGAGTCCCGCGAACGCCATCCGCCGGTAGAACCCGGAGGATCGTTTCGCGGACAGCACGCCGAGCTTGTAGAGCCCCATGCCGACCAGCATCAAGCCGCCGCTGCGCCAGAGGAACACGATGAGGAAGACGAACGTCTCCAGGCTCAGGGCAGCGCCGATGCGCAAGGGCATTTGCGTGAGCCAGCCCGACCGGTAGGTCGCGATCTCGGCCTCGGCCGCCGCCGCGGTTGGCGCCCAGCCCGGCTTCATTGCGTCAAGTACTTCGGGAGGCCAGTACTGCATCGACCACGCGGTGAACAGGAAGATGAGCGGCGTGACGGCGGTCATGGCGAAGCCCGCGATCAGGAGCTTCGTTGGCTTCAGATTGCGCAGGCTGTACAGGATGAAGCCGCACAACGCGTACGGCACCAGGATGTCGCCGTACCAGATCAGATGGGCGTGGGCCAGGCCGAGCACGAGTAGCCAGAACTGGCGCCGGTAGTGGACGCCGGTAGCCGACGCGTTGCGGGCGGCGGCTCGCTCGGCCATCAGCGCCATGCCGGCGCCGAACAGCGTCGAGAAGATCGACATGAACTTCGTGTCGAAGAACACGTGGGACAGGAGCCAGACGGCGAAACCGACTCCCGCGCCCTTCTCGTTCGCCATGGGATTGAAGTACGCCGCCGTGATCATCGAGTAGCTCTGCACGTTCATCACCAGGATGCCGAGCACGGCGAAGCCGCGCAGAACGTCGAGCGCCGCGATGCGTTCGCCGGCGCGGACGGGCGCCGCTTTGGGCGTGGGGGCGGTTTCGGCGAGTGAGTCGGTGGTCGTCACGGGCTTGCTGCTGCGTCAGCCGGCGAGAAAGGCGCGCGCCACGGCGACGAACTCGTCGAGCTGGTCGTGATGGACCCAGTGGCCGGCGCCTTCGAAGTTGCGCAGTTCAGCGTTCTGGAACGCCTCGATCCGGCCGTCCTCGATCGGGTCGCTGGCCCAGCTCTCCGTGCCGCGCACGAGCAACGTGGGACAGGTGATCCGGCCCCAGATTCCGCGGAGTTCCTCCTCGTCGTAGCGGTAGGGCGGGAAGGAGCGGACATAGTTGTCGAACTTCCAGGTGTAGGTGCCGTCCTCGTTGCGCGCCATGCCGTTGACGGTGAGGTGGCGGGCCTGTTCGGGGCTCAGGAAGCTGTTCACTTCCTGCATCCGCTCGGCCGCGGCGTCGAGCGACGGGTAGCGCCGCGGCTGGCGTCCCGCGAGCTTCTGCATGCTGCCCACCCAGCCTCGCATGCGCTCGTCGACCGCCGCGTTGACCCGGTCGGCGAGGATGCGGGGAGGCGGTCCCATCCCTTCGATCGCCACCAGCTTGTGGACGTTCCCGGGGTAGAAGCCCGTGTAGTGCAGCGCGATGTTCGCGCCCAGCGAGTGGGCGACGATGCGCACCGGGAAGCGGTCCAGTGCTTCCAGCAGCTGCGCGATGTCGAGGACGAAGTCGGTGATCGCGTACATGCCGCCGATCGCCCATTCGCTGTCGCCGTGACCGCGCAGGTCCGGCGCCACGATGTGGTAGTCGTGACGGAGCGCGTTCGCCACCCAGTCCCAGTTGTGGGCGTGGTCGCGACCGCCGTGGATCAGCACCAGGGGCGGTTTGTCCTCGTTGCCCCAGTTCAGGTAGTGAAGCCGCAGCCGCTGGGAGATGTAGAACTGGGACGACGGGCCGACGATGTCCCGGAAGCGACTGTCGCTGAAGGCGGTGCTCACTGATCGGCGTCAGGGCGAGGGGGATTGATCATGATGTGCGCACCCGCGGTGCCGGGGAACATCAGCCAGGGCGCGCCGGGCACCGGCCGGGTCGTCAGTCCGGTCGACTCGGCGGTGGCGTACGGCGTGTAGATGACCCAGCGCAAGTAGGCGTCACTCACTTCACCGGTCGCGGCGTCGAAGCCGCTGCCGTGGAGCACGTACAGGGTGCGCGGCTCCCGCGGCATCGGCAGCTTGCCTTCCGCGATCTCCCGTTCACGAATCTCGATTCGTTCCTGGCCCTCGATGCCCTGGGCCGTCAGTTCGCGGCCGCGGGCCATGAACGGCTCCAGCGACTCGTGGTAACAGGCGACGCTCCACTGCGCATCGCCAGGCCGGGCCGCCAGGCAGACGAGGTCGTTGCTGCCGGCGCGGAGTTCCACCACCTTGCCGTCGGCGGTCCAGCCAAGCACGCGCGCGCCGTCCCGCCGGTCTTCCGGCGCCGCCTGGATTGCGGCGGCTAGCTGCGCTTCGGCATCGCCGGGTTCCGCCGCCGGTGAGGAGGCGGCCAGACAACCCAGCGCGAGCGCGGCGATCACTGCTTTCGATGTCCTCGTCCTGAAGTGCACTCTGTTCCTCCTGTCTCGCAGGCGAGCTGCTCGCGGGCGGGGTGAGCGTATCGCGGGCGGGTCGGTGAGTCGGCTAACCTCCGGGCGTTTCATTTCAGCGGGAGCATCGCGATGATCGATCTGCATTACTGGCCGACGCCGAACGGCAAGAAGGTCACGATCCTGCTCGAGGAGTGCGGGTTGCCCTACCGCATCGTGCCCTGCCGGATCGGCTTCGGCGACCAGTTCAAGGAGGACTTCCTCAGGATCTCGCCGAACAACCGGATGCCTGCGATGGTCGATCACGAGCCGGCCGACGGCGGCGAACCGATCGCGCTCTTCGAGTCCGGCGCGATCATGATCTACATCGCAGAGAAGGCCGGCCAGTTCTACCCTCAGGATCTCCGGGCCCGCCACGAGGTGAACCAGTGGCTCATCTGGCAGATGGCGAACCAGGGGCCGAAGTCCGGCGAGTGCGGTCATTTCCGTCGTCTGCGCGACACGGAAGGCGACCAGAGCTACGCGGTGCGCCGCTTCACCGACGAAGTGAACCGCCTCTACGGCGTGATGAACAACCGCCTCTACGACCGGCGTTACCTGATCGGCGACGAGTACACGATCGCCGACATGATCTGCTATCCGTGGACGGTTCGCTGGGAGGACCAGCAGCAGGACATCGAGGAGTTTCCGTACTTCAAGCGCTGGTTCGAGGAAGTCGGCGCCCGTCCGGCGGTCCAGCGCGGCATGGACGTCTCGAGCGGCGAGGCGATCGACTACGCGAACCTCTCAGACGAAGAACGCGAACGCCTGAAGAAGCTGCTCTACAACCAGCGCGCCCGGCCCGCGCCCGAGGGCGGCCTGCTGTAGCGGCGGGGCAGCGTCGGACGCGCCCGCCCACGACGGGGCCGCCCGCGACGGGGACGAAGGAGAGGTCGCAGTGGACGCTCACCCCGGCTTGGGGGATGTGAGGGTGGGGGTTCGCTTCAGTCGACTGCGCTCCGCTAGCCTCGCTCCTTAACGCAACTGCTGCGCAGCTCTTCGTAGGTACTGTGACCCGTGGCGGGCTCCACGATGCGCCTCCACTCGCGATCCCACACCTTGAGGACTTCGGGCGGCACTTCACGGGATCCTTCGCCAGACTTGCCTTTGCGGACCTTGGAGGTGGTGCCGGAGGCGGGCAGGCCGCAGGCGGCGTTGCGGGCGTTGCGGACGAGGTGGTCGTCGAATCTCGATCCGTGTTCACGCATGAAGTCGATGGAGGCCTGACGGGTCGCGATCTCGACGTTGGGGTGCTTCGGATCGAGGCCGAGGAAGGCGGCGACGCGGGCGGTGGCGGCGGGGAGGTCGGCGACGACGTCCTCGAAGCAGAGCCAGAGAGTGTCCGGGTCGAGGCGCTCCGGCCACCAGGACGCGAGGTGTTCCCAGTAGCGGCCGCTGCGGGTGCCGTGGAAGACGAAGTCGAGGGCGAAGTCGCGGATCGAGACGGTCCCGGGCTCGAACACCCAGCCGCTGAAGAAGTGGAAGAAGGAGACGAGCGAATCGACCGGGTCGCGGACGACGAAGATGTTGCGCCCACCTTTCGGTGCCAGTTCCCGGCTCAGGTGGGTCTTGAACGCTCTGGGCTCGGCCCGCTGGTGTGCGTCGAGGTCGAGGCCGATGTCGTGGGCGACTTCGAGCCAGGGGACGACTTCCGTGATCTCGTCGAAGTCCATGTCGCCGCCGGTGCGGAGCCCGTGGACGATCTGCTGCATCAGGGTCGTGCCGGCCTTGGGATAGGTGGCGATCAGGACGTCGCTGGGCCGCAGACTGAAGTCGAGACCGCGCCGTACTCCTTCTCGTGTAGCGAAGCCGGCCATGCGCCGCCTGATGCCGTCGACGGTGGTAGCCCGGCGCGGCGTCGCGTCGTCGTCGGTCACCCGAGTACCTCGGCCGACAGGTCGACGCCGACCGGGCAGTGGTCGGAGCCGGTCACGTGGGTCAGGATGAAGGCCCGTTCAACGAAGCGCATCGCAGCCTCCGAGGCGAGCACGAGGTCGATCCGCCAGCCGACGTTGCGCTCGCGGGCATGGAAGGCCTGCTTCCACCAGCTATAGCGCACGGTGTCCGGGTGCAGGGTCCGGAACGTGTCGATCCAGCCCGCGTCGATCCAGCGCTGGAGTTCGTCGCGTTCCTCCGGCAGGAAGCCGGAGTTCCTGACGTTGTCCTTCGGGCGCGCCAGGTCGATCGGTTGTGGCGCCGTGTTGAAGTCGCCCATGACCAGGACGCGATAGCCGGCCGCGCGCGCCTGGTCGAGCTGGTCGAAAAGGGAGCGGTAGAAATCGAGCTTGTACGGCACCCGGCTGTTGTCTCGCTGGCTGCCGCTGCCCTTCGGGAAGTAGACGTTCGCCACCAGCAGTTGACCGAACAGGGCGAGTTGCAGGCGTCCCTCGGCGTCGAAGCGCTGTTCTCCGAGCGAGGTGCGGACCCAGGCCGGTTTCAGGCGCGAGTAGAGGCCGACGCCGGAGTAGCCGGGGCGTTCGGCGCTCGAGAAGGAGGTGTGCCAGCGCGTGGGCCGGCGAAGCTCCGGCGCCAGTTGCTCGGCGCGGGCCTTCGTTTCCTGCAGGCCGACGATCTGGGCCCGGCTCTTTCCCAGCCAGTCGAGGAAGCCCTTGCGCCCGGCGGCGCGCAAGCCGTTCACGTTCCAGGAGACGACGCGGATGCGACGGCGCTTCCGGGGGCTCAGGTGCGGCTCCGCTTCCCGGCGCCCAGGTCGTAGGACATGATCATCATGTCGCGGGTGCGCCCGGAGCGGTCGATGACCCAGTCGGTGAGCAGCGCCTCGGGCGAGAACCCGAGGCGCTCGAACACCCGGCGTGCTCCAATCTGCTCACGCGTCATCTGCGCTACCAGCTTGAGCAGACCCAGCTCTCTGGCCGTCTCGAACACCCGCTCGGTCAGCACGTGGCCGAGCCCGCAGCGGCGATGGGCCTCGGCGATGATCACGCGGATCTCGCCGAGGTGACTCATCCAGTGCAGGCCTCGAAGGTTCAGGCTGCCGTAGCCCACCAGCTCGCCTTCGTAGTGGGCCAGGGTAGTGAAGCGGCTGCCGGTGTCGGCGTCGTGGATCCATCCCTCCACCACGTCCGGATCGGTCAGGTCCGAGCGCAGGAACTGGAGGTCGATCTCGGGCAGGGCGCTGGCGAGCGAGACGATGTCGTCCCGGTCGGTCGGGCGCAGGCGGCGCAGGTCGTAGGTGCGATCGCCGCACTGGACCTGGTCGACGGATTGGGTGCTCACGGGCCGCTCGGTCGTGCCCGGGTGGCGCGGCCGCGCCACCCGTGCCCCAGTCCGCGCGCCCGTCATTGGGTGCGCGGATGGCAACCTGCAAAGCTAGCAGGTTCGCCGTCGGGTATCGTCGCGCCCGAACGGAATCAGGGAGGGCGGGAGAAATGGCTCCGATACCGAAGGGCGGGACGGTCGCGGTGACGGGTAGCGCCGGCTTTGTCGGCGGCTGGGCGGTTCGGCTGCTACTGGACAAGGGCTACCGGGTGCGTGCATGCGTGCGCGACGCCAACGACCCCGGGAAGACGACCTTCCTGCGGGAGATGCCGGGTTACGCCTCCGGGCGCTTGACGATCCACTCGGCGAACCTGGACGAGCCGGGCTGCTTCGACGAGATCTTCGCTGGTTGCCACGGCGTGGCTCACATCGCCCACGTCAGCGACTACAACGACTTCGACTACGTGAAGAACGTGTGCGACCACATCGTCGAGAGCATCGAGAAGTCGGGTTCGGTGACCCGCGTGGTCGTTACTTCGAGCATCGCCGCCGTCATCATGGAGGCCGACATCTACGAGTTCGTTCGGCGGCCGGTCCTGTACGAGGACCGCTACCCGGACGAATCGAATCCGAAGCGGACGCCGGAGCGCGGCCACGGCTACTCGATGAGCAAGATATACGCCCAGCAGGCTTTCACGGAGGCGGCGGAGAAGAGCGGGCGCTGGGACGCGATCACCTGCTGCCCGGGCGACAACGTGGGTCCGATCCTGTCGGCGCACCAGAAGGAGAAGGGGCCCTGGCAGCACAACATCGAGTTGATGCTGCTGGGCGAGTGCAAGCAGAACCAGGCCTACCGGCCGTGGATGACGGTCGACGTGCGTGATGATGCGGAGTGCCACATCCGGTTGCTCGAGAGCATCAGCGTGAAGAACGGCGAACGCTTCATCGCGTGGTCCGCGGACGCGGTGAGGGTCGAGGAGATCAACGCCGGCATCGACCGGTTGCTGCCGGAACTCCGCCATGACACGCCCGCGGTCACCGAAATCCACCCCGAGCACATACAGAAGCGCGAGGAGGAACTGCGCGGCATCTGGGCCGGCGTCGAGCTGCGCAACGACCGGATGCGGGCGGCGACGGGCGTCACGTTCCGCCCGTTCGACGAGTCCCTGCGCGACTGCGTTGAGTCCCTGATCACCGTGGCCAAGGTCGAGCCGAAGCGGCGGCCGGAGCCGGAGGGTGCCGACGACTAGGACACCCGCCGGTCCGGGGGCCTGAGGGGAGGGTCCCATCGGCCGTGCGCGCTTTCTGAGGGGATGGGAGGTCTGCGCGCACTCCACTCCGCTCGCTCCGGTAGGTTCTTGGTTGATGAGTAGACCTAGCGCGTCGCTCGCTTCGAGTCCGCTGGGACCCTCCCCTCAGGCCCCCGGACCGGCTGGATGGCGTCGAGTTCGCGGACCGGCTTGCCGTCGCGTTCGTCTGCGACCCATCACGATCAACGCGCTGGCGTCGGGCGGGTCGAGAGTGCTTCTTCTTGCATTCTTGTCTGCGGGTGCGGCCGCTGAGGAACCGGAGAATCCCTATACCAGCGGGATCGACGTGCGGATGGGGCAACGGCAGTTCCAGTCGAAGTGCACGAGCTGCCATGGGGTGGACGCCACTGGAGGGGAGGAGGCGGACGGGCCGGACCTGACGACAGGGAGTTTCCGGCATTCGACGACGGATGCGGGGCTCTTTCGGGTGATACGGGACGGAATTGAGGGCACTTCGATGCGCGGTCTCCGGCGCGCAAAGGACCAGGAGATCTGGCAGCTGGTGACCTATCTGCGCACGCTCTCGGGAGCCGTCGACCTGGCGTCTCTGCCGGGCTCGGCTGCGGCGGGCCGGGCGGCGTTCGAACGGCTGGACTGCGGGCGTTGCCACATGGTGCGGGGTCAGGGAGGCCGGCTTGGGCCGGACCTGTCGCGGGTGGGCGACCGCCGCGATCCGGACGAGCTGGTAGAGGACATCACCACGCCGGATGCCGAGGTGTCGCCGCGTTGGTGGACGGTACGGATTACCCGCGCCGACGGCACAGTGGTCGAGGGGCTGAGGATGGGCGAGGACACGTTCAACCTGCGGATCATGGATGGCGAGGAGAGGTTGCTGTCCTTCGCCAAGGCGGCGGTGCGGTCGGTGGAACGGATCCTCGAGTCGACGATGCCCGCCGAGGCGATCTCGGACGCGGAGCGGGACGACCTTGTCGCCTATCTCGCTTCGTTGCGGGGGAGCGACTCGTGAGACCGATCGGATGGAGTGGTGCGGCGCTGCTCGTGGTCGCGGCGCAGACGGCGCCGGCGCAGGACGCGTCGGGCGACGGCATGCCGCTCCTCTCGCCGGTGACCTGGGAACGGCTCGTCAACTCGGACGAGGAGCCGCAGAACTGGCTCATGTACCACGGCGCCCTGCACGGGCAGCGATTCAGTCGGCTGGATGAGATCAACCGCGAGAACGTGGATCGCCTCAAGCTGAAGTGGGCGCACCAGATCAGGCAGCTCGACCGGAACCAGACGACGCCGCTGGTCGTCGACGGCGTCATGTTCATCACCGAGTCGCCGAGCAACGTGACCGCCGTCGATGCCGCCACGGGTCGGGCCTACTGGCGTTACGAGCACCCCCTCCCGGAGGGGATCCGGTTGTGCTGCGGGCGCAACAACCGCGGCGTAGCGATTCTCGGCGAGACCCTGTACATGAGCACGAACGACGCGCACCTGGTGGCGATCGACGCCCGTTCAGGTTCGCTGCTCTGGGAGACGGAGCTGGCGGACCACAGCAAGGGCTACAGCAAGACCGCGGCGCCGCTCGTGGTCGGCGACACCGTGGTCACCGGCATCGCCGGTGGAGAGTTCGGCATCCGCGGCTTCATCGACGGCTATGACGCGGCGACCGGCGAACGGAGGTGGCGAACGTACACCGTGCCGGGGCCCGGCGAGCCGGGAAACGAGACCTGGGCGGGTGACTCCTGGCGCACCGGCGGAGCGCCAACCTGGCTGACCGGCGTTTACGACCCGGAACTCGACCTCATCTACTGGGGCGCGGGCAATCCAGCGCCGGACTGGAACGGCGACCTGCGGCTCGGCGACAACCTGTACTCCTCGTCGGTGCTGGCGCTCGATCGCGAGACCGGGAAGATCGTCTGGCACTTTCAGTTCACGCCCCACGACGTCTGGGACTGGGACGCGATCCAGGTGCCGGTGCTCGCCGACGTCGAGCTGAACGGCGAGCGCCGGAAGACGATGCTCTGGGCGAACCGGAACGCCTTCTACTACGTGCTCGATCGTGAGAGCGGCCGCTTCCTGCTCGGCGCGCCGTTCGCACTCCAGACCTGGGCTCATGGCCTGGATGAGAACGGCCGGCCGATCCTGCGCGAGAACGTCTTCCCGACTACGGAAGGCACGCGCGTCGCGCCGATGGCCGGCGGCGCGACGAACTGGTGGTCGCCGGCCTACAGCCCGCGTACCGGGTTCCTGTACGTGAACTCGTTCGACGCCGAGGGCATCTACTACCAGCGGGACGACGAGTACGAGGAGGGCAGCATCTTCCTGGGTGGGGGCCACCGGATGCCGCTTGCGGCGGACCACTACAAGAGCGCGATTCGGGCGATCGAGGCGACGACGGGCAAGATCCGCTGGGAGTTCCCGATCACGCCGCGAACGCGCAGCGGCGTCCTCGCCACGGCAGGCGGACTGGTCTGGAGCGCCAGCGTCGACGGCTACTTCTTCGCCCTGGACGAGGAGACCGGGGAACCGTTGTGGCGAATGTCCCTGGGCGCTGCGCCGCACGCGTCGCCGATGAGCTACGCGGTGGGCGGCGAGCAACGGATCGTCGTCGCCATGGGAAACGTCGTCTTTGTCTTCGGCCTGGCGGAGGAGTAGGGTCCGGACTGGTCGGCACGAACCGGGCGGAGGTTTGAGAATGGGAGTCAGTCGTAACCTCGCCAGTGCGCTTCTGGTGCTGGCGACTACGCAAGCGTTGCCGACGGCGCTAGCCGGGCAAACCGGTAGTCCCCAGGCGGGAACTCAGGAGCCGGCCAACGAGGCGGATGGCCAGGTGGGAAACGCCTTCATGGCCGATCGCAACGGCGATGGGGTGCTGACGGAAGACGAAGTGATGCCGGGCGCGTTCTCGCTGCTCGATGCCAACAGAGACGGCCGAGCGGATCCCGGCGAGGTTCGGGCGTTCCTCGGGCGCGGGCGCGGACCCTTCAGTTGGGTCAACCCGCCCGTGGAGGATCGCAGGATTCCGGGTGTGACTCACGCGACGTTCAACAGTTCGTCGATGGGTGTTGCGGTGGGCTACAACATCTACCTTCCGCCGGCGTACGACGATGCCGCGAACCGTCATACCCGCTATCCGGTGATCTACTACCTGCACGGCGGACGACCGGGCAACGAATCAGCGAGCATCGGCATAGCCGAGCACGTGCATGCCGCCATTGCTTCCGGCGCCGTGCGCCCCGTGATCTTCGTCTGGGGGAACGGCGGCAAGGTGAGCTGGTACGACCACGAGGATTCCCAGGGGGAAAGTGTCTTTGTCCGGGAGTTGATCCCGCACATCGACGAGACCTACCGGACTCTGGCACACCGCGGTGGGCGTGCCTTGCAGGGGTTTTCCCAGGGTGGGCGGGGGACTACGCGGATCATGTTCAGGTATCCCCACCTGTTCATCTCCGCCGCGCCCGGTGGCCCCGGCTATGCGGTGGAGAAGCAGGTTTTCGAGAACGACGGCGTTGAACGGGATCCAAGGGTGGCGGGCGGGAACGCCAGGTCCTTCGACTTCGGCAAGGGGAACGATGCGTACAGTCTTGCCCGCTCCTACGCGGAAGATGGAGTGCAGCCGCCACTCAACGTCATGATCTGGGCGGGCAACAAGGGATTCAACTACGAGGCCAGTCTGGAGTACCTGGGCTACCTGGCTGGACTGGGTGTTCCGGCGGAACGGCTGATCGCACCGGGTGTGGATCACAACCCGGTCTGGTTCTACGAAACCCACGGCGTGGATTTGTTGCGGTTCCATGACCGCTACTGGGACGATTCCGAGCCGAATGAGCGGTGACAGTCCTTCTTTGAGCCGCAGCGTTTGGCTCGCTACGGTTGCGCTGCTCTTCGTCGGCTTCGCACAGCCCCGTTCGCTGGGTGCCCAGCAGGTTGAGGACCAGGCACCGTCGCGCGCCGACGAGCACGACGAAGCGGAGTCTGACGAGCCCGCGGCGCACGTCGACGAGGAGATCGTCGTCACCGGCAGCCGGGCGCGGGAGCGGTCGGTGACGAAGTCGATGGTGCCCATCGACGTGATCTCGGCGGAGCACGTCGCGCATCAGGGGGAGACGAACCTCGACCAGCTTCTGCGCACCGTGGTGCCGTCGCTGAACATCAGTTCGATCAGCGGCGATGCGGCAACCATCGTGCGACCAACGAACTTGCGCGGCCTGGCGCCCGACCACACGCTCGTGCTGGTGAACGGCAAGCGGCGGCACCGCGGAGCCGTGATCCTGTGGTCGCGAATCGGTGTCTCCCACGGGGCTCAGGGACCGGACCTGTCCGCGATTCCGGCCATTGCGCTTCGCCAGGTCGAGGTCCTGAGGGACGGCGCTTCGGCGCAGTACGGCTCGGACGCGATCGCGGGGATCATGAACTTCCGGCTCAAGGAGGCACGTTCCGGCGGCTCGTTCGAGGTGCTGACCGGCCTGTACGACGCGGGCGACGGCGAGTCCGTCACGGTGGCCGGCAACGTCGGCCTGCCCTGGGGCGAGAGCGGTTTCGCGAATCTGAGCCTCGAGGTCGGCGGCGCGAACCCGACGAATCGTGCAATCCAGCGAGCAGACGCGACGGCCCTGGTCGCCGCTGGGAACACCCATGTGGCCGATCCCGCGCAGAGGTGGGGCAAGGCTGAAGTCGACGACGACGTGAAGTTCTGGATCAACTTCGGCCGGGCGCTGGGAAGCAGCGGGACGGTGCGGTTCTATGGCTGGGCGAACCATGCGGACCGTCACGTGACGGCGAGGAACTTCTTCTTCCGCAACCCGAACACCCGGGATGCGGTCTACAGCGGCGACGGCGGCGCGTCGCTGCTGATCGGCGACGTTCTGGACGCGGCCGACGGGACGCCGGACGGTTCGGCGGGATGTCCGGTGGTCACGGTGACGGACGCGCTACCGGATCAGAATGCGCTCGCCCGGGTGTTCGACGATCCGAACTGCTTCAGCTTCCAGGAGCTCTTCCCGGGCGGCTTCCAGCCGGTTTTCGGCGGCGACCGCGTGGACTCTTCGCTCGTTCTCGGCGTTCGCGGGTTCACCGCCTCCGGGACCGTCTGGGACGTGAGCGTCAGCACCGGCGAGAACGAGATCGACTTCCTGCTGTTCGACAGCGTGAACGCGTCGCTCGGGCCGCTCAGCCCGACATCCTTCGAGCCCGGCATCTACGGCCAGCGCGACGTGAGCGCGAACCTCGATCTGTTGCGTCAACTAGGCGAGCGGCTCTATCTGGCCGGCGGTCTGGAGTGGCGGGAGGAGCGGTTCGAGATCGGCCTCGGCGACCCCGCCTCCTGGCGGATCGGCCCCTACGCCCGGCAGGGATTCAGTTCCGGTTCGAACGGCTTCCCCGGGTTCAGCCCGGTCGCCTCGGGAGACTGGACCCGTTCCAACGCAGCGGTGTACGGCGACCTGGAGTACGGGCCGCCGGACGAGTCCTGGAACCTGGGACTGGCGGTGCGATTCGAGGACTACGAAGACTTCGGCTCGACGCTGAACGGCAAGATCGCGGGTCGCCGTCAGGTCTCAGAGGCTCTCGCCCTGCGTGCGAGTGCTTCGACGGGCTTCAGGGCGCCGACGCCCGGCCAGCAGAACGCGTTCAACGTCTCGACGCAGTGGGACGCGGAGCGGTTCGAACTCGTGAACAACGGCACGATCCCGCCGGCATCGAGGGTCGCCGAACTGCGTGGGGGCAAGGCCCTCGACGCGGAGAAGTCGATCAACCTGGCCGCCGGCGGGATCCTCGAGCGCGGCCCGTTGACGATCACGGCGGACGTGTTCCGCGTCGAGGTGAGCGATCGGCTGGGAGTCACCGGCCTGTTCGAGCTTCAGCCCTTCGAGGTCGAGCAACTGCTCGCGGAAGGCATCACGAGCGCCGGCAACATCACGAACTTCCGCTTCTTCGCCAACGACTTCGAGACCCGCACGGAGGGCGTGGACCTGGTCGTCACCTGGCGGCCGCCGCAGGCCGGCGGGCACACGACGCTCGACCTCGCGCTCAACGTGACCTCGACCGAGGTCGTGGACTTCAACCCGCTGACCCTGGACCAGCAGCGCATCCGCGAGCTGGAGGAGGCCTTGCCGGGCGTGCGCTGGAACGCGACCCTGCACCACGAACTGGGCCGTCATACCGCGACCCGGCAGCCGGTCGAACTGCTGGCCAGAGTCGGCTACTACGACAGCTGGTACGACCCGTTCATCCCCGTCGACTTCAGCGGCGTGTACCTGCTGGACCTGGAGGTCGGCATCCCGTTGCCGGCCGGAGCCCGCCTGGCGATCGGCGCTCGCAACGCCCTGGGCGAGACCGGCGACGGCAATCCGACGCCAATGCGGCTGGGCAACCTGTACAGCACCCGCTCGCCGTTCGACGTCAGCGGCGCGTACTACTACTCCCGGCTGCAGTACCGCTGGGGCGGCGGTACGCGCTGAGCTACGGCTACTGCTGCCGCCGCGCGGAGGTTGGCTGGGGCGGCGGCGAGTGAGCCTGGTCCGCGTTCAGGCCTGAACCCGGGAGCGCTGCATCGCCGGGGCGCTTTGCGGGAGGTGCAAGCCGGCCTGCCGTGCGGCTTTCCGGCGGCCGCGGATGGCCCGTCGCCGTTCCCGCCCGCGCTCGACCAGCAGGTAGAGCGAAGGCACGAAGATCAGGGTGATCAGCGTCGAGGCGAGCAGGCCGCCGACGACCACGCGGGCCAGCGGCGCCTGCAGCTCAGAGCCCTCGCCGAGTCCGAGGGTCAGCGGCAGCAGGCCGAGCGCGGTGGTCAGTGTCGTCATCAGGATCGGCCGCAGGCGGCGGCGCGAACCACGGATCAGGGCCTCACGCAGGGTGCAGCCGACCTCCCGGCGCATCCGGTTCACGTTGTCGACGAGCACGATCGCGTTGTTGACCACGATGCCGACCAGGACGACGAGGCCGAGGAAGGAGTTCATGTTCAGGGTCGTGCCGGTGACCGCCAGGGTCAGTAGCACGCCGAGCAGCGAGAAGGGCACCGCGGTCATGATGACCAGGGGCTGCACCAGGGACTCGAACTGGACCGCCATCACCGTGTAGACGAGGAAGACCGCGAGCAGCACGCCGATCAGAAGCTCCACGAAGACCTGGCGCTGCTCCTCCAGCTCACCGCCCATCTCGACGGTGAAGCCGTAAGGCGTCTCGACGCGCGCCAGCGCGGCTTCGACGTCGCTCGCCACGTCGCTGAACCTGCGGCCGTCGATGCCGGCGAGGACCTGCATGTAGCGTTCCTGGTTCTCGCGGTTGATGGACAGCGGCCCTTCGCCCGGGTTGATGCTGGCGACCGAACCGAGGGGCACGATGTCGCCGCGCGGAGTGACGATCGGAAGTTGCGGCAACTGCTCGATACGCAGCCGGTCCTCGGGCTGGAGCTGGACCCGGATGTCGAACTCGTCGCCCTGGTCCCGGAACTTGGTGGCCACCCGTCCGAGGACGTAGTGCTCGACGGCGTCGGCGACCTGGCTGCCGTTGAGACCCAGTTCGGCGAGGCGGGCGCGATCGACCCGGAGCGTACGCTCGAGTTGGCCGGATTCGCGGTCGAGACGTGGGTGAACGACGCCGGGGACCGCGGCCATCGCATCGATCACGCGCTGGGCGAGGTCATTGCCCTGGTCCAGGTCGTGGCCGCGGATCTCGACGACGAGACGGGCGTCCTGGCCGCCGCGCATCATCCGCATCATCATGTTGTTGGACGAGGCGAAGAGCTGGATCTGGGCGGCCGGCACGTCGGCGATGGCATGGCGGATCGACGCGAGGATCTCCTCCTGGCCGCGACTTCGATCGGTCAGCGGGGTGAGCAGGATCTCCATGGTGCCCTGGTTGGACTGGGCCGGCCTCCACCAGCTCTCGGGGCCGGCGGTGGTGATCAGGCTGTCGAGTTCGTCGGGTCTCAGCGCGCCGCGGACCCGGTGCTCGATCTCCTGCATCGTTCCGGTCGTCGCGTCGAGGGGAGCGCCGACGGGCATCTCGACCCGCATGTTGAGTTGGCCCTCGTCGCTCTCGGGCATCAGTTCGAGCCCGATCACCGGAACCAGGGCGAGGGATCCGAACAGGAGCACGACGGCCGTGGCCATCACCAGGCCGGGCCTGCCGAGGGCCCACTCGATCATCCGGCCGTAGGCCATGTCGACCGGCCCGAGTGCGGCGACGCACTCGTCCGTCACCTGGCGGCTCTTCGGGACCTCCCGCAGCCAACGGGCGGCGGCGGCCGGAATCAGCGTCAGGGCGACGAACAGCGCGCAGAGCAGGGCGAAGCTGACGGTGATCGCCAACTGGTTGAAGAAGATGCCGGCGAATCCGGAGATGAAGACCACCGGCAGGAAGACAGCCACGGTGGTCAGCGTGCCGGCGGCGATCGCCATCGCCACCTCGTTGCTGCCGGCGATCGCCGCGGCGGTGGGGCGTTCGCCTTCGTGGAGCCGGCGATAGATGCTCTCGAGCACGACGATCGAGCCGTCCACCAGCATGCCGACGCCGAGGGCGATGCCGGCCAGGGAGATCACGTTCAGCGTGAACCCGTTGAAGTACATCAGGGAGATCGTCGCCAGCACCGAGATCGGGATCGCGGCGCCGACGATCAGCGTCGCCCGCATGTCGCGGAGGAAGAACATCAGCACGAGCACCGCCAGCGCGGCCCCGAACAGGGCCCCCAACTGGACGTTGTTGACCGCCTGGCGGATGAACTCCGCGCCGTCCATGAGGATCGTGATCTCGGCGCGGCCTGCGTAGTCGCGGTTGATCGCCTCGATCTCGCGCTTCAGGCGGTCCACGACCTCGACCGTGTTGGCGCCGGACTGCTTCATCACGTACATCCGCATGCCCGGATCGCCGTTGATCCACAGCTCGTTCGTCAGTTCGCGGATGCCGTCGTCAACCCGTCCGACATCGCGTACCAGGATCGGCCGGCCGTCGCGGATCGCCACGATCGTGTTCTCGACGTCGACCTTGCGTTCGAACTCGCCGATCGCCCGGATCAGGACCTCGCGCCCGGTCTCCAGCATGTCGCCGGCGGAGACGTTGCGGTTCTCCCGTGACAGGGCGTTCGTGACCTCGCTCGGCGTGATCCCGAGCGCTGCCATCCGGTCGGCGGCGAGCTGGACCTGGATTTCCCGCACGCGGCCGCCCTGGATTTCCGCCGAGGCGACGCCGGGCAGGCGTTCCAGCCGCCGGCTGATCGTCTGTTCGGCCATGTGGCGGACCTGGCGCGCGTCGCCTGAGCCCGACAGGCCCAGGAAGACGACCGGCATGTCGGAGAGATTGAACTTGAACAGGGTCGGTTCGGACGCGTCTTCGGGCAGCATTCCGCGCACGAAGTCGAGCTGCTCGCGGATGTCGTTCACGACTTCGTTCAGGTCGACGCCCCAGTCGAACTGGGCCTGGATGCTGCTCATGCCCTCGGCGGACATGGAGTTCAACTGGTCGAGGCCGGTAACGGTGGACAGCGCCTGCTCGACCGGCCTTGTGATCAGGCTCTCCATCTCTTCCGGCGCCACGCCCTCGTAGGTCGTCGTGATGGAGATCCGGGGCATGTCGACTTCCGGCATCAGGTCCACGGCGAGCTGCCGCACCGCGACCAGGCCGACCACGACGACGCAGACGTAGAGCATGGTCACGCCCACCGGGCGGTTGGCGGAGAGACGGGGAAGGTTCATCGTCGGCCTCAGAATCCGGCGGCGCCGGT
Source organism: Holophagales bacterium (assembly GCA_009843505.1). GTDB lineage: Bacteria > Acidobacteriota > Thermoanaerobaculia > Multivoradales > Multivoraceae > Multivorans > Multivorans azotirespirans. Next base: position 219,045 of record VYDI01000034.1, on the reverse strand, counting down.
GGGGGAGGGCTCGGGTTCATTGCGGACCACCCGCACCGGCGCGCCGTGGCCCAACTGGTTGTGGCCCATCGTCAGGACGAGTTCGCCGGCTTCGATCGGGCCGGCGATCGCGCTGTACTCCCCGGAGCGGCCCGCGACGGTGACCGCGCGCCACTGCGCCAGTCCGTCGACCGGCACCATGACACCGGTGGAGCGCGCGCCGTCCATCGCCACGCGTTCCAGCAGGGCGGTGCCCGGCACGATCAGGGCGTTGTCGAGATCGCGCAGGCTGACGGAGACGTCGGCGTACATGCCCGGCAGGAGCAGTTCGTCCGTCTCCGCCAGTTCGCCCTCGACGAGCACGGTGCGGTCGTTGCGGCGCACCTCGCCGGCGACCCGGCGCACGATGCCGGAGAATGTCCGTTCGCCCGTGGCTTCGGTGGCCACGTCGAAGTCGGCGCCGGTCTGGACCGCGGCAAGATCGCGTTCCGGAACCCGGAACTGGACCAGGAGCGGCGCTTCCTCGACCAGGCGGAGAATCGGCGTGCCGGGCTGGACGAGGGCGCCGCGGTCCAGGTAGCGGTCCGAGACGACTGCGTCGAACGGCGCCCGCACGCGGGTGTTGGCGAACTGCTCGGCGAGCAGCGCCTCGCGGGCGGAGGATTGCTGAACCTGGGCCTCGCCGGCGGCCAGGTTCGCCCTCGTCGTCGCGTACTGGGAGGTGACCTGCTGCTGCTCCTGCTCGGAGAGGAGACCCTGGTCGTACAGCTCCATCGCCCGCTGGTAGTCGGCTTCGACGCCGACGAGCTCGGCGGCGGCGCGATCACGGTTCGCTTCGGCGACGCCGAGTTGGCCGCGTGCCTCCTGGAGCTGGTTCCTCACCTCGATGTCCGCGATCACGGCGAGCACCGTGCCGGCGGCGACTCGCTGGCCGATGCGTGTCGGCACGTCGACCAGCAGCCCCGAAACCTGGGGCGAGATGTCAGAGACCTCGCCTACGAGTTCGCCCGAGTACGCGGTGCGCACGGACAGGTGTCCGCGCCGCGCTGCGACGGCGCGCACGGGCACGGCCTGCGACATCTGCGCGTCGTCCGTCTGGTCGCCGGCCCGGGCCTGGGACCCGAGGCCGAAGGCGAAGACGGCGGCCGCGACGAGCACCAGGGCCGCGACGGCAAGCCCCGCGATCTGCGGGCGACTGATCCGGCTGCGGCGCCTGGCGGCTACGCCTTTCTTCGATCGCTGAAACAGGGCCATGAGTGGTTTCCGTTGGCGTCGTCTACGCAGGGTCGGGTCTGGAGTTGCCGTCGCGGCTCGCCATCGCCGCGAGCACGGAGTTGAGGCTGTCGGCGAGAGTCGAGTAGAAGCGGATGAACCAGTCCAGGCGCTCGGCGACGATGCCGCCGGCGCCCGGCTCGGGAAGGAGCGCCTGTTTCATCTCCTCGGCGCTGGCCTGCCGTGCGCGGAAGCGATCGACGATCCGCAGCAAGAGGCCGGGCTCCTGGTTGATCTGGAAGTAGTCGCGGCGGTCGCCCGGGCGGGTCACGCGCTGGATGACCCCCATGTTCTCCAGCAGGCGGGTGTTCGTGCTGATGCTGGCGCGGCTGACCCGAAGGCGCTCGGCGAGATGGTCGAAGCGGACGGGGTCGGGCGAGAGGATGAGCAGGCCGACGAGGCGGCCGGCGATCCGGGGCAGGCGATCCTCCTCGTGCATCAGGCCCATCGCTTCGATGAAGCGCTCCTCAGCGGCGTGCAGGCTGAGGTCGGCCGCCGCCGTGGGCTCGGCGGACCGGTCTGGCAAGGGAGTCGGTTCGGAGACGGTCATGAGTCAGGGATGTTGAATCATCCGGTTTGTTTTGTCAAGACTGAACACGATGAACGCAATGACGAACGTCCACGCGGGAATGCGGTGCTCCTGGCGGGTTAGGCTCGCCGCGATGCAGTCCCCGCGGCGCCGCTCGAGTCCCCGATTCCTGCCCCTGTTGCTCGGCCTCGCGATGCTCGTCTTCGCCCTGCTGCAGGTCAACGACCCGGATCCGCTGATCTGGGTGACCTACTACGCCGCGATCGCCTGCGCCTGCACGATCGCCGGCTACCGGCCGCTGCCCCGCGTCGTCTTTCTGGCGCTCGCCGCGGTCACGGCGGCGGGCGTCGTGCTGACGCTGCCCGGGTTCATCGACTGGCTCCTGAACCGTCCGACCAGCGATTTGTGGGCCCCGATGTCGGCGAGCCGGATGTACATCGAGCACAGCCGCGAGTTACTGGGACTCCTGATTGCCGGCGGCTTTCTCGTCACCGCGCACCGGCTTTCGGCTACTGCTACTCCTCGGGAACGGCGGCGCTCATCATGAAGCCCATCATCATCTCGTCGGTGGAGGGCTGTCCGAAGCGGACCGTGCGATTCGAGTCGAAACCGTAACGGGCTGCCTTCTCGGGCGAGTTGTCGTACCAGGCGGTGTACTCGATTCGCGTGCCCCTGGGGATGCGCTTCATCTGGTCGTAGTAGTAGACCGTCTGCCAGGAGAAGTCGAACTCGGGCACCTCCAGCAGCACCTCGGTCGTGCCGTCGGGGTAGAACGCCTCGAAGCGTGCGGCCTTCCCGCGCATGTGCATGTGCGGCATGAGCGCGATGATGTCGGAGTCGCGCCGGGCGACGGTGGAGTAGGGGCCCACCTGGTGATTGCCGTCGTTCGGCGGAATGGCGAAGGTGAAGTTCATGATCGGCCTGAGCCCGGAACCGAGCGAACGCTTGACGGGTTCATCGGCGAAGATGAATCCGATCGAGGACTGATCCCACACGCCTGTACCTGCGCCGGGCTCCTTGTGGTAGTGGATGTCGAAGGTCACCCGCGAGCCCTTCCTGAGCAGGAAGCCGTAGCCCTCCGGATAGCGGTTCGCGTCGCTGCCGGAAGAGACGCCGCCCATGTAGTTGCCCGCGTTCTCCGGTGACGGGGCGATCTGATCCTGGTTAGGGAACGCGGGCGGCGGCGGCAGTTCGCCGTTCTTGTCGGGCGCCAGCAGGTGGAGGTTGAAGTGATGGATGATCTCGCTGTCCGGCTTGCACTGGAAGGCGACCACCCAGCGGTCCTCCGGCAGGTCTTCTTCGGTCAGAACGTAGGAGAACGCCGCGTAGAGGTCTTCGACATCGTCCTCGACGAAGTAGGGCTCGGGCATCGTCACGACGAGGTCGGGCTCGCCTACGACCCATCCCTCCATGCTCGGAAACTCGCGCGGAGGCGGAGCGTCGGCAGCGTCGCCGGGTGCGGCGCCGCTGCCGGCCCAGTTGACCAGGGTTTCGATCTCGGCCGCGTTCAGCACCCGTTCGTTCGCGAACGTGCCGTCGTGTTGCGGATGGGCGTCCCATGGCGGCATTTCCCGGGCGGCGACCGTGCGGGCGATCGACCGGGCCCAGGGCCGTACCTCGGCGTAGGTGGTGAGCCCCATCGGCGCCCTCATCCCGCCATAGTTGGCTCCTGCCGGGCGGTGACAGTCCTGGCAGTGCATCTGGAGCACCGGCAGCACGTCGGCGTAGAAGGTCGGCGCGTCGCGATCGGCGGCCAACGCGGGCGCGGCAACGATCGCGAGCAGAAGGACGAGGCAAGGTAGAACTGAACGCTTCATCGCGTTCAGGTTACCAGCAGTCAGGCGGTCGCCAACTGGCGCTCGGGGTGCATTTCGTCGACGTCGACGCCGACGATCTTCGAGACCCCGCGCTCCTCCATCGTGACCCCGTAGAGCGTGCTCGCGACCTGCATCGTCAGCTTGTTGTGGGTGATGACGAGGAACTGGGTCTCTGCCGACATCCGCTCCAGCATGTCGACGAAGCGCAGGATGTTCGCGTCGTCGAGCGGCGCGTCGACCTCGTCGAGGATGCAGAAGGGCGAAGGCTTGGTCTGGAAGAGGGCGAACAGCAGGGCGATCGCAGCCAGCGCCTTCTCGCCGCCTGAGAGCAGCATGATGTTCTGGGCCCGCTTGCCCGGCGGCCGGGCGGTGATCTCGATGCCGCAGTCGAGCGGATCCTCCTCGTCCATCAGGCGCATTTCCGCGTCTCCGCCGCGGAAGAGTTCGGTGAAGGTGCGCCCGAAGTTCTCGTTGACCTCGCTGAAGGTGGCGACGAAGCGCTCGGAGGAGGTCCTGTCGATGTCGCGGATCGTGCGTTTCAGGCTCTCGACCGAGGACGCCACGTCGGCCCGCTGTCCGGCCAGGAAGGTGTGGCGCTCCTGCTGCTCGTCGTACTCGTCGGCCGCCAGGACGTTGACCGGCCCCATCCGCTCCAGCAGGGTGCGCCGGCGTTCGAGCTCCTCGGTCATGGTCTCGAGGTCGGAGGGCTCGCCGTCCTGCGTTGCCGGCGCTTCCCGGGCGGCCAGTTCGCGTCGGAACTCTTCGCGGTACTCCCGTTCCAGGTGTTCGGCGTCCTGACGCAGGCCCGCCTGCCGCACGCGCAGCTCCTCGATCCGGTCACGCAGTTCGTCGCGCCGGCCGCCGAGGTCTCTCATCCGGGCATCCAGCTTGCGTCCGCGGTCCCTCTCTGCCTCGAGAGCCTCCTGGGCGCCGGTCGCTTCGTCTCTGGCGCTCGTCTGCTCGGCCAGGGCGTCGTCGAGTTCCCGCCTCGCCCGGGTGGATGCGTCCTCGAGTTCGATGAGACGCCCGCGCAGCTGCTCCTGCTCGACCAGCCACTCCTCGTCGGCCTCGCGCAGACCCGCGATTCGTCCCTCGAGCCGTTCGGTTTCGTTCCGTTCGGTGGCGGAGCGCTCCTCGATCAGCTCGAGTTGGCCCTGGCGGCCGGCGCCCGCGGTGACGTGCTCCTCCCGTTCTTCCCGAGCCCGCTCGACGGCGGCCGCCGCTTCCTGCACTGCCCATTCCAGACTGCGATGAACCGTCTCCCGAGCCTCGATGTCGGTCTGGATCCGGGCCTGCCGACTCTCCGTCTCGGCGATCCCGCGAATCAGTTCGTCGCGCTCGGTCTCGGCCGCCGCACTCTCGCGGGCCTGCACATCGCGTCGTTCGGTGATGTCCTGGAGCCGGGCCTTGGCGACCGCCAGCTGTTCCCGTAGCCCGGCCGCGGCCCGCTCGATCCGTCGACCCTCCAGGGCGGCGTCGCGGACGCTCCCGGTGGCGGTATCGATGTCCCGGCTCAGTGCCGCGCAGCGCTCCTCGAGTTCGTCCGTGCGTCGAACGAGGTCGTCGAGTTCGCGCTGGCGGCCCATGGCGCCCGGCGCCGCGCCCTTGCCGCGGACGGTGACCCGGCCGGCCTCGATCCAGAGCCGATCCCGGCACAGGAAGGCGACGCCCGGGTTGTCCGTCGCCAGGCGTTCCGCCGCTTCGGGGCTTTCCACGAGACAGCCGCGCTGGAGCGAGGCGCGCAGCTCCTCGGGGAGGCCCAGCGCGGCCCACACATCGCCGACGATCTCCGGATCGTCGAGTTCTCCGAGTGCCGTGAACTCGGGACGAGGCTTCGTCGAATCGGCAGGCCGGAGCAGCGTGACCCGGTGGTCGAAGCCGGCGAGAGCGCGGGCTATGGCGACCGCGTCCTCGTCGCCGGGGGCCAGGATCGCATTGCGTAGCGGACCGAGGAAGAGGTCCAGGCTGTCTTCCCAGCCGGCCGGCACGTTCACTTCGTCGCCGAGGAAGCGGGGCTCGGCAAGCCCCAACTCGACCAGCGCGTCGCGGATCCCGGCTCGCAATTCCTCGTCTCGCCGACCGAGCTCCCGGAGAACGGCCGCCCGCTTCTGGGCTTCGACCAGTTCCTCGCGGTGCGTTTCCAGTTCGGTCTGGGCGGTTTGGCGCCGGTTCCGGCTCGCTTCGAGGGCCGCGGCGGCCCGCTGGGCGGCCTGTGTCTCGGTGGCCAGGGCGACGTCCAGCGTCCCTACCTTGGCGCCCACGCCTCTTACATCGCCGTCGATCGAGCGGAGTGCCTCCTGGCTGCGTTGCAGCGTCTCTTCGGCGCGGTCGCGGCGATCAACCGCTTTCTCGCTGGCGATCCGTTCGGCGACCAGGCTGCTTCGCAGCTCGTCGATGCCGACGCGCGATGCCGCCTGTTCTTCGAGCAGATCCCGGTGTCGCCTGCGCGCATCCTCGATCGCGGTATCGGCCTCGTCGATTCGCCTGCGGTCCTCGTGGACTTTCGCCAGCGCCTCTTCGCGTTCCGACAGGAACATCTGCCGGCGTCCGGCGAGGACGGCGAGCGCCTCCTCGGCCGTTGATAGCTCGCGGCGGCGCGTCTTCGCACCGCGGGCCCCGGCTTCGAGCCGTTCGGCGATCTCCGCTCTGGTGGCGCGGGACCCCTTGATCAGTTCCTGGCGCCCCTCGATCGTCGCCAGCAGCGTGGCCTGACGTTCGTGCGAGCTGACGGCCTCTTCGGTGCGGGCGTCGATGGCCTGGCGGCATTCGGCGAGTGCCGCGTTGTTTCGGGCGATCTCGGCCAGGAGCTCCGCCTCGCGGTCAGCCTCGTGTCCCAGAGCCGACCCGAGATCCTCGAGCTCGCCCTGGAGCTTCACCCAGCGCGCCAGGAGCACGGCATCGAGCAGTTCACGGTAGGCGTCCCTGCGTTCGCGGTGGCGCCGGGCGGCGTTCGCCTGCCGCTTGAGGGAGCGAAGACGGCGCTCGACCTCGGAGATGATGTCGTCGAGCCGCAGCAGATCGGCGGTCGCGTCCTCAAGCTTCAGGCTGGCCAGCCGCTTGCGGTTCTTGTAGCGGGTGATCCCGGCCGCTTCCTCGATCAGCTTGCGGCGTTCCTGTGGCTTGCCGGAGAGGATCATCCCGATCCGCCCCTGCTCGATCACGGAGTAGGCGCGGATGCCCAGACCCGTGTCCATCAGGATGTCGCGGATGTCCTTGAGTCGGGCCACCCGGTCGTTCAACCGGTACTGGCCCTCGCCGCCGCGGAAGATCCGGCGCCCGATCGTGATGCGGCCGTCCTCGGGGTTCTCGACGCTGCCGTCGGTGAGGAAGGTGAGGCTGACCTCGGCCATCCCCAGGGGCTTGCGCTGGCCGCTCCCGTTGAATATGACTTCCTCCATGGAACTGCCGCGGAGCGACTTCGCGCTCTGTTCGCCGAGCACCCAGGTGATGGCCTCTGCGAGGTTGCTCTTGCCGCAGCCGTTCGGTCCGACGATCGCCGTGATGCCGCGGGCGAACCGGCTCGTTACCGGGTCGACGAAGGTCTTGAAGCCGTTGACTTCAAGGCTCTCGAGTTTGAGCATCGTGCGTGTGGCGGCGGCGTGGGGCTGGGAACTGGCTGATTGGGCTTTGCGGAACATAACAGGATTCATGCATAAGTCACAAGCGGTTGTGCCGGCGCCGGTCCGCGTCCACAACATGTGGCGTCGTCCGCGAGCCGCTGATACGCTGCCGCGGCGGTGAGTACGCTGACGGTCAAGAGGTTGCTGTTCGACGTGCCGCAGATGGCGCGGATGATGCGGCGGATGGCGCTGGAGGTCGTTGAGCGCGCGGGGGGCACGGACTCCCTGATGCTGGTCGGCGTGCGCACGCGCGGCGTACCGCTGGCCGACTTCATCGCCGCCGAGATCAAGCGCACGGAGGGCGTCGCCGTGCCGGTCGGGGTGCTCGACATCACGCTCTACCGGGACGATCTCTCGACGATCGCGCCGCAGCCCGTGGTCAAGGAGAGCGTGATGCCGGTTGCGATCGACGACCGGATCGTCGTGCTCTGCGACGATGTCCTCTACAGCGGCCGCACGATCCGGGCGGCAATGGACGCCCTGATCATGGACTACGGCCGGCCGCGCGCGATCCGCCTCGCGGTGCTGATCGACCGCGGCCACCGCGAACTGCCGATCCACGCCGACTGTGTGGGCGAACACGTGCAGACGACCGACACCGAGGTGATCAAGGTCTCCTATGCCGCCACCGACGGCGGCAAGGAGATGGTCGAGCTGCTCGAGCGCGAGGGGTGAGCGAGCCGGTCTGGCAGCGCGGCGACCTGCTTGGGGTCGCCGAGTTGTCCACGGCCGAGATCGTCCACGTTCTCGATACGGCGGAGTCGTTCGTCGAGGTAGCCGCGCGGCCGATCAAGAAGGTGCCGACCCTGCGGGGCAAGACGGTCATCAACCTGTTCTTCGAACCGTCGACGCGCACGAGCTCGAGCTTCGAGATCGCCGAGAAGCGGCTCTCGGCGGACAACCTCAACTTCTCGACCTCGAGTTCGTCACTGTCCAAGGGCGAGACGCTCCTCGACACCGCGCGCAACCTCGAGGCCATGGCCCCCGACCTGGTCGTGATCCGTCATGCCCACCCCCTGGTGCCGCACGCGCTGGCGGAACGCATCGCCGCCGGAGTCATCAACGCCGGCGACGGCGCCCACGAGCACCCAACCCAGGCGCTGCTCGACGCCTTTACGATCCGCCGCCGGAAGGGTCGGGTGGAGGGTCTCAAGATCGCCATCGTGGGCGATGTGGCCCACAGCCGGGTGGTGCGCTCGAACGTCCTGTGCCTGACCAGACTGGGCGCCGACGTCACGGTTGCCGGTCCCCGCACGATGATGCCGGAAGAACCGGAGTCGCTCGGTGCCCGGGTCGTCTACTCGCTGGAGGAGGCGATCGAGGGGGCGGACGTGGTCATGATGCTGCGGGTGCAGCTGGAGCGCCAGGCGCGGGCTGCCTTTCCCTCGGAACGGGAGTACTTCGAGTTCTTCGGACTCACCGCGGAGCGCCTGCGCCGCGCACAGGACGACGCGATCATCATGCATCCGGGCCCGATCAATCGCGGCATCGAGATCGCCAGCGAGGTCGCCGACGGACCCTGGTCGGTGATCCTCGAACAGGTGGCGAACGGCGTCGCGGTGCGCATGGCGGTGCTCTACCTGCTGGCCGGCGTGAAGAGCGGAGAGGACGAAAGGCCGTGAGCGGATCGCTGGTCATTCGCGGGGGCCGGGTTGTCGATCCGACCCAGGAGCTCGACGGTCCGGCCGACGTCCTGATCGAGGACGGCGGCGTGACGGCATGTGGACCCGCCATCGACGCTCCCGGGAACGTGCCCGAACTCGATGCCGCGGGGTTGGTGGTCGTACCCGGGCTGATCGACATGCACGTCCACCTGCGGGAGCCGGGCCAGGAGTACAAGGAGACGATCGAGACCGGCACGCTGGCGGCGGCGGCGGGCGGGTTCACCGCCGTTGCCTGCATGCCGAACACGGACCCTGTGAACGACGATCCGTCCCTGACCGAGTTCATCCTCAAGCAGGCGGAGCGGGCGCGCTGGGCCCGCGTGTATCCGATCGCGGCGGTCAGCCGGGGGCTGGAGGGCCACGAGTTGACGGAGTTCGGGGCGCAGCGGCGGGCCGGCGCGGTCGCGGTCTCGGATGACGGCCGGCCGGTCTGGAGCGCCGCCCTGATGCGCCAGGCGCTGCGATACGCCCGGCACTTCGACCTGCCGATCATCCAGCACGCCGAGGAACTCGCGCTCTCGGCCGACGGGGTCATGCACGAGGGACGTTTCTCGACGCGGCTTGGCGTCGAGGGGATCCCCGGCGCCGCCGACGACGTGATGGTCTCCCGCGATCTGCTGCTCGTGGCCGATACCGGGGGCCGCTACCACCTGGCGCACATGTCGACCGCGCGCAGCCTGGACCTGATCCGGGCGGCCAGGGCCGATGGCCATCGGGTCACCTGCGAGGTCTCGGCCCATCACCTGCTGCTGACGGACGAGGACGTCTTCGACTCGGGGCTGGACCCGAACTTCAGGATGCACCCGCCGCTCAGAAGCGCGGCTGACCGCGACGCCCTGGTCGGGGGCCTCGCCGACGGTTCGATCGACGCGATCGCGAGCGATCACGCTCCCCACCATCCGGACGAGAAGGAGCTCGACTTCGTCGCCTCGCCGAACGGCATCATCGGGCTCGAGACGACGCTCAGCCTCTGCCTGGACCGGCTGGTGAGCCGGGGCGTGATCGACCTCGCGCGCCTGGTCGAACTGCTGTCGACGGCGCCGGCGCGGATCCTCGGCGTGCCTGGGGGCAGCCTCGCGCCCGGGTCGTCCGGCGACGTGACGCTGATCGACCTGGGGCGCGAGGTCGAAGTCGATCCGGCGACGTTCCGGAGCCGGTCGCGGAACACGCCGTTCGAGGGCTGGGAGCTCCGCGGCGCGCCAGCCGGTACCGTGGTTGGCGGCCGAGTGATCGAACTGTCGTAGCCGGAGGGCCCGCCCTAGCCGATGCTGCGGCCTCCGTCGATGTCGAGGCAGACGCCGGTGAGGAAGGCTGCGTCGTCTGAGGCGAGGTAGGCGACGGCGGCGGCAACGTCAGCGGGTTCGGCGAGCCGGCCCAACGGGATCGTCTTCTGAAGGACGTCGCGTCCGGCGTCGTCCAGCTTCCGTCCCCCTGAGGGGCCCTTCATGAAGTCGGTGTCGGCGGCGACGGGGTTGACCGCGTTGACGCGAATGCCATGGGGCGCGAGTTCCGTCGCCAGCCCCCGGGTCAGGGTGATCACGGCCCCCTTCGTCGCGTTGTAGGCGGTGATCAGCGGTCGCGGTCGGACCGCGCCGATCGACGCCGTGTTCACGATCACGCCGCCTCCGCGTTCGAGCAGCCTCGGCACGCCGTGCACCACGCCCAGGTAGACGCTCTTCGTGTTCACCTCGAAGACCCGGTCGTAGTCGGCTTCGGCGAGCTTCCACAGCGGCCGGGCCCGGTGGCAGTAGCCCGCGTTGTTGACAAGGATGTCGATGCCGCCGAACGCGCCGCAGGTCCGCTCCATCAGGCGCTTCACGTCGTCGCCCTTCGATACGTCCACCGTTTCGAAGAGCGTCCTGGCGCCGCGCCTGGCGAGCTGGGCCGTCGTCCTTTTCCCCTTAGCCGAATCGATGTCCGCGAGCGCGACGGCCGCGCCTTCTTCGGCCAGCCTTCGTGCGATGGCGCGGCCGAAACCGCCGGCGGCGCCGGTCACGACCGCGACCTTTCCGGCAAAGCGGGAATCGGCGAGCGCGGCGTCGTTCTTGCTGTTCGAGTCGTCCATGGCGAGTATCTCCCCGGGTTTCGGGCGGCTACGCTACCCGGGTTCGGCGCCGGACGAAGTGAGATGATGAACGAGCGAGCAGCAGCGAAGCGGCGCGTGGTCGTCGTCGGCGCCGGCAACGCGGCGCTGTGCGCCGCCCTCGCGGCCCGGGAGGAGGGCGCGTCGGTGACCGTGCTGGAACGCGCGCCGTGGGCGGAACGGGGAGGCAACAGCCGCTTCACCATGGCGGCGATGCGCTTTGCCTACGACGGCCTGGACGACCTGCGCGAGGTGGCCACCGGCCTGACCGAGGAGGAGGTCGAGGCGAGCGACTTCGGAACGTACCCGGCGCGGCGATTCGTCGAGGACCTCGAAAGGACCGGCGGCGGTCGGGCCAATCCCAAACTGGTCGAGATCCTGGTGAGTGAGAGCCGGCGGACGCTGCGCTGGATGCGTGGCCACGGCGTCGAGTTCGTTCCGCTCTACACGGGTCAGGCGTTCGAGGTCGACGGCAAGCGCCGGTTCTGGGGCGGTCTGACGCTGCAGGCGCGGGGAGGCGGCCCCGGCCTGGTGGCGGCCCTCGAGCGGGCGGCGGAGAGGGCGGGCATCGAGACGCGCTACGGCTGCCGGGCGGTGAGCCTGCGCGTGGAGGGGGGCGCCGTGCGCGGGGTCGAGGTCGAGGAGGCGTCGGTCCGGCGCGTCCTCGACGCCGACAGCGTGGTTCTCGCGAGCGGCGGCTTCGAAGCGAACGGTGACTGGCGGCGCCGCCACCTCGGCGAAGGCTGGGAAGAGGCCAAGGTCAGGGGCAGCCGCTACAACACGGGCGACGGTATTCGCATGGCCCTGGAGATCGGCGCCGGACGGGCCGGACAGTGGTCCGGCTGCCACGCCGTGGCGTGGGACCTGAACGCGCCCGAGGTCGGCAATCTCGAGGTGCGTCATCGCTACCAGAAGCACAGCTATCCGCTCGGCATCGTCGTCAACGCGAGGGGAGAGCGGTTCCTCGACGAAGGCGCGGACTTCCGGAACTACACCTACGCCAGGTACGGCCGCGAGGTGCTGGAGCAGCCGGGACGTTTGGCCTGGCAGGTGTTCGATGCGCGGGTCGCTCACCTGCTGCGGGACGAGTACCGGAAGCGGCACGCAACGCGAGTCGAGGCCGAGTCGCTGCCGGAACTCGCCGAGCGTCTCGATGGCGTCGACGGCGAGGCGTTCCTGCGGACAGTCGGCGAGTTCAACGCCGCGGTGCGGCGCGAAGTGCGCTTCGACCCCAGCGTCCGCGATGGCCGCTCGACTCGCGGTCTCGCCCTGAACAAGTCGAACTGGGCCAACCCGATCGAGGAGCCGCCGTTCGAGGCCTTCGCGGTGACCTGCGGCATCACGTTCACGTTCGGTGGCCTTTCGGTCGATCGCCACGCCAGGGTGCTCGATGGAGGCGGACGGCCGATTCGGGATCTGTTCGCGGCGGGCGAACTCGTCGGCGGCCTGTTCTACGACAACTACCCTGGCGGTTCCGGGTTGACCGCGGGTGCGGTGTTCGGCCGTCTGGCCGGCCGCGGGGCGGGCCGTTTCGATGCCTGAGCCTTCCGCCGACGGCAGCGTTCGTCAGGGCTTCCTCCAGATCCACAGCCCGCGCGGGCGCGTGCGCTATCTCGAGGTGACCTCCGCGAGGCTCCAGCTTGGGTTGGCGGCGCTGATCCTCCTTGCTTCCCTCGTGGTCAACGCCGCTCTGAGCGCCCCGATCGTCGTGCGTTCCCAGTTCTCAAGGGCCGAGCAGGTCGAGGTGTTCGGGGAACACCGGCGACTGGCGGCCCGTTTCGAGGCACTGGCCGAACGCTACTCGGAGGTCCGTCAACTGGCGTCGGAGCTGGATAGCCGGCTCTGCAAGATCGTGCTGGCCTATGGTGTGGGGGCGCCAGCGAACGATGGCTGCGGCGAGGCCGTCGACGTCCTGGAGGAACCCGCCCTCACCCTGCGGCAGGGCGAGGTGGTGCTGATCGAGTCTGGAGTCGAGGAAGACGTGGAACGGGTGACCGGGCGCATCGAGGGCCGGCTGCAGGCGGCCCTCGAGGTCGAACGGGCCGAGCCCGAACTCGTCGAGTCGACACCGTCCGCGGTTCCACTTCGCGGCGACGACTTCGTCCTCGTCGGCCCGTTCGGACAGACGAGAAACCGGGTGACGGGCGTCGAGGAGTTCCACCACGGCATCGATCTGGCGGCTTCCGCCGGGGCTCCGGTGCTGGCCACGGCGGCGGGCCGCGTCACCTATGCGGGGCGGGGTGCTGCCCTGGGCCGCTCCTGGGTTCGCTACGGGCGGATCGTGGGAATCCGTCACGGTGATCGATTCATCACCCTGTTCGGGCACCTGGCCACGACGGAAGTTCGAGCGGGCGAATCGGTCAGCCGCGGACAACGCATCGGCACGGTCGGCGAGACCGGATGGAGCGTGGAGCCGAGTCTCCACTACGGCGTGCTGCGGCCGAGCGGCGACGGCGGGTATGTTGCCGTCGATCCCCGCATCCACATCCTGGACTACCGGTGGAACGAGGAGGGCTTCATCGCTTCCGATCGGACGGCGGCGGATCCTCTGACGCTGCCGGCAACGCTGCGGAGATAACAGGAGAAACGTGTTCATGGCCTACCGAGCAGTCATCTTCGACCTGGGCGGAGTCGTCTTCGGCTCCCCGTTGCATGCCATTCGGCGCTACGAACAGGCGAACGGGATCGAGGAGAACTTCGTCAACCGGCTGGTCGTGGCGGCCGGGCCGGGGGGATCCTGGCAGCGGCTGGAGCGCGGCGAGCTGGTCATGGGACCGGGGTTCTTCGCCGCCTTCGACGCCGATGTGAAGGCGGCCGATGCCTCGGTGGCCGAGAGGTTCTCGGCCGAACAGATGATGGCGGCGATAGCGGAGGAGTCGAAGCCCAGGCCGCAGATGGTCGAGGCGCTGCGGCAATTGCGCGTCCGCGGCTACACCGTGGCGGCCCTGACGAACAACTGGGTCAGCGAGGAGGAACGGGAGCCCGCGGACGCCGAGGAGGCCGCGATGCGGGCCGAGGTCCGGGCGCTCTTCGACGACTACGTCGAATCGAGCGTCGTCGGGCTGCGCAAGCCCGATCCCGCGATCTACCTCCTGGCCTGCGGGCGGATCGGCGTCGAACCGCGCGAGGCGGTGTTCCTGGACGACATCGGTTCGAACCTGAAGAGCGCGCGGGCGCTCGGCATGACGACGATCAAGGTCGACGATCCGGACGATGCGCTCGCCGAACTCTGGCGGACGCTGGCCAGGAGGCGGCGCGACAGAAACGACATGGAGTGAGTTCTGTCGCGAAGCCTCCTGGCGAGGTGGGGGCTGGGGCCAAACAGCGAGCCTGCGAGCGGTTTGGCGGCTCTACTCCGGAAGCGTGAACGTGAGATCGACGGTCGCGGTGAGCCCGTCGAGCAGCGTCACGCCGGACCGCATCGTGCCGAGACGTTCGTGCCAGGCCTCGATCGTGTAGGTGCCGGCCGGGAGGCCCGGGATCTCGAACGAGCCGTCCGGCCCGGAGACGGCGAAGTAGGGATGGCTGAAGACGGCGAGGTAGCTCGACATCCACGGGTGGACGTCGCACTTGATCCGAAACGCGGGTTCCTCGTCCGTGAACGAGAAGGTGGCCTCCTTGATGGCGGCCGGCATGGCCCGGTTGAAGGGGCGGTTGACCTCGGACAGCGAGTGGACGTTGTGGAGCAGCTCGTCCGAGTTCAGCACCTTGAGTTCCTGGCCCACCATGATGCCGGCGACGCGTGGCGTGTAGCGGCAGCCCTGCTGGTCGATCACGGGCGGCTCGGACGGTGGGTAGGGGCCCTGTGGAACGTTGTCCGCCACGTAGACGAGGACGTTCGCCAGGCTGGCCTGGTCGTCGACCCCGAGGATCTCCGGGTAGACCGGTTCCGTGTGCTTGGCGGCGCAGGCGGGGTCGGCGTCCATGTTGAGCGGCCGGAGCTCCGGCACTTCGCCGTCGAAGCGAACGACGCCGGCGATCGTGCTCGTGCCCAGCGGCTCCGCGGGCGGCGACTCGGCCGCCGGCGCGGCATCGCCGCCGGCCCCGTCGGACGTGCCGGCGCCACAGCCGGCGAGTGAGAGGAAGGGCAGGACGAGAAGCGCCGCGAGAACCGGGCGGTGCGATGGAGTCGGTGGACAGGTCATGCTTCCATTCTACGGTCCTGCGGGACCGTTCGGCCCTGTTTCCTTGACCCGGATAGGGGCCGATGTTAGCTTCCGCGCGATTCATGGCCCGGCCGGCCCTTGAGGGCACAGCCGCCCTACTTGTACGCCCTCGATGGCACAGAGTCAGGACAACACTCAGGAACCCGTCGCCGGGCGTGCGCCGCTGATCGTCGGCGGCTACGACTTCCGTTCCATGACGGAAGCGGTCGCGGTGCCGGTCGAGCGCAAGACGCCGGTCGGCTGGTGGTTCTTCTTCCTGCCGTCGCTGGCGATGCTGGGCCTGTTCGGCGTTTCGATCGGCTGGCTGTTCTGGGAGGGTACCGGCATCTGGGGCCTGAACAACCCGGTCAACTGGGGCTTCGCGATCGTCAACTTCGTCTTCTGGGTCGGCATCGGCCATGCCGGCACGTTGATCTCCGCGATCCTCTTCCTGTTCCGGCAGAAGTGGCGCACGTCGATCAACCGCGCCGCCGAGGCGATGACGATCTTCGCGGTCATGTGCGCCCTGGTGTTCCCCGGCATCCACGTCGGCCGTGTGTGGGTCGCGTACTGGATGTTCCCGCTGCCGAACCAGATGGACATGTGGCCCAACTTCCGCAGTCCGCTGATCTGGGACGTGTTCGCGGTCTCGATCTACGGCACGGTGTCCCTGATGTTCTGGTACGTCGGGCTGATCCCGGATCTGGCGACGATTCGCGACCGCGCCAAGACGCGGATCAGGCAGATCGTCTACGGCATCTTCGCTCTCGGCTGGCGCGGTTCGCACCGGAACTGGCTCCACTACGAGCGGGCCTACCTGATGCTGGCCGGTCTGGCGACGCCGCTGGTTCTCTCCGTCCACTCGGTCGTGTCGATGGACTTCGCCACCGCCCAGTTGCCGGGCTGGCACACGACAATCTTCCCGCCGTACTTCGTCGCCGGGGCGATCTTCTCAGGCTTCGCCATGGTCATGACCCTGATGCTGATCTGCCGGGTCCTGTTCAAGATGGAGGACATCATCACGATGCGCCACCTCGAGAACATGGCCAAGATCATGCTGCTGACGGGGTGCATGGTCGGTTACGCCTACGGCATCGAGATGTTCATCGCCTGGTACAGCGGCAACCCCTACGAGCAGTTCGCCTTCGCCAACCGGGCCCTCGGTCCCTACGCCTGGGCGTACTGGATCATGGTGAGCTGCAACGTGCTCACGCCGCAGTTGTTCTGGTTCAAGAAGATGCGCAACCACATCGGCTGGCTGTTCATCTCCTCGATCCTGATCAACATCGGCATGTGGTTCGAGCGTTTCGTCATCGTCACCTCGTCGCTGCACCGCGACTTCCTGCCCGCGAACTGGGACTACTACCAGGCGACCTTCTGGGACTTCGCTTCGCTGATCGGCAGCTTCGGCCTGTTCTTCACGATGTTCTGCCTGTTCGCCCGGTTCCTGCCGCTGGTGGCGACGGCGGAGGTCAAGACCGTGCTGCCGGAGGCCGATCCGCACCAGGGCGAGGAACTGGTGCGCGTGGTGCCAGCCGGCTCCGGAGTGGAACCCGCGCCGCAGGCGGCGCCGGCCGGCGGGGGAGGGTCCTGACATGGGCCTGATGACCCTGGACGTGCCGGAAGCGTCGGCGGGCTACAGCCACTACGGCGTGCTCGCCCGCTTCGAGACCGCCAAGGCGCTCTACCGGGCCTGCGAGGCGGTCAGGGACGCCGGCTACTCGAAGTGGGACGCGCTGACGCCGTTCCCGGTACACGGTCTCGAGAAGGCGATGGGGTTGAAGCCGTCCAAGCTGCCGTTCCTCGTGCTCGCAACGGGGCTTTCCGGCGCCGGGCTCGGCTTCGCCCTGCAGAGCTGGGTCCACATCCTGGGCTATCCGCTGGTCATCAGCGGCAAGCCCCTGTTCACCTGGCCCGCGTTCGTGCCGGTCACCTTCGAGCTCGGTGTGCTCGGCGCGGCACTGGGGGCGGTGCTTGGCATGTTCGCCTTCAACAAGCTGCCCACGTACCACCATCCCCTGTTCCGGTCGAAGAACTTCGCGAGGGTCACTGACGACGGCCTGTTCATCGCCATCGAGGCGTGGGACCCGAAGTACGACGACCGGGACACGGCCGAGTTCCTGAGCGGGCTCGGCGCCGTCGAGGTGGAGCACGTGCCGATCGGTGATCCGGCCGAAGACAGTGAGGCGGGAGGCGCCGCTTGATGGCCCACGGACCGCGCATCATTCATCTCGATCAGCTGGTCATCCGGCCGGGCAGCGCCTGGGCGCGTCTGCCGTTGATCGCGGGTCTGGTCGGCGTCGTCTTCACGGCCCTGTCGATCGTGCTGGCGATGGGCTCAAAGGAGAGCACGAAGCAGTTCTTCCACTCCTGGCTCGTCGCGGTCGTCTTCTTCCTCTGCATCGGTCTCGGCTGCCTGTTCTTCGTGCTGATTCACCACGCGACGAAGGCCGGATGGGGCGTCGTGGTGCGCCGCCTGGCCGAGAACCTCGCCTGCACGGTGCCGGTGCTGGCGGTCCTGTTCGTTCCGGTCGTGGCCCTGGGCATGTACGACCTGTTCCACTGGACCCACGCCGACGCGGTGGCGCACGACCGGTTGCTGCAGGTCAAGGAACCGTGGCTCAACGAGACCGGCTTCTGGATTCGGACGGTTATCTACTTCGTGGTCTGGAGCGGACTGGCGCTCTACTTCCGGAACGCGTCGCGGCGGCAGGACGACAGCGGCGACGAGGCGCTCTCGCGCCGCATGGCGCGATTCAGCCCCGTTGCCGTCGCCCTGTTCGCGGTGACGCTCACGTTTGCCGGTTTCGACTGGCTCATGTCGCTGGAGCCGCACTGGTACTCGACGATGTTCGGCGTCTACTTCTTCGCCGGTACGGTCGTCTCGGCGTTTGCCGCGCTTACGGTCCTCACCCTGGCATTCGAACGGTCGGGCCACTTCCGGGGCGTGGTCACCGGCGAGCACTTCCACGATCTCGGCAAGCTGCTGTTCGCCTTCACGGTGTTCTGGGCCTACATCGCTTTCAGTCAGTTCTTCCTGATCTGGTACGCGAACATCCCGGAGGAGACCAACTGGTTCCTGAGCCGGCTGCACGGCACGGCCGACAATCCGGCGGCCTGGCGCCCGGCCACCTTGCTGCTGGCCATCGGCCACTTCGCCGTCCCGTTCTTCTTCCTCATGCCCCGGACGATCAAGCGGAATCGCAGCCTGCTGCTGATCGGCGCCCTCTGGATGCTGGCCATGCACCTCTGGGACGTGTTCTGGCTGGTCATGCCGAACCTGCACCGGGAGATGACGTTCTCCCTGCTCGACCTGACCTCCCTGCTCGGCGTTGGCGGCGTGTTCCTGGCAACCGCGGGCTGGCTGCTGGGCCGCGGCTCGCTGGTGCCGTCCCGCGATCCGCGGCTGGTCGAGTCGCTGGCCTTCGAGAACATCTGAGACGTTCAGGGCCCTCCCCGTCCGTCAGCCGTTCGCCTTGTTCCACCCGCCGGTCCTTGCTACGCTGCGCACCGTCTCAGGACCTCTTGCAACACCTCTCCCGTCAAGGAGCATCGACATGATTCCGAAGCAGACGATTCGCGTCTGTGCCGTTCTTCTCGCCTTCGCCCTGGCTTCCTCCTCGGTTGCGCTCGGCGGCACGATTGTCGGCAAAGTCACGTACGAAGGCCGGACGCCCCCGCAACGCCCGATGAGGATGGACGCGGACCCGAAATGCGCCGAGAAGCACAGTGGCACGGTCCTCGACCAGACCTTCATGATCGGGGATGGCGGTGCCTTCGCCAACGTCTTCCTGGTGATTACCGAGGGCCTGGACGGGAAGTCGTTCGACACGCCTTCGCAGCCGGTGGTCATGGACCAGAACGGCTGCATCTACACGCCACGCGTCATGGGCATCCAGGTCGGGCAGCAGTTCAAGGTGAAGAACTCGGACGGCCTGCTGCACAACGTCCACTCGCTGTCCAAGGACAATCCCCCGTTCAACCGGGCGATGCCGGCCAGCGTGACCGAGGCCGACTACAGCTTCGACAAGACGGAGCGGTTCCGGATCAAGTGCGATGTCCATCCGTGGATGACGTCCTGGGTGACGGTCGTCGATCATCCGTTCTACGCTGTGTCGGGCGCCGACGGCTCCTTCCGCATCGAGAACGTCCCGGCCGGCACCTACACGATCGAGGCCCGGCATGAGTTCGAGAGGTTCAGGATCTACTCCGAGACCGTCGAGGTCGGCGCCAGCGGCGAGGCGACGGTGAACTTCGTGTTCAAGCCGGAGTAGACGAGGAACCCCAGCAAGTAGCTAGAAAGGAGCGGCGTCCATGGCGGAGCCCGTTCACGCTTCACCTGCACACGACGAGCATCATCACGAGCAGAGCTTCTGGCGGAAGTACATCTTCTCGACCGATCACAAGGTGATCGGCGTCCAGTACTCGGTCACGGGTCTGGCGTTCCTCTTCTTCGGGTTCGTCCTGATGATGCTGATGCGCTGGAACCTCGCCTACCCGAATGAACCGATCCCCTTCATCGGCTCGCTCCTTGGCGACAACCGGGCGCCCGGCGGCATCATGCTGCCGGACTTCTACAACGAGCTCGGCGCGATGCACGGCACGATCATGGTGTTCCTGGGCGTCGTACCGCTGGCGGTCGGCGGCTTCGGCAACTTCGTCATGCCGCTGCAGCTCGGCGCCCCGGACATGGCCTTCCCGCGGATCAACATGATCAGCTACTGGTGCCTGTTCATGGGCGGCGTGACCATGTTCGCCAGCTTCTTCCTGCCGAACGGCGCCGCGGGCAACGGCTGGACCTCCTACTCGCCGCTGGCCGACATCGCGCTGAACGGCCAGACCGCCTGGCTGATCGGGATGATCTTCCTGATCACCTCGTCCCTGCTGGGCGCGATCAACTTCATCACCACGGCGGTTCAGCTCCGCGCGCCGGGGATGACCTGGATGCGTCTGCCGTTCTTCTGCTGGGCGCAGATCGTGACCGCCTTCCTCCTGCTGCTGGCCTTCCCGCCGCTCGAGGCCGCGGGCGTGCTGCAGTTGATGGACCGGGTCGCGAACACGAGCTTCTTCATTCCGGAAGGGCTGGTGGTCGGCGGCGAGGTGCTCGACCGGAGCGGAGGCGGCAGCCCGCTGCTCTGGCAGCACCTGTTCTGGTTCCTGGCCCACCCGGAGGTCTACGTGCTCATCCTGCCGGCGATGGGGATTGTCGCCGAGGTGATCGCGAACAACTCGCGCAAGCCGCTCTGGGGCTACCGCTCGATGGTCTACTCGCTGATCTTCCTCGGCTTCATGAGCTTCATCGTCTGGGCGCACCACATGTTCATCACCGGCATGGGTTCGGTGATGTCCACCTTCTTCCAGACGACGACGATGATCATCTCGATCCCGTCGGTCATCATTCTGAGCGCGCTGTTCATCTCGCTATGGGGCGGTTCGATCCGCTACAACACGCCGATGCTGTTCGCGCTCGGCTTCCTGCCGATGTTCGGCATCGGAGGACTGACCGGGCTGCCCCTTGGTCTCTCGGCGGCGGACATTCCGCTCCACGACACCTACTACGTGATCGGCCACTTCCACTACGTGGTGGCGCCCGGAACCCTGTTCGCGCTGTTCGCCGGCGTCTACTACTGGTTCCCCAAGGTGACGGGGCGCAAGATGAACGAGTTCCTGGGCAAACTTCACTTCTGGCCCTCGCTCGTCTTCATGAACGGGGTGTTCTTCCCCATGATGATTCAGGGCCTGAACGGCGTTTCGCGACGTCTCGCGGACGGCGGCATCAGCTACGACTTCGCGGGCGAGGTCGCCGGGCTGAACCGGATGATGTCGGTTTCGGCCTGGTGTCTGGCGCTGGCCCAGATTCCGTTCATCATCAACTTCTTCATGAGCATCCGCAACGGCGAGAAGGCCGGACGCAATCCCTGGAACTCGACCACCGTCGAGTGGCTGGCGCCGTCGCCGGCCCCGCACGGCAACTTCGACCAGCCGATCGAGGTCGTACGCGGGCCGTACGAGTACAGCGTCCCGGGTAGCGACAGGGACTATGTCCCACAGGCCGAACCGGCCTCAACCTGACCGTTCGAGGACCTCAAGAGATGGAAATCCCCTACACGGTAGAGGCTCACCCCGAAACGGGTCTCAACAACGGCAAGATCGGGATCTGGCTGTTCCTGACGTCGGAGGTCATGCTGTTCGGGGCGCTGTTCGCCACGTTCATCATGCTGCGCATCGGGTCGGACGGCAACTGGGCCGCGATGCAGGCCGAGGCGGAGCTCAACATCCCTCTCGCGACGCTCAACACCGCGGTGCTGATCGCCTCCAGTCTGACGATGGTCATGGCCTGGGCGTCGCTGATGCGCGGGCAACTGGGCCGGTTCAAGCTGTTCGGCTGGATGACCGTCGGCTGCGGCGGCATCTTCCTGGTCATCAAGTACTTCGAGTACACGGCGAAGTTCGAGCACCATCACTACCCGGAGTCGAGCACCTTCCTCGCCATCTACTTCGCGATGACCGGGCTCCACGCCCTGCACGTGATCGGCGGCATGGCCTGGAACGCCTACTTCACCGGGCCGGGGTCGAAGGTGTTCCACACGAACCGGCAGTGGCTGACCGACAGGGTGGAGCACTCGGGCCTGTTCTGGCACTTCGTCGATCTGGTGTGGATCTTCCTCTTCCCCGTCTTCTACCTGCTGTAGCGGACGCCTGCCGCCCTGAATCTCTGGTCAACCCTGGAGCGAGTCGCATTCCATGAGTGAACACGTCGATATCGACAAGCAGGTCCGCGTCTACTTCCTGGTGTTCGGCGCCCTGATGGTGGGCACCGCCGCCACGGTTGGCGCGTACTACCTGGACGTTTCGGTGCCGGTGGCCCTCACCATCGGCCTGTTCATCGCCAGCGTCAAGGCGTCCCTGGTCGCCTGCTTCTTCATGCACCTGATCGACGAGAAGCGGATCATCTACTGGACGCTGGCGCTCACGGTGGCGTTCTTCATAGCCCTGATGGCGTTGCCGCTCCTGACCTCGGTAACGGACCAGGTAGGAGAGTTCGCCGAAGTCGAGGCGCACGAGCCGCACTGACAGCCCGCTGATCGAGTCATGAACCTGAAGGTCATTCACATCGTCTTCGTCGGCAGCGCCGTTCTCCTGGCGCTGTTCTTCGGCGGCTGGTGTCTGGCTCAAGGGAGCGCGTACGCGGTAGGCGCCGTCCTGTCCTTCGCGGTCGCGGCGGCGCTCGTCTGGTACGGCGTCTGGTTCTGGCGGAAGATCACGACGCCGGAGGAGGAGTGGGCTCGCCGCCGCAAGCTGTTCCGCACGATTCCCGTTGCCGTTGTTGTCTCGCTCTTCGCCTCCGAACCGGCGGCCTGGGCCTGCTCGGTCTGCTACGGGGCTGCCGAAGGCACGATGATCGACGCGGCCCGAGCCGGCGTCTGGTTTCTGCTGGCGGCGGTCTTCGTGATGCAGGGAGCCTTCGTCCTCTTCTTTCTCTATCTCCGGCGCCGCGCCCGGCGTCTGCGAACCGACCCGGTGCCGCCCTGGTGGAGCACCGTTGAGGAGCCTGTCAAGTCATGATGGATGCCATGTTCCCGGCCGCGGCGTCGGAGCACGCCGGCCGGATCGACAACATGATCGACGCGGTGCATTACCTGATGCTCGCGCTCTTCATCGTCTGGGGCGTGTTCTTCGTGTACGTGCTGATGCGCTTCCGCGCCAGCCGCAACCCGAAGGCGGACTACGTCGGCGTCAAGAGCAAGATGAGCACCTATGGGGAGGTCGCCGTGGCGATCGCGGAGGGGATTCTCCTGCTCGGCTTCTCGATCCCGATGTGGGCGGAACGTGTCGACGAAGTGCCGCCGGAGTCCGAATCGACGGTCGTGCGGATCGTGGCGCAGCAGTTCGCGTGGAACGTCTGGTACCCGGGGGCTGATGGCGAGTTCGGCACGCAGGACCTGTCGCTGATAGACGAAGCGACCAATCCGATCGGCCTCGATCGTGACAGCGAGGCCGGCGCCGACGACATCTGGACGGTGAACCAGTTGCACTTGCCGGTCGACAAGGCGGCTATCATCCATCTGTCGTCGAAGGACGTGATCCACAGCTTCAACCTGCCGAACATGCGGATCAAGCAGGACACGATCCCGGGCATTTCGATTCCGGTCTGGTTCGTTCCCACCAAGACCACCGCCCAGATCCGCGAAGAGACCGGAAACCCGGACTACGTCTACGAGATCGCCTGCGCCCAACTCTGCGGCAACAGCCACTACTCGATGCGCGGCTTCCTGACCGTGCACACCGAGGAGGAGTTCCAGGCCTGGCTCGACGAGGAGGCGTCCTACCTCACCGGCAGCGACGACGACTTCTTCGACTTCTAGGAGCCCGCGCCGCAGAACGCAGCGAAGCAACTTCGGGGCGCAGGCTCCGCCGTGCGGACGGGATGGGCCGAAACACCGAGCCTGCGAGGCGTTTCGGGGCGCTAGGAGAAGGTAGACGCACCGGTCGCGAGGCCGGCTCCTCGCGCTGGCTCCAGGCCGCGCTGGGTGTACGCTCTGAAGCATGAGCGCGTGGACACCCCTGTGGGGCCGCCGCGAGCTGTTGAAGGCGGCCTGGGTAGGACCTTCGGCGGCGTCCGCCGCACTTGGCGCCCACGCCGCGGCGAGTCAGGAAGCTGACGAAGACGCCGCCGCGGGGCAGCCGGAAAAAGGGGCGCTCGAGGCATACCGGGCGGGCTTCGCCGCTCCGCCGCTCGAGCGGGTGCGGATCGGTTTCGTCGGCGTCGGCCTTCAGGGCGGCGGCCACGTCCGCAACTTCCTTCGCATCGAGGGGGTCGATCTCGTGGCGGTCTGCGACATCGACGAGCCTCGCGCCGAGGAGGTGGCCTCGTGGATCGTCGACGCGGACAACGAGCCGCCCGAGCTCTACACCCGGGGCGCTACCGACTTCAAGCGCCTGTGCGAGCGCGACGACGTTGACCTCGTGTTCAACTCGACCCCCTGGCGGTGGCACGTTCCCGTCTGCGTCGAGGCGATGGAAACCGGGAAGCACACCGCGGTCGAGGTGCCGGCCGCGATCACCCTCGAGGGCTGCTGGCGCCTGGTCGAGACCGCCGAGCGCACCGCGCGGCACTGCGTGATGATGGAGAACTGCAACTACGGCCGCAGCGAGATGATGGTGCTGAACATGGTGCGCCAGGGCCTGCTGGGAGACCTTCTTCACGGCGAAGCGGCCTACATTCACGACCTGCGGTCGATCAAGTTCTCGGACCGCAACGAGGGGCTGTGGCGCCTGCAGCACTCGGTGGAACGCAACGCCAACCTCTACCCGACCCACGGGCTGGGACCGGTGGCGCAATGCATGGACATCAACCGGGGCGACTGCTTCGACTACCTCGTCTCACTGTCGAGCCCGGCCAAGGGGCTGGCGCTCTACGCGGCGGAACGGTTCGGCGCCGACGATCCGCGGGCCAGGGTTCGCTACGCCCTGGGTGACATGAACTCGAGCCTGATCCGGACGCGGCGCGGGCGCAGCATCCTGCTGCAGCACGACACGACGACGCCCAGGCCGTACAGCCGGCTCAACCTGGTGCAGGGTACCCGCGGCGTATTCGCGGGGTTTCCGGACCGGATCTTCATCGAAGGCGAGGCCGAGGGGCACGAGTGGAGCGATGTCGAGCCCTACCGGGAGCGCTTCGAGCATCCGTTGTGGGCGGAGCGGTCCGGCGATGCCGAGGGCGCCGGCCACGGCGGCATGGACTACCTCGAGGACTACCGGCTGGTCCGCTGTCTGCTCGAGGGCACGCCCACCGACATGGACGTCTACGACGCGGCGGCGCTATCGGCGCCGGTCGAGTTGAGCGAACTCTCGGTCGCCCGGGGCAGCGAGCCGGTCGAGTTCCCCGACTTCACCCGCGGCGCCTACCGGACGCGGCCGCCCCTGGGGATCGTCGCCTGAGAGTCGCCTACCTGCTGCCGGGCGCCGCCCTCTACGGCGGCGTCAAGGTGGTGTTGCAGCATGCCCGGGCGCTCCGGGGCCTCGGAGTCGACGCGACCGTCCACTCGCCGGATCCGTGCCCGAACTGGTTCGACGGGGCGGATGCCTTCTACCGGCAGGTTCGGGCCCTCGATCGACGATCGCTGCCGCGGGTCGAGGTAGCGGTGGGGACGTTGGCGCCTACGGTCGCTCCGGCGGTCGAGATCGCCGAGCGTCTGGCGTGTCACCTGTGCCAGGGCTACGAGCCGGCCCACGACACGCTGCCTCGCGCCGAGCGCGATGCGATGCTGGCGGCGTACGAGTTGCCGGCCCGCAAGCTCGTCGTGTCCCCGCATCTCGTGCGCACTCTTCGCGATCGCCACGGTGTTGAGGCCCACTGGATTCCACAGCCCTTCGAACCGGACCTGTTCCGGCCCCCGAAGGAGGAACGAGAAGATGATGGCCGGCTGCGCGTACTCGTCAGCGGCCACTGGGGTCTCGAAGTCAAGGGAGTCGCCTGGTGCCTGCGGGCACTGCGGCCGCTGTTCGAGCGGAGCGGTCGCCGTCTCGACCTGGTGCGCCTGTCGCTGGACGCGGACGCGGAGGAAATCTCCTTCTGGCCTGAAGCGGAGCGGCGCCGTCACGTTCCACCCGGCGAGGTTCCTGCGCTGATCCGGAGCGTCGACCTGTGCATCGGACCGTCGTCGCCGCTCGAAGGCTTCGGCCTGCTCGCGCTCGAAGCGATGGGCTGCGCCCGTTCCTGCGTTCTGACGGAGATTCCCTCCCACCGCGACCTCGATCCCGAAGACCGGGCCTCGATCAAGGTGCCGTTCGGCGACGCGGAGGCGCTTCGAGTTGCGGTGGAATGCCTGTGGCGCGATCGCGACCTGCGGTGGCGGCTCGGCATGGCGGGGCGGGCGATCGCCGAAACGTACACGGAACGCCGCACCGGCGAAGCGCTGATGCGGGCGTTCGGCGTCGACCCGGTGAGGCGGCAGCCCGCGGCTCAGCCGAAGATCGTGACGTAGAAGCCGGCCGTGGTCAGGCTCTCGCGGTCGGGTGTAAGCGACTCGGGGAGCGCGTCGATGCGCGCTGGCAGGGGAGTGGTCTGGGCGTCGATCCGGTAGCGGTCGAAGCCGGCCGCGTGGAGCCAGTCCTCGAGCGTACGACGGGTGAAGAACCGAACGTGGGTGGCGCAGAGGAGTCCCATGGGGATGTAGTCCCACCGCCCGGAGATCAGGTCCTCGACCACCGAGTAGTGGCCGACGTTGGGCACGGAGAAGACCATCCGTCCGCCAGGACGGAGCCAGCCGGCGGCTCGTTCCAGGAACGCCTGACCGTCGGTGAGGTGTTCGAAGAGCTCGAAGGCGACGATCGCGTCGAAGGTCTCGGCGGGTTCCACGGTTTGGACGTCACCCCGGATCACCCGGTCTAGCCGGCTCTCGGCTGCGAGCGCCGCTTCGGGATTCAGTTCGATGCCGACGGTCCGGCAGCCGAAGCGCTCCTTGATCAGGGCCGCCGTCGCCCCGCGGCCGCAGCCGACCTCCAGGACGGAAGACTCGGCCCCGAGATGCGGGGGCAGGAGCGGCAGGACATCGGCACGTTCGCCGCCGTAGTAGTCGATGAACTCGTAGCAGAGACCGGCGCGCGGACCGGGTATCCCCTCACCCGCGGCCAACCGTGCAGCGGCCGCGGTCGACAGCAGCGCGGCGGGAGAGGTCCCTTCGCTGGAAGGTAGCCCGGCCGCGTTCGTGGAGTCGGCGGCCAGCCATGCGGTCTCGGCCTGTTCGAAGTCCGCCAGCGTGAAGAGGTCGCTGCTTGCTTCCGGGCCGGTTGTCGTCAGGTCGGTGGCGTAGACGGCGCCGTTGACGCCGTCACGGCCGTTCGCCGCGAGTGCTTCTCGCATTCTGCGAAGGGACGCGCGGCCGATCAGGACACGGCAGGACCTCAGGACGAGGATTGCTTCCGCATCATC
This sequence comes from Holophagales bacterium, assembly GCA_009843505.1. GTDB lineage: Bacteria > Acidobacteriota > Thermoanaerobaculia > Multivoradales > Multivoraceae > Multivorans > Multivorans azotirespirans. The sequence continues at coordinate 192,001 of VYDI01000034.1, read as the reverse complement.
GGGCGGCCTGGCCGGCAGCTCGGAAACGACGTCGACTTCGCCGAAGACGGCGCGCGCCTCAGAGGCGAGCCAGCGACGGAGGTACCACCACTCGGCGGACGCGTCGGCCTCGGCGTCCCAGGGAAGGACCAGCAGGAGCATCAGACGATCGTAGCGACCGTTCGCTACAGGCGGACCATGACCTCGTCGTGGAACTGCTGAACGACCCGTTCCTGGCTGGCGAGGGAGGGCAGCAGCATGAGCTGGTCGAGACCGGCGTCGGCGAGAGTGCGGACCTGTTCCCGTACCTCCTCAGCCGTACCCGCAAGGCAGGAAGCGCGGATGAGATCAGGGGTGACGAACCTCTCTTCTTCCGGCAGGGAGTACGTGCAGTGGCCGGCGTGGACGCGCAGGTGTCTCCCTCTCGCCGGCGTCTGCTCGACGAGCGCGCGGTACTCGTCCCAGACCGGCCGCACGTGCGGCGGCGGCTCGCGGTCGAACTGGTGCTGCTGGTCGTACAGGTAGTGCAGGCCGGAGAGCACGAACGGGCCGCACTCTTCGATCACGCGCGGCGACGTGAGATCCTCGCCGGGCTCCAGAATCACGGCTGTCGTGAGCGAGCAGGTGTAGAAGCTGTCGGCGTCGAAGTCCCGGCCGGCGGCCTCGGCGCCGCGGCGGCAGTTCTCGATCGCGCGGTCGAACAGAGAGGCGTTCGGCGGAATCGACATGACCAGGCCGTCGCCGACCTCGCCGGCCAGGCCCTGGCTCTTGGGACCGAAGCCGGAGACGTACATCGGGATGCGCGGCTCGGTGGCGATGAAGCCCTGTTCCTCCATCAGGAAGCGTAGCGGCTCGGTGCGCCCGCGGAAGGCGAAGTCGACCTCCCGGCCGTCGAGCAGCGCCCGCACCACGCGCAGGTACTCGCCGAACTCCTTGACGCCGACCGGGCGGTGCCCCATCAGTCGGAGCGCCGTGTTGCCGGCGCCGATGCCGAGGAAGGTACGGCCCGGAGCGATCCGGTTGATCGTCGCGATGCTGTGCGCCGTCACCGGCGCGATCCGTGTGCCGGTGATCGCGACGCCGGTTCCGAGCCTGATCCGGCTGGTCCGCTCCGCCGCCAGCGCCAGCACCGCGTAGCAGTCCGACCAGATCATCTGGCTGTCGGCGATCCACGCATGGCTGTACCCGAGCGCTTCCGCCCTCTCGATGTAGCCGATGTCGTCGATCTTGCTGGCGACGCAGACGCCGAAGTCCATGGGGCCGGCAGTGTACCGCCGGAAGCGTCTGCCTCACCCGCCCGGTCTGGGTTGGAGGAGAGGGTCCCGGCGGACGCGAGCGCTTTCCGGATGAATGGAGGGTCGGCGCTCGCTGCGGTCGGCTGCGCTCCGGTTGGGCGCCGGACGATGGGATGGCGTCAGGCGTCGCTTGCCGACAGCCTCGCTGGGACCCTCTCCTCCAACCCAGACCGGGCTGAACGGCTTCGACGTGGCGGACCTGCGGCGCGGTAACATCCTCGGAATCCAGAAAGAGGATTGGGTTCCGGAGCGGTTGATACGTATGGACACAAGAGTCAGCAGGGTCGCGGGTGCGATGCTGATGGGCTTGGGTTTGCTTGCAGGCGGTGGGGGACTCGCCAAAGCCGCGACGCTTCCGGACTTCGAGTCGGAAGTCCTGCCGGTGTTGAAGAGCCGGTGTTTCGCCTGTCACGGGCCTCTGAGGCAGCGGGGGAATCTGCGGCTCGATTCGCGGCCGGCGATGTTGATCGGGGGTGGTCGGGGCGCGGCGATCGTGCCTGGAGATGTGGAGGCGAGCTTGCTCGTGGCTGCGATTCGGCGCGAGGACGAACTGGAGATGCCGCCGCCGCGGGCGCTCGAGGAGGCGGAGCGGGCGCTGCTCGAGGCGTGGATCGATGCCGGTGCGGAGTGGCCTCTGGCGGATGAGGAAGAGGTTGGGGGAGTTGGCGTCGCGGCGCGTGAAGTTCCGCCCGTGGAGCACGACATCGCGGGTCCGGGCGCGCCTCTCTCCTTCAATCGAGACGTCCGGCCGATCCTTTCGGACCACTGCTACGAGTGTCACGGCCCGGACGCGGCCGTGCGTCAGGTGGGCCTGCGGCTCGACCAGGGCGAGTCGGCGCTGGGTGTTCTTTCCTCGGGGCGTCGTGCCTTGGTGCCCGGCAGCCTGGACGAGAGTCAGTTGTTCCAGCGGATCGCGGCAGTCGATCCTCTCGATCGCATGCCGCCGCCTCACGCGGACTCGACGTTGTCCGACCGTGAGATCGAGACCCTGGGCCGGTTCATTCTGCAAGGAGCGGAGTTCGAGGATCACTGGGCGTACCGGCCGCCGCGGCGTCCCGACCCGCCGCCGGTGGCGGACCCTGATTGGGTCCGCGGCGATCTCGATCGCTTCGTTCTCGCCCGGCTGGAGAGCGAGGGGCTTGCGCCCGCGCCTGAGGCGGCCCGCCGCACACTGGTACGACGCCTGTCGCTCGATCTGACCGGGCTGCCGCCGACGCCGGGCGAGGTGGAGGCCTTCCTGGCCGACACCTCGCCGGACGCCTACGAGCGTCTGGTGGACCGGCTGCTCGCCTCCGAGCGCTACGGGGAGCACATGGCGCGTTTCTGGCTGGACGCCGCCCGCTACGCCGACACGAACGGCTACCACCGGGACCTCGAGCGGTCGATGTGGCGCTGGCGCGACTGGGTGATCGACGCGTTCAACCGCAACCAGCCCTTCGACGAATTCACGGTCGATCAGCTCGCCGGCGACCTGCTGGCGGATCCGGGTCCGGAGCAGTTGCTTGCCACCGGCTTCCACCGCAACCACATGATCAACAACGAGGGCGGCGCGATTCCGGAGGAGTACCGCGTCCAGTACGTCTTCGACCGCACGGACACGACGGCCACGGTCTGGATGGGGCTGACCGCCGGCTGCGCCAAGTGCCACGACCACAAGTTCGATCCGATCAGCCAGCGTGAGTACTACCAGCTCGCCGCCTTCTTCAACACGGTCGACGAGGCCGGTCTCGATGGCAACCAGGGCAATGCGGAGCCGAAGATCCAGGCGCCCGACCCGGGCCAGCGCGCGTTGCTTCGGGAGATTCGGGAGGAACTTGCGCCGCTCGATGCGCTCCTCGACGATGCGAACGGAGAAGCCGTCACGGCGCAGGCCGCGTGGCAGCAGGAGTGGGACCGCCGGCTGGGCGAGAGGTGGCGGCCGCTGGTGCCGGTTTCGCTCGAGTCCACCGCTGGGGCCCGTATGACCGTTCTCGATGACGGCTCGATCGAAGTGTCCGGTGAGAATCCCGTGACCGACGTCTATGTGATCGAGGCCGAGACCGACCTTGACCACGTCGGCGCGTTGCGGCTGGAGGCGCTTCGGGATCGGTCCGATCCGTCGCTCGGGATTGGCCGGGCCGAGGACGGGAGTTTCGTGTTGACCGAGGTCGAGGTCGAGGTGACGCCGCTCGATGGGGGACCGTCCGGCGCCCTGGATCTGGCTGCTGGCTACGCCGACTACGCGACGCCGTCCATGGCACTCGAACTGGCGGTGGACGGCGATCCTGGGACCGGCTGGGGCGCCGGCTACATGACCCGGGCCACCGCCCGGACGGCCGTGTTCCGGGCGGCTCGGGCTCGGACGCCCGAGGCGGCCGAGGCGGCGCCGGGCTCGGCCTTTGGCGTCCGGCTGCGGATCGTGCTGCGGCAGGAGTCGACCTATCAGTACAAGACGATGCGCCGTTTCCGGCTGTCGGTATCCGACGCGCCCGAGGTGGCGCTTCAGGTGCTGGAGCCGAAGCAGCTGCCGCCACCGTACGGCGGTCTCGTGACGGCGTACCGGGATGTCGAGTACCTGGTCGGGCTGCCCGTGGATCAACGGACCGGGGAGCAGGCGACGACGATCCGCCATCGCTTCCGACGGGGCTACTGGTCTCCGTGGCTGGTGCATGAGACGCGCTACGCCGCGCTCTCGGAGCGTCTCCGTGAGATCGAGGCCGCCGTGCCGACGACGATGGTCATGCGCGAGATGGACGATCCGCGGCCAACCTTCGTGTTGCGTCGCGGCGAGTACGACCAGCAGTTGGACGAAGTCGACGCGGCCGTCCCGGCGGTGCTGCCGCCGATCCCGGAAGACCTCCCGAAGAACCGGCTCGGCCTGGCGCGCTGGCTGGTCAGCGGAGATCATCCGCTCACCGCGCGTGTGACGGCGAATCGCGTCTGGAGGAAGTTCTTCGCTCGCGGCCTGGTGGCGACGGCCGGCGACTTCGGCGCCCAGGGCGCGTGGCCGTCCCACCCGGAGCTGCTCGACTGGCTGGCGACCGAACTGGTCCGGCAGGAGTGGGATCTGAAGGCGCTCCAGAAGATGATCGTGCTGTCCTCGACTTATCGCCAGAGTTCCAGGGCGAGCCCGGAACTCATCGCACTCGACCCGGAGAACCGGCTGCTGGCGCGCGCGTCCCGCTTCCGCCTCGACGCGGAGGTGATCCGGGACGGGGCGCTGGCCGTTTCCGGCCTTCTGGTCGAGAGGCTCGGCGGCCCGAGCGTCAAGCCCTATCAGCCGCCCGGTCTGTGGCGGGAGATCGGCTACGAGAGCAGCGCCAGCGTCTTCGAGCAGGACCACGGCGAGGCGCTCTACCGGCGCAGCCTGTATACCTTCTGGAAGCGGACCGTGCCGCCGCCGAACATGCTGGTGTTCGACGCGCCGAACCGGGAGACGTGCGTAGTGGAGAGGTCCCGCTCCAACACGCCGCTGCAGGCCCTGGTGCTGATGAACGATCCCCAGTTCGTCGAGGCGGCGCGCGTTCTGGCGGAAGACCTGCTTGCGGAGAACGCCGCCGCGGCGCCGGCCGACGCCGGCGATGCGAGTCTGATCGACGGGCTCTTCCGCCGGGTGCTGGCGCGTCCGGCGACGGCCGTGGAGCAAGAGGCGATGTTCGATCTCGTCGCGGATCTGAGGCCGCGCTACGAACGGGATCCGGCGGCGGCCGAAGCGTTGCTGAACGTCGGCGAGTGGCCCGTCGACGAGAGTTTGCCTGGCGCCGAACTCGCGGCCTGGAGCGTGGCCGCGAGCGCGGTGCTGAACCTGGACGAGGCGGTGACCAGACGATGAACGGAAAGAAGACCGACTCCTTCTGCGGCGCCTGCGACCCGCGAACGGGTGCGAATCCCCAGGCCGACTTTGCGCTCGGCGTCAGCCGGCGACAGTTCTTCGGCCTGGCGAGCACGGGCATCGGCGTCGCGGCGCTCTCTTCACTGCTCGACCCGGGGCCTTCGTGGGCGGCCCGCAGCGAGGCGGCAAAGGCGCTGGGCGCGCTCGGCGGCACCCACTTCCCGGCCAAGGCGAAGCGGGTGATCTACCTGTTTCAGTCCGGCGCGCCGTCCCAGATCGATCTCTTCGACAACAAGCCCCGTCTGGCCGAGTGGCACGGCGAGGAGTTGCCGGCCTCCGTGCGAGGCGATCAGCGCGTTACCGGCATGACGGCGAATCAGGAGTCCTTCCCGATCACGGCCTCGATGTTCGGGTTCGCGCAGCACGGCGAGAGCGGCGCCTGGGTCAGCGAGCTGATGCCCCATACGGCGGGGATCGTGGACAAGCTCTGCTTTCTCAAGGCGGTGCATACCGAGGCGATCAACCACGACCCGGGCATCACCTATCTGCAGACGGGACACCAGCAGCCCGGTCGACCCAGCCTGGGCGCCTGGTTGAGCTACGGCATCGGTTCGGAGAACAATGACCTGCCGGCCTTCATCGTGCTGATCTCCCAGGGCAGCGCGAAGCGTGAGTCCCAGGCCCTGTTTCAGCGGCTCTGGGGCGCCGGTTTTCTGCCCTCGGAGCACCAGGGTGTCAACCTGCGGGCGGCGGAAGACCCGGTTCTCTACCTGTCCGATCCGCCGGGAATCGACCGCGGCGTTCGGCGGCGCATGCTGGACGCCGTGGCGAGGCTGAACGAGCAGCACCACGAGGAGTTCGGCGATCCGGAGATCACCGCCCGCATCGCGCAGTACGAGATGGCGTACCGGATGCAGGCTTCGGTACCCGAGCTGGTCGACACGTCGCACGAACCGCAGAGCACGTTTGACCTGTACGGCGAGGACGCGCGCATCCCGGGCAGCTACGCCGCGAACTGCCTGCTGGCGCGTCGGTTGGCGGAGCGCGACGTCCGCTTCATTCAGCTCTACCATCGCGGCTGGGACCACCACGGCGACCTGCCGAGCGACATCCGGCTGCAGTGCGGCGACGTGGACCGGGCGTCGGCGGCGTTGGTCACGGACCTGGAGCAGCGGGGGCTGCTGGAAGACACCCTGGTCGTCTGGGGCGGTGAGTTCGGGCGCACCGTGTACTGCCAGGGCACGCTGGCCGAGGACAACTACGGCCGCGACCACCACGGCCGCTGCTACACGGTGTGGATGGCGGGCGCCGGCATCGAACCGGGGAAGACGCACGGCGAGACGGACGAACACTGCTACAACATCCTGTCGGGCGGCGTCCACATCCACGACCTGAACGCTACGATCCTGCAGCAGCTCGGGATCGACCATGAGCGCCTCGTCTACCGCTACAGTGGTCGGGACTTCCGATTGACGGACGTCCATGGCCGGGTAGTGGAGGAGATCCTGGTTTAGGGGAAGAAGGTCACCGTTCTGACATCGCGTCGTGCCTGCGGCGCTTGTGTTCAAGAGGAGACAACGGATGAACTGGGGTAGAGCAGTCGGTGCCGGCCTGGGGGCTGGTTTCGTTCAGAACATCGTCAACTTCGTGCTGCACGGCCTGGTCTTCGGCGGCATGTACGTCGATCAGCCCGCCTTCGTGCAAGAACCCGACAGCATGGCCATGCAGATCGTGTGGTTCCTGGTCGTGGCCCTGACGATCGGCGTTGCGGCGAGCGTGCTCTTCGCGTCCAGCCGCCAGTCCTGGCAGCAGGGCGCCAGGGGTGGCCTCCACTTCGGGATCCTCCTGGGCGCTGTCGTCGGCTTCCACCAGTTCTACCTGACCCTGGTGGTCAACGACTTTCCCTACCACGTCGCCTGGACGTGGCTGGCCATCGACATCATTTCCCTCGGCATCGGCGGCACGGTCCTGGGTGTTCTGTACAAGCGCGCCGACTAGTACGGCACTCCAGGACTCCTCGGGACTGGCGCTACAATGCTCCTGTCCCGGGCGCGGTCCCTGACCGTACCGTCCTGGGGCCGTGAACGAAGAACCTGGTCACGCGTCGTCGACGCCCTCGCAAGAGGGGGCGGGGCCTCCACCACTAGCCGGAGGAAACGAATGAAGCCCCAGTTCGAGCCGCTTTCGTCACGATCGACCGTTCTCAAGGTGCTTCTCGCCGGCGGTTTGCTGCTTCTCGTGGCGTCCGCGGCGGGCGCCCAGGTATCCGGAGAAGTCACCTACGTCTTCAACACGTACGCCTTCCTGGTGTGGGGCGCGTTCATCATGTGGATGTGCGCCGGCTTCACGATGCTCGAGGCCGGTTCGGTGCGGACCAAGAACGCGTCCGTCATCTGCATGAAGAACATCGGCCTCTACTCGATCGCCGGCATTGCCTACTACTTCATCGGCTACAACCTGATGTACGTCGATGTCAGCGGCTGGATCGGTTCGATCACACCGCTGTTCGAGGCTTCCGCGGACGAGATGGCCTTCCTTGGTGGAGATGCCGACAAGGCGGCTGCCGTCATCGGAAGCGGGTACTCGGAGATGTCGAGCTGGTTCTTCCAGATGACGTTCGTGGCCACGACGGCATCGATCGTGTCGGGGGCTCTTGCCGAGCGCGTCAAGCTCTGGTCCTTCCTCATCTTCACCGCCGTGCTGACGGCGGTTCTCTACCCGATCGTCGGCGCCTGGACCTGGGGCGGCGGCTGGCTCGCCGAACTCGGCTTCCAGGACTTCGCCGGCTCGACGATCGTCCACTCGACCGGAGGATGGGCGGCCCTGGCGGGCATCATCCTGGTCGGGGCCAGGCGCGGCAAGTTCCGCGACGACGGCAGTGTCAAGGCGACGCCGCCGTCCAACGTGCCGATCGTGACGCTCGGCGTCTTCATCCTCTGGATGGGGTGGTTCGGATTCAACGGCGGCTCGCAGCTCGCGCTCGGCGGCGCCAGTGATGCCACGGCGATGGGCAACCTGCTGATCAACACGAACCTCGGCGCGGCCGCCGGCGTCGTCGCGGCCCTCGTGCTGTCACGGCCGCTGCTGGGCCGGGTCGACCTCCTGGCCGTGCTGAACGGCGCACTCGGCGGACTGGTCGGCGTGACCGCCGGGCCGGACCTGGTCGGTCACCACTGGGCGTTGATTATCGGGGCCATCGGTGGCGTCGTCACGGTCGCCGGCATGAAGATGCTCGAGCGGATGAAGCTCGACGATGTCGTCGGCGCGGTTCCGGTCCACCTGTTCGCCGGCATTTGGGGCACTCTCGCCGTCTGCATCGCGGCCGGCGGCAGCTTCGTGCCGCAGGTCATCGGCATCGTCGCGATCGGCGTCTTCGTCTTCGGCGTTTCCATGCTGCTGTGGTGGGTGCTCGACAAGACGATCGGTGTCCGGGTATCGCCGGAAGTCGAGGAACTCGGTCAGGACATGACCGAACTGGGCATCGAGTCCTATCCCGAGTTCATCCTGATGCCGGACGAGGACGACATGGAGGCCGCCAAGGCGGCGCAGGAGCACGCGAGAAAGTCGGCAGGCGAGTAGTCTCCCGGGCGTGACCGACAGGTCGCGGGACAGTTCACCGGGGGGCTGCGGAATGAAACATGCCGCGGCCGCGGCGTGCTGCGTCGTGGTGTCGATCGCCGGACTCGGGGCCGGCTGGGCACAACGAGTCGGGGACTCGGACGGCGGACAGAACCGGCCTCTCTTCCATGACGCCCACTTCCACCTGACGAACTACGTCCAGCGGGGCATCACCCTGAGCGATTTCCTCGAGATCGCCGCGAACGACGTGGGGCGCACGGCGGTCTTCGGCATCCCGTTGCAGCAGAAGTGGGACTACTTCGAGTCGGGCGACCGGGCGCCGGACTACTACCTGCACTCGGACTCGGCGCTCTACTACTACTCCTTCGTCGACGCGATCATCGCCGAGGAGTACCAGTTGCTGCCGGCCGAGGACCAGGCGCGCTTCGACCCGATGATCACGGGGTTCAACCCGACGGACATGTACGCGGCGGACCACATTCGCCGAGTGCTCGAGCACTACCCCGGCGTCTTCTCCGGAATCGGGGAGTTCTCGATCCACAAGGAGTTCGTGACCTCGAAAATCCTCGGCCACACGGCCAGCCTGCGGAATCCGGCGCTCGACCGCGTGCTCGACTTCGCCGCCGAGGTGGGCCTCGTCGTGATCTTCCACAACGACATCGACGTGGTGCTGCCCACGGAGGCGCACGAGCCGGTTCACCTGGAGCCCGTGCGAGAGTTCTTCCGGGCCCACCCCGAGGTCACGATCATCTGGGCTCATACCGGGCTGGGCCGGTTCGTGGCGCCCGCCGCAGACCATGTGGAACTGCTCGACGCCCTGCTCTCCGACGAGGCGTTCTCGCACGTGTACTGCGATCTGTCCTGGGACGAGGTGGCGAAGTACATCGTGCGCGACGAAACCTCACTGGAGGCCTGGACCGCGCTGCTGGAACGCCATCCGGACCGCTTCCTGTTCGGAACGGACTCCGTAGCGCCGAGCGGCAGGGACAGGTACCTCAAGACGTGGCACGACTACGCGCCGCTTTGGGACAGGCTCAGCGAAGCGACGCTGCACGCGGTGACGATCGGCAACTACGAGCGCATCTTCGACGAGGCGAACCGCAGGGTGCGGGCCTGGGAGGCCGGCGGGTAGACTGTCCGGCGAACTTCCAGGGAGCAGACCAGGATGTGCGCGAGTCAGGCCTACGTGCCTCCCTTGCAACTCACAGAGGGACAGCCGCCGCCCGTGGCCGCGAACGGAGGCCTGTCCTACATGTCGTTCGACCGGAACGGCGACGCGGGAACCGCGGCGGCGACGGAGGCGGCCTTCACACAGGTTGCCGAAGGGAACGAGAAGGCGTTCGCGGACGTGCTCGACAACGCTCCTCCCGGACCGATCGAGACGAAGTGGGGCCTCGGTTTCCGTCGCTACGCGGAGTGCCTCGAGTACATCCGGGCGAACAGCGTTGAAGTCCCTGAAGGCGGCCTGGCGCTGCCGCTGCGCTACTCGGTCCGCGAGGAGCCCTCCTACTCGATCGTTCCGTCCAACGCGCTGTGGCGGGATCCGGCGCGAAGAGTCGACGCGGAAGCGCTGCGCCGGTACGAACGGGACATCGCGCGGGGGTGCCTCTACTTTCCCCACGTGATGCGCGACGCGCGTCGCATCGAGGAGGTCTACCCGGGTCTGAAGCCCGACAGCGCCGAATGCATGGACCAGCTTGGCCTCTCGCTGGGGCACTGTGAGTCCAAGTGCGGGAACTTCTACGACGCGGCGGAAGTGGAGCGCGTGTTCTACCCGGAGATGGAGAAGCTCCTCCGGGAGTTCTTCCCGGATGCGACGGATGCGTTCGTGTACAACCACGACGTGTTCGACAAGGACTACCAGGGAGACCGGACCGAGGACCAGGACAACAAGAACCCCGGTGTGAACGCCAACTACGCCAACCTCGTGCACAACGACCTGAACGACAACAGCGGCCGCGTTCGCTGTCGCGAGCTGCTCACCAGGAACCTGCGGAACTTCGGCCGGGAGCAGCAATACACCGAAGAGCAGGCGGACGCGAAGATGTCGCGGCGTTTCATGTCGATCAACCTCGCCAAACCGATGGAGACCGTGCGCCAGAATCCCTTCGTACTCTGCGCCTGGCCTTCCTTTGCCGACCAGCCGTACATCACCAACTACCGCATCTACGACGACCGCGTCGGTGAGACCACGCGCTTCACCTACCGCCCGCACCACGAGTGGTACTGGTTCCCGCAGCAGACGCCCACCGAGGTCTCGATGCTCAAGTGCTACGACTCGGTCACCGACGGCTCGGTCTCGCGCTGGTCCTTCCACACAGCCTGCATCGACCCGACCGCGCCCGACGACGCTCCCTGCCGGAGGAACGTCGTGGTCCGCTCCTTCGTGTTCTTCTAGGGTTCGGGGCGGCGTAGCGGCTACTTCGGCTGCAACTCCGACAACCGCAGCGTCTGATGCAGCAGGCTCCGGTTCGCCACGCTCCGGACCTCGACGCGGATTTCGGGGTCGGCGGCGGTCCAGTCGACTTCGATGTAGCCAAAGTTCGGCTCGCGCGTGGCCTGGCCGACCCGGTGCCGGTTCGGGCCGATCCCGGCCGTGCCGCGTCCGTTGAGCGGGCCGGACGTGAAGTCCCACAGCGGATAGGGCACTTCTCCCTCGAGACGGGAGACGTCCGCCCAGGGGGTATCGCCGCTCAGCAGCAGAACGCCGGTCGCGCCCGTGTCCCGCATCAGGTCGATCAGCCGCTGGCGCTCGTTCGGCATGTTCGCCCAGCTCTCCCAGCCCGTGAACTCCATGACGAAGGGGATGCTGGTGACGATCAGGCGCAGGTCCGCCGGCTGACGAAGCTGTTCTTCGAGCCAGCGCCACTGTTCCTCGCTCAGCATCCGGGCGCGCTCGTGATCGTTCGGCAGGTAGGGGCCCATGCCCAGTCGTTCCCGCCTCCGCGCTTCGTCGGGTGATGCCTGCCAGAGTGGCCCGCGCCCGTACCGGGTATCCAGCAGGACGACCTGGAGACGCCGGCCGGGCGGCCCGAAACGTTGTGCAGTGTAGACGCCTTGCTGTTGCCGTCGCGGCGACCCGGGCGGTTCGTTCCAGAAGTCCAGGAACATCTGCTGCGACTCGGCCCGTTTGTCGAAGTCGGCGCCGCCGTCCTCGCGGCCGAAGTCCAGGTCGTTCCAGGTAGCCATGAAGCGGCTCCGGCTGCGCAGTTCGGCAAACCCCGGCTGCAACGTCAGCTTGTCGTACTCCACGCGGAGGTCCCGCATGTCTTCCGTGCCGGCAAGGACGTTGTTTCCGAGCATCAACATGAGCTGGGGACGCAGCGCGAGGACGGTGTCCCAGATCGGCTGCGCGCGATCCTGGTCGGCGCCCGAACCGAAGGCGATACGGCTCACGACCTCCCGGGTCAACGTGTCCGCGGCCCGGCGACGCCGGTGGAGGGACCAGACGTAGGCGGTCAGCGCGTCGACATCGCCTTCGTCGAGCTCCATGCCGCCCAGGGGCCACATCTCGTACTTACCGCGGAAGCGGCGGCCGGCGCCGTGGCGGAAGCCGGTTTCGATCGCGGCGCGGACGGCGGCAAGCGATCCGTCGCCGTGAAGCCACTCCTCGTCGGTCAGGTCGGGCCCCCGGCGGTTCCCCTGGCCTTCCCAGTGGTGACACACCGGGCAGGTGCCGCCACGGTAGATCACTGCGCCCCGTTCGACCGCCGCCGGGTCGGCGGCGGCTCCACCGGCGGGTGCCGCCATCGGAGCGAGGACGACGGCGACGACGCCCGGAAGCAGAGCCCGCCGCCAGCGGCGGCGCAAGCTGAACCGGGCGGGCGGCATGCGCGGAATGTACCGCACGGCCTTCGCGGCGATCCTCCCGAACAACTACCGGCCGGTGCAGCCGCTGGGCGAGCGCGTTCTCGTGCGGGGATGAGATCTCAGTTCGCGTCCCGGACCAGCCGTAGCATGGCGTCGCTGACGGCGCAGGCGAAGCGCGGGTCGTTGATGTTCGCGTCGACCTCGGTCACCGGCACGGCCCGCCGCAGGTTCTCGCGCAGGGCGGTGAAGAGCGCCTCGTCGGCCGCCGGGTCGTGGAACGGTCCGCCTGGGGCGGAGAGCGTGGAGACGCCGCCCAGGGGCAGGTAGACCTCGACCGGGCCGGTCGAGGCGTTGAGTTTGGCGGCGAGGACCTGACCGAGCTCCGCGGACTCCGCGCGCGACGTGCGCATCAGGGTCATGTTGTCGCTCTGGCGGTGGAAAGTGCGTCCCGCGAACTCCTCCGGAACGGTATCCCGCGCGAAGAAGCTGACCATGTCCAGGCAGCCGGGCACGACGACGGCGGGGGTACCGCTCCTGGCCGCGGCCTCCAGTCGCGACGGGCCGGCTGTGCGTACGCCGCCGACCAGCTCGTCCGCGCACTCCGTCGTCGTCAGGTCGAGCACGCCGCGCACGAAGCCGGCCTCGACCAGACTCTCCATCGTGCGACCGCCGGCTCCCGTGGCCTGAAAGACGAGCACCTCTAGCCCCTCGGTCTCCAGTTGACGGCGGCAGGCATCCACGCAGGGGGTGGCGCTCCGGAAGGTGGAGGCCGCGATCAGAGGACGGTCGTCCCCGCCTTCGATCTCGACCCGGGCCATGGCGCAGACCGCGGCGGCGGTGCGGCTCAGAATCTGCCGGCTGATCCGGTTGATGCCGTCGATGTCGACGATCGACGGCACCATGACGATGTCCTTGACACCGACGTAGCCGGACGCGTCACCACCCGCCATCGTCGAGACCATGATCTTGGGTACGCCCAGCGGCAGGGCGCGCATTGCGGTGGTCGCCATCGCCGTGCCCGCTCTGCCGCCCAGGCCGACGATCGCGTCGAAGCTCTCGCGCCGGTAGCTGCGGCGGACGACCTCCTCGGCGCCGGATGACATCGCCGCGATGGCCCGCTTGCGGTCGGCAGCCTGGGCCAGTTGCTCGACCTTCTCGCCGCCGGCGCAGGCGACCTCGCGGCGGCTGACGTCAGGCAGCCAGGTACCGTCGAGCGCCGGCTCGCCGAGGATGCCGAGGTCGATCACGAACGCCCGGCAACCCCAGTCGCGTACGATCCGGTCGACCAGATAGACCACCTCCCCGCCCTTCGTGTCGAGGGTCGCGAGCACGGCGATGGTGCAGGGGCGTTCGGGCACGCTGCCTGCATCCTACGGACGTGGAGCACGGAATGACAAGACGTGGGGCGCTTTCGGGTCCGCCGTCCGAGGTTGCCGGGCAGGGAGTAGGATCGCCGGTCATGCTCGCTCGCTGTCTGTGCTTGGGACTCGCGTTCAGTCTGGCCGCTGCAGCCGGCGCCCAGGAGTTGATGCCCGATCACGACGCATCGCGCCGTGAACGGCTCGACTACGCCGGAGAGCGGTTCCGGACGCCGGAGCGATTCGCCGTGGAACCGGCGGCGGCAGCCGGCCTGTTCGGCTCGGTCGTCAACATGACCTTCGACGCCGCGGGCAGGCCGTTGCTCGCGCTGGAGGGCGAAGGTCTGGCCCTGCTCGAGGACGCCGACGGTGATGGCTTGTACGACCGGCGCATCGACTTCGCTCCCCAGGTCGATACGGCGCACGGTCTCTACGTCATGGGGCCGGGCGACGTTCTCGTCCACGCGAACGGCCGCGGCCGGCTGGCCGTGGCGGCGGGAGTCGAGAGCAGGCCCGGCCGCAACGACTCGGTCGACGACACCGGGCTCTACCGGCTGCGGGACACGGACGGCGACGACCGGGTCGATGCCGTCGAACAGATCGCTCCCGCGAACGGCCGGATCCAGGAGCACGGACCGCACACGATCGCGCGCGGGCCTGACGGCGCCCTCTATGTTCTCTACGGCAACTACTCGTCGCCCGAGGTCGGTCTCGCGCCTTCCTCGCCGCTGCGCGAACTGCAGGAGGATCAACTCCTGCCGCCGATCCTCGACCCGCGGGGCCATGCGAACAGCCTGCGCGCGCCGGGGGGCACGATCTACCGTCTGGATCTGGAGTCGAACGTCTGGGATCGGCTCTCGGGAGGCCTGCGCAATCCGTTCGACCTGGCGATCGGCGCGGCGGGAGAGATCTTCGCCTACGAGGCCGACATGGAGTGGGATCGCGGGTTGCCCTGGTTCCGGCCCACCCGGGTCGTCCATCTGATACCGGCGGGCGACTACGGCTGGCGCACCGGGTCAGGGAAGATCGCGTTCCACGAGATCGACACGTTGCCCGGCGTGGTCGACCTTGGCCGCGGTTCGCCGGTCGGCGTTGCCTTCTACTACCACCACGCCTACCCGGATCGGTACCAGGGCGCTTACTTCATGGGCGACTGGTCGCGGGGCCGGATCCGGGTGCTGTTTCCCGAGCGGGCCGGCGCCACCTGGACGGGGGAGGCCCACGACTTCGTTCTCGGCGAGCCGCTGAACGTGACGGACCTCGATGTCGGACCGGAGGGGTTCCTGTACTTCGCGACCGGCGGCCGCGGCACCTCGGGAGGCCTCTACCGGGTGACCCACGAGCAAGCGGGGGAGGCTGTTGCGGCTACGGGCGCGGAAGCCGCCGTGCGTCAACCGATGCCCCGGTCCGGTTGGGGGAGAGAGGCGATCCGTCGCGCTCGCGGCGAGGCGGGCGCTAACTGGGAGGCCGATCTGTGGGCGATCGTTCGCGACGCCGGACGAGAGCCGATCGAGCGGATACGAGCACTGGAACTGCTCCAGGTGCATGGCCCGCGACCGACCCTGGAGGGAACGGCGGCGCTCCTCGACTCGGACGCGCCACTGGTGCGCGCGGCCGCCGCCACGCTGCTCGGCGCGCACCCCTTCAGCCAGGTACAGGGACGTCTGCGCGCCGCGCTCGCCGATCCAGACCCGCTGGTCGCCCGGCGGGCGGCTGAGGCCCTCGTGCGCTCGGGCCTGGAGCCGCGCACGCGGAACATCGAGGTTGCCACCTCCAATGCGCTCCACGCCCTCCTCGATCACGAGGACCGTTTTCTCCGTTACGCGGCGCGGGAGGCGATTCAGCGTATTCCCCACGGCTACTGGTTCGACCAGTCCGTCATGAGTTCCCCGGAGCAAAGTCCGCGTGGCTTCTTCGAGGCGATGCTGGCGATGATCTACAGCCTGGAACACAAGATCGAGTACAACTTCCTGATGGGCGGACTGGGCCGGGTCGCGCGGGCCGATCTCGACGTGGAGGCCGAACTCGACTTTCTGCGCCTGGTGGAGATCGCCTTCATCCGTGACCCGGAGCCCGATGCTCCGGGACGGGAGGAGGCGCGTGCAGGTCTGGGTCAGGCGCTGGTCGGCCGTTACCCGCACGCGGACGACCGGGTGAATCGCCAGCTCGAACGGCTGCTCGCCTACCTGCAGCCTGACGGGGCGCTGGCGAGAATGGTCGCTCGCCTGGAAGAGGACCGGCCGGCTGAGGAGCGAATCCACACGGCCTACTGCCTGCGCACCATGGACCAGGGCTGGACCCCGGAGTTGCGCGCCCGGGTCGTGGCCTGGTTCGACGAAGCCAGGGACTTCCGGGGCGCCGCCAGCATGGAGGGCTACATCGACGCCATCTGGAACGACGTTCTGGATCGGTTCCCCGACGAGGAACGCGCGGCGGCCGAGGAGCGGTTCGAGGCTCAGCGGGCCGAACGGGCGCGGCGCGCCGCCGCGCTGGTCACCGAGGTCGAGGGCGACCGGCAAGGCAGGAGCGACCTGGCCCAGATGAGCTTCGAGGAGCTCGCGGAGTACCTGGAGTACGACGTGATGGCCTACGAGCGCTACAACCCCGAGCAGGGCGAGCGGGTGTTCCACCGCGCGCGTTGCTCGGCCTGCCACGTGTTCGGCGACATCGGCCGCGGCGGCGGCCCGGATCTCTCGACGGTGATCAAGCGCTTTCGCCGTGGCGAGGTCCTCGAGTCGATCATGTTCCCGTCACGCGTCATCTCGGATCAGTACCAGGCGGTCGACGTCGAACTCGAGGACGGCGCTCTGCACAGCGGGATGGTGGTCGAGGACACGGCCGCGCGGTTGACGCTGATCAACGCGAACGGCGACCGCCTCGATCTGGACAAGGCGCGGATCAGGAGACGCGAGCCGTCCGCGCTCTCGATCATGCCGGAGGGCCTGCTCGACACGATGACCCTGAGTGATCTGGCCAGCCTGATCCGCTTCCTCGACGAGGGGGCGGACGAGGCGCCCTAACGTTCCGGCGGCGCCAAGGGCGCCGCGTCGGCGCCGCGGATCGCCTCGAGCTCCGCCGTCAGCCGCTCGACGATGTCGGGCCGGTCGAGGTAGAGGTCGTTCGTCTCGGCCGGATCGGCGACGAGTTCATAGAGCTGTCCCGCGGCGCCTCCGGGTTTGGGGGCGAGTTGCCGTGGCTCGGTGAAGCCGCCCGAGCCGAGCCCCTCGATCAGCTTCCACTTCCGCGGCGCGTCCATGCCTTCCGCCTGGTGAGACCGTATGGCGAACATGCCGCGCGCGCTGTGGTGAATCAGCGAGCCGCGGGGCGGCGGCGCGTCCTGGCCGCGTAGTACCGGCCCGAGGTCGACGCTGTCTTCGGCGACTCCCCCGGGGAGTTCGACCTCGAGGAGGGAGGTGATCGTCCGGAAGACGTCGACGAGGCCGGCTAGTTCTCCGCGTACGGAGCCGGCTGGGATCCGGTCGGGCCAACGGACCAGGAAAGGGACGCGGTGGCCGCCCTCGTGGATGTCGGCTTTCTGCCCGCGCAGCGCGCCGTTCGCGCGGTGTCCTGTCTCCTCGATGTCGGCTTCGAGCCAGTGCGCGCCGTTGTCGCTCGTGAACAGGACCAGGGTGTTCGAGGCGAGGCCCAGAGAGTCGAGCGCGCCGAGTAGCCGGCCGACGCCGGCGTCGACCTGGGCGACGAAGTCGCCGTAGACGCCGGCGCCGCTCGCGCCTTCGAACTCGGGCAGCGGCATCCAGGGCGTGTGAGGCGAGGGCAGCGGCAGGTAGAGGAAGAAGGGGCGGTCGTCTCCGGCCGCCGCCCGCTGTTCCAGGTAGCCACTGGCCCGATCGAAGAGAGTCGGGGTCACCTGGAGGAAATCGAATCCGGGGGCGATCTCGCCGGCGCGCCAGTAGCCGTCCCCGCCGTAACGCCGCATCGAGCTGGCCTCGACCGTTTCGGTCGCGACTTCGAGCACGCCGTCGTCTTCGATGTAGACGTACGGCTCCATGTCGAGGGAGGCGGGGATGCCGAAGTAGTGCTCGAAGCCCGCCGTGACCGGCCCCGGCCGGAGCGGCGCGCCGTAGTCCGTTTCGCCGGTGGTGTCGTCGTTCGGATCCAGGTCGGCGCCGAGCCCGAGATGCCACTTGCCGATGCCGGCAGTGGCGTATCCGTTCGTCCGCAGGAAGGCAGGCAGAGTCTGCCGTCCCGGTTCGATCAAGGCCGTTGATCGGCCGCCCAGGACGCCGCTCTTGAGCCGGGAACGCCACGCATAGCGGCCGGTGAGGAGTGCATACCGGGTCGGCGTACAGACCGAGGACGGACTGTGGGCGTCGGTCAGCCGCATACCCTCGGCGGCCAGCCGGTCGAGGTTGGGAGTGGGGATGCGGGAGTCCGGGTTGTAGGCGCCCAGGTCGCCGTAGCCGAGGTCGTCGGCGAGGATGAGCAGGATGTTGGGGTGTGCTCGCGGAGTCGTGTCGCTTGACTCGGTCCCCGAGCAGGCGGAGGTGAGAAGCACCGCCGCAGCCGCGAAGCAGGTGGCGACGCCGCGAGCACACGCGTACTCAAGCGCCGGTTGGCGACAGATAGATGGTTGGTACAGTTCGCCGCTTCCCTTCGCTTCGGATCGTAACCGCTGACTTCGCTCCCATGCCTCGCAGGCCGCAGACGAGTTCCTGGCGCCGCAGACACCTTGTGTGCCGCGGCGTCCGCGGGGCGACGACGGTTCAGGGTTCCAGCCGCGAGCTGATCCTCACCGCCACTGCCGAGCTGCTGGAGCGGATGGTCCAGGCGAACGGAATCGAGCAGGAGGATGTCGCGAGCGCCGTCTTCACCACGACCCCCGACCTGACAGCCGAGTATCCGGCGCTTGCGGCGCGCTTGATGGGCTGGCGAGACGTCGCTCTGCTGTGCGGCCACGAGATGGCGGTGCCCGGCGGCCTTGATCGCTGTGTGCGCATCCTGCTGCACTGGAACACGATGGCGGCCGCGTCGGAGATCGAGCACGTCTACATCCACGGCGCCGCGAATCTGAGGCCCGACCGCGTGGCGCTGGAAGAGCTACGTCGGCTGATCGAAGCGCAGCAGGAGCGCCCTTCGGACTAGCCAAGGCGGCTACAGCCGGCGGAGAATCAGCAGGCGGAAGTCCATCGCCCGGTCGCCCGGGATCTCCGGCGCCCGCAGGAACAGAGTGCCCCGCCCGGGCTGGAGGTCGATCTCGCCCAGGACCGTTGGCTGGAAGTCCTTCACGTAGGACTCGATGCGCTCAACGCGGTCGTCCTCCATTCCGACCAGCGGCGGGTCGTTCGCGTGGTCGACTCGGCCGCTCACTGCCTGCTCGCCGAGCCGCAGTTCGACCAGGGCGCCGGCGTCGTTCTCGGCACAGGTGGTGTAGAGGACGACTTCGAAGCGGCCGCCGGCGAGCACTTCGACGTCCCACGCGATCGCGTCCTCGGGGCTTGTCCAGTTCGTGAAGTAGGAATCGTTCGGGTAGCGGCTCGACCGCTCAATGGCGCCGTGGGCGGTGGCGTCGCGAGCTGGAAGATGGGTGGATTCGTGTTCAGGATGGCCGATCGGAAAGGGCCGCCCGTCAGCGTCCGGCAGCTCGGGCACGATCTCCGAGATGAAGGCACTGCGGGCTTCCGTCAGGCGCGCGGCAACGGCCGGGTGCCGGGCCGCTACGTCGATTCGTTGTCCCGCGTCGGCCGCCATGTCGAACAACCGGCCGTCGTGGTCGAGTCGGAACCGCTGGCTCCGGACGCTCGTCCGTCCGCGCCAGTGACTCACGAGATGGCGATCAGGCCAGAGGTCGGCCGAGCTCGCGCCCGGGAGGAGTAGCGGCTTGAGGCTGAGACCGTCGACGGCTTTGGCTGTCGTGGGAGGGATCCCGGCCAGGTCCGCCAGCGTCGGCAACACGTCGATGGCGCCGGCGATCCGATCGACCACCGTGCCGGCCTCGATGGCACGCGGCCAGCGCACGAAGAAGGGAGACCGGACGCCGCCTTCATCCGTCGAACCCTTGCGACCCTTCATGCCGCCGTTCCAGCGCCAGCCGTTCGGGCCGTTGTCCGTCAGGTAGACGACGATCGTGTCGCCGGCGAGACCGAGCTCCGCCAGGCGCTCAGCAAGCCGTCCGACGTTCCAGTCGATGTTCTCGGTCATTGCCAGGGCGGCCCGGGTGTGGTCGAGACTTTCCTTTTCGGGGTCGCGGTGGCGCTGGGGGAGGTCGCTTTCGTCGAACCGGACCCACCAGCGATCGGGCACCTGCATCGGGCTGTGGGGCGTGTTGTAGGCGACCCAGACGAAGAAGGACTCGGCTCGATGGTCTTCGATGAACCGGATGGCCCGGTCCGTGAAGTCGTCGGTGACGTAGCCGTTGCCCCTGACGACGCGGCCGTTGTGGTCCAGGGACGGGTCGAAGTAGTGCCCCCAATGGCCCGATGTGAAGCCGTAGAACTCGTCGAATCCCCGGGCGTTGGGGTGGTAGGGGGGCTGCGTTCCGTTGTGCCACTTGCCGAAGGCCGCGGTGGCGTAGCCCGCGGCATCGAAGATCTGCGCGATTGTCGTTTCGTCCAGGTCGAGCCGCTCTCCGCCACGGGATGTGGCGTAGACGCCGGTCCGCGGGTGGTAGCGGCCGGTCAGGAGTTCCGCGCGCGTCGGCGAACAGACGGGACTGACGAAGAACCGGGTGAAGGATGTGCCCTCCCGCGCCAGCGTGTCGAGGTTCGGCGTGCGGACGTTCGTGTTGCCATGGATGCTCAGGTCGCCCCAGCCCTGGTCGTCGGCGAGGAACAGGACGACGTTGGGGCGAGCGGTCGGCCCGGGCGCCGCACACGCGGCGGTCAGCGCGGCAGAAAGCAGGACGTTACATGCGCCGCGCATGGCCCATTTCTATCCTGCGAAGGCTAAACGTGACTAGCGCCCCGAAACGCCTCGCAAGCTCGGTGTTTCGGCCCATCCCGTCCGCTTCTATGAGCTTGCACCGCGGAACTCGCGGTGCTGCGTTCTGCGGTGCAAGCTCATAGAATGGTCACCTTTAGCGCTAGATCGGAGTAGACCGGAGGAACCATGACGCTCAGAATCAACGACGAGGCTCCCAACTTCACCGCCCAGACCACGGAGGGAGAGATCGACTTCCACGAGTGGATCGGCGATGGCTGGTGCGTTCTGTTCTCTCATCCCAAGGACTTCACGCCGGTCTGTACGACTGAACTGGGGACCGTCGCCGGTCTCAAGACCGAGTTCGACCGCCGCAACTGCAAGGTGATCGGCATCAGCGTCGACGGCGTGTCGGACCACCAGGCGTGGTCGAAGGACATCGAGGCGTCTCAGGGTCACGCACTGAACTACCCGCTGATCGGCGATCCGACGCTCGACATCGTGAAGCGCTACGACATGTTGCCCGCCGACGCCGGCGACACCTCTGAGGGTCGGACGCCGATGGACAACGCGACCGCGCGCTCGGTCTTTGTGATCGGCCCGGACAAGCGGATCAAGGCGACTCTCACCTACCCGATGAGCACGGGCCGGAACTTCGCCGAGATCCTGCGCCTGGTCGACTCCGTGCAGTTGACGGCGAAGGAGCAGGTGGCGACGCCGGCGAACTGGGAGCACGGCGATGACGTGATCATCCTGCCGGCGGTGTCGGACGAGGCGGCGCGGGCGAAGTATCCCCAGGGCTGGCAGCAGCCCCTGCCGTACATCCGGGTGGTGCCGCAGCCGTAGGCGCTAGTCGGCGGTGTCGAAGCCGGAGCCGCCGCGGCAATCGGGCGAGAGGCCGCGGCTCTCGCCGCGAGCCCGCCACTCGGCCGGGGTCAGCGCATCGATGGCGAGGGCGTGGACGGGGCCGGCCAGTTCGTCGGCCAGGGCGCGGTGTATCACTCGGTGCCGCTGCAGCCGGTTCGCGCCCTCGAACCGGTTGCTGACGACGACGACCCGGAAGTGGGTCTCGGCCTCGGGCGGGACGTTGTGCATCCGGCTCTCGTTCAGGACCTCGACCGCTTCGGCGCCGGTCGCCTGCTCGAGCTTGTCGCGGATCGCCTGTTCGAGGGGCGTGCCGCGAGCGACCGCCTTGGCGGAGGCCCTGTGTGTCGCGATCGGACGGCCGAGAGTCGCCATGTCCGGATCATAGCGGCGTCGACGGCCGTGCTACGGTCGCTCGATGGCGGAGTCGACGGGCCGCTCACCCTGGTTCTACGGTCTCCTGGGTTGTCTGGGCTGCCTCGGTCTCGTGGTCATGCTGGTGGGCGGCCTGGCGTTCTTTGGCGTTCGTACGGCCCAGCAGGTGACGGCCGACAACGAGGATCCCGAGCGGCGCAGGCACCGGGCTCTGGAGGTGCTGGGAGCGGAGCGGGAGCCTGGTGGCTATCACGCCGCGGCGGTCGTTTCGATCCCGCTGTTCCTGGAGATGGCGGTGTTTTCGGACCGGCCACCGGAAGACGGCTCCTGGGGAGGAGAGTTTCGTGAGGAGGGGTTCTTCTACCTTCGCGTGAGAGGAGGAGGCGACGACCTGCGGGCCTTCTTCGACGGCGAGACAAGTGAGTCCGTGACTTTCCGTGAGATGGGCCTGGAACTGGACATCGACGAGAATCTGGGACGTGGCGACCTGGAGCGGGTCGATCTGACCGGGCGATGGGCCACGTTCCGTGGTCGTACGTTGTACGAGACCGGGGAAGAAGTCGGAGACCTCGTGACGTTGATCGAGTTCGAGTGCCCCGAGGACGAGTGGATGCGTATGGGCGTTTGGTTCGGGCCTGCCATGGAGTCTGGCGAGCAGGTTGCGGTCACGGAATCGGGATCAGGTGGGTTGGCGGCTGACGGTGAAGTGATCGAGGCGTTTCTGGAACCGATTCACCCATGCGGTCGTCCCGTTTGAAGCTGGTGTTGGCGGCTGCCGCCGTCTGGTCCTGTTGGGTCGCGCCGGTGTGGGCGCAATCCGCCGGAGACGACTCGGCCAACTACCGGCTGACCTTCCGCGGCACCTGGACGCGTAGCGTGACGCCCGGCGGCGTGCCGGGCAGGGCGCACTTCTCGCCGCTGATCGGCGCCGTCCACAACGACCAGGTGAGCTTCTGGCAGCCGGGCAGCCGGGCGAGCCGGCAGATGGAGCGGGTGGCCGAGTTGGGGATCCAGCGGGACCTCAGAGCCTTGATGGAGCGGAGTTCCGACGTCATCGCTGTGCTGGAGAGGGAGCCGCCGCGAGGCGGCACTGCGTCGACCACGATCGAGTTCGAGGTCACCAGGCAGTATCCGCTCGTCACCCTGGCGACCATGATCGCTCCCAGTCCGGACTGGTTTGTCGGCGTTTCCGCAAGGTCGCTGCTCGACGACAGTGGACAGTGGGTCGATGACCTGGAGGTCGACCTCTTCCCCTACGACGCCGGCACGGAGGAAGGAACCGAGTTTTCTCTCGACAACCCGGCGACCGTGCCGCAGGGCACGATCACCAGCATCCGCGGCAGCGGCAAGTTTACGGACAGGCCGATGGCGCGGTTGACCGTCGAGCGCCTGGAGCAGGAAGAACCCGGGGAGCCGGATCCGAACGAGCCGGAACCGCGCTTCACCGGCGACGTCGCGGCGGAGCCGGTGGGGGACTCTGGCGTCATCGTCTTCTGGCGGGGACGATGGGCCGACGCGGAGAGGGGGCTGTTGCACGTGGAGGCACGCAGCCAGACGGCGGGCTGGGCTCAGGTGACGACGGCGTCCGCAGGCGACGGCCGCGTCCGCATCGACGGCCTTCGTTCGGAGACGCCCTACACGTTCCGTCTGCGCGCGCAGGGGCGCCAGGGACTCGAGTACTCGGAAGAGGCAAGTGCGACGACCGGCGGCTACAGCGGCCCGTGTCGGGCCGGCGACAGCTTCCTCTGCCTGAGGCGGCGCTTCGAAGTCCAGGTGCACTGGGTGGATCCCGACGTTGCCGGGAGGTTCGGAAGCGGTGGCGCCATTCCCGTGACGATCTCCGACGACGCGGGCCTGTTCTGGTTCTTCGAGCCGGCGAACCTGGAACTTGTCGTCAAGGTGCTCGACGGCCGCGTGCTGAACGGCCACTACTGGGTGTTCTACGGCGCCCTGTCCGATGTGGAGTACTGGGTCACGGTCAGGGACACGGTCGGCGGTTTGAATCGCACGTACCACAATCCGCCCAAGCAGGTCAGCGGGAAGCGGGACCTCGAAGCGTTTTGACTAGGCGGTTGCGCCTCCGACGACTCGGCGCAGGTCCGCGTCGCGCGCCAGCAGCGACTCGAGCAACGCCAGTTGCACCCGGCAACGATCCAGGTTCTGGCCGGGGCGCTCGACCCGAAAGTAGACGTTGCCATCCAGGTGGTCCGTGAGGAAGCGCACCGCCTGCTCGAGCGTCAGCACCAGGGCGCCGTCGACCAGGCTGCGACGCTCCGTCGCGGTCAGAAAACCAGCGCCGTCCAGGTAGCCCTGCGCCAGGGCTGTGAAGAGCTCTGGGTCGACTCGCGCGCGGCTGGTTTCGCGGGTGTCCTCGTCGGCTCGGTGGCTCATCGAGCGAACCATGTCTCCGAAGTCATGAGCGGCCAGTCCGGGCATTGTGGTGTCCAGATCAACGACACAGAGCGCTTCGCCGGTTGTCCGGTCGAACAGGATGTTGCTGATCTTGCAGTCGTTGTGGACAGTGCGCCGCGGCAAGTCGTGAGCCGCGGCGGCGCCCAGCCGGGCAGCCAGGTCGCGATGACCGGCGACTGACCGGATCTCGGCGACGGCCTGCCGGCGCCTGTCGTTGCCAGCGACCGAATCGCTTGCCGAGGCGAGCGCCCGGTCCAACGCCTCGAAGCGGCTCAGTGTGTCGTGGAAGCCGGGAATCGTCTCGTACAGCGGTGGTGGTGGGAGATCGACGAGCTGCGTCTCGAAGCGGCCGAACGCCTGTGCGGCGAGGAAGGCCTGCTCCGGCGTCGACGCCCGAAGTTCGGTCGTCGTGTCCTCGATCAGCTCGTACATGCGCCACCAGTCGGCGGCACGCTTCTCTTCAGCCGTCTCGGTCCACATCTCTCCGTCCACCGCGGACACGAGAGTGAGTCGGTTCCGGGCGCTTCCCGGGCCGAGCTTGCGCTTGAGGTGGCGCGTGATCCGCACGATGTTCGCCATGACCCGGGCCGGACTCGGGAACACGTAGCCGTTGATTCGTTGCAGCAGGAAACGGCTTCCGGCCTCGGTAGAAACGACATACGAGTCGTTGATGTGGCCGGCCCTCAGTTCGACCGCGGCGATTGCGCGACCGCCGATCCTGAAGCGGCCGGCGATGCCCAGGACCGCTTCGGGATGCTCCTGTCCGGTTGCCTTCAAGACAGTGTCGGCCGGCCGACGAGTTGGCCGGTACGATATAAGTATGATATCACTCTCATATCGACAACAACAGCGGCCCGCTTCGTCGGCCGCGTGATCAAGGGAGTCGCCAACGAATGGAACAACAGATGGTAGAGCATCGGGAGAAGCGTCTCTCGGTCACGTCGGGCGTCGGCATGCTGTGCCTGCTCCTCCTCCTCATCCTTCTCGCAGGTGCCGGGATCGCCGTCTTCGGGATCTGGCGGGTCATCCCCGTCGTCATCTTCTGCGCGGTGTGCATTCCGGTTCTCGTGTTGCTGCTGTTCGGGCTGTTCATGGTCCATCCGAACGAGGCGAAGGTTCTCCAGCTCTTCGGTTCGTACCGGGGCAGCGTCTACGACACCGGGCTTCGGTGGGCGAATCCGTTTCTCAGCAAGCGGCGGGTGTCGGTCCGGACGAGGAACTTCGAGACCGGGAAGCTGAAGGTGAACGACAACGCCGGCAACCCGATCGAGATCGGCGCGGTCGTTGTCTGGCGCGTGACGGACAGCGCCGAGGCGCTCTTCAACGTCGACGACTACGAGGACTACGTGCAGGTCCAGAGCGAGGCCGCGCTGCGCAACATGGCGACGGGCTACCCCTACGATGCACACAGCGAGGGTGAAGTCTCCCTGTCGCATCACACCGCCGAGATCTCCGAGCGTCTCCGCGGTGAGGTCCAGGAGCGATTGGCGACGGCCGGGGTCGAGGTGATCGAGGCCCGGATCAGTCACCTGGCCTACGCGGCGGAGATCGCCGCCGCGATGCTGCAACGGCAGCAGGCCGCGGCGGTGGTTGCCGCGCGGGCCCAGATCGTCGATGGCGCGGTCGGCATGGTGGAGCAGGCGCTGAACATGCTGAGCGAGAAGGATGTCGTTCACCTCGACGACGAGCGGAAGGCCGCGATGGTCAGCAACCTGCTGGCCGTGCTGTGCAGCGATCGCCATACGCAGCCGGTTGTGAACACCGGCACGCTCTATCCGTAGACGGAAGGGGCTGTACGGTGGGTGCCCCTCCGCGCAAGGCGTTCCTCCTGCGTCTCGACTTCGGCGTGTTCGAGGAACTTCAGCGGCTCGCGGCCGCGGAGTTGCGGAGCGTCAATGGACAGATTGAGTATCTGCTCCGTGAGGCCCTGCGCCAGCGAGGGAGAGGAGACTTGCGGCAGCGGGGAAGAACAGCAACGCCTGCAACGGTTGAGAAGGACGGACCGGATGCCCCATAGGCGACCTGCGGACGAGAGAGGAAGCGGGAGCGAAACACAACGGAGTCGTTGATCGTCTTCATACTGCTACACTTGTGCGCAGTCGGCGCTCAATGGTTCCCGGTTCGCTGAGGCGCTCCCTCGGCGGGCGGGGAAGTGTGCAGGTTGAGATCGACATGGACGGCTTTCGGCGCCGCCGCTGCCGAGTTCCCTCTGCTTGGCCCTTACCTGGAGACCGAAGATGGCAGTAGCCCCAGTCAAGGACGTGAACAAGCCCCTGGAGGCGAGATACTCGTCCATTCGCCAGCTCTTCGAGCTGGGCAAGGCGAAGACGTATCTCCTCAACGACGAGATCCACGACATGATGCCGGCCGACATGGTCGGCGTCGAAGCCGAGATCAACGAGCTGTACGACCGCCTGCGCGAGTTGCGCGTCGGCGTGATCCGGCGGCCGGGCTGGTACGTGGCGAACCTCGACGAGACGGTCACGCTCGAGATCGAGAAGGCGGACGAGGATCCCGCGACGCCGACGGTCACCGAGCCGCTGAACACCAGCGATCCGGTGCGGATGTACCTGCGGGAGATGAGCACCGTCCCGCTGCTGGACCGCGACGGTGAGGTCGAGATCGCGCGCGCCCTCGAGGACGGCGAGTGGCTCATCTTCCAGGCGATGGCGCGCAACGCCGACTTGATGACGCGGTTGCTGGCGATGACCGAGCTCGCGGACCGCAAGAACGCGAAGCCGCTGTCCCAGCTGGTGGAGATCGAGCATCCCATTTCCCTGCTGGACCAGAACGGCCACAAGCGGATCGCCAAGCGCGTCGGCGTGTTCGAGAAGATGCAGGAGCTGGAAGAGGAACTCGACCGCACCCGTCGCCGGCAGAAGCGCTACAGCCCCCGCGGCGACCGCTTCCAGGAGATCGCGCGGGATATCGATCGCCTGGAGGAGCGGGCCTCCGCCCTGATCGTGGAGCTGGGTTTCACGGGTCCGGACCGCAATCGCGTAGTCGACCTGGTCAAGTTGATCGACAACCGGTTCCGCCGCAGCGAGCGCGACATCAGCAGGGCCCAGGTGGCGCTTGAGCGCGAAAACAACGAGGAACTCAGGGCGCTCCATCGCCGGCGCATCCAGAAGTATCGCGAAGAGGTGAGGAAGCTCGAGTTGCGCCACTTCGTCAAGCAGGGAGAACTGCGGGCGATGGTGGCCAAGGTCAAGCGCGGCGAGGCGTTGAGCGAGCGCGCCAAGGAGCAGCTCATCATGTCGAACCTGCGCCTGGTCGTCTCGATCGCCAAGAAGTACACGAACCGGGGTCTCCAGTTCCTGGACCTGATCCAGGAGGGGAACATCGGCCTGATGAAGGCGGTCGAGAAGTTCGAGTATCGCCGCGGCTACAAGTTCTCGACCTATGCCACCTGGTGGATCCGCCAGGCCGTGGCGCGGGCGATCGCCGATCAGTCGCGGACGATCCGCATCCCGGTGCACATGATCGAGAACATCAACAAGCTGACCCGCACCTCGCGGTCGCTGGTCCAGGAGCTCGGGCGCGAGCCCACGGCCGAGGAGATTGGTGAGCACATGGATCTCCCCGCCTCCAAGGTGCGCAAGATCATGAAGATCGCGCAGGCCCCGGTGTCGCTCGAGACTCCGGTCGGAGAAGAGGAGGATTCCCACCTCGGCGACTTCATCGAGGACAAGAACTCGCCGTCGCCGATCGACGAGGTCATCTCGGCCAACCTGCGCGAGCAGACCGGCAACGTGCTGCGTTCGCTGTCGCCGCGCGAAGAGTTGGTGCTGCGGATGCGCTTCGGCGTCGGCGAAGGATCGGAGCACACCCTGGAGGAGGTCGGCAAGTCGTTCAACGTCACACGCGAACGCATCCGCCAGATCGAGTCCAAGGCGCTGCGCAAGCTCCGGCACCCGGACTGGGCGCGCAAACTGCGCCCGTTCCTCGACGACGGCGCGTAGCGCGTCGTCACGTCGCGTCCCATCCCCTGCAGTGAGTCAGGCATGCGGGTCCGTACCGGCACGAGCGGTTTCTCGTACCCCGCCTGGACGGGCCCCTTCTACCCGGCCGGAACGAAGCGGCCGGACATGCTCTCGTTCTATGCCTCCAGGCTCGGCTCGGTGGAGATCAACAACACTTTCTACCGCATGCCGAAGGCGGATCTGCTGGAGCGGTGGCGCGACACGGTTCCCGACACCTTTCGTTTCGCGCTGAAGGCGTCGCGCCGGATCACGCACCAGCAACGGCTCAAGGACGCCGGGGACTCGGTCAACTACCTGTTTCGCACCGCGGAAGTGCTGGGCGAACGTCTCGGCCCCTTCCTCTTCCAGTTGCCGCCATACCTCCGGTGCGATATCGATCAGCTGGCGAGTTTTCTCGGCCTGCTGCCAGACGGGATGCGCGCCGCGTTCGAGTTCCGCCATGCCAGTTGGTTCGACGACGAGGTGTTCGCGCTACTTGCAGGTGCAGGCGCTTCGCTGTGCATCGCCGACAGCGGGAGCGACCATGACGCGCCGCTGGTGGCGACCGCGGACTTCGGCTATCTTCGGCTTCGCCGCGAGGACTACGACGAGACGGCGCTTCGCGCCTGGGCCGACAGGATTCGGCGGCAACCCTGGCGCGAGACTTACGTCTTCTTCAAGCACGAAGACGAAGGGGCGGGACCGCGCATGGCGGCGCAGTTCGAAGCGCTTCTTGTCGAATCCTGAACCACTTCACACAGAAACGAGCCATGAACATCGACATCTCCTATCGGCGCATCCTTGCGCTGGCGGGGCCGGTCGTCATCACGCAGATGACCCACACGGCGATGGGTCTGATCGATGCGATGATGGTCGGGCGCCTTGGCGTCGTCGCCCTGGCCGGGGTCGGCCTGGGTGCGATCATCTCCTGGTGGCTGCTCGGTTTCTTCGTCGGCCTGCTGCAGGGCGTGAACACCTTCGTCGCCCAGTTCTTCGGCGCCGGCAAGAAGGACCGGGTCGGCGTCGCTTTCTGGCAAGGTCTCTACCTGGCCGCCGGCGCGGGCGTTCTCGTCCTGCTCGCGGCGCCGTTGTCTGGCTGGGCGTTCCGCGTGATGGGCGCGTCGGCGGAAGTGCAGGCGATCGCCACGGACTACACCGAGGTGCGGCTTGGCGCCGCCGTGGGGTTGATGATCTTCCTCGTTGCGGAGAACTACTACCGCGGACTCGGACGCACCGAGGTTCCCATGTTCGCGGGGCTGATTCAGCTGGCCCTGAACTGCGGGCTGAACTACCTGCTCATCTTCGGTGTCTGGGGATTCCCGGAGCTTGGGGCCGCTGGCACCGCGGTCGGTACGGTGATCGCCCAGTTTCTCGTCGCGCTGGGGCTGCTGGCCGGAGTGCTGGCGACGAAGATTGGGCGCGACTACGGTGCGACCCGTCCTCGGCCGCCAGAGGCGGCCCTTCTCGGCCAGATGCTCCGCGTCAGCCTGCCGATCGGGGTCCAGGTGTTCATGGAGATGGGGGGAATCAGCGTCTTCACGGCCCTCGTGGCGAACCTGGGTGACGCGGAGATGGCTGCGACGAATGCCGTGATTCACGCCTGGTCCGTTTCCTTCATGCTCGCGGTCGCGCTGGCCGTCGGCTGCACGACGCTGGTCGGCCAGTGCCTGGGCGCGAGACAGCTGGACGACGTACGTGTCGTCGTTCGTCGGGTGATGTGGCTGGGCTACGGGGCGATGGCGATCATGGCCGTCGTCTACGTCGGGTTCCCCGGGTGGCTGATGCAGTTGTTCGCGCGGGAGGCAGGCGACCTTGCCGCGCTTCTGCCGTACGCCCGGCCGCTGTTTCTGATCGCCACCCTGTGCCTGATCTTCGAACTGCCGTTCAACATCTACTCCGGCGCGCTTCGGGGTGCCGGGGACACGACCTACCCGATGGTCGTGAACATCGGCGTGGCCTGGCTCGTTTTCGTGCCGCTCGTGTTCTTCGCCACGCGGAACTGGGGCCTGGTCGGCGCCTGGAGCTGCTTCATCGTCCACGTAGGGCTGCTGGCAGCCCTGCTTGCTGTCCGGGTGCGCGGCCGGACCTGGATCGAACGGGGCGCCTCCCTGCTGGATGCGGAGCGGGCGGGAAGCGGCGCAGAGACGGGCGTGTCCGAGATGGACGACCTCCGCTCCTCGCCAGCACTCTGAGTCGATTCGGCTGTCGGTCTACGCGAGTCGCTCGCGCCTATGGTGGGCGGCAGCCGTCCGGGAAAGCCGTCGCGTCGGTGATTGCCGGGGCCGGCACGCCCGGTTCGTTCCGGTACGTCTTCTCGAGGCCCGTCGCGGTGTCGGTAACGCGAATGATGTAGCCGAGGTCCGTCGTCGAGGCGCCATACACCCAGACGTGGTCGTTCAGGCGACAGCCGTCCAGCACCTTGATCAGGACCTCCCAGTTGTCCGGGTCGAAGAACCAGAACAGGCCCGCGTCCTCCGTTGCGGAGCCGGCGGCCCTTGCGGCTCCGGTCCGACCGTTCCCGGCCAGCCAGGTGACACGTACCTCGTAACGGGCGTCGTGGAGGCAAACTGTGTTCTCGTCCACCGCGCAACGGCCGTCTTCGCCGTCGTCCGGCTCCTTGTCATCGTTGCCGGCGTCGTCGGCGTTCTCGACGAACAGGAAGACCGCGCTGACCGCGCCCCAGTTGCCGTCGGCGTCTTTCGCTCGGACGAAGACGGTGTGCCGGCCGGTCGCCAGGCCGGAGGTGTCGATGGTCGCGCTGGCGGTTTCCGTGCGGCTGTCGAAGGCGCGATCGTAGGCGTACATGGCGTTCGCGGTTGCGCCCGGATCCCAGGGCGGCACGTCAACGTAGTACTCGCCGGCGGCGATGTGCTGCGTCGGTTCGGCGCCGTTGCTGTCCTGGTAGCGCGTGTCGTCGAGGATCGCGGAGAGGCGGACCGGCGACCCCGCCGCCACGCCGGTCGTCGAGGCACGGCCGCTCAGATTCAGGTTTCGAACGTCCGGGCCTGCCGGAGTCAGGTACGGCGTCCGTGCCACCTTGAAGGCGTAGAGCAGCGACTCCAGGTTGTCGTCCAGAATGGAGTGGTCGAAGCTGCCGCAGTTCTCGAAGAACGTCGTACCCAGTTCGTAGGTAAAGGAGGCACGGCCGAGAACGCCGTAGCCGTAGTCCTCGGTGGCGCCGCTCACCGGATAGAGACCGATGGCCTGAAGCGGCGTGTAGCCGTTGAAGTACGCGAGCTTCCGGCCGAGGGTCTGGAGCGCCGTGCCGTTCGGCGCCGGGTCGTGGGTATGGCCCCAGGGCCAGAGGATGAGACGCCCGTGGCTATGGATGTCGAGGACGACGCCCGAGGTGTCGGTCGCGGCCGCATCCTCGTCGCCTCGGCCCCGAGCGTCAGGAAACAGGTTCGCCATGTACTTCTGGATGACCTGCGTCTCCGGCTCGGAGGCAGGCGACAGCCCGCGGTACACGGTGCTGCACTCGTTGGTGGTGGAGCCCGCCTCGCCCCACCTGAAGTCGAAGTTGCGGTTCAGATCGACTCCCGCCCATGAATGGGGACAGTGGCTCGTATTGTGGTTCTTGCGCCACAGCAGACCCTCCTCGGCCCGCTTCCTCCCGTCCGGATTCGCCTGCAGCAGGATGTGGACTTCCTGGTGGTCCAGCAGCCACCGCACGTCGGCGTCCGTCTCGTACGAGTCCGCGAGGTGCTCGGCGAAGCGCAGGGCGAGTTCGGCGGTCGTGTACTCCCGGGCGTGGAGCGCCGAGGTGATGAAGAGGGTCGGCTTGGGACCCGGGGTTTCCGAGTTCGTCAGGCGGAGCACTCGCATGACGTACCCGTCTCCCGCTCTCTGCACCTTCTTCCATGACCTTCCGGCCCGTCTCCAGGAGGCGAGTTTCGGGTGTTCAAGGGCTATTGCCTGGGCGCTTGCGTAGGTCGCCTCGACCGTGCGATAGCACGGGAACCCCGCGATGGTTCCCTGCACGGCTTCGGTTGGTGGTTCTGAGGGGAGAGCGACGGAGACGTAGTCGTCGTCCTCGACGATCCGCATTCCGGCCCGCCGGGCGGTTTCGATGTCCTTTTCGGTGGCCCGCAGGACGATGTAGCCCTTCTCGTACTCCGACTCGAGAGCGTCGAGCGACATGACCGCTTTGGCGGCGACCAGGGGATCGTCGAAGTAGGCGCGGACCACGCGGGTTTCGCCGGGTCTCGCCGGTTCCTGCGCCCACGACCATCCCGTTGCCAGGACGGCGGCGGCAACGAGACCGACTCCAGTCCGAACCGGCATCTGCGGTTTCCGGATCATCTGACCGGCAATTCCATCACAGACAGCCGCCGGCACGGAGGTACGGTTTTCGGGTCGAACCGCCTTTGACTTTGTAGCTATGATCACCGCCGGGCCGAGCGCGCCCTTCGCCCACGCACTTCTATCCAGCGACCCAGAGAGGACACAATCCGAGATGGCTTTCCCCGCCGTGCTGAAGCGGCGATCGTTCGGTGAGACGCAGCGTCAGGACGCCTGGTGGCTGCAGCCAGGCGCCGTTGTCGTGGGCCTGGGTCTCGCAAGCGCCTACGCGACCTGGGCGGCGCTTCAGGCCGACCACTACGTGTTTGGCGGTTACCTGTCGCCGCTGTACTCGCCCGAGGTCTTCGGTCTCTCGCACCATGCCTGGTTCGATGGCTTCCCGAGCTGGTGGCCGGGTTTCGTTCCCCAGTCGCCGGCTCTGTTCATCCTGATCCTGCCGCTGGGTTTCCGCGCCACCTGCTACTACTACCGGGGCGCTTACTACAAGGCCTTCTGGGCCGATCCGCCGGCCTGCGCGGTCGGCGAGCCGCGGAACGCGTACCGGGGCGAGAACTCCTTTCCGCTGATCGTCCAGAACATCCACCGCTACTTCCTGTTCGCGATGATGGCCTGGATCTTCGTCTTCTTCCCGATTGACGTGTACCGGGCGTTCGAGTTCGAGACGGCGTCCGGCGGCCACGCCTTCGGCATCGGCATCGGGTCCTTTGTTCTCCTGATCAACTGGCTCCTGCTGAGCGGCTACGCGCTGGGCTGCCACTCGACCCGCCACGTGATCGGCGGCTTCCGCAACGTGATGGCGGGGCGGCCGTTCCAGAGCGCCTGCTACCGCTGCGTCTCCTGCCTGAATCGCCGGCACATGGCCTGGGCGTGGTTGAGCCTGATCTGGGTCACCTTCTCCGACATCTACGTCCGGCTCTGCTCGATGGGCGTCTGGACGGACTTCAGGCTCGTCTGATGGAGCAGACCCCCTACGAGTACGACGTGCTGGTGGTCGGCGCGGGTGGCGCCGGGCTGCGCGCGGCGATCGAAGCCTCGGCCGCGGGCGCGTCCTGCGGCGTGATCTGTAAGTCCCTGCTCGGCAAGGCCCACACGGTGATGGCCGAGGGCGGCATGGCGGCCGCGATCGGCAACGTCGACGAGCGCGACGACTGGAAGGTCCACGTCACCGACACGCTGCGCGGTGGCCAGTACCTGAGCAACCCGAAGATGGCGGAGATTCACGCGAAGGAGGCGCCGGCGCGGGCCCTGGAACTCGAGGCCTGGGGCGCCCTTTTCGACCGCACGAAGGACGGGCGCATCCTGCAGCGGAACTTCGGCGGCCATCGCTATCCCCGGCTGGCTCACGTTGGCGACCGCACTGGGCTCGAGATGATCCGGACGTTGCAGGATCACGGCATCCACCGGGGAATCGACTTTCACATGGAGTACACGGTCTTCCGGTTGCTGCTGGACGACGGCCGGGTGTCCGGAGCCCTCGCCTATGATCGGGAGCGCGGGCGCTTTCGGGTCTACCGGGCGAAGTCGGTCGTGCTCGCCACCGGCGGCATCGGCCGCGCCTTCAAGATCACCAGCAACAGTTGGGAGTACACCGGCGACGGCCACGCGCTGGCCTACGATGCCGGCGCCGACCTGATCGACATGGAGTTCGTCCAGTTCCATCCGACCGGGATGGTCTGGCCTCCGAGCGTGCGCGGCATCCTGGTCACCGAAGGCGTGCGGGGTGAGGGCGGCATCCTGCTGAACTCGGACGGCGAGCGCTTCATGTTCGACGACATTCCGCCCCTCTACAAGGATCAGACGGCCGACAGCGCCGAGGAGGGCTGGCGCTACGTTGTCGGCGACCGCGACGCCCGGCGTCCGCCGGAACTTCTGACGCGGGACCATGTCGCCCGCTGCATCGTGGACCAGATCAAGGCCGGCAAGGGCTCGCCCCACGGCGGCGTCTACCTCGACATTGCCTGGATCAAGGAGAAGATCAGCAGCTCCGAGGAGCACATCAGAAAGAAGCTGCCCTCGATGTACCACCAGTTCAAGGAGCTGGCCGGCCTCGACATCACGAAGGAGCAGATGGAGGTTGGGCCGACGACGCACTACGTGATGGGCGGGGTTCGCGTCGACGCCGAGAGCCAGATGTCCTCCGTGCCCGGCCTGTTCGCGGCCGGCGAGTGCGCGGCGGGGCTTCACGGGGCCAACCGGCTCGGCGGCAACTCGCTCTCCGACCTGCTCGTGTTCGGCAAGCGGGCGGGCGAGTACGCAGCCGCCTTCGCCAGCGAGCAGGGCGATGTCCGGCTCGACGAGGCTGCCGCCTCTGCCGCGGTCAAGGAGGCCCTGGAGCCGCTCGAACGGGAAGGCGGTGAAGGGCCCTATCAGATCCAGCACGAACTCCAGGACCTGATGCAGGAGAAGGTCGGCATCGTCCGGATCGAGTCCGAACTGGAGGAGGCGATCGACGAGATCGGCCGGCTGAGCGACCGCGCGAGGGCCGTGTCCGCGCCCGGCAACCGCGAGTACAACCCGGGCTGGCACACGGCGCTCGACCTGCACCCTCTTCTGGTCGTGTCCGAAGCCGTCGCCCGGGCGGGTCTGATGCGGCGCGAGAGCCGGGGGGCCCAGTTCCGGGACGATTACCCGCGGAAGGACGAGCACTTCGGCAAGGTGATCATCCGGGTCGCCAGGGGCGCCGACGGAGAGATGGTCGTGGAGGAGACTCCGGTGGAGCCGATGAGCGACGAACTGACCAGACTGGTCGAGGAGATGGGCTGAGATGGCCGCGACGCAGTTCAGGATCTGGCGCCAGGACGGCGCCGAAGGCGAGGGCGGCTACCGGGACTACACGACGGAAGTCACGGAGGGCATGGTGGTCCTGGACGCGGTCCACCAGATCCAGGCTGAATCGGCGAACGATCTCGCCGTGCGCTGGAACTGCAAGGCCGGCAAGTGCGGGTCCTGCTCTGCGGAGGTGAACGGCAATCCCAGGCTCATGTGCATGACGCGGATGAGCGACCTGCCGGCGGACCGTCCGGTGACCGTCGAGCCGATGCGCGCCTTCCCCGTGATCCGCGACCTCGTCTGCGACGTGTCCTGGAACTACGAGGTCAAGAAGAAGATCGAGCCCTTCGAGCCGCGTCCGCCCGACGCCGAGGACGGCACCTGGCGCATCGCCCAGGAGGACGTCGAGCGGGTCCAGGAGTTCCGCAAGTGCATCGAGTGCTTCCTGTGCCAGGACGTCTGCCACGTGCTGCGGGACCACCACCTGCACGACGAGTTCGTCGGTCCCCGTTTCTTCGTCTACAACGCGGCGCTCGAGATGCATCCCCTGGACACCAGGGACCGGCTGGCGTCGCTCAAGCGCGACGAGGGGATCGGCTACTGCAACATCACGAAGTGTTGCACCAAGGTCTGCCCCGAGCACATCACGATCACCGACAACGCGATCATCCCGCTCAAGGAACGGGTCGTGTCGGAGTTCTACGACCCGCTGAAGAAGCTGTTCCGGGTGTTCTCGGGCGGTTCGCGCGCCTAGGAGCTTGCGCGGCAGAAACTGGGTAGGCGGGCGCGAAAGCGCCGGCTTCTGGACCTTCTGCCGCGCTACAACTGGTCGAGGGCCGCGCGCGCCACGTCAGCGAACTCGCCTTCCGGATCGAGTTCGAGCGACTTGCTCAGGTGCTCGCGGGCCGCGCCCGCATCGCTCGCGTTCACCGCGAGAATCCCGAGTTCGTAGTGCGCCCTCGCCAGGCTCTCGACGTCTTCGTCGTCGGGCGCTGATTCCAGGTATCTGGTCAGGTGTTCCCTGGCCGGGCCGGAGTCGGCGCTGCGGCGGTAGGCCACGCCGAGCCGGAAGTGGGCTCGCGGATGGTTGTCGTCCCAGGCGATCAGCGACTGGTCGTACAGCTTCGCGTTGCCGAACGCTTCCTGGTCGAAGAGCTGCTGGGCCTGGAACTGCACCTGCCTGCCGGCGGTGGGGTTGACCGCGATCCAGGCCTTACCCGCCTCGATGGAGTCCTCGAGGTTGCCGAGCGAGGCGAAGGAAAAGTACTTCATGCGCAGCGCTTCCTGGTTCCGCGGGTCGAGCTCCAGGGTGCGGTCGAGTTCCACCAGGGCTTCCTCGAAGTCCCCGTTGTTGAAGTAGATCGTGCCGATGTTCCGGTAGGCCTGGTGGAGTCTCGGGTTGAGCGATGCCGCTTCGCGGAAGAGCTCGACCGCCCGCTCTTCGTCGCCGCTCCGGACCGCCTGAACGCCTTGCGAGAACACGCCAGGAGCGAGCTCGGCACCCATGCCTGCTTCGATCGCCAACTGCTTCGCCTCTTCCGCCCTGGGATCGCCGGCGGCCGCGAAGATGTCGAAGAACATGGACGCGAAGTCGGGCGGCATCGCCTCCATCTCGAGATACCGCCTCGCAGGTTCAAGTGCCTCGTCGAGTTGCCCCAGATTGTGCCGGATGGCCGCGATCGTCCGATGGGCGGCGGCGATCGTCGCGTCGATCTCCACGGCTTTCTCGAACAGGGGCAGGGCCCCGGCGGCGTCGCCGGCCTGGATCTTCGCGATGCCTTCGTTGAATGCGTCGACCGCCTGCTGCTTGCGGGCAGTCTCTTCGTCCCAGAGCTGAGCGGTGAGCGATCGGTCCCTACTCCCGTCGAGGATCTCCACCTCGAGCTCACGGTCCGGGTAGCCGTCTTTCTGCAGCAGCAGCCTGTACGGCGCTTCGGCCGGCACCAGACGGATCCGCAGGCGGCCGTTCTTGCGGGTGGCGTCCTGGACGACGATCTCGCCCGTGGGGGCAAAGACGGTCACGTTCACCGGGCCCAGCTCGGCGCCGGCCATGTCGACCACCTGCAGTTCCAGTTGGCTGCGCTGGGCGAACGCCGCGGAGGCGACCAGGAGCATGGCCAGGAGGAGAACACTACGGCTGGTTTTCTGCATCGTCGGGGTTCCTCTAGGTTGGCGCCGCACGCGCGGGTGGCCGCGTCACAGTGAGTCAGGAGTTGGGGGAACCGGTCGATCCTATCGCTTGACGCGGGCTTCGCGGGTGAGAAATGGTTACGTCCCATGGACGCCGACGACTTCCTCGAACTGCTTTCCACCGCGCGCTCCGTGCGGCGCTACAGCCCCGAGCGGATTCCCGACGAAGACCTGGCGCGGATTCTCTACGCCGCCAGCCGGGCGCCGTCCGGCACGAACCGCCAGCCCTTCCGCTTCATTGTCCTGCGGGATGGCCCGCGGGCGCGGCGGGCCCGCCGGTTGCTGGGCGAGTCGTTCCGTCGCGGCTGGGCGCGGAAGACGGAGCAGGAGGGCTGGAATCGCGGATCGGCCGCCGATCCGAACTCGCCGAAGTCGAGAGTCAACCGTGCGATTCAGCACTACGTCGACCACTTCGAGCAGATCCCGGCGATCGTCATCGCCTGCTACGTCCGCTACCGGGCGCTGACTCACTCGGAGGGCGCGTCCGTCTTCCCGGCGTGCCAGAACCTGTTCCTCATGGCGCGGGCGCTGGGCTACGGCGCCTGCTATAGCGGCTGGCACCACGCGGTGGCGGACGAACTGCGCGAGATCCTGGAGATTCCGGACAACGTCGAGCTGTCGCTGACGATCACCATCGGCCGGCCGCTGGGGCGCCACGGCCCGCTGCGCCGATTGCCGATCCGGGACACGGTGTTCGATGACAGCTGGGCACAGGGCGCCCAGTGGATCAACGATCCTCCGGGGGCCCGCCTGTCGAAGCGTCGTTGACCGGCTCTGCCGCGCTACCGCGGCAGAGCGTACGCGACGAGCGAGTGCTCCTGGCCGCGGTTGCCGACCGGCACGACGATGAACTGTCGGCCCGAGTTGACGTAGGTCATCGGGCTGCCTCCAGGAGTGTCGGGCAGCTCGGTTCGCCACACCTCTTCGCCGGTCGCCTTGTCAAAGGCATAGAGGAAACCGGTCGACGGGCCGCGGGACGCGAACCCACCGGGCCCCTCCTGATACGTACCGGGCACCTGCTCGCTGGTGACGACGAACACGAGCGTGGCGGTCACCATCGGCCAGCCCGGCGTGAGACCGGCGAGCGGCCAGGCGCCGAGTCGTCCCAGGTCCAGACCGGCAAGCGCGGGATGGTCGCGGGGGCCGTCGCCGACCGGCGTTTGCCACAGGATCTCGCCACGGTTCAGGTCGATCGCGGTGAGACGGCTCCAGGGGGGTTTGACAAGCGGCAGACCTTCCGGGCCGGCGGGGAACGTGAACGCCGGCAGGTAGTCGCGGTCG
Organism: Holophagales bacterium; assembly: GCA_009843505.1. Taxonomy (GTDB): domain Bacteria; phylum Acidobacteriota; class Thermoanaerobaculia; order Multivoradales; family Multivoraceae; genus Multivorans; species Multivorans azotirespirans. The sequence continues at coordinate 153,138 of VYDI01000034.1, read as the reverse complement.
GAAGGCTGGCGCTCGGTCGGTGGGATCAGCGCCATCGTGCCTAGCCGGGTTTGCGACGGCACGAACAGGACTCCGCTGTTCGGATCGACGGCGGCGCCGCCCCAGTTCGCGCCGCCGGCCTGGCCGGGGAGTTGCGCCATCACCCTCCGGTTCTCGCCGGACAGGGTCGGCGGCGTGAACATCGGACCTCCCAGGAGCGTCTTCCGGTAGAGCTCGACCGCCTTCGCCTTGAGCTCCGGCGTGAAGTCGATCAGATCGCTTTCGCGCACGCCCTGCCGGTCGAACGGCGGCGGTTTCGTGGGGAAGGGCTGCGTGCTCGCGGTCCATTCCCCGGGAACCAGGCTCTCGGGGACCTTGCGCTCCTCGATCGGCCACACGGGCTCGCCGGTCTTGCGGTCGAAGACATAGGTGAACGCCTGCTTGCTGACCTGGGCCACCGCCTCGATCCGCTTTCCGTCGACCACGATGTCCAGCAGTATCGGCGCGCAGGGGAAGTCATAGTCCCACAGCCCGTGCCGCACGGCCTGGAAGTGCCACTTCTTCTCGCCGGTCGCGGTGTCGATGGCGACCAGGCTCTCGGCGTAGAGGTTGTCGCCGTGGCGGTGGCCGCCGTAGTAGTCGCTCGTCGGGGTGCCGGTGCCGAAGTACACCCAGCCCGTCTCGTCGTCGCAGCTCATCCACGACCACACGTTGGTGTTGCCCGAGTAGCGCCATGACTCGTCGTGCCAGGTCTCGGCGCCGGGCTCGTCGCCCTGGGGCACGGTATGGAAGACCCACTTCTTCCGGCCGGTGCGGATGTCGTAGCCGCGGATGTGGCCGGCCGGCATCTCCTGGGTCAGGGCGAAGTCCATGATCGTCATGCCCATGAGGACGGTGTCGCCGCAGACGATGCCGGGCGAGTTCGCACCGGTGTCGCGCATCTGGTCGGGCCTTCCGATGTCGCCGCGCATGTCGACCATTCCCGCTTCGCCAAACTCGAGGTCGGGTTTACCCGTCTTCGCGTCCAGGGACACGAGTTGGTGGGTGCCGGTGACCAGCACGATCCGCTGCATGCCCCGGTGCTCCCAGAACTCGATGCCGCGCTGGGTGAAGCCGCCGTGGGTTGGAATCCCGCGCTCGTAGGCCTTCGGATCGTAGGTCCAGAGCTCTTCGCCGGTCGTGGGGTCGACCGCGCTCACGAGGTTCATGGCCGACACGGCGTAGAGCGCGTCGTTCACCATCAGCGGCGTGCCCTTGAGGTCGCCGGCCAGGGTCTGTGCTTCGACCCGGCCGTCGGGTGTGACCCAGCGCCAGGCGACCTCGAGTTCCGACACGTTCGAGGCGTCGACCTGCGCCGCCGGCGAATACTTGGTGCTGGCGCGGTCGGCGGCGTAGTGGCGCCACTCGATCGTCTCCTGCGCCGCCACGGCCGCTCCGCTCAAGAGAGTTGCGACGATGGCCGTGCGGGCGAGCACTCCGATCACCGTCCCTTGAACTCCGCGGGTCGCTTCTCGAGGAACGCGAGGACGCCTTCGCGCGAGTCTTCCGTCGCGCCTGCTTCAGCCTGGAGCCGCGCTTCCAGGTCGAGCTGCTGCTCGTAGACGTTCTGCCAGGTCGCCCAGTACGCCTTGCGGATCATCGCCAGGGAGCGTGGACCATTGGCCAGGCGGTGGGCCAGCTCCGTGGCACCCTCCATCAGGGACTCCTGGTCGTCGTACAGCCGGTTGATCAGGCCCCACTCGAACGCCTTGTCGGCCGGCAGACGCTCGGCGAGCATGGAGAGTTCCACCGCTCGGCGCCAGCCGATCAATCGCGGCAGCATGAACGTGGCGCCGCCGTCGGGGACGAGTCCGATACGGGCGAACGCCTGCAGGAAGAAGGCCTGCTTCGAGGCGCAGACCAGGTCGCCGATCAGGGCGAAGCTCATGCCGACGCCGGCCGCTGCGCCATGGACCGCGGTGACGATCGGCATGTCGAGATCGCGGAGCGAGAGCAGGAGAGGGTGGTAGCTATTGCGCAGACCCTCGCGGGCGGTGGGCCTGCTGCCGCCCTGCGGCTGATCGCCCCGACCCGAGAGGTTGGCCCCGGAACAGAAGGCACGGCCCGCGCCGGTGAGCAGCAGGGCGCGCACGCCGCTTTCCGGTTCGCGGATGCGCAGGACGGCGTCGCTGAGTTCCGCGACCATCTGGCCGTCAGTAGCGTTCAGCACTTCCGGGTGATTCAGCGTAACGATCGCGAGGTTGCCGTCCCGCTCGAGCAGGATCCGTTCGTAGCTCATGCCTTCCTCTCTCAGTCCGGATACATCTCGCGCATCGCGTCGAGAGAACTGCGCATCAGTTGCTCCAGCACGTCCATGTCTACGTCGGCGAGCTTGTTGACGTAGAGGCAGGACTTGCCGGTCCGGTGCTTGCCGAGTCGCGACAGCAGGCCGTCGTAGCTCGAGAAGCCCGGCATCACGTAGATCGTCAGGCTCTGCTTGCGCGGCGAGAAGCCGATACGCGGCCAGTCGCCCTCGCGGCCGCTTGCGTACCGGTAGTGGTAGCTGCCGAAGCCGACGATGGAGGAACCCCACATCTTCGGTTCCTCTCCGGTGATCCGCTTCATCATCTCGAGGACGACGAAGCTGTCCTGGCGGCGCCTCTCGTTCTCGACGGCTGTCAGGAATCCCTCGACGCTGGCGTCGTTCTTCTTCGTCTTCGGTTCGGCCATCTCGTTCGACCCGGCGCCGCGGACGGCCCTGTCGCGGGCGGAAGGGGCAACCGTAGCAGACGGCGACAGACCTGCCGGCAACGGCGATGTCGTCCGTTCGCTTATGCTCGACGGGCGGTGAGTGCGAACGGCCACTTCTGCGTGATGGGGATCGGCGACATGGGTTTCCACATCGCCGAGGCCTTCGGCCGGGAAGGGCGGAGCCTCACCCTGATCGACCTCGACCCGGGCATGAGCGAGCGGATCGAGGAGGAACTCGACGCGGCGTTCGTGGTCGGCAACGGCGCCCACCAGGCCATTCTGGAGCGGGCGAACGTCGATCGGGCGGAGCTCTTCATCGCCGCGTCCTCCTCGGAGGAGGCAAACCTGGTGGCGTCGGTCATCGCGCGCAACCTCGGCGCCAAACGCTGCGTCGTGCGGCTCGACACGTCCGAGGACTTGACCGTCTACCGCCGCTCCTACGAGCGGCTGTTCGGGGCCGATCTCCTCCTCTCGCCCCAGAGCCTGGCGACGAACGCGATCCTCAACATCGTGCTCGGCCACCATACGCACGAGGTCGACTATCTGGCCCGGGGCCGGTTCGAGTTGCGCACGATCCAGGTCCAGATCGGCAGCACGGTTGCCCGCCTTCCGCTCAGCGAGCTGCCGTTGCCCGAGGACGCGCGCATCGTCGGGTACTTCGATGGAGAGCACGAACTCTCGATCCCGGGGCCGGACCTGCGCGCGTCGCCCGGTGATCTGGCCATGGTGCTCTGTCGCACCCAGTCGACCCACGACGTGGAGGAGCTCTTCGCCTCACGGATCGAGCATCCCCGCACCGTGGCAATCGCCGGCGGCAGCCCGGCTGCTGTAGCGGTGGTCAAGGCGCTGCGGAACGAGGTCAAGCGCATTCGCTGGATCGAGCGTGACCGGCGCCGCGCCGAGTTCTTCGCGCAGTCCTTTCCCGATGTCGAAGTGCTGCACGGCGATCCGATCGACGCCGCGACGATGGAGAGCGAGGGCCTCGGGCGGGCGGAGGTGCTGATCGCCGCCACCAGTCACGACGACAGCAACGTCGTGGCCGGTCTCATTGCGCAGGAGCTCGGCGTGCGCCGGGTCGTGGCGCTCATTCACCACACGACCAGCCGGCTCTGGAAGCGCGTCGGGGAGGTGGAACTCGTTTCGCCGCACTCGCTGGCGATCGACCACGTTCGCAACTTCGTCGCCAACGGCTACAAGGCGAACCTCGTCACTCTCGCCGACGGCGCCGTGCAGGTCGTCCAGCGCGTGATCCACGAAGCGAGTCCAGCGGCCGGCGCGACGCTGGCCGACCTGCAGGCCCCGCGCGGCCTGATCGTCGGCGCGGTCGTGCGCGGCGACCGGGTGTTCATGCCGGAGCGCAGCAACATGCTCCGACCCGACGACCAGGTCATCCTCTTCGTCCACCGCTCCCAGACCCAGATGGCCCGTCTCCTGTTTCCGGGCAGCGAGAGCGAGGTCGCGAGCTAGTCCCTGGACGCTAAGCTAGGGAAGAGAGCCACAGAGGGAGGCATCGCCATGACATACGTGCGAACAGTTCGTTCAACGCTGATGGCTACGGTGCAAGTGGGGGCGGCCGTGTTGGTGGCTGTCGTCGTGTCTCTCGCGACTGGAGAGTCCGCGGAGGCACAGCGGGGAGGTACGCCGTCGGTGGACCTCAGTGGGAAGTGGATCCTCAACGAAGAGTTGAGCGACGACCCGCGGCAGGCGATGCGGCGCATGAGAATCGCCCGTGGGGGCGGCGGTGACGGCGGCTTCAGTGGACGTGGCGGCAACGTTGGGCGTGGCGGCGGCGGCGGCCGTCGCGGCGGTGGCGGCGCTGTTGGAGGTGGTGCCGGTGGCGCCGGCGCTGGCGGTGCGGGGCCCGGTCAAGGCGGCGGCGGTCCTGGTGCCGGCGGGCCCGGTGGCGGTCGGGGAGGCCCGCCGGTGATCGGCCGTGGCGCCGACGTCGGTGCGGAGGCACTCAGCATTCGCATGCTGGACGGTGGCGTTCAGATCACGGATTCTCGCGGGGTGTCCCTCGTTCTCAAGACGGATCGCGAGTGGTACGAAGTGGGTGAGCGGCGCGAAATCCAGGCCTTCTGGAAGAAGGCGAAGCTGGTGACCAGGAACCGCGGCCGCGGCGAGGCGCTCTTCATTCAGGAGTACAGCATCAACAGGAAGGGCCAGTTGATCGTCCTGAACCAGATCCAGTTCGGCGGCGATGGGGGCACGGCCTCCTACAAGCGGTTCTACGATCGCGAGGAGAGCGGCTAGGAGGCCGGGCCGCGACCGTCCCCGACCGGCTTCAATTGGAGCCGGTCGGGATGTCGCTGAACGCCCGGTCGCGATCGACCCGGATCTCGCCGGGCAGGGTGAGGACGCGCTCGGCGATGATGTTGCGCAGGATCTCGTCGGTACCGGCGGCGATCCGCATGCCCGGCGCGGCCAGGTAGGCGTAGTGGAACATGCCGGCCGAGGGGGCGTCCTGGCGTCCGCTGACGGCGCCCGCGGAGTCGAGCAGGTCGGCTGCGAACGAGGCGATGTCCTGGCGGGCGCTGGCGGTGATCACCTTGCAGATCGAGTTCTCGGGTCCGGGCTGCTTGCCCTGCGAGATGGCCGTCAGTGTGCGCATGAAGGTCAGTTCGACGCCGCGGCACTGGACGTACCAGTCGGCGATCCGCTCACGTACTGAACTCTGGTTTGCGGCGGGTTCGCCGTCGATCTCGAGTTCCGAGGCGAGGCGAAGAGCATCGCTCCAGTCGGGCGTCATGTTGTAACGGCCGTGACGCTCGTTCATCAGCGTCGTGATCGCCACCTGCCAGCCGGCGCCGACCTCGCCGAGGCGGTTGTGATCGGGGATCCGGACGTTCTGCAGGAAGACCTCGTTGAACTCCGAGGTGCCGGGAATCTGGCGGATCGGCCGTGGATCGATGCCCGGCGACTTCATGTCGACGACGAAGAAGGTCAGCCCCTTGTGCTTGGGCACGCTGGGATCGTGCCGCGTGACGAGAATCCCCCAGTCTGCGTAGTGCGCGCCCGAGTTCCAGACCTTCTGGCCGTTGACCACCCACTCGTCGCCGTCGCGTTCGGCCCGGGTCCGGAGCCCCGCCAGATCGGAGCCCGCTCCCGGTTCGGAAAAGAGCTGGCACCAGACCTCCTCGCCGCTCGCCAGTCTGGGCAGGTAGCGGCGCTTCTGCTCTTCGGTTCCATGGGCCATGATCGCCGGAGCGCAGGTGCCGTGGCCGATGCCGAGGTAGCCCTCCGGCACGTCGAACTTCGCCTCTTCCTGGGCCCAGATCACGCCCTCCATGAAGGTGGCGCCGCGGCCGCCATGTTCCTTCGGCCAGGTGATGCAGGCCCAGCCGTCGTCGTACTTCTTCTTCTGCCACTCCTTCATCGCGGCCAGGCCTTCCTGCTCGGGCAGGCCGTCGAACCGTGACGTGCCGCCGGGCGGCAGAGATTCGGCGTTCGATTCGAGCCAGGCGCGCGCCTCGGCGCGGAAAGCGGCTTCCTGCGGTGAGTCCTGAAAGTCCATGGAGGGTCTCCTGGCAGCGGTGTGTTCCGTGGTTGGGCTGAGCGGGAGATTGTATGCGGGATCGCCGGACGGTTCAGAGCCGGCCCGAGATGACTCGCTGATCGGCCAGGTCGGCGACTTCCGAGGCGTCGAGCCCGAGTTCACGCAGCAGGTCGCCGGTGTGTTCGCCGAGTTCCGGCGCCGGTTGCGGTTCCGCCTTGTCCTCTCCCTCGATGAACACGGGGCTGTCGACGGTTCGCAGGCGGCCGTACCGGGGGTGGTCCAGGTCACGGAACATGCCGATGGCCTCCAACTGCTCGTCGCTGGCTATGTCGTCGAGGTTCGAGACCAGGCTGTAGGGAATCTCGTGGCGAGTGAAGCGCTCGCTCCAGTCCTCGAAGTCTCGCCGCGCGAACTCCGCGTCGAGCAGGGCGACGAACTCCGGCATGTTCGCGATCCGCTCCGGCGTGGTGCAGAAGCGCTCGTCGTCGATCAGATCGTCGCGGCCGAGAGCGAGGCAGAAGCGCTCCCAGTCCCGGTCCTGTTCGACGATGCTCAGCTTGACGAGGCGGTCGTCGCGGGTGCGGTAGTAGAGCTGCCCGAAGTTCATCGTTTGCTCGCGCGGCCGCTTCGCGTGGAACTCCGCGCCGACCAGTTTGGCCTGGATCGCGCAGGCGTTGGCCCAGGCGCCGGCAGCGAGCAGCGAAGTCGTGACGTAGGAGCCGACGCCCGTGCGATCTCGCTTCATCAGGCCGAGGAGGACGGCGGAGAACAGGGTCACGCCGGTGGGATGATCGCCGGTGCCGCAGCCGAGCGGTCCGAGATGGCCCTCCACCGGGAAGAAGGTGGAAACCAGCCCCGACCGGGTCCAGTAGCAGACCTGGTCGTAGCCGGGCTTCTCGGCTTCCGGCCCGGTGTGGCCGTAGCCGGTGCCATGGGCGAACACGAGGCGCGGATTGACCTTCCGCAGCCGCTCCCAGTTCATGCCGAGCGCATCGAGCACGGAGTTGTGGCAATTCGTCAGGAAGACGTCGGCGGTCTCGATCAACCGGTGCGCGACGGCCTGGCCGCTCTCCTGCTTGAGGTCGATCACGACGCTCTTCTTGTTCCGGTCGTCGAGCAGGAAGCAATAGGGGATCTCCGAATCCGGCATCCCGGGCAGGTCCTGGAAGTACCTGTAGATGTCGCCTCGGCCGGGCGCCTCGACCTTGATCACCTCGGCTCCGAAGTCCGTGAGGATCGCGCAGGCCGACGGCGCCATCACGATCGTCGCGAGTTCGACGACCCGGATTCCGTCCAGCAGCGCCGCGTCGGTCGCGGCACTGGAAGTCGTGGCGTCGGCGGCGTCGACGTCGGGAGGAAGAAGCTGGTCAGACAGAGCGGCGGCGATTGTGACATAGCCCCTGGGAACCCTGAAGCGCGGGATACGATCCCGCGGATGTTCGCGTGGGCTCCAGCATGACCGGCGTCCGGCTGGCCAAGGCCTGGCTGGACCTTGACGAAGCCGCGATCGCCGCTCTGCCCGGCCAGTTGGGCGTCTACGAGATCGGGGACGCGAGAGGCGGCACCCTGGAACTCGGCTTTGCCGGAGGTCGCTCCCGCTTCGGGCTTCGCAGTGCGATCGCCGAGGCGGCGGCGAAGCATGAAGCGGCTCGCAGGTTCCGCTACGAGGTGACGATGCAGTACTGGAGTCGCTTCGAGGAACTGCTCGCGGTGTACCTCGCCGACCACGGCGAGTTGCCGCCGGGGAACGCGGACCGGGGAGAGCAGCGGGTCGGGAGGTTGGGCGTGGGTCCCAGTTGCGCCACGGGAGATTGACTCGATGGACTTCGAACTCAGTCCCGAACAGAAGCTGATCCTGGAGACCGTGCGCCGCTTCGTGCGCGAGGAGATCGTGCCGCTCGAGACGGATCTCGACCCGGACGCGAGTGAGTTGCCGCCGCGCCATCGCGAACGTCTCGTCGCGATGACGAAGGAACTCGGCTTCTACGGCCTGGACATCCCGGAGGAGTATGGGGGACCGGGGATCGACCTCACAACAAGGACCCTGATGGCGTTCGAGATGGCCCAGCACCGGGCCGGTCTCTACGCGCCCTGCTACGGCGTCTTCGGCGGCGCCGGCCTGGCCCAGTTGTACGAGGCGGACGACGGCCAGAAGGAGCGCTACCTCTATCCGGTGCTGCGGGGCGAGAAGCGCGGGTTCTTTGCCCTCACCGAGCCCTCGGGCGGCAGCGATCCGGCCCGGGCCATCCGCACGACTGCGGTTCGCGACGGCGACGACTGGATTCTCGATGGTGAGAAAACGTTCATCAGCGGTGCCGACAAGGCGGACTTCGGCATCGTCTTCGCGCGCACCGACCCGGAACTCGGCCGCAAGGGGATCACCTGCTTCCTGGTCGATACGGACATGCCGGGCTTTCGGGTGCGACGCATCGTCCACACCCTGCGCTCCACCCACTACGCCGCGGAACTCGAGTTCAACCGGGTGCGGGTACCGGGCCGCAACGTGCTCGGGGAGGTGAACCAGGGCTTCGCCATCGCCAACGACCGCCTGAGCCGCAACAGGATCCCGTACGCGGCCGGCTGCGTCGGCGTTGCGCTCAAGGCCCAGGAGATGGCGATCGCCTACGCCAAGACGCGCAAGACCTTCGGCGACTACCTGTCGACCCGGCAGGCGGTTCAGTGGATGATCGTCGACAACGAGATCGACCTGCGCACGGCCAGGGCGTTGACCCTGGAGGCCGCGGCACGCGCCGATGCCGGGAAGCCGTTCCGCACGGAGGCGGCGATCTGCAAGCTGGTGGCGAGCGAGGGCGCCAGCCGCGTCGTCGACCGGGCGATGCAGATCCACGGCGGCTACGGGATGACCAAGGATCTGCCACTCGAGCGCTGGTATCGCGAGCTGCGCATCCGGCGGGTGGGTGAGGGGCCCAACGAGATCCAGCGTCTGATCGTGGCCCGTGACGTGATCGGCGGTTCGTTTCATTGAGCGCGCCCAGACCTCTCGCCGGGATCCGCGTTCTGGACCTGGGTCAGGTCTACCAGGGTCCGTACGCCGGCTTCCTGCTCGCCCAGGCCGGGGCGGACGTGGTCAAGGTCGAGCCGCCGCGCGGCGAGCCGCTGCGTCGCCGCGAGGCCAACGGCGGGCCTCCCTCCTTTCCGCTCGCCTTCCTGAACACGAACAAGCGGTCGGCGACCTGCGATCTGAAGGAGGAGGAGGGACGGGATCTGTTGCGCCGGCTTGCAGGGGTCGCGGACGTGCTGATCGAGAACTTCGCGCCGGGGGTGATGGACCGCCTGGGCGTCGGCTGGAAGGCGTTGCGGGAGCTGAACCCCCGGTTGATCTATGCCTCGGGCACGGCCTACGGTCTGAGTGGCCCGGACTCCGAACGGCTCGGCATGGACATCACGGTGCAGGCCTGGTCCGGTGTGATGAGCATCACCGGCGAAGTCGGAGGCGAGCCGCTCAAGGCGGGGCCGGCGTTCATCGACTTTCTGGGCGGAACGCACCTGTACGGCGGCATCGTCAGCGCGCTCTACGAACGGGAGCGGACGGGTAAGGGTCGTCTGGTCGAGGTGGCGATGCAGGAGGCGGCCTATCCGACCCTGCTCTCACAGCTCGGACTGATGCACCACGATGGGAAGCTGCCCGGACGGGCCGGCAACCGGCACGGCCGCGTCTCGCCCTACAGCGTGTACCCCTGCCGCGACGGCCACGTTGCGGTCATCTGCATCACCGAGCGGCACTGGCGGAACCTGCTCCGGGCGATGGGACGGGAGGACCTGATCTCCGATCCCCGGTTCCGGAACAACGAGGCCCGCGTCGCCCATCGGGAAGAGACGGAGGCGCTGGTCGCGGCGTGGACCACCGGCCTTACCCGGGCGGAGGTCGACGAGGCGGTGCGCGCGCACCGCGTACCGTCCGCGCCGGTCCGGGACCTGGCCGAGGTCAACGCGGATCAGCATCTCCGGGAGCGCGGCTTCTTCGAGACCGTCGATCATCCGGGCCTGGGCGAGATCAGCCTGCCTGTCAGCACCGTTCGTTTCGACGGACGGCCGTCCGGTCCGCTCGAGCCGATTCCGGCCCTGGGAGAGAACACGGAAGAGGTCATCAGCGAGTGGCTGGGCGCCGGTCCGGCCGGGGAGGGGAGTGACGGATGAAGGTCAGGAGCATCGAGACCCGCCACTGCGACGCCGGTTGGCGGAACTACCACTTCGTCAAGCTGACGACCGAGGACGGGGTCGTCGGCTGGAGCGAGTACGACGAGCACCAGGGTGCGGTCGGAGTGACTACCGTGATCGAGCGGCTCGCGGAGCGAGTTTGCGGTTCCCGTGTGCAGGACGTGGAACGGATCTACCAGCGTCTCCTGGTCCGTGCCAGGCAGTCGATGTCCGGGGTCATGGCGATGGGTATCGGAGCGATCGAGAATGCGGTGCTCGACGCCTGGGCCAGATCCCTGGGCGTTCCCTGCTGCGACCTGCTCGGCGGTCGTGTGCGGGACCGGGTGCCGGTTTACTGGTCGCACTGCGGTACCTGGCGGATCGGGCTGCCTCAGTACTACGGGAACGCGATCACCGACATCGAGGGCGTGATCGCTCTCGGCGCCGAAGTCCGGGAACGGGGATTCAAGGCGCTCAAGACGAACATCTTCGACTACTCGAGCGGCTCGCCGCGCGGCTGGGCGCCCGGCTTCGGCCGACCCTACGAGCCGGGTCAGAACGTGGAACGCCGGACGATCCGTGAGCTCCGGCGCCACCTCGAAGCGCTGCGCGAGGGCGCCGGCGAGGACGTCGACATCCTGCTCGACCTGAACTTCAACGCGAAGATCGAGGGTTACTGCCGGATCGTGCGGGCGCTCGCCGACCTGGATCTCTTCTGGATCGAGATCGACACGCCCTCGGCGGAAGGTCTGGCCACGGTGCGGCGGTGCAGCCCTCACCCGATCAGCTCCTGCGAGACCCTGATCACGCCCGCGGCCTTCCTGCCGTTCCTGCGCAACCAGGCGGTGGACGTGGCGATCATCGACGCGGTGTGGAACGGCGTCTGGCAGTCGATGAAGATCGCCGCCCTGGCCAACGCCCACGAGGTGAACGTGGCGCCGCACAACTACTACGGCCACCTCGCGACGATGATGAACGCCCACATGAGCGCCGCGGTGCCCAATCTGCGGATCATGGAAATGGACATCGACCGGCTGCCCTGGGACGGCGAGATCTTCACGGTCGAGCCGGAGTTCGAGGACGGTTGCCTGATCGTGCCGGACACCCCAGGTTGGGGCACGGAGCCGGACGAGGAGGGGCTTGCGGCCCATCCACCCCGCTGACGCTCCGCCATCCACCGGCGCTAACATCCGCGCGTGGATTCCACGCTCCGCTACAGCGACGCCTTGATCGCCGGCATCCTCCGGCGAGTGCGAACGATCGCGATGGTCGGCGCGTCGCCGAACTGGAAGCGGCCCTCGAACTTCGCGATGAAGTACCTGCAGCAGAAGGGCTACCGGGTGATTCCGGTGAATCCCCGGGCGGCGGCGGGTGCGTCGATCCTGGGCGAGAGGGCCTGCGCCTCTCTCGCGGAGGTGCCGGCGCCGGTCGAGATGGTCGATGTCTTCCGGGGCTCGGAGGCGGCGCTCGAGACGACCAGGGAAGCCATCCGGTTGCGGTTGGAGAAGGGGTTCGAGGTGGTCTGGATGCAGCTCGGCGTGCGCAACGACGAGGCCGCCGCCGAGGCGGAAGCCGCCGGGCTTACCGTGATCATGAACCGCTGTCCGAAGATCGAGTACGGCCGCCTGTGGGGCGAGCTGGGCTGGGGCGGCTTCGACCGAGGCGTGATCAGCAGCCGCTGGCCACGGCCGGCGAAGCGTGACGAACGCTCGGGGTGACGAGCGACGGCGGTCGGCGTAGACTCCGCCGCCATGACTGAAGAAGAAACACAGGCACCGGAGGGCAACCCCCCTGCCGACTGGGGCTTCGAAACCCGGATGATCCATGCCGGCGCCGGTCCTGATCCCGTTTCAGGATCGCGCCAGACCCCGATTCACCAGACGTCCGCCTATGCGTTCCACGACGCGGACCACGCGGCGTCCCTGTTCAATCTCCAGACCTTCGGCTTCATCTACTCGCGTCTCGGAAACCCGACGGTGGCCGCGCTGGAGCAGCGCATCGCCAGCCTGGAAGGCGGGTGCGGGGCGACCTGCGCCGCTTCGGGCCACGCCGCTCAGGTCCTGGCCTTCTTTCCGCTGATCGAAGCCGGAGAACGGTTCGCGGCGTCGAACAAGCTCTACGGCGGGTCGGTCACGCAGTTCAGCCGGACGTTCCCGAAGTTCGACTGGCATTGCGACTTCGTCGACACGGAGGACCTTTCCGCGGTCGAGGCGGTCCTGGCCCAGGGCGCCAAGGCGCTGTTCGTCGAGAGCCTGGCGAACCCAGGCGGCGTGGTTACCGACCTGGAGACCCTGGCCGGTCTGACCCGGGCCGCGGGCGCCCTGTTGATCGTCGACAACACGCTCGCAACGCCATGGCTCTGCCGACCGTTCGAGTGGGGCGCCGATCTGATCGTCCATTCGGCGACGAAGTTCCTGTCCGGCAACGGCACGGTGATCGGCGGCGCCGTGGTGGACAGTGGTCGGTTCGACTGGTCGGCATCGGGACGTTTTCCGGGCCTTTCCGAGCCGGAGCCGGCTTACCACGGCCTGAAGTTCAGCGAGACGTTCGGCGACCTCGCCTTCACGGTTCACTCGCACGCGGTCGGTCTGCGGGACCTTGGCGCCTCGATGGCGCCGATGAACGCCTTTCTCACGTTGCTCGGGACGGAGACTCTCTCACTGCGGATGGAGCGCCACTGCCGGAACTCCCTGGCGGTCGCCGAGTGGCTGACGGAGCACCCGAAGGTCGAGTGGGTTTCCCATGCCGGGTTGCCGACCAGCCCGTACCGCGAGCTGGCGAAGAAGTACCTGCCGAACGGGGCGGGCGCGGTGTTCACCTTCGGCGTGCGGGGCGGCTACGAGGCGGGCGTTGCGGTCGTCGAGAAGTGCGAGCTGTTCTCCCACCTGGCGAACATCGGCGATGCCCGCTCGTTGATCATCCATCCGGCGTCGACGACGCATCGGCAACTCACGGATGAGCAGCGCGCCGCCGCCGGCGCCGGGCCGGACGTGGTGCGCCTCTCGATCGGTCTGGAGACGGTGGACGACCTCATCCGGGATCTGGACAACGCCCTGGCCGGGGCGTAGGGCGGTCCGCGAGCGACGTCTTCTGGCGCCAGGCCCTGCTTCCGACCATAGGATCGCCGCCCGTGCTTCCCTGTCAGCGTTATCGGTTCCAGTTGCCACCGCACCTCCACTACCTGAACTGCGCCTATATGGCGCCGCTCGCTCGGGAGGTCGAAGAGGCAGGCCTGCGTGGAATGGCGCGCCGCCGGGACCCGTCCAAGATCACCGCAACTGACTTCTTCGCCGAGACGGATGCCCTGCGCGAACGGTTTGCGCGGCTGATCGGGAGCTCCGACCCGCAGCGGGTGGCGATCATCCCGGCGGTGTCCTACGGCATCGCCACGGCCGCCCGCAACGTGCCGGTCGAGAGTGGCCAGAACATCGTCATCCTCGGCGAGCAGTTTCCGAGCAACGTCTACGTCTGGATGCGCAAGGCGGAGGAGAACGGCGCGGAGCTCCGGGTCGTCGAACGATCCGCCAAGGGCAGGCCGAGCCCGGGCGCATCGTGGAACCGCCGGCTGCTCCGGGCGATCGACCGGAGAACGGCGGTGGTGGCGACGCCTGTCGTCCACTGGGCGGACGGCACCCGCTTCAACGTGGCGGCCATCGGGCGGCGCGCCCGCTCGGTGGGAGCTGCCTTCGTGATCGACGGCACGCAGTCGATCGGAGCGTTGCCCTTCGACGTGAAGAAGGTGGCGCCCGACGCGCTCGTCGTCGCCGGGTACAAGACGCTCTTCGGGCCATACCAGAGCGGTCTGGCGTGGTTCGGCGAGCGGTTCGACGAGGGAGTGCCGCTGGAGGAGCCGTGGGCGGCGCGCGAGGGTAGCGACCGCTTCGTCGCGGGCCGGATCGAGTACGTCGAGTCCTACCGGCCTGGAGCGCTGCGTTACGACGTCGGGGAGCGGAGCAACCAGATTCAGGTGCCGATGCTGAACGCGGCGCTCGACATGGTGCTCGAGTGGGGGCCGGAGCGCGTGCAGGAGTACTGCGAGAACCTGCTCGAGCCGTTCGAAGAGGTCTTCCGCGAGGCGGGCTTCGAACTGGAGGACCGGGCCTGGCGCGGGGCCCACCTGTTCGGTCTCCGCAGCGTTCGGGGCCTCGACCCGGACAGGGCGGCGGCGACGCTGCGGCGTGCCGGCGTCTTCGTCTCCGTTCGTGGCGAGGCGATCCGCGTGGCGCCGCAGGTGTACAACGACCGTGCGGACCTGGACGCGCTGGCGGCGACGCTCCGGGCCCTCTGACGCCGTCGTGGCGGGCCGGCGCCATCGTGCGTGCCGCTCATTGCAACCATGAGACATTTGTGATCGTATTTGTCACAAATGTCGACCGACTTGAATCAGGGCGACCTCGGCGGCGCCGTTCTCGAGTTCCCCGGCCCGGCCGCCGACGGCGATCTCTGCGTCCTCGGCTGGGCGATGGAGTTGGAACTCGCGACGCCGGAGCAGGTGCTGCGCTGGGCTCACGGGCGGTGGGGAAGCGAACTGACCCTGGCGACCTCCTTCCAGGCGGAAGGCATGGTGCTCCTCCACATGTGTCACCAGCTCGGCCTGCCGGTCCGGATCGTGACGCTCGACACGGGCCGACTGCCGGAGGAGACCTTCCGGCACATCGAGCACGTTCGCCTTCACTACGGAGTGGACGTGGAGATCGTGGCGCCGCGAGCGTCGGAGGTGGCGCGGCTCGTCAGACGCGAGGGCCCCAATCTCTTCTACGCTTCGGTGGCCGGACGGCAGCGCTGCTGCAGCGTGCGCAAGGTGGAGCCGATGCGCCGGGCGCTGGCCCGCGCCCCGGCCTGGTTGAGCGGACTGCGCCGCGATCAGACCCCGACTCGCGACGTCCTGAACAAGGTGGAGGTCGACCGGGTGACCCGGACCAGGGGGCGGCTCGTGAAGGTCTGTCCGCTGCTCGACTGGACCGAGGACCAGGTCTGGACGTACATCCACGAGGAGGGCGTGCCGTACCACCCGCTCTATGACCGGGGTTACCGGACGATCGGCTGCGCGCCGTGCACCCGTCCCTCGCGACCCGGTGAGGGTGCCCGCGGCGGCCGCTGGTGGTGGGAGTCCCACACCGGCAAGGAGTGCGGCCTCCACGTCCTGCAGCCGCGTTGAGCGGCGAGCCCCGCAAGCCTGCCTACTACCCGGTCTACCTCTCGCTCGCCGAGCGGCTGGTCGTCGTCAAGGGCGGCGGTCCGGTGGCGGAACGGAGGGTTGCCGGCCTGCAGCGCTGCGGAGCGCGGGTGCGCGTCGTCGCTCCGAAGCTGACTCCGGAGCTTGCGCGGCGGGCTCGGGACGGCGAGATCGAGCACGTGGCCCGGCCGTACCGGCCGGGGGATCTTGAAGGGGCGGCACTGGCCCTGGCGGAGCCCGGCGAGCCGGCGGCGGACGCGTCGTTCTTTGCCGAGGCGGAGCGGCGCGGCATCTTCGCCAACGTCGAGGACGACCTCGACCACTGCAGTTTCATCATGCCGGCACTCGTCCGCAGGGGCGACCTGGTCGTCGCGATCTCGACCTCCGGCCGCGCTCCGGCGTTGGCGGTGCGCCTCCGCGAACGGCTGGAGCGAGAGCTGGGACCGGAGTACGCGGCTCTGCTCGAGCTCGCCGGCCGCCTGCGGGCGCCGCTCGCGAGAACGGTGCCGGACTTTGAGGAACGGCGGCGGCGCTGGTACGAGCTGGTCGACTCGGAGGTCCTGGCCCTCTTCCGCGAGGACAGGACCCGCGAAGCCCGGAAACGGGCGGAGCAGATCATGGGCGTCGCCGCCGAGGAGCCTGGGGGATGAGCGGCTCGGGGCGGGTCACGCTGATCGGTGCCGGACCCGGCGACCCCGAACTGATCACGGTCCTGGGCCTGAAGCGGCTGCGGGCGGCGGACGTGGTGCTGCACGACCGGCTAGCGGCCTCGGAGCTTCTGGCCGAGGCGAAATCGGACGCCGAGATCGTCGACGTCGGCAAGCGTCCCGGCGACGACGTGCAGGCAAGGCAGCGGCGGATCGAGAAGCTGATGATCGAGCGCGCCCTGGCCGGGGCTCACGTCGTCCGTCTCAAGGGCGGCGACCCGGCCGTCTTCGGCCGCGGCGGCGAGGAGATCGAGGCGTGCGCTGCTGCCGGCGTGCCGTGCGAAGTGGTTCCCGGCGTGAGCAGCATCGTGGCAGCGGCCGCGGTGGCCGGCATCCCGTTGACGCATCGCGGGGTCTCGCTTGGCTTTGCCGTCGTGTCGGCCCGGAACGCCGACGGCGGCGAACCGGACTGGGCCGGTCTGTCCGGCGCCGACACGGTCGTCGTCCTGATGCCGGCGCGCCGGCTGGAGCGCATCGGCCGCGGCCTGATCGCCGGGGGACGGCGACCCGCCACGCCGGTGGCAGTGGTCGAGCGCGCGACTACGACCGAACAGAGGACGGTGCGCTGCACCCTTCAGACATTGGCGGCTGGAGACTTCGCGGGCCAGATCAGGCCGCCCTGCGTGGTCATCGTCGGCGACGTGGCGGCTGGCCGGTCTCCGTTCCCTCGAACAGACGGATGACCTCGCCAACGGTGAACTCGCCCACCTGGCGTGAAAGGCCGGCTTCACGCACGGAGGCGATGGCCCGTTCGAAGCGGCGCTTCTCGCTTTCCGGAAGGTCGATGATCTCGACGCCGGCCTCCTCCGCCAGGCGCATCCCCTCGGCGCCGGCGCGTTCGTAAGCGACGGCGCCGGCCAACGACAGGGCGACATCCGCGGCGTCGTCGACCCAGCCCCGCGCCTCGGGCGAGATGCCGTCGTACACTCCCTGATTCATCAGCAGGACGAACGGCAGCCCGGACGCAGGAAGCCAGGTGGTCAGGTAGTCAGCCGGCTCGTGAAGCTGGAACGTGACGATCCCCGAGGGAGAGAGGGCGACGCCATCGACGACTCCTGTCGCCAGGCTCTGGTGGACGACCGTGCCGGGCTGCATGACCGCGCTGGCGCCGAGCGCTTCGATGAACGGGATGGCGCTGCGGGTCGAAACCCGGATTTTGAGCCCGCGCATGTCTTCGAGGGTTCGGACCGGTACGTTGCGGGTGAGCAGCACCGGGGCGGCGTTGGACCAGAGCGCCAGAACCCGTGCCTGATACTCCGGCTCCAGTAACGACCGGGCGCGCAGCATGGCCTCGGTGCAGTCTCTCGTCGTCTTGCAGATGCCGGGGTAGGCGATCAGATCGGTCTTCGGAAAGACGTCGGCCGTGTAGGCGGGTATGGCCAGGGCGATATCGGCCACGCCGCTCCGCAGAATCGAGTACTGCGCCGGCGCCGACGAGTTGAGGGCGCCCGCAGGGAACTGCCTGACGGTCAGCTTGCCGCCTGAGAGCTCCGCGAGTTCTTGCGAGAACGGCGTGAACACGGCTTCGTCCAGGGGGTGATCGGCTGGCAGAAAGTGCGCCAGTGTCAGTTCCCGGGTGTCTGAGGCGGGCCGGCAGGCGCAGGCGAGCAGCAGTCCGAGGGCGAGAATCCGGTGGGGCTTCGCCATCTCAGGATCCACGCCGGACGCCGGCGGAGACGCGGAGGGTCAGGATGTCCGTATCGTGAAACTGCTGGTGTCGAACCGAGGACGCGAGGTGTCTGAGCAGCCGAAGGGAGACCTCTTGCTCGACCCGGGCCGTCCGGGTCTCCGCGTCGAGGGACGTCAGCCGGTCCTGGAGATTGAGTTCGTCGGTGCTTGCCGCGCCGACCTTGAACTCCAGCACGGCCTCTCCGTCCTCTTCGCGTGCCTGGAGAAGGAGCTCGGGTCGCTCGGCGTCGGGAGCGTTGTCCACCTCTTCGTCTCCGGCGCGCGACTGCAGGAGCGTGAGCAGCGTCTCCTCGGTCGCGGCTTCGAGCCGGTCCACTACGGACTCCAGGCCGTGGCGCGCGGCGAACGCCTGAATGAACTCCCTGATCCGCGGCAGTTCGGCGGTGTCGAGCTTGCCCTTGAGCTGGCTCTTGCGCCGGACGGTCAGCGCCGCGAGCAGGAGCGCCAGCAGGCCCCCCGTGGTCAACCCGCTGTTCAACAGGCCACCCGCGAACTCGGCGAAGAAGGCGGGGAAGATCATGTCGAACTCGAACGCAACGCCGGTCCAGAACGAGACGGCCGCGATCAGGCCGTTGCGGGGGTTCGACCCCATGCTGCTCGCGACTTCGCGCACACCGACCGTGAACAGCGTCGCCATGACCACGGCAACCGAAGCCGCCACGACCGCGGCAGGGATCGCGAGAATGAGGGCGAGCGCCTTCGGCAGGAAGGCCAGGGCGACGAAGGTCAGCCCGCACACGACCGCGACCCTGCGCGCCGCGACGCCGGTGATCTCGACCGCGGAAACGGCGCCCGCGTTCAGTGTATTGGGCATCGTTCCCGCCAGCCCCGCCAGGAGGCTCCCGGCGCCTTCCGCGGCCACGGCTCGCTGCACGGCCCGAAAGTCGACCGCGCGCGCCCGGCGCCACGCCACGCGCTGTGCGGCGACCACGACGGCGACCGACTTGGTTGAGCCGACCAGCGTCACGAACAGGAACGCGGGCAGGAGGGCCCAGAACGCGGCGCCGAACTCGAGGTCCAGTCCGGGCGGCCGGCCGCGCGGAATGCCGATCCAGGCGGCCTCGGCCACGCGTCCGCCATCGTAGATTCCGAGGAACGCGCCAGTCAGGGCGCCGGTGACGATGCCGACCGCGGGGGCCCAGAGGCGCGCGCTCCCTTTCCCCTTGAGAGCGATGCCCAGGAAGGTACAGATCATGACGCCGGCGCTTAGCGGAGCGGCGTACGCGGGGGCTCCCGGCGGCAGTTCGTTCAGCATCCGGAAGAGAATCGGCATCACGCTGACGGGAAGGAGCATGACCACGGTCCCCGTGACGACCGGCGTGAGAACACGGTGCAGCAGCGCGAGCCGCGCCGAAAGGACGACCTGGGCGAGGGCCGAGACAACGACCAGGGTCGCCAGCAGCCCCGGTCCGCCCTGGATCAGGGCCTCCGCGCAGACGGCGACGAAGATCGCCGAGCTGACGTGCGGCAGGACGTAGCCCGCCCCGAAACGTCGCACCCGCAAGGCCTGGATGATCGTGGCGGCGCCGCAGGCCAGGACGGAGGCGAACACCGCCCAGAGCACGAGATCCCCAGCGCCGCCGGCACGGAAGGCGATCGTTGGCAGGAGCACCATTCCGTTCAGGCCCAGGGCGGCGAGCTGCAGGCCGAGCCCGACTGCGAGCGGCCGGGGAATCCGGTCGTCGACTTCGTAGAGCAGCTCGTCATCCGAGCCAAAGCCCTTCCTGCGCTTCGTGTTCATCCGTACATGGCGTCGGGCAGCAACGTGGCGATGCGGGGAAGGAGCGCGATCAGAACCATCGCCGCGAGGAGGGCAAGCCAGAACGGAACGATGCCGCGAAACATCGTGCGGACCGGCACGTCGGGCGCCACGCCCTTCACCACGAAGATGTTCAGGCCGACCGGGGGCGAGATCAGGCCCATCTCGAGCGCGATGACGATCATCACGCCGAACCAGATCATGTCGACACCCAGCGACTCGAGGATCGGCTGCACCAGCGGAACGGTCAGTACCAGCATCGCGAATCCGTCGAGGAAGGTGCCGAGGACGATGAACATGATCAGCACCAGCAGGACGACCTGAGCACCCGAGAATCCCTGTTCGCCGACCCACTCGGAGGCGACGAAGGCGATGCCGGTGAAGCCAAGGAAGATCTTGAACACGAACGCGCCGAACAGCACCAGGAAGGCGGTGCCGCTCGCTTTCAGCGTGGAGTTCGCCACTTCGATCACGGTTTTCCGGTTCAATGTGCGTCGCACACAGGCCGCGACCAGTGCCAGCAGTGCTCCCACTCCCGCGGCTTCGATCGCGGAGAAGATGCCGGCGTAGATGCCGCCGATCGTCACGACGACGATGCCCAGGATCCACGCCGCCCTCGCGGTGGCCTTGAGCCGTTCCCGCCACGGAACGGATGCCGTGGCGTGTGGCGCCTTGTCGGGGTCTCGCCTGACGACGATCCAGATGGCAAGAACGAAGAGAAGCGTGAGCAGAACTCCGGGTATCACTCCGGCCATGAACAGACGCCCGATGCTCTCCTCGGTGATGATCCCGTAGATCACCAGCCCAGCCGAAGGCGGGATCAGAATGCCCAGCGTTCCGCCGGCGGCGATGGCGCCGGTAGCCAGGGAGTCGTCGTACCTGAACCGTCGCATCTCGGGAAGCGACACGCGACCCATCGTCAACGCGGCGGCCAGCGACGAACCCGAGAGAGCTGAGAATCCGGCGCATGCGACGATCGATGCGGAAGCGAGGCTGCCCCGGAAACGGCCGAGCCAGCTATGAGCGGCTCGGTACAGGTCCTGGCTCATCCTGGAGACCAGCGCCAGATTGCCCATCAGCATGAACAGGGGCAGGATGGTGAGGGAGTAGCGGGAGGAGACCGCGAAGATCTCCCCCGCCACGACCGGCACGACGGCGCCGGGGCGAATGATGGCGATTCCGGCCGCGCCGACGATCAGCATTGCCAGCCCTACCGGTACGCGGATCAGGAGCAGGGCGAGAAGGGCGAGAAAGCCCAGCAGGGCGATTCCGGTTCCGGCCGTCATTCGACCGGCTCGTTCGGGTCTTCGGCGTTCCAGAGGGCCAACCCGAGGAGCATCTGGGACGCGAGCAGGCATCCGTAGGCGGCCAGGGACATGCCGAGCGCGTAGTAGAACGGTGTATGCGGGATCGAGACGCTGCCGGTCACGTCGCCGCAGGGCAGGCCGCAACTACCGTGGACGAACAGGGAGTAGGCGGCCACCGCCGTCACGCCGAGGCCCAGAAGGCGGGCGACCGCGTCCGTGACCCTGGTGATCCGCCGGGGCGCGAAGCGCGCGAGCAGGTTCACGCAGACGTGCGAGCCCTGGCTTGCGCCGTAGGCGATGGCGGCCGCTACCACCACGGCGAGCGACATGGTCGAGACATCCTCGGCCCAGGCCAGGGAATCGTTCAGGAGATAGCGCCAGAGGACTTCTGCCACCGTGATTCCCAGCAGCATCGCAAGCGCGATGCCGCCCACAACGGCGAACGCGGCCGGCGGACGGCGACAGGTCGACTCGGCCCGCGCTAGGCGCGCGCGGTGCTGCTCGAAGAGGGGCAAGGCCCCCTATTGAAGCACACGGGACGGACCGGCGGTAGCTACGCGGAGTAGACCGACGCTAGCGGGTCCGCGGCCAGATCGGTCGGCTCGCGACCCTCGGACCGCGCGACCTCCCTCAGCAGCCAGTCCAGGCGGTCGTTGCCCCAGAAACGCTCGCCGCGGTAGATGAAGAGCGGCACGCCGAAAGCGCCGTCTTCCCGCGTGTGGGCGAAGCCGGCCATGACGGCGTCCTTCCACTTGGGGTCGTGCGCGACGGCCATCGCCTCGTCGCCGTCGAGGCCCGCGGCGGCCGCGGCGGCACGCATGACCTCGTCGCCGGCGAGGTCGAGGCCGCGTCCGAACCGGGCCATGAACGCCTCGCGTGCGTAGTCGATCGCCTTGCCCTGCTCCCGCGCCCAGACGTAGATCTGGTGCGGCGGGAACCAGTCCGGATCGTCACCGCCTTCGGGCCAGTTCATGGGTAGCCCGTAGGCCTTCGCGATCCGCTCGGCGTCCTGGCGCACGTAGCTCGACTTTGCGCGTCCGGCCGAGAGATTGGCTCCCTTGCCGAAGGGGAAGATGGGCACCGCGTCGATTCCGTTCCAGTCGAGCACGCCGGTCGTCGTGATCCGGTGGAAGGCGAACCACGAAAATGGGGAACGGAAGGAGAAGTAGACGCGCAGGTCCTTGGGGTTCATTACGGCTTGGGCTCCTGTCGGCAGGCGGTGTGAACTCAACGGAAGACGTCGACCAGTCGGCTGTACTTCACGATCACGGTGCGGTCCGGCCGCTCGTAGAGGATGCGGGCGCCGAGTTCGTCGATCTCGTTGTAGACCACGAACAGCCCCGTGTTCGCGTCCTGCAGCCAGGAGAAGCGGAGGTTCGCGGAGATGTTGTCGGACTGATCGTTGTACTGGGCGAGAGCCTGAACCAGCATCCGCGGTGTGATCGAGTAGGAGAGCCGGAGACGGCCCAGATTGACCTGGAAGCTGCCCGCGTCGATGTCCACGTCGTTGTGGTCCCAGGTCAGTTCAGAGGTCAGTCGCTCGCCGCGCCGGGCAAGCAGGGTGAACGAAGTAGAGCTCCGGTCGCCGCCGAAGAAGCCGCCGGTGATGTTGCGGATGTAGACCGAGAACGGCTTCGCCTGGTTCGTCGAGAACACGGTCTGCAGCTCGTCGTGGCTGTACCTGCCCGCCTGGACCGGGATGCCGTCGACGATCTCGAAGGTCTCCTTGACGCCCTCCTTGGTGAAGTTCACGCCGGTGTGGACCTGGAAGCCGTTGCGCCACTCCCAGTGGTTGTCGACGTGGATGTACTCGGTCTCCAGGTAGTCGTCGAAGTCCCAGATGCCGCTGTACGAGACATGGGGTCGCAGTTCGTGAAACCCGAGGAGGTTCTTCGGTCGGATCGTACGCATGCCGAACGCGGAGAAGTTCCGGAACTCCCGTCGCGACAGGAAGCCGACTTCCGGGTTGAAGTTCGCGCGCGCCTCGGCGACGCTGAGGCTGCCGCGCCACTGGGGCTTGCCGAGGTTGTAGCTGACGAGCATCGAGCTGTCGTCGCCATCCAGTCCCGGCGTGTCGGTCTGGGCGACGTAGGTTTCGATCGTGTGGTGCTCGCCGATGCCCCACTTGCCGTCGATGGCGTAGGCCCGGTTCGTGTCGTCATGCGGGGCCAGGCTGCCCACCCCCTCACGGCTGACGAAGATGCCGCCGACGCTGGAGCGCTCGCCCAGTTCCCGGTTGACGCGGGCGACGGCGTAGTTGTTGCCGTGCAGCCCTCCGACCGACGCGGTCTGCATGTGGAGCAGCCCGACGTTGAAGCGGCCCGCCTTGCCGGAGAGCCGCCCGCCGTAGTCGATCGGGATCAATTCGCCACGGGGTCCGATGCCGATGCGCCGGCTGAAGAAGAGGTCGACGCGGGCCGATGCGCGGCTTCCCCCCGAACGGGCTCCGACCGTGAACAGTCCGGCGTTCTCCAGGAAGAACGGTCGCTTCTCGGGGAAGAACAGGTTGAACCGGTCGAGGTTCACCTGCTGCTCGTCGACCTCGACTTGGGCGAAATCGGTGTTCCAGGTCAGGTCGAGGGTCAGGCTCGGGGTCACGCTGTACTTGAGGTCGACGCCGAGATCGGAGTTCGACTCGTTCTCGCTGCCGGCCGCCGGCGGCTCCCGGCTCGATCCGATGGCGTAGGGGATCAGCTTCAGGTTGCGCTGCGGCGGCGGCTCGACGCCCTGGAGCGAGCCCGCGTCGGTCAACCGGTCCAGATCGTGGTTTCGGTCGAGTTCGGACCAGAAGGCGACCTCCCTGTGGCGCGCGATGTTGCGCTGGAAGTTCACGCCCCACGTCTGTACCTCGGTCGGGGGATAGCGGAGGGTGCGAAAGGGAATCGCGAACTCGGCGCTCCAGCCATAGTCGCCCACCTCGGTGGCGACGTTCCAGGCGCCGTCCCAGTTCAGGTTGAACCCGGTGGACAGGGAGCCGCGGAAGCGGCTGCCGCCGCCGCCCATGCCGCTGAACACGCCGGAGCCGCCTTGAACTACCTGGCCGTCGTACTCGATGCCGGCGGGGTTCGTGCCGAACACGAAGCCGTTGCGCCCGTCCTGGAACGTGTCGAAGATGACCTGGAAGCTGTCCGTTTCGTCGAGCGCCGCGTCGCGGCGGCTGTCCGAGATGACGATGCCATCCGGCTGGCGGTCGTGGCAGACGACCGCAACGAAGAGGGTGTCCTCCGTGAACGCGAAGCGGACTTCGGTGCGTTCGGTACCGGGCTCGCCTGCGAAGGGTCGGGTCTGGGTCGTGCCGGATGCCGGTGCGATGCTCTGCCAGACGGGATCGTCGAGGACGCGGCCGTCGAGTTGGGGCGCCTCGCCGATCGCCGAGGCTGTCGCGGCGGGTCGGTCGACCTGTGCTGCGGCCACCGGCGCGACGGCGCACAGCAACCAGGCCGCAGCCCCGGCGGCAGAGCGAACGCAGTTCATGGCGGGACAGACTCTACCCGTTTACTGAGGCATCGTTCAGCACCGGGTGGAGTGGTGGTTCCGCGGAGCGGGTCGGGTACGATCCAGGGATCCGAAGGAGGAAAAACGATGCAACGAAACCTCAGTGTGCGGTACGTGTCAGCGGCGTTCGTGGCGGCGATTCTGGCCCTGGTCATCGGCGGAATACCGGCATCGGCCTCCGAGAAGCTGATGGATGTCGAGGGCTATCCGACCCTCGTGCGCAAGCCGGTGGAGCTCTGGAGCGACGGCACGCGGCTGGCTGGCGACGTCTTCTACCCGAAGGCGACCACCGAGGGTGAGAAGCTGCCGGCGATCGTGCTCTGTCACGGCTGGGGCGGCACCAAGGCGCACCTGAACCGGGGCATCGCGCCGCGTTTCGCCGCCGCCGGCTACCTGGTGCTGGCCTTCGACTACAGAGGCTGGGGCGAGAGCGACGCGCGGCTCGTCGTCCACGGCCAGATGCCGACCCCCGACGCGGACGGTTTCGTCACCGTGAAGGCGCAGGCGATCCGGGAGCTGGTCGATCCTCTCGACCAGCAGGAGGACATCGATGCCGCGATCTCCTTCGTCGAGGGCGAGCCGCACGCCGACCCGTCGCGGATCGGCATCTGGGGCTCGAGCTTCGGCGGCGGTCACGTCATCTGGCGTGCGGCACACGACCGGCGGGTGAAGGCGGTGGCCGCTCAGGTCGGCGCGATGGACCAGCGCAACGGCCTGGTCACGAGCCCGGGAGGACTCGAAGCGGTCCACGCGAACCGCGTACGCCGCGCCCGCGGAGAACTCGCTCCGGTCCCGATCGGCGACGACAAGCCGGAAGGCCTCACAGGCAGTCCCTACTACGAGCGCTTCGCGAGGTTCTCACCCGTCGAACACGCTCACCTCATCACGGCGCCGACCATCATCATCGACGCCAAGCAGGAGCATTACTTCGACATTCGCGAGCACGGCGAACGCGTCTACCGGATCCTCTCCGGCCGGGTCCCCGTCGAGTACCACGCCTGGGACATCACCCACTACGCCATCTATAGCGGCGAGTGGCTCGACAGGGCGATGGCCGCCGAGATCGACTTCTTCGACCGCCACCTGAAGTAGCGGCGCGGGCTCCTAGAGAGCTTCGGTGAGGAACGCGTCTACTGCGGCGTGGAACGCGTCGGGGCGTTCGGTTGGGATCCAGTGTCCGCAGTTGTCGAGCATGACCAGCTGGGCGCTCGGGATCCGGCGGGACATGATGACGCTGCCGCCGGGTGGGGTCACGGCGTCCTCGAGGCCCTGGAGGATCAGGGTCGGACAGGTGATCGTCTCCAGATCCGCCGTGTAGTCGATGTTCGAGACCGCACGGCAGGCGGCTGCGTAGGAGGCGGCGTCGTTCCGTTCGATGGAGAGACGCGCGGCCTCCGCGATTTCCTCGGCGTGGCGTTCCCGGTACTCCTTGCCGTGGGAGACAGCGGGGCCGGCCGGCGCGAGGACCTTGGCCAGACCGTCCCGCTCGATCGTGTCGGCGCGGGCGTTCCAACCGGCTTCGGCGAGTTCGTTCACTTCGCTCGAGGTGCTGATCAGGATCAGTGCCCGCGTGCGGGCAGGGAAGTCCAGCACGAACCGTTGCGAGATGACGCCGCCCATGGAGAAACCGGCGATCACGGCGTCGTCGGCGCCGACTTCGTCGAGGACGGCCGCGAGGTCGGCGGCCCAGGTCTCGGGCGCCATCGTGTCGGGGCGCCGATCCGAGCCGCCGAAGCCGCGAACGTCCCAGATCAGGACCGTGTAGCGGTCCCGGAGCGCCTCGACGGTGGGCTCCCAGGCGTCCAGGTGGCTGCCGAGGCCGTGCGTGAAGACGACTAGCGGCCCGCTGCCGTCCAGCTGGTATCGAAGCCGCGCTCCGTCGACCGCGGTCGCGCAGCGGTCACGCTGCACGTCGATTGAACAGCCCCAATGTCAAAGCAAACGGAATCACGAAGAGGAGCGTACGCAGCCAGCCCGGCATGTCCGTGAGGATCAGGATGAGGCCGAGCGGGACCCAGAGTACGATCCACATCCAGATCGGGATGGTCCTCGGCTTGATGGGTTCGGTGCTGGCGCCCTCGGCGATGATGACGACGACCAGGGCGCCGGCGGCGGCACCGAGAACGCCGGCGATCAGGCCTCCGGCGGGATAGGGGACGGTTGCGAGAATCAATTCAGGCATGGGATTCGGCGCATGCTCCTGTGCGTTGTTGATGGCGCGATGTCGGTTGCGCGATCCTATACATTGACCGGGACGAGGGAACCATGCGCGTCAGCATTTCCGTCCAGAGTGCATACAACGTAGACAACCCCCGCGAGGGGGCGCGGAGAATGATCGACCGGGCGCGGTCGGCGCGGGAGGCCGGGCTCGACGCGTTGTTCGTCGGCGACCACCACGCGACGGCGTCGCCCTACTACCAGAACACGGCAATCCTGGGCCGGATGCTGGCGGAGTGGGGAGATCGACCGGCCGGCGCCCTCTACCTGCTGCCGCTCTGGCATCCGCTGATCGTCGCCGAGCAAGTGGGGACCCTGGCCTGTCTCATCCCCGGCCGGTTCATCCTTCAGTGCGCGATCGGTCCGGCGGACAACCAGTTCGAAGCGATGGGCGTCCCGGTCCGGCAGCGACCCTCGCGCTTCGAGCAGTCGCTCTCCATCCTGCGCCGACTGTGGGCTGGGGAGACGGTGACCACCGGAGGAGAGAACGACCGCTTCGGGCTTCGCGAGGCGCGCATCTCGCCGTGCCCGCCGGAGCCGGTCGAGGTGTGGATTGGCGCCTCGGCGCCGCCGGCGATCGACCGCGCGGCGCGGCTCGGCGACGGCTGGCTGGCGGCGCCGGGCTTGGCGCCGTCGGAGGCGGCCGGGCAGCTTGGCCGGTACCGGGAGGCTTGCGGTCGCCACGGTCGCCCGGTCGGGGTGTGCGCGATCCGGCGCGACGTCTACGTCGGCGAGACGGCGGCGGAAGCGGAACAGGCGGCGACCGGAGTCATTTCACGCGGCTATCGCGGCTTTCCGCGCGAGGCGCTGATCGTGGGCGATGCAGCGCAGGTCGCCGCTTCGTTCGCTGAACTGGGTGAGATGGGGTACGACGAGGTCGTCGTGCGCCACCTGGTGCAGGATCCGGCGCGGGTGCTCCAATCGATCGGACGGCTGGCCGAAGTCCGCGAACGGCTGGGTGCGCGGGTCTTCTGACCCGCCGCCGCCGAAGGCGGCCTGACAAACGCGCCGCGAAGCGGCGACCACTTTGCCCCCTACCGCCGCGGCACGTCCTCGGGGAAGGGCTCCAGCCCCTCGTCGAGTTCGACGCGAATGCTCCTTAGCGCCATCGACACCATCCGGTACTGCCCGACGGTGAAGATCAGGTCGATCATCTGTTGATCGCTGTAGCGGGCTTTCAGGAACGCCCAGGTCCGTTCGGAAACGGCCGACCCGCGGTGCAGTTCGGTCGCCGCGCGCAGGAGGTAGCGCTCGAAGCTGGTCCACGGACCGGCGTTCTCGCCCACGGCGACGTTGCGGATCTCTTCGTCCGTCATGCCGGCCGCCCTGGCCGCCCGCGCGTGGTGGCCCCATTCGTACTCGGCCTCGTTCAGCCAGGCAGTGCGCAGGATGACCATCTCGCGATCCCGGTCGGGAAGGGTGCTGCCGCGCAGGATGTAGCCCCCGAACGGGCCCCAGGCCTCCATCAGCGGCGGGTGGTGGGACAGCGTCTGGATCAGGTTGATGCTTTCGACGCTTTCTACCGGCGGAATCCTGGGCCCGGTCTCGCGTCGCGTCCACTGAGCCGAGAGGGAACTGGCGACGAGGGCCAGGCCAAGCGCCACCGCCACCGTCTTGTGCAAGGTCTGCGTGTTCATTGTCGATCCTCCTTGTCGCGGGTCACTCTACAGGCCCGCGGCGGTCCTGAAGCCCGAGTACTTCGGCTGGTCGATGGCGATCTGGTTGACGACGGTGGCGCGGAGGTGGTCGTGGAGCCTCACGTCTTCGAGTGCGATGCGGTCCTCGCGGATCGCGTGGACCAGCTTCCATCGCAGGTCCAGCAGCGGTCCGTCGGCGTCGAGCAGGCCGCGGAGGCGTTCGTGCTCCCGGCGACGATGCTCGGCTCCGAGGTGCAGATCGCGATAGACGATGTCGAGGGCGTTGCGGGCGACCAGGGCGTGAAAGCGGGTTCGTCCGGTCGTCTCCTCCCGCACCGGACCGTGCAGGAAGTCCCGGGTCGCGCCGACCAGTTCCTCGAGCCGGGGCATGTCGGGGTCCGGGCGCTGGTCGGGCGGCCCGACCAGCTCGACCGGGCCGGGGATCAGAAGATTGACGCAGTCGACCTGACACTCCGTCGTGCGGCGTCCGATCGTCACGCGCTCGACCGAGGGGTCCAGTCCCGTGCGGTAGTGCTGGGTTATGCCGAGGGTGGAGACGGCCCACCAGAAGGAGCCGAACACCTCCCAGTACTGCACGCGCTTCAGGTCGACCGCCTTGCCGCTGGTCGCCTCGTAGCCGGCGAACAGGTCCTCGTATGTCCCGAAGCCGCCGACCGGAAGCTCGGGTCCGGCGCCGTAGCGCCAGGAGTTCGTGCAGATCCAGCCCAGGTCCCGCATCGGGTCGCCGATGTGGGCGATCTCCCAGTCGAGCACCGCGATGACACCCGTCTTGTCGACCATCAGGTTGCCGTTGCGGAAGTCGTTGTGAACCAGGGTCCGATCCGGCGAATCTGGCACATTCTCCGTCAGCCAGCGCGCGGTGAAGTCGATCATCGGTTGCGGCGTGTCGAGAGCCTCGTAGCGGCCTTGGGTCTGCTCGATGAAGTCGACCGCGCTGAGGTTCGCCAGATCACGGTCGAGGCCGTGGCCTTCCAGGTCGATCGTGTGCATCCGGCCCAGGATCTCGCCGCATTGCCGGGCCAGCTTCGGTCGCGTCCCGGCGAGGTCGGGGGAGCGCACGATCCGCGCGCCAAGGGCGATGCCGTCGAGCCACTCCATGACGAAGCCCGCCCCGAGCCGGTCGGCGGGCTCCAGAACGTAGAACACCTGGGGACCGGGGATGCCGTTCTCGAGGCCGACCTGCATCAGCTTCGCCTCGACGCGCAGGCCCGGCGCACTGCGCTCGACGGCTTTGGCTTCTTCTCCCTTGCCGCCCGGGGATCGCCTGAGAGCGAGCGGGCGAGGGCCCCCGGGCGCCTCGACCTCGAGCCGGTAGGTCTCCTGGCTGGCGCCTCCCGAGAGCCGCTCGATGGCGGTCAGGTTCTTGCAGCCGTCGATCTCCCGCCGAAGTACCCGCTCCAGCCGCGCTTCGAAGCTGCCCGGCGCCCAGGCATCGCCGCTGCCGCCGGCGACGGGAGCTAGGAGGTAGATCTCGTCACCGTCCTCGAGCGGCCGGTCGCGGTTGCTCTCCAGCGGGCAGCGCTCGCCGTTGATCATCAGCGTGTCGCGCAGGTGCGGCGACTCCGCGATCGCCGAGGACAGGGGGACACTCGCCCGGTCCGCCAGCGCCAACAGCTCCGCCAGGGTGCCGCCGCGTGCCAGCCGGAAGGTGCGGTCGATGTCATGCCAGCCGGCGCCGATGCGGCCCCGGATCAGGACCCGGACCTGGATCTTCGGCTCCGTGCGGGTTCGAGTCAGACGGCGCAGCAGGCCCATCGAGGCAGAGGACCGGCCTCGATCAGGCCAGGTGCGCCTCCAGCAGGTCGTCCATGCCGAGCTGCTCGGCCCGCGTCCGGTTGAGCCGGCCGCTTTCGGGGTCCCAGGACATCGCCTCGTAGTAGTCCCGCTTCAACTGCTCGAGTGGCGCCTGAACGCCGGCCAGCGGCCCGGAATCGAGCAGGCCGTCACCCTTGCCCATCATTCGCGCGTGGGGCTCGAAGTCGGCGGGTACTACGCCCTCGCGGACGTTGAAGGCGTTCCTGAGATTCTGGATCCGCTCGCCGCAGAGCAGCAGCTCCTTCTGGTCCACGTCCCATCCGGTCAGGGCGTTGACCATGTCGACCCAGGGCAGGCCGCCGGTGAGGCCCGTGAACATGCAGAGCCCCAGTCCGTTCAGCGTCTGGTGGGCGTTGCTGTAGTGCGCCTGCGCGACGCCCTTGTTCTTCGTGCCCTTCCAGGCGATCGTCACTTCGTCCTTGTCGACCGCCTCGGGCAGCGGGAAGGCGGCGCCGAAGGTCTCGTTCCAGGACGCGGAACCGGCTGTGTGGCGGCCCGGCGTCGGATCGGCGATGTAGGTGACGCCCATCAGCGAGGTGAAGCGCGGATCGTGGTACGCGGGTTCCTGGCCGCCAACGTGGACCGCGTATGCGTCCGTGCCACGGCCGACGTGGCGGGACGCGGAGGCGAGGCCGTGGCGGAGCCACCCGCCGCAGCCCTCGCCTTCGCCCATCTTGACGGTGAGCGCGAGCGCTCCCTCGCCGTTGCCCCAGCGCATGTCGATCCCGTCGAGATCGTCGGCGGTCATGTCGCCGCGCTCGACGGCCTCGCACACCCAGGCGATCGTGGCGCTTGAACTGACCGCGTCCATCCCGTATCGATTACAGGCGTCGTGGCAGGCGGTCACGAGTTCCAGGTCGTCGTTCAGGATGTTGGCGCCGAAGCCCACGATCGTCTCGTAGTCCGGGCGGCGCACGTCCGACAGGCCACGCTTCTTCACCCCGACGATCCCCTTGCAGGGTGCGGGACAGTCGCCGCAGCTCAGCTTCTTCGTGATCAGCTTGTCGACTTCCGCGCCGTCCAGTTTCCAGCCCTTCTTCGCGAGCGGGAAGTCGCGCGCGCCGACGCCGGTCCAGTTCTTGAGCGGCGCGTCGCCGTTCTCGACCGACAGCGCTACCGCGGCCGTCGTTCCCCGGTCCGCCCACATCTGCCGCATCGCCGGCTGCGGCGACTCGATCTTGATCCCGAACTTCGCGAAGGCCTGGTACAGGAAACCAAGGTGCTTCCTGGGCGCCGCCATCTTGACGACGAGCCGCATCGGCAGGCTGATGTCGCTCCGGTACTCGCGGTTCACGTCCTCACAGAGCGACCGGAAGCGCTTCTCGTCTCGGACCGGCACCGTTCTTCCGGTGTTCTCGCCGCCGTCGACGACCACGGCCTTCAGGTTCTTCGAGCCGAAGACGGCGCCGAAGCCCTGGCGGCCGAAGGCGTGGTAGCGGTCGTTCATCACGGAGGAAATGAGGGCTCCGCCTTCGCCGGCCGGTCCGATCGCCGAGACACCGACGCGGAACTTCGTGCCGTAGCGCTCCTGGAGGGCGTCGAACGCCTCGGGAATCTGGGTGCCCCAGAGGTCGCCGGCCGGCTCTACCCGGATGCCGTCCTCCCGTACGACAAGGACCGATGGCTCGGCGGCACGTCCGCGGACCACCAGCGCGTCGTAGCCGGCGTGGCGCAGGTGGATCGCGGTGCTGCCGCCGGAGTTCGAGTCGGCCCAGGTCCCGGTGAGCGGCGACTTGCCGACGATCTGGATGCGGCCCGAGAAGGGTGTGCGGAGTCCCGTCAGAAGGCCCGAGACGAGGGCGAAGCAGGCTTCGGGCGCGGTCGCCTCGACGCCGGCGGGAAAGTGCTTCCACATCAGCCAGGCGCCGAGGCCGTAGCCGCCGAGGTACTGCCGGAAGACGTTTCCCGGGATCGTTTCGACGCGGTGCTCGCCGGTCGAGAGGTCGACGACGAGGGCGCGGCCGTGGGCGCCGTAGAGGCCGTTGTCGCTGTTGCCGTTCCGGGAGTCGTTCATCCGCTGCGTACCTCCTGGTGGGCTGCTACTGCCGCTTGAGATGGAAGGTCATCGTGCCGGCTTCGCTGCTGCCCTCGTGGGCCTTCCAGGCGCTGTCGAGCCGATCCTTGCCGTCGAGCCGGATCTCCGCCGAGTGGATGTGGCTGGGCGTGGTGTCCAGGTTCGTGCCGCCGTCGAAGTCGAAGACCAGGCGGTTGGGAGCGCTGGTGGCGGCGTTGAACTTCATCCGCGGCTGGTTGCCGCTCGAGCAGTAATGGGTGAGGACGAGGTCGGATCCGTCGAGGTGGTACATGTTGACCATCTCGTAGTCGGTGTTCGGCCCCATGCGCTCCATCAGCACATGGCCGCTCGCGGTGACCTCGAACTCGTGGACGACCTTGCCGGTCGCATCGGCCTCGGCCGCCGCTTCGGCGCCCTCGCCGCTCGCCGATCCTTCCCAGGTGCCGGCCAGCGCCTTGAGGCGTTCGAACGCGTTCTCGGCGGTCAACTCGTCGGACGCCGCCGCCGCGGCGGGAAGCAGCAGGATGGCTGCCGCGATCGCGGTCCATTGGGTTCTCTTCATCTCGTGATCTCCGTGGGGGCTCGATGGTGTTGAAGCGGCAAGGATACCCGGCCCTGGCCGCGATGTCCGCCGTGCTTGGCGTATCCTCCCGCGCACCATGACGACAGACTCAGCCAGGCCCCGGAGTCTCCGCCTTCCCGGTGCCGGCGACATCGAACTGCAGGTCTACGACTACGGCAACGAGGGCGCGCCTCCTCTCGTTCTGCTGCACGGCATGCAGGACCTGGCGCTTGCCTTCGAGCCGCTGGCGAGCCGGTTCCGCGACCGCTACCGGGTCGTTTCCTTCGACCTGCGAGGGCACGGTGACAGCGGCAAGCCCGGTGTCTACGCGCTGCCGCACTTCATCGCCGATCTGCACGCGGTTATCTTCCAGCTTCAACTGGAGCGCCCTGTGCTGGTCGGCCACAGCCTGGGCGGCCAGATCGTCAGCCACTATGCCGCCGTGTTCAACGACGTGCCAGGCGTCATCGTCAACATCGACGGCGTCGGCGCGCCGTTCCGCGAGAGCGACATGCCGGTCGAGAACCGCCAGCTTCGCCTCCAGAACGGCCACACCAGCCTGCTCCGGCCCGGAGGCCACAAGCGGCCGATGATGGACCTGGACGACGCCTGGCGGCTCTACTGCCGGTTCCATCCGGGCCTCGACCATGATCTGGCGCGGCACCTGGTGGAGATCGGCACGACCGAGCACCCGTACGGCGGCCTGCAGTGGAAGTGGGACCCGCAGGTCGAGACGACGGGGCTGACGATGTCGAGCCGGCTATCCGAAGAGCGCTGGCCCTGGGTTTCCTGCCCGGTGCTCGTCGTCACCGGTGGCCGGTCCGCCGACTTCTACCGGGGCCGTGGCGGCATCGACCACGACACGCCGGAGGCGCCGGACGAGATCGAGCGCCGGGTCCGGCTGTTTCGCAACGTACACCACGTCGAGATCCCCGAGGCGGGCCACATGGTCCACTTCGATGCGCCGGAGCGGCTGGGCGAGATCATCGACGCCTACCTGGCAGCCGGCTAACGGGAGAACAATGGACTTCGAGATTCCGCAGGACATCAAGGACAAGCTGGCCGAACTCGACGAGTTCATCGAGCGCGAGATCAGGCCGCTGGAGCAGCAGGACGACAACGTCCGCTTCTTCGACCAGCGCCGCGAGTGGGCACGGACCGACTTCGAGAACGACGGCAAGCCGCGGCCCGAATGGGAGGCGCTGCTGCGCGAGATGAAGCGCCGCGCCGACGCCGCCGGCCACCTCCGGTTCGGTCTGCCGAAGGAACTCGGCGGCCAGGACGGCTCGAACCTGGCGATGGCGGTGATCCGGGAGCACCTGGCAGCCAAGGGACTGGGGCTCCACAACGACCTGCAGAACGAGTCCTCGATCGTTGGCAACTTCCCGACCGTCATCATGATGCACCGCTTCGGGACGCCTGCCCAGAAGGCGCGGTTCATGGAGGGGATGATGACCGGAGCGGTGCGGATGGGCTTTGGCCTGACCGAGCCGGACCACGGCTCGGACGCAACCTGGCTCGAGACGTCCGGGGTCCGGGACGGCGACGACTGGGTGATCAACGGCGCCAAGCGGTTCAACTCGGGCCTGCACGCGGCCACCCACGACCTGATCTTCGCCCGCACCTCGGGCGATCCGGGGAAGGCGGACGGCGTCACCTGCTTCATCGTGCCCACCGACTCGCCGGGATTCGAGGTCCCCTTCATGTGGTGGACCTTCAACATGCCGACCGATCACGCCGAGGTGTCGTTGACCGACGTGCGTGTGCCGAACGAGGCGATTCTGGGCGAGGAGGGGCGCGGTCTTGCACTGGCGCAGACCTTCGTTCACGAGAACCGGATCCGTCAGGCGGCGTCGGGCGTCGGTGCGGCGCAGTTCTGCATCAACGAGAGCGTCAGGTACGCGCGCGAGCGGATCGTCTTCGGCAAGCCGCTATGGCTCAACCAGGCGATCCAGTTCCCGCTCGCCGAACTCCAGACCGAATGCGAAATGGTCCGCAACCTCGTCTACAAGACCGCCTGGGAACTCGACCAGCAGCACCACATGGAAGTCACCGACAAGGTCTCGATGTGCAACTACCGGGCGAACCGGCTGGTGTGCAACGCCGCCGACCGGGCTATCCAGACCCACGGCGGCATTGGCTACACCCGGCACATGCCGTTCGAGCACATCTATCGCCACCACCGGCGATACCGGATCACCGAAGGATCGGAGGAGATCCAGATCCGCCGCGTCGCGGGGATCATGTTCGGCAAGCGGGCGAAGCGCTAGCTCGGCAGAAACTGGGTGCGCCGGCGTCCCCGCCGGCATCCGGCGCAAAGCGCCGGCTTCCGATCGTCCGCCGTGCTGGCGACTGCTGCGACGCCTACTCGAGAATCGCCTGGTAGGTGAGACGGCGGCTCAGCGACCGGACGTCCGGCCGCCGCGGTCCGAAGTGCTGGATCATGCCGACGAAGACGAGGTCCTCCTTCGGGTCGATCCAGAACCAGGTGCCGGCGGCGCCGCCCCACCAGTACTCTCCCTTCGAGATGCCGTCGTGGGCTACCGGGTCGAGGACGACGCCGAAGTCGAGGCCGAAGCCGGCGCCCGGTGACATCTCCTTGACATCGCGGGGCAGGTGGTTCATGTGCATCAGCCTGACGGTCGAGGGCGCGAGAATGCGCACGCCGTCCAGTTCGCCGCCGTTCAGCAGCATCTGTGAGAAGCGCATGTAGTCCATCGTGGTCGAGACCAGGCCGCCGCCGCCGGAGAGGAAGTTCGGCGGATCGAAGTAGCTGCGGGAGCCCCCGAAGCCTTCCTGGGCCATCAGGTTGCCGTCGGCGTCGTGGGTGTAGACCTGGGCGAAGCGGTCCGCCCTGTCCTCCGAGACGTAGAAGGCGGTGTCGTTCATCCCCAGGGGGCCAAACAGCCGTTCGTTGAGGAACTCGTCGAACTTCTGCCCGGAGAGCACCTCGACCAGGTAGCCCTGGACGTCGACCGCGACGCTGTAGTGCCACATCGAGCCGGGCTGCTGGCGGAGCGGGATCTTCGACAGCTTGTCGATCATCTCCTTGAGGGTCGAGTCGTTATCGAGGATGTTCGCCTCCCGGTACAGCGTGTCGACCTGGGACTGGGAGAAGATGCCGTAGCTGAGGCCGGCGGTGTGCGCCATGAGTTCGCGAATCGTCATCGCGTGGTCGGCCGGCTCGGTGATCGGCTGGCCGTTCGGCCCGTCCTCCCTGGCGACAACCAGGCCCTCGAACTCGGGGATGAACTTGTGGACCGGATCGGAGAGCCGGAACTTGCCTTCCTCATAGAGGATCATCAGCGCCACGCCGGTGATCGGCTTGGTCATCGAGTAGATGCGGAAGATCACGTCCTCGGTCATCTCGGAGCCGGCCTCGATGTCGCGGTGGCCGAAGGTCCCGAAGTGGGCGATCTTGCCGTGGCGCGAGATCATCGTCGTGATGCCGGCGAGGAGACCGTCGTCGACCAGGCCCTGCATCGCGTCGTCGAGCCGTGCGAGCCGGTCGCTCGACATGCCGACTTGTTCGGGCGCTACCCTGGCCAGATCGCGGGGCCCCTGGGTCGGGACGTCGGCGCGCGTCTGGTCGCAGGCGACGAGACCGAGGCTCAGGAAGGCGACGGCGAGGAGCGCGGCCACCAGACGGGACACTTGGGCGGAACGAGTCATGGAACTCTCCCTTGACGGACGGTGAACTGGGAGTTGGAGAAGCGGCAAGACTAGCAGTCCGAGGCGCGTGCCAGGGCCTTCTTCGCACCGGCGCCAAGGAGGAACTCGTGAGCGGGGATCGCTGCTACGATCGGTGACTTCCCGATGGAGAAGACGATCGACAGGCCGAAGCTCGCGCGGGACATCATGGTGACCCGGCTGGTCACGGTGCATCCGCGAACCCACGTGTTCGACGGCGTCGCGGCGCTGCTACGGCATCGGATCACCGGCGCGCCGGTGATCGGCGAGCGCCACCGCTATCTCGGGATGCTGTCGGAGAAGAGCTGCCTGACGGTCCTTACCGTGACGGCGCGCGCGGCGGACGAGCGCGGGCTGGCTGCCAGCCGGCGTTCGCGGGCACAGGACTTCATGGCGAAACGCCTGGTCACGCTCCGGGCCGGCATGCCTGCGCTCGACGCGATCGCCCTCCTGCTGAGGAACCGGATCTCGGGCGCGCCGGTGGTGGACCCGTCTTCCGGTCGTTTCCTGGGGGTCTTCTCCGAGAAGTTCTCGATGGACGTGCTCCTCGGTCTGGCCTATGACCAGTTACCGGCGGCGCCCGTGGACGCGTTCATGAACACGGACTTCGAACGGGTGATCGACGGCAGCGAGCCACTGCTTGAGATCGCGCAGCGTTTTCTCGACACGCCATACCGGCGCCTGCCGGTGGTTCGGGACGAGACGCTCGTCGGGCAGGTCAGTCGCCGGGACGTCCTCGCGGCGGAGCATCATCTGACGTCGGCCCTCGACGGCAGGCGGTCCATCCTGCGGGAGCGCAGCAGCGAGCTCGGTCTGGAGGATTTGGCAGCGCCGGAGGAAGAAGTGGATCCGGCCGACTTCGAACTCGACTCAACGGACGCTTCCGCGTTCATGGACCGCAAGGCGCGCACGATCTCCGAGGACACGGACCTCCTGACCATCGCGCGCATCTTCAAGAGCACGCCGTACCGGCGGCTGCCGGTGCTTCGAGGCCGCAGACTGGTGGGCCAGATCAGCCGCCGCGACGTGCTCGCGGCCACCCACGGCCTGCTGGTGCGCGCGCCGCAGCCGGGCCAGGCGTTGCTCTACCTGAGCGCCGTCGTCGACTCGGGCGAGCGGCCGTCCCTGTCCTGAGCGCGAATCCCCTGAGCGCGAACCACACGCGAGGCGCGCCGGCCGCCGCACACCTGCCCCAAGGAGGAGCCATGCCCCATCCGCCGTTGGAATCGTCGTGGCAGGCCCGCTGTGGTCTGTTCCCACTGTTTGCGCTCGCGGCCCTCGTGCTGCAGGCCACGACGCCGTCCGTCGCCGCTGCCGCCGATGAGGACGAGCCGAAGCTGGTCGAGCCGGCGCCGCCGCGACCGGAGGGCGAGGGGCAGGGGCCGTTCGACCGCCTGATTCTGCGCGGCGTGATGGTGGTCGACGGCACCGGCGCGCCGCCGATGGGGCCGGTCGACATCGTCATCGAGGGCAACCGGATCGAGGAGATCAGGAGCCTCGGCATGGCCAATACGGAGATCGACGAGAGCAGGCGCCCGAAGGACGCCGACCATGAGCTCGATCTCTCCGGTTCCTGGGTGTTGCCGGGGCTGGTCGACCTCCACGTTCACACCGGCGGCGTGCCCAAGGCGCCGCGTGCCGAGTACATCTACAAGCTGTGGATGGCCCATGGCATCACGACGGCGCGCGGCGTGCCCACCGGGCCGTTCGAATGGGATCTGAGCGAGAAGGAGCGTAGCCGCAGGAACGAGATCACAGCGCCGCGCTTCGTTTCCTACCAGCGTCCCGGCGGCGGCAAGGAGTGGAAGGACCGCGACATCCGGACGCCCGCCGACGCCCGCGAGTGGGTGCGGTACGCCCACGAGAAGGGCGTCGACGGTCTCAAGCTCGGCGCGTTTCCCCCGAAGATCATGGCGGCTTTGCTGGACGAGTCCAGAAGCCTGGGCATGGGGTCGACCGCCCACCTCGACCAGATGGGGGTCGCCAACATGAACGCGATCGACTCCGCGCGACTCGGGCTGGTCGGGATGACCCACTTCTACGGGCTGTTCGAGTCGATGTACGAGGGACACGACGTACAGCCCTGGCCGGCCGAGATGAACTACATGGACGAGCAATTCCGGTTCGGCCAGGTCGCTCGGCAGTGGAGCATGGTCGAGCCCGGCGGCGAGCGCTGGAACGCCCTGCTGGAGGAGTTCCTGGAACTCGACTTCTTCATCAACCCGACGATGACGATCTACTCGGCCGGCCGCGACGTGATGCGTGCGCGCAACGCCGACTGGCACGCGGACTACACGCTGCCCAGCCTGGCCGAGTTCTACGCCCCCAGCCGCCTGGACCACGGTTCGTACTGGTTCTACTGGACGACCTGGGACGAGGTGGCCTGGAAGAACTTCTACCGCGTCTGGATGCAGTTTCTGAACGAGTACAAGAACCGCGGCGGCCGGGTCACCGTCGGTTCGGACTCGGGGTTCATCTACCAGACCTACGGTTTCGGCACGATCCTCGAACTGGAGATGTTGCAGGAAGCCGGCTTTCATCCACTCGAGGTGATCCGCTCGGCGACGATGAACGGCGCCGAGGAACTGGCGAAGGCGAGCGGCGAAGACATCGAGTTCGGGATCGTGCGCGAGGGGATGCTGGCCGATCTCCTGGTCGTGGACGAGAACCCGATCGCCAACCTGAAGGTGCTGTACGGCACCGGCGCGGTCCGCCTGAACGACGACACCGGCCGCCCTGAGCGGGTTGGCGGCGTCCGCTACACCATCAAGGACGGCATCGTCTATGACGCGAAGAGGCTGCTCGCGGACGTGGCGGATATGGTTGCCGCCGAACGGACAAAGCTCACAGCGCCGCCTCAGGAGACGACGGGAGGCGTCCAGCCCTAGGAGAACCCCAGATGAAGAACGTGTTCGCAGTCCTGACCGTCACCCTCCTCCTCGCCGCGCCGCTCTCGGCCGGCCCGGACGCCAAGGTGCACGCCGACGTCGTTTACGGCCACAAGATGGGCATGGCGCTGACCTTCGACGCGCTGTTGCCGGCCGAGCAGAACGGCGCCGCCGTGTTGTTCATGGTCAGCGGCGGCTGGTTCTCCCGCTGGTCCGACCCGCACCAGATAGTGGCTGGCGAGAGAGGCCGTGCGGGCGCGGTCAGCGAGCTCCTGGACGACGGCTACGCCGTGTTCATGGTCCGTCACGGCTCGGCGCCGCTGTTCAAGGTGCCCGACGCGGTCGCCGACGTGCGGAGGGCGGTGCGCTACATCCGCCTCAACGCGGACGACTTCGGTATCGACGCGGACCGGATGGGCGTGTTCGGCGGCAGCGCCGGCGGCCACCTGTCGCTGATGCTCGGCAACGCCTCGGACGAGGGAGACTCCGGGAGCAAGGACCCGATCGAGCAAACCGGCAACCGGGTGGCTGCGGTCGTCGCCTACTTCCCGCCAGTCGACCTGCAGGGGATTACCGGGCCGAACGATCGCTTTCCGGCTCTCGACTTCGATTCCGCCAAGGCCGCCGACATCTCGCCGCTCCTGTTCGTCAGCGAGGACGACCCGCCGACCCTGCTGATCCACGGCGACCAGGACCAGCTCGTGCCGATCAGCAACAGCGAGCGGATCAAGGCCGCCTTCGATGAGGCGAACGTCACCTCGAAGCTGATCGTGATCGAGGGCGCCGCGCACGGCTTCCGCGGCGAGGACGGTCAGCGCGCTTCAAGTGCGCTCGTCGCCTGGTTCAACGAGCACCTGGGGGTGTCGGGCGACTGAGCTAGCGGGGCAGAAGGTCCAGGACCCGGGTGGCGCGATCCGCGTCACCCGTGAACCAGTCCGTGCGCCCGTCATCGGGCGCGCGGATGGCAGCCGGCGCTTTGCGCCGGATGCCGGCGGGGACGCTGGCGCACCCGGTTTCCGCCGCGCTAGCTCAGGACGTCGAGCTCCCCGTCTCCGTAGCGGGCGCGCAGCACCTTCTTGTCGAACTTGCCGACGCTGGTCTTCGGGACCTCGTCGATGAAGGTCCAGCGTTCGGGCAGCCACCAGCGGGCGACGCGGTCGGCCAGGTAGTTTCGCAGTTCGCCCGGATCGGCGTCGGCGCCGTCGTTGAGCACGACGCAGGCGAGGGGTCGCTCGTCCCAGCGGTCGTCCGGCACGCCGACCACGGCGGCCTCGGCGACGGCGGGGTGCCCCATCAGCTCGTTCTCCAGGTCGACCGAGGAGATCCACTCGCCGCCCGACTTGATCACGTCCTTGGCGCGGTCGGTGATCTGCAGGAAGCCCAGTTCGTCGATCGAGGCGACGTCGCCGGTTCGTAGCCAGCCGTCGTGGAACTTCTCCGGATCGTCGTCGAGGTAGTACGAACCGGTGATCCACGGCCCGCGGATCTCGATCTCGCCGACCGCTTCGCCGTCCCAGGGCATCTCCTCGCCATCGTCGTTGCAGATGCGGATCTCCACGCCGGAGATGATGCGGCCCGTCTTGACCCGCCAGTCGACCTCTTCCTCCCGCGGGGTGCCGCGTGGAGGGATCGCCATGGCCGCGAGAGGCGAGGTCTCGGTCATGCCCCAGCCCTGGATGATGTCGACGCCGAAGCGGTTGCGGAACCCCTCGATGAGGGAGCGGGGCACGGCCGAGCCGCCGCAGAGGACGGCGCGGAAGGAGGAGAAGTCGACCTCGTTGTGCTCCGAGTAACGGAGGACTTCGTTCCAGATCGTGGGTACCGCGCCGGAGAGGGTCGGTCGATGCTCGGCGATGATCCGGCACAGGGGCTCCGCCTGCAGGAAGCGGTCGGGCATGACGAAGTCGGCGCCGGTGAACCAGCCGACGTGGGGCAGGCCCCAGGCGTTGGCGTGGAACATCGGCACGATGGCCAGGATGCTGTCCGCCTGGCTGATGCCGAGCGCGCCGCCGGACGCCACGCCCAAGGCGTGCAGGAAGGAGGACCGGTGGCTGTAGGCGACTCCCTTCGGGTTGCCGGTGGTGCCGCTCGTGTAGCACATGGCGCAGGCGGCCCGCTCGTCGATCTCCGGCCAGTCGAATCCAGTGGGCTGGCCCGCGATCAGTTCCTCGTAGCGATGGATCGAGGCGCCGCCCGCCTCGAGGGCAGAGGCGTCGCCGTCGCCGACCACGATGAAGTGCTCGACGGTCTCGAGGTCGGCCACGACCTGCCCGATCAGCGGCACCAGGGAGTCGTCGACGATGACGACGCGGTCCTCGGCGTGATTCGTGACGTAGGTCAACTGCTCCGGGAACAGGCGGATGTTCAGGGTGTGAAGGACCGCGCCCATGCACGGGATCGCGAAGTAGGCCTCCAGGTGTTCCTGGTTGTTCCAGGCGAAGGTGCCGACCCGGTCGCCCGGCTCGATGCCGAGGCCCCTGAGCGCGTGGGCGAGCTGGGCGCTGCGCTCCGCGACCTCGGCGTAGGTGCCGATCCGGGCCCCGTCCGCCTGGCAGGTGATGACCCGGCTGTCCCTGTGCACCCGGCGTCCGTGATCGAAGATCATGTTGATCGTCAGCGGGAAGTCCATCATCGTGCTGAGTGTCATCGCGGCGCTCCAGGGTCCGGCAGTTCTGGGAGGTTGCTGGTGTCGGAGCGGTACCTTAGCGACTCCGCGACGGCCCGCGTAGACTGCGCCGATGGATCCCGTTCGCCTGGAGTTGTTCTCGAACCGGTTCGGGGCCATCGCGTCCGAGATGGGCGTGATGCTGCAGCGGACGGCGATGTCGGTGAACGTCAAGGAGCGCCTCGACTTCTCGTGCGGGATGCTCGACGCGGAAGGGCGACTGCTGGTCAATGCGCCGCACATTCCGGTCCACCTCGGCGCGCTCGGCGAATGCGTGCGACGGGTCGCGGCGGAACTCGAGCTGGGCGCCGGCGACGTCGCGGTGACCAACCACCCCGGCTACGGCGGATCCCACCTGCCCGACATCACGGTCATCTCCCCGGTCCTTGTGGACGGCCGGCTGCTGGGCTACGTCGCCAACCGGGCCCACCACGCTGAACTGGGCGGCATCCGGCCGGGATCGATGCCGCCCGAGGCACGCAACCTGGCGGAAGAGGGTGTGGTTATCGCGCCTCAGTACCTCGTGCGGGCCGGAGAGCCGCAGTGGGAGCGGATCGAAACGCTGCTCAGCAGGGGCCCGGCGCCTTCCCGCTCGGTGGCCGAGAACCTGGCCGACCTGGGCGCGGCGGTGGCCGCCAACCGGCGCGGGGTGGCGGCCCTTCGTCAGCTCGCCGCGGACGCCGGCGAGGAGGAGGTGCGTCGTTACATGTCGGCGCTCTACTCGCGCGCCGCCGGCCGCATGCGGTCGGCTCTGGAGGAACACGCGCGGAGCACCGGCCGCCAGTCTTTCCGCGCCCGGGAACGCCTGGACGACGGTTCGCCGATCGAGGTCAAGGTGACTGTGGACCGCGGTTCGGCGCGGATCGACTTCGCGGGCAGCGCTCAAGTCCACTCCGGCAATCTGAACGCCACTCCGGCGATCGTCCGGAGCGCCACGATCTACGTGCTGCGGCTGCTGATCGGCGTGCCGCTCCAGCTCAACGAAGGGCTGCTCGAACCGGTCGACGTCGAGATCCCGCGGGGCATGCTGAACCCGGAGTTTCCGGCCGATCCGAGGCGCTGCCCGGCTGTCGTCGGCGGCAACGTCGAGACCAGTCAGCGGGTCGTCGACACCCTGATCAAGGCGCTGGGACTCTGTGCCTGCGGGCAGGGAACGATGAACAACACCCTGTTCGGCGACGATACGTTCGGCTACTACGAGACGGTCGGCGGCGGGGC
The DNA here is from genome assembly GCA_009843505.1 of Holophagales bacterium. Taxonomy (GTDB): domain Bacteria; phylum Acidobacteriota; class Thermoanaerobaculia; order Multivoradales; family Multivoraceae; genus Multivorans; species Multivorans azotirespirans. The sequence continues at coordinate 109,915 of VYDI01000034.1, read as the reverse complement.
CGGCGCCGGACCGGGGTTCCGGGGCGCGAGCGGCGTCCATACCCACATGACGAACACGCGCATCACCGACCCCGAAGTGCTGGAGCACCGCTATCCCGTGCGTCTCGAGCGGTTCGCCCTGCGCCGCGGATCGGGCGGGGCAGGCCGCTATCCTGGCGGCGACGGCCTGCGCCGGGAGCTGCGGTTTCTCACACCGCAGCAGGTTTCGGTTCTCGGCCAGCACCGGGTGGAGCGTCCCTACGGTGTCGACGGCGGAGAGAGCGGGAGTGTCGGCCGCGCCCGTATCCTGCGTGCCGCGGGCGGCGTCCGCGAACTCGCGTCCGTCGACCAGGCGGACGTGATGCCCGGCGACCTCCTCGTGCTCGAGACGCCGGGCGGGGGCGGTTGGGGGGGATAGAATGCCCGCCCGTCCCGGTGATCGGGACGGGCCTTGCCAGTCAGCAGAAAACAGGAGCCGAGTCGATGAGCCAGCAACAGGTTCAGGTCAGCGAAGAGAAGGCGCGCGCGGTCGCCGAGGAATCCCGCCAGAAGGAGTGGAAGAACCCTTCCTTCATGAAGGAGCTCTTCCTCGGCAACTTCCGCTTCGACCTGATCAGTCCCTATCCCTCCCGCGACGAGTGGCGGCCGGAGTTCGAGTCGTTCTACTCCGCGCTCACGGACTTCCTCCGCGACGAGGTCGATCCGGTCGAGATCGACGTGTCGGAGGACTACCCGGACCACGTGATCGACGGCCTCGCGCGGCTCGGCGCCTTCGGCATGAAGATTCCGACGGAGTACGGCGGCCTCGGCTTCGACCAGGTCGAGTACGCCCAGGTGATGGAGTTGATCGGCTCGTTCGACGGCAACCTGACCGCCCTGCTCTCGGCTCATCAATCGATCGGCGTGCCGCAGCCGGTCAACCTGTTCGGCACCGAGGAACTGAAGCGGAAGTACCTGCCGCGCTGCGCCTCAGGCGAGATCTCCGCCTTCGCCCTGACCGAGCCGGAGGTCGGTTCCGATCCGGCAAGGCTCTCGACGTCTGCCGTTCTCGACGGCGATTTCTACGTCCTGAACGGCACCAAGCTCTGGTGCACGAACGGCACCAAGGCGAAGCTGCTGGTGGTCATGGCGATGGATCCGGTGACCGAGAAGATCAGTTCGTTCGTGGTCGAGACGGATTGGGAGGGTGTCGAGGTCGAGCGCCGCTGCCACTTCATGGGGCTCAACGCACTCGCCAACGGTGTCATCACCTTCGACAACGTGAAGGTGCCGAAGGAGAACCTGATCGGCAAGGAGGGCAGAGGGCTCAAGATCGCCCTGACGACGCTGAACGACGGCCGGCTGTCGATTCCGAACAGCTCGGTCGGCGCCGCCAAGTACTGCCTCAAGGCGGTGCGCGAGTTCGGCAGCAGCCGGATCCAGTGGGGCGTGCCGATCGGAAAGCACGAGGCGATCGCGCAGAAGATCTCCGACATCGCCGCCTACGGCTTCGCGATGGAGGCGATCGTCAAGCTGGCCAGCCACATGTCGAACGACAAGCGGCTCGATCTGCGACTCGAGAGTGCCGCCTGCAAGGAATGGAACACCTGGCGCGGCTGGCAGATCATCGACGAGACGATGCAGGTGCGGGGCGGCCGCGGCTACGAGACGGAATCGTCCCTGCGGGACCGCGGCGAGGACCCGGTTGGCATCGAACGGATGATGCGGGACTTCCGCATCAACCGCATCTTCGAGGGCTCCAGCGAGATCATGCACCTGATCATGGCCCGCGAGGCGGTCGACAAGCACCTGCAGGTGGCCGGCACGTTGATCGACCGGCGAGCCGGCACGGGCGCCAAGCTCCTGGCGTTGCCGAAGATCGGCCTGTTCTACGCCTGGTGGTATCCGACCCGCTGGCTGGCCTGGAGCCGCTGGCCCCGCTACGCCGGGTACGGGAAGCACGGAAAGCACCTCCGTTTCATCGATCGGGCAGCGCGCAAGCTGGCGCGCGAGAGCTTCCACGGGATCCTCGTCTACAGGGAGAAGATGGAGCGTCGGCAGATGTTCCTGTTCCGGCTCGTCGATGTCGTCAACGAGCTGTTCGCGATGGCCGCCTCGGTCTCCCGCGCCCATTCCGAGCAGCGGGCCGGCACGGCGGACGCAGCTCACTCCGCGGCGCTCTGCGACCTCTTCTGCCGCATGTCGCGGCGGCGGGTGAAGCAGCTCTTCCGCGAGCTGTGGCACAACGAGGACGACCTGAAGTACCGCACCGCGCAGGATGTGATGGGCGGCCGGCACCTCGGCCGCGAGAAGCTCCTGGACGACCTCGATCCTTCAGGCCGGGCTCCGCGCCAGGCAGCGGCCGCCGCTTCCTAGGGAACCGTGTCGACCCCCGCGAGGAGGGTGGAGGCCGGCCCGCCGGCCGATGTGGCCGGACACCGCGTCGGTCTGGTCAGTCTCGGCTGCGCGAAGAATCACGTCGACAGCGAGGTCATGCTCGGAGTCCTCGGCAGTCAGGGGTTCGAGCTGGTCGCGGACCTGGACCGGGCCGATACGGTCATCGTGAACACCTGCGGCTTCATCGACGAGGCCCGGGAGGAATCGATCGACGCCATCCTCGACGCCGCGGCCCGCAAGGCGGATGGGGCCGGACCGGTGCGGCAGGTGCTGGTCGCGGGGTGCATGGCCAACCGCTACGGCCGGGAACTTGCGACGGAGATCCCGGAGATCGACGGCTTCGTCGATCTCGATTCGCTGAGGCAGGTCGGCGCCCTGGTGCAGCTCGGCGGCGCCCCGGCGCCCGAGCCGGCTGCCTCCCACCTGGTGTTCGACCACCGCGACTCCCGGCTGTTGACCACCGGGGGCTACGCGTACCTCAAGGTCGCGGAGGGATGCAACAACCCGTGCACGTTCTGCGCCATTCCCGTCTGGCGAGGACGCCTGCGCAGCCGGCCGGTCGAAAGTCTGGTCCACGAGGCGCGGGACCTGGTCGAGCGGGGCGCTCGCGAACTGGTCCTGGTAGCCCAGGACACGACTCGCTACGGCGAGGATCTCGGCTATGGCCGGCACGGTCTCCTGCGCCTGGTGGAGGCGCTGCTCGCCGAGACGGACGCGGACTGGATCCGGTTCCTCTACGCCTACCCGACGACCCTCGACGAGTCCCTGCTCCGGCTCATGGCGAGCGAGCCGCGGGTGGCGTCCTACCTCGACATGCCGTTGCAACACAGCGACCGCGAGGTGCTGCGGGCGATGCGCCGGGGCGGATCGGCCGACCGCTACCGGCGGATCTTCGAGCGGGCGCGCGAGCTCGACCCGGAGATGAGCCTGCGGACGACCTTCATCGTCGGTTTTCCCGGCGAGGACGAAGCCGCTTTCGAACGGCTGCTCGGGTTTGTCTCCGAGGTTCGCTTCGACCACCTCGGCGCGTTCGTCTACAGCCCCGAAAACGACACGCCGTCGGCGTCACTGCCGGACCAGGTGCCGCGCCGGATCGCGGAGGAGCGCAAGGCGCGCCTGCTCGAGTTGCAGCGGTGCATCGCGCTGGAGCGCCGCGGGCGTCTTGTCGGCAGGACCCTGCCGATGCTGATCGAGGGGCCGTGCGAAGAAACCGAGCACCTGCTCCAGGCGCGGCACCAGGGGTTGGCGCCGGAGGTCGACGGTCGCATTCTGATCAACGACGTCGCCGGCGACGGTGAGGCGACTCCCGGGCTGGCCGCGTTCACGTCCGGCCGCATCGTCGACGTGGAGATCACCGACGCCTTCGCCGACGACTCCGTCGGTCGCATCGTGGGCTTCGACGCGGCCGCTTCAACGGCCGGGTCAGCGACTGCCGAGGCAGGCTCCTGATGCAGGCCATCCGCGACGCCATCGCTTCGACCGAACTGCCGCGCGGGGTCATCGCGACGATCGGCAACTACGACGGCATCCATATCGGGCAGCAGAGCGTGCTCGAGATGGTCACGGGCCGGGCGCGCGAACTCGGGGCGCCCTCGGCGGTCATCACGTTCGACCCCCATCCGCTGAGCGTCGTCCGTCCGGACGACGCGCCGCCCCGGCTCGTGACTCAGGCGCAGAAGGAGGATCTGCTGCGGGATGCGGGCCTGGACTACGTGTTGACGATCGGCTTCACCCATGAGTTCTCGAACACTCGGGCGCGGACGTTCGTCCGGGACTTCCTGCACGGGAGGCTCGCGGTCGCCGAGCTCTACGTCGGCTCGCACTTCACGTTCGGCCGCCGGCGGGAGGGCGACATCGCGCTCCTCAAGGAGATGGGCGCGTCCCTCGGCTTCGTCGCGGTCGAAGTGGACGAGGTCCGGACCGCCGGCGAGCGGGTCTCCAGCAGCCGTATTCGGAGTCTGGTCCTCGACGGCCGGATCGAGGAGGCGAACGCTCTCCTCGGCCGCCCGTACATGATGACGGGCACGATCGCCCAGGGTGACCGCATGGGCCAGCGGCTCGGCTGGCCGACGATCAACCTGGCGCCCGAGAACGAGCTCTACCCCCACAACGGCGTCTACGTGACCAGGGTCTACTTTCCGAGCTTCGAGGCGACCTTCCGGTCAGTCACGAACATCGGCACCCGGCCCACCGTCTACGAGAACTACAGGCGGGTGGTTGAGAGCCACATCCTCGACTTCTCGAGCGACGTGTACGGCGAGCAGGTGCACCTCTCCTTCTGCCGTCACCTGCGGGAGGAGAAGCTCTTCTCGTCCATGATGGACCTCTCCGCCCAGATCGGCCGCGACGCCGATGCCGCGCGGGACTACTTTCGACGAACGGACTAGTTAACGGACACGAGGAAACGAACCGATGGCAAGCGAACAGATCTTCAACGTGGACAGCCAGAGCTTCGAGGATCAGGTACTGGGGTCGGACACCCCGGTCCTGGTCGACTTCTGGGCGACCTGGTGCGGCCCTTGCCGGATGGTGGCGCCGATCCTGGACGAGCTGGCCGGTGAGTACGACGGACGCCTCCGCATCGCCAAGCTCGATGTCGACCACGCCCAGGACGTGGCCGTTCGCTACGGCGTCCAGGGCATCCCGCACTTCATCCTGTTCAAGGATGGCGAGATCCTGGGCCGCATGACCGGCGCTGCACCGAAGATGCGGTTCGAGGCCTTCCTGAACGACCACGTCTGATCCGGGATCTGGCGCCGGCGTGATGGTCTGGCCGCGCAGCGAGCTGCTGGGGGAACACCTTGCAGAGGAGAGTGCCGAGGCGCTTGTGGTCATGGCAGGGTCGAGCCGTGATCCGGATCTTCAGCCGTTCGTCGGAGGTGCTCGACTGGGAGACGCCTGCGTGGTGGCGCATGGCGGCGGGGCCTGGCTCGCGTACTTCACCTCGATGGAGCGGGAAGAGGCGGCCCGGGCGGGGGCGGGGGGTGTCGAGCTGGTTCATCCCGCCGACTTCGGGATGGAGACTCTGCGCCGCGAAGGGAAGACGCACGAGGAGATCCTTGCGGCGGCCCTGAAGGCCGCGTTCGATCGGGCCGGCGTTGTTCCGGGGCGAGTGGCGCTTGTCGGCCGGCCGGCGGCTGGGATTGCCGTGGCAATGGCGAGGATGCTCGAGGAAGGTGGGTGGAAACCTGTCTCGGGACGGGGACTGATGCTGGCGCTTCGCCGCACCAAGACCGAAGGCGAAGTCGAAGAGATCGCCTGCGCTGCGCGAGCGACTGTCGAGGCCTTCGAATCGGTGGCGCGGATGCTGGCCGACAGCTCGGTCCGGGAGGGGGAGGAACTCTGGCTAGGCGAGGAGCGCGTGACCGTGGCCCGGGTCAAGGCCCTCGCGGCGCAGGTGTTCGCTGCCCACGGTCTGGAACAGCCGGAGAGTTCCATTGTCGCTCCGGCTGAAGAGGGGGCAACGGGTCACAGCACTGGTACGCCGGACCGGGTGCTGCGGGCCGGCGAGTCCATCGTCGTCGACCTGTTTCCGCGCGGCCGGCTGTTCGCCGACTGCACGAGGACCTTCTGTGTGGGAGAGCCGCCGAAGGAGTTGGTGCGAGCGCACGGCCTCGTGCTGGAGGCGCTCGAGACGAGTCTCGAAGCCGTCCGGCCCGGCGTGCGGGGCTGGACCCTGCACGAGCGGGTCTGCCGCCTGTTCGAGAGCGAGGGCTTCGCGGTGCCCGACAGGAAACCCGGCACGCAGACGGGTTACTTCCACCTGCTAGGCCATGGCGTCGGCTACGAGTTGCACGAGCTGCCCAGCTTCCGCAAGACCGGCCCGGGTACCGACCAACTCCGGGCCGGCGATGTGGTGACGATCGAGCCCGGGCTGTACGACCCGGAAGCGGGATGGGGAGTGCGGCTCGAGGATCTCGTCGTCGTCACGGCGGACGGCATGACGGACCTCACGCCGCTACCCTACGATCTCGATCCTCGTTCCTGGTAGGCGCCCCGGGTTGGCGGAGCGTCACCGCTCAGTTCCGGTCGACCCAGTAGTTGGGCGCTTCCTTCGTGATCACGACGTCGTGGGCGTGGCCTTCCTTCTGGCCGGCGGCCGTGACGCGGATCATGCGCGCTCGCGTCCTGAGCTCGCCGACGCTGGCGCAGCCTGAGAGGCCCATGCCCGACCGGAGGCCGCCGGTGAGCTGACCGATCACCTGGTGGACGCTTCCCTTGTGCGGCACCATCCCCTCGATGCCTTCGGGCACGAGCTTCGACAGCGGCTGGTCGTCCGACTGGAAGTAGCGGTCGGCGCTTCCTTCGGCCATCGCGGACAGCGAGCCCATTCCGCGATAGGCCTTGTAGCTGCGTCCCTGGTAGAGGATCGTTTCGCCGGGACTCTCCTCGGTTCCCGCGAGCAGGGAGCCGACCATCACGCTGTGGGCGCCGCAGGCAAGCGCCTTCGTCAGGTCTCCCGAGAACCGGATTCCGCCGTCCGCGACCACCGGCAGATCCCTGGCCGCCGAGGCCGCGTCTCGGATCGCAGTCACCTGTGGCATGCCGGCGCCGGTGACCACCCGGGTCGTGCAGATGCTGCCCGGACCGATGCCGACCTTGATCCCGTCCGCGCCGCGTTCGGCGAGTTCGCGCGCGCCGTCAGCGGTTGCCACGTTGCCGACCAGGAGTTGAGCGTCGGGAAGGGCCTCCCGTATCCGCTCCACTGCGTCCAGCACGCCTCGACTGTGGGCGTGTGAGGAATCGACGACCAGCACGTCGGCCTGGGCCGATGCCAGAGCCAGCGCCCGATCCAGGTAGTCGCCGCCCGTGCCGACCGCCGCCGCCACCCGCAGCCGGCCGAGGTCGTCCTTGCAGGCGATGGGGAAGTCCATCATCTTCTGGATGTCCTTGACCGTGATCAACCCCTTCAGGTTGCCCTCGTCGTCCGTGACGAGCAGTTTCTCGATGCGATGACGGTGCAACTCGGCCTTCGCCTGGTCCAGGGTCGTGCCAACCGGGACCGTGACCAGGTTCTCGTGCGTCATCAGCGCGGAAACCGGCAGGTTGGTGTCGGTCTCGAATCGAAGGTCGCGGTTGGTCAGGATGCCGACCAGGTGGCCGTCTCGGTCGGTGACCGGAACGCCCGAGATCTTGTAGCGCGCCATCAGGTCCAGCGCTTCGTGGATCCGCTGCTCGGGCCGGATGGTGATCGGATTGACGATCATGCCGGCCTCGGAACGCTTGACCCGGTCGACCTCCGTCGCCTGGGCGTCGATCGACAGGTTCTTGTGGATCACGCCGATACCGCCCTCCTGGGCGACGGCGATCGCAAGCTCGGCTTCGGTGACGGTGTCCATCGCCGCGGACACCAACGGGATGTTCAGCCCGATCTTGCGGGTGAGCCGGGTTCCCAGGTCGACATCGTTGGGGTGAACCTCCGACAGGCCCGGCGCCAGCAGCACATCGTCGAAGGTCAGCGCAAGGGGGGGCGTTTCCATGCGGAACGCTATCAGTCGGGCGACCGCGCCGGAACGGAGGAGGACTCAGCCAACGGCGACCGGGGCGCCGCAGCACTTCTTGTACTTCTTGCCCGATCCGCACGGACAGGGGGCGTTGCGGCCGACCTTGGCCCCGGGGCGGACGACTGTGCGTGGCTTCTGTGGGCGCAGGGGCGGGCCGCCGGACGCCTGGGGCGGCGGGAAGCCGCCGGGAGTGGGCCCTGGCGGGCCGCCGGAGGGCATCCCCGGAATACCCGGGCCGGGGCCTGGCTGCGGTTCAGCGCCAGCAGCGGGCAGGCCCAGGGCGCTGGGATGGCGGAAGCTCATGTCCGCGGGACGGAGAGCTCGGCGCCGGCGCTCCAGTTCGGCGATCTCCTCGGCGGAGATCGGGCGCAGACGGAACAGATCCTTGATGATCGTGTCCTCGATTCCCTCCTTCATCTCCGCGAACAGCTCATAGCTCTCGCGCTTGTACTCGTTCTTCGGGTCGCGCTGCCCGTAGCCGCGGAGGCCGATCCCCTCCTTCAGGTGGTCGAGGGCGAGCAGGTGGTCCTTCCAGGAGGAGTCGACGACGCGGAGCATGTGGTGGCGCTCGGCGGCGCGTAGGGCCTCGGCGCCGTGGGCCTCCTCCTTCTCGCCGTAGCTCCGCTCGGCAGCCCCCGTGATCGCGTCGCGCAGCTCCTCGGTGCCGAGTTCCTCCAGGGGCTCCCCGAAGTCCGGCTCATCGAGGTCGAAGTAGACGCGGATCTCCGAGCGCAGTTCGTCGATCTGCCAGTCCCGCGGGTCCGCCTTGGGCGGGCAGTGGCGATCGATGAGGTAGTCGACGACGTCGCCGGCGATCCTCGTCACGTAGTCGCGCCCCTCGCGGCCGAGGAGAATGTCGCGGCGCAGCTCGTAGATCGCCTCGCGCTGCTTGTTCATCACGTCGTCGTACTCGAGCAGGTTCTTGCGGATCTCGAAGTTCCGGCCCTCGACCTGGGTCTGGGCGCGCTCGATTGCCCGGTTCACCATGCCCGCTTCGATCGGCACCCCCTCCTCCATGCCGAGCCGCTTCATCAGCGCCTGAACCCGGTCCGAGGCGAAGATGCGCATCAGGTCGTCCTGCAGGGAGAGGTAGAAGCGCGAGGAACCGGGATCGCCCTGGCGGCCGGAACGGCCGCGAAGCTGGTTATCGATGCGCCGCGACTCGTGCCGCTCCGTGCCGAGGATGTGCACGCCGCCGGCGGCGACGACCGCGTCGCGTTCCGCCGCGCACAGCTCCTGGTAGCGGGCGAGGGCGTCGGCGAAGCCCTCCGGGTCCCTGGCTTCATCGACCTCGGCCCGCGCCAGTTGCTCGGGGTTGCCGCCGAGGACGATGTCCGTGCCGCGACCGGCCATGTTCGTGGCGATCGTCACCGCGCCGCGACGGCCGGCCTGGGCCACGATCGCCGCCTCGCGCTCGTGGTACTTCGCGTTCAGCACGACGTGCTGGACCCGGTTCCTCTTCAGCAGCCGCGACAGCATCTCGCTGTTCTCGATCGAGACGGTGCCGACCAGCACGGGTTGGCCCTGTTTCTGGCAGTCCTGGATCTCTTCTACGACGGCATTCCACTTCTCGGGCGCCGTGCGGTAGACGAGATCCGAGCGATCGTCGCGAATCATCGGTTCGTTCGTCGGTACGACGACCACGTCCAGGCTGTAGATCTGGCTGAACTCGCCCGCCTCGGTGTCGGCCGTTCCGGTCATGCCGGCCAGCTTCTCGTACATGCGGAAGTAGTTCTGGAACGTGATCGTCGCCAGGGTCTGGTTCTCGCGCTCGATCCGCACGCCTTCCTTCGCTTCGACCGCCTGGTGCAGGCCATCGGACCAGCGCCGTCCGGGCATCTTGCGACCGGTGAACTCGTCGACGATCACGACCTGGCCGTTCTCGATCAGATACGCGACATCGCGCCGGTAGAGGTGGTGCGCCCGCAGTCCCTGGTTGACCGCGTGCAGCACGTCCATGTTCTCCATCTCGAACAGGTTGCCGACGCCGAGGAGCTTCTCGACCTTGGCCGCGCCCTCGTCTGTGAGGGTCGCCGTGTGCGCCTTCTCGTCGCACACGAAGTCCCCGGTCGTGTACTTGCGGTCGCCGTCCCGGACCTCCTCGCCGCGCTCGAGTTTGGGGATGATCCGGTTGACGAGCGTGTACTTCTCGGTGGATTGCTCCGACGGGCCCGAAATGATCAGGGGCGTTCTTGCCTCGTCGATGAGGATCGAGTCGACCTCGTCGACGATCGCGAAGTGGTGCCCGCGCTGGACCATGGACTCCAGCGTGAACTTCATGTTGTCGCGCAGGTAGTCGAAGCCGAGCTCGTTGTTCGTGCCGTACGTGATGTCCGCGCCGTAGGCCTGCTGGCGTTCCTGGTCGGTCAGGCCATGCTGGATCACGCCGACGTCGAGACCGAGGAAGCGGTAGATCTGTCCCATCCACTCGGCGTCTCGTCGCGCCAGATAGTCGTTCACGGTGACGACATGCACGCCATTGCCGGCGAGGGCGTTGAGGTAGACGGGCAGGGTGGCGACGAGGGTCTTGCCCTCGCCGGTCTTCATCTCGGCGATCTTGCCCTGGTGGAGGACGACGCCGCCGAGTAACTGGACGTCGTAGTGCCGCATTCCCAGGGTGCGGCGCGACGCTTCGCGAACGGTGGCGAAAGCGGGCACCAGCAGATCGTCGAGGCCGGCGCCCTGCTCGAGGCGTGCTCGAGCCTCGCCGGTGCGGGCCCGCAACTGATCGTCGGTCAGCGATTCCAGCTCCGGTTCGAGGGCATTGATCCCCTCCACGAGCGGCTGCAGCCGCTTCAGGTCACGGTCGTGCTTGCTGCCGAAGACCTTGGTGATCGTCTTTGAGATCATGGGCTCGTTCCCATCGGTCCGCGCGACGGTGGCGCCGTCCGATGCCGGGAAGGAAGGCTGGGAATCCTAACGCGGCGTTTCGCGGCGCAGCGGGCCCTCAGCCCTGGTTCCGCAGGTACTCGAACGGGTTGCGGGCGTCGCCTTCCAGCCGGACCTCGTAGTGAAGGTGGTAGCCCGTGGTTCGTCCGGAGTTCCCGACCCGGCCCACTACGTCGCCGCGGTGGACCTCCTGGCCTTCTTCGACCAGGATCTCCGCCAGGTGCCCGTAGCGCGTCTCGTAGCCGAAGCGGTGAAGCACGTAGACGGCCCGGCCCAGGTTGCCCATCCGTTCCGCGCGGACGACGACTCCGTCTGCGGTCGCAAGCACGGGAATGCCGCGGTCCGAGGAGATGTCGAGACCGGAGTGGTGGGCCCGCTGGCCGGTGATCGGATCCCGCCGGAAGCCGAAGCCACTGTTGATCACGCCGCGCACCGGCCAGATCATGGGCGTGGAACGGAGAAGGAGCTGGCGCTCCTCGAAGGCGCTGTCGACGGCGTCGAGCCGACCGCCGAGCAGCGACGCCCGGGCCTCCAGCAGAGACAGATCGGGACTGTTCGGCGCGCTGAGGCTCGTGAAGCTGCCGCCGGCGCCGGCTTCCGACAAGCGATTCTCCGGCTCGCCGCCAACGATCTGCTCGAGTCCGGCGACGATCGCGAGGTCGCGAGTGCGGTCCTCGGCCTCGGTCAACGCCTGCTGTAGATGGGAGACGCTTGCCTCGAAGGAGGCGTTGGCGCGACGCAGATCCGCGTTCTCCTGCTGGATCCGCTCCAGGTCGCGGAGCTGCACCGCCGATCGGACCTGGTAGACGGTAACCCAGCTCGTGACGCCGAGTACGAGAGCGGCTGCGACAGCGACGGCGGCCAACGAGCGGCTGCTGACCCGAAACTGTCGCGTCCGCCTCATCGAGTGAGGGACGAAGACGATCGTGTGGTTCCTGGACAGCATATCGACCAAAGCGCATTTTAGCAGCAAACGCTGGGGCCGTCAGAGGGGCGGCCGGGCGAGGCGGAGGGGAGCCCCCCCCGGCCGCCTTCCGCGTCGACGTCATGAGTTGTGGCGGTCCAGCGGGCGGTACTGGATCGCCTCCGCAACGTGAGTGACGTCGATCCGCCGGGACGAGTCCAGATCGGCAATCGTGCGCGCCACCTTGAGCGCCCGGGTCAGTGCCCGGGCCGACATCGCCAGCCGCTCGAAAGCTGCGTCCAGCAGGCTCTGGGCCGCCTCGGTCGGCCGGCAGTGGTTTTCCAGATCCCGGCGCGACATCGTGCTGTTCAGCGGCGCCGGATGGCCGACCGAGAAGCGGGAGGCCTGGGTGCGGCGGGCCGCCGCGACTCTCTCCGCGATCTTCGCGGAGCCCTCGAGGGCCGGTTCCTTCAGATCCTCCAGGCTGGGGACCGGCATCTCGACGTGGAGGTCGATCCGGTCGAGCAGCGGGCCCGAGAGCCGGCGGCGATAACGGTCGATGTCCCGCGCAGCGCAGACACACTCCGCCCGAGGGTCACCGAAGTGGCCGCAACGGCAGGGGTTGCAGGCGGCGACGAGGGTGAACCGGGCGGGGAAGCTGAGCCGGGCCTTTGCTCGGACGACCGTGACCACGCCGTCCTCGAGCGGCTGGCGGAGCGCCTCGAGCGCGTCGCGCCGGAACTCGGGCAACTCGTCCAGGAACAGCACGCCGGCATGCGCCAGGCTGATCTCCCCGGGTCTGGGGATAGAGCCACCGCCGATCAGACCCGACGCGGAGACGCCGGCGTGCGGGCTGCGGAAGGGGCGGGTCCAGACCAGTCCGTCGGCCCCGCGCGCAAGACCGGACAGGGAGTGGATCTTCGTCACCGTAACGGCCTCCGCGTCGGTAAGCGGCGGCAGGATTCCGGGCAGACGCCGGGCCAGCATCGTCTTGCCGGTTCCCGGCGGGCCGACGAAGAGGACGTTGTGTCCGCCTCCCGCGGCGATCTCGAGCGCCCGCTTGGCCGTTTCCTGGCCGCGGACGTCGGAGAAGTCGGGCTCCGTGCCGTCCCCGCTCTGCGGTGGCGGCATGGCCGTCGCCGGCGCGATCACCCGGTCCCCGGTCAGATGTTCGATCGCTTCACGGAGGTGGGCGACGGGGATCACGTTCACACCGGCCAGTGCGGCGGCCTGCCGGCTGTTCGCCGCCGGCAGAAGGACCTCGCGTATGCCGAGTCTTCCGGCGAGTTCCGCGATCGACAGGGAGCCCCGGACAGGACGCACGTCGCCGTCGAGGCCCAGTTCGCCGCACGCCATCCTGCCCTCGAGCGATTCCTCGGAGAGTTCCCGGTTGGCGGTCAGGAGTCCCAGAGCGATCGGCAGGTCGAGCTGGTTGCCTTCCTTGCGGAGATCCGCGGGCGCCAGATTGATGACGACGTTACGGCTCTCGAGGTCGTAGCCGCTGCTGCGTATCGCCGCCCGCACGCGGTCGCGGCTCTCCCGAACGGCGGTGTCGGGCAATCCGATCAACTGCATCGCCGGAAGGCCGAAGTAGGCCGCGACCTCCACCTGGACCTCCCGGGCCTCGATGCCCCAGGACGTCGCGGAGTTCATGTACGCGATCACATGGACTAAGACGCAAGACCGCTTCCGAAGTCGGATCGCGCCTCCCTGGACGCAGTGAGAGCGCAGGCGGAACCTGCGCTCTCAGAGTGTCTCGGGCTCGGGATGGATACGTTTTCGCGGTAGGCGGTTGGTGCCCGATCGGCCCCGACTCGTTCTGGCTTGCCCCGGCGCGGCCCGGTTCGGACTGCGGGTCCGCAGGGCGCTCGGGCGGTTCAGGCGACGGTCGAGCGGCCGGAAGTCATTGGTCCATTTGAGCCCTGGACTCGGCGGCCCCCGGCTTGGCTACCTCGGCGATCAGCGTCGGTGCAACCGGGGGCTGAAGATGGCCCGGCGGGGTCATGGAACCTCCTTCCCATACATCGCTGGAACCACGCTAGGGGGACGGCTGGGGGTTGTCAAGCAACCGACCGGTCGGACGGTTCGGCCGATCCAGCCGGTGGGTAGACTGATCGGATTCGGACGGAGTTCAGCAAGAGGTGATCGGGTCGGTCGAGCAGGGGCTCAGAGTGCGTAGCCTGAGGTGGTTCCTGCGGCTGCTTGCCAGGCTGTTCTTCCGCAGCGTGGAGATCGTCGGCACCGAGAACGTGCCACGAGAAGGCGGCGGTCTCCTCGTCGCCTGGCATCCGAACGGACTGGCCGACGGCATCCTGCTACTCGGCTTCAGTCCCAGGCCCGTTGTCTTCGGGGCCCGCCACGGCCTGTTCCGGTTGCCGATCGTTGGCTGGCTACTGCGTGGCGCCGGCGCGGTGCCGCTCTACCGCCGGCGGGATCGGGGAGAACCCGGTGCCCGGATGAGCGACGAGGAGCGCCGGGCCGCGAACCATCGGAGTCTGGGAGCGCTCGCGGTTGCCGCCCGGCACTCTTTCGTGGCCATCTTTCCCGAGGGTGCGACTCACGACGAGCCTCAGTTGCTCGAGTTGCGGGCGGGGGCTGCGCGGCTGTTCGAACTTGCGCAGGAGGACGGCGGCGATCCCGCCCTCCTACCCGTCGGCCTCCACTACGAGCGAAAGCACGCCTTCCGTTCCCGGGCGCTGATCGCCTTCTATCCACCGGTCGACCTGCCGGAAGAACTGCGGCCGGAGCGAGGGGGCGAGCGGAGTCCGGATCCTGATCGGGCTGCGACGCAAGGGACCTTCGTTGACCGTCTGACCGGCCTGATCCAACAACAGCTGATCGAGGTCACCCATCCAATCGAGAGCTGGGAGCTTCACCGGGCGATGGAAAGGGTGCGGTCGCTGGTGCGCGCCGAACAGGCCGTGCGCGAGGGCGTGCCACGCCTGGGACGAGCACCGATGCAGGAGCGGGACGCCGGCTTCGCCAGGGTCTGGGCCGGCTACAGAAAGCAGCGCGAGATCGACCCTTGCGTCGTGGAACGGCTCGTTGCGCGGGTGAGTCGCTATGGGGAGGCGCTGCAGTTGCTGGGCCTGAACGACCGGGACCTGGACCGATTGCCCGTACGCCGAACGGCGCTACGCCTGATTCTGCTTTGCGCCGAGGCATTGATCATGCTTCTCCTGTTGCCGACGCTGGTTCTGGTCGGCAACCTGGTGAACCTGCCTGCGGCTCTACTCGTCGCCTTCGGAGCCAGGAAGTTCTCGAAGACCCGCAAGGAACAGGCGGGACTCAAGATGTTCCTGGGGCTGGTGATCCTGCCTACGGCCTGGATCGTTGCCAGTCTGGCGGTTGGCCTGGCCTGGACCGAGCCGCTGCCCGGTTTCGACTGGAGGCCGGAGGCACTTTGGGTTCGGGTTGGAGGAATGATGGCTCTGTGCGGCTTGTCGGCCCTGCTCGGTATCCGTTACCACCGTTTCATCAAGGAGCTCGGTCACGGCCTGCGTGCGCTATGGATCGGCGGTCTTCGCAGGGGTACCGTGGAACGGCTACGCCGGCAACGCTCCGCGCTGTACGACGAGGTGATCGGCATGGTGGCTGCTCTCGATGTCTGACGGGTGCCGACCGATCCCCGCGCGGTCGGTTGTTGTACCCTCCCGGTGCCATGGGGCGGGTCATCGTTGCCTTCTTGGGACGCCTTGCCCGTTCGGGCCCTGCGCGGCCGTTGCGGCTGGCGCTGCGCCGCGTCGTCGGCGTGGGCGCGTATGATCGTCTTCGCTTGGCGGTGTGGACACGGGCGAAGGAGGTCGCGAGGGTGGATCCGCTTCACGCCGACATCCTGCCGTTGATCGAGCGGCTCGATGGCGCCGGACGCCTGAGGGCCGGCGCCGCGAGGAGGCTGCGGTCTGTGGCCAGGGGAATTCGCGCCGAGGTGAGGCGGGAATCCCGGAGCGCCTGAGGCCGCAATGCGCGTCGGTCTCGACGTGAGCAAGCTGTTCGGGCCCCGGGACGGCGTCGCCAGGTACTCAGCCAGTCTGCTGGAGGCGCTGGCGGAGTTGTCGGAGGAGCTGGGCGGCAGGCCGGAGCTCGTGCTGTACGCGCTCGACGCGGAAGTCGACGCGGGCGGCTGGAAGCGGCTTCTGGAGGGATTGCCGGGGAACGTCCGGCGTGGACCGGGCCGCTGGCCGCGACGCCGGGATCTCGATCTGTTCCACATCCCGACCTTCGCCGACCCCGCCTGCTTCGACGGGCCGGTCGTGTTCACGATCCACGATCTGACCTTTCTCACCCACCCGCAGTTTCACGTGCCGGCGAACCGGAACCAGTGTCTGCTCGCGACGCTTCGGGCGGTTGCGCAGGGGGCGACCGTCATTGCCGTATCGGAGGCGACGGCCGGGGAAGTGCGGAAATGGTTCGTGTTGCCGGATGACCGGCTCCGGGTGGTCTACGAGGCGGCGTCGGACGCCTTCGCGGCATTCGACGAGACCGGCCTGGAAGCGGCGAAGCGGCGACTTGCGGAGCGCTTCGGTCTCGACGGGCCCTTCGTCCTCTCCGTGGGAACGCTTGAACCGCGCAAGAACATCGCCCGGTTGATAGAGGCGTACGGCGGTCTCGCTCCGGATCTACGGACCCGGGTGCCGCTGGCGCTGGTCGGCGGCGGCGGCTGGAAACGGGACGCCGTGTTCGCGGGCGACTGGCCGGACTTCGTGCGCCGCCTCGGCGCCGTGTCTGAGGAGGAACTGGTCGCTCTCTACAACGTTGCCTCGTTGGTGGCCTATCCGTCGCTGGTCGAGGGTTTCGGACTGCCGGTCGTGGAGGCGATGGCATGCGGTACGCCGGTCCTCACGTCGAACCGGTCGTCGCTGGTCGAGGTGGCCGGAGATGCCGCCCTTTGCGTCGACCCCTTGGACGTGGCGGCGATCCGGCGCGGCCTGGACGTCTTGCTGCGTGAGACATCGCGGCGCGACCGCTACCGCCAGGCCGGTCTGGAGCGCGCGGCCACCTTCTCCTGGCGGCGGGCCGCCGAGGACGTGATCGGCATCTACGGCGAGATTGCGGGAGGCGGCCCGGGGACGGTCGAAGCCCGATGACACAAGCGGCTGCGGGGCCGGGGTCGATCGGCGTCGTCGCCTACGAGATGGAGGGCGCGCCGACGGGCGTGGGCAGGTACCTGGAGGAGCTCCTGAGCGCTCTCCGCGCCACGCCGCGAGCACGTGACTGGCGTCTCAGACTGTTCTTCAAGGGTGATCCCTTCGAGCATCCGCTGTGGACAGGAGGGGAGGCGGAGGGATGCACTTGCGAGCCCTTCTTCGATCGGCGTGCCGACGCGCATCCGATCTTCTGGGAGCAGATTCGACTGCCACGCGTCCTTCGGCAGCGACCCGTGGACCTGCTCTTTTCGCCGGGTTACAGCCTGCCTGGCAAGGGAACTCGTCCTTCGCTCGTCACGATTCACGATCTGTCGTTCGAGGTCCTGCCGCCGGACTTCAGCTTCAGGGAGAGATGGCGGCGGCGCTTCCTCTCACGCCGCGCGGCCCGCTCGGCGACCAGGGTGCTGACCGACACGGGCCGCACCGCCGCCGAACTGCGGAGGCGGTACGGCGTCCCGGAGGAACGGATCGCGGTCGCGCCGCTGGGGGTGTCGCCGCGGTTCGAGCAGGCCGGGGAATCGGTTTCTCGCGGCAACGCCGGGGCGAGCGGCCTCGCGGGGCTGGGGGTGCGGTCCCCTTACCTGCTGATTCTGGGTTCCATCCTGCAACGCCGGCGACTGGACCTGGTGCTGGCCGGCCTGACCAGGTTGCTGGAGGAGCCGGCTCGGGCCGGGGTGGCCTCGGCTGCCGGCGATCTGTCCGTCGCAGAGGTCCAGCTCGTCGTTGCCGGCGCGAACCAGCTGCCGAGGCCGGACGACCTGGACCGCATGATCCGCTCGAGCGGCTGCGCGGACCGCGTGATCCGGATCGGCTACGTGGATGACCCCGCTCTGCCCGAGCTGTACGCGCGCGCTGTCGGCACGATCTATGTGTCGGAGTACGAAGGTTACGGGCTACCGCCGCTCGAATCGCTGGCCGCCGGTGTGCCGGCGCTCGTTTCGGACGCTCCGGCGCTGCTCGAACTCTGGCCGGACTATCCGTTCAGGTGCGACCGGCTGGACATCGATGGCGTGACCGACGGCCTGCGTAGGCTGCTGTTCGATCGCGAGGCGCGGCGCGTCGCGGAGGTTCAGGGCCCCGAGCGCGTTCGGTCGCTGACATGGGCCCGGGCAGCGGAAACGTTCGCGATCGAGGTCGAGAAAACCTGGCGGACGGCGCAGGGGAGACGTCAGTGAGCGGGCGTGACGTCCCGGCGGTCAGCGTTCTGATCGTCAACCACAATGCCGGCCTTCATCTTGGCCATTGCCTGGAGCGCCTGCGTTCGGTGGCCGACGAGTGGCGGACGGGAAGCGCCGGGCTGGAGATCGTCGTCGTGGACAATGCCTCGACTGACGGTTCTCTGGAAGCGGTGCGGGAACTTGAGGAGGAGCCGGCTGTGCGGCTGATCGCGTCCGCGCGCAACCCGGGCTTCGGCGCCGCGTGCAACCTGGCGACTCGGGAGACTACGGGTCGTTACCTGCTGCTGCTCAACCCGGACGCCTGGATCGATGCGACGTCACTGCGGCGCCTGGTGGAAGCGCTGGAAGCGGATCCCAGGCTCGGTGTAGCCGCTCCCGGCCTTCACTACCCGGACGGCTCGCTGCAGTTGGGCTGGGCGCCTCCGGTGGGAGTGGTGGGGGAGGGGATCCAGAGGTCCCGCAACCGCTTCGCGGGGAGAGCCTGGAACCACGTGTTGCTGCCACGGCTGCTCCGGCCGCTGCTCGGGCAAGGTTGGTTCTCGGCCGCCTGCCTGCTCGTTCGCCGAAGCGCGTTCGAGGAAGTCGGGGGCTTCGATGAGGGCTTCTTCCTCTACTTCGAGGACGCGGATCTGGGGCTTCGCCTCGCTCGCGCCGGTTGGCGGCAGCGGCAGGTGGAAGGGGCCCGGGCCTGGCACTCGCGCGGCGTCACGACGGGGCGGCTAGGGAAGCGGCTCCTTTCACTCGATGTGGAACGCTACTACCGTGCTTCCCAGTTGCGCTATTACGGCCTTCACCGGCCACGCTGGGAGTGTTCGTACCTGCGGCGGCGGTTGCGCCGCAAATTCGTCGGCGTTGCCGACGAAGAGCAGAGGACGGCGCTGTTGCGGCTGCTAGGGTGAGGACTGCGGAGGAAGACCGATGTCTGTTTGTCGTCTCGGAACAGCTCTCGTTCTCATCTCGATTCCGGCCGCGTTTCCGGTCCTGAGCCAGGACGCCGGATTCCACCGGGACGTGCCTTCGGCCAGCGACTTCCGGCTCCTCAACGTCGAAGTCCGCCCTGAAGCTCTCGACGGCCGTTCCGCGCTGCGCGTTGCCGGCGATCCGGAGGTGCTCGGGGCGATCGCGGCGGAGCGCCGGGAGGTGATGGCGGAACTGCGGGCCCGTGGCGAGAGACCGGGTCCGGCAGCGTTCGAAGAGTCGCGGAGGGACTTCCTCGCGATCGTCGAGGACGTGCCGTTCGGCAATGGCACGATCGAGGTCGAACTGGCTGGCCAGCCGGCGCCGGGCGCCCAGGGTGGCGCGCGCGGCTTCGTCGGCGTTGCTTTCCGGCTCCAGGAGGACGGCGAGACCTACGATTGCTTCTACGTGCGGCCGACCAACGGCCGGGCGGAGGACCAGCTCCGCCGCAATCACAGCGCGCAGTACATCTCGCACCCGCACTGGACCTGGTTCCGGTTGCGCGCGGAGACACCGGGGCAGTACGAGACCTACGTGGACATCGGTCCGGCGGAATGGATCGCCGTGAAGATCGAGGTGACGGGCGAGAAGGCCAGGCTGTACGTGAACGGCGCCGCCCAGCCGACCCTGATCGTCAACGATCTGAAGTCCGGAGCGGACGGCCGGGGCAAGGTCGCACTGTGGATGGAAGGTTCCACCGTGGCCCACTTCCGCAACCTGCGGATCTCACCGGCGGAGTAGGGGGGTGCTGAGCCGTTCGGGCGATCGCCGGTTGCCGCGGACCGGAACCTGAGACCGGCGCGATGCGGCAGTACCTCGGCCTGTTGCGGGAAGTGCTCGACGAGGGCGTGGTTCGCGACGACCGCACGGGCACGGGGACTCGCAGTGTGTTCGGCCGGCAGTTGCGCTACGACCTGGCGGACGGGTTTCCCGTGCTGACGACGAAGCGCCTGCACCTGCGGTCGATCATCGTCGAGCTGCTGTGGTTCCTTCGCGGCGACACGAACGTCGACTATCTGCACCGGCACGGCGTGTCGATCTGGGACGAATGGGCCGACGAGCACGGCGACCTCGGTCCGGTCTACGGCTCGCAGTGGCGGTCCTGGCCCGCCCCGGACGGCCGGTCGATCGATCAGATCGCCGCCGTGATCGAGCGCATCCGCAGCGAGCCGACGTCACGGCGGCTGATCGTCAGCGCCTGGAACGTCGCCGACGTCGACTCGATGGCCTTGCCGCCCTGCCACACCCTGTTCCAGTTCTACGTCGCCGGCGGCCGGTTGTCATGCCAGCTCTACCAGCGCAGCGGTGATCTCTTCCTGGGAGTGCCCTTCAACATCGCGTCCTACTCGCTGCTCCTGATGATGGTCGCCCGAACCTGCGGACTGGAAGCGGGCGAGTTCGTCCATACGTTCGGTGACGCGCACCTGTACAGCAACCACGTGGACCAGGCGCGCGAGCAGTTGACCCGGAAGCCTCGACCGTTACCGAGGATGCACATCAATCCGGACGTCGACTCCGTGTTCGACTTCACGCTCGACGACTTCGAACTCGTGGGCTACGAGCCTCATCCGCCGATCCGCGCCGCGGTCGCGGTCTGAGAAGGTCGAGGGGTGCGACAGTGAGGGTCTCGGCGATTCTGGCCGCGGCGACCAATGGCGTGATCGGGTTCGAGGGTCAACTGCCCTGGAAGCTCAGGACCGACGTACGGCGCTTCAAGCGGTTGACCACGGGCCACCACGTGGTGATGGGCCGGCGCACCTGGGAGGAGATCGGCTGCCGGCCGCTGCCGCGCCGGACGTGCATCGTTCTGAGCGGACGGCCCGGGTTCGAGGCCCCCGGCGCCGACGTGCGCCGCTCACTGGAAGCGGCGATCGAGGCCGCCCGCCGGGCGGGCGAGGAGGAGATGTTCGTGATCGGCGGCGCCGGGCTGTTCAGCGCGACGTTTCGCTTCGCGGACCGCGTGTACCTGACCCGCGTACTGGCTGAGGTCGAAGGCGACACGGCGGTCGATCTGTCTCCGCTCGACGGTTGGCGGGTGGAGACGTCGGAGGAGGTGCCTGCCGGGCCTGAAGACGACCATCCCACTCGCTTCGAGGTTCTGACACGACCGGCTGACGACCGGTGAGTGAGGGCCTCGCCAACCCGGCGAGTCGCGCCGACCTGCTGCTCGGCTGGGCGCTCGAAGCCGGCTTCGACCGCGCGGGCATCGCCACGCTGGAGCCGCAGACCGGCACCGGTTCCTCTTTTCTGCGCCGGCTGGAACGGGGCCTCTTCGCCTCGATGTCCTGGCTCGGCCGCCGGCCGGGCCGGCGGGTGGTTCCGGCCTCGCTTCTCGACGGCGCCAGGTCGGCGCTCTGTGTCGCCCTTCACTACCACCCCCTGGAGGGTGAGCCGGAGCCGGCGGGCGACCTCTGGCCCCGCGTGGCGCGCTACGCTCGCGGCGACGACTACCACGACGTGATGGAGCGCCGTCTGCGGCGGCTCTCGTCGCGCATCCGGGAAGCGTTTCCGGGCGCCGGCGCTCGCCCGTACGTCGATACGGGGCCCGTCCTGGAGCGGGCGCTGGCGGCGCGGGCCGGCCTCGGCGCCGTGGCCAAGAACACCCAGTTGCTCGACCGGAGCGGCTCCTGGTTCCTGCTCGGCGAGCTGTTTCTGACCCTGGAACTCGAGCCGAGCGAGCCGCTGGCCGAGGACCTCTGCGGGAACTGCCGCCGTTGCCTGGACGCGTGTCCGACCGGAGCGCTGCCGGAGCCCTGGGTGCTGGACGCGGAGCGGTGCATCAGTTACTGGACGATCGAGCACCGTGGGGAGATGCCCGAGAAGGCGCGCACTATGGTCGGCGACTGGGTGTTCGGCTGCGACATCTGCCAGGAGGTCTGCCCCTGGAACCAGCACCGGGCGGTGCCCGTCGAACGGCAGCGGGCCGGGATCTTCGAGCTTCCGCCAGACCGTGTCGAGTTGGACCTGTCCGGCCTTCTGTCGATTTCCGAGGACGGCTACCGTAGCCGGTTCCGGCGCAGTCCGATGAAGCGCGCGGGCAGGTCCGGCCTGCGGCGCAACGCCGCCGTGGCGATGGGGAACCGCGCCGATCAGTCTTACGCCGCGGCCCTCGAACGGGCTCGGGAGAGCGACGATCCGGTCGTCAGCAGCCATGCGGAGTGGTCGCTGGAACGCTTGGCCGGGGACTGCGGCAGGGTCCGTAAGTCACCTGAAATCAGGGACTAAGGGCGGTCGAATCGACTCTGGCGACGAACCGCCGAACGGTTGACCGCTCAGTGCCGCGTCCCTATACTTGTTCGTCTGACCCCGGCGCCGGTTCGTCCTCAGGCGACTGCCAGTGGTGGTTCGTCCAGGGGTCGATTGTCGCCGTCCGAAGCACCTAGAAACGCCTACCGCTGCGGGGGAGAGAACCGCGGCGAGAACACAGGAACCCATGGAACCCACTGAAGAACACACGCCAAAGGCGCTTCCACCGGAAGCGCCCTCCGCAAAGGCGCTTCCACCGGAAGTGCCCTCCGCAAAGGCGCCTCCGCCGGAGGCGCAGGTACAGGACGGGGACAACCTGTCCTACGAACAGCTCGTCGAGATGTACGACGACAGCATGCGGCATCTCAACGAAGGTGAGATCGTCTCCGGAACCGTAATCGCGATCACTGCCAACGACGTCGTCGTGGATGTCGGCTACAAGTCCGAGGGGCTGGTACCGATTCACGAGTTCAGCTCCCGGGAGGACAAGCTCCAGGTCAGTGTCGGCGACGAGGTCGAGGTCCTGCTCGAGCAGACGGAAGGCGCCGACGGGCACGTGATGCTCTCGAAGGTCAAGGCCGAGCGCATGCGCATCTGGGCCCAGGTCGAGACGAGCTTCAAGGAAGGCAAGGTGATCAAGGGCCGTGTGATCGACCGGATCAAGGGAGGGCTGACGGTCGACGTCGGTCTGCGCGCGTTCCTGCCGGGCTCACTGGTCGACATCAAGCCGGTCAAGTACCTCGAGTCGTTCAAGGGTGAGGAACTCGAGTTCAAGGTCATCAGCCTGGACCGTCGCCGCAACAACATCGTGCTGTCGCGCAGGGCCGTGCTCGAGAAGGAGTACGCCAAGAAGAAGGCCGAGACCCTGACCAAGCTCAAGGAGGGCGTGCGGCTTCCTGGCGTGGTCAAGAACATCACCGACTACGGCGTGTTCGTCGACCTGGGCGGAATCGACGGCCTGCTTCACATCACGGACATTTCCTGGGGCCGCGTGAACCATCCTTCGGAGCATTTCGGCGTCGGTGACGAGGTCGAAGTCGTCGTTCTGCGTTTCGATCCCGAGACCGAGCGCGTTTCCCTCGGCTACAAGCAGACCACCGAGGATCCGTGGACCCTGGTCGACAAGAAGTATCCCCTGGGCTCGCGAGTGCGGGGCCGCGTCGTCAGCCTGGTGGACTACGGCGCCTTCGTCGAGCTGGAGGAGGGTGTCGAAGGCCTGGTTCACGTGAGCGAGATGTCGTGGACGAAGAAGGTCGTGCCGCCGTCCAAGATCGTCAGCGTCGGCCAGGAGGTCGATGCGATCGTCTCGGAGCTCGACATGAGCCAGCGCCGGATCAGCCTGTCCCTGCGCCAGGTCGAGTCGAATCCCTGGGAGGACCTGGCGGCGCGCTTCCCGGTCGGCACGATCGTGGAGGGCCGCGTGAGGAACCTGACCGAGTTCGGCGCCTTCGTGGAGATCACGGAGGAGATCGACGGGCTGGTCCACGTCTCGGACATGAGCTGGACGAAGCGGGTCAAGCATCCGAGCGAAGTCCTCGCCAGGGGCGACGCCGTCCGGGCCCGGATCACCAACATCGACGTCACGGGCCAGCGAGTGTCGCTCTCGATCAAGGACTTCCTGCCGAACGAGTGGCAGGACTTCGTGGATGGCCACAGCGTCGGCGACGACATCGTCGGCAGGGTGGTCAACGTGACCGACTTCGGCCTCTTCATCGACGTCTACGACGGGCTGGAAGGTCTGGCGCACGTCAGCGAGGTGGATGTCCCGGGCGGCAAGCTCGAGGACCACTACCGGATCGGGGAGTTCGTTCGTGCGCGCATCCTCCGGATCGAGGACGAAGACAAGAAGGTCGGGCTGACGTTGCGCGGTGTGACCGAGCTGAGCGACGAAGAGGCCGAGGAGCTGTCGGCGGAGCGCGAGCGGAAACTGGCCGCGGCTCGCGCCGCGGCGGAGGAAGCGGCTGCGGCGGCGGAAGCCGGCGAGGAAGAGCACGCGGCGGCGGAAGCCGGTGAGGAAGAGCAAGCGGCGAAGGACGCCGGCGAAGAGGACGCGACCGGGGAGATCGAGGCGTCCGGGATGGAAGAACCGCCGGAAGCGGTGCCGGAAGACGTCGCCGAGGTGAGCGCAGACGCTTCGGAGGCCGACGAGGTCGCTGAAGCCAGCGAGGCCGGTGAAGCCAGCCAGGCCGGTGAAGCCGACCAGGTCGATGAGGCCGAGGAGGCCGGTGAAGCCAGCCAGGCCGCTGAAGCCAGCCAGGTCGACGAGGCCGATGAGGCCGATGAGGCCGAGGCGGAAGCGGCTGCCAGCGAGAGTCCATCGGACGAGGAATCGGAGGCGCGCTAGAACCTGCTGGACCTGTGGGAGGAGCCGAGAATGAAAGACGCGATCCAGTTCCCTTCCGACATCCGCCACGGGGTGACGAAGGCACAGTTGGTCGAGGAGGTGGCGCGTAGCGCGAACCTCACCAAGAAGGACGCCGAGGTCATCGTCAGCACGGTCTTCGAGAGCATCGTCGACTCCCTGAAGGACGGCGACAAGATCGAGCTTCGCGGATTCGGGAGCTTTCGCATTCGCGAACGGGGTTCCCGGATCGGCCGAAATCCGAAGACCGGCGCCCGGGTCGACGTTCCGTCCAAGAAGATTCCCTACTTCAAGCCCGGCAAGGAACTCAGGGAACGCCTCAACTCCGACGAGTAGGTCCGCCCGGGGCTGAGAGAGACAGCCAGGTCCCGTGGTCGAGCCCGCCGCCGCGCACGCATGACGACGACTCCGCCTCCTGCCGGCTCCCCCTCGCAACCTCCGGGGCTCGCCTGGCAGATTCTGGTGGCGGTCGCGGCCTGGGTCGTGCCCGGGTCCGGTCACCTGCTACTGAAGAAGCCTCGCCGGGCCGCCGTCGTCTGCGGCGTCGTCCTTTTCTCGTTCCTGTTCGGGTGCTGGCTGAAGGGCCACCTCTACGTCGTCATCCCCGAGCAGCCGCTCAGCCGTCTTGCGACGCTGAGCTCGATGGGCGCCGGGGCTCCCTACTTCTTTGCCCGCTACCTCGTGGAGTACGAGGGCGACATCCTCTCTTCGACGTTCGAGTACGGCAAGGCGTTCCTGCTCACCGCCGGGCTGCTGAATCTGCTCGCCGTACTAGACGCCTGGGACATCGCCAGCGGCTCGAAGGACTGATCCGGTGTTGACGAGTCACTTTGCCTTGATGGTGATCTATGCCCTACAGGTCAGCCTGTTCTTTGCCGTGCTCTGGCGGCGGCGATTCAGGGACAGGGCGCGGCTCTTCCTGCAGATGATGATCGGCATGGTCGGCGGTGGCCTGGTGCTCGCCTGGTTGATGTTCCCGTTCCCATGGTCGCCGCCAACGCCGATCCCCTGAATGCCTTGGTGCTGATCTCCGCCGGCGAGGCCTCTGGCGACCGCCATGCCGCGGCACTCATGGAGGCGGCTGCCCGTCTGGCCGGGCGCCGCGGGCACATCCAGTTCTTCGGGCTCGGGGGCGACGCGATGGCCGCGGCCGGACTGGATCCCGTTGCGCACAGCGACGAGGTCGCGGTCGTCGGCATCGCCGAGGTTGCCCGCGAGTTGCCGCGCATCCGCCGCGTGTTTCGCAAGCTGTTGCTGGCTTCCGAGACGCGCCGGCCGAGCCTGGCCGTTCTGGTCGACTTCCCTGACTTCAACCTGCGGTTGGCACGCCGCCTGCGCCGCCGCGGCATACCGGTGCTGTACTACGTCTCGCCGCAGGTGTGGGCGTGGCGGCGGCGGCGGATACGGACGATCGCGCATCTCGTCGATCGCATGCTCGTGCTCTTCCCGTTCGAGGTCGACGTGTACCGGGGACATGAACTCCACGTGGATCACGTGGGACACCCGCTGGTCGACGACGTGCCGGAACTCGAGTCGGTATGGGACCGGCAGGACGGCTTGCCGGAGGGACCCGTGCTGGCGCTCCTGCCGGGTTCGCGCAACAGCGAGGTGCGGCGGATCCTGCCGCCCATGCTGCGGGCCGCCGCCGCGCTGGTTGGGAGAGCGGAAGGCGCCGGCCAGGTTCGTCTGATCCTGGCGCCCACGGTCGATTCGGAACTGGCGCGGCGCCTGATCGCCGACGGACCACTGGACCCAGAGGAGGTGGACGTCGTGCGCACCGGCCGGTTTGCGGCGGTCGCGGGTTCCCACCTCGCGCTCTGCGCTTCCGGCACGGCGACCCTCGAGGTCGGGCTGCTCGGAACGCCCATGGTCGTGGTCTACCGTGTGTCCCCGCTGACCTACGCGATTGGTCGTCTCCTGGTGGATCTGCCGTTCGTCAGCCTGGTCAATCTGGTGCTCGGCCGCCAGGTGGTGCCGGAACTGCTTCAGGCGGAGGCGGATCCCGAACGGATTGCCGCCGCGGCGTCCAGTCTGCTGGGTCGGCGAAGCCGCATCGACGCCATGCGCAAGGGGCTGGCCGAACTGCGGCCGGCCCTTGGAGAGTCGGGAGCGAGCGAACGAGCGGCCGCTTGCCTGCTTGAGGAACTGGGGCTCGTGGAAGAGCCGGTCGAGCGTTGGGGCCCCGAAGGGACAGCCCGGCCGTGAGGAGCATGACCGGCTACGGCGAGGCGTCGGTGATCGACCGCCGTCATCGGGTGACCGTGACGGCACGGTCGGTGAATCATCGGGGCCTGGATGTCGCGGTCCGCGTGCGGAGCCCGTTCAGGACTCTCGAACCCGAGCTGCGGACCGTGGTCGCGGAAGAAGTCAGGCGGGGCCGCGTGGAGATCGGCGTCGAGGCGGAGCCGGCATGGGAGACGGCCGGCCTCGACGAGACCGACGCGGTCGTGGAACGCCTGCAGCAGACTGTACGGCGCTGGCGGCGACGGGGCATCGTCAGCGCGGAGCTGAGCGCCGGGGAGCTCCTCTCGGCGATCCGGACACTCCGGCACGAATCGGGAGACGGCGCCTCGGGTCCGGCGGAGCGGGAGCTCGTGGTCGCAACATGCCGGCGCGCGGTTGCCTCTCTGGTCCTCGAGCGGGAACGGGAAGGGCAGGTTCTCGCCGACTCGTTGAAGGAGCACCTGGCCTCCCTCCGCGCCTGCGTCGGAGCTCTGGCGGCGCGCCGGAGCGAGGTCGTCGGCGAGGCAGCGGGCGAACTCGAGCGCCGGGTTGGCGAACTGCTTGGAATCGGCGGCCCGCTCGACCCGGCTCGGGTGGTTCAGGAAGTCGCCCTGCTCGTGGAGCGCAGCGACACTTCCGAAGAGCTGGAGCGCCTCGATGGCCATCTGGAGGGCTTCAAGGCGGTGATCGAGGAAAGCGGCGCGGTCGGGCGCCGGCTCGTGTTCCTGAGCCAGGAGATCCTGCGCGAACTCAACACGGTCGGCTCCAAGTGCCGTGATCTCGAGATGCAGCGAGGGGTGGTCGAAGGTAAGGTGCTGTGCGAGCAGTTGCGCGAACAGGCGCAGAACGTCGAATGACTGCGGGCAGATGAAGGGCGTGGACAAAGAGCCGGACGCGGGGGGCGAGCCGGTCGTCCCCAGGGGGGAGTTGTTCATTCTCTCGGCGCCGTCGGGCGCCGGCAAGACCACCCTGGTCCACCACGGCATGAGGCTCGTCGACGGCGTCGAGTTCTCGATCAGCCACACGACTCGCCGTCCGCGCGAGAACGAGCGGGACGGGCACGACTACCACTTCGTCGATCGGAGTACCTTCGAGCGGATGGTGGCCGATGGCCAGTTCCTTGAGTGGGCGGAGGTTCACGGCCATCTCTACGGCACGGCGGTGGACGAGGTGCTGCCGCGCGTCGAGCGAGGAGTCGACGTCCTGCTCGACATCGACGTGCAGGGCGCGAAGCAGGTGATGTCGTTGCCGGGCGGCGCCGAAGGCGTCCTCCGGACAGCGGTCTGGGGGATCTTCGTGATGCCGCCCAGCTACGAGGCCCTCGTGTCGCGACTGCGGGGGCGGGATCTGGACGACGCGCCCGAGATCACGCAGCGACTGGCCGGTTCGCTCGCCGAGGTGGACCGCGTCTGGGACTATGACTATGTTATTGTCAATGACCGCGCTGAGGCGGCCAGCAGAATCCTGGCGGCCATCATTCTCGAGAAACGACAGCGAAGGGGGCGGATGCGAGAACGCGTCAACCGCGTTCTCGCGGACTTTCATGCACATGGACCGTATTCCTGAGAAGATCGACAGCAAGTTCCGTTACGTGCTCCTGGCCGCGCGCCGGGCCGAGCAACTGATTCGGGGTGCCCAGGAACGGATGCCGAGGGAAAGTCCGAAGTTCGCCCGGCATGCGATGAAAGAGATCGCGAACGAACTGGTCGAATGGGACTACGGCGAGGCGCCCGAATCCTCGGAGACGGATGGCGCCGACGAGGACGGAACGGACGCGGAGAACGCCGGTCTGAGTCCCCCCAGTACCGTCAACTAGGGGCGGTACCGCGTGCCTGAACGGGCGGCCAGAGTCCTCCTCGGGATCACCGGCGGTATTGCCGCCTACAAGGGGGCTTACCTGGTTCGCCGGCTGCGGGAACGCGGCCTCGAAGTGCGCTGCGCGCCCACCCTGGCCGCAGAGAGCTTCGTCTCTCCCCTGACGCTCGAGGTGTTGAGCGGCGACCGGGTCTACGGCCAGGAGTACCTGGCGCGCGACGGCGGCAGCGGCGGCGCGGAGCTGCACGTCGAAGCCGCGCAGTGGGCCGACCTGCTGTGCGTCGCACCGGCGACCGCGAACACGCTGGCTCGCTTGGCCCTGGGCCTGGCGGACGACTTCCTGAGCACGACCGCGCTGATGTTCGAAGGGCCGGTGGTGGTCGCTCCGGCGATGCATGACGCCATGTGGCGAAAGCCGGCGGTTGAGGCTCGCGTCGCCACTTTGCGGGACCGCGGCGTGGAAGTGGTGGGTCCGGTCGAGGGGGCCCTGGCTTCGGGTGAGCGGGGCTGGGGTCGCATGGCCGAGCCGGATGCGATCGTCGAGGCGGTTTCCCGGGTCCTGGCCCTGCCTGAGACGAAAGACGACGCGCCCGTCGGCCCCCTCGCCGGCAGGAGAATCGTCGTCACCGCCGGTCCGACCTACGAGGCGATCGACCCGGTGCGCTTCCTGGGAAATCGATCGAGCGGCCGCATGGGGTTCGCGCTGGCGTGCCAGGCGGCGATCCGTGGCGCCCTGGTCACGCTGATCTCCGGCCCCGTGAAGCTCGAGACGCCCGCCGGCGTGCGGCGGGTCGACGTCGTCTCGGCCGCCGAGATGGAGGCGGCGCTCCACGAGGCGGCGCACGACGCGGACCTGGTGGTCATGGCGGCCGCGGTCGCCGACTACCGGCCCCGGGAGTGCGCCGAGCAGAAGATGAAGAAGTCGGGCGAAGACGGTCTGGTGTTGGAGCTCGAACAGAATCCGGACCTGCTGGCCGGCCTGGCGACTGTGGCGCCGGGAGCCTTGCGCGTCGGTTTCGCTGCTGAGACCGAACATCTGGAGCGCTCGGCGCGGGACAAGCTGAAGGCGAAGGGGGCGCACTGGATCGTTGCCAACGACGTCTCCCGCCCGGACATCGGCTTCGAGTCCGCCGACAACGAGGTCGTCGTCTTCGGTGGGAACGGGGAAGTCGAGCGGTTTCCGAAGCAGTCCAAGGATGAACTGGCGGGACGACTGCTGGAGTTGTTCGCTGGCGAGGCGACGTGAGCCGACCCCGCCTGCCGATCGCCCGGGAGATCGATCTGCTGCGGGATCTGGGCTTCACGGAGGCCTATCCACCGCCAGCGCCGTCGTCGGCGCCGGTGGCGACCGGTGGCGGTCTGGAGCGCCTGCGGGCGGTGGCCGAGGAGGCCGAGGGCTGTACGGCGTGCGGCCTCTGCAAGGCGCGGAACAAGGTCGTCTTCGGCGACGGCGACGGCGAGGCGGACCTCATGTTCGTGGGCGAGGGCCCGGGCGCTCAGGAGGATCGGCAGGGGCTGCCGTTCGTGGGACCGGCCGGACAACTCCTGACGCGGATCATCCGGGCCATCGACCTCCGGCGCGAGGACGTTTACATCACGAACGTCGTGAAGTGCCGGCCGCCGAACAACCGGGACCCGCAACCTGACGAGACGGCGGCCTGCCGTTCCTTTCTCGATCGCCAGGTCGAGCTAGTAGCACCGCGCGTGATCGTTGCCCTGGGCCGAGTGGCGGCACAGCAACTGCTGGGGACGACCAGCTCGCTGGGGCGCCTGCGCGGCACGTGGCACGAGGCTGGAGGCGTGCCGGTTCGCGTCACGTATCACCCGGCTTTTCTGCTTCGGGATCCGTCGTACAAGCGGGCCACCTGGGAGGACATGCAGGTCGTCCGCGACCGGCTGCTCGGCGTCGACGGAGCGGAGTAGTCTTCGCTACCTTGAAGGCGGCGGCAAACCAATCCGAAGGGGCCGACATCCGGCCGCGCGCGGAAGGGCGCCCGGGCCGTGAAGCGGTCGGCGCGGGGACGCGCGAGCCGGGTGCGCCGGGAGTCTGCGAGGACGTCTGCGAGGCGATCGGCGGTACGCCGATGGTGCGTCTCCGGCGCTCCCTGGGCGGGGCCGGCGCCGGCGTCGACGTGTTCGCGAAGCTCGAGTTCCTCAACCCGATGGGTAGCGTGAAGGACCGGGTCGCGCGCTATCTCGTGGATCGCGCGCTCGCGTCCGGCGTGCTCGAGCCCGGCGGGCTGGTGATCGAGGCATCTTCCGGCAACACGGCGATGGGTTTGGCCATGATGGCCACGACGCGTGGACTGCGCTGTCGGGCGGTCGTCCGCCGCCAGACCAGTCGCGAGAAGCTCGATTGCCTGCGGGCGCTGGGGGTCGAGCTCGTTCTGGTCGACGGCGATCTGGAACCCGAGCACCCGGAGTCGTACAACCGGAAGGCCCGGAGCCTGGTGGCCGCCGAGCCGCAGGCCTTCTTTCCCGACCAGCACAACAACCGGGACAACAACGAGTGCCACTACGAGACGACGGCTCCGGAGATCTGGCGTCAGATGGAGGGCCGGATCGACGTCTTCGTTGGCGGCATCGGCACCGGCGGCACGGTATCCGGCGTGGGTCGCTTCCTGAAAGAGAAGGACCCGGCCATCCGGATCGTGGCGGTCGACGTCGAGGGATCGGTGTTCAGCCATCACTTCGCGGCGCTTTCGGGCGGCGTCGACGCGTCCGCGCCAGCGGGTCGCTACCTGCTCGAGGGGCTGGGCGACGAAGAGATCATCGACTGTCCGGAGTTCGAGGTCTTCGACCGGATGCTCCAGGTCAGCGACGCCGAGGCGTTCCTTGCGGCCCGCGAACTTGCCCGGCACGAGGCGATGCTGGTGGGCGGATCGAGCGGCGCGGCGCTTTGGGGTGTGCGGCAGATGCTGCGGGAGCTCCGACCGGGCGCCCGCGTGGTGACACTGTTTCCCGATTCGGGGACCCGCTACCTCAGCACGATCTACAACGACGACTGGCTGCGCGAACAGGGCCTGCCCGTCTCGCGCGACGAACTCGGACCTCAACCGGCGAAGATCAGGTCGTAGCCCACGGCCATGATCGCAAGGTCGAGGCAGACGTGGCTGAGCCAGGGGGCCAGCAAACGGTTGCCCGTGGCGCGGTAGAGAAAGGACCAGAGGACGCCTCCGAAGACGACCGGAAGCGACATGAGGGTCAGGAGCAGGACCGAGGCGTCGCCAAGATAGACGCCGATGACGACCACGTGGTGAGCGGCGAAGCCGATGGCGGCCACCAGGTGCGACGACCTGGAAGAGGTCAGGCTGCGGAGCCTGCCGTAGACGAAGGCGCGCCAATAGACCTCCTCGAGCCAGGAATGGACGAAGCTGATCAGGAGCGCCGCGACGACATAGCGCTCCAGGGTGTCGAGATGGAAGTCGGCCAGCTTTACCGTGATCGCCCCGGCGGCGGTCGCGGCCATCTCACCGCCGCGAAACAGCACGGCATAGGCCAGCCACGTGAAACCGGCTCCCGCGATGCCCGTTCCCAGGCCGAGCGCAATCGACCGGCCCGGCCGCGCGGGGCCGAAGGCGGCCGCCAGCAGGGCGGTGAGTGCGACTATCGGCCCGGCGAACTGAATCGCCTTGGCGCCCAGGTAGACGGGGGCGACCCAGGCCGTTCCCTCGAGCCAGACGAAGTAGGCGAGCGAGGCGACCGTGGGCAGCGTCATCGCGGCGCCCAGGATCGCCCACCAGAGCCCTCGACGTCGGGCCGCGATCGGTTCGTTCTCGCCGGACCGGTTCATCGCGGGGCCTCATCCGCCAGGGCGTCGACGTAGGCCTGCCGGTAGCTGGCGGCCACGATGTCCCAGGTCAGTTGGGAGACGGCACGGGCGCGGGCGCGGGCGCCCATCAGACGCCGCCGTTCCGGGTTGCCGAGCAGACCCGCGATCGCGTTCTGGAGAGCGGCGTGGTCCTGCTCCGGAACGAGGACTCCCTGGACTCCCGATTCGACCGCTAGGGGGATTCCGGAGACTGTGGTGGCGACCACCGGGAGCCCACTGGCCAGGGCCTCCAGGATCACGTTGGGCAGGCCGTCGACGTTGCCCTGGGGATCGTGAACGGCGGGGAGGACGAAAAGGTCGGCGCCGCGGTAGAGACCGGGCAGATCGTCGTGGGCGACGGCGCCGGGAAGGTGGACCCGGCTCGCGTGGTCGGGCCTCCATCCGTTGAGCGCCGCCTGGAAGTCCGCCATCTGATCGCCGTCGCCGGCAATGATCGCGTGCAGGTCGCTGAAGTCGGACAGCAATCGGGGCAGCACGTCGACCAGGACCTGGAAGCCCTTCTTCGTCGCCAGGCGGCCGACACCGAGCAGGACGGTGGAGTGTCCTGGAATGTCCAGGCGTTCACGCCAGGATTGCTCGTCCGGCTCGCCCGGGAGCTCCCCGGCCGGGCGGAACATGTCGGTATCGACGCCGTAGGGGATGACGCGCGACGGCTTGCCGCGATAGCCGATTCGCTGGACCCGCTCGACGAGTTCGGGCGAGCATCCGGTGAGCAGGCCGCAACGGGCCAGGGCACGACGGATCGCCGGCCGCGCGAGCGCCTTCTCGGCCAGGAAGACGTCGCTGCCATGAAGGCCCGCGGCGATCAGCGTTCCCTTTCCGTGCACACCCGGCCAGAGGGCCACCAGCCCGTTTGGGGCGACCCAATGGGCGTGGAGCAGGTCGTAGCGTTCCCGTCCGAGGTGCCGGGCCACCGCCCTCGCCGCCGCGAGCAGATAGAGGGGAGCGGCGAACGCGGCGCCCGGCCGTACATGTTCGTCTGCAGCCAGACTGCGGCCGTAGCCAAGGACCTCCAGTGGACGGGGGGCGTAGGCGAAGGAGCGGACTTCGACGCCGTCGTCGTCCCAGGCGCGACGCACCTGCGGCGCGCGCGGCGTGAGGACCGTGACGCGGTCGCCGGCGCGGACCAGCCCACGGGCCAGCTCACGGATGAACGGTCCGGCCGTGTCGCCGGGCCAGCGAGGGTAGGTCTGGGTGAGGAAGAGGATGCGCAGGGCCGCGCTCCTGCCGCCGGGCAACCGGGTTCAGCCGACCCGCTCTCGAACGGAGTAGCTGTCGGGCCGGCGGAAGTTCTTGAAGGTGATCAGTTCACCGATCAGGCCCGTCGTGACGATCTGGATGCCCAGGACCATCAACAGGACCCCGAGCAACAGCAGGGGGCGGTTGGAAAGCGAGGCGCCGGCGAACCAGAGCGCCGCGAGATAGGTGCAGATGCCCAGACCGGCGGCGAAGCTGATCAGACCGATCGGGCCGAAGAGGTGCAGGGGGCGGCGGGTGAAGCGGCTGATGAACAGGACCGTGATCAGGTCCACGGGTCCCTTGTACGAGCGATCCCATCCGTACCGGCTGCGGCCGATGCGGCGCGGATGGTGAGCCACTGGAATCTCGCCGACGAGAAAGCCGCGACGGCTGGCCAGCACGGGAATGTAGCGATGGAGTTCCCCATACACGGCGACCTGCTCCAGGACTTCCCGGCGGTAGGCCTTGAAGCCGGAGTTGAAGTCGTGCAGCCTGACGTTCGAGAGAGTGCGCGTCACCCAGTTGAAGACCCTCGACGCCAGCCGCCGGCGCCACGGGTCGCGCCGGGTGCGCTTCCAGCCGGAGACGAGATCGAGGGGGCCGTCTTCGAGCGCCTGCAGCAGGCGCGGAATCTCGTCGGGATCGTCCTGCAGGTCGCCGTCCATCGTGACGAGAATCCGGCCCCGCGAATGGTCGACCCCGGCCGAGAGGGCGGCTGCCTTGCCGAAGTTCCGGCGCAGTCGAATGAGCCGCACCCGGGGGTCGCGCTCGTGTTCGCGGCGAACGGCATCGGAGGTGCCGTCGGTCGAACCGTCGTCGATGAACACGAGTTCCGCCCGCACGTCGATGGCGTCCAGGTTGGCAAGGACGCGCTCGGCCAGGGCGGCTACCGTCCCGCTTTCGTCGAGGACCGGTACGAGAACGCTGACGTCGAGCGGCGTGGCGTCAGCGCCGGCGTCGCTGCTACGGCGCGGGCCCCTCATCAACCGGAGCGTACTCGATCCTCTGGCCGTTGACGATCAGCACGGGTGGCTCTGCTTCGAGGTCGAATTGGATCGTCGTCTCCTGCCTGGAGTTCACCTGGATCTTCTGGTCGATCCGGTCGTCCGGCTGCCACCTGGGATTGCGGAGAAGACTGAGCACATGGGCGCCGGCGGGGACGGGCAGGTTGAGGATGGGCGTCCAGCCGACCGCCTCATCGCCGATGCGAACGAACACGGGACGTTCCGACTCGGTTGCCGGCGCGACGCTGACGGCGCCGGGCCGGACCAGTGGCACCGGCGTTTCCAGCAACCGGTTCACGCCGACCTGGATCACGACCTGTTCCCGGATCTGGTAGTCGCGGGTGGCGAGTTCGAATGTGAGTACGTGGTCGACCGCTGCTTCGACTTCGAACACTCTTCTGCGGTCGAGAACCACGGGCGCTTCGCCGTCAACGGAGACGGTGATGTGGGGATCCCAGGCGGGCGGAAGGGCCAGGCGTCCGATGCCCCGGCTGACGGTTGGAGTCGTGTCCGGGGGTGGGACCGTCGAGTCGTCGGGCGCACTCGGGCCGATGGCCTGTCTGGCGGGCTGCTCGACTTCGGTTTCCGCGGCGACGGCCTGCCGTTCGACCCGGGCGTCGTTCCGCGGCGCCGGCGCTTCCGATCCGGCGACCGGGCTACCCTTCGACCACCACAGCGTGCCGCCGAGCCAGAGCGCGGTGCCGGCGACCGTGGCGAAGGTCAGCCAGCGGCGCCGGAGGCGGGAGCGCGGCGGACGCCGGATCGCGTCGGCGACCGTGTCGAGAGTTGGCGGGGAAGGCGTCTCCGAAGACGTGGCGCCTCCGTTGATCTCGACTTCGATCAGCGAGGCGTCGGAGGCTCGCGATGTCTGCACAGCGGTGGACGTCCAGTCGTTCGGTTCGTCCCGTGACGAGGCCTCGTCGCCGGTGGTCTCGGTGACGAGTTCCCGGCGCGCGTCTTCGAGGGCGCTGACAATGGGGGTGAAGCTCGCCGCGCGCCTGTCGGGATCGTCCCTGAGGCAGGCTTCGAGAACGGCAACCAGCGATCTCGCGACGTGCGACGGGAGTTGCGCCCTGATCGCCTTCTGCAGGAAACGCCGGTCCTTCGACTTCAGCCGGCGTGCGGGCGCCTGCCTCTCGGCGGGTTGGAAGGTCAGCACCCGGTGCGTGAGTACGCCGAACGCGTAGATGTCGGCCGGCACGTCGACCGTCCCGGCCCGCTGTAGTTCCGGTGCGTTGTACCTGGCGTGCGCGCGCGGTCTCGGATTCGCGAAACCCCGGACCGCGGCGTTGTCGTCGGAGCGGATCGTGATGGCGCCGGGGTGGACGTCTCCGTGGACGACTCCCCGGTCGTGCGCGTACTCCAGAGCGCGTGCAACCCGGGCAAGCCAGCCGAGAGCCGTCCGGATCGGCAGTTTGTCACTCCGTTCGAGCCGGGCCGCCAGCGTCTCGGTGCCCAGGGACTGCTCGATTCGGCAGGACGTTGGACCGTCGATTCCGAAGTCGAGAACCCGGGCGATCGAGGCGTGTTCCAGCCGTCCGACCGCGGCGGCCCGCTTCAGGAAGAGGGCCTGAGCCTCTGCCGTTTCCCCCGTCCAGGTGTCGACGATGACGGAACATCCGTCCCGCGTGTCGCGACCGAGGTAGGAGGCTGCTCCAGCCTTCGTTTCGAGGCGGCGGAGAATCTCGAAGTGACCAATTTGTTGACTCATGCGCGAATGCCAAGAAGTTGATGCGAGGGCGCAATGATAGCACATTTTCGCCGTAAGTTGTTGTGTTTCAGTGGCTTGTGCCTGCTGAACGACAGCGCGCGGAGGGCGCTGCTAGGGTCGGCACCGCGGGATCGAAGATGGAGCCAGGCGGTGACAGCAGGGAGCGCTGGGCCCGGGGCCTCATGTGCTCCGCTACCGGGGTCGAGGCGGCCCTGGACGAGCCGGCCTTCCTGTCGCCGGCCGGCAAGCCGTGGCTGGTGAACTACGAACTGGATCGGTTGCGGGGCGAAGCGCTCGCCCGCGACCTCCGTCACCGGCCGTGGACCCTGTGGCGGTATCGCGAGTTGCTGCCGGTGTCCCGCTTCCACGCCCGGGTTGATCTGGGCGAAGGCGGCACTCCCGTCGTGCGTCTTCAACGGGCGTTTCCCGAGGGCGTGGGCGTTTTCGTCAAGAACGAGGCGGGGAATCCGACGGGTTCGTTCAAGGACCGGGGACTCTCCCTGGCCGTGAACCGGGCCCGTGAACTCGGCGCCCCAGGGGTCCAGCTTCCGAGCGCCGGCAACGCGGGGGTCTCGGCGGCGGCCTACGCCGCCGCGGCCGGTTTGCCGTGCCGCGTGGGTCTGCCGGAAGACACTCCGGTGACGGTTGCCGAACGTTGCCGTGGGTTTGGCGCGGAGGTGATCGAATCGGGCGGCACCCTGGTTGAGGCCGGTGCTGCGCTGCAGGAGCGTGGCGGCGGGTTCTGGGATCTTTCGACCCTGCGCGAGCCGTACCGGGTCGAGGGCAAGAAAACGATGGGTTTCGAGGTTGCCGAACAGTTCGGCTGGCGGCTGCCGGACTGGATCGTCTATCCGACCGGCGGTGGCACCGGAATCGTCGGTATGGCCAAGGCGTTCGCCGAGCTACGCAGGCTGGGGCTCCTGAGTGGGCCGCCCGCGAAGTTCGCGGTCGTGCAGATGGCGGGCTGCGCTCCCATCGTGCGGGCCTTCCGGGACGGCAGCGAGCAGGCCGAGCCCTGGGACGCGCCGGAAACGCGCGTCTGGGGCCTGCGCGTACCGCGAGCGATCGGTGATTTTCTCGTCCTGCGCGCGGTCCGCGAAAGCGGAGGAACGGCGGTGGCCGTCGAGGAGGATCTTGTGGCGGTGACGACGTGGAGGATGGCTGCGGAAGAAGGACTCCTGATCGGCCCCGAGACGGCGGCGGCGATGGCGGCGGTCGTTGGGCTCAGGGACTCCGGTACCATCCGTCGCGGCGAGTCCGTGCTGGTCTTCGCGACCGGTCACCCGGCCAACTACGTCTAGGGAGGCTTTGGCGCAATGCCCGAGGAGGTGTTCGGTTCGATTGCGGATGGAGTGAACGGGCTGCTCGGGCCAGTGGCCGGCTGGCTGGAGGGTGTGGTCTGGAACACGCCGCCGCAGGCGCCCATCCTGGCCCTCGTGCTGCTGGGAACGGGCCTGTTCGTAACCGTTCGGCTGGGCCTGATCCAGCTGCGGGGTTTCCGGCACGCCTGGGCCATTCTCGGCGGCAAGTACAACGACCCGGACGACGAAGGCGATCTGGTCCACTTCCAGGCCTTGACCACGGCCCTCTCGGCGACGGTCGGCATCGGCAACATCGCGGGAGTCGCCATCGCGATTCGCATGGGAGGTCCGGGGGCCCTCTTCTGGATGTGGGTGACGGCGTTCTTCGGCATGGCGCTCAAGTTCGCCGAGTGCACGCTGGCCGTGGCCTACCGACGGGTCCATCGGGACGGCTCCGTCTCCGGCGGTCCGATGTACTACATCGAGAAGGGCCTGGGTGCGCAGTGGAAGTGGATGGCCATGCTGTTCGCCGGCCTGGCCGTCATCTGCTCGTTCGGCACCGGCAACATGAACCAAGCCAACACGATGGCCGATCAGCTCGAGTCCCAGTTCGGCCTGGCGCCGGCCTGGAGCGGTCTCATCTTCGCCTCCCTGGTCGCCCTGGTGATTATCGGCGGCATCCGCCGTATCGGGAGAGTGACCTCGATTCTCGCACCTGGCATGGCCGTGATCTACGTTGGCGGCGCCCTCTTCATCCTGCTTGCGAACATCGACACGGTCCCGGCCAGCTTCGCCCTGATCGTGGAGCAGGCGTTCCGGCCGACGTCGATGGTGGGCGGCGCCGCGGGCTCCTTCCTGATGACGATGATGTGGGGCATCCGGCGCGGTCTGTTCAGCAATGAGGCGGGCCAGGGCAGCGCGCCGATCGCGCACGCCACGGCCAAGACGGACGAACCGGTGCGTGAGGGTCTGGTGGCATCGCTGGAGCCCTTCATCGACACCCTGGTCATCTGCACGATGACCGGCCTGGTCATCGTGACCACCGACGCCTGGCGTGACGCCGCGCCCCAGAGTTTCGGTCTCGACGAGGTCGAGGGCATTCACCGGGTGCTGGAGGACGACTCCGAGCTGCTGGCGGCGCGGGAGGAACGTGCCGGCGTGGGCGGCGGCGCGCTCGATGTCGTCGACGGAGCCGCTAGTGGCTCGTTCGTGTTCCTCCACGCAACGATCGTCGACGCGCGTCTGGTGGACGACGACGGGGCCGCCTGGAGCGGCAGGCTGGAGTTGGGCGCCGACGGCTCCCTCCGTAGCGAGGGGGCCGAGCCGAGAATCGAGGGCGGCGCCCTGCTGAACGGTGCGCCTCTGACGGCCCGAGCCTTCAGTCTCGGTCTTCCGGGCAGTCGCGGCGACCTGATCGTTACCCTCTCGGTGCTGCTGTTCGCGGTGTCGACGGCGATTTCCTGGTCGTACTACGGGGACCGCTCGACCGAGTACCTCTTCGGTGCGAGGGCGATTCCGGTCTACCGCTGGATCTACGTCGGCTTCTTCTTCATGGGATGCCTGTTGCCGTTGACCACCGTGTGGACTTTCGGCGACGTCGCTCTCGGCCTGATGTCTTTCCCCAACCTCATCTCGCTGCTCCTGCTCTCGGGAGTGGTCACCGGCTTGAGCAGGTCCTACTTTCGCCGCCATCTCGGGGAGGGCGGCCGTGACTCCGGATAGGTCCGGAAGCGGCCGAGATGGCTGAGAAGGACCGCGGCGTCGGACTTCTCGCCGTCGCTGGGCTGATCGGAGCGCCCCTGCTCGCGGCGCTGGTCTACTTCGCGATTCCCGAAGCCATCGTGGGCGCCGACGGCGAGGTCGTTTCCGGTCTCTCGGCCGCCGGTAGGGCCGTGGCCGCCGTCGGCGTGCTGATGGCGGCGCTCTGGCTCACCGAGGCGTTGCCGGTGCCGGCCACGGCACTGATTCCGCTGGCGGCGATGCCGCTTCTTACGGGTGGCGAACTCGGGATCAGGGAGGTTGCGGCACCCTACGCCCACCCGAACATCTATCTCTTCATGGGCGGCTTCATGATCGCCCTGGCCATGCAGACCTGGGGACTGCACCGGCGGCTCGCGCTCAGCATCATCCTGCTGGTGGGCACGCGGCCCCGGCGCGTCGTGCTCGGCTTCATGACCGCGAGCGCCGCCCTCAGCATGTGGATCTCGAACACGGCGACGACGGTCATGATGCTGCCCATCGCCCTCTCGGTCATCGCTCTCGTACGACGGCGGCTGGGTGACGCGGCGCCGCCTCCCGGCCAGACCTTCCCGTTTGCTCTCTGCCTGCTGCTGGGGACGGCCTACGGCGCCTCGATCGGCGGCGTCGCGACGAAGATCGGCACCCCTCCGAACCTGGAGATGATGGCCTTTGTGAGCGACAACTACGGTCGGGAGATCACGTTCGCCCACTGGCTGCCGTTCGGCTTCGGGCTGAGCGCGCTGTTTCTTCCCCTGGCCTGGATCGTGCTGACGCGGGTCGCTTTCCCTCTACGCATCCGCGAGGTGCCCGGGGGCGCGGAGCTCATCCGCAGCGAGCTGCGGAAGATGGGCCCGATGTCGGGACCGGAGAAGGGAGTGTTGGCTATCTTCGGCACGACCGCCGGTCTGTGGATGACGGGCACCTGGCTGGCGCAGGCGGAGATCGGCGGTGTGGCGCCGTTCGCGGGACTTACGGACTCGGGGATCGCGATCGCGGCCGCCCTGTGCCTGTTCGCGGCGCCGGTCGACCTGCGCCGCGGCGTCTTTCTGCTGAGCTGGAAGAAGGCGCTCGAAGCGCCCTGGGGCATCCTGCTGCTCTTCGGGGGTGGGCTGAGTCTTGCCGCTTCCATCCGGGCCACGGGAGTGGACAGTTTCATCGGCGGCCTCCTTCAGGTGCTTGAGGGGACGCCGGTGCTGATCCTGGTCCTGGGCGCGGCCGGTCTCCTCATCCTTCTCACGGAGGTGACGAGCAACACGGCGACGACGGTCACGTTCCTGCCGATTCTGGCGGCGACCGCCGCCGCCATCAACGTGGAACCGCTGCTCCTGATCGTCCCGGCCACGCTGGCAGCTAGCTGCGCCTTCATGATGCCAGTGGCGACGCCCCCGAACGCGATCGTCTTCGGCTCCGGCGAGATCACCATTCCACAGATGGTACGGGCCGGCGTGTGGCTGAACGTGATCGGCCTGGTGTTGATCGTGTTCTGGGTTTACGTCGCGGGTGGCCTCATCGGCCTCTAGAGCCGCCAAACGTGTCGCGGGCTCCTAGTCGACGTTGTTCCCGGCGAGTTGCCGCCGGAAGCGGTAGCCGATGCACTTGTAGAGCAGCTTGGCGGCGGTGAAGTCGCTGGCGGGATTGTCCGGGATCGGCGCCAG
Source organism: Holophagales bacterium (assembly GCA_009843505.1). Lineage (GTDB taxonomy): Bacteria > Acidobacteriota > Thermoanaerobaculia > Multivoradales > Multivoraceae > Multivorans > Multivorans azotirespirans. The sequence goes on along the minus strand of VYDI01000034.1, from coordinate 68,853 downwards.
TTCGACGACGTCCATCGCGATCACCCGCTTGCGCTCGAACAACCGGCGCAGCAGCGTCAGCGCCTGATACCAGGTGCCGCCCCCCGGCTCGGGTGTTCCGGTCGCCGGTAACACGGAAGGATCGAAGAAGTCGAGGTCGAAGGTCAGATACACGGTGTCGGGAAGTGAAGCCAGGAGCCCCTCGAACAGGACTTCGAGTTCCGGCCGGGGAAGGGCGTCAAGCTGCTCAGCCCAGATGATCGGGAGGCCCTCGTTCGCTATCCGCGCGGCCTCCGGTCGGGTCAGCGAACGGATGCCGACGGCCAGCGTCGGCAGACCGAGATCCAGCACACGGCTCATGGCGCAGGCATGGTTCCAGGCGGTGCCGCCATAGGTCTGGCGAAGGTCCGCGTGGGCGTCGAACTGGACGACTCCCAGATCCCGCTCGGTGGCGTCCCGCACACCGCGCACCAGCGCCGGCGTCACCGTGTGCTCTCCGCCGACCGCCGCCAGGAACCGTCCGTCCCGGAGCGTGGCTTCGGCCGCGGCGCTGATGCGTCGCAGGACGGACTCGTCGCTGCCGCCTACGTCGACCGGCGGCAGCGTCTCGATGCCGATCTGACACGGCTCGGCGTCGAGTTCCTCGTCGTAGAGTTCGACGTAGTCCGACGCCACAAGGAGCGCGCCCGGTCCGTTCTCGGTGCCGCGTCCCCACGAGGTGGTCCGTTCGTAGGGAACGGGGAGCACCGCGGCGGCGGGTTCCCGGGCGGGCACGTCGAGTCTCAGAAACGGGGGCATGTCGGATCCACGCATGGCCGCGGCACGCTAGCAGCCCTTGGTGGCTATCGGCCGCCCCGCGCGCGAACTCCCGGGAGGCGCTTCCGTCAGTGTCGGCAGGAGGTTCGATGCGCGGAAACGACAGGCCGACCACCACGCTCCGGGAAGTCCCATCCGAAGAGCGTCCGCGGGAGCGACTGCTCGCCCACGGCGCCGGGGTCCTGAGCGACTGCGAGCTGATCGCCATCCTCCTGCGCACCGGTCACCGCGGCTGTTCCGTGGTCGACCTTGCCCGTGACCTGCTCTACGACGAGGGTCGGGGGCTTGGCGGACTGCCCGCGCTCGCTCTCCTGGTGGAACACGATCTGCCATCGCTGCGGCGGAAGGGGTTGGGTGACGCCAAGGCGGCCACCGTCCTGGCCGCGGTGGAGCTGGCCCGCAGGCTGGCGAAGGCCCAACTGCCCGAGCGAAGGCCTCTGGGCAACGTCGCCGCGGTCGCCCGCTACCTCAATCTGCGCTACGCCCGGCTCGACCAGGAAGCGATGGGGGCAATCTACGTAGACGTCCGTGGCCGTATCATCTCCGAGCGCGAGCACTTCGTCGGTGGCCTCGACCGCGCTTCGGTGGAACCCAGGGCGGTGCTCAAGGAAGCGCTCCGCCTGGGCGCGACGGCGGTCGTCATCTTTCACAACCACCCCAGTGGCGATCCAGAGCCCAGTCCCGAGGACATCGCCTTCACCCGCCGCCTCAGCCGCGCCTCCGCCGCCGTCGGCGTCGACCTTGTCGACCACCTCGTCCTCGCCGGCGGCCGGCGCTGGGTCTCTCTACGTGAGCGCCGGCTGCTGTAGAGCACCCGCCCGCGTGACCTCTCCTCGGATTGTTAGGGTGCCGCTCATGACGGAGGGGCCTGTTCACCTGCATCTGGATTGTCCTAGTGGGATTTCGGGAGACATGTTCCTGGGGGCATGTCTGGACCTGGGGCTGCCGGAGTCGCTACTCGAAGAGATGGTGGAGCAGTTGGGTCTGGAGCGGGTCGAGTTGCGGGTAGAGCGGGCGAAGCGGGGCGGTCTGGCCGGGGTTCGGTTCTCCGTCCTTCGGGATGGGCAGCCGGTCGAGGGGAAAGGTAGTGAGGGCGCTTCGCATCGGCGGTTATCGACCATCCTGCGCATGATCGAGGAAAGTGGTCTAAGCGCCCGTGTGGTCGAGCGCGCCTCGGCCCTGTTCCGGCGACTGGGGGAGGCGGAGGCTCAGGTCCACGGCGTTGGCCTGGAGGAGGTTCACTTCCACGAGGTGGGCGCCGACGACTCGATCGTCGACCTGGTGGGTGCGGCGGTCGCGCTCGAGCACTTCGGCCCGGTCCGGGTCTGGTCGTCGACCGTCGTGGTGGGAAGTGGCACCGTGTCGACGCGACACGGCGTGATGCCAGTGCCCGCCCCCGCGACGGCTTTGCTGCTGGAGGGCATTCCGATCACCTCCGGCGGGGTCTCGGGCGAGCTCACGACACCCACCGGCGCCGTCATCGTGCGGGAACTCGTCGACGAGTTCGAACCGTCCGCGACCGCGGTTCCGCGGCGAATCGAGAGTTACGGGATCGGACTCGGCAGCCGGGAGCTGACCGATCGCCCGAATGCACTGCGGCTCCAGCGGGCAACGCCCCTGGCGCTTGCCGAGAGCTCATGGCATCAGGTCGCAGTTCTCGAATGCCAGCTCGACGACACGACCGGCGAAGCGATCGCCTACGCCGCCGAAACGCTCCTCGAAGCCGGTGCCCTCGACGTCTTCACGACCGCAGTACAAATGAAGAAGTCCCGGCCCGGCGTGGCCATCACGGTGCTATCCCGCCCGGAGCTGTCCTCGGAACTTGCAGAGCGCCTCCTTCTCGAAACCGGCTCGCTGGGCTGCCGCCGCACCGTCGTCGACCGCCTGGAAGCGGAACGCTCGATCTCTACCGTCTTGACCCCACTTGGCGAAGTGAGAGTCAAGCAAGCCGCCATCTCCGGCCGATCCCTCGGATCAGCCCCGGAGTACGAAGACGTCCGCCGAATCGCCCGCGAACAGGGAGTCCCCTTCCGAGACGTCTACCGAGCCGCCCTCCGCGCCACCGACTGACACCAACCGCCTTAGTCGGCCGGCCGACAGCGTGGACTGAGCGCGCAATCCGGCGACGACGCCTCAGGCCGCCGCTGCGGACGGCCTATCGCCTAGTCGCGACGCGGTCCGCGGCCACCGCCGCCACCGCCACCGCCGCGGGGACGCCGCCCCCGGCCGCCGCGGCCACCCGGACCGCCTCCGCGACCGCCGCGGCCGCCCGGACCGCCGCGCCCGCCTCGGCCACCAGGGCCTCTGCGGTCACGACCACGGTCGCTGCCGACCGGAGCCGGAACGCCCATGCCCTCGTAGTCCTTCGGGTCGAAGTCGGGGTCGTCCATGATGACCGCCTTGCGGGAGAGGCGGACCTTGCCGGAGGGGTCGATGTCGATCACCTTGACCGTCATCTCGTCGCCCTCGGTGACCAGGTCGCCGATCTCGCCGACGCGGTAGGGCGCCAGTTCGCTGATGTGGACGAGGCCGTCCGTGCCGGGAAGGATCTCGACGAACGCGCCGAACGGCTCCACCCGCCGGACCTGGCCGGTGTAGACCTTGTCGACCTCGGGCACCTCGGTGAGCCGCTCGATCATCGCGATCGCGCGGTCCGCCGCGGTGGAGTTGGGCGAGGCGACGACGACCCGGCCGTCGTCCTCGATGTCGATCTGGCAGCCGGTCTCCTCGGTGATGCCCCGGATCGTCTTGCCGCCCGGGCCGATCACGTCGCGGATCCGGTCGCGGGCGACCATCATCACGTGCAGACGCGGCGCGTACGCGGACATTTCCTCGCGTGGCTCCTCGATCTCGGAAGCCATGTGGTCGAGGATGTGCAGGCGGCCCGCCCGTGCCTGGGTCAGGGCCTGGCCCATGATGTCCCGGGTCACGCCGGTGATCTTGATGTCCATCTGCAGCGCCGTGATCCCGCCGCGGGTGCCGGCGACCTTGAAGTCCATGTCGCCGTGGTGATCTTCCTGGCCCGCGATGTCGGTCAGAACGGCGAAGTCGTCGCCGTCCTTGACCAGGCCCATCGCCACGCCGGCGACCGGCGCGAGCATCGGCACGCCGGCATCGAACAGGGCCAGCGAACCCGAACAGACCGTCGCCATCGACGAGGAGCCGTTGGACTCCAGGATCTCGGACACGACCCGCACCGTGTACGGGAAGTCCTCTTCGTGGGGAAGCACGGGAATCAGTGCCCGGCGCGCCAGCACGCCGTGGCCGATCTCGCGACGGCTCGACCCGCGGAGGAAGCGGACCTCACCCACCGAGAACGGCGGGAAGTTGTAGTGGAGAAGGAACTTCTGGTGGGTTTCCCCCTCGTACTCCTCGATGATCTGGGCGTCGCGCCGGGTACCGAGGGTGACGGAGGCCAGTGCCTGGGTCTCGCCGCGGGTGAACAGCGCCGAGCCGTGGACGCGCGGCAGGAGTCCGGTCTCGGTGTCGAGCGGCCGCACCTCGTCGGTCGCCCGGTTGTCGAAGCGCTTGCCCTGCTTCATCACGATCTCGCGGAGCGCCTTGTCCTCGAGTTCGCTGACGATCTTGCCGACCTGGCCCCGGCGCTCGTCGTCCTCGTGAAGGCGATCGACGAAGCCGTTGACGACCGCCTTGACCGCGTCGCGGCGCTCGAACTTGCCGGGGGTGTTCAGGGCGGCCGTGAAGTCGTCCCAGATGGCGCCCTCGAGCTCGGCACGGAACTCGGGGGAGTAGGCCTCGGGGGCCTTCCAGTCGGGCTTCTCCAGGTCCATCTCGCGGAACAGCTCCTGCTGCGCGCGCACGATCTTCTGGAGTTCCTGGTGTCCGGCGAAGATGCAGTCGAGGATCACGCTCTCGTCGAGCTGGTTGGCGCCGGCCTCGACCATCGTCACGGCGTCCTCGGTGCCGACGACGATCAGGTCCAGGTCGGACACGTCGCGCTCCGCGCCGGTCGGGTTGAACACGATCTCGTCGTCGATCAGGCCGACCCGGACCGCTCCGACCGGGTGGTAGAACGGGATGTCGGAGAGCACGAGAGCCGTCGACGCGCCGTTGATGGCGAGGATGTCGGGGTCGTTCTCCTGGTCGGCGGACAGCACGAGGCTGATGATCTGGGTCTCGTAGAAGTAGCCCGACGGGAACAGCGGCCGCAGGGGCCGGTCGGTCAGGCGGCAGGTGATGATCTCCTTCTCGGAGGGCCGTCCCTCGCGCTTGAAGAAGCCGCCCGGAATCCGCCCGGCTGCCGAGGTGTACTCGCGGTAGTCGACGGTGAGGGGCAGGAAACCGCGGGGTGTGCTGTCGGGCGCCATGCAGGCGGTGGTCAGCACGATCGTCTCGCCGAGCTGCACGGTGCAGGAGCCGTTGGCCTGTTTGGCCAGGCGCCCGGATTCGAGGGTGATGGTGCCGTTCCCGATCGGGATGGTTTTGGTGAACTTCATGGTCTTGTCTGTACTTCCTTCTCTGTGTTTGCGTCGCCGGTTGTCTGCCGGCGGCTTCATGTCTTCCGAGTCCAACTCTTCCTTGCGAACGCAGGGCTGGCGCGTGAGGTCCGGTCCGCCGGATGGGCGGCCAAGCCGGTCGCTGTCCGGGTTGCGGAGCCGGTCAGGGCTCCGCGCCCGTCGCAGGGTCTACCTGCGGAGGCCGAGGCGCTCGATCGTCGTCCGGTAGCGGTCGAAGCTCTGGTCGCGCAGGTAGCCGAGCAGCCGCCGGCGGCGTCCGACCAGCTTCAACAGGCCGCGCCGGCCGTGGTGGTCGTGTTTGTGGACCTTGAAGTGCTCGGTGAGCTCGTTGATGCGGTTCGTCAGCAGCGCGACCTGGACCTCGGGGGAACCCGTGTCCGTCTCGTGGAGACGGTAGTCACGGATGATCTGGTCCTTCACTTCGGTTGTCTGTGGCACGCTCTGATTCCTCGCTGACTCTGCTTGTTCCGTTCTGGTGGTTCTTTCTCGTGTCGCCTTCTTGCGGTTTCCTTCGTCGTTCCCAGGTTCTTTCGCGGCGCGGAGTGTAGCACGGCGGCTATTGGTGGAAGACGATCCTGGGCTGTACCACGGCCAGGCCCCGGTCGCCGATCCGTTCGGACACCATCGCCACGGCGAGGAAGCGGCCACGGCCGTCCGTGAGCTGGACCCAGTCCCCCTCGCCGGCCTCGATGCCCGGCGCCAGTACCGTCTGGCCATGAGTGACGCGCCGCTCCTGAGTGGCGTCCATCGCGACGCTGGGGAAGGGTAGCGGGATCTCGTCGAACGGCACCCAGGCGGAGCTGAGTTCGTCCACTTCCAGCGGTTCGGCGCCGCGAGCGACGCTCTCGAGCCGCTCCGAGTCCACCGCCCGATGGACTTCGAAGGAGCCGATCCGGAGCCGCCGGAGGGTCGCCAGGTGGCCGCCACAGCCGAGGCGCTCACCGAGGTCGTGGGCCAGCGACCGGGCGTAGGCGCCGGTGGAGCAGCTCAGCCGGAACGCGATTCGGTCGGAGCCGGGGTCGCCGAACGCACCGCAAGGCTCGAACTCGTAGATCTCGACATCCTTGCCCTGGCGCTCGAACTCCTCGCCCCGGCGCGCGAGTTCGTAGTACTTCCGGCCGCCGATCTTCTTGGCGGAGTAGGGAGGCGGCAACTGGTGTTGCGGCCCCTCGAACTCCTTCATCGCGCCAGCGACGTCTTCCGCCGTCAGATCGGCGGTCGAGCCCTCGAACGTGACGTTGCCGGCGGCGTCGTAGGTGTCGGTGGCCGCGCCGAGCTGAATCTCTCCCTCATAGACCTTCGGCGCCTGGATCAGGAAGCGGGTAAGCCGCGTACCGCGACCGACGGTCAGGAGGAGCAGGCCCGTGGCATTGGGGTCGAGGGTGCCGCAGTGTCCGATCTTTCGCTCGCCGAGCGCCCGCCGCGCGATGCGGACGACGTCATGGGACGTGCCGCCGGACCGCTTGTCGACGAGGAGCAGACCGTGGCGTTCGCTGCCGGAGGTCACGGTGCCGCCTCCACGGCGGTCGCGAGTTCGGCGATCACGACCTGCTCGTCCTCTCCGCCCTCGACCAGGCAGCCGGCGGCGTTGCGGTGGCCGCCGCCGCCCCGTCGGGCTGCGATGGCGCCGACGTCGATCCGGCCGCGGCTCCTGAGGGACACCTTGACGTCGCCTTCCGGTCGTTCGCGGAAGAGTGCGACGGCCTCGACGTCCCGGATCGAGCGCGGATGGTCGATCAGGCCCTCGGAATCGGTCTGGCGGGCGCCGGCGCGTTCGAACATCGAAAGCTCCAGGCGAACGCTGGCGATGCGTCCGTCACAGTGGAGTTCCAGCGTTCCGAGCATTTCCGCCAGCAGCCGCAGCGCTCCCGGGGACTGCGACTCGTAGACCCAGGTCGCGACCCGTTCGGGCCGTGCGCCATGCCGCACGAGCTCGGCCGCCGCCTCGAAGGCGCGCGGCGTGGCGTTCGAGAAGCGGAAGCTCCCGGTGTCCGTCGACAGACCGAGATACAGCGCCGTGGCGGTCGTTTCGTCGATCTCGAGATCGAGCGCCCGCGCCAGACGCAGAATCATCTCGGCCACCGCCGGCGCTTCGGTGTCGACCCAGTTGGCCCGGCCGTAGAGCTCGTTGCCGAGATGGTGGTCGATGTTCAGAATGGGTAGGAGACCCAGGGCGTCCTCCAGGCCGGTGCGATCGAGTCGCGGGCATTCGAGCGGCACGACGAAGTCGAACTCGTCCGGGAAGCCGGCCGGCGGCGTCGGACCGACGTGAATCGGCACGTCCGCGGTGACTCCGGAGTAGGTGTCCGGGGCGGGATCCGCGTTCCAGATCGTGGCGGCGCTTCCCGCCCCATGCAGGAGGCGGGCGAGCGCCACCTCCGAGCCGATCGCGTCGCCGTCGGGGTGGGCGTGGCTCGAGAGCAGGAAGCGTCGGCCGGAGCGGAACGCCTCGAGCAGGTCGCGGGGAACCGGGTCGCCGGTGCCGTCCGGTGAGTTCACAGGTCGCTCAGAATCTGGTCGATGCGTTCAGCGTGTTCGGCGCCGCGATAGAGCTCGAAGTGGAGTTCCGGAGTCCGGCGGAGGCGCAGGCGGCGACCGAGACGTCCGCGGATGAACCCGGACGCCCGCCGGACCGCCCGGATCGCCGCCTGCCGTTCCTGGTCGTCGCCGAGCACGGAGAGCCGGACGCGCGCATGAGCGCGGTCACCGCTGAGGGTGAGATCGGCGATGCTCGCGAGCGCCGCCCGGGGGTCCTGGACCTCCCTTCGCAGGATGTCCGTCAACTCCCGGCGCAGCAGGTCGCGTGCGCGGGCCTGGGATACGGATGTCACCGGGATCTAGAGTGTCGGCGCGACGGCTTCGTGGTCGAACGCTTCGATCAGGTCGCCCGGCTTGACGTCCTGGAAACGGTCGATGCCGATGCCGCAGTCGAAGCCGCTTCGCACTTCCGCCGTGTCGTCCTTGAAGCGGCGCAGCGAGCCGATCCGACCCTCGTGGACGACGACGCTGTCCCGGACCAGGCGGATCTGCGAGTTGCGCGCGATGACGCCGGCGATCACGTGGCAACCGGCGATCATGCCGACCTTCGGCACCTTGAAGATCTCGCGCACCTCTGCCCGTCCGCGGGAGACCTCCCGGTAGGTGGGCTCGAGCAGTCCGGTCATCGCCGCGATCAACTCGTCCGTCAGTTCGTAGATGACCGTGTGCAGCCGCACGTCGACCTCTTCCTTGGCGGCGAGCTCCGTGGCGCTGCGCTCCGGTCGAACGTTGAAGCCATAGATGATCGCGCCGGCGGCGGAAGCCAGCAAGACGTCGTGGGTCGTCACGGCGCCGACGGCGGAGCGGATCACCCGCACCTTGACCTTCTCGGTGGAGAGCTTGTGCAGGGTCTCGCGCAGCACCTCGACCGAGCCCTGGACGTCGGCCTTCAGGATGACGGGCAGCTCCTTGACCTCGCCCTCCTTGAGGCTCGCGAACAGGCTCTCGAGAGAGACGCCGCCGGTGGTCGGCGCCAGGTCCATGCGGCGTTTCTCCTCACTCCGGAACTCGGCGATGGAGCGCGCACGCGCTTCCTGAGGCGTCGCCTGGAACGGATCGCCGGCTTCCGGCAGTTCGTTGAATCCAGAGACCTCTACCGGGGTGGATGGAGGCGCGTCGGTCACGCGCTTGCCCAGATCGTTCATGAGCGACCGTACGCGACCCCAGGTCGAACCGCACACGAAGACATCGCCGACGCACAGGGTGCCGTCCTGGACGAGAACGGTGGCGACCGAGCCACGACCGGTCTCCTTGCTCGCCTCGATCACCACGCCCTGACCCTGCAGTTCCGGGCTGGAGCGAAGCTCGGCGACCTCGGCCGTGAGGTTGATCATCTCGAGCAGGTCGTCGATCCCGTCTCCCTTGATCGCCGAGACGGGCACGGCGATCACGTCGCCGCCCCAGTCCTCCGTCACCAGGTCGCGGTCCGCCAGTTGCTGCTTGACCCGGTCGACGTTCGCGTTCGGCCGGTCGATCTTGTTGATGGCGACCAGGATCGGCACGTCCGCGGCCCGGGCGTGGTCGAGCGCCTCGAGGGTCTGTGGCATTACGCCGTCGTCCGCGGCGACGACGAGGATGACGATGTCCGTGACCTGGGCTCCGCGGGCCCGGAGTTGGGTGAACGCCTCGTGCCCGGGCGTGTCCAGGAACGTGATCCGGCCGCCGTTGTGCGCGACCTGGTAGGCCGCGATGTGCTGGGTGATGCCGCCGAACTCGCCTTCAGTGAGCCGGGACTTGCGGATCGCGTCGAGCAGCGAGGTCTTGCCGTGGTCGACGTGGCCCATGATCGTGACGATCGGAGGACGCTCGACCCGGGTCGGCCCATCGGCCTCGGCACGGCTGGCCTCGAGTTCCTCTTCCTGCTCGAGCTGAATCTCCTCCTCGAACGAGACGATGAGGGCCTCGAAGCCCATCTGTTCCGCCAGTTCCACGGCGAGCTCCGGCTCCAGCAGGTGGTTCACGGTCGCCATCAGGCCCCGGTCGAACAGCATCTTCAGCAGGTCTTTCGCCTTGACGCCCATCTTCTCGGCGAGGTCGCGTACCTGCAGCCCTTCCGAGATCGTGATCGTGCCGCGTTCTCTCTCTTCCTCGGCCGCGACTTCGCCGGCCTTCTTCCGGTCTTCCTGGCGTTCGCGGCGCGTGCGCAGGTCGACCTGCGGCGGTGCGGGCTGCGGCTGAGCGCGGGCTTCGATCGCCGGTGACGTTTCCCCGGCCGCCGGCGCCAGCACGGTCTCTGCTGCCGGTGCGGACGCGGGTTCGGTCTTCGGAGTTCCGGCCGGCGTTGCGGGAGGCGCCTCGGCGGGCTGAGCCGGCGTCCGCGCCGCCGCGGCGGCTTCCTCCGCGGCGATCTCCTTCGCCGCGATTTCCTCCGGAGTAGGCGGTTTCGGCTTCGTTTCCGTAGGCGTCAGGGTGCGGATCGTCTGTTTGTGGACGATCGAACGACGGCGGTTCGGCCGCATCGGTCCGGCCGGTGGCCGGAGGCTCGATATGGGCCGCCGCCGGGGCGCCGCCGGCGGCGCCGCGCGATCGCGGAGAATTACCTCGCGCTGGGGGCCGGCGATCTTCTTGCCCTCGAGCAGGGCCTTGATGATGTCCGTGTCGATCATCGCGTCTTCGCCCTCGACGCGCACGCCGATCGAACGGAACTTGAACAGCAAGTCCTGTTCGGCCACGTTCATCCGCTTGGCCAGGTCCTGCAGCCGGATTTTGCCCATGAAGTCCTCGGTCCCCCAGTTCTCTAACGACCTGCTCGTGACCCGGCGAGCGCTACCTTTCGCCGTTCCCCGTTTCGTCGCCGCTCGCCGCCACCTCTGGCGCGGCTTCCTCCGCGGCGGCGCCGGACTCTTCCTCGAACACGCGGGTTAGCGCCGCCATGAAGTCGTCCTCGTCCATCGCCGGGCCTTCGCTGTCGGCTGGGGCGGCGGCGTCTTCGGGCGAGGCCTGAGCGGTAGCCCACTCGATGATCGAAGCGGCCACCGCCTCATCGACGCCGGGCACCATCTTGAGGGCCTCCGCGCCGGCGCTCTGCAGGGCTTCGAGCTCGCCGAAGCCGGCCCCTTCAAGCGCCGCGGCCAGGTCCTCGTCGACACCGGCAATCTCCGTGAGATCGAGCTTGTCTCCGCCGATGTCGACGTTCAACATCCTGGCCAGGGCGTCCGCGACCTCGTCCTTGACGTCCGACTCGCTCTTGATGTCGATGCGCGCTCCGATCAACTCGCTGGCGAGGCGCACGTTCTGGCCGCGCTTGCCGATCGCCAGGGAGAGTTGTTCGTCCTCGACGATTACGTCGAGGTGTGGCGTCGCGCCCTCGTGGGTCACCGAGACCCGGGTGATCCGCGCCGGCGCCAGCGCGCTTTGCGCGAACGTCACCTGGTCCTCCGAGAACTCGATGATGTCGATCTTCTCGCCCCGGAGTTCGCGGATGATCGACTGCACGCGGGAGCCCTTCATGCCGACGCAGGCGCCGACCGGGTCGACGTCCCGTTCGCGGCTGAGCACCGCCACCTTCGCTCGTTCACCCGGAGCGCGCACCGCGGTCTTGATGACCACGGTGCCGTCGTAAATCTCCGGCACTTCCATCTCGAACAGCTTGACCAGGAGGCGGGGGTCGGTGCGCGACATGACGACCTGCGGCCCCTTGGGTTGCTTGTGGACCTCGACGATCACGCCGCGGATGCGCTCGCCCTGGCTGTAGCGCTCGTGGCGCGACTGTTCGCTCCGGGGAACGATTGCCTCGGTCCGGCCGAGGTCGACGATGATGTCCCCTCGTTCGAACCGCCGCACGGTGCCGTTCACGACCTCGCCGACCCTGTGCTCGAACTCGTTGAAGATCTTCTCGCGCTCCGCTTCGCGGATCCGCTGATAGAGCACCTGCTTGGCCGACTGGGCCGCGATCCGGCCGAGTCCTTCGGTCGAGATGGGAATCTCGATCTCCTCGCCCAGTTCGGCGTCCTCCTTGTGCTCCCGAGCCTCTTCGAGGGTCCATTCGGCGAAGGGATCCTCGACCTCCTCGACCACCTGCCGGTAGAGAAAGGCGCTGAACTGACCGGTTTCGCGGTCCATGTAGGAACGCACGGGTTCCTTGATGTGGTGCTGCTTCTTGGCCGCCGATGCGACCGCGTCCTCGAGGGCGACGATCCACTTGTCCAGGTCGATGTCCTTCTCGTGCGCGACCTGCCTGAGAACCTCGTTGATGTTCACTTCGGGAGTTTGGGTCTGAGCCATTTGTGGAATCCCCGGCGTCAGAGTTCGACCAGAAGCCTGGCCTTGTGGATGTCGTCGATGGTGAGGCGCAACGTGTCGCCGCTGTCGTCTTCGAGGACGAGCGCGATCCCCGGGTCGTCCGAACTCAGCCCGAGGAGCTGCCCGCGCACCGTGCGCCGGTGGGCGGTTCCGGCGTCGTTGTAGGTCACCCGGACGCGGCTGCCGCTGAACCGTTCGTAGTCCCGAACGCCGTAGAGCTCCCGGTCGAGCCCCGGGGAGCTGACTTCCAGCACGTATCCCGAGGCGGGGCCGAAGTCCTCCGCGTCGAGGAGGACGGAGGCTTCCCGGGAGACGTTCGCACAGAGATCGTGGGTGACGCCTTCGCGATGGTCGATCACCAGGCGCAGGCGGTCGCCCCGGAACGCCGCATCCAGCAGCTCGCAGGCATGGCTGGCGGCCAGGCGTTCAAGCTGGCGGCGGACGTCGGTGAGAGTGTTCATGTGGTGGCGGAGTCGGTTCTCGCTGGCCAGTTCCCTGGAGTTGCGCCTGATCTCTAGAACAAAAAAGAGCGGGCCGAAACACCCACTCTCAGCAGTCGACGGCCGGTATTCGGCGGTTTCGCTCTCCGTGGGAGAAGCGCCGGCGGTCGGGCAGCGACTATACAACGGTCGGATCGGCCCGGCAAGCCGTTCCCGGGCGCTGGCGCCAGAATGGCGCGCCTTGGACCGCCAGCGCGACGCCGGCGGTCCAAGGCTCCGAAGGCGTACGGCAATACAGGGAAGCCGGCGGTGGGTTGGCAGGCAACCGGGTTGGCAGGCGACTTGCACGGAGCAACGACTGCCGGCGACTGCCGGCGACGAGGCGTCGGCGAGGCCGGCGCTCCACGGTTGTATGCTTCAGGCGCCCTGTCACGGCGCCTGCTTCGTTCGAAGACTGAAACTGGCAGAACTGGAACTTGCAAACGATGAACACGAAGAAGCAGATCCTGTTTACCGCCCTGTTGGTCGGCGGAGCCCTGGTGTTCGGCATGATCATCGCCGGCGGGCTGAACCTCACGGAACCGACGCGGGCCGAGGAAACGTCGCGGCAAGCGGTGGCGGCGGAGAAGGACTCGCGCGACGAGCAGGCGCGACGGGTCGCCCTCCACGCGAGGACCGCGATCGACAGCTTCGCCGATCTGGCGGAGGCGGTCCTGCCGGCGGTCGTGACGGTCGAGGTCGTTCGGATCGAGGAGGCGCCGGAGCTTCGGGGCTTTCAGGACTTCTTCCGCCGCGGTCCGCGACAGCCGGAGCCGGAGCAGGAAGAGCAGCGCTTCCCCGGCGCGGGGAGTGGCTTCCTGATCTCGTCCGACGGCTGGATCGTGACCAACAACCACGTGGTCGAGCGGGCGGAGACGATCCGCGTCGGCATGGATGGTCGCGAGTACCCCGCCGAGTTGAAGGGCCGTGACCGGGAGACGGACCTGGCGTTGCTCAAGATCGACGCCGGCGATGAGCTGCCGCACCTGCCGCTCGGCGATTCGGACGCGCTCCGGGTAGGCGACTGGGTCATGGCGGTCGGCAATCCCCTGAGCTTCGAGGCGTCGGTGACGGTCGGCGTGGTCAGCGCCAAGGGGCGATCGATTCCGATCGAGAACAACCGCGCCGACTTCGCGAACTACATCCAGACCGATGCCGCGATCAACCTGGGCAACTCCGGCGGACCCCTGGTCAACACGGCCGGGGAGGTGGTCGGGATCGCGACCGGCAAGGCGTTCGCCGAGAACATCGGTTTCGCGGTGCCGGTCGACGTTCTCGAGGGAGTGCTTCCCCAGTTGCGTGACGAGGGCCGGGTCCGGCGCGGCTATCTGGGTGTCCAGATTCGCGACCTGGAGCACATCGATGCCCGTTACTACGGGCTGGACGAGCCGAACGGCGCGTTTGTCACGGACGTTCAGCCGGACACTCCGGCCGAGAAGGCGCGGGTCGAGGCCGGCGATGTCATCCTCGGTGTGGACGAGCATGAGGTGGAAGGAACGCGCGGCCTGATCGACTACGTGGCCGCGCTGCCGCCGGGCCGCGACGTTCAACTGCATGTGCTGCGCGATTCCGAGCGCATCACACTCGATGTCAGACTCGAGGAGCGACCGTCTCTCATCGCGGAGCAGGAGGAACCGAGGCCGGCCGCGCCGCGTCGCGAAGAGAGCATGGACTGGCTCGGCCTGGAACTCCGGCCGCTGACCGCGACCTTGCGCGATAGGGCCCAATTGGACCGCGGCCAGCGCGGAGTCTTCGTATCCGGCGTCTCGGCTCGCAGCGTCTTCGCGGAGAAGGGCTTCCAGGAAGGGTTGGTGATCGTCGGAATCAACGGCGCCGGGATCGAGAACCTGGCCGACCTGGGCGACGCAACGGCCGATCTCGAGTCCGGCGATCTCGTGCGCGTCGAAGCACTCGCCCCCGGCGGCCAGCGGCTCTTCGCGGTCATCGAAGTACCCTGACGCCTCCGCGGAGATCTTCCCCTTGACGCGGCCAACAGGCCCGCGAGTGCTCGTCGTCGACGACGAGGAGTCGATCCGGGCATCGCTCCGGATGATCCTGGAGTTCGAGCGCTATCGCGTCGACGAGGCGGCGAACGGCCGCGAAGCGCTGAGGCGGGTGATGACCAGGCCTCCGGCCGCCGTTCTGCTTGACATAAAGATGCCCGAGATGGACGGCCTGGCGACCTTGTCGGGCTTGCGGGAGCAGGGCCACGAGATGCCGGTCGTCATGATCAGCGGCCACGGAGACATCGCTGCGGCCGTCGAGGCGACACGGCTTGGGGCGTACGACTTCCTGGAGAAGCCGCTGGAGCGCGACCGGGTGCTTCTCGCTCTTCGCAACGCGGTCGAACGGCAGCGGCTCCGGGACGAGAACCGGGAACTCAGGCGGGATCCCTCGGAGCTGGTCGGCGAGTCCCCGGCAATGCAGGAGCTCCGGGCGACGATCGACCGCGCCGCACCGACTCCGGCCACCGTGCTGATCACCGGCGAGAGCGGAGTCGGCAAGGAACTCGTCGCGCGGGCCATTCACGCCGGCAGTCAGCGCAGTGAGATGCCCCTGGTCCAGGTCAACTGCGCCGCCATCCCGGACGAGTTGATCGAGTCCGAACTCTTCGGTCACGAGAGGGGCGCCTTCACCGGCGCCGTGCGTCGCCAGATCGGGAAGTTCACGGCCGCCGACGGCGGCACGATTTTCCTGGACGAAGTAGGGGACATGTCCGCCCGCACCCAGGCCAAGGTGCTGCGCGCGCTTCAGAGCGGCGAGATCGAACCGGTCGGAGCCAGGATGACGACGGTGGTTGATGTCCGGGTCGTGGCTGCGACCCATCGCGACCTTCCGGGGGAGATCGAGGCCGGACGCTTCCGTGAGGATCTCTTCTACCGCCTGAATGTCGTTCCGGTGCACGTGCCGCCGCTGCGCGAGCGGCTCGAGGATCTCCCGCTGCTGGTGGAGCACTTCATCGAGCGCTTTGCGAGCGAGAACAACTACCGCCAGAAGAACCTGACCGCGGGTGCGATCCGGCAGCTACAGGCGATGCCGTGGCGGGGCAATGTCCGGGAACTGAAGAACCTGCTCGAGCGGGTGCTGATCCTGAGCCCGGGCGACAGGATCGACCGGGCGGCCATCCTCAGACTGGCGGGTTCCGCGCGCGGCGACCTTTCGGAGGCTATTCTCGCGCTTCCCACCCTGCGCGAATTCAGGGAGAGCTCGGAACGCATGTACCTGTCGAAGAAGCTCGAGGAGAACGGCTGGAACGTGACCCGCACCGCGAAGGCCGTCGGGACGCCCAGGAGCAACCTGTACAAGAAGATGGAGCAGTATGGGCTGCGCCGGGAGGGAGCGCCTTGATCGCCGTGCGCCCGGGAGCCTCGGCTCCACACCGGATTCTGGTCGCCAAGCCCGGGCTGGACGGCCACGACCGTGGCGCGAAGGTGGTGGCGCGAGCGCTGCGCGACGCGGGTTTCGAGGTGATCTACACCGGCCTGCGCAAGACCCCGGAGCAGATCGTGGCCGCGGCGGTGCAGGAAGATGTGCGGGCCGTCGGTCTGTCGATCCTCTCCGGCGCCCACAACACCCTGCTGCCGGAAGTGGTTCAGGGTCTGCAGGTAGCGGGTGCCGACGACGTCCTGGTGTTCGCCGGGGGCATCGTTCCCGATGCGGACATTACGGGGCTCAAGGCCGCTGGCGTGGACGAGGTCTTTCCCCCGGGCTCCAGCACGGCGGCGATCGTCGAGTACCTGAACCGGCGGCTGGCGGCGCCGGTGCCGGCCAGCGGGCCCGGCCGCTGATGGCGGGCAGCGGGCCCTCCGCCAACCGCAACTGCCGGAACCTGTGATGGAGAAGCGCTTCGAACCTGCCTCCTACGAGGGCAAGTGGCAGGCGTGGTGGGACGAACAGGGCCTGTACCGCTGTGCGCCCGATCCGGAAGGCGAGGGGCCGAAGCCTTACTGCATCCTCATACCGCCGCCGAACGTGACGGGCAAGCTGCACATGGGCCATGCCCTGCAGAGCACCCTGCAGGACCTGATCACTCGCTGGCGGCGCATGCGGGGCGACAACGCGCTGTGGCTGCCCGGAACTGATCACGCCGGCATCGCGACCCAGCTCATGGTCGAGCGGCACCTGGAAGAGCGGGGCTCGAGCCGGATCGAGCTCGGCAGGGAGAAGTTCGTCGAGCGGGTCTGGCAGTGGAAGCACGAGTACCACGCGAACATCCGCAGCCAGTTGCAGCGCCTCGGCGCTTCCTGCGACTGGTCTCGCGAGCGGTTCACGCTCGATGACGGGTTGGCGCGCGCCGTGCGCACCGCCTTCGTGCGTCTCTACCAAGAGGGTCTGATCTACCGCGGCGAGCACATGGTCAACTGGTCGCCGGTACTGCGGACGGCGGTCTCCGACCTCGAAGTGGAGAATCGTGAGGTCCAGGGCCGGCTGTACCACCTCTCCTACGCCCTGGAACCGCTTTCGGGAAGCAGCACGGCCGAGGAGCCGCTGGTCGTGGCCACGACGCGGCCGGAGACGATGCTCGGGGATACCGCCGTCGCCTTCCACCCGGAGGACGAGCGCTACCGCCACCTGGCCGGCCGCACGGCCAGACTGCCCATCCTCGGCCGGCGTCTGCGGCTGGTCGCTGACGACCACGTCGACCCTGCCTTCGGCAGCGGACTGGTCAAGGTCACGCCTTACCACGATCCGAACGACTACGAGATCGGCCGCCGCCACGACCTGCCGGGCGTGCGCGTGATCGGCTTCGACGGTCGGATGACCGCCGAGGCCGGACCCGGCTTCGAAGGTCTGGATCGCTTCGAGGCCCGGCGCCGCGTGGTCGAGCGGCTCGAAGCCGAGGGGCGGTTGGTCAAGGTCGAGCCTCATGTCCACAGCGTCGGCCACTCGCAGCGGAGCGGAGAGCCGATCGAGCCGATGCTGTCTCCGCAGTGGTTCGCCGATGTCTCGGGCATGGCGCAGGAGGCACTCGCGGTGGTCGAGCGCGGCGACATCAACCTGATTCCCTCGTCCTGGGACCGAACGTGGGAGCATTGGCTCAGAAACATCCGGCCGTGGGTCATCTCGCGCCAGCTCTGGTGGGGACACCGCATTCCGGCCTGGTACGACACGGACGGCGCGTGCTACGTTGCGATGGATCGAGCCGCGGCCGAGGAACAGGCGGGCACCACGGAGCTGACCCGCGACCCCGACGTGCTGGACACGTGGTTCTCGTCCGGCCTGTGGCCGATCTCCACACTGGGCTGGCCGGACGAGGAGGCTCCCGATCTCCGCACCTGGTACCCGACCGAGGTCCTGATCACCGGCTTCGACATCCTGTTCTTCTGGGTGGCGCGCATGGTCATGCTGTCGCGGCATCTCTACGGCAAGGTGCCCTTCCGGGCCGTCCACCTGACCGGACTGGTTCGGGACGCCGACGGCGAGAAGATGTCCAAGACCAAGGGCAACACGGTCGATCCGATGGACCTGATCGAGGAGTACGGGGCGGATGCGATGCGCTTCACCCTGGCGGTCCTCGACGTGCCGGGGCGCGACATTCCGCTCGACCTGGAGCGGATGGCCGGCTACCGGGCCTTTGGCAACAAGATCTGGAACGCTGTGCGGTTCGCCCTTGCGCGTACCGCGGGCGCCGTGACGCCCACGTCCGGGACGGAGCTCGAGCGCGAGGGGCTGGCCGCCGCCGAGCGATGGATCCTGTCGCGGCTGTCGGACACCGCGGCGACGGTGAACGACGGACTGGAGGAGTACCGTTTCGACTGGGCCTGCAACGCGCTCTACCACTTCTTCTGGCACGAGCTCTGCGACTGGTACATCGAGTTCGCGAAGCCCGCGCTCGCGGGCTCCGCCCCCCGGCCGCGCGTCGCCGAGACGCTGCTGTTCGTGCTGGACGCGAGCTTGCGGCTCCTGCATCCGGTCATGCCGCACCTGACGGAAGAACTCTGGCAGCGCCTGCCGCGCGACCCGTCGGCGGCAGCGGGGGAGCCCCGCAGCATTTCGGTCCAGGACTATCCGCTGGAGACCCCTGAACTCGCCGATCAGGAGGCCGACCGGGGGATGGAAGCACTGATCGCCGTCGTCCAGGCAGCCAGGAGCCTGAGGCGGGAGCGGAATCTCGCGGCGGCGGTGAAGATGTCGATCGTCGTCGAGGGTGGGGACTCCGACCTGGTCGACTTCGTGGTCGAGCAGGAGGCCCTCCTGAACGCGGTCGCCCGCGTCTCCGGGATCGGAGCGGGGACCGGTGCCGACTCTGCCTCCCGCTCGCGGGCCGGGGGACTGAACCTGGCGTTCGAGGTCGAGGCGGCGCCGATGGGCGAGGCGGAGCGGGCGAAGCTCGGGAAGGAGCTCGACCGGCTGGACGCCGAGATCGCGGGAGCGCGCAACCGCCTGTCGAATGCCGGCTTCCTGGCGAAGGCGCCGGCGCACGTCGTGGAGGGCAACCGCAGCCGGCTTGCCGAGCTCGAGGAGCGGCGGAGCAGCGTGATGGCAACGCTCGGCCAGGCCACTCGGTTGTAGGCTTCGCCATCCATGACGGTGGACCCCTGCCGAGACTTCGAGCAGCTTGCAAGCGAACTTCGTTCGCGATCCGGGCGCCTGCCCGAGAACGTCGTGCTCATGGACACGGTCGACTCGACGAACCGGTTCGTCAAGGGCCTGATCGATCGTTTCTTCGAGGAGGAGGCGACACCCCGCACGGCGTTCGTCGTCGCGTACGAGCAGACCGCGGGCAGGGGCCGCCAGGGCCGTTCCTGGGTCAGCTCCGCTGGCCGCGGCCTCTACTGCACCTGGTTGCAGCCGCTGCCGGTTGGCCGGGGACCCCTGGAGGACCAGCTCGGGACCTTGCCGCTGCTGGTCGGAGTCGGCGTCTGCCGGGCCCTGGCGGCGCAGGTCGACGGGACGGCGCTCCTCAAGTGGCCCAACGACGTGCTCGTCGGCGGCCGGAAGATCGCCGGGATCCTCATCGAGACGGTCGCCGGCAGCAACGGCGAGATGGCCGCCGTCATCGGCTTCGGCGTCAACTATGACTTCGGCGCCGGCAGCGAACTCCCGACTCCGGTGTCGACGTCGCTTGCACTGGAGACGGGGGAGCCGCCGCCGCGGGCGGCCGTGGTCGAAGGGCTCGCCAGGTCGCTCGAGCGTGAGTTGGCTCATTGCGGCGACCTGGACTACACGCTGGACGCCTATCGTGTCTGCACGGTTCACCGTGAGGGCGACGAGGTGAGCTGCCGCGTTGGCGGCGAGACGCTCGCCGGACGGTTCGCCGGTTTCGACAGCGGCGGCCGGTTCCGGCTGCGGACCGCCTCCGGTCTCCGCACGATCGCCTCGGGCGAGGTCATCGAGGCCTAGGGAACGCTCGGTGTGGTCTCCGAGACTGCCGACCGGGAGTACTTCGAGAGGATCGAAGAGGAGTTCATCCGGTTGCGGGGCGCTCCGCTGCTCCTGAGCCCGGCCGACTGGCGCCTGGCGGATGGCTGGCGCCGGGAAGGCGTGCCCCTCTTTCTCGTTCTGGAGAGCATCCGCCTGGTCTTTGAGCGGCGCGCGGAGCGGCAGGCGGCGTCACCTGCCGCGCAGCAGAGGAGGGTGAGCAGTCTCCGCTACTGCCGGCCGGCGGTGGAGAAGGCATGGGCGGAGTTCCGGGAACTCGGCGGAGCTTCGGCCCGGCCGCCCAGCCCGGCCGCCATCGACGTGCGGGAACGGCTTCAGGCTCTGGCGGACGCGCTCCCTCCCGCGACGGCCGATCTCGAGAGCTGGCGGCAACGGCTGCTGGAGCTTCGGGGGTCCGCGCCGGCCGTCGAGGATCGCCTGGCCGAGTTGGACCGCGAACTCGTGGACCGCGCCTTCGAACTTCTGCCGGGGCGTGACAGGGAAACGGTCGCGGCCGAGGCCGAGGCCGCGCTGGGGAGGATGGCCGACCGCGTCGGCACGGAGCGGCTGGCGGAGCTGCGGCAACGCATGGTCCGCAGGCTGGTTCGGGAACGACTCGGCCTGCCGCTCCTGTCCCTGTTCGCGGAACGCTCCCGGCCGTCCCTCCGTTCCGGGTCGATTCAGCCCGGTTGATTCAGCCCGCGTCGTTCGCCGCGGCCTTCCGCCAGCGGTCGGCCAGGCGATCGTAGAGCACGAGACCAACCGTCATCCCCAGGTTGAGCGAGACGGCCGTCGGCACGCGCACCTGGTGCCTGCAGCGATCCAGGATGCCATCGGAGATCGAGCCGCTCTCCGGCCCGAACACGTAGCAGGCCCGCTCCGGATGGGTGAAACCCGGGAGCGGGACCGCCTCCGGCACGATCTCTACCGCGACCAGATCCGCGTCGCGCGGGGTCGCCTCCAGCAAGTCGTCGACCTCGAGCACCGGAACGTGACGGTAGGCCCTGGTCGGATCTGTGGGCAGCCGGCGGATGTCGATGTCCTCCGACGCCTGGCCCAGGATGATCATGCGGGCCTGGAAGCAGAGCGCCGCCCGCAGCGCGTGCCCGACGTTCACCGGATCGGACGGGCGGTCGAGCGCGACGCAGGCGAAACCGCGGCCGTCCGCGAGCTCGGCGCGGCGCTGCACGCGGCGTTCGATCTTCTTCCCCATTCAGGTCCGGGCGCTCAGGCCGCTGTCTCGCTGTAGCGTTCGAACACCCGCTCGATCAGGAGCTGGAGGGGGAACCGGCTGAGTCGGCCGGCGCCGGCCACTCGTTCGCCGAAGCTGGTGACCGAGTCGGGGCGTATGCCGTCGCCCCAGACCAGCACCGGCACCGGGTCGGCGCCGTGGACGCCCACCTCGGACAGGGTGGCATGGTCCGCCGTCACGGCCACCCGGATCGGCCGTTCCAGACGTTCGAGGAGGACGCCCAGTTCCCGGTCGACCCGTTCGAGGAAGGCGACCTTCTGGTCTGGCCGCCGGTCGTGGGCGGCGATGTCGGCGCCCTTGACATGGACCATGACCAGGTCGTGCTCCTCGAGGGCCTCGATCGCGCACTGGAACTTGAGCGCCAGGTCCGTGTCGACGTTGGCGGTCATGCCAGGCCGATGAACCGTCGATACGCCGAGCGCCGAGGCAATCCCCATCACGGTCCGGTCGCCGCCGATGCAGGCGGCGGAGACCGGCAGGCCGCCTGGCTCCAGGGGCAGCAACCGGTGGACTCGACCCACTCCCCGCGTCAGTACCGCGTTCGCCGGCAGACCGCCGTTCCGGCGCCGCGTCTCGTTTGCCGGATGCCGGGTCAGGACGCGGCGCGCCTCCTGTTCGAACAGAGCCAGGACACGGGCCGTCCGCTCGGCCGCCTCGTCGTTCGGGTCGAGCGGCCGCGGCACCAGCGGCGGCCCCGAGGGGGCCCCGTCCCCGGGATCCGATCCCTCGATCGCGGAGGTCAGGCCGTCGCCGCGCAGCGTGATCGCGAGACGGTGCTCAGTGGTGGCGCGGACGCGCACCTTGACCCTGTCCGATGCGGGAAGATCCAGGCGGTCGATGGCCTTGGCCAGCTTTCTGGCGTCGTCGCGGATGCGCCCGGCCCGGCGATCTACCACGTAGCCGCGTTCGTCCAGGGTGGCGAAGTTCCCCCGTATCGCGATCGTGCCCGCCTTCAACTTGAGTCCGGCGCCCAGCGCCTCGATCGGACCCCGGGTCATGACCCGGGGGGACTGGGAGAACAGCGCGAGATTCCCCGACGCCGTGTCCGGCACGACGCCCGGCGCGACCGGATCCGCCAGACCGTTGGCGCCTTCGCTGGCCAGGCGGTCCAGGTTCGGCGTGCGCGCCGCTTCAAGGGGCGTACGGCCGCCGAGGGATCGAAGAGGACGGTCCGGAAGACCGTCGATCACGAGCATCAGGACGGGGGGACGCGGCTCGCCCAGCCCTTCCACCGATGCCTGCGTGAGCCATGGCAGGCGCTGGGACATGTTCTGTCCGAGCAGCGCGATGGCGGCCGCCAGCGCCGGCTCCCGGTCGGTCGTGTCGAGGACCGGCACGCTCACGTCCTCCGCCAGTCGAGTCAGGTGATCCTGCTGGGCGCGGAGCACGCGAAAGTGATCGAGCTGCCGGTGCGATCTCCTGACGGCGACGGTTTCGCGGGCCAGGAAGTGGCTGCGGTGAACCTCCTCGTCCTCCGTCGTGAGCAGGAGGAAGAACTGGTAGGCGTCCGCCTCCAGATCGGGAAAGGGAACCAGCCCGGGTAGCAGGTGGACGCCTTCGACGACCAGGCTCAGGTTCTCGGCGATCGCGCGCTCGACGACCGCCCGCACCCCCACGCAGACTCTCGTGGCCTGTTCCTCGAATGTGGCGAGCGTCGGATCCTGGCTGCCGCCCGGGAGTTCGGGTGATGCGGCCTCGGCCGTCTCGTAGCTCGAAACGTGGAGGGCCGGCAGGATGGCCGGCGCGAAGACCATTCGCATCACCTGCCGCACCGTGTCGGTCGCGTTGACGCGGTAGATACGGAGTTGGGGCGCCAGGTCGAGGGCCAGCGTCGACTTGCCTGTCCCGCCGGCCCCGCCGATGTAGAGGATGAGAGGTCTCGGCAAACGGCGCAGCCGCCGGATGAGCCGGTACCGTCCGGCGACGTCGGAGCCTTCCTTCAACTCGAGAAGTTCGGCGATGCGCTGAGCCAGGTGCCGCTTCTCCAGGCTCGTGATCTCCTCGCGGACCAGCCGGCGCTGCAGTTGCTCGACGCGACGGTACGCGCGATCGAAGTCCAGGCCGGCGGCGTAGAGGCTTCGCGCAAGCAGACCGCGCGAGAACGGCTGGGCTTCGCCCTGATCGGTGATCTGGATCGGCCGTTCCGGACCCTCGATGGCGCTCAGGTTTCCTCCCGCGCCCGTCGCAGGGGACAGTTGGAGCAGTTGAGGGGCTCCCCGTCCGGGCCGAGCACGTCCGGACCACCGCAGGATCCACGCAGACAGCGGCCACTGATAAGGACGCCGACGGACATGAGAATCACCGAAGCGGCTATCACCGTGATGGTCAGAAACAGGATCGCCATGGCTCGCGGCCGAGTCTAGCCCTAGCCAGTTCCCCGACCTCCAGGCCAAATGTCACATCCTCTTGCAGGCACGTACCTCCAAACCGGGATATGCGTATGAGGCTTCCTACGCAAGAGGAGCTCCCAAGCTTCCACGCCGTGGTGCTCAGAGGAACGTAGTCCGGAGCTTGGTTGCCTCCTTCGTTTCTTTGGTGTGCACATCTCCTGAATGGGAGATGCGCGGACTTCCGGGATTGGATACAAGGCCTTGGTCGATGCATGTCCAGGCGAATGCAAGCAGACCATGGAGGGGAATGGTGGACGACCGCGCTCGGAAGACTCAACTCCGTTGGGGGGGGGTGCTCCTGCTCCCCTTGGCCCTGTGCCACGCTGCGGTCCGGCCCGCTGAGGCGCAGACGATGTCGATAACGGGTCTGTCGTCGGTGAGCCTCGCGGAGAACATGCCGTTCTCGCAGACGGCGGTGGCGACCAACGCGGTGGGAGCGGTGACCTGGGCGCTGGAGGGCGAGGACGCCGGGGACTTTTCAATCGCGGGTGGCGCGCTGACGATGACGGCGCGCAACTTCGAGGACCCGTTGGACGGCAGCACGGCCGGCACCAACACCTACAACGTCACCGTCAGGGCGACCGATTCGAGCACTCCGGCGCAAACCGATACCTCGGCGATCACGGTGACGATCATGGACGAGAACGAGCCCCCGAAGAAGATGATCGCGATCAACCCACGGCCGGCCTCCCAGACCAGCATGATCGTGTTCTGGTCGGAGCCGACCAATACCGGTCCGGCCATCACCGACTACGATGTCGAGTTCCGGATTGGGGACTCCGGCGAGTGGTCGAGCCACCCCGTTACCGGCACCATGCCCATGGAGACCACGATCAGCGGGCTGACGACCGGCGCATCCTATGAGGTGCGGATGCAGGCGACTAACGCCGAGGGCACGGGGGTGTGGTCGGACTCGTACCCTGTCACGGTGTCTACAAACAGCAGCGTGGGACTCGACGGGGGTATCCTGTCCTCGCCCACGAGCATGAGCACCTATGGCCGCGGCGAACGGGTCGTGTTGACAATGGGTGCCTCGGGCCAGGTGACGGTGACCGGCCGTCCGCGGCTCGCCCTGGATATAGGCGGCGTCAGGCGGTACGCGGTCTTCGTGACGCTAAGCCTCGGCAAGTCGCTTGCATTCGTGTACACGGTGCAGGCCGCGGACCTCGACACCGACGGGATCGCCATCCCGCGTAACGCACTCGACCTCAACGGTGGGAGTATCACCTTTGAAGGCGACCCGGCGGTCAACGCCGTGATCTTGGCGCAGCCGGCAAGGCCCGCCAACCCGGAGCACAAAGTGAATGGGTCGATCATCTCCCCGCCGAAGGTGCGTGGGGGCCCGCGTCTCGTAGGCCAACCCAGGCATGACGGCGCGGTTACCGACACCTACCGTCGAGGCCAACACATGTGGGCTCAGACGATTATGAACCAGCTTGTGGCCGTATCCGGCAGGCCGCGGCTGGCGATCGACGTGGGCGGCGAGACTCGGTACGCCACCTTTCGGCGGGCTGACACGACTACCTATCTCACAACCCTATGGTTCCAGTACACGGTGCAAGCAGGAGACGAGGACACGGACGGGCTTACCATTCCGGAAGACGCTATGGAACTGAACAGCGGCAAGATCGTCCGCCGGGACGACGCCTCCGTTGCGGCGGTCCTGAGCTCTGCTGCGAGCAATACGCCGGACGCGACCCGCAAGGTGGACGGGTCCTTGGTGGCAGCGGCTCCGAGCGTGAGCAGGGTCACCTTGTTTGGCAATCCGCTCAGCGGCGACACGTATGCCCGGGGTGAGAAGCTCTACGCCTCGGTCCACTTTTCCGTGCCCGTCAGAGTGACCGGCAGCCCGCAACTGGCTCTGACGATTGGGGCTAACACCCGGCAGGCCGCATTCGATCATGTATACACGTTCGACTACGTACTGATTTTCTCCTACACGGTGCAGGCTGCGGACACGGACACGGACGGGGTTGGCATCGCCGCCGATTCTCTGGATCTCAACGGTGGAGCCATCGTGTTCAGTGTTGATTCCGATATCAACGCGACGCTCACGCACACGGCGCTGCCCGACGATGAAGCGCGTAAGGTGGACGGCTCGACCGCCTTGCCCGAGCCCACCCGGTTTACCGTGCTCGGGCTGTCGTCGGTGAGCATCGCGGAAGGGGCGGCGTTTTCTCAGACGGCGACAACCGCAAACGCCGAGGGCTCGGTGACCTGGTCCTTGGAGGGCTGGGATGCCGACGACTTTTCGATCAGCAGTTCCGGAGTGCTGAGCATGGGGGCTCGGGACAGGGACAACCCGACGGACGACGGCCGGGACAACACCTACGAGGTGACGGTCAGGGCCACCGATTCCGCGGACGCCGTGCCCAATACCGACACCACATCCATCAGGGTCGCGGTGAACGAGGCCGACCCGAGCACGCCTGTGGTGAGTATCTCGGGCGGTCGGGCGGTGACGGAAGGGGCGGCTGCCAGCTTCACGGTGACCGCCTCGCCGGCCCCGGCTGCGCCGATCACGGTGAACCTGACGATCGCGGAGACCGGCGGCGGCTTCGTGGCGGCGGGCGAGCTGGGCTTGAAGAGGGTGACGGTGGGAACATCTGGCTCGGCGACCTACACCGTGCGCACGGTGGACGACGGCAACGAGGAGGCGAGCGGGTCGGTGACCGCTACGGTGGGGTCGGGGTCGGGCTACGGCGTGCATGCCACCAATGGCGTCGCCAGCGTGATGGTGAACGACAACGACGCGACGCGACCGGGCGGTCCGGGGGGGGGGCCGCCTCCACCGCCTCCCGGCGGCGGCGGTTCGCCCCCGCCGGCGCCTGAGGAGCCGGAAGAGCCGGAACCTCCGCCGCCACCATCGGCGCCTCGCGCCGCCATCACGGTGGACGCCGGGTGCGATGCCGGTCTCTGCCGCGCCCGCGCCGGCGCTCCGGTGTCGTTCGACGACGGGAGCACCGGCACCGTGACCAGGTGGCGCTGGGACTTCGGCGACGGGAGTACCTCCCGGCTCCAGAGGCCGCGGAGTCACACATGGGCTTCGCCGGGCTTCTACGAGGTTACGCTCACGGTGGCGAACGGGACGGACGAGTCGACCACGTCGCTGACGTTCCTGGTCGAGGCGGCCGAGCCCGCCGGGACCTGCGTCGCCGGCGCGGGAACGCGCTGCCTGCTCGACTCGCGCTACACGGTCACGGTGGAGTGGAACAACGCGGACGGCGCGGGCGGCGGCGCCGCCGTCGTCCACGCCGGCACGAACGAGTCAGCCCTCTTCCGCTTCTTCGACGCGGACAACTGGGAGATGCTGATCAAGCTGCTGGACGGCTGTTCGGCGAACGGCCACGTGTGGGTGTTCGGGGCGGCGACGACGGACCTGGGCTACGTGATCCGGGTGACCGACACGGCGACCGGCGCGGTGAAGGAGTACCGCAACGAACCGGGCAGGCCAGCCGATGCGATCACCGACGTCACGGCGTTTCCGGGCGGTTGCGGGCCGTAGCTAAGGTCTTCGCTCGCTTCCGAACGACTCCCGGAACGTGGCGGTGGTGCGTTCCTCCAGGCCGTCGTCCCAGTACACGAGCAGCAGAGCGGCCACGCCCTTTTCGTCGGCCCACTGCAGACCGTCGTCGGGGCCGAGCACCATGAGGGCGGTCGCGTAGGCATCGGCGACGGCGCAGCTTGTGTGAAAGACGCTTGCCGAGGCGAGGGAGTGTTCAACCGGGCGGCCGGTGCGGGGGTCGATCGTGTGGGAGTAGCGCTGGCCGTCGCGTTCCCAGTAGTTCCGGTAGTCGCCGGAAGTTGCCAGGGATCCGTCGGTGAAGGGCAGGACCTTCTGCAGGCCGGGCTGGGTGGCGTCCTCCGTTGCGGCTGCCGGGGCGGATGGCCCGGACTCGGGCGCTCGAGCAGGCGGCCGTTCAATCGCGATGCGCCACGGCCCACATCGCATGCGCGTGTTTTCCCCGCCCTCCCACCTTTCTTGCTCTTCACCTACAAGATGGTTCGAGAGGACTTCTCTTTTCTCACGGAAAGTTTGTCCTTCCTGGCCGGCACTTGTATCTCTCAAATGGGAGTTGCGCAGGCCTCTCCATTTCTGCAACAAACCCGCAAGGAGGTGCCGGCGAGGATGCATGTGAGGTCGATCGTTCGGGTTGTCGGGTTGTCGGGTTTGGGCGTCGAGCCTGCCGTCTTCGGAGACCGGACCGGCCAGGAGCCGCGGGAATGATGGCGCCGCGTTTTCCGGCCGGAGTGATCGCTGCCGTTCTGGGCGTCTGGCCAGCGGCGGTCCTTGCCCAGCCCGGCACGGAAGACCCGGCGCCGGCGATCCCCGGTCTCGCGCCGCTTAGCGAGGTACTGGTGCTGGAGACGCCACCGGTCGACGTTGTGGCGGCGGTTGCCGCAGCAAGCGTGGATGGCCGGGGAGGCCCCGTGCCGTTCGCCGACCCCTTCGCCGTGGACGTGAGCACGATCAGTCACGGGCGCTGGGAAGCCAGCAGCGACGGGCGGACCGCGGTGTGGCGTTTGCGCGTCGTCTCGCCCGGCGCGGTCTCGCTCAACCTGGGCTTCGATCGCTACCGGATGCCGCCGGGCGGCCGACTGCGGGTCCATACGCCGATGGGGGACGAGGTCGTCGGACCGTTCACGGAGGCGGACAACGAGGCCCACGGCGAGCTGTGGACTCAGGTCCTGTCCGGTGGCGACGCGGTGATCGAAGTGTCCGTGCCGGTTGACCGGATCGGCGAACTCGACCTGCGGCTGGACTCGGTCAACCGCGGGTTTCGCGATCTGGCCGACGTGAGGTCTCCAAGCCATGGTTCGTGCAGCGTCGACGTGGCGTGCAGTAGTGGGGATGCCTGGCGCGATCAGATCCGAAGCGTGGGCCTGTACTCGGTGAAGGGTAGTCTCGCTTGCAGCGGCGCACTCCTGAACAACACGGCTCTAGACGCCAGACCGCTGTTCCTGACGGCGTATCACTGCTTCGCGAACACGGGGGGGACCGCTGCGAGCGTGGTGGTGTACTGGAACTACCAGCGCCCTGTCTGCGGATCGGGAACGGCGACGCTGGGCGACAGCCAGAGTGGCGCGACGTTTCGCTATCTACAGTGGCAAGCCGACATCGCGCTCCTGGAACTCGACGACCGGCTGGAACCGGAGCACGATCTGTACCTGGCGGGCTGGGACCTGGGCTCCCAAACCCCGGCGTCGGCCGTGGGTATTCACCACCCGAAGAACCACTTCAAGTCGATCAACGTCGAGAACGAACTTCTGAGGCGCACGGCCTGGTCGCAGCACTATCCGACCGATCGCGGCACTCACTGGCGGGTTGGGGGCTGGGCGTCCGGAGCCAACGAGAAGGGATCGTCGGGCTCGCCGCTGTTCGACGCCAACAAGCGCATCGTGGGAACGCTCACTGGAGGAGATTCCGAGTGCGGCAACGCCGAGGCGGACTGGTATGGAGCGCTGACGAAGGCTCGGTTAGCACTCGATGACGTTCTGGATCCGATCGGCACCGGGGACAACTGGCTCGACGGCATGAACGCGGACCTGGCCCCCCGCAGCCTGCAGGCGCTCGACGACAAGGCGGTGAAGCTGCCTGGAGACGGCGAGTCGCCCGACGTGTTGACGGTCGACCTTGCGCCGTTTTTCTTTGACGATGGCTCCCTGACCTACACGGCGACTTCTTCCGACGAGTCGAAGGTGACGGTCGCGGTTACCGGATCCTCGGTTTCCATCACGCCGGTGGCCACGGGCGTCTCGACGATCATGGTGACCGCGACGGAGGCTGAAGGCGACTCGGGCCGAACGGTGACACAGACGTTCCGGGCAGTCGCTGGCGCGAACCGTTCGCCGGAGACGGTGGGAACGCTGGGCGCGCAGAAAGTGAGGCAGCGCCGGACGGTCGAGATCGCGCTGGCGAGCGCGTTCACGGACGGTGAAGGCGACGCCCTTACATACGCGGCTTCGTCAACGGACGCGTCCGTGGCGAGGGTTTCGCTTTCGGGCTCAACGCTCACGGTGGAGGCGTTGGAGGTCTCCCCGCCGACGATTCACGTGCCAGTGACGATCGACGTGACGGCCACCGACACGGCAGGGTCGGGAACGAAAGCGAGACACCGCTTCCCGGTCACCGTCTTCAACGATCCTCCGGAGGCGGTCGGGTCGCCCGCGGAAGTCCAGCTCCGGATCGGCGACGGCAGCGAGGTCGTGGACGTCTCCTCGTGGTTCACCGATCCAGAGGGCGACGCCCTGGACTACACATTGCGCGATCACGTGTACGCGACGTTCAAGCACAGCCTTTCGGGCTCGATGCTCACGCTGAGTCCGGTGGCCCGGGGCCGTAGCCGGCTCGCCGTGGGGGCGCGTGAGAGAGAGGGCTTGCGCCGAGTGGTGTGGCAGGGCGTTCACGTGCGGGTGAAGAACCGCCGGGGCGTTATCGTGTCGGCCGAGGAGTTGAACGTCGTCGAGGGGGCGACGGCGACGTACACGGTCGTGCTCGATTCCGAACCGACGGGCCAGGTGACGATCGCGCCGTCCGTTGCGTCGGGCGGCAAGGTGACGGTGTCCCCGTCGTCGCTGACCTTCGAGGCGACGGACTGGGAGACAGCCCAGACGGTGACCGTGACTGGAGTGGAGGACGACGACATGGCGTCCGAGTCGGTCACGATCGGCCACGCCGTGAGCGGCGCCGACTACGGTTCGGTCACCGCCGCATCGGTGAGCGTGAAGGTGCTCGACGACGAGGGGCCGCCAGTCGTGTCGATCGACGCGGCGCGGGGGCCTGAGAACGGAGGGCCGCTGACCTTCGACGTGGCGTTGGCCTTCTCGACCACCGAGCAGGTGACGGTGGACTACGCGACGTCGGACGATACGGCCAGGGCTGGCTCCGACTACACCGCGGCAAGCGGGACGCTGACGTTCGCGGCTGGAACGACTACGGGGCGGATCGTGGTCTCCGTCGTGGACGACGAGCGACTCAATGAGGGAGAGGAGACCTTCCTGCTGACGCTGCGGAATCCCGTCAAGGCGACATTGGCCGGCGATGGTTCAACGCTTCAGGCGGTCGGTACGATCGAGGACGACGACTTCCCGCCATTCGTCGGGCGCTGGCAATCTCCCACCAACTTCATCGTGTGGGAGCGAGAGACCATTCAGATGTACCTTTACCTCGATCGGCACCCGGAGCGCGAAGTGAGGGTTCGCGTGGAGCCGACGAATCAGGGCGGAGCCGACCAGACTGACTACTTCTTTCTTCCCAGTACCATCGTGTGGCAGCCGGGCGAACAGTTCAGGTGGCAGCGCTTCCGGTTCTTGGCCGTGGACGACGACGAAGACGACGATTGCGAGTCGGTCACGTTGAAGGTCGTGTCTGAATCGCAGGAGGTGATCCTGGATCCCGTCACCATCAGGATCGTCGACGACGACGGCGCTACGGTCGACTGCGGTGGCAGTGGCAGTGGCAGTGGCGGTGGTGGTGGCGGCGGCGGCGGCGGCGGTGCACCTCCGCTCCCCGAGCCGGAGCCGGACCCGCAGCCTCCTCCCCCTCCCTCTCGACCGCCGACCGCGGCGTTCGGCGTGGAAGGCGCTACCTGCGCCGGGGACCTCTGCCGCGCGCTCACCGGCGAAGCCGTGCGCTTCACGGACACGAGCGCCGGCGCCGTGCGCATCCGCCGCTGGGAGTTCGGCGACGGCAATACTTCCCGGTCCGCCGCTCCGATCCACGCCTGGTCGTCTCCGGGCTTCTACGAAGTGGAGCTGGAGGTGAGCGACGGTACCTCTCCGTCGACGGCGCGGCGGACGTTCCTGGTCGAGGCGGCTGAACCGAAGGGGACCTGCGTAGCGGCCGCCGAGACGCTCTGCCTCCGGGACTCGCGCTACGCGGTGGCTGTGGAGTGGCGCGGCGGCGATGGCCAAAGCGGCTCAGGCCGAGTGGTCCATGCGGGGACGAACGACTCGGGGTTGTTCGCGTTCTTCGACGCGAACAACTGGGAGGTGCTGATCAAGGTGCTCGACGGTTGCGCCGCGAACGGCCACGT
Source organism: Holophagales bacterium (assembly GCA_009843505.1). GTDB lineage: Bacteria > Acidobacteriota > Thermoanaerobaculia > Multivoradales > Multivoraceae > Multivorans > Multivorans azotirespirans. The sequence continues at coordinate 37,281 of VYDI01000034.1, read as the reverse complement.
ATGGGTGTACGGCGGGTCGACGACGGACCTGGGCTACGCGATCCGGGTGACGGACACGTTGACCGGCGCGTCGAAGGAGTACCGAAACGAGCCGGGCAGCCCGGCTGCAGCGATCTCGGACGTTACGGCCTTCTCGGACGGCTGTCGACCGTAGCAACGGCTATCGCGTGTCTCCGAACGACTCCCGGAAGGCAGCGCTCGGGAGTTCTTCGAGCGAGTCCTTCCGGTAGACAAGGAGCAAGGCGGCGATGTCGTTGTCGTCCGCCCAGCTCAGGCCGTTCTCGGGACCCAGGACCAACAGGGCGGTTGCGTAGGCGTCCGCGATGGCGCAGCTCTCGTGGATCACGCTCGCCGAGGCCAGTGCGTGGACTACGGGGCGACCAGTTCTCGGGTCAATCGTGTGGGAGTAGCGCTGGCCGTCGCGTTCCCAGTAGTTCCGGTAGTCGCCGGAAGTTGCCAGGGATCCGTCGGTGAAGGGCAGGACCTTCTGCAGGCCGGGCTGGGTGGCGTCCTCCGTTGCGGCTGCCGGGGCGGATGGCCCGGACTCGGGCGCTCGAGCAGGCGGCCGTTCGATCGCGATACGCCATGCGTCGCCGGCAGGGCTGTGACCGGCAGTGCGTATCTCGCCTCCGACTTCGACGAGGTGATTGGTGTAACCGGCTTTGAGCAGAGCCTCGGAAACGCTATCGACTGCCCAGCCCTTGGCGATGGCGGACAAGTCGAGAGCCGCTCCGTCTTCGAGCTTGAGTACTCGCTGGTCCTCGGATGCCAGCTCGATCGCGCCGATCGCCCGACGCAGGTCTGCCAGTTGATCATCGAGAGGAGGCGTCGGCTCCCCGCTGCGTCCGGGCGCACCGAAACCCCAGGCGTCGACGAGGGGGCCCACAGTCGGGTCGAACGCGCCGCCGGTTTCCTCGCGCACTCGCCAGGCAAGCTCCAGGACTGTCCAGGTCTCGTCCGAGAAGACAAAGGACTCGCCGCCGGCAAGCCGGTTGAAGCGCGAGATCTCTGAGTCTTCTCGGTACGTCGACATCGCGCGGTCAACAGCATTGAGTCGTTGCTCGACTAGAGCCCGAATCGCTTCGCGGTCACCGGAGTCCGCGACCGCGCGCACTCGATAGTAGGTGCCCATCGTCGGCCCCTGCAGCACGACTTCTTCGGATGCTCGTCCACAACCGATCGCGAGACCCGTGAGGACCGCCAGCACCAACCAGTTTCGCCGCCGTCCCCACATCGAGCGAGACGACTTTCGGGGAAACTCTGCGTCCCTCCGGCGAGGCGTTGTCCAGCCCGGTGCGGGTCCGGGGGGAGGGGTCCCAGGTGGCTCGCAGCGAGCGACTCCCCGTGTCGTGACCGTATGCATCGACCACCCGAAGCGAGCGGAGCGCAGCGAGCGCACACCCTTCCATCTTCCGACCAAGCGTGAGCGGCACCTGGGACCCCTCCCCCCGGACACGCGCCGGGCGGGTGCCGCCACCACCGACGCCCCGCGCACGCAGCGCATCGCCGGCCCTAACCGAAGTCGTCGAAGGCGATGTTCTCGGGTTCGACGCCGAGGTCGTCGAGCATCTTCATGCAGGCCTGGAGCATCAGGGGAGGGCCGCAGAGGTAGTACTCGACGTCTTCCGGGGCGGGGTGGTCCTTCAGGTAGTTGTCGTACAGGACCTGGTGGATGAAGCCGGTGTAGCCGTCCCAGTTGTCTTCCTCGAGCGGGTCGGAGAGGGCGAGATGCCAAGTGAAGTTGGGGTTCTCTTCGGCGATCCGGTCGAAGTGGTCGATGTAGAAGGCCTCGCGGTAGGAGCGGGCGCCGTACCAGAAGGACACCTTGCGGTCCGTGTGGATGCGGCGGAACTGGTCGAAGATGTGGGAGCGCATGGGCGCCATGCCGGCGCCGCCGCCGACGAACACCATCTCGGTGTCCGTGTCCTTGGCGAAGAACTCGCCGAAGGGGCCGGCGATCGTCACGTCATCGCCGGGCTTCAGGTTGAAGATGTAGGACGACATCTGGCCGGGCGGCAGGTCCATCTCGCGTGGCGGCGGTGTTGCCACGCGGACGTTCAGCATGATGACGCCCTTCTCTTCCGGGTAGTTCGCCATCGAGTAGGCCCGGATCACGGTCTCGTCGACTTTGGACACCAGGTCCCAGATCTTGAAGCGGTCCCAGTCGTCGTGGTACTCGTCCTCGATGGCGAAGTCGCTGTAGTTCACGACGTGCGGCGGGCACTCGATCTGGATGTAACCGCCAGCGCGGAAGGGCACTTCCTCGCCCTCGGGCAGCTCCAGCACGAGTTCCTTGATGAAGGTGGCGACGTTCTCGTTCGAGCGGACCTTGCACTGCCACTTCTTGACCCCGAAGACCTCGGCCGGGATGCCGATCTTCATGTCCTCCTTGATCTTCACCTGGCAACTCAGGCGGCAGCCCTCGCGGGCCTCACGGCGGCTGATGTGCGTCTTCTCGGTCGGCAGCATGGCGCCACCGCCTTCGAAGACATCGACGGTGCAGACGCCGCACGTGCCCTGGCCTCCGCAGGCGGAGGGGATGAAGATCTGGTGCTCGGCCAGGGTGCCGAGCAGGGTGCCGCCGGTGGTGGCGGCCAGCGTTTTCTCCTCGTTGATGAGGATCGACACCTCGCCGCCGGCGACGAGCCGCGCCTTGGCCTGCATCAGGACCGTGACCAGGGCGAGGATGACGATGGTGAACATCGTCACCCCGAGGACGACGGTGATCACGGCCGGGCGCCTTCGAAGACCATCGAGCCGAAGGCCGCTGGTCCGGTGCTGGTCGTCATAGTTGAATGCCCCCGAAGGCCATGAAGCCGAACGCCATCAGTCCGGTGATGACGAAGGTCATGCCCAGACCGCGCAGACCGTGGGGCACGTTGCTGTAGCGGAGGCGCTCACGAATGGACGCCAGGGCGACGACGGCGAGGAACCACCCGATGCCGTTGCCCAGGCCGAAGACAACGCTCTCGCCGAAATCGTAGTCCCGTTCGACCATGAACAGGGAGCCCCCCAGGATGGCGCAGTTCACCGCGATCAGGGGCAGGAAGATGCCCAGCGTGGCGTGCAGCGCGGGGAAGAAGCGGTCGGTCGTCATCTCCACGAGCTGGACCATCGCGGCGATCGTGCCGATGAAGCAGAGCAGGTTCAGGAAGGTCAGGTCGACCCCGGCGAACTCCGGGCTGATCCAGGCGAGGGCGCCTTCGTTCAGGAGGTGGGTCTGGATCAGGTTGTTCGCGGGCACGGTGACCGTGAGCACGAAGATGACCGCCAGGCCGAGGCCGACCGCGGTCTCCACCTTCTTCGACACCGCCAGGAAGGAACACATGCCCAGGAAGAAGGTCAGCGCCATGTTCTCGATGAAGATGGCCTTCACGGCCAGGTTCAGGTAGTCCTCGAACATCGTCCTTGACCCCCTAACCGTCCATCTCGACTTGCGCGGGCTTGTAGACCCGCAACGCCCAGATCAGTCCACCGATGATGAAGAAGGCGGCGGGAGACAGCAGCATCAGGCCGTTCGGCAGGTACCAGCCGCCTTCCGAGACCGTGGGCAGAACGCTGTAGCCGTAGAGCTTCCCGGAACCGAACAGCTCACGCAGGAACGCCGTGACCATCAGGATCGCGCTGTAGCCGATGCCGTTGCCGATGCCGTCGAGGATGGCCAGGGAGGGCGGATTCTGCATCGCGAAGGCTTCCGCCCGCCCCATGATGATGCAGTTCGTGATGATCAGCCCGACGAACACCGAGAGCTGCTTGCTGATCTCGAACACGTAGGCCTTGAGAATCTGGTCGGTGACGATGACCAGGGAGGCGATGACGGTCAACTGGACAATGATCCGGATGCTGTTCGGGATCTGATGCCGGAGCAGGCTGATCGTCAGGTTCGACAGGGTGAGCACGGCGATGACGGCCGCGCACATGACGACCGAGGTCTCCATCTTCGTCGTCACCGCCAGCGCCGAGCAGATGCCGAGCACCTGGAGCGCGATCGGGTTGTTGTTGAAGAGGGGGTCGAGCGCCGCTTCGCTCTTCTTGACAGCCATCAGTTGGCCTCCGCGCGGATCCGGTTGAGGTAGGGCTCGAAGCCGTTCTCCCCGAGCCAGAACTCGAGCATGTTCGTCACCCCGTTGCTGGTGATCGTCGCGCCGGCGAGACCGTCGACCTCGTAGGGGTCCTCCTCGGCGCTCCCGGCGAAGCCCTTGATCACTGCCAGGCGAACGTCGCCTTCGTCATCAAAGGCCTTGCGTCCGGGCCACTTGCGCTTCCAGGTCGGATTGTCCACCTCGCCGCCCAGGCCCGGCGTCTCCTTGTGCTGGTAGTAGGTGATGCCGTGCACGGTCGTCGTGTCGGCGTCGAGCGCCAGGAAGCCGTACAGGGTGCCCCAGAGTCCCAGACCTTCGATCGGCAGCACGATCGTCTCGAGCTCGCCGCCGTCGCCGCGCATCTCGTAGAGCAGAGCCCGATCCGGGATGCGCTTGACCCTGGCCAGGTTGTCGGGGGCTTCTGTGCTCGTGGCGGGATCCCGGGCGCGGCGCTGCTGGTCGAAGGTCGCCGTGTCGCCGTCCACCGCCTCGCCCGAGGCGAGTTCGATGAGCACCGGTTCGATCGGCTCGAATCGCTCGGCGACCTCCGCCTCGTCGATCGGCTCGCCGGGCTCGAGCCGGCCCACCGCCTCGAGCACCCGCTTCTGCTTGTCGAGAGCGATGTTCTCGTCCTGCAGATCCTCCAGGCTGACCGCGAAGGAGGACACGAGGATCCCGCACACGATGCAGATCGCCGTCGCGAACAGGAGGGTGTAGCCGGTGGCCTGTCGGTTTGCCATGAGGAGTTCCGCCGGTCCGGGAGAGTCTATTGCGCGTAGCGTGCCTGGCGGCGCTTGATGTTCGCCTTCAGCACGTAGTGGTCGATCAGGGGCGCGAACAGGTTCATGAACAGAATGCCGAGCATCACGCCTTCCGGGAAGGCGGGGTTCACTGTGCGGATCAGGATGGCCAGCACGCCGACCAGGAAGCCGTAGATGTAGCGTCCCCGGTTCGTCTGCGCCGCGCTCACCGGATCCGTGGCCATGAAGACGATGCCGAAGGCCCAGCCACCGAGCACGACGTGCCAGTGGAAGGGGACCGAGAGCATCGCGTTCGTCGGCGAGGCCACGAGGTTGAGCAGCAGGGAGATTGCCGCCGTGCCGGCCGTCGCCGCGACCATGATGCGCCAGGAGCCGATGCCGGTCACGATCAGGATGGCGGCGCCGATCAGGCAGGCGAGCGCGGAGGTCTCGCCCATCGACCCCGGGATGTCGCCGAGGAAGGCCTGCATCCAGGAGACCTTGCCTTCGATGGCGCTCAATCCGTCCAGCGGGGCCTTGGAGCCTTCCGCGGCCTCGAGCACCGCGATCTCGCCGAGCGCGGTGGCGCCGCTGTAGCCGTCGGCCGAGGTACCGGCCGAGATCCACACGGCGTCGCCCGATATCTGGGCCGGATAGGCGAAGAACAGGAAGACCCGCGCCGTGAGCGCGGGGTTCAGGACGTTGTAGCCCGTTCCGCCGAAGATCTCCTTGCCGACGACCACGCCGAAGCTGATACCGACCGCGACCTGCCACAGCGGGATGGTCGGCGGCAGCACGAGCGGGAAGAGCATGCCGGTGACCAGGAAGCCCTCGTTCACGTCGTGCCGCCGGACGACGGCGAACAGGCCCTCCCAGGCGCCGCCGACAGCAAAGGTCACGACCAGGACCGGCACGTAGTACAGAGCGCCGTGGACCGTGTTGGCGAGCAGGCTGGAGGCGTCGAACGAGAGCCCCATCATCTCCATCGCGTCGGTCCGCCAGTTCGCGAGGGGCGCCGCGCCGCCGTCGACGGCAAGGTGGATCTGGCGGCCGGTGTTCCACATCGCCATCAGCACGCAGGGCACCAGCGCCACGACGACCGTCATCATCAGCCGCTTCAGGTCCAGCGCGTCGCGCACGTGGGCGGCGCCGGCGGTCGTCTTGCCCGGCGTGTAGAGGAACGTGTCCGGCGCCTCGTACAGCGGGTAGAAGCGCTCGAACCTGCCCCCCGGCTCGAAGTGGCGGGCCTGCTTGTCGAGAATCCGGCGCAGCAGCTTCATGGTTGCCTGCCTAGCCTTCCTTCTCGATCAGTTCGAGCGCGTCGCGGAGGTGCGGCCCGTACTCCGTCTTGCCCGGGCAGACGAAGGTGCAGAGGGCCAGGTCTTCCTCCAGCAACTCCAGGCAGCCGAGTTCCTCGGCCCGCTCGATGTCGCCGGCAACCAGCGACTTGAGCAGGAAGGTCGGCTGCAGGTCCCAGGGAAAGACGCTCTCGTAGAGGCCGATTGGCACGATCGCGCGCGGCGAGCCGTACGTGGTCGTCGTCATTGCGAACGACCGGCGGGGCAGCAGTGAGGAGGCGAAGGCGCGGGCGCGGGAGAAGGCGCCGAAGCCGGGCGTGAGCCAGCCCAGGAAGTGGCGGCCATGGTCGTCCTCGAGCACCGAGACCGTGTCGTGAAAGCGACCAAGATAGCCGTGGAGGTCGGCGGGCGCGTTCTCGCCGATTCCAGTGCGGCCGCTGAGCGGCGAACCGCTGATCACGCGCACCGCGCCGTCCGGGACGGCTTCCGCGCCCCTTCCGTGGGCCCCTTCGGCGCCGTCGAACGACACGGCGATCTCGCCGTGCGTCAAGTCGGCGAGCGAAGCGCCCAGCCGCGTGCGCAGGAGTCTGGGTCTCCGTACGGGCGGCCCCGCCAGGGCCACGATGCGCTGGACGTCGGGTTCGCCGGTCGCGAACAGCCGGCCGATGGCGAGGGTGTCCTGCAACCCGATCTGCCAGACCACTTTGTTGCGGTTCACCGGGTCGAGGGTGTGGATGTGCACCCCCGCGGCGCCGGCGGGATGCGGGCCGGCGAATTCCTCGACGCGCACCGGTTCGCTCGTCTCGACACCGGCGAGGGTGCCGGGCGCGCGGCAGAGATACACGGGACCGTCCGTCAGCCGGGTCAGTACGGCGAGGCCTCGCTCGAGATCGCCCGCGCGCCCTTCGACGATCGGGTCGGCGGCGGGCGCGAACGGTTCCGTGTTCATCGCGTTGACGAAGATCGACTTCGGTACCGAGTCGAGGGCCGCGGTGCGACCGAAGGGGCGCGCGCGCAGGGCGACCCAGTCGCCGGACTCCACCAGCAACGCCTGCACTTCCTCGCGGGAGAGAGCGCTCGGGTGTCTTCCGGTGTAGCTGGCGAAGCCGACTCCGGCCCCGCTGGAGCCTGCCTGGTCGGAGGGATCCACCCTCACGACGACCGAGATCAGCGCCCGCTTGGCGCCGCGGTTCACCCCCGTCACGGTTCCGGTGGCGGGGGAAGTGAAACGAACGCCCGGCTGCTTGCGGTCCTCGAAGAGGAGCTGGCCCCGCCGCACCGCGTCGCCGGGCCCGACGTGCATCGCCGGCTTCATGCCGGGGTAGTCGGCGGCGCTGACGGCGACGGTACCTGGAGCCGCGGCGTCTTCGAGCGTCTGCTCGGGAGCGCCGGCGATGGGCAGGCTCAATCCCCGCCTGAAACGGTACGTACCCATCGATCGTGACGTGCTCTATTCCGGCGATCGAGCTCTAGTCCGGCGAGCGAAGGCGAATCGGAACGCGTCGCTCGACCAGTGAGGGACTATTCCACAACGGTGGGGGGATGGGCAATACGGGGCGACGGTGCCGGCTCCCGCGCCCCTCTGCTACGGCGCGTAGTAGGGGTTCGTGCCGGCAGCGTGGTCCGTCGTGTCGAGGACGCGCTGCACGGACGGCACGGCTTCCACGATGGCTTGCTCGACGCCCTGCTTGAGGGTGTAGTCGGCCATGCCGCAGCCCTGGCAGCCGCCGCCCATCGTGATGTAGGCGGTCTCCTCCTTGACCTCGAGCAGGGTGACGAAGCCGCCGTGCGCGGCGATCTGCGGATTGATCTGCTCATCGAGAACGCGCTGGACATCGGCGGCCACACCATCGCCCCAGACCGAGTTCGGGTTGTCGAACTTGAAGCCGCTCTCGGAGAGCCGGGTGACGAAATCGATCGTGGCGCCCTCAAGATCCGGGGCGCTCTCGGAGTCGACGTAGACCTTGAACGCTTCGGTTTCGACGATCTCGTCGTCGGGCCTGGACTCGTCGAGGCCGACCAGGTCCATCTGGTAGCGGAAGCCGCCGCCGGTGCGGCCGGTGATCGCGATGCGGAGGGCGAGGTCGTCGCGCTCCTCGTCCTCCATCGCCGCGGCGATCTGCTTCTGCGCCAGCTCGGTGATCGTTAGCATGCGCCGCATCTTACCGAAGGAGTCCTCCCGCCATGAGCTTCGAGCACATCCTGCTGACCCACGATGGACCCGTCACGCGCTTGACCCTGAACGATCCGTCGCGGTTGAACGCGATGACGCCGGCCATGGGCGCGGAGATCCGCGATGCCGTGCCGTTGATCAACGCGCGGGACGAGACCCGGGTGGTCATCGTGCGCGGCGCGGGCCGGGCCTTCAGCGCCGGCGGCAGTCTCAAGAGCATCCAGGAGGAGGTCAGCGAGGATCGCGACGCCGGCCCGGGGCTTGAAGGCGGAGCGAACTTCTACCGCCTCTACCTGTCGATCCGTGACCTGGAAGCCCCGTCGATCGCCGCGATCAACGGCCATGCCATCGGGGCCGGCCTGTGCTTCGCGCTCGGCGCCGACATGCGGGTGATCAGGACCGGCGCCAGGGTGGGCATGACCTTCGTGAAGCTCGGGATTCACCCCGGGATGGCCGCGACCTGGACCCTGCCGCGCCTGATCGGTCCGGCGCGGGCCGCCGAGCTCCTCTACAGCGGCCGCCTGATCGACGCGGCGACGGCGGTCGAGTGGGGGATCGCCAGCCGCGAGGCGGATGAGGACTTCGATCGGGTAGTTGAAGATCTGGCCCTGGAGATCGCGGCGGCCGGCCCGATCGCGGTCAAGGCGACCAAGCGCACGGTGCGCGACACCTTCGAACGGTCGATTGGCGAGGCGCTCGATCTGGAGAGCGCGGAGCAGGAGGTGACCTTCCGCACGGCCGATGCCCGCGAGGGCGTCATGGCGCTGACGGAGCGCCGGTCGCCGCGCTTCACTGGCCGGTAAGCTACGCCGATGCCGACCGCGGGTGCGCTGATCATCGGGAACGAGATCCTCAGCGGCAAGGTCGAGGAAGCGAACCTGAACCTCCTGGCCAGGGAGCTGTTCGACCTCGGGATCGAGCTCCGGAGAGTCGTCGTCTGCCCGGACGATGTCGGCAGCATCGCGGCCGACATCCGCCGGTTGCGCGGCCGGTTCGACTACCTGATCACGAGCGGCGGTGTCGGGCCGACCCACGACGACGTCACGCTCAAGGCCGTCGCGGAGGCCTTCCAGCGGCCGCTGGTCCGGTCTCCCGAACTGGTGGCCAAGATCCGGGAGATGGTGGGCGAGCGCTGTACCGAGGGTCACCTGCGCATGGCCGACGTGCCGGAAGGCGCCGAGCTTGTCAGCACGCCTGACGTGCCCTGGCCGTCCGTCGTCATGGAGAACGTCTACGTGCTGCCGGGCGTGCCGCGGATCTTCCGCATGAAACTGCCGATGCTGCGCGCCCGCCTCGCCGCGGGCCGCCGGTTCTACTGCCGGGCGGTGTACACGTCCTGCCGCGAGACCGAGATCGCGGAGCTGCTCGACCGCGTCGTCGACGCCCACGACGACGTCGACATCGGCAGCTACCCGGTGATGGACGGGGACTACCGCGTCAAGCTGACCGTCGACAGCCGGAGCCGGAGCGCCGCGGATCTCGCCCTGGCGGCGCTGGTCGAGGCCCTGCCGGCTGGCGCGGTCGTGCGGGTCGACGGGGGCGTACGCGCATCCCGCGCCGCGGAAGCCCGCTGAACTCCACGAAGTCACAGGAGACAACGTCGATGATCGAGCATCACCCACACGGTCCTTCCCGCGGCGCGTACTTCGCCTGGATGGCCACAGCGGCCGCGTTGCTCGTGGCGTACACAACGCCGGGAGCCGATGCCCAGGACACCAACGACGGGGCCGCGGCGGGCGCCGGGTCGTCCCCGGACTGGACCTGGGAGCTGACCGAAGTGCTGCCCCAGGATCCGGCAGTTCGCACGGGCCAGCTCGAGAACGGCCTCCGGTACTACGTCAGGGAGAACGGCCGGCCCGAGAACCGCGCCTTCCTGCGGCTGGTCGTCCGTGCCGGCTCGGTGCTGGAAGACGACGACCAGCGCGGGCTGGCTCACTTCGTCGAGCACATGGCGTTCAACGGCACGGAGCATTTCGAGAAGACGGAGCTGCTCGACTACCTGCAGGGCATCGGCATGCGCTTCGGTCCCGACGTCAACGCGTACACCAGCTTCGACGAAACGGTCTACATGCTCGAGGTCCCGACCGACGACCCGGAGATCCTCGACACGGCGCTTCTCGTACTCGAGGACTGGGCGTCGGGCGTCAGCTTCGAGGACGAGGAGGTCGAGCGCGAGCGGGGCGTCGTGATCGAGGAGTGGCGGGGCGACCGGGGCGCGGGCGCGCGGCTCCGCGATGCCGAGATTCCGTACCGATTCCACGGCTCCCGGTACGCCGAAAGGCTGCCGATCGGCGACCCGGAGATGCTGCGCGAGGCTCCGCCGCAGCGCTTGCGGGACTTCTACCGGGACTGGTACCGGCCGGACCTGATGGCCGTCGTCGCGGTCGGCGATTTCGATCCGGAAGCGATGGAGGCGGATATCAGGCGGCGCTTCGGCGGGATCAAGGGGCCGGATGAGCCGCGCGAACGCTTCGAGGCGGAGATTCCGCCCCACGAGGAGACGCTGGTCTCCATCTTCACCGATCCCGAGTTGACGCGCTCCTCGATTTCGGTTGCCTTCAAGGGCGCAGCGGACGAGTTCGTCACCGTCGCCGACTACCGGGCGCGCCTCGTCCGCGGCCTCTACAACGGCCTGCTGAACAACCGGCTGGCCGAGCGTGCCGAGGAAGCCGACCCGCCGTTCATCGGCGCCACCAGCACCCGTGGGACGCTGGCCCGTACCCGCAGCCTCTACCTGCTCCGGGCCGGAGCCCGGGAGGGCGCCGAGGTCCGGGCCCTCGAGGCACTGCTCACGGAGTCCGAGCGCGCGCGTCGCCACGGCTTCGAGGAGAGCGAACTGGAGCGGGCCAGGGTCAACACGCTGCGCTCGATGGACCGCGCCTGGGACGAACGGGACAAGACCCACTCCGCCGCCTACGCCGGGGAGTACCAGCGGAACTTCCTGACGGACGAACCGTTCCCCGGGATCGCCTACGAGCGCGAGCTGGCTCGCCGGTACGTTCCCGGGATCACCCTCGCCGAAGTGAACAGGGTCGCCGACGAGTGGATCCACGATGAGGATCGCGTCATTCTCGCCAGCGGCCCGCGGAAGGAGGGGCTGGAGCCGCCGGTCGAGGCGGACCTGCTGGCCGTGTTCGACCGGGTCGGTGAACTGGAGGTCGCGGCCTACGAGGACGACGTGGGCGAGGGCGCCCTGGTGCCTGTCCTGCCGACCCCGGGCCGGATCGTGGAACGATCGACGATCGAGGAGCTCGGCGTCACCGAATGGCGCCTGTCGAACGGGGTCCGGGTGGTCCTGCGGCCGAGCGACTTCAAGAACGATGAGGTCCTGTTCGCTTCGTTCAGCCCCGGCGGCGCGTCCCTGGTGTCGGACGAGGACTGGCTGGAGGCGAGCGTGGCGACCGCGGTGGTCCAGCTGTCGGGACTCGGGAACTTCAGCCTGACCCAGTTGAACAAGGCGCTCGTGGGCAAGGTGGCGCGCGCCGGTTCGATCATCGGCCCCCTGTTCGAGGGCATCAACGGTCGCGGATCGCCAAAGGACATGGAGGCGCTCTTCGAGCTGATCTACCTGAGCGGCACGGCGCCGCGGCGGGATCAGGAGGCCTTCGATTCCTTCCTGACACGCCAGGGAACGCTGCTCCGGAACCAGAGCGCGATGCCGATGTACGACTGGGTCAAGACCCTGCAGGAGCTTCTGACCCGGAACCACCCACGCCGACGCTTCCTGACGGAAGAGATGCTGTCCGAGGTGGACCTGGACCGGGTCTTCGCCGTCTACGAGGACCGGTTTCGGGACTTCTCCGACTTCACCTTCGTGTTCGCAGGCAACTTCGAGCTGGAAGCGATCGAACCGCTGGTGCTGACCTATCTCGGGGGCCTGCCGTCCAGCGGCCGTGACGAAGAGTGGCGCGACATCGGCGTGCGCACACCCGAGGGCCGGATCGAGCGGACCGTCTACCGGGGGCTGGAGGACCAGAGCCAGGTGGCGCTCGTCTACACCGGTCCGTTCGAGCAGACGCAGTTGAACCGCTACCGCCTGAACTCGATGGTTTCGCTGCTCCGGGATCGCCTCAGGGAACGTCTGAGGGAGGAACTGGGAGGCACCTACAGTGCCAACGTCGGCGGCGGCTCGGATCGGATCCCGGTGTCGACCTTCGCCATTCAGGTCTCCTTCGGCTGTGATCCGGCTCGCGTCGACGAGATGCTCCAGGCGGTCCAGGAGGAGATCGAGCTTGTCCGGAGCGAACTCGCCACGGACGAGGAAGTCACCCAGATCCGGGAACAGCAGCGACGCAGCCGGGAGACGGCGAAGGAGACGAACGGCTTCTGGCTCGGTGTGCTGCAGAGCGTCTACCAGTTCGATGAGGACCCGCTCAGCATCCTGGCGTACGAGGAACGGTTCGATGAACTCGACGCGGAGATGATCCGCGGGGCCGCCGTGGACTACCTCGACGGCGAGAACCGGGTCCAGGTGCTGCTGCTGCCCGAGGCGGCCGAAGCGCAGGACGACAGCGACGGCGGGGAAGGCGCAGAGCCGGCCGCGGAAAGGGAGGCGGCATGAACCGGACGAAAGCAGAACCGCGACATCGAGGCCGACGCGGCGGCCGCCGATCGGTCGTCTGGTGCATCCTGCCGGCGGTCTTCGCGGCGCAGGCGGCGAGCGGAGCGGACTGGCCGAACTGGCGCGGGCCCGCTCGGAACGGCTACAGCGAACACACCGGCCTGCCGGTCGAATGGTCGCATGACGGCGACGTGGAGCAGAACATCCTCTGGAAGCTGGCGTTGCCGGACCGTTCCGGATCGACGCCGATCGTGGTCGGCGATGTCGTGTTCCTGAACGTCGCCGAGGGCGACGATCTGTCGCTGTGGCGGGTCGACGCCGGTTCGGGGGACGTCGTATGGCAACGAACGATCGGCGGCGGCAACCGGTTCCAGCGCAAGCACAACATGTCGTCGCCGTCCCCGATCACCGACGGTGAGCGGGTCTGGGTGCTGACGGGAACCGGCGCCCTGCAGGCGTACGACTTCGACGGCAACCAGCTCTGGGCGCGGGAACTCGAGCAGGACTACGGCGCCTTCGGTCTGAACCACGGCTACGGCTCATCCGCGCTGCTCTGGCGGGACGTGCTCTACGTGCCGGTTCTGCACGGCATGAAGACGGACGATCCGTCTTACCTCCTGGCGATCGATTCCTCTTCCGGCGAAACGATCTGGAGGCAGGAGCGGCCGACGGAGGCTCGCATGGAGTCGCCCGACGCCTACATCACGCCGGCTCTAGTGGAGGTAGGCGACGGGCATGTCCTGGTGCTGAACGGCGGCGACGTAGCCACCGGGCACGACCTGGAGAGCGGTCGCGAGCTGTGGCGTGTCGAGGGGTTCAACCCGAGGGACAGCCCGATGTACCGGGTCGTCGCGTCGCCGGTGTCGGTGGGGGACCTGGTCTTCGTCCCCACCCGCGTCAATCCGATGAAGGCGCTGCGGCTCCGGCCCGGCGCCGAACCGGAACTCCTCTGGGAGACCGATCGCGGTCCCGACGTGCCAACCCCCGCGACGGATGGCGAGACGCTCTACCTGCTCCGCGACAACGGCCTCCTGTCACGGCTCGACGCCAGAACCGGCGTGCCGGACTGGGAGAACCAGCGGCTCGAGCCGGGCACCTACAGCGCGTCGCTCCTGGTCGCCGACGGCAGGGTCTACGCGACCAGCGAGGACGGAGTGACGACGGTGGTCCGGGACGGCCCCGAGTTCGAGATCCTGGCGAAGAACCAGGTCCAGGGCTTCACGCTCTCGTCGCTTGGCGTCGCCGAGGGTCGCCTCTACCTGCGGACCGACAGCTTCCTCTACTGCATCGTCGAACCGTAGAGCCGAGGCCCGCGGCCGGCGAGTTATGATCGCTTGCCGCGCCCGTCCGGTGCGTCAGCTCTCCGTCACCGAGGTCACCGTCGATGAAGAACCGCCTGCTCATTCTCTTGCCGGTGCTCGTCCTGCCGCTCGCCTGCGCCGGCGGCGACGGAGCGGACGGCGGCTCCGTCAACCCGCGGTTCCTGAGCATGGGCACGGCGCCGGTCGGCGGCGCCTTTCCGGTCGTCGGCGGCGCGATCGCGGAAGTACTGAACGACAACCGCGGGGAGAACAACTGGCGGGTCCAGCCGCGCGGGACGAAGGGGTCGCAGGAGAACATCCGCCGGCTCGCGCGTGGCGAGCTGGAACTCGCCATGTCGAACTCGGCGATCAGCTACTTCGCGGTTCTGGGGGCATCCGGCTGGGAGCAGAGCTACGAGATCCGGGCGGTCGCCACGCTGGCGCCGAACATCGCGACCTTCATCGCCAAAGCCGACTCCGGGCTGACTTCGCTCGGCGACCTTGCCGGGAAGCGGGCGATGGTCGGCGTGGCCGGCGCGGGCTTCGAGATGTTCGTCGAACCGCTCCTCGCCGCCCACGGCGTGACGTACGACGACTTCACCCAGGTCTACGGCACCCAGAGCGGGGCGGTCGACATGCTGGGAGACGGCACGATCGACGCCGCGTTCCTCGGCGGCGCGGTGCCGACCGGATCGGTGACCCAGGCCAGCAGCACCCACGACATCGTCTTCCTGCCGTTCGACGAGGACAAGCGGCAGCAGCTCGCGCGTGACTATCCCTTCTTCCAGCTCGCCACGATTCCGGCCGACGCCTACTCCGACCTCACCGAGGACTATCCCGGCCTCAACGTCGGCTCGATGCACCTGATCACCTACGCCGACGCGGACGAGGAACTGGTCTACCAGATCACGAAGACGATGTGGGAGAACCGCCAGGCAATCGCCGAGAAGCACCCCGCCGGCCGTGCGATCAACGAGGCGAACGTCGCTCGCAACACCGGCACGCCGTTCCACCCGGGGGCGGAGCGTTTCTACCGCGAGATCGGCATCTGGCCCGAAGCGGGCGGTTGAACGAGGCGGCTGAGCGGGCGCGCCGGGGCCTGATCGCCGGACTCGGCGCCGCCCTCTGCTTCTTCGTTCTCTTCGAGGTCAACTTCGGGCTGCTGCTGCCGCAGTCGTCCCTGGCGGTGTTCGTCGGCCTCGGGTTGCTGCTCTGCTTTCTCGCGTTTCCGGTCCATCCCAGGCTCGGGTCGCAGCAATGGCTGCGCGGCCTGGACCTCGTGTTCGGTCTTCTGGCCGTGGCCGTCTGCGCCTACGTGGTCGTGCAGACGGAGCCGGCGTTCGAGCACCTGTGGTCGGGCGGAAGGTCGCTGGGCAACCGGGCCGGGATCGAGACGGGGGCGGACATCGGCCTCGGCCTGATCGGCCTTCTGCTCGTGCTGGAAGCCGCCCGCCGGAGCATCGGCTGGATCGTCCCGGCCCTTGCCCTGGCCTTCGTCGCCCACACGCTCTACTGCTACTACAGTCTCCGCAACGGTTGGGCTCTGCTGCCGGACTGGCTGTTCCCGCACGCCGGCCAGAACCCCCGCGACGTGGTCGGCACGACCTTCCTGCAGAGCCTGGGGGTCTTCGGTCCGGCGGCGTCGGTCATGTTCCGCTACGTCTTCCTGTTCGTCGTCTTCGGGTCCTTCCTCGAGATGTCCGGAGCGACGCAGTTCATCATGCGATTCGCCGAGCGGGTGTTCGGGACCCGACCGGGCGGCCCGGCGAAGGTGGCGGTACTGAGCAGCGGGCTGCTGGGATCGCTGTCCGGCAGCGCGGTAGCGAACGCCGTGACGACCGGCGCCTTCACCATCCCGATGATGAGGAGCAACGGCTTCAGGCGCCACGTGGCGGCAGCGGTCGAGGCGGCGGCGGCCTCCGGGGGCGCCCTCGTGCCGCCGGTCATGGGCGCCGGCGCCTACATGATGCTCGAGATCGTCGAGCCCCAGGTTACGTTCCTGCAGATCGTGCAGGCGGCGCTGCTGCCCGCGATCCTGTTCTACCTGTCGATCTTCCTGATCGTGCACTTCTACTCGCGGCGGATCGGGACCCCGGAACGCCACGGCGAGCCGCCTCCGGTGCGGCGCTTCGACGCCCTCGTCTTCGTCGCCGGCCTGTCCACCCTGGTCCTGCTCCTTCTGCTCCGGTTTTCGCCGTTCCGGGCGGTGACCGGCGCCCTGATCGTGATCCTGGTGCTGGCGGTGCTGCGACCCGAGATCGACCTGCCCCGGAGGCTGCGCCACCTGGCCCTGGGCTGCTTCGGTGTCGTGGCCCTGCTGCACCAGTTGGTCTGGGCCGAACTCCCCGCGGATCCGTCGTTCCGGCAGATCTTCGAGTCCTGGCTCTCGTCCGGGATCGTGGCGATGTTCGGGTTGATGGCGTTCGGCCTCGTTCACCCGGTCTTCCGGCCCCAGATGCTCGGCGCCCTGACCCGGGCGGCGCGCAACGGGATCCCCCTGGTCGCCGCGAGCGCCTGCGTCGGCGTCGTCATCGGCATCGTGCAGCAGACCGGCATCGCGGCGGACTTCTCGGCCGCGATCAAGGGCGTCGTGGCGACGAACCTGTTTCTCGCCCTCCTCGGCATCATGGTCACGTCGCTCGTGCTGGGCATGGGCGTGCCGTCGGTCGTTTGCTACCTGCTGATGGCGACCCTGATGGGCTCGCTGCTATCGGAACTCGGCGTCATTCCGCTGGCTGCCCACCTGTTCATCTTCTACTTCGGGATGATGTCCATGGTGACGCCGCCGGTCGCCCTCGCGGCCTACGCGGCGGCCAGCCTGGCCCAGGCGCCGGTCATGCCGACCGCGCTGGCGGCGTTCCGCTTCGCCCTGGTCGGGTTCACCCTGCCCTTCATGTTCATCTACCGGCCCGCGCTGCTGATGATGGATGAAAGCGGGGCGAGTCTCTTCGCGTCCGGAGCAGCGGGACTGCCGCCTCTGGTGCTGGCGCTCGGGGCGGCCGTCGTCGGCATCGTGGCCCTGGCCTCCGGGATCGGCGGTTATCTGCGATCCGAACTCACCCTGCCGCTGAGGGTCCTGATGCTGGTCGCGGCGGCCCTGCTCCTTGTTCCAGATCTGGGCGGTGCCACGATGGGGCTCGTCGTGAACGGCGTGGGCGCGCTCCTGTTCGCGGCGCTCTTCGTGTTGAACCGGCCCGAGCGCGTGGCGACTAGTCCAGGAACGTGAAGCGGTTCGCCTTCAGTTCGTAGCGGGGGAGGGAGCCGGCGTCGGCGATCCGGACCGGGACGCGGAGGCTGAGCCGCTCCTCGAACAGGTCCTGGAGCCGGGACCTGAGACTTCCGGAGTCGGTGCCCGTCTCAGGTTCGACTTCCAACTCGACTTCGGCCATCTGGCGGCGTCGCCGCACGGTGGCGCTGTACTCGACGACTCCGCCGGCCTCGCGGACCAGGGAGTCGACGGCGCTCGGGTAGACGTTGATGCCCCGGACGATGAACATGTCGTCGGCCCGGGCCAGTACGCCCCCGTCCAGGTACATGGTCGGCCGGCCAGAGGGACAGCCGGCGGCGCAGAGGCGTCCGACATCCCCGGTGCGGTAACGAACGACCGGACTGCCGATCCGGCCCAGGTTGGTCAGCACGAGCTCGCCCAGGGCCGGCTCGGCGGCATCGCTCGCCGTGGGGTCGACCGGCTCGAGCGGTTCGCCGGTAGACGGATCGAACCACTCGACGATGAACTCCTCCTCCAGGACGTGCAGGCGTTCACCGACGCCGCAGGGGCAGCCCCAGGCGCCGACCTCGGTGGCGCCGGCGTGGTCGAAGACCTTGGCGCCGAAGCCCTCCGCGAGCTCCCGTCTGACCGCAGGTACGCCGGCGCCGGGCTCGCCGGCGTGGATCGTTCGTTCGACGGCGCTGTCCGCGAGGTCGATGCCGAGGCGGCGGGCCGAGTCGAGCATCCGCAACGCATAGGTGGGCGTCGACAGCAGCACCGTGCTGCCGTCGTCCTGCATCATCTGCAGCCGCTGCTCGGTAGAGAGGTGACCACCTGGCTGCACGAGGCAGCCGAGCTGCTGCGCGGCCTCGAAGGCGGTCCAGAAGCCGATGAAGGGACCGAAGCCGAAGGCAGCGAAGACCCGGTCGGCGGGAGTGACTCCGGCGCCTTCGTAGACCGCGAGCCAGCAGTCGAGGAACCACTGCCAGCTCGCGGGCGTGTCGAGCCAGCGGAGCGGCTTTCCCGTCGTGCCGGACGTGCGGTGGACGCGGACGTAGCGCTCCAGGGGAAAGGTGAGGTTCGTGCCCCAGGGTGCGTTCTCCTCCTGGTCCCGGGCGAGCTCCTCCTTCGTCGTGAAGGGCAGCGCGGCCAGGTCCGCGAGTGTGGGCGGTGATTCGAACCCGGCTTCCCGCCACTTCGCCCGGTAGAACGGGTTGTGGCGGTAGACCTGCTCCGCCATGCGGCCGAAGCGGTCGGCCTGTCGTGCCCTGAGGCGCTGGCGCTGGCGCGCCAGCCGGTCAGTCAATCGGGGGTTCCTCGGCCGGCCGGCTGACTTCGACGGCTGGTTGCAGCGGCGCGCCGGAGTCATCGAACTCGTCGCGGAAACGCACCTCGATTCGGTAGCTGTCGGCGTCTTCCCCGAACTGCGAGAGCAGGAACGTGCGCACGAAGTCCGCGGTCCGGCGCCTTCCCAGTTCCCGCACCAGCGTGATGTTCTCGCCGGCACGGGAGGCCAGACGATCCATGAGCTGGAGGCGAAGCTGCTCGAGTACGGCGTCCTCGTCCCGCAGGACGGAGTCCGACTGCACCCGGTACTCGATGGCCGACGCGTCGACCGCCGGTCGGTTCGCCCGGACGCCGGGCGCCAGGACGTGGACCGTCGTTCCCTCGAGCGTCAACGACCACTCGTCCTCGAGATCGAGGTAGTAGGTGTAACGGACTGGCACGCGGGCTTCGACCATGACGTCGGGCAGCCTGAGCCGTCCCCACAGCAGACTGGCCGAGTCCGTGCGCTGGATCAGCTCCGTCTGATCGAGGGTGGCGAACTGGAGGAAGGCGTTGCCGGAGATCTCCGTGGCGTAACTCAGAAACGAGGTCTGAACGGTACCGGTGCTGAAGGCGCGGGCAATCCGCTCGACACCCTCGATCGCGTCCCGAGCGAGTTCCCGGCCTTCCGATACGACTTCCCGGGGGAGCATCGTGAACCGGATGATGACGAAGCCGATCACGATCGCCAGGACGAGGCCCAGCATCAGCGTGACGAAGGCCAGCGGCCAGACGATCTGGCTGCGCGGCTTGCGCCCGGCGCTGCGGACACCGCGTGGCATTTCGGGTGTCTCGGCCATCGGCGTGCAGTCTATGTCCGACCTGCCAGGTTCGACCTGCTAGCCTCGCGCCCGTTTTCGCCTGAGGCAACAGAGAGAGACCCGGAACGAGGAGACACGGACCATGGAACTAGGACTGCTCGCCGGCGCGTTCGGCAGCCAGATCACCATCGACATCGATCGCATCCGGCAGGCGGAGAGCGCCGGCTTCGCGTCGGTCTGGACCGCGGAGGCGTACGGCTCGGACGCGGTCTCGACGGCGGCGTGGGTTCTCGCTCAGACGGAGAAGATCAAGGTCGGCACGGCGATCATGCAGATGCCGGCCCGCAGCCCGGCGATGACCGCGATGACCGCCATGACCCTGAACCAGCTCTCCGGCGGTCGCTTTCTGGTCGGTCTCGGGCCATCCGGCCCGCAGGTCATCGAAGGCTGGCACGGGGTCGCCTACGGCCGGCCGTTGACGCGGACGAAGGAGTACATCGCGATCATGCGCAAGGTCTTCGCCCGCGAGGAGCCGGTCACCCACGAGGGCTACCACTACCAGTTGCCCTACCGCGGCGAGGACGGGACGGGTCTCGGCAAGCCGCTCAAGAGCATCCTGGCGGCTGACACCTCGATCCCGATCTACACGGCCTCGATCAGCCCGAACGGACTCGAGTGCAGCGCCGAGGTCGCGGACGGCGTCTTCCCGATCTGGATGAACCCCGAACGCTACGACCTGCTCGAGGACTCGCTGGAGCGTGGCTTCGCCAGGGCCGGCAACGGCAAGAGCCTGGACGACTTCAAGGTCATGCCCTTCGTCACCGTCGTCATGGGCAACGACGTGGAGCAGTGCCGCACGCCCGTCAAGCAGAGCATGGCCCTGTACATCGGCGGCATGGGGGCGCGGGACAGGAACTTCTACAACGACTACGCCAGGCGTCTCGGGTATCCCGACGAGGCGAGGGCGATCCAGGACAACTTCCTCGGCGGCAAGAAGAGCGAGGCGGTCGGCGCCGTGCCCGACGCCCTGGTCGACGACGTCGCCCTGGTCGGCCCCAGGGAACGAATCGTCGACCGGCTCGCCGCCTGGAAGGAGGCGGGGAACAACGGCCAGGTCGCGTCGCTGCTGCTCGGCTGCCGCCAGCCGGAGGCGCTGGAGGCGATCGCGGACGCGGTTCTCTAGCGTTTCCGACTCTCAACCGGGCTTGCGGCCTACCACGACCGCGATCCCGACTTCGCTCCAGACGCACTCGGCGGCGAAGCCGGCAGAAGCGACGGCAGACACCTCTTCCTCCAGCGGGAAGTAGGTGTCCTCCTCCGACCACTCCTCGAAGTGTTCGAAAGCGCGCTGCTCGTCGATGCCGTGGCTCACCAGATGGTCGGCCCAGCCGCGCCAGGTGGCCTCCTGGGCGGTCGGCTCCCTGGGCATCGTGGCGTCGGCGTTGACGAAGACACCGCCGGGTGCGAGGGCCTCGAAGACGCGCCCGTAGAGTTCCCGTTTTGCGTCCATCGCCGGAATGTGATGGAGGGAGAGCGACGCGGCGGCGCCCCGGCAGCGGGGAAGCGGTTCGAGGAAGGAGCCTTCCGTGAAGCGGGCGCGGTCGCCGAACCGGGCGAGGCGCGTGCGGGCCTGATTCAGCATCTCGGGATCGACGTCGATCAGCTCCATGACGGCGTCGCCGACGGTGTCGAGAATCGCCTCGGAGAGGGCGCCGGTGCCGGCACCCAGGTCGATGATCGGGCCCGGCGCTGCCGGTCGCAGTGCACGCGCGGCCTCGGCGAGCATCTCCTCGTAGCCGGGGATGAACCGGCGGATGGCCGTGTCGTATTCGTCGACGGTGATTCGCAGGTGGCGGCGAACGGAGTGGGAAGACGCTTCCTTCATGCGCCGCTGAGGCCGGGGATGGCGCCGGGTTGCCGGGTCAGGAGCCGTCCAGGCCCGGGCGGACGAGGTGCAACGGTCCCTCTCGCTCGTAGCGGTGGGCCGGGTTGTTCAGCACGGCGGCCAGCTCCGCGGCCTGGAAGGATGCCTCGACGCGCTCAGGCGGCGGCGTGCCGTACGCGGTCGTCCGCTGCTGCGGGACGCGGCCGGCGTCGAGGATGAGCTGCTCCATCCCGGCGGGCGACAGTTCCTGTCCGTGGGCGGCGCCCGCGGCCCGGGTGATGCTCTCGTTCATCAGGGTGCCGCCCAGGTCGTTCACTCCGGCGTCGAGGCAGGCCCTGACCCCCTGCGGTCCCATCTTGACCCAGGAGGCCTGGACGTTCCCGAACCACGGATGGAGCGCCAGGCGGGCCACCGCGTGCATGAGCACAGCCTCGCGGAAGGTCGGTCCCTTGCGGGCGCGTCCCTTCAGGTAGAGCGGCGCCTCCATGTGAACGAAGGGCAACGGCACGAACTCGGTGAAGCCGCCGGTCCGCTTCTGCAGGTCGCGCAGCCGGAGCAGGTGGCGCGCCCAGTTTCGGGGACCCTCGACATGGCCGTACATGATCGTCGCCGTCGTCCGGTAACCGACGCCGTGGGCGGTTTCCATGACCTCGAGCCACTGGTCGGTGTTCAGCTTGTCGGGACAGATGACCGCCCGGATCTCGTCGTCCAGGATCTCGGCGGCGGTCCCCGGCAGGGTGCCGAGCCCGGCGTCCCGGAGGCGCAGCAGGTAGTCGCGGAGCGGCATGTCGAGCGTGGCCGCGCCCTGCCAGACCTCGAGCGGCGAGAAGGCGTGGACGTGGATCTCCGGCACTGCCTCCTTGACCGCCCGGCAGATTCCCAGGTAGGTCTCGCCTGTGTAGTCGGGGTGGATGCCGCCCTGCATGCAGACTTCCGTCGCGCCCCGCTGCCAGGCCTCGACGGTGCGGCGCATGACCTCCTCGAGTTCCAGGTCGTACGGCTTGCCGCGCAGGTTCTCGCTCAGCTTGCCCTTCGAGAAGGCGCAGAACTGGCACTTGAAGTAGCAGACGTTGGTGTAGTTGATGTTCCGGTTGACGACGTAGGTCACCGTGTCGCCGTTCACTTCACGCCGGATCGCGTCCGCCGCGGCGCACACCGCGGAGAACTCAGGACCCCGTGCCGCGAACAGGCGCGCGATCTCGCCCTCCGAGAGGTCTTCGCCCGCCTGGGCGCGATCGAGCAAGGGACCGATGCCCGTCGCAGCGCTTGGACCCGCGCCGTTGCCGTTGGTGGCGGGCATGGCCGTGACCGCGGTCAGCAGGTCAGCCGGCGGCGTGGTCTGCTCGCCCGGGGACCACTCGTCGGTGCGGGGGAGGCCGGTAGCGTCGAGCCGCTGCAGCACGGCCGCGCGAACTCCGCCCGATCGTCTGACCTCCCGGCTCTGGCCGCGGCCGTCATCGAGCCAGCGTTCCCCGTTGAGGGCCCACTCGGGATACACGGTCAGCCTCTCGACCAGCGTCTTGCCGGCGGCGGCCGTCTCTTCCTTCAGGCGTTCCAGGTGCGGCCAGGGCGCCTCCGGGTTGACGAAGTCGGGCGTCACCGGCGACACGCCGCCCCAGTCGTCGATGCCGGCGTCCACGAGCCGCGGCAGCACGCCGGGACTCAGGTTGGGCGGCGCCTGGATGTGCATCTCCGGGCCCAGCACCAGCCTGGCCGCCGCGATCGTCCACAGCAGGTCCTCGAGCGTCGGCTCGGGCGCGTCGGCCATCCGGGTCTCCGGCTTGGCGCGGAAGTTCTGGACGATGACCTCCTGGATGTGGCCGTACCCGTCGTGCAGATCGCGCAGGGCGAGCAGGGCGTCGATCCGTTCCTCGCGAGTTTCGCCGATTCCGATCAGGATGCCGGAGGTGAACGGCACCCGCGCTTCGCCGGCGAGCCGCAGGGTCTCCAGCCGCCGTTCGGGCACTTTGTCCGGGCAGCCGTAGTGGGCCTGGCCCTTCTCGTGCAGCCGCACGGAGACGCTCTCGAGCATTATGCCCATGGAGGGCGCCACGGGCCGAAGATGCTCGATGTCCGCCGCCGTCATGAGCCCCGGGTTGAGGTGCGGCAGGAGGCCGGTCTCGACCAGCACCCGCTCCGCCGCCTCGCGCAGGTAGGAAAGCGTCGTGTCGTGACCGAGTGCGGCGAGACCCTCGCGGGCGGCCTTGTACCGCAACTCCGGCTTGTCGCCGAGCGTGAACAGCGCCTCCTTGCAGCCGGCACGGGCGGCGAGTCGGGCCTGGCTCAGCACGGCGTCGAGCGACATGTACGCCGCCTCGCCCTTCTTCGGCGGCCGGGCGAAGACGCAGTAGTGGCAGATGTCCCGGCACAGATGGGTGAGCGGGAGGAAGACCTTCCGCGAGTACGAAACGAGGTCGCCGTGACCCCGGTCTCGCAACTCCCCGGCTGTCTCGATCAACTGTTCGAGGCCGGTGCCCGGCTCGATGTGGGCAAGCGCACGGGCCTCGTCGGGGGTCGGGCGACGGTCCAGAAACGCGCTGAGTGGAAGGGACATGGCGATGCAGGCCGCGGGCCGCTGAGCCCGCCCGTTGGGAATAGCGAACGGTATCAGTCCCGGTTCCTTGGACTCTCGAGACGATTCGGCACGCCGGGTCCACGCAGGCCGAGTTTCCGCAGAAGGCGGCCGGTCCGGCTGGAACGGTCAAGCCGCAGCAGTTCGGCCAGGTCGTCCGGGTGGTCGACATCGAGTCCCAGGTTCGCCAGCACGATGCTGGAGTGGGCCGCTCCGGCCCGCTCGGCTTCCCGCAGATGGGCATGGAAGCTGCCGTCGCCGAAGCGGAACGGGATGCAGCCCGGCGGCGAGCAGACGAGTGCGTTGGTCCCGGAACGGAACCGGTCGGGCGCGACGGTCACCGCGGTTGCCGACACGGGTTCGCCGGCCTGGCTTCTCCGATCCTCGAGGTGCCGGGCGCGGAGTTCCTCCAGGTCCGCCGCCGTCACCAGGGGCAGGTCGATCGGCAGCACCAGCATCGTCGCCTCGCCGCGGCGCCCGAGTTCCTCTGCGGCGGTGCCGAGTGCCCGGTTCAGGCCTCGCCTGGGTTCGGACAGGACCTCGCATCCGGCGTCTTCGAGGTACCTCGCCGCGACGCGGTCAGCGGTCACGGCCAGCGTGCCCGTGATGCCCGGAACGCCCGCGACGGCAGCGAGCACGTCATCGAGCATGGAGCGGGCCAGTTCCTCCCGTTCTCCGGCGCCAAGGACGGGGGACAGCCTCCGCTTGGCCTCGGACCAGGCCTTGACCGGCAGGACCGCCCAGAGGCCGCCGGCAGTCACGCGGACCGTTCCGGCGACCCGGCTTCCGCGCCGTCGCCGCGCCGCGGGTCGAGGCCGCGAGCGAAATCGAGCGTCTCGCTGGCCAGGCGTTCGCGGTCGGCCAGCGTCTCCATCACCGTGCCCGTCACCAGGGTGGGAAGGCCGAGATCCTCGATCTCCGCCGCCTGGCCGGCATCGGCATCATCGATCACGAAGCCGTCGAGCAGGTCCCGTTCCCGGTAGTGCCGGGCGACCCCGACCGCGCTGACGGGCATCCCGAGTTCCGCCATCATCTTGGCCGCGGGGCCCTTGATCGCGGCGCCGCCGACGATCGGCGAGACCGCGACGACGGGAACTCCGGTCCGGCGCAGGGCCACCTCGACACCGTCGAGCGCCAGCACCGGATCGACGCTGACGAAGGGGTTCGAGGGACAGACGAGGATCGCCGCGGTCACGTCGTCCTCCAGCGCCTCCAGAAAGGCGAGCGACGGCCGGGCCATGTCGATCCCGGCGAAGTGGAAGCCGGAGACGGTCGGGGCGCAGGCATCGCGAACGAAGTAGTGCTGGAAGCTGAGTTCGCCGGTCTCGGTGAGCACGACCGTACTCACGGGGTCGTCGCTCATCGGCAGCACCCGGGCGGCGATGCCGAGCGCCCCGCAGAGGGCGGCGGTCACTTCGGTCAGGGACTCGCCGGCGCGGAGTCGTCGCGTTCGCTCCACGTGGGTCGCCAGATCGCGGTCGCCGAGCCGGAACCAGGTCTCGCCGCCGAGGTGGGTGAGCGCCTCCAGGAAGGACCAGGTCTCGTGGGCCTGACCCCAGCCGGTGTCGCGGTTCGAGATCCCGCCCAGCGTGTACATCACCGTGTCGAGATCGGGGCAGATCCGGAGGCCCAGGTGGTCGAAGTCGTCGGCCGTGTTGCAGACGACGGTCAACGCCTCCCCGGGCAGCACGCGCGACAGCCCGAGGGCCAGCTTTGCGCCGCCGACGCCGCCGGACAGGGCGAGACAACGGTCCGGCCGGGAGTTCATCGGAAGAGATCCTGGTCGCGGGGCCGGAGGAGCGCGCGGGCGGTCTGGGGCGGGCCGAGTTGAGACAGACCGCGGACGCGGACGACCGGAGTGCCCTCGGCGCCCTCGCCCTGGACGAGCTGGGCGGCACTCGCCACCTGGTCGGCGACGCCGGTCTCCGAGACCAAGAGCTCCCGTCCGAACAGATCACGCTCGCCGCGCAGGTCCCACAGCGCGGTCATACCGGCGACGCCGAGCGCGATTCCGACAGTGCCCAGGCGCCAGGCGCGACCGACGCTGTCGTTCACGATCACCCCCAGGTTCTGGACTTCGGCGCGGGCGGCCAAGGCGCCCCGCAGGCCCGCCGCTGAAGCGTCCGGGTTCTCGGGCAGAAGCAACGCGTACTCGTGGTCGTCGCCGGCGCGGATGTTCGACTGGTCGATGCCCGCGTTGGCCATGACCGGGCCGAGTCGGTGTTCGACGACGATCACTCCGGGGGCGGTGCGCAGCACCTCGGTCGACTCCCGGAGGATCAGTTCGATCAGCCGCGGGTCCTTGTCGACAACGCTCGCCAGGCGAACGGCCTCGGCGCGAGGCTCGACGGTGGACAGCTCGACCATCCGTCCCTCGGCCTTGGAAACGACCTTCTGGGCGACCACCAGGACGTCCCCGTTTCGCAATCTCATGCGAGCCTGACGCATCGCTGCGGCGATCAGGGTGCCCAGATCGGCGCCGGGCCGAACTCGGGGCAGGCCGGGAACTGGCTTGACGTTCAGCATGGTCCGGAACGCGGTTCCGCGCCGGAAGGCTTCAGGGCGCGCGGGTCGGTTCGCCGGTGATCCGGATGCCCGCGCCCGCAATGCCGTACTTCCGGTTCAACTGGATCAGTACGGAGGTCAGCGCCTCCGCGGCGGCAGCGTTGTCGAGCGGCCCGGCGTGCCAGCCCCGCATGCCGAGGGCCTCGATCAGCTCGATGACCTCCGCGCGCGCCGAAGGGTCGTCGCCCGTGACGAGCACGTCGCAGTCGACCGCGTCCTCCTCGCGGAGGTGGGCGGCGCCGACGTTCTGGAAGGCCGAGACCACGCGTACGCCGGGACCGAGGACCTCCTGAGCGATGACCGCGGCGCAGCCCTCGTCGGGGAGCTGGACCCGGGCAACCTTCGGCGGTACGAGCGGCACCGTGCAGTCGATCAGAATCTTCCCCTGGAGCGCCTCGCCAACACCTTCCAGCGTCGCCCGCTGGAACGCGTAGGGCACGGTCAGTACGACGACGTCGCCCTGCCGGGCGGCGGTCAGGTTGTCCGTGCCGCGAACCGTCTCCGGCATCCCCAGCCCTCGAAGCTGCTCGTTTACGTCCGCGGCCGAACCCGCACCCTTTTCGCGCGACCGGGAACCGATGACGATCGTGTAGCCGGCGGCCGCCCAACGTCGAGCGAGACCTCCGCCCAGGTCGCCGGTGGCGCCGAGCATGGCGAGGGTGGGCAGGGAGGAACTGGTCGACTCGTTTTCTGGCATGTTGGTTCCGGTAGGTCTTCGTGAACGTCCGCCGCGGGGAGTCGGGCCAGGAGGCGAGGGCGGCGATCGTACACCGGTCGGGCGCCGGTTCCCGGCAAGACGCGAGCTACTTGCGCCGGCGGTGGAGCGCCACGGTGTCCACGTCCCGCTTGCGCTCCCACCAGTTCTGGTAGAGGTCGAGTGCGAACATCAGGAGCAGGATGAAGATGACGATCCACTGCGGGATGTACGGCGTGGGGGAGCCGTTGACGACCATGTGAGCGCTGTGGCCCGCCTCGAGGATCAGCACGAAGCCGATCAGCAGGAGGACGAACAGGCCGAGGATCTCGAACTCGGGGTTCGAACTGAGGAAGCGCGAGATCGGGCCGGCGAAGACCAGCATCAACGCCACCGAGATCAGCACGGAGCCGACCATGACCGCGAAGATGTCCGTCATGCCGACGACGGTGAGGATCGAGTCGACCGAGAAGATGAGGTTCATGCCGACGATCAGAGCGACGACTTCGGCGAACCTGTTCGCCTTCGCGACTTCGTGCTCGACCGCCTTCAGCTTGACGCGAAGCTCCTTGACGCCCTTCCAGATCAGGAAGAGCCCGCCGATCACGAGCACCAGGGACTTGCCGTCCACCGTTCCGGCCATCTGGACGCCGAGCAGTGTTCCGTCGAAGTCCCAGAGTTCGGTGGTCGCCGCTCCGAGCACCAGGCTCAGGATCAGCAGCAGCACGATGCGGAGCGCCATCGCCAGCAGCAGTCCCAACTGGATTGCCTGCTTGCGCCTCGCCTCCGGCAGCTTGTTGGCGATGATCGTGATGATGATCAGGTTGTCGGCGCCGAGCGCGATCTGGATCAGCGTCACCGAGAACAGGGCCGCCCAGAAGGCCGGCTGGGCCAGGAGTTCGGTCATCCCGCGGACCCCTCGCGAAGCCCCTGCCCGATGCGGTTACACTCCGCTCCCGTCATTGCCCAAGCCTTGAACATCAGCCGCAGATCTCCAGGAGATAGTCCGATCTCATGAAGCTACACGAAGCCGCCACCACCCCCAACTGCCGCCGCGTACGCATCTTTCTGGCCGAGAAGGGCATCGAGATTCCCGTCGTGCCGGTCGACGTGGGCAAGGCCGAGAACCGCCAGGAGCCTTTCCGCAAGAAGAACCCGATGGGCCGCGTCCCGGTGCTCGAGCTCGACGACGGCACGTTCATCGCCGAGTCGGTCGCCATCTGCCGCTACTTCGAGCAGTTGCAGCCCGAGCCCGCGCTGATGGGCGGAGGCGACGCCGAGAAGGCCGCCCGCATCGAGATGTGGCAGCGCCGGATGGAACTTGAGATCACCGTGCCGATCATGCAGGTCTTCCGCAACACTCACCCGTACTTCGCCGACCGCATCCAGCAGTACCCGGACTACGGCGAGAGTCAGCGCAGCCACGCGACGAAGCGCCTGGCCTGGCTCGACCGGGAACTCGCCGACCGCGAGTTCGTCGCCGGCGACGAGTACTCGATCGCCGACATCACGGCCCAGATCGGGATCGACTTCGGCCGCGTCACCAAGTTCCGGGTGACCGAGGAGACGCCCAACCTGCTGCGCTGGCACCAGGCGGTCTCCGCGCGGCCGAGCGCGAGGGCGTAGGGAGCCGGCCAGGTCGCGCGCTGACTGCTAGCGACAGAACTGCGTTGCCTGGGTCTCCAACTCCTTCCGGAACTCGGGTGCCGCAATCCGGGCGAGCCGGCGGGCCCGCTCGACGAGGTCCAGCCCGCGCATGTCGGCGACGCCGTACTCGGTAACGAAGGTGTCGGCGTCCGTCCGAAGCGCGGTGGCCGCGTGGGCTGTCGGCAGCGCCGGGACGATGCGGGAGAAGCGGCCTCTACCGGCGGTCGCCTCGAGCGCAACGATCGAACGTCCGCCGGCGGACATCCGGGCGCCCCGCATGAAGTCGACGGCGCCGCCCGTGCCGCTGATCTGCCGGCCGCGGACCATCTCCGAGTTGACCTGGCCAAAGAGGTCCACTTCGACCGCGGAGTTCAGCGCGACGAAGTCGTCCAGCCGGGCGATCACCCGCACGTCATGGGTGTAGTCGACGGTGCGCAGGTCGATCCGGTCGGAGCGGCTCGCCCAGTCGTAGAGGCGCGGTGAGCCGAGGACCATCGCCGCGACCAGGCGGCCCCGGTCGATCGTCTTGCGGGCGCCCGTGACGGCCCCGGCTTCCACGAGATCCATCACGCCATCGGACAGCAGGCCCGAGTGAAAGCCGAGGTCGCGGTGCCCGTGCAAGGCGGCCAGGACCGCGCCCGGGATTGCGCCGAC
Source organism: Holophagales bacterium (assembly GCA_009843505.1). Taxonomy (GTDB): domain Bacteria; phylum Acidobacteriota; class Thermoanaerobaculia; order Multivoradales; family Multivoraceae; genus Multivorans; species Multivorans azotirespirans. The sequence goes on along the minus strand of VYDI01000034.1, from coordinate 7,814 downwards.
GCCGGTCTCGATGCAGTCGCCGTCGCGGATCAGCTCCGCGACCAGGGCGCCGATGCGCTCGGCCACGGGACCGCTCCGGCTGGCGAGCGTGGGCGGTTCGACGTCGGTCTCGACCACGTACTCGAAACGGTCCGCCGGCACGGTCGGGGCGCCGGGCAGCCGGGGCAGGGAGCGGTTCCACTCCGCGACGAAGGGGATCTCCGTGCGCTCCAGCAGCGCCGGCAGGAACCCGGCGCCGATACCGAGCGAGCAGTCGCCGTTCCCGTCCGGCGGCGTGAACTGGGCGATCGCCAGGTCGAAGGGCGCCGCCACGAGGTCGTCCCAGACGTGCCGGTACTGCATCGGCACGAAGCGGACCGAGCCGGCCTCGAAGCCGGCGCGCATCTCGGGCGTGACGAAGAAACTCCGCACCGTCGAGCCGGCCCAGGGTGCGAGGGTCGGTGAGGCGATGCCGGGAATGCGGGTGACCGTGAACTCCACGCCGGCGGTCGCCTGGGGCTGGTCGTGGAGCGCCGCGGCGATGCCGCGAGGTTCGTTGCAACCGCCCAGGACCGCGACCTTCATGCCCGGCCGGAGCAGCGCGCCGACTTGATCGGGAGCGAGTCTCTCCATCGCGGCTCGTAGCGTAGCCCGAACGACAGGCACCTTTGGAGGCAATATTGCGGGCCCTCCAGACGCGGCCTTTGTCGGCTAGATTCTCCGCCCGATGCCCAAGGTTCGTGATGCCATCCGCACCATTCGGCGCGACGGCTGGCATCTCGTCGCAACCAAGGGCAGCCACCGGCAGTACCGCCATCCCGCCAAGCCGGGCAAGGTGACCGTCCCCGGTAAACTGAACGACGACGTGCCCCCTGGCACTTGGAACAGTATCCTCCGCCAGGCTGGTCTCAAGGAAGCGAGGAACCCGTGAAGTACACCATCGTCATCGAGAAAGCGCCGAACAACTATGCCGCCTACGCTCCCGATCTTCCTGGCTGCATCGCGACTGGGGACACGCGCGCCGAGGTGATCCGACTGATGCGCGAAGCCATCGAGTTTCACCTTGAGGGTCTGCGCCGCGACGGCGACCCGGTGCCGCCGCCCCAGACCACGGCGGCCCAGGTCGACGTAGCGGCGTAGAAACGGCCGCACCGCAACTTCGTGGTCGGTCACGGGAGCGACCGACTAGCCGAACCTCGGAACACCCTCGCTCTGCGCCGAGTTGCGGTCGAGGAGTGTGAGCATGTCGGCGTGGATGTCCCGCCAGTCCTGAGAGAGGTCGATCGTTCGGGCCTGGATGTCGAAGCCTTCGAGCCGGACATCGATCTTGAACTCTGCTTCGACTTGCACGTAGAGCAGTAGGCCCTCGTGGGGTAGGTCCGGCTTCGCCACGGTGCGGTTTCGCAGATACGCCAGGAGCTGGTAGAGGTGCCCGGTACGGAGCTTCCGGCCGCCATAGCGGCCGTCGAGAGGCTTCTCGTACCACTTCGTGTCGACGATGATCCGGCGGTCGTCGGACTCGAGAATGACGTCGGCTTCCATCCTTGGAATCCACTTCCGCTGGTCCTCCCGCGTTCCGTCGTCCGCGAACCTGATGCCGCGTCCCTGGTGGTTGACTCGGAACCCCTTCTGTTCCTGCCTGAAGAACGCGATGACGAAGTCCTCGAACAGCTTGTGCCTCTTTTCCGCGTCCAATCGGACGAAGCGATGGACGCCAGACTGCTCGTCGACCACGAGTTGCTCGTGGATCAGGCGGCAGACCGCCAGCAGAAAGCGGTACATCCGTTGGTTGCGGTGGAGCTGCACTTGGGCGAAGACGCCCCGGTCCAGTCTGAGTGTTCGTACTCCGGCAAGCCTCCCGTACGCCGAACGAACCTCCCGGCGGACCTCATCGTCAAGGTTCGGGGTCCGACGCAGGCGGCCCAGAGTGGATCGCAGGATGCGGTTGTGCAGAACGTCGATGGACAGTTCCTCGTATTCGCAGGCCGCCAGTCCTCGACTGCGGAGTGCTCGCTTGGCCATCTCGCTCGCATCGACTTTGCCGCGGATGCCCCGGAGGTCGGCGCGGACCTCCACGTAGTCCCTATCGACCCCGCGCTTGACGAGCCGTAACGCGCCCCGGGCAAGAACCATTCCCAGGAGGTCCTGGATTCGTTCCAGGCGGCCCGCGCCGGCCAACGAGACGGCCTCGCGTTCCTTCGCGTGGCCCCACGCGTAGCAAAGGAGATAGAAGAGGTTGGCGACCGGGATCTCAGTCGCCATCGGGCAGATCGAGCAGGCGTTTCTCCCGCTTCTCGACCTCATCCCTGCGGTCGAACCAGTACTCGCGAAGGAGCGGCAGGATCTGGCTCCGAACCCGGTGCCGTCTCCAGTTCTCGTCGGCTTTCTCGTCACGCTGCGGCACGAAGTAACTGTGGCCGATCTCGAAGCCGTGGCCGAGGTCGTCGTCTCCACGGATCGCCTGGTTGAGATCCTCCAGGTCCTCGACGATGCGGTCGATCAGATCGCGGGCGGCGCCCGCGTCTTGCAGGTGGTTCTGGAACTTCCGCCCGAGCCGGGGTTCGAGTTCCTCGAACGCGAACCGCCGCCGAAGCGCATGGTCCACCACCGCGAGCGATCGGTCGGCCGTGTTCATCAAGCCAAGGAGGTAGACGTTCCTCGGCACGGAGAAACTCTCATTCGCCTCCTGGTAGGTCAGGCGGACCGCGTGCCTGGGACCGCGCTTGTCCGTCTCGAGGAGCATGAGCAGTTCGCCGAAAATGCGGGACAGATTGCCGCGGTTGATCTCGTCGATGATGAAGATGTGAGGCGTCTCAAGGTCATTCTCGGCTCTCTTGCAGAACTCGAAGAAGACCCCGTCCCTTCTCCGAAAACCACCCGTTTCCGTGGGCCTGAAGCCCTGCACGAAGTCCTCATAAGCGTAGGACTGGTGAAACTGCACCGTCTCGACGGAGCTGTCGTCCTTGCGGCCGATGAGAGACCAAGCGATGCGCTTGGCGATGAACGTCTTGCCGACGCCTGGCGGTCCCTGGAGGATGAGGTTCCTGTGGCTTCGGATGCTGTTGAGGATGTCCCGAAATCGACGCTTGGGCAGGAACAGGTCCTTCATCGCGTCGGCCATCGAGTAGGAAGCGGTGGGGTCTGGTTCCGGGTCCACGAGGGGCTCTGACGGCCCGGACTCGTCCTCGCTCACGATCCGATACAACTCCCGGACTTGTTCCATACGGCGCGAGACGGCGTTCAGGCCGTCGTTCGCGGAGAGGCCGGATCCTGGGCCAGCGACCTCGGCCAAACGATCAAGGAGCCATCTGTGCTTGGCCGCAGTGCTCGCCGACAACCCGCCGAGTGCTCTGAACAGCACTACAAGGTCGTAGGCAGGGTTGACTCCCGATGCCCGGGCACCAAGCAGGTCATGCGGAAACACTGCGGTCATGAGACGCCACGTCTGGATGATGGGCTTGTCCCCTTTTCCGCTTCCGCCTACTCGAACCGTGTGTGGTCTAGCCAGTTCCATGAGTTTCTCGGCCACCTGTTCCAGGGCCTTGACGCGATCATGGCGATCCTCAGGAAGTGGGGTGCCGACGACTGTTGCGACGTTCGCCCGGAACTGCTCGTCGGCTATGGCGGAAGTGAGGTCGTACTCGCCGGATCCCATGTCTCCAAGTACTCTCTGGTCGTACCAGAGCAGCTTCATGAACTCGGGGCTTGACCGCTCCGACTGGAGCCACGCCTTCACTTCCTCCAGCATGGCCTGGCGCGCTGCTATCCGTTGCGGCGCCTCCTCGTCGTCTTCGATCCTCTTCCCGGCCAGCTCCCACGCAGCCCGGAGATCGAGGTCAGAATCGGGCCGAGAAAGAGCGGCAAGCGCCGTGGCCGGCCGCGGTTCCTTGCCCTGCTTGCTCTTCGGGTAGTTCTTCCTGAGCCAATCACGGGTCAGCCGCGAAGGACTCGTTGCGAGGAGGTCAGCGCCATCGGACGTCAAACAGTAGACGCGAGGTCTGGTGCCTTCAGTGAGAAGACCGGCACCGCTCGCTCTCTTGGTCCCCATCTCACTGAAGGCCCAAGCGACGTAGTTGACGAGCTTCGTATGCGGCGATGTGTCCTTGGGCCGCTCTTCTCGGTCCGCTTCGCTGAGGCCAAGGTCACCTGCGACCCGTTCCTGGATGTCAGAGGCGTGGGTCTCGCGGCCGCTTTCGAGAGCCCTCAGGACCGGTAGAAGAAACTCCTCTCGTTCGGGCACAGGCATCGCAGTCCTCCATCACATCCGGCCTCTCGTCACGGAACGACGCTGGGCCCCCTATGAGGTCCGTCCAACAAGCCCACCTGACGCGAGCGTGGAAGTATCGCAGCTTCTTGTGATCGCAGTTGAGCAGGTGCCCAAGAACACTCGGCAGGCGACGGCTACAGAGCGGCGCGACCAAGTAGACGCTGATACCCTGCCGCCGCCATGACGACGACTTCCGAAGCACGAAACGGCCTCCCGGCCGTCTCTCTCGCCGCGGTGCCGGGACGGCGCCGACTGACCCTCGATCTGGCCGCGGAGATCGAGCGCCGCGGCTTCAGCGGCATCTACTGCCCGAGCATGGGCGACGGGCTGGCGCTCTGCGAAGCGATCGCGCTGTCCACGGAGCGCATCCACGTCGGCACGTCGATCGTCAACATCTATACCCGGCACGTGACCGAGTTTGCCAACACGGCGTCGTTCATCCACGAGGTCTCCCAGGGCCGGTTCTGGTTCGGCGTCGGCGTCAGCCACGGTCCGGCTCACAAGCGGTTGGGGGTGAGTGTGGGCAAGCCGCTGGCCGACATCCGCGCCTTCGTGGACGAAGTGAAGGCCGTGCGGAGCGCGGGCGAGCTGCCGCCGATCGTGCTCGCCACGCTACGCGACCGGATGATCGCGACCGCTGCCGAGATCGGCGACGGCATGGTGTTCGCGAACGGCGCCCGGTCCCGGATGGCCCATTCGTTGGCGTTCGCCGGGGACAAGGCGGGCGATCCGGCGTTCTTCGTCGGCAACATGATCCCGACCGTGATCTCGGAGGATCGCGACCTGGCGGCGGCGCGCAACCGCAAGACCCTGAGCCGCTATGCGTTGCTCCCGAACTACCGCAACTACTGGAAGGCGGCCGGCTACGTCGAGGAGATGGAGGCGGTCGAACGGGCTGTCGAGCGAGGGGAGACGGATCGCATCCCGGGCCTGCTCTCCGACCGCTGGCTGGCGGACTGCACGCTGTTCGGGACGGCCGCGGAAGTTCGCGAAGGCGTCGAGCGCTGGTTCGACGCCGGGATTCGTACGCCGATCCTGGTGCCGTCGTCGGCGGCGGGCAACCAGATCAGGGCGTTCGAGGAGCTGTTCGCCGCCTTCGACGGGAGCTGACGGGATGACCACGGTCAGGGAGCGGCTGGAAGCGCTGGGCATCGAGCTGCCGGATCCTGCGGCGCCGGCAGCCAACTACGTCCCGTTCGTCCGCACCGGTTCCCTCGTCTTCGTTTCCGGCCAGGTTCCGGTGGAGGGCGGGAAGCTCGCCTACCGCGGCAAGGTAGGCGTCGACTACTCCCTCGAGGAAGCACGGGAGGCGGCACGTCTCGTCGGCATGAACATCGTGGCCGTTGTAGGAGCCGCCTGCGACGGGGACCTGGAGCGCGTGAAGCGCTGCGTGAAGCTGGGCGGCTTCGTCAATTGCTGCGACGATTTCGAGAACCACCCGGCCGTGATCAACGGCGCTTCCGACCTCATGGTGCAGATCTTCGGCGACCGGGGACGGCATGCCCGTTTCGCGGTGGGCACGAACAAGCTGCCGTTCAACGTACCGGTCGAGATCGACGCCGTCTTCGAGATCGACTGAGAGGCTGGCAGCGCGTCATGTCCACCCAGCGAGTCGAGATTCTGGGCGACACGATGCGCCGGCTGGCCCGCCGTGGCGCTCGCCGAAACCTGTCCCGGGTGCTCAGCAAGGTGCGGCCGGGAGACGTCGCCGCCGCGCTCAGGAAACTGGTGCCGACCGAGCAGTTGTTCGTCGTCCGGCTGGCCCTGGAGGACTATCCGGATTCGGCCGGCGAGGTCCTGCTGGAACTCGAGCCGGGCGAACGGCGGCCTCTCCTGGAGGAGCTCGCTCCATCCGAGATCGCCGGCCTGCTGTCGCCGCTGGCGGTCGACGACAGCGTGGAGATCGTCGACGGCCTGGAGGACGAGCTGCGGGAGGCGGTGCTGGCGCTGCTCGATCGGCCGGACCGCGACGAGCTGCAGACGCAGTTCGCCTACGAGGAGGACACGGCCGGGCGGATCATGAACACCGAGTTCTTCTCCCTGCCGGAGGACACCTCGGTCGGCGATGCGATCGCCAAGATCCGCGAACACGGCGAGGTGGAGATGATCTTCTACCTCTACGTCGTCGATCCGGAGGGCCGCCTGGTGGGCGTGCTGTCGCTCCGCGAACTCCTGCTCTCCGTTCCGAGCCGCGCGCTGGGCGAGATCATGAACCGCGGCCTGGTCACGGCGCAGACGGACACGGACCAGGAGGAGGTAGCGCAGCTCGCTTCGCGCTACGACTTCCTGGCGATTCCGGTGGTGGACGAGGCACGCCGCCTGCTCGGGCTGGTGACAGTGGACGACGTGATCGACATCGTGCAGGAGGAGGCCGAAGAGGACTTCTACAAGATGGTCGGCACCTCGGACGACGAGTTGCTGTACCGGGAGCGAGCCTGGCGGGTTGCCGGCATCCGGTTGCCCTGGCTCCTGATCAACCTCATCGGCCTCACCCTGACCGGCGTGCTGATGAAGCAGTTCCAGCTCCGGCTCAACGAGGCCTTCCTCCTTGCCTTCGCGCCGGTGGTCATGGGCATGGGGGGCAACATCGGCAGCCAGACGATGACGCTGACCGTGCGCGGCCTCGCGACGGGGCGGATTGGCGAAGGCGGCGGCCGGATGCGCCGGTTCCTGTTCCAGCAGATCCGGATCGGTCTCGTGGTGGCTCTGGTGTGCGCCGCCGTCGCGGCGGCCGTGGCGGCCTTCCTGGAGCAGAACCCGGCGTACAGCGCGGTCGTCGCCAGTTCGCTCTTCCTGGCGATCGTGCTGGCCTCCCTGATCGGGTCGCTGCTGCCGATGGCGTTCGAGAGGATGGGCATCGATCCAGCGGTCGCATCCGGTCCCATGGTGACGACCAGCAGCGACATCACCGGCATCCTGGTCTACTTCGGGCTGGCGACCCTGATGATCGACTGGCTGGTCCGCTGAACGGCGGCGGGTTCGGACATGAAGCAGCGAAGCGGAGAGGCGCTGCTGCTCCAGACGACCGACCTGCACGAACGGGATCGGATCGTCGTCTTTCTCAGCCGCGACCGGGGCCTGAAGCGCGGTGCCGCTCGCAGCGCCCGGACGCGCTTCAGCCGCTTCGGCGGCGAGCTGCAGCAGCTCGCCAAGGTCCACCTGACCTGGTTCGAGAAGCCGGAGCGTGAACTCGTGCGGATCGGCGAGGCGGAGATGATCCGCAGCGCCAGAGCGCTGCACGAGGACCTGGAGGGGATCCTCGTGTCGTCCTACCTGGCGGAGCACATGCAGGTCTTCGCGCAGGAGGACGAGCCGGAGAACCACCTCTACCGCCTCCTGGATACCACCGTTCAGGCGCTGCTCGACGGCTGCGACCGCTGGCTCGCGGCGCGCTACCTGGAGTGCTGGACGCTGCGCCTGAGCGGCGTGTTTCCCGCGCCCCGCCGCTGTCCCGCCTGCGGCAACGCGATCGGCGACGAGGCTTTCCTGGCGGTCGACGCGGCTGGGCTCCTGTGTCCTTCCTGCGGGGGAAGCGCGGGGGCGAACCGGAGGGTGGGGGCCGAAGCCC